>NZ_JAKNQY010000032.1 GCF_024494355.1 Pseudomonas sp. Q11 | reverse complement strand
CTTCGCCGGGCTGGGCGATGATCAGTTCGTCCGGCTCGATCCCGAGGTAAATCGCCGCCCGGGCCAGGCTGTTGTGAATCGCCGGGCGCTGCTCGGTGGGCAGCGGAAACGTGGTACGGCGGTTTTCCTGGTCGATCCAGATGACCTGCTCGCCCTCAGGCAACAAACGATGCGCCAGGGCATGGCTCCAGCCACGGCCCAGGCCGACGTCCAGGTCCACCGCGCTGGTGCGGTACAAGCGGGTGAAGACGAAGGGCAAACGCCCGTCGAGGGTGCCGTCGTCCAGGGTCAGCAGTTCCTCGCCGGTGACCATCGACACCGGGCAGCCGCTGGTCTGGGTCAGGGCCGCGGTGTCGGTACTGTCGCCGTTGGGGTTTTTCGATTGGTTTGCGGCGTCGTCGTGGGGTTCGTATTCGCTCAGGCGTGTAGAAGGCTGGGATTTTTCCCGCGCCATGGCCGCCGGATTGCTCACGGACACTGGCGCAGAATTCTCAGGGGTAATGTGCAAAGGTCCGACAGGCGTCGGTTTTAACGGCGCACGCTGGCTGACCACCAACGGTTTGAGCACATCGGCATGTTGATTGAGCCGGTCGGGGGTGAGTTGGCCCAATCTCAGGCTCGACGCCAGCAACCACTCCCGGGCCCGCTCCGAGCGAACCCGACCCAGCACATTACCGCTCATGCGCAGACCCAGGCCCAGCCCCCCGGTCAAACGCATTAGCAGGAAGTTGATCAGCACCGAGGCGCGCAGCTCTCCGACAACTTCGGCCAGGTACTGAGGCGGCAACATCCGCAGCCAACTGGCGAACGCCGCCATGTGAACGAAGAGCAACGGCTCGTCGCTCAACACCATCAGTCCTTTGGCAATCGCCTCGGAAGACGCCTTCAGTAGCTGCTCAAGCTCGGCCTGGGTCAGGTACTCCAACAGCTTTTCGCTATTGGCCTGCAGATCGGCCAGCAGTTCGAAGACCTGTTTGACGTCGTCCCATAGCTGATGCAGGGCGTTTTTGAAACCGCGCCAATCGGCGTGCTGCAACACACCGTAGCGTTCGAGAAACCCGGCGTCGGTAAACTCCCTCCACTGCGGTTGAAACTGCTCCCACTCCGCTTTCAGCCAACCCTCAAGTTCGTCGATCACGCCGTGGTAGGACGCATACAACGCCTTGACGTGGTTCGCCGTCACATGGGGGAAAAAGGTGATGCGATAACGCTGGCCTCGCCAACAGTCGCGGACTTCCAGAATGCCGCTGGGGCCGATCACGTGATTAACCGGTTCGCCGAAGGTTTCCTTCCCCGGCTCGCCCCCGGTGACCGGCTCCAGCATCACCGGTGTGTCGCCAATCGGCACGAAGCGTGCCGCCTGAAACATGTGCACCAGTGTCAGCGGACCCTCCGCCGGACAAGCGACGACCGTGGCGCTGATGGGTTGATCAAGGTTCTTCGGCGCCGCCAGCGACACTTCGTTACCGACCTTGAATACCTGCTCGATATCCAACGCCCAGCCGGTCCAGAAGCTTTCAGCCCAGGCGTCGTAGTCGTTCAGGCAGTTTCGAAAGTCCTTGAGAACTGCTTCGATATCCGGCTGCTCGGGATCCATGGCCGCAATCACCAGCGAGCCGATGACGTTGCCCTGGGCAAGAATTTTTTCGTAGTCGGGCATGCAGGCAGCTCGCGGCTCAGGAGTGGGCGCGAGACTTTGCCGAGGACGACAGGGAAAATAAGTCAGAGAAAGAGACGGCAGGTGTAGGGCGATTCTTTAAATGCGGAACACAAATGAACGCGTCACGAAATTCACACCCCCCATTCTTAAATTCGCAACATCCTGTCGCTAACATTCGCCCTACCTCCTGGCAGGAGGCCTTACAGTGCATGGAATCGGTCGGTATCGAACCAAAGGGCGCCAGAAGACTCTGAGCAATGCCCCGAGAACTCGCAGCGGCGTAATGACAAGGAACACACCCGAAGCCAAAAGCTTCGTGGTGCCAGGGTTTGTCAGCCTGATTTGAGAGAGCCGAAGAACATTATTCGATGATGAACCCACTGAATGTTGCCAAACGCTTCAAACACCGCTCGTGGCTGGTATTGCCGACGCTCCTTGCAATGGGTGGCCTGGTGCTGTTGCTGGAACCCAGCATCAGCCGCGCCGAACCGGCCGACGGCATCCAGACCTTGGTGTTCCTGCGCCACGCAGAGAAACCCGCCGGCGGCCTGGGCCAGCTCAATTGCCAGGGGCTTAATCGCGCCATCGACCTGGCCACCCTGTTGCCGGAGAAATTCGGCAAGGCCGACTATGTGTTCGCGGCCAACCCGACCCGCAACGTCGAAGAGGGTGAACTGGACAACTCCTACAGCTATATTCGCCCGCTGATGACCATCAGCCCCAGTGCCATCAAACTCGGGCTGCCGGTTAACATCGAGTATTCAGCCAATGACACCAGTGACCTGGCTGACGAACTGCTGGACAACAAGTATCACAACTCGACCATCTACACGGCCTGGTCACACGGCTACCTGCCGGAGCTGATCAACGAGGTCGCCAGCGACGCGATGGGTAAGAAACAGACGATTACCGATGACTGGGAATCGGGGGATTTCGATTCGCTGTATGTGCTGACCCTGACCTGGCACAACGGCAAGGCCAGTCTCACCAGCCAGAACTACAAGCAAGGCCTGGATAACGGGCAGGAAACTTGTCCGACATAGGCTGCGGGCATTATTTTCGACGATACTTCCTCAATCACCGCCACTGATCCACCGCTATCGCGAGCGGGCTCGCTCCCACAGGGGATTGGCGGTGACCAGCCATAGTTGCTATGTCTGGAAAGAAGCGATCACCCTTTGCGGGCTGCTCGCTCACGCAGATACTCCAGCACTGCCAACTGCTCACCCGCGAACTCGATCCGCCCGCCCTTCTTCTCGCGCTGGAACACGTACATCGGGTCGTAGTATTCACGCAACAGGCCTTCGATCCAGCCGCGATGCAAGTCGACGGCGCCGCTGGTCGCCTGCTCGGCCAAGGCAGCTTCCATGATTTGGAGCAAACGTCGATGGCGGTCGCCACCCAGGCGTTTGTGGATGTTATTAAGGCTCCCCAGCAACCGTTCACAAAACAGCGAGAACCCTTCATCGCCATGTAGAGCGATAAATTCGCCGCTCAGGTTGATGACGTAATCACTCAGGATCCGCTCGACCCGCCGTTCCACGCTGTCTTCAAGCCAGACCATCGGAACCTGTTGCATGCGCTGGTACAAAGGCAGTGGCAAGGCGCAGCTGCCGACCATGCGGCTTTCATCTTCCAGCACGAACTGTTCAATACCAGCGGCACGCTTTTGCAGCACATCCACGGCCAGCAGGTTCTCGAAATCGATATTGGAAGGCTGCCCGGTGGCGCGTTTGCCGAAGCTCGAACCGCGATGGTTGGCGTAGCCTTCCAGGTCCAGGCTGTTACTCAACTGAGTCAGCACTTCTGTCTTGCCGGTGCCGGTCATGCCGCCCAGCAATACCAGGTCGCATTGGGCAACCGCCTGCTCGACGGTGTCCAGCAAGAATGTACGCATGGCCTTGTAGCCACCGCCGACCCTGGGATAGTCGATGCCCGCCTCGTCCTTGAGCCACTGCTGGACGATCTGTGAACGCAAGCCGCCCCGAAAGCAATACAACACACCGTCAGGATGGGCCGTTGCGAACTCGGCCCAGGCCTGGATACGTTGCGCCTTGGTGTCGCCGGACACCAGTTGATGCCCCAGGACAATGGCCGCCTGCTGTCCCTGCTGCTTGTAGCAAGTGCCGACCCGTTGCCGTTCGATGTCGGTCATCAACGGCAGATTGACCACGCCGGGGAATGCGCCCTTGAGAAATTCGACGGGTGCGCGGGTGTCCATCATCGGTCGGTCGTTGAGAAAAATGTCGCGGTAATCGGTGATGTCGTTGGCCATCAAGACACCTCGACCGCGTAGGTCTGTCGCTCGACCAGTTCACCGATCGGCTCCAGTGCAAACCCCAGTTCGGCGGCAACCGCCAGAAACGCTTCGTTGCCCTCGGGCGTGACAGCGATCAGCAGACCACCGCTGGTCTGCGGGTCACACAGCACTCGCTTGTGCAGTTCCTGCACGCGCCCGACCTTGCTGGCGTAGCTGTCGTAGTTGCGCAGCGTACCGCCCGGTACGCAGCCCTGGTCAAGGTAATACTCGACGCCCGGCAGACGCGGCACCGCGTCGTAGCGGATACGTGCCGTCACCTGGCTGCCATCGGCCATTTCCACCAAATGCCCGAGCAGGCCGAAACCGGTGACGTCGGTCATCGCCGCCACGCCGTCGAGCTTGCCGAAGCGGCTGCCCGGTTTGTTGAGGGTGCACATCCAGTCGCGGGCCAGGCCAACATCGGCGGCGCGCAGCTTGCCTTTCTTTTCCGCAGTGGTGAGGATGCCGATGCCCAAGGGCTTGGTCAGGTACAGGCGGCAACCAGCGGTGGCGGTGTCGTTGCGCTTCATATGGCGCTTTTGCACCAGGCCTGTGACCGCCAGGCCGAAAATCGGCTCGGGTGCGTCGATCGAATGGCCGCCCGCCAGGGGAATACCCGCCTCGTCACAGATGGAACGACCGCCGCGAATCACCTCGCGAGCGATTTCCGGGGCCAGTACGTTGACCGGCCAGCCGAGAATCGCAATCGCCATCAACGGATCACCGCCCATGGCGTAGATGTCGCTGATGGCATTGGTGGCGGCGATGCGACCGAAATCAAAAGGATCGTCGACAATCGGCATGAAGAAATCGGTGGTAGAGACCACCCCGCGCTCCTCGTCGATGGCGTATACCGCGGCGTCGTCTCGGGAGGCATTGCCAACCCACAACTTGGGGTCAAGGTTCTGCGCACCGCTGCCGGCCAGGATCACTTCCAGCACCTGTGGCGAAATCTTGCAGCCGCAACCGGCGCCGTGGCTGTACTGGGTCAGGCGAATCGGCTCGCTCATGGGCATACCTCTCGTAAGTCAAGGTGGGCGATTCTAGCAGCAACGCCGCCGGTTCAGTGCCGGCGCGAACCCATTGAATTTTCCCCCGCCAGAGGAATCACTAGAAGACCCGCCGAGCACTCATCTCAGGAGACCGCTGATGTCCCTCGCCCCTGCTGCCGACGACGGCACCCACATTGATTACGGCCTCGACACGCTGTTTGGTCACCAGACCAAAGGCATTGACTGCCAGTACGATGTCCAACGCCTCGACGACGGTGAACCGCCGTGGTTCGCGCTGCACGTACAACCACCGCTGCCGGACGATCTGGAAAAGGCCCAGATCGTGGTGTTCAGTGCCGAAGGCCGGCGCAAGAGCGGCATTGTCCGGCTTGCCAAGCGTTTGGACGATGGCAGCCTGCGACTGGAAGTCGAGCCCGACTGACGTTCTCAGGCCTGCCGTGCACTGCTGCGATACATGAACACCAGCGCCAGTGCCAGGCAGGCCATTGCCAGCACCCGGCTCCCGGACAACTCAATAGCGGGGTTGCCCAACCAGCCGAAGTTGTCGATCAGCATGCCCATGGCCAACTGCCCGAGGATCACCGCCACGGTCGCCACGGCGGTGCCGACCCTTGGCACCGCGCCGACCATGACCATCATGTACACCACGCCAAACAAGGCACCGCCAAGTTGCCATTTCGGCACGTCCAGCAGGCTGACGGCGTGGGCGGGTTCAAAAAACACGATCAGTAACCCGGTGACCACCGTGCCCACGACAAATGTCAGCAGACTGCTGCGCAGCACACCGACCGTCTGGCCCAGGCGACCGTTGATGGCCGCCTGCACACTCAACACCGCACCGGCAACAACGACCAGCAGCAATAGCAAAAACAGATTCATATTCAACCTCGGGCAATCAGGACAAGGGCTACGACGATCAGCGCCAGGGCGAGCCAGCGCTCGCCGTTAACCGGCTTGCGGGTTGCACCGAACCAGCCGAAATGGTCGATCAGCACGCTTTTGCCCACTTGCCCGGAAAGGATCGCGACCATGGTCATGGCAATGCCGATGTGGGGCGTGGCAAGCGTCAGCACCACCACGTAGATCGGCCCCAGGAAACCGCCGATCAATTGCCAGCGCGGCAACTCATTCACGGCGGGGCCTTGTTGCGGGCCACTGAGCAGCACCAGCAGAAACAGAATCGCCGAACCGACGCCGAAAATGCTCAGGGTTGCCCAGAGATGCCCCACTTGAACCCCCAGCGGCCCCAGCAGACCGGCCTCTACCGACAGGCCCATGCCGGCCAGAATCACCAGGGGCAGCAACAGCCAGCGCAAAAGCGCGCGTGGTTTGGAGGCAGCCGCCGGCGCGGCGGCGTTGAGTGAAGACGCTTGCATGATCAGAACCTGTGATGAAGAACAATGAGCGGGATTATCGGCTGGCTCAGCTGTGCGATAAATGGGAGCATCCCGACAACACTTTTGCGTAACTCGCACAGCGGAGCAGCCCATGCACGGTCTCAACGAACTCGGCTTCAAGGCCCTGCGATTGTTTGTCGCCGTGCTCGACCACGGCAGTTTCTCGGAGGTGGCCCGGCGCGAAGGCCTGGCGCCGTCGTCGATTTCCCGGCAAGTCCAATTGATGGAACAGGCGCTCAACCAGCAGTTGCTGTATCGACACACCCGCGCCGTTTCGCCCACCGAAGCCGGCCGCCTGCTGGGCCATCATGCACGTCTGTTGCTGGTGCAACTGGAAGAGGCCGAACAGGCGCTGCAGGAGCAACACAGTGAACCGGCAGGATTGGTGCGGATCAACGCCCCGGTGGTGTTCGGCCAGCGCCATCTGACGCCGTGGCTAGGGTCATTGTGTGAACGCTACCCCCGGCTGCAACTGGACATCCAGCAAACCGATAGCTATGTCGACCCATTGCAGGAAGGCGCTGACTTGCTGTTTCGCATCGGCCCGCTGCACGATTCAGGCATGCAGGCGCGAATCCTCGCCCCCCACCGCTTTCAGATCGCCGCCAGCCCCGCTTACCTGGCACGCCGCGGAACGCCGCTCAAACCCCAGGATCTGGCGAACCATCAGTGCCTGGCCTACAAAGGCGTGGCCGGCCAGCAGCGCTGGTTTTTCCGCCGTCCGGGTCAGGCCTGGACGCCCTACAACGTCAAAGGCCCGATCACCGGCAACCACGCCGACACCCTGACCCAGGCGGCCGAACAAGGCCTGGGACTGGTGATGTTTCCGTCGTGGCTGATCGGTGAAGCCGTGCGCAACGGCACCCTGGTGCCGGTATTGCGCGACTACGAAGCCTCCAACAGCCTTGAACCCCAGCAGATCGCCATCCTCTGGCCAGGCAGCCGACGCCTGTCGGTAAAAGTGCGCACCGTGATCGACTTCTTTCTGGAGTGTTTTGGCGAAGTGCCTTACTGGGATCGCTGAAACTGCAAGGTCGGTGCTAACGTGTCGGCCTGACGCCTGACAAGGATAACCCCGTGCTGCTGCTCAAATTATTGGTGATCCCCGCTTTCCTGCTGTTGATTTCCCTGGCGGGCCGGCGTTGGGGGCCGAGCGTGGCCGGTTGGCTGTCGGGGTTGCCGGTGGTGGTGGGTCCGATTCTGTTGTTCCTGGCCCTGGAACAGGGCGAGGCGTTTGCCGCTCAGTCGGCGACAGCGGCGCTGTCGGCCATGTTCGCAATGATTGCATTTTGTGTAGTGTACGCCCGGGTCGCCCAGCATCGTGACTGGCCTTGGGCGCTGTGTATCGCGTTGGGCGTCTGGGCGCTGGTGGCGATGGTTCTGTCCTGGTTGCCGGCGTCGCTGCCGCTGTCGAGCGTGATCGCCATTGTTGCGTTGCTGGCCGCGCCTTATCTGTTCCCGACGGTTCGACCGGTGATGACCGGCCCGGCGCCAAAATCCGACAAACTGCTGCTGCGCATGGTCGCCGGCGCGCTGTTGACCCTGGCGGTGACGCTGCTGGCCAGCACCGTGGGGGAACGCTGGAGCGGGCTATTGGCGGTGTTCCCGGTGCTGGGCAGTGTCATGGCGGTGTTCTCCCAGCAAACCCGGGGCGCGGCCTTCACCGCCGCGTTGCTGCGGGCCACGGCCACCGGCATGTATTGCTTCACCGCGTTCTGCCTGACCCTGGCCCTCACCTTGCCGGCTCTCGGCATGCCGGCCTTTGTCGTGAGTGTCGCGGTGTCAGTGGTCATGCTGCTGGTGACCCGCCGCTTGCTGGTGCGCGCCTCTGCCCCGCGCGCAAATGATGTGGCGCACTCGTGACCGACGCTGGAGCCGGTGGGACGCCCATGGGATGATCGCTCTCAAGCACGCCCCTCTGTGGAGAGTTTCAATGTCATTGTTAAGTAAACGAGCCGCCGCCCTGGTGCTGACGGCCATTGCCAGTCTGCTGGTGATGCCTGCTTATGCCGCCCAGCCAAAAACCGCCGGCGCAGCCCCGGCACAAAAGGTTTCCCTGTTGGGTGGCAAGTTCAACTTCACCTTGCCCAAGGGGTTCACAGCGACGCCGCTTCCGGCCGGCGACGCCGCCCAGGGCACGGCTGGGACGAAGGCGACGATGTACAGCAATGCCAGCAGCAAAACCGTGGTGATCACGGCTGAAAACGCCATCATCGATGGCTCGAATGTGAAGGACGACGACAGCACGTTCCTCGATACCACCATGGCCGACTTCGCCGTTCAGAAAACCAAGGCCCTGCCGGACGCCAGGATCCTGAGCGAGAAAAGCCTGACCCAAAAAGGCACCGGCCTGGGTCTGCGTCAGCTCGATACGACGGCGACCCAAGGCGGTGGGCCGACCCTCGATACAACGTTGCTGGGCGCTTCCGGCACGCGTATGGCAGTGGTACAGATCATTTCCCGGGCCCGCGACAAGGCCGGGCATGAGGCGCTGGTGAAGCAGATCGTCGCGGGTCAGTGACTTGATGGACCGGGTTGTTTTCATCGCGAGCAGGCTCGCTCCCACAGAGGTTCTGGGGCGACATGACTCTTTATATCCAACCCGCAATTCATCGCGAGCAAGCTTTGTTCCCACAGGACTGGTGACAAATACGGCGTCTGCGAGCATCCCGGAAAAATGTACCAGCGAGCCTGCTCGCGATGGCGGCGGCACACTCAACACCTCCGTCACTGAATCAGGGATTAAGCCGCTCCAGCCAGGCCCGCAGATCCCGCACCTGCATGGTACTGACGCTGTGGCCAACCCCCGGATAGGCATGAAACTCGGGCTCCAGGGCCAGGGTCTTGAGGAAGCTGTTCGCCTCGGTGCCGTCATGGTAAGGGATCACCGAGTCCGCCGTGCCATGACCGATGAACACCGCCAGGGTCCGGCGCGACTCGTCGGGAGTCAGTTCGGCCCGCAACACCGACAGCACCCGCCCGCCCAGCGCGGCAATGCCGCCGACAGCCTCGGGATGTCGCAAGGCGACTTCGTAACTCATCATCGCGCCCTGGCTGAAACCGACCAGGTATACGTTGCTCGCATCGGTCGGGTACTTGACCCGGGCCTTCTCGATGAAATCCAGCAGCATCTGGCCGCTGGCCCTCAGGTCCGCCGTGTCACCGTCGTAGGCACCCTCGCCCTTCTTGGCAAACCATTGATATTGGCCCCGCTCCACGGTCTTGGGCGCCCGTACCGATAGGTAGTTGTAGTGACTGGGCAACTCATCCTTGAGGTCGAACAGGTCTTGTTCGCTGCCGCCGGAGCCATGCAGGAAAATCACCAGCGGCCGGTTTCTGGCCTGCTCATCGGCGTGGGCCAGGTAGTCGAGGGGCAAATCGGTATGCAGCGCAGGCTGAGCCTGCAAACCGCAAGACACTACCAACAGCAACAGGGCGAACGCTTTGAACATCAGTCTTCCTCCATCATTCGACAGCCGCACGGCAACGAGCGTGCGCTGAGGTAGACAGCAGTTATCAGTCGTTGATCAATTTCCCCGTGCGAATCGGCTCTCGCCCGGCCACTTTCGCCTGCCAGATTCCAGGCTGGGTATAGCGCCCACGGTCCAGGGCAAACAACACCCCGCTGGTACCGGCTCGTACCGTGGTGACCCGATCGTTCAATGGATCGACCACTTCGAACAACGGATCGCCCTGCTGCACCCACTCACCGGCCTCGCGCAGGAAGCTCACCACCCCATGGTGCGGCGCGAACAGGTACTCAGTGCCTTCGAACGGAAAACCCTCACAACATTGTGCGGGCGCGGGCGGCCAGTCACCACCGATGAACCCCTGCTCGGCCAGGAACCCGAGAATGGCTTCGCAATTGGCCTGGGCCTGATCCACTCGGGTGTCGCCCATGCTGCCCAGCTCCAGCGTGGTCGCCAGATTGGCCGGCGGGATCGCGGCCTCGGGGAAGGCCTTGGCCAGGCGCAACCAGGGCGAGGAACAGGACTCGTCGAACGAACTGCCGCCAGAGTCTTCGCACAGCAACGCCACTCCTGCCTTCAGCCGCGCGGCCAGGGAGCGCCACTGCGGCCAGTGTTGCGGCAAGGCGTACAAGTGAATCGCCGCCTCGAAGTCGCAATGCAGGTCCAGGGTGACATCGGCGTCGCAGGCATGGCGCAACAGCAGCCGATGCAGGGCTTGGAGTTGTGAAGGCGGCGCCGGCAAATCATCCAGCACCTGAGCCATGGTCTGGCGGATCAGCGTGATATTGGCGGCCGGGTCGTCACCCAGTCGATCACCGATGCGTTGTGCCACCGGAGCGCTGAGTTCCACGAAAGACCGATTGAAGTTCTTGCCGCTGCCCAGTTCGAAACGCCCCAGGTGAGCGCTCTGCACATGCTGGTCCAGGCCGATGGGGTTGGCCACGGGCACCAGTTCGATCACGCCGTTGAGCAAGCCTTGGGTCTCAAGCTCGTTGAGTCGTTGTTTCAGCTCCCATGCCGTGCGCATGCCGGGCAGTTCATCGGCGTGCAGGCTGGCCTGGATATAGGCCTTGCGTGGGCCGTGGCCATAACGAAACACACTGAGCCGGCGCTCGCTGCCCAGATGGCTCCATGGCAGGGTATGGTCGATGCGTTGCATGAGGTACTCCCAATGACGGTATTTCGACGGGTGCCGGGTTAAAACACTCGCCCATGAAAAAGGTGGCCGACCGGGTCAACGGCGGGCCACCTTGGTTTCAGCGATTAATGCCCGTAGACATCAAAAGCGAAGTATTTATCCTGCACTTTCTTGTACGTACCATTGGCGCGGATTTGCGTGATGGCGTCGTTGAATTTCTCGGCCAGGGCCTTATCACCCTTGCGCACCGCAATGCCGGCGCCGCCACCGAAGTACTTCGCATCTTCATAGGTCGGGCCCACGAAGGCAAAGCCCTTGCCAGCGTCGGTTTTCAGGAAGCCATCGTCGAGGTTGACCGAGTCGGCGAGCATGGCGTCGAGACGACCGGCGACCATGTCCAGGTTGGCTTCCTGCTGGGAACTGTAGCGCACCAGATTGATGCCGGCGGGCACCAGCACCTCGGTGGCGAAACGGTCGTGGGTACTGGCGCGCAGTACACCGACTTTCTTGCCCTTGAGTTCGGTCAGCGGGTCCTTGACGTCGCCGCCTTCCTTCATCACAAAACGCGCCGGGGTGTGGTAGTACTTGATGCTGAAGTCGACGTTCTTCTTACGGTCGTCGGTGATGGTCATGGACGACAGGATCGCGTCGATTTTCTTCACTTTCAGCGCCGGGATCAGGCCGTCAAATTCCTGCTCGACCCAAGTGCACTTGACCTTCATCTGCTCACACAGCGCATCGCCGATATCAACATCGAAACCCGTCAGCTTGCCGTCCGGGGTTTTCATCGAGAAAGGCGGGTAACCGGCTTCGATTCCGAGGCGGATCGGCTTGGCGTCTTCGGCCACGGCCGACAAGGACAACACGGACAGTGCCAGGGCACCGAACATTATTAGCTTCTTCATTTTTGCTCCTGAGTGCGCAGGGTTTTTATTAGCAGGTTATTGGCAGATTTCTTAGGCAGCGTTCGGTCAGTAAAAACCGAAGTGGCCGGCAGTCTAGGGGGGCACTCAGGCGGCGAATTGTGTTGAGGCGACAAATATTTATAAAAACAGCCAGGTATGGCGGGTGATCACGGGGTTTGCGAAAATCCTGACAGCTACAAAGGATGTGGCGAGAGGACGATCCCCCTCTCCACAGGAATTGCATCCCACCTGCTGGGGAGGGTCAGCAGTCGCAGCCGATAACCTTGTCCGCCACCCGCTCCACTGCGCCAGTCAGACGAAAGCCTTCATCGAGCCAACCCATGACACCGCCGATCATTTCCTTGACCGGATAACCCAGGGTCGCCAGACGCACTGCCGCCTTGTTCGCGCCGTTGCAATGCGGGCCTGCGCAATAGACCACAAACAGGGCGGTCTTGGGATAAGCCGCCAGCGCCTGGGCGGTGAGCGACCGGGTTGGCAGGTTGATCGCCCCAGGCACATGCCCGCGCTCGAAAGCCAGTGGCCCGCGCACATCCACCAGCACGAAATCGACTTCTCCAGCCTGTTGGCTGGCATGAACGTCGGAGCAATCAGTTTCGAACGTCAGACGCCGGCTGAAATGCTGCAGGGCGATGTCGGACGGGGCAGCAGGAACTTCGCGAACCAGGCTGGTCATCGATGGGGACTCCAAAGTTGGATGATGGCGAAAGCAGACTTTATCCGCCCAGTGCTTACCGCTACAGTGGCGCATACGACACTCTGTGGGAATTTTCCGCCATATGCAGCCCAACCCCGGTCTGGTCGCCATCCTCGCCTATGATGGCCTGTGCACCTTCGAATTCGGCATTGCCATCGAGATATTCGGCCTTGCCCGACCTGAATTCGATTTCCCTTGGTACAAACACCGGATCGTTGCCGTCGATGACGGCCCGATGCGTGCCATGGGCGGCTTCCAGATCCTGGCCGATGGCGGCATGGAATTACTGCAAACGGCGCGAACCATCGTGGTGCCCGGCTGGCACAGTCGCGACGAACCACCACCGCAGGCATTGCTTGAGGCACTGCGCTGCGCCCATGCCCGAGGCGCCCGCCTGCTCTCGATCTGCTCCGGGGCGTTCGTGCTGGCCGCCGCTGGATTGCTCGATGGGCTGGGCGCTACCACCCACTGGCGCTACACCGACGAACTGGCCAAGAGTTTTCCCGCCATCCTGGTAGACCCGGATGTGCTGTACGTGGATTCGGGGCAAGTCATTACCTCGGCCGGCAGCGCGGCGGGCATTGATGCCTGCCTGCATTTGGTGGCGCGGGATTTCGGCACTCAGGTTGCCAACGCCGTGGCGCGGCGACTGGTGATGTCACCACAGCGCACGGGCGGCCAGGCCCAGTTCATTCCTTCGCCGGTCAGCCGCACGCCACGCAGCGATTTGTCCGGTGTCATGCACTGGGCCCGCGAACGCTTGCACGAACCGCTCGGTGTGCGCGAGCTGGCCAGTCAGGCGGCCATGAGCGAACGAACCTTCCTGCGGCACTTCACCCAGGCCTGCGGCCTGTCGCCCAAGGCCTGGATGCAACATGAGCGCCTGGCCCGGGCTCGCGAGCTGCTGGAAAGCACCGAAAACAACACCGACAACATCGCCCAGTTGTGCGGCTACCGCTCGGTGGAAAGCTTTCGCGTGGCATTTCGCAGCGTGGTGGGGCTGGCGCCGTCGGTGTACCGGGAGCGGTTTGGACGTGGGGCGAAGGCGGTCAGCTGACAGGGGAACTGTCGAACATTGGGGTTTGAGGTATCAGGGTTTGCGCAACAAATAAGTATCCATGATCCACCCGTTAGCCTGCCGTGCGGCCTTGCGGGTGCGTTCGATGCCTTCGGCCACCTCCTCCAGCCGACCGGCGATCAGGATCTGATCCGGTGTGCCCACATAGGCTCCCCAGTAGATGTGCGTATCAGGATCGGACACCTGGCGATATGCATCTTCGGCATCGAGCATCACCACCACGCTTGCCGAGTCACCGACCTGCCCCGCCGCCAGCCGGCGTCCCGTGGTGATTTCCAGCGAACCGCCAATACTGTTCAACGGCACTTTGTGTTGCGCCGCCAGGGCCTGGACGCTGGTGATGCCGGGGATTACCTCGAATTCGAAGGCGCAGCGGCCCGCGTCGAGAATCGACTGCAAGATACGCACTGTGCTGTCGTATAACGACGGATCGCCCCAGACCAGAAAACCACCGCACTGCCCGTCAGACAGTTCTTCATCGATCAACCGCTCGAAGGTAGCCTGCTTCGCACGGTTCAGATCTTCGACGCTGGCAGCGTAGTCCACGTCGCCGCGTTCTCTCTCGGGGCTGTAGGCTTCGACGAAACGGTACGTACGATCAACGATGTAGCGTTGGCAGATTTCCCGCCGCAGATCCAATAACGTCTGCTTGGCAGGCCCCTTGTCCATGAGAAAGAACACATCCATCCGATTCAAGGCTTTCACCGCCTGCATCGTCAGGTAATCCGGATCGCCAGCGCCGATGCCGATGACTGATAGCTTTTTCATTCGAGTGACTCCTGGCCGCGACCCTGGGTGCGCATCCGCCACACCCCGTTGAAACGCAACTCGACGGTGGACAGCGGTTCGATGTCGATCCGGTTGAAGGTGGCTGCCGGACAGCGCAATACCGTCACCAGGGCCGCGCGGATCACGAATGGATGGGTGACGGCCAGCAGATGCCCCGGCCTACCTTCCAGGCCAGCCAGCCAGGCCCCGACACGATGACACAATTGAGTGACGGATTCGCCGCCATGGGGAGCGGCATCGGGGTCGTCGAGCCAGGTTTGCAGTGATTTCGGTTCAGCCTTGAGCAACTCGTCAATGGACAATCCACGCCAGCGACCAAGATCGCAGTCGGCCAGGTCAGCCACCACCAGGGGCTCATCGCCGAACATAGCGGCGGTCTGCCGGGTGCGCAACTCCGGCCCACAGAGCAGTTGTCGAACATTTTGGTAGCCGTGACCGGGCTCCGGATGCCTGGCCAGCCAGTCGGCGTCCAGCGGTTCATCCAGGCCGAAACGCGCCTGTTTCTGGGCGACGGTGCGGGCATGGCACATCAGGGTCAGGCGAGTGGCTTGCACACGGAGTACTCAGGCAATCGAACGGGTTTCATGGAGACGATATTCAAGCTTTTTCTTGTACAGCACCTTATATGAAATCAAATAACTGAGACAAAAAGGCGCTATGTCTTACACCGACAGAGGCATCAGCTGACGTAATGGATCAAGTCCCCGTCCTACAAGGCTTTCGCACAACTTTCGAGCATTTTAAACAGAACGTAAAAACCGCTGGACATGTAGTACCCGTTACATAAATACTATTTTCAGGAGTTATGAAAGAAATCCAACACCCATCCAGGCAAGGAGCACGGATGCCGCCTCTTAGAGACCTGATTACCGATCCCGGCCTGGTTTTGACGCCGTCGGAACGCAAGGTCGTACGGGCCCTGCTTGATCATTATCCGCGCAACGGCCTCGGGCCGATGTCGCGCCTGGCCGATCATGCCGGCGTAAGCGACCCGACTATCGTGCGTCTGGTGAAAAAACTCGGATTTGGCGGTTATGCCGAATTCCAGGATGCGCTGCTCAGTGACATGGACCATCGCCTGCGTTCCCCTCGCACCCTGTTGCAACCGCGGGCCAAATTGCAGCAAGGCGACACCTGGAGCCAGTACCTGGCGACCAGCCAGCGTATCCTCACCGACACCCAGGCCCTGACTCAACCCGAAGACGTGCGCATTCTTGTGCAATGGCTGCTCGACAGCCGGCATCAGGTGCATTGTTTTGGCGGGCGTTTCAGCAGCTTTCTTGCCCAATACCTGCTCAACCACTTGCGCCTGCTGCGTGCCGGCTGTTTTGTCCTGGAAGACAACGCCCAGTTACCCGACCGGTTGTTCGACGTGCAGCGCCAGGACGTGGTGCTGATCTTCGATTATCGTCGCTACCAGGCCCAGGCCCAACGCGTGGCCAGCGCGGCCAAGGAACGCCATGCGCGGGTGGTACTGTTCAGCGACGTCTACACCTCACCGTTACGGGAACTGGCCGACCTGATCATCAGTGCGCCGGTGGAATCGATCTCGGCCTTCGACAGCCTGGTACCGGCGCTGGCCCAGGTCGAAGCGCTTATTGCCTGCCTGACTCTGCAATGCCCTGATCTGGCCGAGCGCCTGGAAGGTATCGACATCTTGCGCACGGAGTTCAACACGCACTTGCTGGAGGAAAAATAAGGATGTTCTCGCTCCCCCACCGCTCCCCCCGGGATTTGCCGTTCACCTGCGACCACACGGCCTTGCTGCTGGTGGACATGCAACGCGCCTGGCTCGAGCCGCAATTCGACGCCCACCTGGCCACGCCCGAGGCCGAGTATTTCATCCGCCGTGCCCGCCAACAGGTAATCCCCAATCAGCAGCGCCTGCTCGATGCGGTGCGTGCGGCGCGGCAAAACGTGTTGCACACCCACATCCAGAGCCTGACCGCCGATGGTCGCGATCGCTCACTGGACCATAAACTGTCGGACATGCACCTGCCCAAAGACAGCCCGCAAGCACAGATCATCGCCGAACTGGCACCGCGGGAAAACGAGATCGTGCTGCCCAAGACGTCTTCGGGGGTCTTTAACTCCACCAACATCGACTACGTGCTGCGCAACCTGCAGACCCGTCATCTGGTCATCGCCGGCATCGTCACCGACCAGTGCGTCGACATGGCCGTGCGCGACGCCGCCGACCGCGGCTATCTGGTCACGCTGGTGGAAGATGCCTGCGCCACTTACAGCGAACAACGCCATCTGGCCTGCCTGAACGCGATCAAAGGCTATTGCTGGATCACCGATACCGACACCGTGCTCGGTCGTTTGCAGGAGATGCAGCCATGAGCCGTCTCGATGCCGCAACGCCCCTGGCCCCACTGCCCGTGTCCACCCTGGTCTGCACCGACCTGATCGGCGTGACCCGCGGCCGCTCGTTCCCCAGTGATGAACTGCCCCACTACGTCGAGGCCGGTTGTGGCTGGGTGCCGGCCAACAGTGCGCTGACGCCCCAGGACATCATCGCATCGGCCAACCCTTGGGGGGCTTATGGTGACCTGCGACTGATCCCGGACCTGTCCAGCCGGGTAACGGTCGACAATGGCCCGGATGCCCAGGCGCCCGCCCTGGATTTCATTCATTGCGATGTGCGGGAAACCGATGGTCGGCCCTGGGCCACTTGCCCTCGCACATTGCTGCACGAGGAAGTGCAACATTATCGCGCCGAGCTGGGCTTGCAGGTGTTCGCCGCGTTCGAGCATGAGTTCAGCCTCAATACCCCCCACCCCCAACCGGATCGCCTGGCCTTCAGTCTCCAGGCCCAGCGCCAGCAAGCCGGGTTTGCCGGATGGTTACTCAGCGCATTGCGAGCAGGCGGCGCCGAACCGGAAATGTTCCTGCCGGAATACGGCAAGCATCAGTATGAAATCACCTGCCGCCCGACCCTGGGCGTGGCCGCCGCCGATCGTGCGGTGAACGTGCGGGAAATCACCCGGGAGATCGCCCGGCAAATGGGCCTGGATGTGAGTTTCGCCCCCAAGACGTCGGAACATGCCGTGTGCAACGGCGTGCATTTGCACATGAGTCTGCAGGACCTGGACGGCGCCCCCGTGCTGCATGATGCTGGCGGCGCCAACGGCCTGTCGGGCCTGGGCCAGTACTGGGCCGCCGGGGTGTTGCACTATCTGCCAGCCCTGTGCGCGATCACCGCGCCGACGCCAGTGTCCTACGAACGCCTGCAACCCCATCACTGGAGCGCGTCCTACGCCTGCCTGGGGCAACGTAACCGCGAAGCGGCGCTGCGCATCTGCCCGACGGTGAGCGTAAGCGGCAAACCGGTGGCGACCCAGTACAACCTGGAATTTCGCGCCATGGATGCCACCGCTTCGCCGCACCTGGCGATGGCGGCACTGTTGATCGCCGGGCGACTGGGCATCGAGCAACGACTGGCGCTCACGGCGGTCACCGATGAAATACCCGATGAATTGAACGAAGAACAACGTCGTGCCCGTGGCATTATCGCCCTGCCGACGACCCTGGCCCAGGCGCTGGACTGCCTGCGCCACAGCGGGGCGCTGTTCGAAGCCCTGCCCGGCCCTCTGGTCGAAACCTATTTAGCCTTGAAGGCCCAGGAGCTGGCCTTGACCCAGGCGCTGTCACCTGCCGAGCTGTGTGAGCACTATGCGCGAATCTATTGAATGTGCTGAATCGGGCCTTTACACCGGGCCGGCCTATCGCTTGATCCGGGAAGACTCCGAACACCCGTTGATCCTGGTGTGCGAACACGCCGACCGCTTCATCCCCCCAGCGTTGAAGGATCTGGGCCTGGATGAGACGGCGGTCCAGGAGCACATTGCCTGGGATATAGGCGCTCTGGCGCTGGCCGAACAACTGTCCGAAACCCTTGGAGCGACCTTGTTGGCGGCGAACTATTCACGGCTGCTGATCGACCTGAACCGTCCGCTTCACGTACCCGACAGCATCCCGCCCCAGAGCGAGATCTACCAGATCCCAGGCAACCAGTCCCTCGATGAAGCCACGCGTGAATATCGCCAGCAGTGCCTGTTCCATCCTTTCCATGATCGACTGCGAGCGTTGATCGACCAGCGCCTGGCTGATAACCGGCCGGTGCGGGTGGTGGGCATCCACAGTTTTACGTCGGTTTTCTATGGCCAGCCGCGCGCCCTGGAAGCGGGCGTGCTGTTCGGCGAAGCCAAGGACTATGCCCAGCGCATCGTCGACGGCCTGAGCCGGCACTCGCTGCGGGTAGCCGGCAACCAGCCGTACAAAATCAACCCTTCGACCGATATGACGGTTCCGGTCCATGGCGATGCACGCGGCCTGGATTCGGTGTTGATCGAAGTGCGCAACGACCTGCTACGCAGCCCGACAGCGGTGCAGACCTGGAGTGCTTACCTGGCGCCGTTGTTGTAGGAAAGCAGCGGCAAGGTTTGAGCGGCAAGCGACAAGCAAGAGCACACCCACACACAGCTGAGAAGGAGAACGGCTCATGAGTATCGAGGAATTTGGCTACAAGCAGGAGTTGAAGCGCAGCCTGTCGCTGACGGACCTGGTGGTGTACGGGATGATTTTCATGATCCCCATTGCACCGTTCGGTGTGTATGGCTACGTAAACGCCGAGGCGCCGGGGATGGTGCCGTTGGCGTACATCATCGGCATGGTGGCGATGCTGTTCACGGCCCTGAGCTACGGCAGCATGGCCAGGGCTTTTCCGGTGGCCGGCTCCGTCTATTCCTACGCGCAACGGGGTCTTAACCCCCACGTGGGCTTCATCGCCGGTTGGCTGATGCTGCTGGACTATCTGCTGATCCCGCCCCTGCTCTATGTCTACGCCGCCATGGCATTGAATCATTTGTACCCGGACATTCCCAAGGTCGGTTTCATTCTCGCATTCCTGGTGAGCGCGACCTTCGTCAACCTGCGGGGCATCACCTTCACCGCACGGATGAACATCATCTTCCTGCTGGCGCAACTGATGGTGCTGGCCATTTTCCTGTTCTACGCCTGGAATGCCTTGCAGGGTGGCGCCGGTAACGGCCAACTGACCCTGGCGCCGCTGTACAGCCCGGAGCGTTTTGATTTCGCGCTGTTGATGCAGGCCGTGTCCATCGCTGTATTGTCGTTCCTGGGCTTCGATGCCATTTCCACCCTGGCCGAAGAGATCAAGAACGATCCGGGGCGCAGCGTGGGCAAGGCGGCGTTGATCACGCTGCTGGTGATGGGGGTGATTTTCGTCGTGCAGACCTGGATTGCCACCGACCTGGCGGCCGGCATGGGCTTCAAATCCGCCGATACCGCGTTTTATGAAATTGCCGAATTGGCTGCCGGCAGTTGGCTGGCCACTTTGACCGCTGTTGCCACGGCGCTGGCCTGGGGCGTGGCCGTGGCAATCACCTCGCAAGCAGCGGTGTCGCGCCTGTTGTTCGGCATGGCCCGGGACGGCAAGTTGCCCAAAGTACTGGCCAAGGTCCATCCGAAACACAACACCCCGTACCTGAGTATCTATCTGGTAGCGGTGCTGTCGATGATGATCTGCTACCTGTTCATCAATGCCGTGGACACCTTGACTTCCCTGGTCAATTTCGGCGCCTTGAGCGGCTTCATGTTGTTGCATATCACCGTGATCAACCATCATTGGCGCCGCCAACGGTCCGGCCAGGTGATTCGCCACCTGATCTGCCCATTGGTCGGTTTCGGCATCGTCGCGGCCATCATGTACAACATGGGCGTGGAGGCGCAGAAGCTCGGTCTGATATGGATTGCCGCGGGCCTGGTCTATCTGGCCGTGCTCAATAAGTTCGGCACCGCTACCGCCCTGCCTGACCCTGCGGGACAGTGAGGATCGGCGGTCGAAGGGGTTCGACCAGCCGTCGTCACAATGCGTGGACATCGACAGTGATCGTCAAGCCCGGTGCAAGTCACCGGGCTCTTTGGAGAAGGAGTGCATTCCATGCTGGCTTTACGTCCAGTTCAATTAAGCGATCTGCCGCAATTGCAGCAACTGGCCCGTGACAGCCTGGTGGGCGTCACATCGCTTCCCGACGACACCGGGCGCCTGAGGGAGAAAATCCTCGATTCGTGTGCCTCATTCGAGACCGATGTGCAAAGTCCGGGTGCAGAGAATTACTTCTTCGTCCTGGAGGACCTGGCATCCGGGCGATTGACCGGCTGTTCCGAGATTCTCGCCAGCACCGGCTGCAACGAGCCGTTCTACAGCCTGCGCCACCGACCGTTTACCAGCGAGTCCCGGGAACTGAACATCCAGCACGGCGTACCCGCGCTGTCGCTGTGCCAGGACCTCAACGGCCAGACGCTGCTACGCGGTTTTCACATCGACGCCGAACGTGTGTGCACGCCGGAGTCGGAGCTGCTGTCCCGGGCCCGACTGATGTTCATCGCCGCTCATCCGCACCGTTTTGCCGAATCAGTGATCACTGAAATCGTTGGCTTCAGCAGCGATGACGGTCAGTCGCCGTTCTGGGATGCCGTCGGCCAGCATTTTTTCGACCTGCCCTACGCCGAAGCCGAACGCTTGTGCGGCCTGCAGAGCCGCACCTTTCTCGCCGAACTGATGCCGCAATACCCCATCTATGTGCCCATGCTGTCCCAGGCGGCCCAAGCCTGTATCGGCCGGGTGCACCCCGATGGCCAGGAGGCCTTCGACATCCTGGAGCGCGAGGGTTTCGAAACCAACAGCTACGTGGATATTTTCGACGGCGGGCCGACACTGCATGCTCGTCTGCCGAACATCCGCTCCATCGCCGAAAGCCGCATAGCCAAGGCCCGGCACTGCCCATACAGTGAGGTCGGCGGCCGTTTTCTGCTGAGCAACGATGGCCTTGGGAATTACCGGGCCATCGTGGCCGAGCTTGACTTCATTGCCGAAGACACCGTGCCCCTGACCTCGCAGATGCTGGCCGCGCTGGACATCACGGACGGCGAACAGATCCGGGTGGTCGCGTTATGAACCTCACTCGCCCCCTTGTCTGGCATCCGCGCCCCGACTGGCACGATGAAGGAGCTGCATCATGATTGTCCGCCCGGTCGCTCTGACGGACCTGCCTGCGTTGCTGGACCTGGCCCATTGCGCGGGTCCTGGATTCACCAGCCTGCCGGCCAACGAAGAACGCCTGGCCCACCGTGTGCGCTGGGCCCAGCGCACCTTCGCCGGGCAAGTCGAGCGCGCTGATGCCGATTACCTGTTCGTGCTTGAGGACGATGATCGACAAGTGGTCGGTATCAGCGCCCTGACCGGGGCGGTCGGGCTGCGTGAGCCTTGGTACAACTATCGGGTCGGGGTCACCGTCAGCTCGGCGCCTGAACTGGGCATCCAGCGGCAGATACCAACGCTGTTTCTCAACAATGAGATGACCGGGCAATCGGAGATCTGCTCGTTGTTCCTGCACCCCGAACAACGCCGCGGCCATAACGGGCGCCTGCTGTCCCTGGCGCGCTTGCTGTTCGTGGCCGAGTTTTCCCAGCTGTTCGGTGAAAAACTGATCGCCGAATTACGAGGGCACGCCGACGAGCACGGCTGCTCACCGTTCTGGGACAGCCTGGGCCGGCACTTCTTCAAGAAAGACTTCAGCTACGCCGACCAGCTGTCCGGCATGGGCAACAAATCGTTCATCGCCGAGCTGATGCCGCGCCAACCCCTGTACACCTGCCTGCTCACCGAGCAGGCCCAGGCCGTGATCGGCAGGGCCCACCCGAACACTGAGCCGGCCATGAAGATCCTTGGCGCCGAAGGGTTTGCCCATAAAGGCTACATTGACATCTTCGATGGCGGCCCGGTGATCGAGGCGCCGGTAGCGGATATCCGGACCGTGCGCGACAGCCAGTCGCTGACTCTGGAAATTGGCAACCCGGACGACCAGGCACAGGTCTGGCTGATCCATAACCGACGGCTGGAAAGCTGCCGCGTCACCAGTGCCCGGGCACACCAGCACGGCCACAGCCTACTGGTGGACCGTCTCACCGCCAAACGCCTGCAGGTGCAACCGGGTGACACGGTGCGCGCCGTGGCGTTGCTTAAACAGGGGCGGCAGGCGGTGGCGGCGTAGACCTCGTTCGAGGTTCGAGCACAAATACCGCGTCCACTGGCACGCGTTAACCTCCGACCATTTGCCTGCACCTTGGTCACCTCAATCATTGCTTACAACTTGTCGAGTTCCTCCTCAATCCCTCGCGTAACGTGAGAGCCATGCTGTGATCTATCCACACTAACGCCCTACGCTGCTGAGACGATTATAGAGGCGCGCTGGATAGTAATACTTGCCGACAATTCCATAATTGCCTCTCCCCCACACAAAACCCATACTTTCAAACACCGACCCACTGCCACGACTACGTTCATGCTCAATAATCTAATTGCCACAAAACTACCGCCGGAATACATAGCGGAGAAAATAAAAACATTAGACATGACAACAGAAATCAATCAACTGACCACTCACCTGGGTATTCAATCAACATTTGCCACAGCGCAATCCCGACGAGCGGCCATCATGAACATCACCAACCTGCACACAGGCACCATTACATTACACCGCACCAGCATTGGCAATATAAGCATCAAAGCACTTACAACCGAAACAGACTCATCGCCTCTGTACTCGGTGCCCGGGCAAAGCATCGTATTCGCTGTCGACCGCCCTTTCAAAGTTCAGCGTTATACCCTGAGTACGCATCAACTCGAAAAAAGCGATGTGGTGATCATCGACAAAAAAAACCCGCTGATCATTGATGGCAGCCGAACCGTATTTGACTACTTGCCGTTGGGCCCGGAGTCCGGTGGTTTGATGGGCAGGATCAACTGGCCAGACAGAGGTACAGACATCAGCGTGTTTCATCGTGTCTCATTGCGCAAAGTTGCCTGGCTGCCTCACGACGAAAGTGCTGCCCGGTATCTGGTGAGTCTTGAGTTACTCGAAACGATTCAGGACCCCGAGAGGACCAGGGTTGCGGAGGAGCTGGTCTATCACTACCACCCCGCCGTGGTGTGGAAAGCCTTTCAGGTACTTTATCAGGCCGACCCACAGATCGCATTGAGCTACGTCCCGCTCCTGAAAAAACGCCAGGACACGCGACTGGACAATTTACTTTCTCCGCTGGAGAAGGCGGCATGAATCTGGACACCTTTGTCGAGCGCCTGGAAACTTATGACATGCAACGAGACAAACGCAAAATCATTGCGGACTTGCGTCAACTGGCGACCAACCGTTCTTTATTGAGCAACCATCTGTATGCGACGATCCAGCAGCACGGTTTTGTTCCACGCAACAGTCTCTACCATGCCTATGCATTTGTACTGCACAGCAATAATCTATTTACCCTTCGACTGGGATTCTGGTCGCCAGTGCAAACCCAGGATGAGAGCGAAACTTTCATCTACAACCTGAATCACAACCATGACTTTGAAATGTATGCAGTCGGTTATAGCGGCGAGGGCTACACCACGATCATACGTGAAATACTCGATGACTTGCCACTGCAAGCGGGCAAAACACCCCGACTGGGCAAAGAACGAATACTTAAACTTGCGCCTGGTGAAGTTCTGCACATGCCTGCACTTCGGGAAGTCCATAAACAAATCGCACCGCACACCATGTCCGCATCGCTGAGTTTGCTTATTCACCCCGAACAACCGACCAAAACCGACGAGGCCTGGTGCTTCGATAATAATTACACACCCCTTTACCCCGGCATCGCTACACAGGAGGTAGCGCTGTTTAACGACACACTGTCATTGCTAAACCCCGAGCAGTCTTTCTCTGCCCGGTAACAAAAGAAGGAGAAAACCATGAATAACCTGATGAAAAACTGGACTGAAGTACCCTTACTGCGGGCAGGT
The DNA here is from genome assembly GCF_024494355.1 of Pseudomonas sp. Q11. Classification (GTDB taxonomy): domain Bacteria; phylum Pseudomonadota; class Gammaproteobacteria; order Pseudomonadales; family Pseudomonadaceae; genus Aquipseudomonas; species Aquipseudomonas hefeiensis. Next base: position 50,560 of record NZ_JAKNQY010000032.1, on the reverse strand, counting down.
AGCCATGTGATCGATACCTCAACGCAGCTGGAGAACGAAATCTACTGCACGATTCCTGGCCTCCCGACTCGTTACAACGTCGGCAACATCCATGAAATCAAGCAGATCTGGAGCGTACCGATCAAGGACTGACCGCCCACCGGATGATGGCATTTTTGCCAGGCTGCAAACCTTCAGGTCTGCAGCCCCTGTATTCGACGCAAGCATCGCCCATGCACATTCGTCATCATCTTTGAGCCTTGCGCGTGATAGCCTTTGGATCTTTCGGCGTTGACACTTTTGCTCAAGCCTTTCCATTCCAATGGTGGAACTCATATGCCCAGGCTTTCCCATCAAGACTTGCGTCGCAACTTTCGCCAACTGCTGGCTAGCGATACCTGCTACCACACCGCCTCGGTGTTTGACCCGATGTCAGCGCGCATCGCCGCCGACCTGGGTTTTGAAGTAGGGATACTGGGAGGTTCGGTCGCGTCGCTGCAAGTGCTGGGGGCGCCGGACTTTGCCCTCATTACACTCAGCGAATTCGCCGAGCAGGCCACCCGCATTGGCCGCGTAGCCCAACTGCCGGTGATTGCCGACGCCGATCACGGCTATGGCAACGCCCTGAACGTGATGCGTACCATCATCGAACTCGAACGCGCCGGCGTGGCGGCTCTGACCATCGAAGACACGCTGCTGCCGGCCCAGTTTGGCCGTAAATCCACCGACCTGATCGGCGTAGCCGAAGGCGTCGGCAAGATTCGCGCAGCGCTGGAAGCCCGGGTCGACCCGGAAATGGCGATCATTGCCCGCACCAACGCCGGGATCTTGCCGGTCCAGGAAATCATCAGTCGCACCCAGCAGTATGAACGTGCCGGCGCCGACGGGATTTGCATGGTGGGTGTACAGGACTTCGACCACCTGGCGCAGATCAGCGAAAACCTGAGCGTGCCGTTGATGCTCGTCACCTATGGCAATCCGTTGCTGCGTGACGACAAACGCCTGGCAGAGCTCGGCGTGCGCGTCACCATTGATGGTCACGGTGCCTACTTCGCCGCGATCAAGGCCACCTATGACAGCCTTCGCGAGCAGCGGCAGATCTTCACCCAAGCGTCGGATCTGAGCGCCACCGAGCTGACCCACACTTACACCCAGCCCGAGGATTACATCCGTTGGGCCGAGGAGTACATGAGCGTCAAGGAGTAAGGGAACTCGCTCCCACAGGATGAACCTGTGGGAGCAAAGCTTGCTCGCGATGACGGCGGCGCCTTCTACATTGATGCAAGCTGACACACCGCTATCGCGAGCAAGCTTTGCTCCCACAGAGGCTCGTGGCGGGCTTTGCTCCTACAAAGGCTCGTGGTGGATGACCTCTCAGCGCCCGCTACGCAACATTTCCTTGGGTACGTACTTGCCGATTTCGAACTTGCCGATGGCGGCGCGGTGCACTTCATCCGGGCCGTCGGCCAGGCGCAGGGTGCGTTGCATGGCGTACATGTAGGCCAGCGGGAAATCGTTGGAAACCCCCGCGCCGCCATGAATCTGGATTGCCCGGTCGATGACCTTCAGGGCCACGTTCGGCGCAACGACCTTGATCTGGGCAATCTCACTCTTGGCGACCTTATTACCGACGGTGTCCATCATGTACGCCGCTTTCAAGGTCAGCAGGCGCGCCATGTCGATTTCCATCCGTGAGTCGGCGATCTTGTCGACGTTACCGCCCAGGCGCGCCAACGGCTGGCCGAAGGCGGTGCGGCTGACGGCACGCTTGCACATCAACTCCAATGCACGCTCGGCCATGCCGATGGAACGCATGCAATGGTGGATCCGGCCCGGGCCGAGGCGACCCTGGGCAATTTCAAAGCCGCGCCCTTCGCCCAGCAAGACGTTTTCGTATGGCACCCGCACATTATCGAACAGCACTTCGGCGTGGCCGTGGGGCGCGTCGTCGTAGCCGAACACCGGCAGCGGACGTACGATTTTTACCCCTGGCGTGTCCACCGGCACCAAAATCATCGAGTGCTGAGCATGGCGCGGCGCATCGGGGTTGCTCAGGCCCATGAAGATCAGAATCTTGCAGCGCGGATCACAGGCCCCTGAGGTCCACCACTTCTTGCCGTTGATCACCCACTCGTCGCCATCGCGCTCGGCGCGGGCGGCCATGTTGGTGGCGTCAGAAGAAGCAACGTCCGGCTCGGTCATGGCGAAGGCCGAGCGGATCTCGCCGCGCAGCAGCGGTTCCAGCCAGCGTTGTTTTTGTTCTTCATTGGCGTAACGCACCAGCACTTCCATGTTGCCGGTGTCCGGCGCCGAGCAGTTGAACGGCTCCGGCCCCAGCAAAGAACGGCCCATGATCTCTGCCAACGGCGCGTATTCGAGGTTGGTCAGGCCAGCGCCCAACTCAGACTCGGGCAGGAACAGATTCCACAACCCCTCGGCTTTGGCCTTGGTCTTGAGCTCTTCCATGATGGCGGTGGGCTGCCAGCGATCGCCTTCGGCCACTTGCCGTTCGAACACGGCTTCGGCCGGGTATACGTAGGCGTCCATGAACGCGGTGACACGTTCACGCAATTCCTGAACCTTCGGGGAATACGCAAAATCCATGAGAAGCACCTTCTTGGCAGAGGTTGTTTTAGGTCATGAAATCGATGCTAGTTCAGCTACGAAAATTTACCTAACCTATTCTCGGCGTGTATTAACATTCATCACCGATATATGGTTCACTGATTTGCATCGCCACCCGGCACCTCACAACAAGCCCAAGAACAAGAGTGCAGCGCCATGAATCTGAGCAAGGTCGACCTCAACCTTTTTATCGTTTTTGACGCGATCTACACCGAAGCCAACCTGACCCGCGCCGGGCAGATTGTCGGCATCACTCAGCCGGCGGTGTCCAATGCCCTGGCGCGTTTGCGCGAGACCTTCAATGACCCGCTGTTCGTGCGCACGGCCCAGGGCATGGTGCCCACGCCCATGGCCCAGAACATCATTGGCCCGGTGCGCAATGCGTTATCGTTGCTGCGGGTGTCGGTGCAGGAAAGCCGGATTTTCAACCCGCTGCAAGCGGTCAAGACCTACCGCATCAGCATGACCGACCTCACCGAAGGCGTGATTTTGCCGCCGCTGTTCCAACGCCTGCGACGCCTGGCGCCGACCGTGGCCATCGAAAGTTTCCTGTCCAAACGCCGCGAAACCACCAAGGAACTGGCCGCCGGGCGCCTCGACTTCGCCGTCGACGCGCCACTCAATACCGACCCGCAAGTGCGCCACGTCAAGCTGATGGAAGACCGTTATGTATGCGCCATGCGCAAGGGGCACCCACTGGCGGGCAAGGAAAAAATCAGCCTCGATGATTACCTCGCCCAGACTCATGTGCATATTTCCAGCCGCCGCAACGGCCTGGGTTATGTCGACCTGGCCCTGGGCAAGATGGGCATCCAGCGCAAGATCGCCCTACGCTCCCAGCATTACTTGATGGCGTCCCAGGTGTTGCAGCAGACCGACATGGTCATGACCGTGCCCGAGCGCTTTGCCCGTCGTCACGATTTGCATGCCTTCGTATTGCCGGTCAACGATGTGCCCCCCGTGGAAACCCATCTCTACTGGCATGAAAGCACCGACCAGGACCCAGCCAACCGCTGGATGCGCGAACAGATGATCGAGCTGTGCCAGCAGGTGACGGCTCATGAGAAGAAGCTCGACAAGGCTTAGGAAATCCCATGTGGGAGCGAGCCTGCTCGCGATAGCGCTGGGTCAGTCAGCATAGATGCTGACAGGTATATCGCTATCGCGAGCAGGCTCGCTCCCACAGGTGGTGTGTCTGCATTGAGACCTCATTGCTTGACGCGAACGTCAACCTGCCATTAGCTTAGCGCCAGCCCCTTTCGTTTCGAGCGCTTCCATGAGCAGCCAGACCTACAGCATCTCCGACCTCGCCCGCGAGCTGGATATCACGACCCGGGCCATCCGTTTCTATGAAGAGCAAGGCCTGCTGAGTCCGGAGCGACGTGGCCAGGAACGCATTTATTCGCCTCGGGATAAAGTCAGCCTGAAGCTGATCCTGCGGGGCAAGCGCATCGGCTTTTCCCTGGCCGAGTGCCGTGAACTGATCGAACTCTACGACCCCACCAGCGGCAATCAGAAACAGCTGCACAGCATGCTGGCGAAAATCACCGAGCGTCGGGAGCAACTTGAACAGCAACTGCTGGACATCGAACAGATGAAGCTGGAACTCGACACCGCCGAAGAACGTTGCATCCAGGCCCTGGAGCAGACGATCAAAGGCCAGGAAACCTTGCAGTAATACTCTCCCTGTGGGAGCGAGCCTGCTCGCTCCCACAGGAAATCATCGTCATCCTCTTGATACTGGCAGCCCACTACAGGTCAATCCCATGTCCCTTCCCTCCTTTGTACGCCTGATTGAAGTCGGCCCTCGCGACGGCCTGCAGAATGAAGCACAACCCATCAGTGTCGCCGACAAGGTGCGCCTGGTGGATGCCCTGAGCGCCGCCGGCCTGGGTTATATCGAAGTCGGCAGTTTTGTCTCGCCCAAGTGGGTGCCGCAAATGGCCGGCTCCGCCGAGGTGTTCGCGCAGATCCAGCGCAAGCCCGGCGTCACCTATGCCGCCCTGGCGCCGAACCTGCGGGGTTTTGAAGACGCGCTGGCGGCCGGCGTTAAAGAGGTTGCCGTGTTTGCCGCCGCGTCCGAAGCATTCTCCCAGCGCAACATCAACTGCTCCATCAAGGAAAGCCTTGAGCGCTTCGTGCCGATCATGGAGGCCGCCCGGCAGAACGGTATCAGCGTGCGCGGTTACGTCTCCTGCGTGCTGGGCTGTCCGTACGAAGGTGCGGTCAAGCCCGAACAAGTGGCGTGGGTTGCCCGCGAACTGTACGCAATGGGCTGCTACGAGGTGTCCTTGGGGGACACTATTGGCACCGGCACCGCTGGCGCCACACGCAAAATGTTCGAAGTGGTTTCGGCTGAAGTGCCCAGGGACAAGCTCGCCGGGCACTTCCACGATACCTATGGCCAAGCCATGGCCAACGTCTACGCCAGTCTGCTGGAAGGCATCGCCGTGTTCGACAGCTCTATCGCAGGCCTGGGCGGTTGCCCGTATGCCAAGGGCGCCAGCGGTAACGTTGCCACCGAAGACGTGGTGTACCTGCTCAATGGCCTGGGCATTGAAACCGGCGTCGACCTGGACGCACTGATGGGTGCTGGCCGGCAGATCTGTGACGTGCTGGGTCGCCCTACCGGTTCGCGGGTAGCCAAGGCGCGCGCCGCACATTGAGGTGTTACCGCTCCAGGGTGTAACAGCTACGAAACGAGTAACACGGAAACAATTTGTCGGGTTTGGACTGTCGGTTATTTCATACAAAAAAGATAACTAGCTGATTTATAAGTACTTTTTAAAAGTTGGCACGACCCCTGCTATATCATTGGCATAACAAAAATAAAAAATGCGACACACCCAATAAAAACAAGACGAAACGACTCTGACATAACAAAAACAACACGGCAGAGGCGCAGCTAACAGATTTTTTTGGAGAAGATGGGCTTTTCAGGGTGCTTTCAGGAGCAACCCGCAACCGGGCAGAGAACAATAAAACTACCTTCAGGTAGCCCCCGAATCGGTTGGATCGCGAAGCGAAAAAGCAGATCAGCGCTCAAAAAAATACGTTTGCTCTTGATCCCGGATGGGGATCACCAAAACAGCGGTAAAGGGTCACGGCTACTAAAAACAACAATAGGCCGCCCCTCAATAATAAAAAAAGAGCACGTAACGACAAAATTAAAGGGGAGCTTCGGCTCCCCTTTGTGCTGTCTGGCATTTGGGTTTTTCTTGTGGAAGCGGGCTTGCTCACGAAGACGGCGGCATCGTCAACATTTATGTCGCTCGGCACAGCGCTTTCGCGAGCAAGCCCGCTCCCACAGGGATCTTGTTCAGCCTTCTTTATCGCGATCACGCAGTTCTTCGATGCTGATTTCGCGCATGCGGAACTTCTGGATCTTGCCGGTCACGGTCATCGGGAACTGTTCGACGAATTTGAAATGACGCGGCGTCTTGAAGTGGGCAATGCGCTCCTTGCACCAGGCTTGCAACGCTTGCTCGGTGGCGTTGTGGCCGGGATGGAACTTGATCCAGGCAACGATTTCTTCCCCGTAGCGCGAGCACGGGATGCCGATCACTTGCACGTCAGCGACTGCGGGGTGAGTGAAGAAAAACTCTTCCAGCTCTCGCGGGTAAATGTTCTCACCGCCACGAATGATCATGTCCTTGTTGCGCCCCACGATGCAGACGTAACCCTGTTCGTCCATGGTCGCCAGGTCACCGGTGTGCATCCAGCCGTCCCGATCGATGGCGTCGGCGGTGCCCTTAGGGTTGTCCCAGTAACCGAGCATCACGCTGTAGCCACGGGTACACAACTCGCCGATGGTGCCACGGGGAACGATATTGCCGGCCTCGTCGACGATCTTGCTTTCCAACTGCGGCTGGGTGCGACCGACGGTGGTGACGCGCAACTCCAGTTCGTCTGAAGGACCGGTCTGCAATGACACCGGGCTGGTTTCCGTCATACCGTAGGCAATCTGCACTTCGGCCATGTGCATCTCGCTGATGACTCGGCGCATCACCTCAATGGGGCAAGTGGCCCCGGCCATGATCCCGGTGCGCAAGCTGGACAAATCAAAATCGCCTCGTTGTGGCTGGTCGAGCATGGCGATGAACATGGTGGGCACGCCATACAGCGCCGTGGCTTTTTCTTCGGCCACGGTCCGCAGGGTCTGCAACGGATCAAAGGCGTCGTTGGGGTAGATCATGGTGCTGCCATGGGTCATACAGCCCAGGTTGCCCATGACCATGCCGAAACAATGGTAGAGCGGGACCGGAATCACCAGCCGGTCGCTGGCCGTCAGACCCAGGCTTTCGCCGACCATGTAACCGTTGTTGAGGATGTTGTGATGACTGAGGGTCGCGCCCTTGGGGAACCCGGTGGTGCCGGAGGTGTACTGGATATTCACGGGTTGATCATGGTGCAGGCTGGTCTGGCGCTCGACCAGTTGCGCAGGCAAAACCGCAGCGCCAAGGGCTGCCAGTTGCGACCAGGGCAAAAAGCCTGACGGTGGTTGAGCATCCAGACTGATCACGCCTCGTAGATCCGGCAAACGCTCACTGTGCAACTGACCGATCGATTGCTCCGCCAACTCCGGCGCGAGCGCTTGCAACATAGCGTGATAATCCGAGGTTTTGAACGCTGCGGCGCAGACCAGCCATTGGCAACCTGACTGCTTGAGTACGTATTCAAGCTCGGAACTGCGATACGCCGGGTTGATGTTGACCAGAATGACACCGATCTTCGCACTGGCGACCTGGCTGATGCACCACTGAGCACAGTTGGGGGCCCACACGCCAAGACGGTCGCCGGCTTTCAAGCCCAGCGCCAACAGGGCTCGGGCATGCAAGTCGACGGCTTCGGCCAGTTGCCGCCAGGTATAACGCAGCGATTGGTGGCGAACCACCAGCGCCTCGCCATCGGGATACCGGGCCACAGTCTGATCGAAGGCTTCGCCGATGGTGTGCGCCAGTAGAGGCTTGTCCTGGGAGCCGCGGGTGTAGCTGAGCTGCAATTGCGAACCGGGTTGATCCATGATGACCCCTCTTGTCTTTATTAGTGGGTGTATCGGTGAACCTGTTGACGCGAGCGCACTTACTTTGGCTCAAGTTGACGTTAACGTAAAGGGCGATTGACAGGCATTCGCCGCAGGCTTACGTTAACGTAAAGGTGAGAGTCAATACTGCCCCTCTCCACACCCGACAAAAAAGCCAAAAGGTGCCCCATGAGCTACCCATCCCTGAACTTTGCCCTCGGCGAAACCATCGACATGCTCCGTGATCAGGTGCAGGCCTTCGTCAAAGCTGAGCTGGCGCCACGGGCGGCACAGATAGACATCGACAACCTGTTCCCCGCCGACATGTGGCGCAAATTCGGCGACATGGGCCTGCTGGGCATTACCGTACCGGAAGAATATGGCGGTGCCGGTCTTGGCTACCTGGCCCACGTGGTGACAATGGAAGAAATCAGCCGCGGCTCGGCCTCGGTCGCCCTCTCCTACGGCGCCCATTCCAACCTCTGCGTCAACCAGATCAACCGCAACGGCAATCACGAACAGAAAACCAAGTACCTGCCCAAGCTGATCAGCGGCGAGCACATCGGCGCCCTGGCCATGAGCGAACCCAACGCCGGCTCCGACGTAGTGTCGATGAAGCTGCGGGCCGATAAGCGCGGCGACCACTACGTGCTCAATGGCAGCAAGACCTGGATCACCAATGGCCCCGACGCCAACACTTACGTGATCTATGCCAAGACCGATCTGGAGAAAGGCCCCCACGGCATCACCGCCTTCATCGTCGAGCGCGACTGGAAAGGCTTCAGTCGCAGCAACAAATTCGACAAGCTCGGCATGCGCGGCTCCAACACCTGCGAGTTGTTTTTCGATGACGTCGAAGTCCCGGAAGAAAACATCCTCGGCGTGCTCAACGGCGGTGTGAAAGTGTTGATGAGCGGCCTCGATTACGAGCGCGTCGTGCTTTCGGGCGGACCCACCGGGATCATGCAGGCCTGCATGGACCTGATCGTGCCGTACATCCACGACCGCAAGCAATTCGGCCAAAGCATCGGCGAATTCCAGCTGATCCAGGGCAAAGTCGCGGACATGTACACCCAACTCAACGCCAGCCGCGCCTACCTGTACGCCGTGGCCCAAGCCTGCGAGCGCGGCGAAACCACTCGCAAGGACGCCGCCGGGGTGATCCTCTACAGCGCTGAACGCGCCACGCAGATGGCCCTCGACGCGATCCAGATTCTGGGTGGTAACGGCTACATCAATGAATTCCCCGCCGGCCGCCTGCTGCGTGACGCCAAGCTGTACGAAATCGGTGCTGGTACCAGTGAGATTCGTCGGATGTTGATCGGTCGTGAACTGTTCAACGAAACGAAATGAATTTCGTCAGCTACAAGCGACAAGCTTAAAGCAGCAAGAGAACCGCGCTCTTGCTTGCAGCTTGTGGCTTGTAGCTTATAGCTGCTACGGAGTAGCCCTATGATTCTGCATACCCAGCTCAATCCGCGCTCAGCGGAGTTTATCGCCAACCGCGAGGCGATGCTCAAACAGGTCGACGCTTTGCACACCCTGCTCGCTCAGGTTCAACAAGGTGGCGGCCCCAAGGCGCAGGAGCGCCACACCTCGCGGGGCAAACTGCTGCCCCGTGAGCGCATCAATCGCTTGCTCGATCCAGGTTCGCCGTTTCTCGAGATCAGCCAACTGGCGGCTTATGAGGTGTATGGCGAAGACGTGCCGGCCGCTGGCGTGATCGCCGGGATCGGCCGCGTGGAAGGCGTCGAGTGCATGATTGTCGCCAATGACGCGACGGTCAAAGGCGGTTCCTACTATCCGCTGACGGTGAAAAAACATCTGCGGGCCCAGACCATCGCCCAGCAGAATCGCTTGCCGTGTATTTACCTGGTGGACTCAGGCGGTGCCAACCTGCCGCGCCAGGACGAAGTGTTCCCGGACCGTGAGCACTTCGGGCGGATTTTCTTCAATCAGGCGAACATGAGCGCCATGGGCATTCCACAGATTGCCGTGGTCATGGGTTCCTGCACCGCCGGTGGCGCCTACGTGCCAGCGATGGCCGACGAAGCGATCATGGTTCGCCAGCAGGCGACGATCTTCCTCGCCGGACCACCGCTGGTGAAAGCCGCCACCGGTGAAGTGGTGAGTGCCGAAGATCTGGGCGGTGCCGATGTGCATTGCAAGATTTCTGGTGTCGCCGACCACTACGCCGACAACGATGAACACGCCCTGGCCATTGCCCGCCGCAGCATTGCCAACCTCAACTGGCGCAAGCTCGGCGAAGTGCAGCAACGAGCCCCCATTGCCCCGCTGTATTCGAGCGACGAACTGTACGGCGTAGTTTCGGCCGACGCCAAGCAACCGTTTGACGTGCGAGAAGTGATTGTGCGGCTGGTGGACGGTTCGGTGTTCGACGAGTTCAAGGCACTGTTCGGAACGACGCTGGTATGCGGTTTTGCTCACTTGCACGGCTACCCGATTGCCATTCTTGCCAACAACGGCATCCTCTTCGCCGAAGCCGCGCAGAAAGGCGCGCACTTTATCGAGCTGGCCTGTCAACGCGGCATCCCACTGCTGTTCCTGCAGAACATTACGGGTTTCATGGTCGGGCAGAAATACGAAGCCGGCGGCATCGCCAAGCACGGCGCGAAGCTGGTGACGGCGGTGGCCTGCGCCAAGGTGCCGAAGTTCACCGTGATCATCGGCGGCAGTTTCGGCGCGGGTAACTATGGCATGTGCGGTCGTGCCTACGACCCACGGTTCCTGTGGATGTGGCCGAATGCGCGGATTGGCGTGATGGGTGCCGAACAGGCCGCCGGCGTACTGGTGCAGGTCAAGCGCGAACAGGCCGAACGCAGCGGCCATTCGTTCAGCGCCGCCCAGGAAGCTGAAATCAAACAACCGATTCTCGATCAGTACGAAGAGCAGGGTCACCCCTACTATTCCAGCGCGAGGCTGTGGGACGACGGGGTCATCGACCCGGCCCAGACCCGCGATGTACTGGGCCTGGCCTTGTCCGCGTCGTTGAACGCGCCCATCGAACCGAGCCGCTTCGGCGTGTTCCGGATGTAAACGGGGAATGCACATGGATAACTTCAATACCCTCGAACTGCTCGGCGACCCCCGCGGCTTTGCGACCTTGTGGCTCAGCCGAGAGCAGAAAAACAACGCGTTCAACGCCGAAATGATCCGCGAGCTGATCCTTGCCCTGGACCACATCAGCAGTGATCCGAACCTGCGTTTTTTGCTGATCCGCGGTCGCGGCAAACACTTCAGCGCTGGCGCCGACCTGTCCTGGATGCAGCAGTCGGCCGAACTCGATTACCACACCAACCTCGACGACGCCCGGGAACTGGCAGAGCTGATGTACAACCTCGCCAAGTTGAAAATTCCTACTGTGGCGGTGGTCCAGGGCGCGGCGTTTGGCGGCGCGCTGGGGTTGATCAGCGCCTGCGACATGGCCATTGGCGCCGATCAGGCGCAGTTCTGTCTGTCGGAAGTGCGCATTGGCCTGGCGCCAGCAGTGATCAGCCCGTTCGTGGTGCAAGCCATCGGCGAACGAGCGGCCAGGCGTTATGCCCTGACCGCTGAGCGCTTCGGCGGGCAGCGGGCGAAGGAAATCGGTTTGCTGTCGGAAAGTTACCCAGCCGAAACACTGGACCAGCAGGTCGAACAATGGGTCGACAACCTGCTGCTCAACAGTCCGGCGGCCATGCGTGCCAGCAAGGAACTGTTGCGCGAAGTCGGCAACGGCGCCCTCACACCGGCATTGCGGCGCTACACCGAAAACGCCATCGCCCGCATCCGCGTCAGTCCGCAAGGCCAGGAAGGCTTACGAGCATTCCTGCAAAAGCGCTCGCCCAACTGGCAAGCCGAGTCGAACAACAAGGAGCCGCGTTGATGAGCGCCCCCATCCTCACCACGTTGCTGGTGGCCAACCGTGGTGAAATCGCTTGCCGCGTGATGCGCACCGCCAAGGCCATGGGCCTGACCACGGTTGCCGTGCACAGCGCCACCGACCGCAATGCCCGCCACAGCCGTGAAGCCGACATCCGCGTTGACCTGGGCGGTAGCAAGGCCGCTGACAGCTATTTGCAAATCGACAAACTGATCGCCGCCGCCCAAGCCAGCGGCGCCCAGGCTATCCATCCCGGTTATGGTTTTCTTTCAGAGAATGCCGGGTTCGCCCGGGCCATTGAAAACGCCGGTTTGATCTTCCTCGGCCCGCCCGCCTCGGCCATCGATGCCATGGGCAGCAAGTCCGCCGCCAAAGCCCTGATGGAAACCGCTGGCGTGCCACTGGTGCCCGGTTATCACGGCGAAGCCCAGGACCTGGACACCTTCCGCGACGCCTGCGAACGCATCGGCTATCCGGTACTGCTCAAGGCCACTGCCGGTGGCGGCGGCAAAGGCATGAAAGTGGTCGAGGCCGTCAGCCAACTGGCCGAAGCACTGGCTTCGGCGCAACGTGAAGCGCAATCGTCGTTCGGCGACTCGCGGATGCTGGTGGAAAAGTACCTGCTCAAGCCACGGCACGTGGAAATCCAGATTTTTGCCGATCAACACGGCAACTGCCTGTACCTCAATGAGCGTGATTGCTCGATCCAGCGTCGGCATCAGAAGGTGGTGGAAGAAGCCCCCGCCCCCGGCCTGACCCCGCAACTGCGTCGTGCCATGGGCGAAGCCGCCGTGCGCTCGGCTCAAGCCATCGGTTATGTCGGTGCCGGTACCGTGGAGTTTTTGCTGGATGCACGCGGGGAGTTCTTCTTCATGGAGATGAACACGCGCCTGCAAGTCGAACACCCGGTCACTGAAGCCATTACCGGTCTCGATCTGGTGGCATGGCAGATTCGCGTGGCACGTGGCGAGCGGCTGCCCATGACGCAGGAGCAAGTGCCACTGCTCGGCCACGCTATCGAAGTGCGCCTGTATGCCGAAGACCCGGCCAACGACTTCCTGCCGGCTACCGGGCGCCTGGCGTTGTATCGCGAGTCGAGTGCGGCACCGGGTCGTCGGGTCGACAGCGGCGTGCACGAAGGCGACGAAATTTCACCGTTCTACGACCCGATGCTCGGCAAGCTGATTGCCTGGGGCGAGGATCGTGAACAAGCGCGGTTGCGACTTTTGAGCATGCTCGACGAGTTTGCCATCGGCGGACTGAAAACCAACATCAGCTTTCTACGACGTATCGTGGCCCACCCCGCCTTCGCGGCGGCGGAGCTGGATACCGGATTTATCCCACGTTACCAGGCGCAACTATTGCCAGTGACTGGCGAATTGGATGACGACTTCTGGCTCGCGGCGGCGCATGGCTTCGCTTTGAGTCTGACGCCGCATGTACGACCCGACGATGCCAACTCACCCTGGGCCCACACCGCCGGTCTGCGTCTGGGGCTGCCAAGACAGACTACTGTGCACCTTAGCTGTGAGGGCCAGGATCGAGCGTTGACCCTGGAGGTCACGGCCGGTCCTACGGAGCTCAAGGATGAGCAACTGGTGATCGAGCGCAACGGCCTGCGGCGCAGGCATCGCGCCATTCGCCAGGGCGACAGCCTTTATCTGCAATGGGAAGGTGACCTGCACCGAGTCGACATATATGACCCGCTGGCGGCCGCCGAAGCCAGCCACAGCCATCAAGGCGGCCTGACTGCCCCCATGAACGGCAGTATCGTTCGGGTACTGGTGAGTATCGGCCAGACGGTGGAAGCCGGAGCACAACTGGTGGTACTGGAGGCGATGAAAATGGAGCACAGCATTCGTGCACCTCAGGCCGGCGTGATCAAGGCTCTGTATTGCCAGGAAGGCGAAATGGTCAGCGAGGGCTGCGCGTTGGTGGAGTTCGAAGAATAGGTATCGGCCCGCTCCCCCGGGCCGATCCAGTCAGAACCTGATGGTGGCCTGCACGACCACACCGATGATGCGGCATTGCGCGGTGTACAGGGTTTTCGGGTACGTGGGATTGAGCGGGACCAGGTAACGCTGCCCGCTCTCTTCAATCAACTTGCGAAAGGTGGCGTCACTGCTGTCAGGCAGTTGGGCAACCACCAGTTTGCCAGGCACCGCTTCAATGGCCGGGTCGACCAGGATCGACATTCCCTCGGGAATGCTCAACCCGCTGGGTGACGTCATCGCATCCCCCATCACCACCAGCCAGAATGCGTCCCCCTGAGCGTGATAGTCCGTCAGCTCATAGCGCGCCTGGCTGTAGGTCGCCAGATCGCCTTCGCGGATCTCGCCTACCTCGCTCCAATCACTTACCGGGTAGCGGAAGTACGGATTGTACTTCTGCGCCAGGGCCATGCCTTCCTCGGTGGAGGTGTCCGGCTCGCGGATTACCATCGCCACCTCAAGAAACTCCAGCCCCAGCTCCCGCAGGACCCGGTTCATGTCGTCGACACTGGGTTGCCGGCGCTTGGTCAGCCAATGGCCGACGCCGCCCTGGGACATTCCCAAACGTTCTGCGAGCACCACTTGCGTGATGCGCAGCTCCTTCATCTTGGCCTTGACCAACTCTATCCATTTATCCATGTGCGGCACGATACTTGGCTGGCTCCGACCATCAAAACACAAAATGTAGTATTTAAATTATCGTCACAATTACGATAGGTACTATTCTGGATTCAGGATTTCAGCCCACACACGGAGAATCTAGACCCCCATGGACAAACTCAACACCGATGAGACCACCCACCCTTTCGACAGTACGTTCACCTCGCTGCAGGACTGCCCGGCAGCCCAACGCGCTCTGGACTATTACTTGAAACCGGGTGTTTCAGATGCGCCTTCAGACCACCGTTTCTTCGACGTAAACCGTAACATCAGCGGGGAAGAAGCGTTGGTTCATGCTTGCGACCTGCTGCGCTGTGCAGCAGCCACCGCCCAGGAATCCGCCAACCGATTACAAGGGTCAAGCCGCGACCTGGCTTTTTCAGTGGTGCATATGATTGATCTGGTCAAAGTCATGCTTGACCGGTCACTGGACGGCTACCCTACTCGCTAGGCGTAACACTTGGGAAAGGCGCCGCGAATGCGGGACCGGGAAAATATTTTCCAATAGACGAGATAAAAACATTTGACTTGCAAATGATAATGATTATTATTGCATCAGCTGGTCGCGAGATCAGTCGATAGGCCAGAAGACCTTAGGTCGGACTTCTGGAATATCTCCTCATCAGGCTAATCACGGTTTTTGACCCGGCTTTTTGCCGGGTCTTTTTTTTGCCGATTTTTCGGCTTATGGCTTCAGGCTAATGAAGTCTTTTGCGTGTCGCTCATTCGATGGCGGCGATGATAGCAAATGAATATCCCTTTACAAGCGCTCCAGGCCATACCAACGAAAACTATCGACAGGTAGCACTTGAGAATCAATCGCGGACTCACTAAGCTCCCCTAGCGTCCAGGGAGGACGCCCCCTCTTTTCTGTCACGCAAATCGTCCCGACACCCTCCTCCTTGCGTGTAAAGTAACGGTCATAAAATCCATCACAGGAATCGTGACCGTGGCTAAATCTTCCTTTGATATCAGCGCCAATTTCGACAGCGGCAACATCGAGATCGTCGACATCAGCAACCCTTTGCAATCACTGCTGAAGATCAGACCTGACACCCGTAGCGCCCACTTCCAGTGGTTTCACTTCAAGGCCAGCGGCTTGCACGTCGGCCAGGAATATTCTTTTCGCCTGCTCAATGTCAGTCAATCGTCCTATAACAGGGCATGGACGGGTTACCAGACCGTCGCCTCTTATGATCACGTCAACTGGTTCCGTATTCCCACACAATTCGAAGGCGACGCCCTGCGCTTTCACCTGGAAGCCGAACAGCCCCACGCCTGGTTTGCCTATTTCGAACCCTACAGCCGTGGTCGCCACGACTGGTTGATCGAGCAGGCGCTGCACAAGGCCGGAACCGAACTGCTGGCCGTCGGCAAAAGCGTGGAAGGCCGCGACATTCAACTACTGCGCAAGGGCAGCGGTGCCGAAGGTCGACGCAAGGTCTGGATCATCGCCCAGCAACATCCCGGCGAGCACATGGCCGAGTGGTTCATGGAAGGCGTGATCGAACGCCTGCAGCAACTGGACGACACGCCACTGAACCGACTGCTTGCCAAGGCCGATCTGTATCTGGTGCCTAACATGAACCCGGACGGTGCTTTCCACGGCCATCTGCGTACCAACGCCATGGGTCAGGATCTCAACCGCGCGTGGCAGAACGCCAGTCCGGAGATCAGTCCTGAGGTATTTTTCGTGCAGCAGCAAATGGAAAAGTACGGCGTAGACTTTTTCCTGGACGTTCATGGTGACGAGGAAATCCCTCACGTATTCACCGCCGGTTGCGAAGGCAACCCAGGCTACACGCCACGCATTGCCGAACTCGAAGAGCGCTTTCGCAGCGATCTCAAGCACCAGACCAAAGACTTTCAGACCACTTACGGCTACACCCGCGACGAACCGGGCCAGGCCAACATGACCCTGGCCTGTAACGCGGTCGGCCAGAAATACGACTGCCTGTCCCTGACCCTGGAGATGCCGTTCAAGGACCACGACGACCACCCGGACCCTCGCACCGGCTGGTCCGGCAAGCGTTCGATGCAACTGGGCAAGGATGTGTTGAGCACCATTGAGACCATGGTTGACGAATTGCGTTAACCCAACGACCTGATCAACCCCTGTCCACGGTGGACACCCTGGGTGGCAGCAATGTGGGAGCAAAGCTTGCTCCCACAATCATCAGCCTTTGCCGCGCAGCATACTGTCCAACACCTCATCCCGACGCACCCAACCATGAAACAGCGCCGCCGCCAGATGCACCAGCACGGTCAGGAACAATAGATAAGCCAGGTAGCCATGGGCCTTACGCAACAGTGCGAAGGTCTGGGCATCCGCCGGTACGATGGAAGGCAATTGCAGGGAGCTGCTGAGCATCACCGGGTCCCCCGCCGCTGAAATCATGCCCCAACCCAACAACGGCAGGATCAACATCAAGGCATACAACAGAGCATGGGACGCCTTGGCTGCCAACGCCTGCCAGCCTGGTAGATCGGCAGGCAACGGCGGCTGGCGTGTCGTAAAGCGCACCAGCAGGCGCACGATCACCAGCAGCAGAATCGCGATGCCCAAGGGTTTGTGCAATTGAAGCAGCCATTCATGGCGCTCGGACACCGAGGCCACCATGCCCGCGCCGATAAAGAGCATGGCAATGACCATCAATGCCATCAACCAGTGCAGCAGTCGAGCCAGCGGTGCGAAGTGTCGAGGGGCGCTCATGGGCGGGACTCCTGGTTGGCGGGCAATTGACTGACTTCGCTGGTGCGCCGCAAGTACGAACTGGCATACGCGGCAGAGCGCGCCGCCAAAAGCGGGTCTTCTGAACCTTCGATGCCGTTGGGCAGAATCAGCGGGTCATAGTTGATATCGCGGCATTCGCCGTCGTCCTGCGCCTGGGCGCGCTCCAGCACCAGCGTACCGGCGTTGAGCACCTTTCGATCTTCAGGCCAGACCTTGCTGGCGTCGTTCACCGGATCGCCCGGATTGGCCAAAATGATATTCAACTGCCAGCGCAATGGCCCAGCGGCCAGGCGTTTCACCAGATCCTGTTCCAGAAAATCCGCGCCTTGGGGTGGCGCCACATCCGAAGCATCCGAAGTCATCGGTACCACACCCCAGCGGACCGCCTGGCGTTGTCCCGCAGGATTGACCAGGTAAAACGCATTGATGCCGTTGTAGGTTTCGGTGGCATAGCTGGCCGATGGCTTGGCAGTCTTGATCCATTGCAGGAACGGTTTGGCTTCCGGGTGCGCGGCAAAGAAGGCGGGGACGGCCGCAGGATTGGGTTTACCTGTGGCGGGATCCGGCGATTGGGCCTGTTGCAACTGATAGAACGCTTCGGGCGTGCCCACCGGAAACACCGGCATACTGTTCATCCCGGTACGCCACTGCTGGCCGTTGGCCTGGGTGAAGCGCAGTGCCAGACTGCGGATCGGCACGCTGTTGTCCGGCGCGTAGGGGTTACCGCTGGGCAAGGCAAACCGCCCGACGACCGGCGTGCGCGCCTCCATGAAGACCTGCGCACTGGAATAGGGGCGAGCTTCACCGCTGCTTTGGAAATAGCCCGCAACGCAAACCCCTTTGGAGTGATTGCGACGAAAGCCCGGGTGCACTCCGTTGTTCTTTTCCAGCACGTTGACCAGCGCATTCGGCGTCAGGCGTTGTGGGTCGAGGGTTCCATTGACGTAGGCAAATGTCCCGGCCAACGCGGCGACAATCACAGCGATGCCCGTCAAGCGCAGCGCCAGGCTGGCGGCACCCAACGGCGGCCGGCTCGGTTCAGAGGAAGGGTCAACCATGACGAAGCTCCAAGGCCCAAGGCCATTTGTACAAAGGACCCGTCAGACGAAAGCCTGAGGGTTTTATTCCCACGCCTCGTATTTATTTTTTCCAGGCTGGAATAATCTCGTTCGCGAGTCGTCTTTCCACTCCCGGCGCAGTGACTGCCAAAGAAGCACAGCCATGAACGAACTCGACGAACAGTTGCGCATGCTCATCCCCCGACTACGGCGTTTTGCCGTGTCGTTGACGCGCAACCCCAGCAACGCTGATGACCTGGTGCAAGCGTGCCTGGAGCGGGCATTGTCAAAATGGAACGACAAACGTGCCGACGGTGACCTTCGGGCCTGGCTGTTTTCGATTCTTTATCGCCAGTTTCTCGATAGCCATCGTCGTTCCCGACGCTATGCACGCATGCTGGAATTTTTCACCGGTCGCGACGATGCCCACCCTTCGGCCGAGCGCAGCGTGATCGCCCAATCGTCCCTTGAGGCTTTCGATCAACTGACGACCGAACAGCGCGCGCTGCTGCTGTGGGTCTCGGTGGAAGGCTTGAGTTACCAGCAAGTGGCCGACATTCTCGGCGTGCCGACCGGCACCGTGATGTCACGCATATCCCGCGCCCGCCAAGCCCTGCGCCAACTCAGCGACGGCGAAATCACCCGCCCTGCCCTGCGGATACTCAAATGATCAGCATGCCCCCCAGCGACAACGACCTGCACGCCTACGTCGATCGTCAACTGAGCGAAGCCGACCAGCGTCTGATGGAAAACTACCTGGCTAATCACCCGGAAGTCGCCGCCCGGGTCCGGGCCTGGCAACAGGATGCGCAACACCTGCGCGCGGCCCTGAGCGCAGGCCTGCAACACCCCTCTAACCCGGACCTCGATCCGACCGTGATCCGCCAACGCTTGAAACATCGATCCCATCGCCACCTGGCCAGCGCAGCAGTGCTGCTGCTGGCCGTCAGCGTGGGTGGTTTGAGCGGCTGGAAGGCCCGGGAGATGACGCTCATCAGCGCTATGTTGCCCATGACCGACGCCTTGCAGGCGTATCGACTATTTGCCCAGCAAGGCATCCTGCCGGCCGATTACCAAAGCGGCGACGAGAGCAATATGCAAGGTTGGCTCGACCGTTACTTCACCCAGGCCAACCGCCTGCCAGACCTGTCGGGGGCAGGTTTCAAGCCGGTCAGCGGGCGGTTGCTGAGCACTGAGCAAGGGGCGGCGGCGATGGTGGTTTATCAGGACCCGAGCGGCCAGAAGATCAGCTTCTACGTGCGCCCACCAGGCCCGAAAAATTTCCTGCTGCCCCGTGGCAGCCGTCGCGACGGCGAGCTGCAAGCCGAGTATTGGTCGGGGGCCGGGTACAACTATGCGATGGTGGTGCCCAGCGATATGCCAGCGGCGCAGATGCTCAAGCAGACACAGAACTTCTGATCACCGCAGATCCCCTGTGGGAGCGGGGATGTCCGTGAAATTCAACCCTGCCCAAACACCTGCGAGGGCCTGCGCAACAGCGGGTCGAACGGATTGATCCGCGGCCCGATCAGGGCCGCCTCGCGCTTGAGCATCTCAACTACCGTCGGCAGGCGGTCCGGCCCCAGTCGATCACTCACGGTCGCCACACTCAACGCCGCCACGGCGCGGCCTTCCCGATCCAGGATCGGCACGGCCACCCCGGCCATGCCTTGCAACACGCCGGTGTTGCGTCCGGCGTAGCCCAATGCGCGCACGTTCTCCACTTCCGTGCGCAGGAAGACTTCATCGTACAAATGAAAATCCTTGAGCCGTGGCAGGTTGTAATGAATCACCGTGTCGCGCTCCTCTTCCGGCAGGAACGCCAGGATCGCCAGGCTGCCCTGTCCTACACCCAACGCCACGCGACCGCCAATGTCGCCGGTGAACGTGCGGATCGGAAACGGACCTTCACTGCGGTCCAGACAGATCGCATCGAAACCGCTGCGCGCCAGCAGAAATAACGAGTCCCCCAGGGACGCCGACAGTCGCAACATGGCCGGCCGCGTCAGCTCACGCAGGTTGCCGGTGTTCCCGGCGCGCGCGGCCAAGGCAAAGAAGTCCAGGCTCAGGCGATAGCGTTTGCTGCGCGCGTCCTGCTCGACCATGCCCTCGTCCATCAGGCTGCGCAGCATGCGATGTGTGGTGGGTTGAGACAGACCGATGCGCTGAGCCAGCTGCGTGACCCGCTCCCCGCCCTCGACGGTGTCACCCAGGCTGCGCAACACGGCAAACAGTCGGGAGACTGCGCCAACCCCGACTTCGTTTTTTTCGTTATTCCGATCAGTGGAATCCGGCATGGAGTTTCTCGTTAGTTAAATTTATTCACCGAAGTAAACTGAAAATAGTCGTCCTCTCAGTGAAATAGTCCATTGAGCCCATCCTATTCTTCGTCCTACTCTGCGTCCATACAGGGGCGATTCGAACAACAGCGGCAGCCGACTTAACGTCGAGCGCCAACGCACCCCGCAGCATCCTTTCGTATCTGCCCATACAAAAAAGCGCGCCTTGTGGCGACGCATAACAATCTCAGGTGGAGCGCAATCATGGCTTTTGTGCAACTTGAAGGACTTGGCAAACGTTACGGGGACATCGATGCCGTGGTGGACACCCATCTCTCGGTGGAAAAAGGCGAATTCGTCTCGCTGCTGGGCCCCTCCGGCTGCGGCAAAACCACCACCTTGCAAATGATCGCCGGCTTCGTCGAAGTCAGCAGTGGACGCATCCTGCTGGACGGCCGCGATATCACCCATGCCAAGCCCGCCAGCCGGGGGCTGGGCGTCGTGTTCCAAAGCTACGCGCTGTTCCCCCACATGACCGTCAGGGACAACGTCGCCTTCGGCCTGCGTATGCGCAAAGTGCCCGGCGCCGAGCTGCAACAACGGGTGGATCGGGTCCTGAAGCTGGTGCGTCTGGACCTGCATGCCGAGCGCTACCCGCGGGAACTCTCCGGCGGCCAGCGCCAGCGCGTGGCACTGGCCCGAGCGCTGGTGATCGAACCGCCAGTGCTGCTGCTTGACGAACCGCTGTCCAACCTCGACGCCAACCTGCGCGAGGAGATGCAGTACGAAATCCGCCGCATTCAGCGAGAAGTCGGGATCACCACCTTGATGGTGACCCACGACCAGTCCGAAGCGCTGTCCATCAGTGACCGGGTCGTGGTGATGCAGGCCGGGCGCATCACTCAGATCGACGCACCGTACACCCTTTACGAACACCCGCGCACCGAATTCATTTCCGGCTTCGTCGGCAAAGCCAACCTGCTGCCCGGCGAGCGCGACAGCCAGGGCAACGTTCAAGCTTGCAGCCAGGACCGCGGCCAACTGGTGCTCAGCCTGCGTCCAGAGAAAATCGATCTGTGCCAAGCCGGCTCAGGTCGGTTGCAAGGCGTCATCGTCAGCCGCTTCTTTCTCGGCAGCCAATGGCTGTACGGCGTCTCGACCAACCTGGGCGAGCTCTGCGTGGTGCGCCGCAACGACGGCTGCGCGCCGATGACCGAAGGCACGGCGGTGGGTCTTGACTGGGATCCGGCGCTGCTGCGCTTGCTGAGCGTGGACGAGGTGCCGGCATGAAGCTGATCGATGCAATGGGCCGGGGAAAACAAGGCTATCTGATGTCCGCCCCAGCCCTGGCCTGGTACCTGGGCCTGCTGGTCATTCCCTTGGGGCTGACGCTGGTGCTGTCGTTCAACGTCTTCGACTACGGCACGGGCATCGACGAAAACGCCTACACCCTCGACCACTACGTCAGCCTGCTGAGCGACCCGTACTATTACGAGATCTTTTTGCGCACACTCTGGATCAGCGCACTCACCACAATTTTGTGCGTACTGATCGGCGTGCCCGAGGCTTATATCCTCAGCCGCATGGGCGCGCCGTGGCGCTCGATTTTCCTCATTCTGATTCTCACGCCGCTGCTGATTTCGGTGGTGGTGCGGGCCTTCGGCTGGAGTCTGTTGCTGGGTGCCGACGGGTTGGTCAACCAGACTTTGCAAGCCTTCGGCGGCTCACCGATGAAGCTGCTCTATACGCCGTTTGCCGTGGTCATCGCCCTGGTGCATGTGATGCTGCCATTCATGATCATCCCGGTCTGGACCTCGCTGCAAAAGCTCGATCCGGCCGCCGAACAGGCCGCGCTGTCCTTGGGCGCGAGCCAGTTCACGGTAATGCGCAAGGTCGTGCTGCCGCAGATCATGCCCGGCGTATTGTCCGGCACCCTCATCGTATTCGGCCTCGCCGCCAGTTCCTTCGCCATTCCCGGTCTGCTCGGCGGACGCCGCCTGAAAATGGTCGCCACGCTGATCTACGACCAGTACCTGTCAGAGCTGAACTGGCCAATGGGCGCGGCCATTGCCGTCGCACTGCTGCTGCTCAACCTGCTGATCATGCTGTCGTGGAACCGCATGATCGAGGGCCGCTACAAGAAGTCATTGGGGTAACTCGTCATGTCCAGGAACGGTCCTTTCGCCCTGTTGTTTCATGCCCTGGTGGTGGTGTTCATGATGGCGCCGCTGCTGGTGGTCTGTCTTGTTGCCTTCACCCCGGAAAACACCCTGAGCCTGCCGACCACGGAGTTTTCCCTGCGCTGGTTCCGTGCGGTGTTCGAGCGCGCCGATTTTATCGATGCGTTCTACAACAGCCTGATCCTGGCGTTCAGCGCAGCGTCGCTGGCGACATTGATCGCGGTGCCGGCAGCCCTGGCGATCACTCGGCTCCAATTCCCTGGCCGGGATTTTTTCAATGGTCTGTTCCTGTCGCCGATCATCATTCCGCACCTGGTACTGGGTGTGGCGCTGTTGCGGCTGTTTGCGCTGATGGGTGTGAACGGCAGCTTCACCTGGCTGATCTTCGCCCATGTGCTGGTGATTACACCGTATGTGCTGCGTCTGGTGTTGGCCTCGGCCATCGGTCTGGACCGCAGCGCCGAGCAGGCCGCGCAATCGCTCGGGGCCGGGCGCTTCACGCTGTTTCGGCAAATCACCTTGCCGATGATTCTGCCCGGGGTGGCCGGAGGCTGGTTGCTGGCGTTCATCAACAGCTTCGATGAGGTCACCTTGTCGATCTTCGTCACTTCACCGGCCACGCAAACCCTGCCGGTGCGCATGTATGTCTACGCCACCGAATCCATCGATCCGATGATGGCGGCGGTGTCGGCGCTGGTCATCGCGCTCACGGCGCTGACCATGATTGTGCTCGACCGGGTCTATGGCCTGGATCGGGTCCTGGTGGGCAAACAATGAGGGCGCCATGGCTCTGCTGAAACGACTGGCCGAAGGCGACCGCCCGGCCCTGGACTTTACCCTCGACGGCGAACCGGCCATCGGTCTGCTGGGCGATACCGTGCTCACCGCGGTGCTGACCTGCAGCGACCATCTGCGCGGCAGCGACTTCAGCGCCGAGCCCCGGGCCGGTTTTTGCCTGATGGGCGCCTGCCAGGATTGCTGGGTCCGCCTGGGCGACGGCCGCCGTGTGCGCGCCTGCTCGACCCAGCTTGAAGCCGGCCAGCAAATCACCCGCGAACCGGGGCGCCAGCCATGAACAATGCCGTCTGGGATGACCCCATCGCGAGCAGGCTCGCTCCCACATGGGGGCGGCGGTGGTGCTTGATTCTGAGAGCACCGCAAGTCTCCTGTGGGAGCGAGCCTGCTCGCGATGGCTGCGGCGATAGCAGCATAAATCCCACAGCATCGCCAACGGGGTGGCTATGAAGCCGGTCACCATCATCGGTGCCGGCCCGGCGGGTATCCGCGCCGCCCAGACTCTGGTCGCCCACGGCGTATACCCCATCCTGCTGGACGAAGCCGCACGCGGTGGCGGACAGATCTATCGGCAACAACCGCTCAATTTCAAGCGCTCGCCGGCCAAGTTGTATGGCTTTGAGGCGCACAAAGCCAGTGCCCTGCACCAAACCTTCGACGAGTTGCGCGAACAGCTCGATTACCGGCCAGACACGCTGGTGTGGAACGCCGAGGCCGGTCTGCTGGATACCTTGCATGAGGGCCGCGCCGCGCGTCTGGAGTACGCCAGCGTGATCGTCGCAACGGGCGCCACCGACCGAATCCTGCCAGTGCCTGGATGGACACTGCCGGGTGTGTACAGCCTGGGCGCCGCGCAGATTGCCCTGAAGTTTCAGGGTTGCGCCATCGGTGAACGGGTCGTGTTTGCCGGCAGCGGCCCGTTGCTTTATCTGGTGGCTTATCAATACGCCAGGGCAGGCGCCAACGTGGTCGCGGTACTCGACAGCTCGCCCTTGAGCGCCCAGGCTCGCGCCCTGCCCGGTCTGCTGGCACAACCGGCCACACTGGCCAAGGGGCTCTACTATCGCGCCTGGCTGACCACCCACGGCATCGCCGTGCACCAAGGGGCAAGCCTGACGCGTATCGACGGAGAACGGCGCGTCCAGTCACTGAAATGGCGCAACAGCAAAGGCTTGCAGTCGCTCGATTGCGACGCGGTGGCCTTCGCTCACGGCTTGCGCAGCGAAACCCAACTGGCTGACCTGCTGGGCTGCGAATTTTCCTGGAACCCTCTTAACCGCGCCTGGCTGCCACAGCGCGACCATGCCGGTCGCAGCAGCGTACCGGGGATCTACCTGGCGGGCGACGGTGCTGGAATTATGGGCGCCGACGCCGCAGAAATAGCCGGCGAACGTGCGGCCCTGGCCCTGCTCGAAGACCGCGGCTATCTGATCGACCCGCAGCGTTGCACCCAGCTGGAACAATCCCTGGAACGCATCGACCGTTTTCGACAGGGTCTGGAGCGCGCCTTTGTCTTTCCTACGGACTGGGCCGTCCACGCCACTGACGATCTGATGATCTGCCGCTGCGAAGAAGTCAGCGCAGGCGAGATCCGCCGGGTAGTGGATGAAGGTCATTGGGAAATCAACCGGGTCAAGGCCCATTGCCGGGTCGGCATGGGGCGTTGCCAAGGGAGGATGTGTGGCGCCGCAGCGGCGGAAATCATTGCCCGCGAGAGCGGGCGCCCCGTTGGCGAAATCGGTCGGATGCGGGCACAGGCCCCGGTCAAACCCGTACCGTTTGGCCTGGAGGTCGAGCCATGATCGAAGTGGATGTCGTGATCATTGGCGGCGGTATCGTCGGCGCCTCGGCCGCGCTGTTCCTGAGCAAAGCCGGACGCCGGGTGGCATTGCTGGAGCGAGACTTCTGCGGTTCGCACTCCAGCGGTGTCAACTACGGCGGCGTGCGGCGCCAGGGTCGACCGTTGTCACAACTGCCGCTGTCGCAACGGGCCCATGAAATCTGGAGCCAGTTGCCGCAGTTGATCGGCATCGATGGGGAGTACCAGCGCAGTGGTCACCTGAAACTGGCCCGCAGCCCCGACGACCTGCGGGCCCTGCACGACTACGCCGCCAGCAGCCAGGGGTTCGGCCTTGATCTGCAACTGCTGGATCGAGATCAGTTGCGCGCCCGTTTCCCATGGGTCGGCGCAGTCGCGGTCGGCGCATCCCTCTGCCCGGACGACGGCCACGCCAATCCGCGACTGGTGTCCCCGGCATTCGCCCATGCAGCCCGCAGGCATGGCGCACAGATCCACGAACAATGCGCAGTCAGCCATGTGGAACATGACGGCCAGCGCTTTGGTGTGCGTACCGAAACGGGCCTGGTGCTTCAGGCTTCCTGGCTGCTGAACTGCGCGGGTGCCTGGGCGAGCCATTTTGCCGCGCAATTTGGCGAAGCGGTGCCGATGCATGCCGGGCATCCGGCGATGCTGGTCACCGAGCCGTTACCTTTGGTGATGGATGCCAGCACCGGCGTGGAAGGTGGCGGTATCTATGCGCGCCAGGTCGCCCGCGGCAACTGCGTGCTGGGGGGCGGCCAAGGTTTTGCCCTGGACGATGCCCGCGCCCGACCCGGCCAGAACGCAGTGATCGAAATCCTGCGCCAAGCCGTGGAGCTCTACCCTTTTTTGGAGGGTGCCCAGGCGATTCGCACCTGGAGCGGCACCGAAGGTTACCTGCCCGATCGCCAACCGGTGATCGGGCACAGCAGCACCCAACCCGGCCTGTTGCATGCGTTCGGCTTTGCCGGCGCGGGTTTTCAGATCGGTCCCGCGGTGGGCCAGGCGCTCACCGAGATCATCTGCTGCGGCGCGTCAAAAACGTCGCTGGATGCGTTTTCAATCACCCGGTTTCACTCCATCTCCGTTGCTTGATAGAGGAAGGTCGCGCCAATGAATAACGTCAAACGCACTGCACTGTTCGGTTTCTGCTCGTTGGGCTTCTCCTGCCTGGGCGCCCTGCTCCCGGTCACCCAGGCGCTGGCCGAGCCGACGCTTTACCTGGGGATGAACGGCGGGACCATGGAGCGGCTTTACGCCGACAAGGTCTTGCCGGCCTTCGAAAAAGCCAACAACGTCAAAGTGGTGATCGTGCCCGGCACCTCCGCCGACATACTGGCGAAAGTCCAGGCCAGTAAAGGCAACCCGCAAATGCACGTGATGTTCCTCGATGACGGCATCATGTACCGCGCCATTGCCATGGGGCTGTGCGACAAGCTTGAGGACAGTCCGCCCCTGGCCCAGATTCCGGTCAAGGGCCGCATCAAGGATCAAGCCGTGGCCGTCAGCCTCGGTGTCACGGGACTTGCCTACAACACACGGTTGTTCAAGGACAATGGCTGGAGCGCGCCCACCTCCTGGATGGACATGGCCGATCCGCGCTTCAAGGACAAACTGGTGTTCCAGTCGCTGGCCTCCTCGACCTTCGGCCTGCACGGCTTTTTGATGTTCAACCGGATCCAGGGCGGCAGCGAAGCCGACGTCGAACCGGGTTTCAAGGCCTGGCCAAACACCGTCGGACGCAACGTGCTGGAATATATCCCCAGCTCGGCAAAGATCTCCGAAATGCTGCAGACCGACGAAGCCGCGCTGTTCCCGTTGACGCCTACCCAAGTGACCGCGCTCAAACTCAAGGGCATGCCGGTCGAGTATGCGCAACCCAAGGAAGGCGCGGTGGTGCTCAACGTCGCTGAATGCGCCATCGCCCAGAACACCCAGCCTGAACTGGCGCAAAAGCTCGCCGCCTTCCTGCTGACGCCCGAGGCCCAGGCCATCGCCCTTGAAGAAGGCGACCAGATCCCGTCCAACCCCACTACACCGACCACCGACAAAACCCGCGGCCAGGTAGAGGCGATGAAGCAGTACCTGGAAACGGCGATTGCGGTGGATTGGGACCAGGTCAACGAGCAACGCCCGGCCTGGAACGCGCGATGGAACCGCAGCGTCGAGCGTTAGACACATTTGTGGGAGCAAGGCTTGCCTTGCTCCCACAGATAAATCCCTCGCCACAGGGTTTTGTGTTGGGCTGATTATTGGTTAACTGTGGGGCTTCGGGCTTTATGCCCGCCCCTTGATCAGCAGCGAACCTCTCATGCACACCCTCGCCCAACTGCGCGCCGGCCATCTGTCAGGCATCAAACGGCTGGATCTGTCCTGCGGCCTGACGCAGTTCCCCCGGGAGATTTTCGACCTGGCCGACTCGCTCGAAGTCCTCAATCTCAGCGGCAACCAGTTGGCTGCGCTGCCCGATGATCTGCATCAGCTGACCCACCTGCGAGTGTTGTTCTGCTCGGACAACCGCTTCATTGAATTGCCCGAATGCCTGGGCCGTTGCGCGGCATTGACCATGGTCGGCTTCAAGGCCAACCGCATCGAACGTGTGACGGGCGCTGCCCTGCCCCCGCTGCTGCGCTGGCTAATCCTGACGGACAACTGCGTCAGTCAGTTACCACAAGAGCTGGGCCAACGCCCGTACTTGCAAAAACTGATGCTGGCCGGCAACCGATTGCAGCAGTTACCCACGAGCCTGGGCCAGTGCCATCGTCTTGAACTGCTGCGCATCGCCGCCAACCAACTGACCGAGCTGCCGCAATGGTTGCTGGAGTTGCCAAGCCTGAGCTGGCTGGCCTATGCCGGCAATCCGTTGGAAACCCAGGCCAATGCCGACGTCCTGGCCGGGACGACGTCCATCGACTGGTCGCAACTGAACGTGCACCAACAGTTAGGCGAAGGCGCTTCGGGGGTGATTCATCAGGCGCGATGGCAACCACCGGGCCAGGTCGCGCGAAACGTTGCGCTCAAGCTGTACAAAGGCCAGATGACCAGCGACGGCTCTCCGTTGCATGAAATGCATGCCTGCATCACCGCAGGTCGGCACCCGAACCTGATTGACGTGCTGGGCCAGATCACCGGGCACCCCGAGCAACAGGCCGGATTGGTAATGGCGTTGATCGCGCCCAGCTACCGCAACCTGGCGGGGCTGCCGAGCCTGGAGTCCTGCACCCGCGACGTGTATGCCGATGCACTGCGTTTAAGCGCTCCCGTTGCCTTGCGCATCGCCCAGGGCATCGCCTCGGTGGCGGCACACCTGCACCGCCAGGGCATCACCCACGGTGATTTGTACGGGCACAATATTCTGTGCAATGAGCAAGGCGATTGCCTGTTGGGCGACTTTGGCGCAGCGTCTTTCCACGCCGCCACCGAGACCGTGCAAACCCGTGCGTTACAACGCATCGAAGTACGGGCGTTCGGGATTCTGCTGGGGGAACTGCTGGCGCGCATCGATCGGGAACTCGATGCCGAGGATATGGCACAGCTGCAGGATTTGCAGGCGCGCTGCTGTCAGCCAGAAGTGCTGGCGCGGCCGGGGTTTGAGGAGATTGAAACCTTGCTGGGCGAGTTGAAACACTGACCGTGGAAAGATCGCAGCCTCGCTTCGCTCGACAGCTCCTACGCCGCCGCGAGGGAGCAAGCTCCCTCGCCACAGGGGGTTGCAGGTCTTCGCTTAACCGGCCAACCCGACAAACATGTCCTGCACGTCGTCGTGATTGTCCAGGCCCTCAAGGAACGCCTCGACTTCGGCCATCTGCTCGTCCGTCAGGCCACTGACCGGGTTTTTCGGCTGGTAGCCGAGCTTGGCGGACAGCACGGTGAAACCTTGCTCCGGCAGCGCCTTCTGCACCGCATCAAGGTCGGAGGGATCTGTGAGAAACAGCGTCGCGCCGTCTTCGCCCGGCTCGAAATCCTGGGCACCGGCCTCGATAGCGGCCATTTCCGGATCGGCGTCCGGGCTGTCCGGGGAGGCCTCGATCATGCCGACATGGTTGAAGTCCCACGCGACCGAACCCGAGGCGCCCAACTGGCCCTTGCGGAACGCGACGCGAATCTCGGCAACGGTGCGGTTGATGTTATCGGTCACGCATTCGACGATCAGCGGCACCTGATGCGGTGCGAACCCTTCGTAGGTTACACGGTGGTATTGCACGGTTTCGCCGAGTTGGCCGGAACCTTTCTTGATTGCGCGCTCCAGGGTTTCGCGGGGCATCGAGGCCTTCTTCGCCTGTTCGACCACCAGCCGCAGGTGTGCATTGGTGGCGGTGTCAGCGCCGTTGCGCGCGGCAATGGTGATTTCCTTTACCAGTTTGCCGAATATCTTGCCCTTGGCATTGGCAGCCGCTTCTTTGTGTTTAACCTTCCACTGTGCGCCCATTACTCACTCTCTTGTCTGTCGCGCCGAGACATCTGCTGGCCGGCGCTGTGGCGCAAGTTTATACGGCCTAAACCGGCTGATCGACCAAAAAATCGTCCCTGATGAATCAACATTTCCCCAGCGTGTTGTAGGGAGTTTCTGAAAAAACGATTCGCCGCCCCCTTTCATCCCGTGGTTCCGTACTCTCATGACCTTCTCCCCCAGCAAGTAAGAACGGCGATGCGCAACGACACGGAAAGTCCCTTCAGCCTGACACTCACGCAAAGCAACTTGCGCCTGCAAGTACTGAGGTTCAACGGTCGCGAAGCCCTTAACCAGCCGTATCGCTTCGACCTTGAATTGATTGGCCTGGCGCCGCCGATCAATCCCGACACTCTGTTGGGCCAGCCAGCCTTCCTGCGACTGGATGGCGAATCCGGCGTGCATGCCATTGTGCAAAGCGTCGGCCTGACTTCTCAGGCATCGCATCGCATCGGCTATCGCTTGACGCTGGTTCCTTACCTCCAGCGCCTGGAACAGGGCCCGCGGCGGCGGGTTTTCTATCGGCTCAGCGTCGTACAGATACTGCATCGCCTGTTGGAAGACCACGCGTTACCTGCCCATAGTTACCGCTTCGATCTGCCCCATGGGCAGTACCCCAGCCGCCCGTTCTGTATCCAGTACGATGAGAGCGACCTGGAGTTGCTACACCGGTTGTGCGAAGAAGAAGGCATTCATTACCACTTCGAACACACACCTCATGATCATGTCCTGGTGTTCGCCGAAGACCCGAAAAGCTTCTGCGCGCGTCCGGTCGAACTGCCCCTGCGCCCCGATGCCGGCCAGCAGCCGGCCATCAAGCAGTTGTTCCAGCGTCACCACTCACTGGCGCCCGGCCTGCCGCTCGGGTGCAGTGATCGCGAGATAACCCAGGCCGGTGACAGCGCCGCGAACCACGCCTTCGAAGGTGAAAACCATGAGGCGATACGGGGCAATCCGGCGCTGGCTCATCGTTATCAGGCCGGCCGCCGGAAACTTGAGCGGCTGCGCTGTCGACAGCGGGAAATCCAAGGCCACAGCACCCACCCGGTCCTGCGCAGTGGCCATATCGTGCAGATCTGTGAACATCCGGTCTCCAACTTCAACGACCAATGGCTGATCACCGAAATCCAGCACCGCGGGCGGCAGTTTTCCATCCTTGAAACGAACCTGCCGCGCACACCGGCAACTCGGGACTACCGTAACCGGTTCTCGGCCATTCCATGGTCCACCGTCTTCAGGCCGGCCCTCAAGCACCCCAAGCCATGCATCCCCGGCTACCACCTGGCTCATGTGCTCGGCCCAGCCGGT
Organism: Pseudomonas sp. Q11; assembly: GCF_024494355.1. GTDB lineage: Bacteria > Pseudomonadota > Gammaproteobacteria > Pseudomonadales > Pseudomonadaceae > Aquipseudomonas > Aquipseudomonas hefeiensis. Next base: position 19,776 of record NZ_JAKNQY010000032.1, on the reverse strand, counting down.
CAGCCGGCCAGCCGCGATGAGCGCGGCCATGTCACCGTCAGCCTGTGGACGCCGGATAACGAAGGCATCACGCTGCCGGTGTCGCGACTGACGCTGAACGACGGCCCAGCCTTGATGGCCGGCAGCGAAGTGCTGGTGAGTTTTCTCGACGGCGACCCCGATCGGCCGGTGCTGTGCCTGGGGGGAGTCGATACCGGCGGAGGACAATCTCCTACGCCGCCGAAACCGGTGCAGGACCACAATGATGCGAGACCTCTATTGGATTGGCTCCTGAACCCGCCAGACCTGACGCCCTGACATCTCTGCTTGGTCCCGCACGGCTGCGCAACAGCCGCCGTCATGTGAATGCTTTGACCGGGATTTCATGCTGGCAAATGTGATCTGGCTCAAGCAAACCCAGCGAAAGGGGCTTACAGTAAAAAGCACAACGCCGCTCAAGACGGTGCTTTACCTGATGACTGGAGATACCTGCATGCCCTGGAAAAGCTCGGAAAACCGCTATAGCACCGTCACGGTCGCCTTGCACTGGCTGATGCTGATTCTGCTGGCCGTGGTTTATGCCTGCATCGAACTGCGAGGGATATTCCCCAAGGACAGTGACGGCCGAACCCTGATCAAGGAAGCGCACTTCATGCTCGGCCTGACGGTGTTCGTGCTGGTCTGGCTACGCCTGTTCGCCCGCAGCAGGGGGAAGGCTCCGGCCATTTTTCCCGCCTCGCCTGCCTGGCAGACCTTCCTTGCACACCTGATGCACTGGGCGTTGTACCTATTCATGATCGCCATGCCAGTGCTGGGTTGGCTGACCACCAGTGCCGGAGGGCATCAGGTGATGTTCTATGGTTTCGACTTGCCACTGCTGATCGATCAGGACAAAGACTTTGCCAAACAACTGAAGGGCTGGCATGAATTGGGGGGCACTATCGGCTACTGGCTGATTGGCCTGCATGCCCTGGCAGGGCTGTACCACCACTACATCGTGCGCGATAACACCCTGCTGCGGATGATGCCCAAACGCGGCTGACGCCGGTTATTCAAATCCTCGGCGGCCTTGCAAGCCGCCGGTGTGCACGAAAATCAAGCGGGTGCCGCGGGCAAACTGTCCGGCTTCGACCCGAGCCTTGAGCAACATCAACGCCTTGCCGGTGTACAACGGCTCCAGTTCGATGGCGGCGGTGGCCTGGATGAAGGCAACGAGCTCCGCGTCGACCCGGGCGAAGCCGCCACGGCTGCCGTCGAACAACTCATAACGCGCATTGCCAAGGCCGGCTTGCCCCACAATGCTCTCGACCTGCTGCGCCACGCCGTGGTCCTGAGGTACGGCCAATACACCGTAGACCGCACGCTGCCCCGCTTCGGCCAGCACCAGGCCTGCCAGTGAGGTTCCGGTACCACAGGCCAGCCACCAACCGTGATAATCCGCCCACCCCAACGCCGCCAATTGCTCACCGGCACTGGTCACCCAAGCCATGCAGCCTTGGGCACCGGGCAATCCTGAACCGCCCTCGGGCACCGGGTGCAAATGCGGATATTGCGCCTGCCAGGGCAGCCAGAAATCCGCGGCGTGCCGCCCTCGGTATCCGCCATAACCCAACCAGTGCAGATTCATGTCGAACGCTTTCAAGTCGAGGACCGTCGGCGTTTCCTGGGGATGGCCGCGCAGCAGCCCGACCGTTGGAAACCCGAAGCGCTTGCCCGCAGCGGCCAGCGCATGCAGATGGTTGGAGTAGGCACCGCCCAGGCTCATGACCCCCTTGGCACCGGCCTCATGAGCAGCGCGCACATGGTGAACCAGCTTGAACCACTTGTTGCCGCTGATCAGGGGGTCAATCTGGTCCAGACGCAACACCGCCACTTCAACTCCGGCACGGGTGAGCCAGTCCAGGTGAAGGGGTTCCAGGCGGGGCTGGGGGTGCCAGTCGAGGCAGGAAAGCAACATTGCAGCAGGCCGAATCGAGACGAGCCGCAAGCTTAACAGCTCGGTCGCGGATGACCTCAGTGTCTGTGTTCATTGCAACCCCTTGTGGGAGCGAGCCTGCTCGCGATAGCGGTGGGTCAGTAAACACTCATGCAACTGACTCATCGCTATCGCGAGCAGGCTCGCTTCCACAGTGGATCCAGGCGCGCAGATTCGGTTTCTTACAACTGCGCCGCCAATCGCGACCCCTGATTGATTGCCCGCTTGGCATCCAGCTCCGCCGCCACGTCGGCACCGCCGATGAGGTGGACAGTTTGCCCCGCCGCTTCCAGGCCTTGCTGCAACTCGCGCAACGGATCCTGGCCGGCGCAGATCACAATGTTGTCCACGGCCAGCAGTTGCGGCTCGCCGGCCTCACCGATACGAATGTGCAAGCCATCGTCGTCGATTTTCAGGTACTCGACGCTGTTGAGCATTTGCACCTGCTTGTTCTTCAGTCCCGTGCGGTGAATCCAGCCGGTGGTCTTGCCCAGGCCGTCGCCCACCTTGGACTTCTTGCGCTGCAGCAGGAACACCTGGCGCGCCGGGGCATGGGGCTCGGCCTTGATCCCGGCTACCCCGCCGCGAGCCTGGAGCCGGGTATCGATCCCCCATTCTTTCCAGAACGCTTCACGGTCCTGGCTGGTGGCAACCCCCTGATGGACCAGGAACTCCGACACGTCGAAGCCGATACCACCGGCGCCGATCACCGCGACACTGCGGCCCACCGGCTTGCGCTCCAGGATCACGTCCAGGTAGCTCAGCACCTTGGCATGCTCCACACCCGGGATCGCCGGCACTCGCGGGGCAATACCGGTGGCCAGGATGATCTCGTCGAAACCACCGGCCACCAATTGCGCCACATCCACCCGTGTGTTGAGGCACAGCTCGACGTTGCTGGTCTGCAGTTTGCGCTTGAAATAGCGCAGGGTTTCGAAGAATTCTTCCTTGCCTGGCACCCGCTTGGCGATGTTGAACTGGCCGCCAATCTCGCCGGCCGAATCGAACAGCGTCACCTGATGCCCCCGTTCGGCCGCCACGCTGGCTGCGGACAATCCGGCCGGGCCGGCACCGACCACAGCGATCTTTTTCACCTGGGTGACCGGCAAGTAATTGAGTTCGGTTTCATGGCACGCCCGTGGATTCACCAGGCAACTGGTGAGTTTGCCGCCGAAGGTATGGTCGAGGCAGGCCTGGTTGCAGCCGATGCAGGTGTTGATTTCATCCGCGCGCCCGGCGGCGGCCTTGTTGACGAACTCCGGATCGGCCAGGAACGGCCGCGCCATGGACACCATGTCGGCATCACCTTCGGCCAGGATCTGCTCGGCCACTTCCGGGGTGTTGATGCGGTTGGTGGTGATCAGAGGAATACTCACCGAACCGCGCAGTTTGGCGGTGACCTTGCTGAACGCCGCCCGCGGAACCTTGGTGGCGATGGTAGGAATCCGCGCCTCGTGCCAGCCGATACCGGTATTTATGATCGTCGCCCCGGCCTGCTCGATGGCTTTGGCCAATTGAACGATTTCGTCCCAGCTGCTGCCGCCTTCCACCAGGTCGAGCATCGACAGGCGAAAGATAATGATGAAGTTGGGGCCGACCGCCTCACGCACCCGACGCACGATTTCCACCGGCAGGCGCATGCGATTCTCGTAGCTGCCGCCCCAGCGATCGGTGCGGTGGTTGGTATGGGCCGCCAGGAACTGGTTAATGAAATAACCTTCCGAGCCCATGATCTCGACACCGTCGTACTCGGCTTTTTGCGCCAGGACCGAGCAAGTAACAAAATCGCTGATCTGTTTCTCGATACCCTCCTCGTCCAGCTCCTTGGGCTTGAACGGGTTGATCGGCGCCTGGATCGCGCTCGGCGCCACCTGCTTGGGGCTGTAGGCGTAGCGTCCGGCGTGGAGAATCTGCATGCAGATCTTGCCGCCGGCCTCATGTACGGCACGGGTAACAATCTGGTGTTTGAGGGCTTCTTCCTCGGTAGTCAGCTTGGCCGCGCCGGAGTACACGCCGCCCTCGTCGTTCGGCCCGATTCCGCCGGTGACCATCAGCCCCACGCCGCCACGCGCACGCTCGGCAAAATACGCCGCCATGCGCTCGAAACCACCGGGTTTTTCTTCAAGGCCTGTGTGCATCGACCCCATCAGGGTGCGGTTGCGCAACGTGGTAAAACCCAGGTCCAGCGGGGCCAGCAGGTGCGGGTAATGAGGGGCGGTCATCGATAACTCCACAACGGGCGATCACGGAAAAATGTGGAGGCTCTGCGGCTTCCATCAGTCATGCCAAACAGCCTAAGAGCCGAGAGGTGCGTGCTCAATGGCCGTAACTGACAACTTAATGATCCAAATGCGCAACGCCCCTTGGCAACACCCCATCGCGGGCCCTACCCTAGTCAATGAATCCGCACACGGCCGCTGACTGTTCCCCATGCGCAAACTTCTGTACCTACTGTTGTCACTGGCCTTGATTGCCGCCCTGATCACCTACGCATTGTGGACGGTGGATCGTCCGGCGGGTCATTACCTGTCAGACCTTCGCATCCATCTGGCGGTTGACCAGGGCACCCCCGCCGATCGAGGCAACTTGCTGGGCATCCAGCCTGAACTGTTCCCCACCGACTACCAGAACCCCGAACGCCTGCATCGCAAACTCGCGGCCTACCTGCAGGCCGCTCGTGACCAGGGTTTGCTCAATGATAAAACCGTCGTGGTGTTGCCCGAGCACATTGGCACCTGGCTGATGGTCAGCGGTGAAAAAGACGAGTTGTATCAGGCCGCCACGTTGAAGGAAGCCATGAATTGGCTGGCGGTCAGCAACCCGCTGGCGTTCATCCGTGCGCTGCTCAGCGCACAAGGTGACAGCCGACTGGACGATGCTTACCTGCGCATGAAAGCCGACACCATGGCCCGTGACTACCAGGCACTGTTCGGCGGGCTCGCCAAGGAGTTCGGCGTGACCCTGGTGGCCGGCTCCATCGTGCTGCCCGAGCCAAGTGTCAGCGATGGCGAACTGAAGGCGGGCCGCGGCGCGCTGTACAACAGTAGCCTGGTATTCGGCAGCGACGGTCGGCCGCTGGGCCAGCCACAGCGCCAACAGCATCCAGTGTTCGAGCAACAGGGCGTGCTTGGACCAGACCATCCGGACACCATCAGCGTCGTCGACACCCCTGCCGGTCGCCTGGGCGTGCTGATCGGCAGCGACAGTTGGTACCCGCTCCACTATCGGCAGCTTAATGAACAAGGTGCGCAACTGGTCGCGGTGCCTGCGTTCGTCAACGGTCGCGATGCTTGGGACAAGCCCTGGAGTGGCTATAAAGGGCTGCCCACGCCGAGCGAAGTCAGCCTCAAGCCTGGGGAAGTGAGTGAAGGCCAGGCCTGGCATCGCCTGACACTGACCAGTCAACCGCCCAGCAGCCAGGCCAGGGGCGGCGTCAGTGTGTTCCTGCGAGGTCAGTTCTGGGACAGCGGCAGCGCCGGGCGCAGCTTCATCAGTCATAACGGTGAGCATTTCTCCGACGGCGAAGCCCGTGGCGCCCGCCTGCTGAATCTATGGCTGTAACACCATGAAACCGCAACCGATGCGGCTGGGAGACCTGTCCGTAAGCTTCGTCCATAGTCTGGCCGATGCGGTGGCCAGCCATGGGCAAGATCCCCAGCCGTTGCTCGAACAATACGGTCTGGATGCCGCACGCCTGGCCGAGCCCGGGGCCCGTCTGTCGATCCCGCGCTACATGCGCCTGGGGCACGCGGCCATCCAACAGACCCAGGACCCTGCCTTGGGTTTGCGCATGGGCCAACTTAGTCGCTTGAGCCAGGCCGGGCTGGCGGGCGTGACTGCAGCCCAAGCGCCGACGGTGCGCGAAGCCGCGCGGTGCATGATCCGCTTTGAGCCGCTGTACGGCTCCAACTATCGCGGTCAGTCGAGTTTTCATGAGGACGCCCGAGGCGCGTGGCTGCGGTTCTATTCCATCAGCCCCTACAACGCCTACAACCGCTTCGTCGTGGATTCGATCATCGCCGGCTGGCTTGCGCAGTTGTCCTGCGTCAGTGGTGTCGCGTTGAGGGCTGAACGAATAGAAATCGAGTTCGAAGAACCGGCATACCTGGAAGCCTATCGCGCGGTCGGTGACTGCCCGATCCAGTTCGGAGCCGAACACAATCAGCTGCGCCTGGGGCTGGACAGTCTCGCCCAACGCAACCCCCAGCATTGCCCCGGCACCTGGCGACATCTGATTCAGCTGTGTGAACGGGAACTGGAGCAATTGACCCGCACCCGCAGCCTGCGCGAGCGCATCATCCAGCTGCTGGGGCCGTTGCTCAACGGTGGCCGGGAACCCGACCTGGAAGAAGTGGCGGCGCGTCTGAAGCTGCCAACCTGGACACTGCGTCGCAAACTGGCCGAAGAAGGCACGCAATTTCGCGCAATCCTCAACGACACCCGCCGCGACCTGGCCATGACCTACATTCGCGACACTGAACTGGCATTCGGCGAAATCGCTTACTTGCTGGGGTTCGCCTCAGCCGAGGCATTTCAACGCGCCTTCAAGCGCTGGAACAACCAGACCCCTGGAGAGTTTCGGCGCAGTCGTAGAAGCACTTAAGCTACAAGCTACAACTCCGTCGCATCCTCGGCGGGTTCCAAGGGATCGAGTTCGTACGCCTGATATTCCAGCAGCTCTTCCTGATAATCATCCATCTTGAATCCTTCCCATAACGTTGAAACCGATGCCTGATGGCGCTGGTATCAGCATAAAGCCGCTTTATGAACAAAACATGAAGTAAAAGCTTCATGAATTAAACGTAGCACAGCGTTGGGAAATTACTGTGCGCAGGTGTGGCAAGGGATTTCCACCCTTGCCACTGAGCATCAGGAAGCGGGAAGCGGCTGGATTGGCTCGGAAGGGGCCGGCAAAGCGCTGGCGGGTGGCGGTGTAATGGTTTGCGTCGAGGCTGGCTCGGATGATTCAGGCTCACTGGGTGCGATCGGCGCGGGCTCGGCTGGCGGCGCGACCGGCTCCGAGACGGCGGGAGAACTCTCGACTGGCGCGGGCGTGACCTCCTCTACCGGCGCGACAGGCGCTGGAGCAGCTTCGGGTGCGGGTTCCGGCCCTGTAGCCGGAGCAGGAGGTGGTATGGGCATCGCGGCAGGTTCTGGCGTAGAAACCGGTGACAACGCCGCCGGCTCGACCCGGGTTTCCGGAACGCCCAGCTCCGCTTGGGGTTTTTCGGCTTCTTCCACGGGTTTCTTTGCCTCGGGAGGCAGAAACAACTCCACGAGGGCAAAGAAGCGTTCATAGAATTTGGCCGACGCGACGGTTTCGCTGGCGACCTTGACCATCGAATCATCGGACGAACCGATCGGCATCGAAACCGATCCAAGCACCCCCACGCCCAGACTGGCGGAGTTGTTGGTTTTCTTCAGTGCATAACGGTCCTGCAAGGCATTGGCAAACATGGTCGCACGGTGCCCGGGACCACCGTCTTCAGCACAAACCAGATTGAAACTGATCTCCATATGGGTTTCGCCGGTCTGCTGAAAACTCTTGTGACCGCTGACCAGCTTCGGATCGCTGCTGGTAATGATGTAGCCCTGGCTGAGCAACGCCCGGCGTCCGGCTTCGCAGGTCGCTGCATCATTCACTGAATAGGAGCGCGAGAACGTACCGGAATCATCGAAGTTTTCATGCTCGTAAATAGCGGTTTTCTTCGACGAGCAACCGACTGCTGCGGCCAGCACCAGTGCGAGCCCGACGGTGCGCATATGAAATGATCTGAACATTGAACATCCTGAGGAAAACGATCCGGGCCGTATTGTGCAATAGAACGCTGGGAGGCAGCGTGGCTAATCTTGTCACAAAGGGGTTACAAGTCTACTGGGGGTTACAGGCCGGAAAAAGACGCGAACTCGATGGCCCGACGAAGATAGCGCCCGATGCAACACACAGACACAAAAAACCCGGCCTTTCGGCCGGGTCGTTCTGGGGCAAGCCATCAGGACACTTAGAAGCGCTCGATGTCCGCCTCACTTTCCAATTGCTTGCGGTAAGCAGCGAAGTCCTGCTGGCCGACACGAGAGGCGAGATAGCGTCGATACTGAGCCTTCTCCTCGTCAGTCGGCGCCGCCGCTTCGTTTACACCATTCAAACGCACGACCACCAAGCTGCCGTCGGGCAACGTCACACTGCTGAACGTCGGCTTGTCTTTCGACTCGGGCTTGGGCATCCGGAACAACGCCTGCAATACCGCCGGATCGATACCTTCCTGGCTGCGGGTCGCCGCTTCGATGACTTTCCAGCTCTGACCCTCGACAGGTGTGTCCAAGGCAGTCTTACCGTCGCGCAGACCGGCGATCAGCTCATCGGCCCGGGTCTTGGCCGCGGCGCTGGCGTGCTCCTTGGCCAGTTGAGTGCGAATGGCTCCATCCACGCTTTCCAGCGGCAGTTGCTCAGGCTTGCGGTGTTCTTTGGCACGCAGCACCACGACGGTTTCCGGGTCCAGCTCGATGGCGGTGCTGTTGGCCCCTTCATCCAGTACCTCCGGGCTGAACGCGGCGGTGATCACCGCGCGGTTGGCCGCGATCCCTTCCCCACCCTCACGGCCGAACGGCGCCGACGTGTGAACGGTCAATTTCAGGTCCTGGGCTGGCTGCGCCAGGTCGGAAGCTTCGAAGGAGGCATCCTCCAGTTGCTTGGTCGCCTCTACGAAACGCTGCTCAACCTGCTGGGTTTTCAGCTCGCGGACAAGCTTGTCCTTGAGGCTGGCAAACGTAGGCACTTCAGGCGCTTCGACACCCAGCAGCTTGATCAGGTGATAACCGAAATCGGTGCGCACCGGTGCCGAAACCTGATCCTTGCTCAAGGCATACAGCGCTTTCTCGAACTCCGGATCGTAGACGCCCGGACCGGCATAACCGAGGTCGCCGCCATTATTCGCGGAACCCGGGTCCTGGGAGAACTCTTTGGCCAAAGCCTCAAACGATTCGCCCTTGGCCAGGCGAGCCTGGATTTCTTCGATCTTCGCCTTGGCCTGGGCTTCGGTGACCTTGTCGTTCACCTCAATCAGGATATGCGCAGCCCGACGCTGTTCGGACAGGTTGGCGATTTCTTTCTGATAGGCCGCTTGCAGATCTTCGTCCTTGACGCTGACCTGATCGAAGAAGGAGGCCTTCTTCAGCTCAAGGTAGTCGATGACCACCTGATCGGGCGTCATGAACTCCTTGGCGTGTTTGTCGTAGTAAGCCTTGACCTCATCGTCGGTCAGCTTCACCGCCGACGGGTCGGCCTTGATATTCAAGGTGGCGAAATCACGGGTCTGTTTTTCCAGACGGGCAAAGGCCAACACCTGGGTATCGGTGACGAATCCACTGCCAGCCAGACCTGCGCGCAACTGACCGATCAGCATTTCCTGAGCCAGCATCTGGCGAAACTGCATGCGGCTGTAACCCAGTTGGCGGATCACCTGGTCGAAACGCTCGGCGCTGAATTTGCCATCGACCTGAAACTCAGGCGTTTGCAGGATCACCTGATCCAACGCAGCTTCAGAGAAAGCAAATTTCGAATCCTGTGCGCCTTGCAGCAACAGCTTGCGATCGATCAGGCCCTTGAGCGCCGAGTCGCGCAGCATCTTTTCGTCCAGCAACGAAGCATCGAAATCCTTACCCAGTTGCTGCATGAGCTGACGGCGTTGCATGTCGACCGCCTGGCTCAGCTCGTTCTGGCTGATTTCTTCACCGTTGACCTTGGCCGCGTCATTGCTGTTGGTGGTGGCTTGAAAAATGGCATCGAAACCGGTCAACGCCATCAATACGACGATGACCCCGATGATGGTTTTGGCAATCCAGCCTTGTGAATTGTCCCTGATATTCTGCAGCATGCGTCCCCCAGAAACGGTTGAACTTCAAATTTAGGCAACCGTGGAGCGTGGGTAGAATCCGGATAGAAGAAAGGCGCATCCGAGGATGCGCCTTCTCGTAACTGGCGGAGCGGACCGGACTCAAACCCGCGAGTCCTGGCGTGACACACCGGCTACAAACCGGCTGTATGACCGCTCCGCTGCCAAGCCAGGCATGACCCCGACCCGGATAAACTCGGTAAAACCTTAGTCGTTAACAGCTTCTTTCAATGCCTTGCCAGCCTTGAAACCAGGCTTCTTGGCAGCAGGGATTTCCAGCGTCTGGCCGGTCTGCGGGTTGCGGCCTGTGCGTGCTGGGCGATCGGTCACGGAGAAGGTGCCGAAACCAACCAGAACAACGGAGTCGCCGGCCTTGAGAGCGCCAGTGACGGATTCGATCACAGCGTCCAGCGCACGGCCAGCAGCAGCTTTCGGGATATCAGCGGATGCAGCGATAGCATCAATCAGTTCCGACTTGTTCACTCTAAGTCCCCTTATATCTATTTTGAGATGATTCTAAGTTTTTTTGGTGAAAGCAAAAACGAGTGCTGAATGGCCTACAGACACTTAAGAGCCGCTTTATAACAAGGGCTCTAAAAAACTGTCAAGGAAGCCCCCCAAGCAAATACGTATTAATGCGTGCTAATTCTTTCCTTAGAGTCAGACTCTCGCTTATCGTCCTTCGCGACTATCTCTGGAGCCACATCCGGCAAGGGCTCCGGCGCGTATTGCAGCGCAATTTGCAGGACCTCGTCAATCCATTTAACCGGTTTGATCTGAAGATCCTGCTTAATGTTGTCAGGAATCTCCTTCAGATCGCGGACATTCTCTTCAGGAATGATCACGGTCTTGATCCCGCCACGGTGAGCCGCCAGCAGTTTTTCCTTCAGGCCGCCAATGGCCAATACCTGGCCACGCAGAGTGATTTCACCGGTCATGGCGACATCGGCACGCACCGGAATGCCGGTCAGCGCAGAGACCAGGGCCGTACACATGCCCACGCCGGCGCTAGGGCCGTCCTTGGGCGTAGCCCCTTCTGGCATATGGATATGGGTGTCGCGCTTCTCATGGAAGTCCAGGGGAATGCCCAGGCTCCTGGCGCGGCTGCGCACTACCGTCAGCGCCGCGGTGATCGACTCGACCATCACATCGCCCAGCGAACCGGTCTTGATCAGTTGACCCTTGCCCGGCACCACGGCTGCTTCAATAGTCAGCAACTCACCACCGACCTGAGTCCACGCAAGGCCGGTCACCTGGCCAATCTGATCCTGCTGCTCGGCGAGGCCGTAGCGGAATTTGCGCACACCCAGGAAGTGCTCCAGCAGGTCTGCTGTAACCTTGACCGCGAAGCGTTTTTCCAGCGCATGCTCTTTGACCGCCTTACGGCAGACCTTGGCAATTTGCCGCTCCAGACCACGCACACCGGCCTCGCGGGTGTAGTAGCGGATAATGTCGCGAATCGCTTCCTCGTCAAATTCCAGCTCGCCTTTTTTCAGGCCGTTGGCCTGGATCTGCTTGGGCGAAAGGTATTTGACGGCGATGTTGATCTTCTCGTCTTCGGTGTAACCCGGCAGACGGATCACCTCCATCCGGTCCAGCAGTGCTGGCGGAATGTTCATGGAGTTGGAGGTGCAGAGGAACATCACGTCCGACAGGTCGTAGTCGACCTCCAGATAGTGATCGTTGAAATTGTGATTCTGCTCCGGATCGAGCACTTCGAGCAGCGCAGAAGCGGGATCGCCGCGCATATCGCTGCCCATCTTGTCGATTTCATCCAAAAGAAACAGCGGATTGCGCACGCCGACCTTCGTCATCTTTTGAATCAATCTTCCTGGCATCGAGCCGATGTAAGTGCGGCGATGACCACGAATTTCCGCTTCATCGCGCACGCCACCGAGGGCCATGCGCACGAATTTCCGATTGGTCGCGTGGGCAATCGACTCGGCCAGCGATGTTTTACCGACCCCTGGAGGCCCTACCAGGCACAAAACCGGGCCGCGGATTTTCTTCACGCGCTTTTGCACGGCGAGGTATTCGAGAATGCGCTCCTTGACCTCTTCCAGACCGTAATGGTCGGCGTCGAGAATGTCTTCGGCACGAGCCAGGTCCAGACGCACCTTGCTCTGGGCTTTCCAAGGCACCTGGACCAGCCAGTCGATATAGGTACGCACCACGGTGGCTTCGGCAGACATCGGCGACATTTGCTTGAGCTTGTTCAACTCCGCCTGGGCCTTGGCAAGCGCATCCTTGGGCAGACCGGCAGCATCGATGCGCTTTTTCAGGTCTTCGATTTCATTGTGCCCTTCGTCACCGTCGCCAAGCTCCTTCTGAATGGCCTTCATCTGCTCATTCAGGTAGTACTCGCGCTGGCTGCGCTCCATCTGTTTCTTGACGCGGCCACGAATGCGCTTCTCGACCTGGAGCAGATCAATTTCGCCATCAAGCAATGCCAGCACGTGTTCGACACGGGCCGACAGATCGATGATTTCGAGGATTTCCTGCTTCTGCTCGATCTTGAGGGCCATGTGGGCCGCCATCGTATCGACCAGCCGCCCAGGTTCGTCGATGCTGTTAAGCGACGACAGGACCTCAGCAGGCACCTTCTTGCCCAACTGCACGTATTGTTCGAACTGCGACAAAAGACTGCGGACAAACACTTCAGACTCGCGCTCAGGCGCGTCCACTTCGTCGATCAGCGACACTTCGGCCCGGCAATGGCCGTCCACTTCGCTGAAACGCTCGACCGTGCCCCGCTGCTCGCCTTCGACCAGTACCTTGACGGTGCCGTCGGGCAGCTTGAGCAGCTGCAGAACCGTTGCAATTGTGCCCACGCGATAAAGTGCGCCTTCGCCGGGATCATCGTCAGCAGGATTTCTCTGCGCCAACAGAAGAATCTGCTTGTCACCCGTCATCGCAGCCTCGAGAGCTTCGATAGACTTCTCGCGCCCCACGAACAGCGGGATAACCATGTGCGGATACACCACGACATCACGCAATGGCAGGAGAGGCAATTCGATGGTTGTCTTCATGATTTCGCCTCTACGGCGGCCACAAGGCCGGAAACAGATGGAATTAAGCTTGAAACCAAGATGGGGGCAGCCTTGAAAAAAAACAAGCGCAAAGACACGTCTAAAACGCGCAAAAAGCAAAGGGGCCCGAAGGCCCCTTCTTTATTCCGACACCGGGACGCTTAAGCGTCCGGCGCGGCCTTGGCAGCCGGCTCTTTGTTTTCGTAGATATACAAAGGCTTGGACTTACCTTCTATAACGCTCTCGTCGATCACGACTTTACTCACCTCCGACTGCGAGGGAATCTCATACATCGTGTCGAGCAATACGCCTTCCAGAATCGAGCGCAACCCACGGGCACCGGTTTTACGTTCCAGGGCTCGTTTGGCGACCGATTTCAGCGCGTCGGAACGGAACTCCAGGTCTACACCTTCCATCTCGAACAGCTTGGCATATTGCTTGGTCAGGGCATTCTTCGGCTCGGTCAGAATCTGCATCAATGCAGCTTCATCCAACTCGTCCAGTGTAGCCAGGACCGGCAAGCGACCCACGAATTCCGGGATCAGCCCGAACTTGACCAGATCATCAGGTTCGACTTCACGCAGGGATTCACCGACCTTCTTACCCTCTTCCTTGCTGCGCACTTCGGCATTGAAACCAATACCGCCACGGGTGGAACGGTTCTGAATAACCTTTTCCAGGCCGGAGAATGCGCCGCCGCAGATGAACAGGATGTTACGCGTGTCGACTTGCAGGAACTCCTGCTGCGGATGCTTGCGACCACCCTGAGGCGGAACGGAAGCGACCGTGCCTTCAATCAACTTGAGCAAGGCCTGCTGCACGCCCTCGCCTGAAACATCCCGGGTGATGGAAGGGTTGTCGGACTTGCGGGAAATCTTGTCGATTTCGTCGATGTAGACAATACCCATCTGGGCCTTTTCCACATCGTAATCACACTTCTGCAACAGTTTCTGAATAATGTTCTCAACATCCTCCCCCACATAACCCGCCTCAGTGAGGGTGGTTGCGTCGGCGATGGTGAATGGAACGTTCAGCAAACGGGCCAGCGTTTCAGCAAGCAGGGTTTTACCCGAGCCTGTCGGGCCGATCAGCAGGATGTTGCTCTTGCCGAGTTCGACCTCGTCATTCTTTTTGTCACGTTGGTTCAGGCGCTTGTAGTGGTTGTACACCGCTACGGCCAATACCTTTTTCGCGCGTTCCTGACCAATGACATATTGATCAAGGATGCCGCTGATTTCTTTAGGCGAAGGCAACTTATGCGCGCTGCTTTCGGCCTGGGCTTCCTGCACCTCCTCGCGGATGATGTCATTGCACAGGTCGACGCACTCGTCGCAAATGAAGACCGAGGGGCCGGCAATCAATTTGCGTACTTCATGCTGGCTTTTGCCACAGAAGGAGCAATAAAGCAGTTTGCCGTTGTCCTCGCCGTTGCGGGTGTCAGTCATTCGATCGATCCAAATCCGATAGGCTTGCAACACAAGATGAAGGCAATTGCGGGCTTTTTCAAGCCCGCAGGCGGCCGGTCATCCCAACCACCTGCATTTTGAGCGGCTTAGGCAGGCATTTGACGCTTGTTGATCACAGAGTCGATCAGGCCATATTCGGCCGCACGCTCAGCGCTCATGAAGTTGTCACGCTCGGTGTCACGCTCGATGGTTTCGAGGCTTTGGCCGGTGTGATGGGCCAGCAACGAGTTCAGGCGCGAACGAATGTGCAGGATTTCCTTGGCATGGATGTCGATGTCCGACGCCTGCCCCTGGAAACCACCCAACGGCTGGTGAATCATCATGCGCGAATTAGGCAGGCAGTGACGCTTCCCCGCCGCGCCACCGGCGAGCAGGAATGCGCCCATGCTGCAGGCCTGGCCGATGCAGATGGTGGAAACGTCGGGCTTGATGAACTGCATGGTGTCGTAGATCGACATACCTGCCGTCACCGAGCCGCCAGGTGAATTGATGTACAGATGGATATCCTTGTCCGGGTTTTCCGCTTCAAGGAACAGCAGTTGCGCCGCAACCAGGTTGGCCATGTAGTCTTCAACGGGACCGATCAGGAAAATGACGCGTTCCTTGAGCAGACGCGAATAGATGTCATAGGCACGCTCGCCACGGGCAGACTGCTCGATAACCATCGGGACCAGGCCGCCTGCGGCCTGGATGTCAGAGTTCTGCTGATAAAAAGAATTGCGGGACATGTCTCGCAGTCACTCCCAAATAGTTATGTCTTGAATACGCATAAGCCAGCGCGAAGGCTGGCTTATGGGTGTGTATTTCTTACCGCAGAACAATCAATCGGCTTGTGGAGCTTCCACCGGCTTGACCGCTTCTTCGTAAGAGACCGCTTTATCGGTCACGCTAGCTTTCTGCAGAACAGTATCCACAACTTGTTCTTCCAGCACAACCGAACGGACTTCGTTCAGCTGTTGGTCGTTCTTGTAGTACCAGGACACGACTTGCTCAGGCTCCTGGTAGGCCGAAGCCATTTCCTGGATCAGCTCGCGAACGCGGGCTTCGTCAGGCTTGAGTTCGAACTGCTTGACCACTTCAGCAACGATCAGGCCCAGCACAACGCGGCGCTTGGCTTGTTCTTCGAACAGCTCAGCCGGCAGCTGGTCCGGCTTGATGTTGCCGCCGAACTGTTGAACAGCCTGTACACGCAGACGGTTCACTTCGTTGTCCAGCAAAGCCTTTGGCACTTCGATCGGGTTGGAGGCCAGCAGACCGTCCATGACCTGGTTCTTGACCTTGGACTTGATGGCCTGACGCAGTTCACGCTCCATGTTCTTGCGAACTTCGGCGCGAAAACCTTCCAGACCGGTTTCCTTGATGCCGAACTGAGTGAAGAACTCTTCGTTCAACTCTGGCAGTTTTGGCTCGGAAACGCTGTTGACGGTCACAGTGAACTCGGCGGCTTTACCAGCCAGGTCCAGGTTCTGATAATCCTCAGGGAAGGTCAGGTTCAGAACGCGCTCTTCACCGGCCTTGGCGCCAACCAGGCCATCTTCAAAGCCAGGGATCATGCGGCCGGAGCCCAGCACCAACTGAGTAGCCTTGGCAGAACCACCAGCGAACACTTCACCGTCGACCTTGCCGACGAAATCGATGTTCAGCTGATCTTCGTTCTGGGCGGCACGATCGGCCACTTCGAAACGGGTATTCTGCTTGCGCAGGATGTCCAGCATCTTGTCCAGGTCGGCATCCGAAACATCGGCGCTCAGACGCTCGACGGAGATGGACTCGAAACCGGCAACCGTGAACTCAGGGAACACTTCGAACGTGGCGATGAATTCCAGGTCCTTACCCTTTTCCAGCACTTTAGGCTCGACGGACGGAGCGCCGGCCGGGTTCAGCTTCTGCTCGACGACCGCTTCGTAGAACGAAGACTGGATCACGTCGCCCACGGCTTCCTGACGCGCATCAGCTTCGTAACGCTGGCGAATCACGCTCATTGGCACTTTGCCTGGGCGAAAACCTGGGATTTTGGCCTTTTGGGCAGTCTGCTGCAGACGCTTGTTGACCTGAGTCTCGATGCGCTCAGCCGGCACGGTGATGCTCATGCGGCGCTCAAGAGCAGAAGTATTTTCAACAGAAACTTGCATGGATATTCCTCGTTGCACAGACGTTGGCCGGGCGTTTCCGACCCCAGAATCAAGGGCATGCATTCTAGTAGGTCAAACTCAAGAAGTCACCCTACTGAAAGAAGGCTGGAAACTGGCGCCGGATTTAGGGGCGGACATACGGTCATGTCTCGCCCGGTTTGCAAATACAGCTGATCATTGCAAGGCTCTGGGCCAGCGCTTCTATATATAGAAGCGACAAACCCGCGCACCCGGCATCCGGTCTCGCGAGGAGACCGACGGGCATGCCGCGTATCATCACGAAACACAATCGCGATGACCCAAGCGCCCCACACACCCCCCGAACCAGGGCTGGCGATACAACAAAAAAAAACGTAGAAACAAAAACGGCGCAGCCCTCTTCAGGTACTGCGCCGTTCTCTGCTATTTAAATAGCGACTTGTATGGTGCGGACGGAGAGACTCGAACTCTCACACCTTGCGGCGCTGGAACCTAAATCCAGTGTGTCTACCAATTCCACCACATCCGCGTATCAAGCTTTTAAAGCAAAGGCGCCAGATTGTTAAATCTGGCGCCTCTCTAGAATATGGGGTGGACGATGGGGATCGAACCCACGACAACGGGAGTCACAATCCCGTGCTCTACCAACTGAGCTACGCCCACCATATTGCCTTGCTGCCTTACTTGTGCCAAAGCTGCCTAATTGGCGCACCCGGCAGGACTCGAACCTGCGACCATCCGCTTAGAAGGCGGATGCTCTATCCAGCTGAGCTACGGGCGCCTTTTTAATCTGTATTCTTGGACGATTACAAACTAAGTGCTTTCAGTGTTACCGAGTTAAAACAACTCACTCCGCTCCACCTTCTTAACCAGTGCTAGGCTGTGCCCGACAAGTGCGACGAATGTTATAGACGGCCTGATAGGTCGTCAACTCTTTTTTAAAAAAAATTCATTTAATTAAAGGGGTTAGGGGAATTTGCAGACCAAGCGCCTTTGCCCTCACGCCTCGGCATGCGAGAATGCGTTCTCTTTTTTTCCCCTCTCGATGGTTAACCACGCGCAATGACTGCACAACTTATCGACGGCAAATCGATCGCCGCCAGCCTGCGCCAGCAGATCGCCCAACGAGTCAACGAGCGCCGCCAGCAAGGCCTGCGCACGCCCGGCCTTGCGGTGATCCTGGTCGGCAGCGATCCTGCCTCTCAGGTTTATGTCTCGCACAAGCGTAAAGACTGTGAAGAGGTCGGCTTCCTTTCCCAGGCCTACGACCTGCCTTCCGAAACCACTCAACAAGCGTTGGCCGATCTGATCGATCGCCTGAACGACGACCCGAACATCGACGGCGTTCTGCTCCAACTGCCCCTGCCTGAACACCTCGACGCCTCCAAACTGCTGGAACGCATCCGCCCGGACAAAGATGTCGACGGCTTCCATCCTTATAATGTCGGCCGCCTGGCCCAGCGTATCCCGCTGCTGCGCCCCTGCACTCCCAAAGGCATCATGACGTTGCTGGAAAGCACCGGCGTGGACCTTTACGGCCTCGATGCCGTGGTTGTTGGCGCGTCCAACATCGTTGGCCGTCCGATGGCCATGGAACTGCTGCTGGCCGGCTGCACCGTCACCGTGACCCATCGCTTTACCAAGGACCTGGCTGGACACGTCGGTCGCGCCGACCTGGTGGTGGTTGCCGCCGGCAAGCCTGGCCTGGTGAAGGGCGAGTGGATCAAGGAGGGCGCCATCGTCATCGATGTGGGTATCAACCGCCAGGACGATGGCAAGCTGGTTGGCGACGTAATCTACGAAACCGCCCTGCCCCGCGCAGGCTGGATCACCCCGGTCCCTGGCGGTGTAGGCCCGATGACCCGCGCCTGCCTCCTGGAAAACACCTTGTATGCGGCGGAGACGCTGCATAGCTGATACGCCTTTCAGCCCAGCTCCAAACCCAGTGGGAGCGAGCCTGTTCGCGATAGCGCTGTATCAGCCCTCATCAATGTTGACTGACACACCGCTATCGCAAGCGGCCTCGCTCCCACAGGCGTTTTTGGGCCCTTCATTAAACTTTATTTAATCGCAAGCCCCGGCGGTACAGGCATATAGCGTTGTCCTCGCCCATACTCATAAAATGCAGCGCTTTTTAACAAGCCATTGCTGCACGGCACCTTCAACTCTATCGAGTCTACTCGCGTGAAAATCCGTCTTTCGATCCTCAGCCTGTTCATCGCTTTCACAGGTACCTTTATCACGCAAAATGTCGACGCGCAGGAAACCATCGCCACCCCACGAGACACCTCAAAACTGCAAGTCGCCTCGGGCAGCGCGATACTCTTGGACTTGCAGACGGATAAAGTCGTTTATGCCAGCAATCCTGACGTGGTGGTGCCCATTGCTTCGGTGACTAAACTGATGACCGGCCTGATCGTGCTGGATGCCAGACAGGATCTGAATGAATACATCTCCATGACCATCGCCAATACACCGGAGATGAAGGGCGTATTTTCCCGGGTCAAGCTCAACAGCGAACTGTCACGCCGTGACGCACTGCTGATCGCCCTGATGTCGTCGGAAAACCGCGCCGCCGCCAGCCTCGCCCATCACTACCCGGGCGGTTACGCCGCGTTCATCGCCGCCATGAACGCCAAGGCAAAGGCGCTGGGCATGACCAGCACGCACTATGTCGAGCCCACAGGCCTGTCGATTCATAACGTTTCCACCGCCAGGGACCTGACCAAACTGCTGATCGCGGCCCGCAAATATCCATTGCTGAGCGAACTGAGTACCACCAAGGAAAAGACCGTAACCTTCCGCAAGCCGGCTTATAGCCTGGGTTTTCGCAACACCGACCACCTGGTCCACAAGGCCGGCTGGGACATCCAACTGACCAAGACCGGCTTTACCAATCAGGCCGGCCACTGCCTGGTGCTGGTGACGAAGATGGGCAATCGACCGATGGCTCTGGTGGTGCTGGATGCGTTCGGTAAATACACCCACTTCGCCGACGCCAGCCGGATCCGTAGCTGGGTGGAAACCGGCAAAAGCGCCAGCGTTCCTGCCGTTGCGCTTCAATACAAGGCCGCCAAGAACCTCAAGAGCCGCCAAACCGGTGTAGTCGAGGCGTCCAAGTAAATTAGCCTGACAAAAAGCCCCGCTTCAGCGTAATGCTGTTCACTTAGGAAAAACGGTGCTTGTTTCAGAAATGAAAAGCGCCGTTTTTTTTGCTGCTCGCCTTTTTCCAGGCGGGAGTGTGCATATCCGTTGCTGCGGTAGCGGCTGCTTAGGGTTCCGCCCTGACGGCGGCTCACTTTTGAAAATCCGGAAGCCGGCCCA
>NZ_JAKNQY010000031.1 GCF_024494355.1 Pseudomonas sp. Q11 | reverse complement strand
CGCTCCCACAGTTGTTTTAGGATGGCCTCGGGATTTGCTTCGCCACCGAACCAATTGCAATGCATCACTCCGCCAACAACACCGCCGCATCGAACCCGACCCGCAAGTTGCCCCAATGGCGACCACCGAAGAAGAACGGTACATCGATCTCGGTCATGATTTCCCCGGTATCGCGCAGGTAGGTCTGGAGCAGGAAGCGCTGGGTGTTGCCCGCCGCGCGCAGGCCGATCGGGTCGTTGAAGATCCGTTTGTTGCGGCACACCGGCAGGTCGACGGCGCGCTCGCCCGTCGGTTGTTTGGAAACCCAGCTGTTGTTCACCGGGCAATAACCCTTGGTGTCGACGATGAATGAGACTTTACCGCCCGGGGTGCTGCGGGTGAGTTTGTCGCATTGCTCCTGGCACACCTGGGCAAAACGCTCGGTGTAGCTGGTCATGTACTGCTTGGGATCGGTGCCGGGAATCAGTTGGTAGTTCTGATCGAACAGGTTGAGGCCATCCTGCTGCAGCGCTTCCAGCTGAACCTGGAGGCTGTCGCGGCACTGGCTGGCCCGGGTGATGGCGGCATCCAGCTTGCCGTGGCCGAGCACAAACCGGCCCAACAATGCCTGGACCTTTTCAGCGACACCGGACAGATCACGGGTAGCCGTTGCCGAATGCTGCATGCGCTGGTCAATCGACTGGCTGTCGGCATGGATCTGCGTGACCCGTTCGTTGATGCCTGTGTTGGATTCGGCGAACAACTGGATATGGGAAGCGATATCGGCCAACTTGCCATTGGTGGATTCGAAGTCGCCGATCATGCTTTCGAAATGGCCCGAGGCGCGCTCCACGACTTTCTGGGTTTCCCGGGCGCTGTGGCTGATCTGGTTGGTCTGTTCATGGGTGGAACTGACTTCTTCGAGCATGGCGTCGATGTTGCGCGAGATATCGTCCGTGGCCCGGCTGACATTCTGCGCCAGTGTGCGCACCTCATCGGCCACCACGGCAAAACCCCGGCCGCTTTCACCGGCCCGGGCGGCTTCGATGGCTGCATTGAGGGCCAACAGGTTGGTTTGGGCAGAGATCTGCTGGATCAGCCCAACGATGGACTTGATGCTGGAAGAGCGTTGGTTCAGGGCGCCTACCAGCGTGGCGAATTCATTGAGGCTGCTGGAGATTTCGCTGATGTTGCCCGTCACTTCCAGCAGCTCGGCATAGGAGTCGCGGGCCATGCTCAGGTTCTGGGCGGTGGTGCTGGAGATGCCCTGGGTCTGGCGTGAAACTTCTTCAATGCGGCCCACGGCGGTGTTGCTCTGGTCCATCACTTCCTTGGCGAAGCGGGCCTGGTGCGTAGCGCTGTCGCTGGAGTCGCTGATGTTTTTCAACGAGCGCGCCGATTCGACCGCAATGTGCACGGTCAGCGCCTGGACATTACTGATGATCTCCCGCTGCTTGGCCAGGAAACGGTTGCAGGTGTCGGCCAGCACGCGGATTTCGTCGTGGGTCACCAGGGGCAGGTCTTTGGACAGGTCGCCTTCGCCGCTGGCGATCTCCTCGAGGGCCTTGGTCATGGCCGTGACGGGGCGCACGATGAGGTGGCGAAAGTACCAGACCATGAAGCTGATCATGCACAGCGTCAGCAGCGCGCCGAAGAGCAGGGCATGGGTGAGGCTGTCGAGCCGGCCCTCGACTTGCCCCAGTAGCGCTGGGTCCAGTTGCGCGGTGTGCAACTGCAGCACAATGTCGGCGCGGGCACTGACCGCCACCCAGTAAAGCAGTCCACTGACCACGACCAGCAGAAAAAGGCTCGACAGCTTTTTGGTGAGCGTATCGAAAAACTGCATCTCGATAGACTCGTACAAGGCCTTTAGCGTCTGCATCCGTTGCTCCCGGGTAAAAAAACACTTCGATGGCATACATTCGACCGCGTACGGCAAAGCTTTAGGGAAATGGGCGATTTGATATCGCGATGAGGGTTTTCGCAATCTTCAAGCCGTTCCGTTAAGTGGGGAAGGCGAATGTCAATAACCAGGGGAGGGGGGTTAGACGAAAGTCGTACTAGCGCTCTGCCCAGCGACTGCTACGGTTTGAGTGGAAAACAATAAAAACAACGGGAGTTGATTTCCATGTCCACTCAAAAACAACAGGCTGCGCGTGCCTACTGGACGGAAAACCTGCGCTGGATGCTGGTATTGCTGGCAATCTGGTTCTTGGTGTCGTTCGGCTTTGGCATTTTGCTGGTTGACCAGCTCAACACCATCAGCTTCTTCGGTACGCCCCTGGGTTTCTGGTTCGCCCAGCAGGGGTCCATCTATGTCTTTGTGCTCGAGATTTTCTTCTATGTCTGGAAGATGAATCAGCTCGATCGCAAATATGACGTCCACGAAGACTGAGGCCGACGAGCATGGATACCCAAACCCTGATCTACCTGTTCGTCGGCGCGTCCTTTGCGCTCTATATCGGCATTGCCATCTGGACGCGTGCCGGCTCCACCAGCGAGTACTACGTCGCCAGCAAAGGCGTACACCCGGTACTCAATGGCATGGCGACCGGGGCCGACTGGATGTCGGCCGCCTCGTTCATCTCCATGGCCGGGATCATCGCCTTTGCCGGCTATGACGGCTCGGTCTACCTGATGGGCTGGACCGGTGGTTATGTGCTGCTGGCGATGTGTCTGGCGCCGTATCTGCGCAAGTTCGGCAAGTTCACCGTGCCGGAGTTCGTCGGCGCGCGTTACTACTCGCAGACGGCGCGAGTGGTGGCGGTGATCTGCGTGATCTTCATTTCCTTCACGTATGTGGCGGGGCAGATGCGCGGCGTGGGCATTGTGTTCTCCCGCTACCTGGAAGTGGATATCAATACCGGCGTGATGATCGGCATGGCCATCGTGTTCTTCTACTCCGTGCTGGGCGGCATGAAGGGCATCACCTACACCCAGGTGGCGCAGTACTGCGTGATGATTTTTGCCTACATGGTGCCGGCCATTTATATCTCGATGATGATCACCGGCAATCCGATCCCGCAACTGGGCTTCATCAGCGAGGTCACCGGCTCCGGCCAGAGTGTGATCGAGCGGCTCAACGGGCTGGGTGCGGAGCTGGGTTTCACGGCCTACACCGACGGCACCAAATCGACCACCGACGTGTTTTTCATCACCATGGCGCTGATGGTCGGGACCGCGGGCTTGCCTCATGTGATTGTGCGCTTCTTCACCACGCCGACCGTGCGTGATGCGCGCAAGTCAGCAGGCTACGCACTGCTGTTCATCGCCATTCTCTACACTACAGCGCCGGCCGTGGCGGCTTTCGCGCGCACCAATCTGCTGACTTCGATCCCCAACATCAGCTACGCCACCGCGCCAGCCTGGTTCAAGACGTGGGAAAACTCGGGGCTGATCGCTTGGGCAGACAAGAATAACGACGGCATCATCCAGTATGGCCCGGGTGCGGCCCTGGTCGGCGCGCCGAGCTTCACGGGTGAACGCGGGGCGAACGAGCAGCGGCTGCTGAGCAACCAGGTTTCACCGGTGGCCAACGAACTGTATGTCGACAACGACATCATGGTTCTGGCCAATCCGGAGATTGCCGGCTTGCCCGGCTGGGTGATCGCCCTGATTGCCGCCGGTGGCCTGGCGGCGGCGCTGTCGACGGCAGCGGGGTTGCTGTTGGTGATTTCCACATCGGTCTCCCATGACCTGCTCAAAAGCAACATCATGCCCAAGATCACTGAAAAGCAAGAGCTGCTGGCCGCCCGGATCGCCGCTGGCGTGGCGGTACTGATCGCCGGGTTGTTCGGCATCTACCCGCCGGCATTCGTGGCCCAGGTGGTGGCGTTCGCCTTTGGACTGGCGGCGTCCTCGTTCTTCCCGGTGATTGTCATGGGGATTTTCTCAAAACGCATGAACCGCGAAGGCGCGATTGCAGGCATGATCGTCGGGCTGACGTTCACGTTCAGCTACATCGTCTATTTCAAATTCATCAATCCGGCGATGAACACCGCCGATCACTGGTGGCTGGGTGTATCGCCGGAAGGCATCGGCACCCTGGGGATGCTCTTCAACTTTGCGGCCGCGCTGGTGGTGTCACGCTTTACCGCGCCACCGCCGGAGCATATCCAGCACCTGGTGGAAGATATCCGGGTTCCTAGGGGGGCAGGTGCAGCCGTCGATCATTGATTTGCGGTAAACCCTGATAAAAGGGTGGCAACGATGAAGGCGCCGGAGCAATCCGGCGTCTTCTTTTTTGCGCGGGTCAAGCGGGAAAACGTGAGAAATATTTACTGGGAATCATTCTCAAAGTATATTCTCTCTCATTAACATCCCTCTGTGAGTGCTGCGTCTTGAATCGTTCCACCCCTCTCGCTATCCGCAAAGTCCTTTTCAAACGCGTCTTGCCTACGCTTTCCTGCTGTTTCATCGCAAGCCCTTTGTGGGCGCAGGACATCCTCGAACTGCCAACCACGGACATCCAGGGCAGTCGCATCACTCAGGACGAAGGATATACGGCGTCGCAAGCCAGCACGGCGAGCAAAAGCGATGTACCGATCAAGGAAGAGGCGCAGTCGATCAACGTGGTGACCCAGCAGACCCTGGCGGACTATCAGGTGCGCTCGCTGGGCGATGCGATGAAGTTTGTCAGCGGCGTCAGCCAGGGCAACACCCTCGGCGGTTCGCGGGATTCGCTGGTCAAACGCGGCTTCGGCACCAACGATGACGGCTCGATCCTGCGTGACGGCGTGCGTTCGAACCTGGGGCGCAACTTCAGTGCCACCACCGAGCGGGTCGAAGTGCTCAAGGGCCCGGCCTCGATGTTGTACGGCGCGCAGGAGCCCGGCGGCCTGGTCAACATCATCAGCAAGAAGCCCGAATACACCCAGAGCACGACGCTGAGCGGCTCGGCCTACAGCGAAGGCGGCGGCACCATGGCCCTGGACACCACTGGGCCGCTGGGCGACACCGGCCTGGCGTACCGCTTGATTGCCGAGCGCGGTCATGAGGATTATTGGCGCAACTACGGCGTCAACGAAAGCACGCTGGTCGCCCCGTCCCTGGCCTGGACGGGCGAGCGGGCCTCGTTGAACCTGAGTTATGAGTACAACGAATATTCCAATCCGTTTGACCGCGGCACGGTGTTCACCAATGGGCATCCGGCCGACATTGACTACAACAAGCGCCTTGATGAGCCTTGGGCCAAGAGCGTGGGGATTCGCGAAACGGCGACAGCGCGGTTTGAGTATGAGCTGAGCGAGGCGTGGAAGACTCGCGTGATTTATGGCTGGAACAATGACCGGTATAGCCTTTCGATTGCGCAGCCGCGGATGACAAGCGGCGGTGTTTTTCAGCGTGCCGCCAACGGCGCGCACTACGACGATGAAACCCGCTACGCCAGCTGGGATTTCATCGGCAAGCAGGAGCTATTCGGTCAGCGTCATGACCTGTTGATCGGCGTTGATAACCAGGTATCCGATCAGTTCCGTGGCAAGACCTACCGTGGCGCCTATCAAGCCGGTTTCGACATCACAGCACCGGTGTACGGCGGTCTGGAAGAACCCAGCGTCATCAATCCGGGCCAAAGCGACTTGAGCAACAAACTGACTTCCAGCTCGGTGTACTTGAAGGACAACTGGCACCTGGATGATCGCTGGATCCTGGTCTTCGGTGGCCGCTACCAGCATTACGACCAGTTCAGCAAGCAAGGGCTGATCACCAGCGTGCCTGTTCGTGACGACAATGGTGATGCCTTTGTTCCGTTCCTGGGACTGGTCTATAAAGCCAACGAGACCCTGTCTCTGTATGGCAACTACAGTCGCTCTTTCAAGCCCAACGATACCGTCGACGACAACCTCAGCACCTTTAAACCAGAGGAGGGGCGCAGTTACGAAGTGGGCGCCAAGTACGATCCATTGCCGGGGCTGAATATCAATCTGGCACTGTTCGATATCGTGAAAAAGAACGTTGTGACGTCCTCCACTGTCAATGGTGCGACCCTGGCGGAGGCCGCCGGCAAAGTCGGCTCCCAAGGCCTGGAACTCGACATCACCGGCCGCCTGGCCGAGCGTTGGGACCTGATCGGCACCTACGCCTACACCCACACGGAAATTCTCGACGATCCGGATGACGAAGGTCACCGCCTGGCCAACGCACCCAAGCACACCGCCAGCCTGTACCTGACTCACCGCCTGAACGTGCCTGCCGAATTCGGCGCCTGGCGTGCCGGCGCCGGTGCGCGCTACGTCGGCGAGCGCGCTGCCAACAACGCCAACGATTTCTGGCTCAGCAGCTACACCGTGGCCGACGCCTTCCTGCGCTGGGAGTCGCCAGTGTTCGGGCACAAGACGTCGCTGCAGTTGAACGTGGACAATCTGTTCGACAAACAGTACTACCCGTCGTCCACCGGCAGCCAAGTGCAAGTCAGTGTCGGCGAGCCGCGTACGGCCCGCCTGAGTGCCAGCGTGACGTTCTGAGTGCGCTGTTCTGAAACAAAAAGTGCCCGGAAATTGAGTTCCGGGCATTTTTTTATACGGATCAGCAGCTAAGCCAGTGTACGGCCAACGGCTACCTGCGCGAAGTCACGTTTAGCGCCCGCCCTCAAGGCGTGGCGCAGCTTCAGCGCCGGGCGCTCAACGCAGTAATACGACAAGCCACTCAATGCCAGCGACAACACCAGCACCAGCGTAATCATCAGAGCGCTGTACTCAACCGGCCAGAACGCCCGCAGTACGTACATCACCACAAAATGGTTGAGGAACACGCCATAGCTGATGTTTCCCAGAAGCTCATCCAACCAGTGATGCTTGAGCCTGGTGAGCAAATGCACCGCCGGTAAACCCAATGCAAGCCAGGAACATTAGCGCTGCCACGACCGTGGTGATGGACGCGATCCATAGTCCTTTGGCCTGGGCGTGGTACAGGTAGCTGCCACACAGGAAGATGAACAACACGCCCGGCAGTAGCCGGTAGCCGTAGATGTCGGTGTTGACTTAGCCCAGCGAGGCGACCAGGAAAACCGTTACGGACACCGCGAATGCAATGCCTCGGGCCTTATAGAGGAGTTGATCCGTTGAACGGTTAAGTTATTAAGGTCTATCGGCGCTGAACAGAAGTTTGCGGGGCGACGGCGGGGAAGTGGGGGGAATTGGCAGATATGACATCGTTGTCCCAGTCAGGCCGCCATCGCGAGCAGGCTCGCTCCCACATTGGCAGTGGGGGAGCGGCAGCCCAAGTCCGCATCACCCGATGCGTCAGGTTGATTGGACTAAGCTCTGCCCTTGGCGCATGGGAAAACCTAAAGGTGAATGATCGCCTGTCAGGCGCTCCGAAAGCAGTGAGTAAAAATTTCCCTCTTTCAGGGCATTACAGACTTGTTACCCGACTTATTGCACCGATTCGACCCGTTCTGGAGCGTGTAGGAAAAAACTGAAATAAACGTTTCAGCCTTTGAATGAATTTGTGTCGCAAAAATGACAATAAATTTCGCCAAGGCGTACATTTACGATGGTTTTTCCAGTAATGCCCTGGTGCGCCGCGCTTAGGCACAGCCTTTGCTACGGCTCAAAGACAGGCCACCAACCCGGCGGCGTTATCAGGGGAGTATTCATTACGCGGATTTAATCAGGGGCGCACGTCATCCAGACGCAAAGGCCAGATCACAGACCAATGCCTATCGAGGTGCTGAGAGAAACAGGGTTCATTAAAACAAAGCAAGGCCGGACCATTGGAATGACGAAGTGATAAAAAATGCCGTGTAGAACGCGGCTGGGAGTTGGCTATGCCCCAAGCTTTTTTTAATGAAATGTATGATGCAAAGGGTGACTGCCGCCCGCACTATCAAGCCTTCTCACGCTGGCTGGCGGACACGCCGCTGGAGTTGCTGGACCAGCGTCGTCGCGAAGCCGATCTGCTGTTTCATCGAGCCGGTATCACCTTCACCCTTTACGGTGACGAGCAGGGTACCGAACGATTGATTCCGTTCGACATCATTCCTCGCAGCATCAAGGCCAGCGAATGGAAGATGGTCGAGCGCGGCTGCATTCAGCGGGTCCAGGCCCTGAACATGTTCCTGGCCGACATCTATCACGGGCAGCGGATCCTCAAGGAAAAAGTCATTCCGGCCGAGCAGGTGCTCGCCAACGAGGGTTATCAAATCGCGATGCAAGGGCTGGACTTGCACCGAGGCATTTATGCCCACATCGCCGGTGTCGACCTGGTTCGCGACGGTGATGGCAGTTATTACGTGCTGGAGGACAACCTGCGTACGCCCAGCGGCGTGAGCTACATGCTCGAAGACCGCAAGATGATGATGCGCCTGTTTCCCGAACTCTTCGCCGCCCAGCGCGTGGCGCCCATCGATCACTACCCGAATCTGTTGCTTGATACCCTCAAGAGTTCAAGTCCGCTGGATAACCCGACCGCCGTGGTGCTGACCCCCGGTCGCTTCAACAGTGCCTATTTCGAACATGCGTTCCTGGCCCGTGAAATGGGGGTGGAGCTGGTGGAGGGCGCCGACCTGTTCGTGCGCGACGACCATGTCTACATGCGCACCACCGCAGGCCCCAAGCAGGTGGATGTGATCTATCGCCGCCTTGATGATGATTACCTCGATCCGCTGTCGTTCAACCCCGACTCCATGTTGGGCGTTCCCGGGCTGATCGCCGTTTACCGTTCGGGCAACGTGGTGCTGGCGAATGCGGTTGGCACAGGCGTGGCCGATGACAAGTCGATCTACCCTTACGTCGACGAGATGATCCGCTTTTACCTCACCGAAGAACCGATCCTGAAGAACGTGCCGACCTGGCAGTGCCGCAAGCCCCAGGATCTGTCCCACGTGCTGGCCAACCTGCCCGATCTGGTGGTCAAGGAAACCCAGGGTTCCGGCGGCTACGGCATGTTGGTGGGGCCGGCTGCCACTGCGGCAGAAATCGAAGACTTCCGCGCACGTCTCAAGGCTCGCCCCGAAGCCTATATCGCCCAGCCAACGCTAAGCCTTTCCACCTGCCCGACCTTCGTCGAGAGTGGCATTGCCCCGCGCCACATCGATCTGCGTCCGTTCGTGTTGTCAGGTAAGGAGACCCGCCTGGTGCCCGGCGGGCTGACCCGCGTGGCGCTGCGCGAAGGCTCGCTGGTGGTGAACTCGTCCCAAGGCGGCGGCACCAAAGACACTTGGGTAGTGGAGGACTAAGACATGCTTTCAAGAACCGCTTCTGACCTCTATTGGATGTCCCGCTACCTGGAGCGCGCGGAGAACCTGGCGCGTATGCTCGAAGTCAGTTACTCGCTGTCGCTCATGCCCCAGGCCGGGCGTAGCGACGGGCATGCCGAGCTGGCGATGTCGTTGCTGGCGGCCGGCACGCTGGATGATTACAACGCCCGTTATGACGCGCTCAACACTGAACGCATGTTGCATTTTTTCGCACTGGACGAAACCAATCCCGGGAGCATCTACAGCTGCCTGCGGGCAGCACGGACCAATGCCCATGCGGTGCGTGGACGCATCACCGCCGACATGTGGGAGAACATCAACGCCACCTGGCTGGAGATGCGTAACATTGCCAGCAACGGTCTGGGGCGCTACGGCATCAGCCATTTCTGCGAGTGGGTCAAGGAGCGCTCGCACCTGTTCCGTGGCGCGACCTCGGGCACCATCATGCGCAACGATGCCTATAGCTTCATTCGTCTGGGAACCTTTATCGAGCGGGCGGACAACACCCTGCGCCTGCTGGACGCCCGTTATGAAATGTTTGGTGAGGAGTCGGAGGAGGTCAGCGACAACTCGGCCCGTGGTTATTACCAGTGGAGTGCTTTGTTGCGCGCGTTGTCTTCGTTCGAGGCGTTCAACGAGATCTACCGCAATGCGCCCAACGCCGAGCAAGTCTCGGAAATGTTGCTGCTGCGCGCCGACGTCCCGCGCTCGTTGCATGCCTGTATCGAGGAACTGGACCAGATTCTCTCCAGCCTGCCGGGCAACAATGGCCGCCCGGCCCAACGCCTGGCCGCTGAGCTGAACGCGCGGCTGCGCTACTCCGGCATCGACGAGATCCTGGCATCGGGCCTGCACCAGTGGCTGACCGAGCTTATTGGCCAGATTCGTCACCTGGGCCAGACCGTTCACGAGTCTTATCTGGAGGTGGTATGAAACTTTCCATACGCCACGACACGACCTATAGCTATGCCGATGAAGTGTGCACCAGCATCCAGTTCCTGCGCCTGACCCCCAAGGACAGCCAGCGCCAGCGAATCCTGCAATGGCACCTGGAGCTACCACGGCTGGTGCGCAGCCAGCTCGATCCCTACGGCAATATCCTGCATGTGATGACCATGGACGAGCCCCATGGCGCTCTGGTGCTGACGGCTTATGGCGAGGTCGAGATCAATCAGGCGGTGCAGATGGAGCCGGACAGCCAGTCACCGCTGCCATTTCTGCGTACCAGTCGTCTCACCCAGGCCGATGACGCTCTCGCAGCCTTCGCTGTGGAGCAATGCGCAGCCCGCCGTGATCGCTCGGCGCTGACCGATTTGATGAACGGCCTGGCTGCCCGCATGCCCTACAGCCCGGGCACGACCGAGGTCAGCAGTACCGCCGCAGATGCTTTTGCCGGGGGCGCGGGTGTTTGTCAGGATCATACCCACGCATTTCTGGCCTGCGCGCGCAGCCTGGGGGTTCCGGCACGCTATGTCTCCGGTTACCTGTGCACCGAAGATGAAAGTCATCTGGCGAGCCACGCCTGGGCTGAAGCCTGGCTGGAGGATGGCTGGTACAGCTTCGACGTGACCAATCGCCTGACCTGTCCGGATCGGCATTTGAAACTGGCGGTCGGCCTGGACTACCTCGACGCCTGTCCGGTACGCGGCATGCGCCGGGGTGGCGGGGCGGAACAGATGCAGGCGCGAGTGCAGGTGAACTCAATGGTTCAGGTGCAGCATCAGTAGGCGAGGAGAGTACTGAAGCCCCCAACCCATGTGGGAGCAAAGCTTGCTCGCGAAGACGGTGGCACAGTCAGCATTGATACAAGCGGGGTCACCGCAATCGCGAGCAAGCTTTGCTCCCACAGGTGTCGCCCTGGACACCCAGGCCATGGCGCGGTTGCGCTGAGGGATCTGTTTTCTGAGGCGCATTGGCATTTGCGTACGCCTGCGTCTTGAACCTGTCATCATCGTGCTTTGCAGCATCCCTTATAGAGGAACAGCGCATGGACGATGTACAGCAGCTAGGCGAGATGCTTCGTCATTACGCAGACAGCGAGGCGCACAAGAAGCAACAGCACGAGACGCAATCGGCGGTGTGGGCCGCGCAGATCGAGGCGTTGTACGGGCAGATCGAGCAATGGCTGGCACCGGTCCTGGCTCCCGGCCTTCTGACACTGACCCGTGAGGCGTATGTGGCCCACGGCCCGAGCGTTCCGGAGGAAACCTCCGGCTTCAAGACTGAAAAACTGACAGTGTCCATCACCGGCAAACCGGTGGAGTTCATACCGGACGTGATGGGGGCCGGCGGGCAGATTTCCCTGGCGATCATGGGCCTGACCGCAACACGTTACGGCAGCATCTCGCTGGTTTGCCTGCCGCCTTCGTTGCAATGGCAATGGCGCCGAACCAACGGGTTGAAGGATCCGGATACTTTTACCTTCGACGCGGACTTCCTCGCGCAGCAGTTGCAGAGCCTGATACCTCGTGAGCGCGGCTGAAGGCCCTGGCGGGCAAAGGCCTCGCTACGTCACTTCTGCTTATTGGAGCAGGCAAAAAACCGTTCATTGGCTATACCTGTAATTCCCGGCCCCGTTTCGTGTGGCTTACAGGAGTGACAGCATGAACTTCGCGTCTCTGATCGGCACCGTGTGCATGGCCTCGCTTGCCCTGGCTGGTTGCTCCAGCAAGATCACCCAACCGGATGAATACTCCGGATTCCTGGGGGACTACAGCCGCCTCAAGGAGGAGAAATCCCCGTCGGGGGCCGAAGTGATGCGCTGGGTCGACCCCACGGTTGACCTGAGCAAATACACCAGCCTTTACGTCGAGCCGACACAGCTTTACCCCAAGCCACAGCCGACCGTGAAGATCCCCCAGGCCACCTTGTCCGGCATTACCGGTTATTACGATCAGGCGCTCAAGCGGGAAGCGGGGAAATCCCTGCCCCTGGCGACCGGTCCAGGGCCGGGTGTACTGGTGATGCGTGCGGCTATCACCGCCGTCAGCAGCAAGACCGAGGGCCTGAAGCCTTATGAGGTGGTGCCCATCGCGCTGGTGGCGGCCGCGGTCAGTACGGCCAGTGGCATTCGCGACCAGGAAACCACGCTGGGTACCGAAGCGGTATTCCTCGACGGCAGCAACAATGCAGTGGTCGCCCAGGTGGTGCGCAAGGGCACGGGTAAGCCGTTGTCCAACGAAGCCCAGGTGATGAAACCCGATGATGTCAAAGGTGTCATCGATGGCTGGGCGTCGGATTTGCATCAGTCGTTTCTCCAGCTCAAGGCTAAGTAGCGACCGCGAAGCAGTCATGACTTTTTATGTCCAGCCATAGGTCGCAGAACCATTTCATGGTTAACTCCGGCCTCACCATTTTCAAACCTGTCAGAAGGAATCCGTTCATGGCTCAAGTCACCCTCAAAGGCAACCCGGTTCAAGTCAACGGCCAGTTGCCACAAGCCGGTTCCAAGGCGCCAGCCTTTTCCCTGGTGGCCGGCAATCTGTCCGACGTTTCCCTGAAGGATTTCGCCGGCAAGCGCAAAGTGCTGAACATTTTCCCAAGCGTGGACACCCCGACCTGCGCCACCTCCGTGCGCAAGTTCAACGCCCAGGCCAACGAGCTGAACAACACCGTGGTGCTGTGCATCTCGGCTGACCTGCCGTTCGCCCAGGCGCGTTTCTGCGGCGCCGAAGGCCTGGAAAACGTCCAGAACCTGTCCACCTTGCGTGGTGGAGAGTTCATCGAGAACTACGGCGTCGCCATCGCCGACGGTCCTTTGGCCGGCCTGACGGCCCGTGCCGTGGTGGTGCTGGACGAAAACGACACCGTGTTGCACAGCGAGCTGGTCAAGGAAATCGCTGAAGAGCCGAACTACGACGCTGCGCTTGCCGTCCTGAAATAAAGTATTTCTTATAATTGTTAGCGGCCTGGCCCTGTCCAGGCCGTTTTCGTTTTTGCTTCAATGCCTTAGCCCGTCCCGGGATACGTAAGCCCAACGTAAATTGCCGGTAAAGGCGCTTTGCTAAATACCCGCCAGTGCTTATCTTTCAGCCTCCCGTAGAAGAAGCCCACGCGCCCAATGGTTGATCATTTCATGCAATCCTCTGATTCCCGCAAATCCCGTCGCTGGCTATTTGGCCTGGTCATCGTATTGATCGTCGCGGCGCTAGCCTGGAAGTTCTGGCCCGCTGGCACGGACCAAAAGCCCGGAGCAGGGCAAGAAGCTCCTGCTGGACAGACGGGGCGGTCGGGCGGCATGCGGCCAGGGTTTGGCGGCGCGACGGGGCCTGTGCCGGTTCGGGTTGCGCCGGCAGTCACTGGTGATTTTCCGCTTTATTACAAGGCGCTGGGCACCGTCACGGCCCTCAATACCATCAACGTGCGTAGCCGGGTGGGCGGTGAACTGGTCAAGATTGCCTTTGAAGAGGGGCAGATGGTCAAGGCTGGAGACCTGCTGGCCGAAATCGATCCGCGTCCATACCAGAACGCCTTGCTCCAGGCCGAAGGCACGTTGCTGCAGAACCAGGCCCAACTGAAAAATGCCCAGGTGGACCTTGAGCGTTATCGCGGCCTGTATGCCGAGGACAGCATCGCCAAGCAGACCCTCGATACCGCCGCCGCCTTGGTGGGCCAGTACCAGGGCACGGTCAAGACCAATCAGGCGGCGGTCAACGACGCCAAGCTCAACCTGGAATTCACCAGGATCCGTGCGCCGATCTCCGGCCGGGTCGGATTGCGGCAACTGGACGTTGGCAACCTGGTGGCCGCCAACGACACTACGGCGTTGGCGGTCATCACCCAGACGCAACCCATCAGCGTCGTCTTTACGCTGCCGGAAAACAACCTTGATACCGTGCTTGCCCGCTACCGCAGTGGGGCGAAGCTGCCGGTGGAAGCCTGGGACCGTAGTGACCTGAAGCTGCAGGCCAGCGGTGTGCTGCAAAGCCTGGACAACCAGATCGACATCACCACCGGCACCCTGAAGTTCAAGGCTCGCTACGATAACCGCGACCAGTCGCTGTTCCCCAACCAGTTCGTCAATGTGCATTTGTTGGCCGACACCCTCAAAAATGTAGTCCTGGCGCCGACGCCTGCCATTCAGTTCGGCACCAATGGCACGTTCGTCTACGCCCTGGATGGCGATAAGAAAGTCACCATCAGAAAGCTGAAGATCGGCGCCAGCGATGGCGAAACTACCGTAGTTACCGAAGGCTTGGCGGCGGGGGATCGGGTGGTGCTTGAAGGCACCGATCGCCTGAAGGAAGGCAGCGAGGTGGACGTGGTCAACGACAGCCAGGACGTGCCCACCACACCGACCGAACACCTGCAGGGCAAAACGGCGGCCGCACCGGCTGAAGCGGCCGTGGCCGACAAGGCGAAAAAGGGCGGCGCATGAACCTCTCGCGGCTGTTCATCCTTCGTCCGGTAGCCACCACCCTGAGCATGCTGGCCATCGTGCTGGCCGGCCTGATCGCCTATCGGTTGCTGCCGGTGTCGGCATTGCCCCAGGTCGATTACCCGACCATCCGCGTGATGACCCTGTACCCGGGCGCCAGTCCCGACGTGATGACCAGTGCCGTGACCGCGCCGCTGGAACGGCAATTCGGGCAGATGCCGGGCCTGACGCAGATGGCGTCCACCAGTTCCGGCGGCGCGTCGGTGATCACCCTGCGCTTTAGCCTCGACATCAACATGGATGTCGCCGAGCAGCAGGTGCAGGCGGCGATCAACGCCGCCACCAACCTGCTGCCCAGCGATTTGCCGGCTCCGCCGGTGTACAACAAGGTCAACCCGGCCGATACCCCGGTGCTGACCCTGGCGATCACCTCCAAGACCATGCTGCTGCCCAAGCTCAATGATCTGGTGGACACCCGCATGGCGCAGAAAATCGCCCAGATCAGCGGGGTCGGCATGGTTTCGATTG
Source organism: Pseudomonas sp. Q11 (assembly GCF_024494355.1). Lineage (GTDB taxonomy): Bacteria > Pseudomonadota > Gammaproteobacteria > Pseudomonadales > Pseudomonadaceae > Aquipseudomonas > Aquipseudomonas hefeiensis. The sequence goes on along the minus strand of NZ_JAKNQY010000031.1, from coordinate 60,818 downwards.
CTGGTGGCCAGCGCCAGGCCGTGCGGATCAAGGTCAACCCCGAGGCCCTGGCAGCCGCGGGGCTGAACCTGGCGGATGTGCGCACCCTGATCGGCGCCTCCAACGTCAACCAGCCCAAGGGCAACTTCGACGGACCGACCCGGGTCTCGATGCTCGATGCCAACGATCAGTTGACCTCGCCCAAGGACTACGCCGAACTGATCCTCGCCTACGCCAACGGCGCGCCATTGCGACTCAAGGATGTCGCGCAGATCGTCGATGGCGCCGAGAATGAACGCCTTGCCGCCTGGGCCAACGAAAACCAGGCCGTGTTGCTGAATATCCAGCGCCAGCCGGGGGCCAACGTCATCGAGGTGGTCGACCGGATCAAAGCCTTGTTGCCGAGCATTACCGACAACCTGCCGGCCGGCCTGGACGTTACGGTGCTGACCGACCGCACCCAGACCATCCGCGCCTCGGTCACCGACGTCCAGCATGAACTGCTGATCGCCATCGTCCTGGTGGTCATGGTGACGTTCCTGTTCCTGCGTCGGGTCAGCGCCACGATCATTCCGTCGGTGGCTGTGCCGTTGTCGCTGATCGGGACGTTCGGCGTGATGTACCTGGCCGGTTTTTCCATCAACAACCTGACGCTGATGGCCCTGACCATTGCCACTGGTTTCGTGGTGGACGATGCCATCGTCATGCTGGAGAACATCGCCCGCTATATCGAGAAGGGCGACAGCCCTATGCAGGCTGCGCTAAAGGGCGCGAAACAGATTGGCTTCACGCTGGTTTCCCTGACGTTGTCGCTGATCGCGGTGCTGATCCCGTTGCTGTTCATGGCCGACGTGGTCGGACGCTTGTTCCGCGAGTTCGCCATCACCCTGGCGGTGGCGATCCTGATCTCCCTGGTGGTGTCGCTGACCCTGACGCCGATGATGTGTGCCCGGTTGCTCAAGCGCGAGCCCAAGGAGCAAGAGCAGGGGCGTTTCTACCGTGCCAGCGGCGCCTGGATCGACTGGATGATCGCCGCCTACGGTCGCAAGTTGCAGTGGGTGCTCAAGCATCAGCCGCTGACCCTGCTGGTCGCCGTGGGCAGCCTGGTGCTGACAGTGGTGTTGTACCTGGCCGTGCCCAAGGGGTTTTTCCCGGTGCAGGACACCGGGGTGATCCAGGGCATTTCCCAAGCGCCACAGTCGATTTCCTTTGCCGCCATGAGCGAGCGCCAACAGCAACTGGCCAAGGTGATCCTGGCCGATCCGGCGGTGCAGAGCCTGTCTTCCTACATCGGCGTAGACGGTGACAACGCCACGCTCAACAGTGGTCGCTTGTTGATCAATCTCAAGCCCCACAGCGAACGGGATGACAGCGCCACCGAAATCATTGCCCGCTTGCAGCCGCAACTGGATCGGCTGGTGGGCATCCGCTTGTTCATGCAACCGGTGCAGGACCTGACCATCGAAGACCGGGTCAGCCGTACCCAGTATCAGTTCAGCCTGTCCTCGCCGGATGCCGAGTTGCTCAGCCTCTGGAGCGAACGTCTCGTCGAAGCGTTGGCCCAGCAGCCGGAGCTGACCGACGTCGCCAGCGATTTGCAGGACAAAGGACTGCAGGTCTACCTGGTGATCGACCGCGACGCCGCGTCGCGCCTGGGCGTATCGGTGTCGGACATCACCGATGCACTGTATGACGCCTTCGGCCAGCGGCAGATTTCCACCATCTACACCCAGGCCAGCCAGTATCGGGTGGTGTTGCAGGCCCAGGCCGGGGAGCGTATCGGGCCGCGGGCGCTGGATCAGATTCACGTCAAGACCACCGACGGTGGCCAGGTGCGGCTGTCGAGCCTGGCCCGGGTCGAGGAGCGTCAGGCCCAACTGGCGATTGCCCACCTCGGTCAATTTCCGGCGGTGATGATGTCGTTCAACCTGGCGCCGGGCGTGGCCCTCGGGCATGCGGTGGACGTGATCGAAAAGGTCCAGCAGGACATTGGCATGCCGGTGGGGGTGCAGACCGAGTTCCAGGGGGCGGCCCAGGCGTTCCAGGCCTCGCTGTCGAGCACCTTGCTGCTGATCCTGGCGGCGGTGGTGACCATGTACATCGTCCTCGGTGTTTTGTACGAGAGCTACATCCACCCGATCACGATTCTCTCCACGTTGCCCTCGGCGGCCATCGGCGCCTTGCTGGCGCTGATCATCAGCGGCAATGACTTGGGCATGATCGCGATCATCGGCATCATCTTGCTGATTGGCATCGTCAAGAAAAACGCGATCATGATGATCGACTTCGCCCTCGACGCCGAACGCAATCAGGGCATGGACCCGCAAACGGCCATCTACCAGGCCGCGCTGCTGCGTTTCAGGCCGATCCTGATGACCACGCTGGCGGCCCTGTTCGGGGCGGTGCCACTGATGCTCGCCACCGGCTCCGGCGCCGAACTGCGCCAGCCTTTGGGGCTGGTGATGGTGGGTGGGTTGTTGGTGAGCCAGGTGCTGACGCTCTTCACGACGCCGGTGATCTACCTGTATTTCGACCGCCTGGGACGCCGCTTTGCCAAGCCTGATGGGAAAGAGGTGCGGGTATGACGGAATCTAGCGGCAAGCTTCCAGCAGCAAGCGACAAGCTAAAGCCTGTGCACGACTTGCTTTTCTCTTGCAGCTTGAAGTTTGAAGCCTGGAGCTGTCACCCATGAACCTCTCCGGCCCGTTCATCCGCCGCCCCGTAGCGACGATGCTGCTGAGCTTTGCAATCATGCTGCTCGGTGGCGTGAGCTTTGGCCTGCTGCCGGTTGCGCCGCTGCCACAGATGGATTTTCCGGTGATCGTGGTCCAGGCCAACTTGCCGGGGGCCAGCCCCGAGGTGATGGCCTCGACGGTAGCGACGCCGCTTGAGCGTTCCTTCGGCGCTATCGCCGGGGTCAACACCATGAGCAGCCGGTCCAGCCAGGGCTCTACCCGGGTGATCCTGCAATTTGACCTGGACCGCGACATCAACGGCGCGGCGCGGGAAGTACAGGCGGCCATCAATGCCTCGCGCAACCTGTTGCCCAGCGGCATGCGCAGCATGCCCACGTACAAGAAGGTCAACCCGTCCCAGGCGCCGATCATGGTGCTGTCGCTGACCTCGGATGTGCTGGAGAAGGGTCAGCTCTATGACCTGGCTTCAACCATCCTGTCCCAGAGTCTGTCCCAGGTGTCGGGCGTGGGCGAGGTGCAGATTGGTGGCAGTTCCTTGCCGGCGGTGCGTATCGAACTGGAGCCGCAACTGCTCAACCAGTACGGCGTGGCCCTGGATGACGTGCGCAGCGCCATTGCCGACAGCAACGTGCGCCGGCCCAAGGGTTCGGTCGAGGACGCACAGCGCATGTGGCAAATCCAGGCCAACGATCAGTTGGAGAAGGCCAAGGATTACGAAACGCTGATCATCCGTTACCAGGACGGCTCGGTACTGCGGCTCAAGGACGTAGCAAAAGTCACCGACGGCGTCGAAGACCGCTACAACAGCGGTTTCTTCAACGATGACGCTGCCGTGCTGCTGGTGATCAACCGCCAGGCTGGCGCCAACATCATCGAGACGGTCAATGAGATCAAGAACCAGCTGCCGGCGTTGCAGGCCGTGCTGCCGGCCAGCGTCAAGCTGAACCTGGCCATGGACCGCTCACCGGTGATCAAGGCCACGCTGCACGAGGCGGAAATGACCCTGCTGATCGCCGTGGCCCTGGTGGTGCTGGTGGTGTTCCTGTTCCTGGGTAACTTCCGCGCCTCACTGATCCCGACCCTGGCGGTGCCGGTGTCCCTGGTGGGCACGTTTGCGGTGATGTACCTCTACGGCTTCTCCCTGAACAACCTGTCGTTGATGGCGTTGATCCTCGCCACCGGCCTGGTGGTGGACGACGCCATCGTGGTGCTGGAGAACATTTCCCGGCACATCGACGAAGGCGTGCCGCCGATGAAGGCAGCCTACCTGGGCGCCGATGAGGTGGGCTTTACGCTGTTGTCGATGAACGTCTCGCTGGTGGCGGTGTTTCTCTCGATCCTGTTCATGGGCGGGATTATCGAGAGCCTGTTTCGCGAGTTTTCCATCACCCTGGCGGCGGCCATCGTGGTCTCGCTGGTGGTGTCGCTGACGCTCACGCCGATGCTCTGCGCTCGCTGGCTCAAGCCCCACGTGCCGGGGCAGGAGAACCGCCTGCAGTGCTGGAGCCGGCGCCTCAACGAACGGATGGTGCGTGGTTACGCGCGCAGCCTGGACTGGGTGCTGCGTCACCGGCGCCTGACCTTGCTGAGCCTGCTGGTGACCATCGGGGTGAACATCGCACTCTACGTGGTGGTGCCGAAAACCTTCATGCCTCAGCAGGACACCGGCCAGTTGATCGGTTTCGTGCGCGGCGACGATGGCCTGTCGTTCAATGTCATGCAGCCGAAGATGGAGATATTTCGTCGCGCCGTGCTCAAGGACGAAGCAGTAGAAAGCGTGGCGGGGTTCATCGGCGGCAACAACGGCACCAACAATGCCTTCATGCTGGTGCGCCTCAAGCCGATCAAGGAGCGCGGGATCTCCGCGCAGAAAGTCATCGAGCGCCTGCGCAAGGAAATGCCCCTGGTGCCGGGTGGTCGCTTGATGCTGATGGCCGACCAGGACCTGCAGTTTGGTGGCGGCCGTGAGCAGACCACTTCGCAGTATTCCTACATCCTGCAGAGCGGTGACCTGGCGTCGCTACGCCAGTGGTACCCCAAAGTCGCGGCGGCCTTCAGGGCCTTGCCGGAACTGACCGCCATTGATGCTCGCGACGGCGGCGGCGCCCAGCAGATCACGCTGGTGGTGGACCGCGACCAGGCCAAGCGCCTGGGCATCGACATGGACATGGTCACCTCGGTGTTGAACAACGCCTACAGCCAGCGGCAGATATCCACCATCTATGACAGCCTCAACCAGTATCAGGTGGTGATGGAGGTCAATCCCAAGTACGCCCAGGACCCAAGTACCCTCGAGCAGGTCCAGGTCATTACCGCTGACGGCGCGCGGGTGCCCCTGTCGACCATCGCGCATTATGAGAGCAGCCTGGAGGATGATCGAGTCAGCCACGAAGGTCAGTTCGCCTCCGAGGATATATCGTTCGACATGGCCGAGGGCGTGACGGTGGAGCAGGGCACGGCCGCCATCGAGCGGGCGATCGCCAGGCTCGGGATGCCCGAAGACATCATTGCAAAAATGGCCGGCACCGCCGATGCGTTCGCGGCCACCCAGAAAAGCCAGCCATTCATGATCCTGGGAGCATTGCTGGCGGTGTACCTGGTGCTGGGTGTGCTGTATGAGAGCTACATTCATCCGCTGACCATCCTGTCTACATTGCCGTCGGCCGGCGTCGGCGCGCTGCTGTCGATTTACGTGCTGGGCAGCGAGTTCAGCCTGATCTCGTTGTTGGGGCTGTTCCTGCTGATTGGCGTAGTGAAGAAAAACGCGATCCTGATGATCGACCTGGCGCTGCAACTGGAGCGCGGCGGGCAGACGCCACAAGAGTCGATCCGCAACGCTTGCCTGCTGCGCTTGCGGCCGATCCTGATGACCACGCTGGCGGCGATCCTGGGAGCCTTGCCACTGTTGCTCGGTAGCGCCGAAGGCTCGGAAATGCGCCAGCCGCTGGGCCTGACCATCATCGGTGGGCTGGTGTTCAGCCAGATCCTGACCCTCTACACCACTCCGGTGGTTTACCTTTATCTCGACAAACTGCGCCATCGCTTCAACCGCTGGCGCGGCGTGCGCACTGATGCTGCCCTGGAAACTCCGCTATGACCGACCGTTCGCTTTTCAATCTTGTCGCACCGCTGGCGACCGCCCATGGCTCGCGGCTGCTGAGCCTGACGCTGTGCGTGGCGATGCTCAGCGCCTGCGCCATCGGCCCGGATTACCAGCGCCCAGCGGCTGCGGCGCCCGTGCAGTACAAGGAGACTGAGGGCTGGCGCCAGGCCAATCCCAGCGACGCCCTGGCCCGGGGGGCCTGGTGGGAGTTGTACGGTGATGCCCGGCTCAATGGCCTGGTGGAGCAACTCAATACGTCCAACCAGACCGTGGCCCAGGCCGAAGCCCAGTACCGTCAGGCCCAGGCCTTGGCTCGCAGCGCACGAGGCGCGTTTTTCCCCACCGTGGACCTGACCGTCGGCAAGAACCGCTCCAGCCAGGGCACCGGCAGCAGCAACTCGAGCCTGAGCAGTTCGGCCAGTGGTATCCGTGACACCTACAGCGCCCAGGCCGGTGTCAGCTGGGAGGCGGACGTCTGGGGCAAGTTGCGTCGCACCCTGCAAGCCAATGAGGCCAGCGCCGAAGCCAGCTTCGCCGATCTGGCCGCCATGCGCCTGAGCCAGCAATCGGAGCTGGTGCAAAACTACCTCCAATTGCGGGTGATCGATGAGCAAAAACGCCTGTTGCAGACCACCGTTGACAACTATCAGCGTTCGCTGAAGATGACCGAAAACCAATACCGCGCCGGCGTATCCGGCAGGGATGCGGTGGCTCAGGCCCAGACTCAGCTCAAGACCACCCAGGCCGAATTGATCGACCTGATCTGGCAACGGGCCCAGTTTGAAAACGCCATCGCGGTGCTGATCGGCCTGCCGCCGGCCGAGTTCAACCTGGCAGAAACCCAGGACATCCCGACCCTTCCGCAAATCCCCGTGGCGCTGCCATCGCAACTGCTTGAACGCCGGCCGGACATCGCCTCGGCAGAGCGCTCCGTGATGGCGGCCAACGCCAACATCGGCGTGGTCAAGGCCGCCTATTACCCGGACCTGACCCTGAGCTTGAGCGGCGGTTACAGCAGCAGTACCTACGATAACTGGGTGAGTGTGCCGAACCGCTTCTGGTCGGTGGGACCGCAACTGGCGATGACGCTGTTCGATGGCGGCCAGCGTTCGGCGGAAGTCGACCGCACCGTCGCGGCCTACGACCAGACCGTCGCCACCTATCGCCAGACTGTACTCGACGGTTTCCGCGAAGTGGAAAACTACATGATCCAGCTCAAAGTTCTGGAAGACGAAGCCCGCGTACGCCAGGAGGCCCTGGATGCCGCCCGCGAATCCCTGCGCCTGACCCAGAACCAGTACAGGGCAGGGCTGATTGCCTATCTGGATGTCGTCACTGTCCAGGCCACCGCGTTGAGTAACGAACGCAGTGTGCTGACCTTGCAACAGAGCCGGTTGATCGCGAGTGTGCAACTGATCGCCGCGTTGGGTGGCGGTTGGGATGGGCAGATGCAGGCGAGTGAATAATCCGTGATTGAAGGTGATCCCTGTGGCGAGGGGATTTATCCCCGCTGGGCTGCGCAGCAGACCCCAAATACCTCTGTTGGGATGCAGGGGCCGCTTCGCGCCCCAACGGGGATAAATCCCCTCGCCACAGAGACATCTTTACCTGACCGGTCGCCAGGTCCCGCTTTTGGCCGATGCACTGTCTACGACCCGGTGCGTTGGCTTGTTATAGTTCAGGCTTCTTTTTTCAGCCGGTAAAGGATCACTGCCATGTCGCAATACCAAGCGTTCACCGTCGAACTTGCAGACAATATCGCCCATGTGCAGATCAATCGACCGGACAAGATCAATGCAATGAATGCCGCTTTCTGGAGCGAGATCGTCGAAATCTTCCAATGGATCGACGACACCGATGAAGCGCGGGTGGTGGTACTGAGCGGGGCCGGCAAGCACTTCTCCTCGGGCATCGACCTGATGATGCTGGCCGCCGTGGCTGATGAACTGGGCAAGGACGTGGGCCGCAACGCACGCCTGTTGCGACGCAAGATCCTGCAACTGCAAGCCTCGTTCAACGCCGTGGACAACTGCCGCAAACCGGTACTTGCGGCGGTCCAGGGTTATTGCCTGGGCGGCGCCATCGACCTGATTTCCGCCTGCGACATGCGTTATGCCGCCGAGGACGCGCAATTCTCCATCAAGGAAATCGATATCGGCATGGCGGCCGATGTTGGCACATTGCAACGCTTGCCCCGGATCATCGGGGACGGCATGCTGCGTGAACTCGCTTATACGGGGCGCACCTTCGGTGCCGACGAAGCGCGCAGCATCGGCCTGGTCAATCGTGTCTACAGTGATAGCGCCAGCCTGCTTGACGGTGTCATGGGCATCGCTCGGGAAATCGCCGCCAAGTCGCCGATCGCCGTGACCGGTACCAAGGAAATGATCAGCTACATGCGCGACCACCGCATCGACGACGGGCTGGAATACGTCGCCACCTGGAACGCCGCCATGCTGCAATCGACCGACCTGCGTGTGGCCATGGCCGCCCATATGAGCAAACAGAAACCTGAATTTCTGGATTGACTGATCATGATTTCACGCTGGACCACCGCAGTACTCGATACCGATCTCCCCGGGGGCTGGGCCGTGGCCCGCAGCCCGGAAGGCTTTCTGTTCGATGACAACGGCGCGCTGTTTCCCCGCGACTGGCTCAAGCGCCAGGACCTGTCAATCCTCGCCGAGCATGGCATTGGCCACCTGGATGGCGAGCCGGTCTATCTGCTGGAACTGCACAGCTCTCAAGACATCCCTGGCTGCAACTGGAAGGGCCTGCGGGCCTTCATGCTCGAGGATGACCACACGCTGTACAAGGTCCTGGGCTATGCCGCGCAGATCGGCACCTGGGCTCGGGAGTATCGCTTCTGCGGCAGCTGTGGCAAGCGCATGAGCCAGATTGCGCGGGAGCGGGCCATGTATTGCGATGCCTGTGACTTGCGGCATTACCCGCGGATTTCGCCGAGCATGATCGTGCTGATCACCCGTGGCGATGAAGTGCTGCTGGCCCGTTCGCCTCGCTTCGTCACCGGTGTCTACAGCACGCTGGCCGGGTTCGCCGAGCCAGGTGAGTCGGCCGAAGATTGCCTGATTCGCGAAGTGCGTGAAGAAGTCAGCATCGAGGTGAAGAACATTCAGTATGTCGGCAGTCAGTGCTGGCCGTTTCCCCATTCGATGATGCTGGGCTTCCACGCCGAATACGCCGGTGGCGATATCGTCAGGCAGGAAGATGAAATCGAAGATGCCCAGTGGTTCAACGTACACGACCTGCCGCCGCTGCCGGCCTCGCGTTCCATCGCCCGCTACCTGATCGACCTCTATGTGGCGCGGCGCTTAGGCCACGCTGAACCAGTGCTGCCAGGCTAGACGCACGGTCAAGCCCAGCACCACGGTGATGAATACCGGGCGGATGAATTTCGCGCCGCCGCTGATGGCGGTGCGCGCGCCGAAGAATGCCCCTACCATCACCGACAGCCCCATGCTCAGGCCGATGATCCAATCCACTTGCCCCGAAAAAATAAACACCGACAGGGCCGCGATGTTGCTGACGAAATTCATGCTGCGCGCCACACCGCTGGCCTTGACCAGATCGATCGGGTAGAGCAGCAGGCTGCTGACGGTCCAGAACGCACCCGTGCCAGGGCCGGCCACGCCGTCGTAGAAGCCCAGGCTGAAACCCTGGGGCGCTTGCCAGGTCTTGCTGATCGGCGCATCACTGTCCAGCGGCGCCTTGGGCGTGCCACCGAACAACAGGTACAGGCCACAGGCGAAGACGATCACCGGCAGCATTTTGTTCAGCCACTCGGCAGGCAGGTAATGGGCAACGATTGCGCCGGCCAAGGCACCGACCAGCGTGCCGACGAGGGCATGGGTCCACTGCCTTGGATGGAACAGCTTGCGCTTGTAGAACGTGAAACTGGCCGTGGCCGAGCCGAAGGTCGAGCTGAGCTTGTTGGTGCCCAGGACCAAATGAGGCGGTAACCCGGCGGTCAGCAGAGCCGGGGTGGTCAACAAGCCACCTCCGCCGGCAATGGCATCGATGAAACCGGCAATGAAGGCGACGACAATCAGGATAGCGAGGGTGGTAAGGTCAACGCTGAGTTCGAAGGGCATGAAATGGGCTTATTTGGCAGGGCGCAGGTGGCTGCGGGGACGGCCGGTATGTTACCCATAAATGGGGCAGGGCTGCGACTGTCTCCAGGATCCCTGAAGTTCCGTGGCGAGGGAGCTTGCTCCCGCTGGGGGGCGAAGCAGCCCCCAGAAGCCTTCGTACAGCAATGTGACTGTCTGGCGGAAGCTGGCCGTTGGACGAATTTTTTTTGAAATCAAGGGGTTGTCAGCCTAGGCAAATGAGTACATAATTGCGCCCATCGAACGCGCTGGGACGTAAAAAATCTCAATGTTTTCAAGGAGATAGAGCTTCGTAAGCATCTTGTTTCCTGATCAGGTTTGTACGCGGTTGATGTAGCGTTCTTGCATCAAACGTCTTGAGGCCGAATAGCAAAATGGTTATGCAGTGGATTGCAAATCCACCTACGCCGGTTCGATTCCGACTTCGGCCTCCACTTTAAAACAGCTCCGTAGATCCATGATTTACGGAGCTTTTTTATTTTCGAAGCAGCGACAGCTTTTTGTCTTGAAAAGGACAGAGGCGACCTTGCTTCGCCGGGAAGGGATGTATATATTCCCCCTCTTGCTGCACCAGCCTTGACTGGCACATCTGCTCCACGCTGATGTCCATAAGGTTGACCGCGCTACCGCCCGAATGGCGAAACTGGTAGACGCATGGGACTTAAAATCCCCCGCTCGTAAGGGCGTGCCGGTTCGATTCCGGCTTCGGGCACCATCTAAAATCAAGGGTTTGCGAGCGAAAGCTAATGCAAACCCTTGTTTGTTTCTGCTCCGTGAAACCCCCCTTATCCAAGCTGTGCTCACAGCCTGCGCCGAAATGCCTCGAGAATTTCCCGGGTTCCCTTTTTCATTTGCAGTTGCGCGATAGCGTCCAGCGGATGCCAGAGGCAGTCGCTGATTTCATTCTGTGGCCTGGCCGTCTTTGAGTCGGTGACCGAGGCTTCGAATACGTGGTGTTCGGTTTCGCCGTCGCTGATGCGCATCAGATAAAGCAGGTTATGCGCGTCCAGCCCGGTTTCTTCTGCCAACTCGCGTAGCGCCGCCCCGGCATGGGTTTCGCCGCGCTCCACTGTGCCTCCAGGCAGTGCCCATCGGCTGTTTGGCTTGCGCACGAGCAAGATGTGGCGATCTTCCTCACAGATGACGGTCGCTCGAATTTTCATGGCCTTGCTCAATCAGTGACTGTCATTAATATGAAATATAACTGCAATATTTGAGCCCGATGTCATACGGACTGTCCACTCCAGATTTATCGGGGGCCTCTCTGTACGACCGCAGTAATCGGCGAAAGACTGAACTTCATTTCAAGCCCGCACTCGCTATCTGTCAGGACTGGGCATTAAACCGATCATCGCCTCGACTGAATCAGCTTGGAAAAAACGTATCCATGTTGGGTGGATAGCCAACCTCGGGTAGAGGGGAAGTGAGAAGACATGACCACGGTTGAAGACTTCAAAATCAAATCCCACGAGCTGCTTGTGGAACTGGACGCGACCACGTCAGAAATGATGGCGCTCATCGACGCACATCAAACGAGCGGGGTGATTTGGGAGCAGGCCGTCCAGCGCCAGCACGACGCTTACGAACGGTGGGTCGCCTATCTGAATGAGCGGGGATAGACGACAGGTCGGGCGTGGGGAAGCGATGGCAGATTCTTTGAACGGACCGTCAGGGGGTGTGCCTAAACCATAGACCTTAAGAGGATTGGGCCATGTCTGAATTAGTCAGTTATTTCTGGATCGGCGTTGTGGTGCTTTTGCTGCTTGTGGATTTGTGGGCGATCATCAGTGTCTTTCGCAGTGACAAGACGGTCGGGACCAAGGCAGGCTGGGCGCTGCTGTTGATCATCTTGCCTGTGGTAGGCCTGGTCATCTGGGGCGTGGCCGGCCCTCGCGGTGTGAAGGAGGGCCCGTCGTCGCCAGAGCACAGCAAAGGCTAGGACAGGGCCTTTCATTCACTGGTTTTTCCAGCGTCCACCGGTGGTTTCGCAATCTTTCTGTGCTTGCGCCAATTGCTCGGTGTTGTAGTAGTACCGGGTGACTTGCGCATCGTCAGGGATGTTGGCTGACTCGCCGCTACGGTCCTTGCTGGTTGAGTGCGGATTGGCCAGCGCTTCCTGAGTCAGCCGGGCCTGGCATGTCGCTACATAGTCTTGGGCGCAACGTTCGACCTGGTTCTTTTCAGTGCTCAGTGCACCTTTGCTTTCGTTGCTGCACGACCAGCCAATCGCCTCGGCTGGCACGCCTCTGTATTCGTAACAACTATGGGTTTCGACCTTCGGTATCGCTTGGCTCTGGGACCGCGTAATGACATCACAGCCTTGCGCCATGGCGGCGGCAGGGCTGGCACAGGCAATCAGCAGCAGGATTCTGGCGTTCATGGTGGTTCTCCTTTTGGCGGCTTCACTCCGATACATATCAATATCGAGGCGCAAAGAACGCTGGCGTTCCATCGGTTTTCCAACCGGTAGAGCTTTGGGAAGAACCTGTGCAGCGCAGTGCGTTAGCGGAACTTGGGCAATGGCCGCTCGGCGGGCTTGAGGGACGTCAACGCACTCTGGATAGAGGGGGCGTCTTTTTCGATGTCATTAAGGCGGTCCCGGATCCGCACGGCGGTAGGGTGCCCGCCCTGGTGGTCGACCCAGTCAGCGATTTCCTTGCAGGCTGCCGCCAATCGCGCCTGACGCGATTCCAGCAAAGTGAGCACAGTGGTGATGGACTCTTTTTCAGACATGTCACACCTCCATTCAGAGTGGATGAGGCAGCACAAAGCCCGCCAGAAGCGGGTTGTACCGATAATTAAGCGTAGTTGAGTTATTTCGGGTCTGACGAGGAAAACGGCGCCCGGCCGGACGGCCGGTGCGCCGAAGAGGGGCTGGCTCAGCCCGACTCCTTTATCCAGGCCGGCGCGACGCTGGCTCGCCAGCGCACATCGGTAATCCCGTATTTTTCTGCCAGTGGTTTTGAAACCCGCTTGACCTTTTCCCTCCCGAATTTAGGGATGCGCCCGACACCCGCGTCGCAACTGGCCCAATGCCAGGCTTCGGAGTTGTTCATCACTTCGGCACGAATGATGAATGACTTGGGCTCGCCATGGAGCATGTATTCGATGATGTAAAGCGATGGCCCGCCCATAAATCCTCCCTAATTAGTTCTATACGGATGGATGCAGAGGCGTGCGGAAAATTCCATCGGATCTCCAGACGGTCAAAAAATCCTGGGAGGGGCAGCGGCGAGGCTCGCGGCCGGGAACCAAACCCGGTTAACCTTCTCCAAGCTGGGCTTGGGCACCAAGGGCCATGGATCGTAGGCGAGTCAGTGCGATCACCATAAAAGGCACACAATGAAAATTATCGCCAGGGTGCTGTCTCTCGTAGCCCTTGCCAGCGGTTTGCTGGGGTGCATTGGCGCGCCCATCGAACTGACTGCGCAGACCGAACAACGCCTTCGTACGCAACCGCCGATCCGCTTTCTGCTGACGTTCGATGACGGCCCCAGCGCATCATCTTTCTGGAACCCGAGTATGGGCGTGCTCGATGCCCTGGCGCAGAATCCGGTGCAGCCGGGGATCAAGGCGATATTTTTCGTGCAGACTCGAGCGTCGCGGGCCGGTGGCAGCGATATCGGGCGTTCGGTGATGCGTCGTGAACAGCAGGAAGGGCATGTGCTGGGCTTTCATACCGCGACCTCCGGGCACAGCAACCACCGGTTCCTCAGCCCTGATGAACTGGAGCAGTCGCTGCTCAAGGGGCGCGCCGACATTGCGGCCATCACGGGAGCAGCTCCCAGCCTGGTGAGGCCGCCGTTCTGGAGCTTCGACACCCGCACCTTCGCGGCCTACCGGCGCCATGGCCTGCACATGTTGCTCACCGATCTGAGCGCCAACGACGGCAAAGTCTGGGGTATCACGGCCAGTCCGAGACGGCGAATCAACCTCATGCGTCAGCTCAGCGAAGTGCGCGAACGTATCGCCGTCGGGCAGATACCTGCCGTTGACGGGGTCATCCCAGTGGTGGTGACCTTTCATGACCTCAATCGCTACACCGCACGACACGCCCGGGAGTACCTGCAGATTCTGATCGACGCTGCCCAGGCTACCGGGGTGAAGACCGACACCAAGCCATTTTATGACGACCGTCAGGCGCTTGAGCGAGCAACGCTGGCTCGCACTGTCAAAGACGGCACCGAGCCGGTGCAACTGCCTGGGTTGTGGAACAGACTATGGGGTTCGAGCCCACCGTGAGGGGTATGCCGCTCCTTGGAAATTGCGACGCCCGGTTGATGCCCGGGTGCCAACTGAGTGTAAGGTAAGGGCGTACCTTAGGTTTATCTGGCAGGAGGTAACTATGAGTGCTGCGATGCTAACGAAAGTACACATCAACGGTTATGACGTACTCAGTGTGAACAGCGGTCCATGGCGGGTCTGCACCCAGGTGGACCGGCTAGGCTCCTTTGCTTCCCGTGAGGAAGCGCTGGCTTACGCAGCGGCGTTACCGGTGCGCAGGAACCGAAGCGAGCGGTCGGTTAACACCAAATAGCGCCGCCAGAAGGTCGTGTTCGCTGGGCAGGGTTGGCTGCATTGTGCGTAACCCAGAAGGATGCTGCGCAGGCAGCCAACTCGCCGCAGTGGTTCAGGTATTGGCCAGTTCCAATGGGATCTCCAAGGTGAACAGGGCTCCCTGACCAGGCCCATCGCTCTGGGCGTGGAGACGGCCATTCATTTCAACCGCAGCCAAAGCACAGCTGTGCAAGCCAAATCCGTGGCCGTTCTTGCGGGTTGTAAAACCATGATTGAAGATACGGGCTTGATGCTCGGGCGCGATGCCTTCGCCTCGATCCTTGACGCTGAGGCATAACGTGCTCTGAGCGACGATCCGTATCCCCAGCGTCATTTCCCGCGGATGCCCGGAAACATTCGACATTGCAAATTTGGCGTTGCTGATCAGATTGATCAGGATCAACAGCAACCTGTGCTTGTCTCCCAGGATCGTGGGGGCGTCCTGGAAATCCTTGATGACCGTGACATGATGCCGGCTCAGTGCGCCCGAGTTCATACGTAATGCATCTTCGAACAGGTCACTGACGTTGAGCGGCTCAATCAATCTTGCGGCTCCGGCATAGGTCTGTTGGGTGGTGACGATTTCCTTGATGTGATCAATGCTCTTGGTCAGTTGTGCCAACTCTTCAATGAGCAGCCCTTGTTCGGCACTGATGGAATCGACCAGTTCATTGAAATAACGGGGCAGCAATTTGCCTTTTTCATCAAGCGTGATGAACTGGCCGAGGTCCCCGGCATGCTCATTCATCATCTTCACCGCCTTCCCGAGGCCGAGCGTCTTGCTGTTTTTCAGTTTGCGGGTTACCAGGTCCGCCGAAATATTCACGCTGTTGAGAACGTTCCCGACGTTATGCAACACGTTGGTGGCGATCTCGGCCATGCCGGCCATTCGCGCCGCCTCCACCAGCTCGCGTTCGGCCTGTATCAACTCGCGAGTGCGATCCTCCACCCGTTCCTCCAACCGGTCGTTGGAGGATTGCAGTTCATGGTTAATCTGAGTGATGAGCGCGGAGCTGCGAACCAACCGCGCGGCAAGGTAGATCATCAAAACGGCCATGAGGCCGGCACACACGGCCAAGTAAATATGATATTGGCGATCTGTCGCGGCTGTCCTGCGTTGGGTTTCGTTCAACAGCTCGTTAATACTGTCGAGCTCTTGGGCGACCGGGATAACGCTGATTCGATCGAGGAAGTCATTGACGATCGGTTGTTCCTGGATGATGGCTTCGACATGTTGTGTCAGGGCGGTGAAAGACGGCCGGTGGGAGACAGGCAAGCGATCGATGTATTGCTCCAGTGCATCCAACTGGCTCTGTACTTCCTGGGCCTTGTCCGAGGTGACATAAAGTGCGTATTCAAGCGTTGTCAATGTCAGATCCAGGATACTGGAAGCAACCGCCAGGCGATCCATCGGACTTTCGGCGTCCGTCTCTTTGAGCTGTGCCTGGATCTCGTCCTCGGTAAGCGGCAACGCATCCAGAGCGGTGCGTAGACGGGTGTTGTGTTGCTGGAACTGCTCCACCAGCAGGCTTTTGTTCTTCACCGCATCCACATAGCCCTGGCGCCTGGACGCCCAAAGGGCCGCCAGCGGGCCGCTATTGTTGAGCTGTTCCAATTGCTCCCATCGACTGGCCGCTTCCGGTGGCGGGGTCAGCGACAAATTGTTATTGATGCCGATCTTTTTTCGCAGGATTTTGACGTTCCAGTTGGCGTCCGATTGTTTGAGTTGCCGGATGAAATCCCGGGATTCGAAATAGGTGGAGGAGTCGTAGGTGTAGGACTTGACTAAAAAGAATATCAAGGCCGAAAACACTGCAAGCGCGACAGCCAATAAGGCGGGCCATTTATATTTTTTGATGAGGTTGGTCACGCGGTCCTCCCGTCAAGGCTCTTGATCGGGCAGATCGGTGAGTTGCCAAGACAAGGCAGGATTGCGGCGCTTGGGACGATGGGTGGAGTGTCTGCTTGGTGTTGTATAGGTGGCGTGGGTCTGCTTTTGCCTGGGTGCACGTTGAGCTCCCTGCTAACGGTGGCGTGGTACGTCAATGACGTGAGTGTAGCGCTAAGGAGGCGGGGCGATGGGGGAGGCCGGCGGCGGGCGCAGATTAAGTCGGCCGCCACAGTGGCGGCCGACTTTTAGCTCCCACTCAGGCGCGTAGTTTTCTCGCGGGAGAACCCTGTATGGCCGAGAAATTGCGGTGAGTCGAGAAAGCGAAATCAGCCAAACGGCTGCAATCTGATACTGTTTTTTATGTTGGATCTGAGGCTTTTTTTAGTGAGTCGGTGCTCTATAGAGTGCCCGTCCGACGCACTAGTGGACAGTGATCGGCCGCCACTATTTCTGGCTCTCTGAAGACCGGACGACCTCGAGAGTCTTCAGGAATCACCATGAATACTCGTCCCAGCTTTCACAGCAAGACCTTCCCCGAGTCGCAACGTGACATTCTCGGTATGATCGCGACCGATCATCATCTGGGCGAAATACTCTGCGCCATCTGCCAGATGCACGACGCACAGGCCCCCGAAACCTTCTGCTCTATCCTGCTCACTGATGCCGAGGGTAAACACCTGCTGAACGGCTCGGCGCCCAGCCTGCCGGCCGAGTACAGCGAGGCGATTCATGGAATGGCCATTGGTCCACAGGAAGGAACCTGCGGCGCCGCAGCGTTCCGGCGCGAGCTGGTGGTCACCGAAGACATCGCCCGGGACCCAAACTGGGAGCGTTTTCGCAGCCTGGCGCTGGGGCATAACCTGCGTTCCTGCTGGTCGGTGCCTTTGCTCTCCCATCAAGGAAGCGTGTTGGGTACATTTGCCCTGTACCAGAACCGGACCCACTTTCCGAATGAGGCGCAGATTCAACGACTGGGCCGCGCGGCCCAACTGGCAGTCATTGCGATCCGCCATGAGCGTGACGGCCAACGTCTGGAGGAAAGCGAACAACGTTTTCGTTCATTGTTCACTTACAACCCCAACCCGGTGTTCGCCCTCGATCTGGCCGGCAACATCCAGAGTGTGAATCCAGCAGGCCTTAAGCTAAAGCCGCACACCGCAACCGATTTTATTGGCCATCACTTTTCCCATCTGGTGCTCGAAGAAGACCTGCAACGGGTCAGTCAGCATTTTTCCGCAGCCCGCGCCGGAGCGCCTCAACGCTTCGAGGCACGGGTTCGCGATGAGGGAGAGAAACTGTTGACCATGGACATCTCTAACCTGCCGATCATGGTCAATGGAGAGATCGTTGGGGTATTTGGCATTGCCCGGGACATCAGCGAGCAGAAGCATTTCGAGCGCCAATTGAGCTTTAACGCCAGCCATGATCGGCTGACTGGTTTGCTTAACCGTGTTTCGCTTGAAGACCAGCTCATTCTGGACTGTCACATCAGTCGTCGGCGTAAGCGTCGTCTGGCGGTGATGTGCATTGATCTGGACGGATTCAAATCCATCAACGATTCGATCGGGCACTACTTCGGCGATCAGGTGCTGATTGAGGTGGCGCAGCGTATGACCCAGCAGGTTCGTCCTGGTGATACCATCGTGCGCATGGGCGGTGATGAATTTATCGTGCTGCTGCCGGACCTGCTTCGTGATGAGGACGTTGTACCGGTGGCCGAGCGCTTGATGGCCAGCATTGCCAAACCCTACTGCATCCAGGGCATGGACCTGCACGTGAGTGCAAGTGTCGGTATCACTCTGAGCGATGGTCACATCGAGCAGCCGATGCAGCTGATCCAGCAGGCTGACATGGCCATGTACAAAGCCAAGCAGCAAGGCCGCAACAACTTCCAATGGTACACCAGCGATCTTAATCAGCGCGTTTGCGAGCACGCGAGCCTGCGCAATGACCTGCAAAAGGCTATCGAAACTCAGTCGTTCAGGCTGCACTATCAACCGCAGATAGACGCGCGCACGGGGCGAGTGGTCGGGATCGAAGCGTTGCTGCGTTGGGAACATCCGGAAAAAGGATTCATCTCACCGGCGGTGTTTGTGCCGGTGGCGGAGGATAGTGGTCAGATCATCCCACTGAGCCTTTGGGTTCTCGATACAGCCTGCGCGCAGCTGCGCCAGCTAGGCGAGCAGGGCGTCACAGGAATCTCGATGGCCGTGAATATTTCGCCGATGCATTTCCAGCGTGGCCAGTTCGTCGAGTGTATCCAGACGGCGCTGAGCAAACACGGACTTAGCGCCGGACAGTTGGAGCTGGAGATTACCGAGTCGCTCTTGCTGCATAACGTTGAACAGGCGATCGATACGTTGCACCGGGTCAAGGCCTTGGGGGTGCGAATTGCGCTCGATGATTTCGGCACCGGTTTTTCCAGCCTCAGCTACCTCAAGCGTTTGCCCATCGACAAAATCAAGATTGACCGCTCGTTCATCCAGGAAATCGCCACCGACCATCACGATGCAGCGATCACCCAAGGCATTATTTCCATGGCCCATCACCTCAGCCTGACGGTGGTTGCAGAAGGCGTGGAAACTGCGTCTCAGGTGGCTTTTCTGAAGGGCAGCCGCTGCGATATTTTTCAGGGGTATTACTTTGCCAAACCGATGCCCTCTACAGAAATCGAAGCTTTCCTGAGCCAGCTCGCGTCCCATCCCTGACCGCCAATTCTGTCTGGTCCCACACCTGAAAATCAGACGCCAAGGCAAATTTTCAGACACCAGCGCAGAACTCCCTCTCCCCAGGCAAGGCGCTCCCTGCGCCTTTCTCACACACTCGGCTCTAACGCTATCGCGCTGCACAACAACAAGAGCCGCGAAAAAATGACTAGTTTCCAGCCTGCTACCGAAAGCCCGACCGGCCACATCGGCGCCCGTCAGACTCGTGTCGAGGATGCCGCATTGTTGCGCGGCCTCGGCTGCTATGCCGATGACGCTGCGATCCCTCCGGGTACGTTACATGCGGCGATCATCCGTTCACCCCACGCTCATGCGCGAATCACCTCGGTGGATTTTTCCAGTGCGCTGCTGATGAAAGGCGTGCACGGCGTGCTGGTCGGCGAAGATGTCAAACGCTGGGCGCTGCCGTTCCCGGTGGGTGTGCGGCAGCCGATGGAGCACTGGTGCGTCGCCGTGGACAAGGTGCGTTATGTCGGAGAGCCGGTGGCCGTGGTGATCGCTGAGAGCCGCTATCTGGCCGAGGACGCGATCGAAGGTGTGCGCATTGAATACGAACCGCTGCCCCCGATCATCGATCCCGAACTGGCCACTGCCGAACAGGCGCCGATCCTGCACGAAGCAGTCGGCAGCAACGTGGTCAACGAACGGCGCTTTCGTTATGGCGAGCCGGAGCAGGCCTTCGAGCAGGCACCGCACAAGGTCTCGCTCAAAGTGAAGTTTCCGCGCAGTTCCTGCACCCCCATCGAATGCTATGTGGTGCTGGCTCAGTACGAGCGCGCCACCGGCATTTATGACGTGCTCGCCAATTTCCAGGGCCCTTATGCGTTGCACACGGTCATGGCCAGGGCACTGAATGTGCCCGGTAACCGCTTGCGTTTACGCACACCGAAAGATTCCGGCGGCAGCTTTGGCATCAAGCAAGGGGTTTTCCCATACGTGGTGATGATGGGCCTGGCGTCACGCAAGGTCGGTGCACCGGTGAAGTGGGTCGAGGACCGTCTGGAACATCTTCAGGGAGCTTCTTCGGCCACCAATCGGGTGACCGAAATTGAAGCGGCGGTAGAAGCCGATGGCCGCATCACCGCGTTGCGTTATGACCAGATCGACGATTGTGGCGCCTACCTGAGAGCGCCCGAACCGGCGACTTTTTACCGCATGCACGGCAACCTGACGGGAGCCTACGCGATCCGCAATTTGCAAGTGCGTAACCGGGTGGTGCTGACCAACAAAACCCCTTCCGGCCTGAACCGTGGTTTCGGTGGACCGCAGGTGTATTTCGCCCTGGAGCGGCTGCTGCAACACATCGCAGTGCAGTTGAAGCTTGATCCGTTGGACGTGATCCACCGCAACCTGGTGCCGGCCGATGCCTTCCCTTATCGCGCGGCTGCCGGTGCGTTGCTCGACTCCGGCAATTACCAGGCTGGCATTGCCTTGGCGGCGGCTGATGGCGGTCTCGACGAGTTGCTCAAACGTCGTGATCAGGCGCGTGCCGAAGGCCGAATCTATGGCATTGGTTATGCCGCCGTCATTGAACCCTCGATTTCCAACATGGGATACATCACAACCGCGATGACACCCGAAGAGCGGCGCAAGGCCGGTCCGAAGAACGGCGCTGTCGCAACCGCAACCATCAACGTTGGCCCTTTGGGTGACGTCAGTGTGCACGTGTCCTCGGCACCGCAAGGGCAGGGCCATCAAACCACCGTGGCGCAGGTCGTCGCCGAAGTGCTTGGGGTTGCGCTGGAATCCATCGTGGTCAACGTCGAACTGGATACCCAGAAGGACGCTTGGTCGATTGCCTCGGGCAACTATTCCAGCCGCTTTGCCGGTGCTGTGGCCGGTGCAGTCTACAAGGCGGCGCTGAAAGTCCGCGATCGCCTCGCTGCGATTGCCGCCGAGCATTTGCAGGCCCGTCCTGAAGATATTCGTTTCGCGGGCGGCAAGATTTTCGTGGTCAATGGCGGGGCGGTGGCGCCATTCCATCGGATTGCCGGTGCGACCCACTGGTCGCCGGGCCTGCTGCCGGAAGGTGAAAGCGGCGGTCTGCGCGAAACCGCCTTCTGGAGCCCGCCGCAATTGGTGGCACCGGACGATCAGGACCAGGTCAATAGCTCGCTGTGCTACGGCTTTGTCTTCGATATCTGTGGTTTGGAAATCGACCGCATGACTGGTGAGATCCACATCGATCGCTACGTCACCTGTCATGACGCCGGCCGCCTGCTCAACCCGGCGCTGGTCGATGGCCAGATTCGTGGTGGCTTCACCCAGGGCCTCGGCGCGGCACTGATGGAAGAGTTCGCCTATGGCGAGGACGGCAGCTTCCTCTCTGGCACATTCGCCGATTATCTGGTGCCGACCGCACCGGAAGCGATCGAACCGGTGATCCTGCACATGGAAACGCCATCGCCATTCACCCCACTGGGCGCCAAGGGGGTGGGCGAGGGTAACAATATGAGCACGCCGGTATGCATCGCCAACGCGGTGGCCGACGCCCTTGGTCGCTCGGACATTCGTCTGCCACTGACGCCATCAAAAGTACGCACGCTTATCGGGATTGACGAGCCGCCAAGGCCCGCGGGCATGGAGCCCGATGAAAACCTGGACGCGGCACCTGCCGCTGGACCGGCACTGCGGGCCAACGACGCGGTGGTGATTCCTGCTTCGCCGCAACAGGTCTTCGATACCTTGCTCGACCCGCAAACGCTGGCGGCGATCATTCCCGGTTGTCACGACCTCGTGCTTGAAGGTGAAAACCGTTATCGCGCAGACGTCACCGTCGGCGTCGGCATGATCCGCGCGCGCTTCGAGGCCAAGGTTGCCCTGAGTGATCTGGACCCTCCGCATTCATTGCGTCTGTCCGGTTCCGGCAGCAGCTCGATGGGTTCGGCCCAGGGGCAGGCCAAGGTGCGTTTCGTCGAACTGGAAAATGGCCACACGCGTCTGGAATACCAATACCAGGTGGCGGTCAGCGGCAAAATCGCCGCAGTCGGCGGCCGAATGCTGCAAGGGGCCTCGAAAGTGATCATCGGACAAATATTTACTCGCCTGTCACAACGGGTCAGCGGCCAAGCCATCTCCACCGGCTGGTGGGCGCGGATGCGGGCCTCGCTTGGCGCGCTGTTTGGCAAGGGAGGTGCGCAATGAAACCGGCTGCTTTCGATTACGTTCGGGCTGACACTCGTCGTCAGGTGGTTGAACTGCTCGCCGAGTACGGCCAGGAGGCTCGCATCATCGCCGGTGGCCAATCGCTGATGGCGGTGCTGAACATGCGCCTGGCTCAACCCAAGTTGCTGATCGACATCAATCATGTGGCTGAACTGGCCTATATCGAACTGCGCAAGGATTGCCTGGCCGTAGGCGCCGGGGTACGACAGGCGCAACTGCTGGCGCGTTCGACCCTGATGGACGAGGTGCCTTTACTGGCACTGGCGATGCCCTGGATCGGCCACTTCCAGACGCGTAATCGCGGCACGGTCTGCGGTTCGGTGGCTCACGCCGACCCCAGCGCCGAGTTGCCGCTGTGCCTGGTGACGCTGGGCGGTGAGATCGTTCTGGAGTCGAAAAAAGGCAAGCGCATCGTCAAGGCTGCCGACTTCTTCCAAGGCATTCTCACCACCGACAAGCGTGCAGATGAACTGGTTGTCGAGGTGCGTTTTCCGCTCAAGCGCGAAGGCATCACTTATCGCTTCCGCGAAATCGCCATGCGCCACGGCGACTTTGCAATTGTCTCCCTGGCCGCGGCCATTGGCGCGGACCAGGTCGAACTTGGCATCGGCGGGGTCGCCGACCGTCCGCAACGTCGCAGCCTGCCTCGCGGTGCGGCGTTGCCGGACGCGCTCAATCAAACCGCCTGGTCGCTTGATGCACAGGACGACGTGCACGCCAGCGCTGCCTATCGCCGCCAACTGATTCGCGAGCTGGGTCATCAGCTGATTGAAGGAGTCTGAACATGCGTGTAACTGCCGACCAAACCTTTGCGATTCGCCTGGAACTCAATGGCCGCTCCCGTGAAGCCCTGGCTGAACCGCGGACCCAACTCTGCGACTTCCTGCGCCACGACCTCGGTGCCACCGGCGTCCATGTCGGATGTGAACACGGCGTCTGCGGTGCCTGCACGGTGCTGGTGGACGGGGTCGCCATGCGTTCCTGCCTGATGCTAGCGGTACAGGGGCACCAGCGGCGTATCGAGACTGTCGAGTCCCTGGCTGACGACGACACGCTGAGCGACCTGCAACAAGCTTTTCGTCGTCATCACGCCTTGCAGTGCGGCTTTTGCACTGCGGGCATTCTCATGTCCTGCGTGGATTTCCTCGAACGGGTACCCAACCCGGACGAGACCCAGGTACGCGACATGCTTTCGGGGCATCTATGTCGCTGCACCGGCTACACCGGCATCGTCCAGGCCGTGCTCGAAGTCGCTGCCCAGCGCCAAACGAACAAAGGGGTATAACAAAAATGTTCGATCTCGGACGCAGTTTCCTCGCTGCCGTTGAACGCCGACCGCACGCCGTGGCGGTCAGTGACGGTGCGTTGAAGAAAACCTATGAAGACTGGTTCGTTGATATCCAGAGCGCCGCTTGGGGCTTGCAATGCCTCGGGCTGCAACGCGGTGATCGACTGCTGGTAGCGATGCAAAACCGCTGGCAGATGGCAACCCTGCATTGGGCCTGTCAGTTTGCGGGCATCGTCATGACCCCGTTGAACTGGCGTTCGACTGCCGATGAACTGGGCTACTGCATCGAAGATGCGCAAATCCGTGCGGTGGCTTACGACGACGCTACCGTGACTGTCGTGGCCGGTTGCAGCGCCGCCACAAGGCTGCCACGGATCGCCGCCGGACTCCGTGCCGCCAACACCGACCTGAGTTTCGAGGAACTGTGTTCGCAGACCCCCTCCGGCATCATTTTGCAGGCCGACGCCGAAGACATTTCACTGTTGCTGTACACCTCCGGAACCACCAGCAAGCCCAAGGGCGTGCCCCGTCGGCACCGTTGTGAGCGCGCCGCGGCGGTTGCCCACGTAGCGCAAAACCTCTACCGCCAGAACGAGTGCACGCTAGGTGTCATGCCGCTTTACCACACCATGGGCGTGCGATCGCTGCTGTCCATGGCGCTGATCGACGGACATTTCGTCTGTGTGCCGAAGTTTGACGTGGAAGCCACGCTGCAGGCCATCGAGCGGGAAAAGGTCAGCAATCTGTACTTGGTGCCGACGCTCTACCACATGCTCATCGAACACCCGGCCTTTGCCCGTGAGCGAGTAGCCAGTGTGGAGAAAATCGGCTTTGCCGGTGCGCCGATGAGCGACGGTTTGATGCGTCGCGTCGAGCAGGCGTTCCAGCCGCAGTTGTTCGTCAATCATTACGGCAGCTCGGAGATCTACACCTTCACCATCGACCAGCAAGCCAGCCGCAAACCCGGTTCGTCAGGGCGCAGTGCAATGAACCAGCGCGTGCGCGTGGTGCCGATCGATGCTGAAACGGCCGACGTGCAGGTAAACCCATTGGAGGAGGGCCAGATCATCGCCGACCTGGCGAGTGACGAGGCGTTCGAAGGTTACCTGAACCGCCCTGAAGCGACCGCCAAGGCGTTGCGTGACGGATGGTATTTCACCGGTGACATCGGCTACTTCGATCTGGAGGGCGATCTGTTCGTCACGGGGCGTGTCGATGACTTGATCATCACCGGCGGCGAAAACGTCAGCCCGGCAGAAATCGAAAACATGCTCTCTCTGCACCCGGCGGTGGAAGAGGTGGTGGTGGTCGGTCTGCCCGACGAGCAATGGGGCAAGATTATTGCCGCGTTTATCAAGCTGCGCGCCGAGGTCTCGGAAGGCGACCTTGATGCCCATTGCATCGCTTCGGGCCTGGCCAAATTCAAGCGGCCACGGCGTTACCAGTTCATCGACCAGGTTCCCAAATCTCCAGTGGGCAAGGTGCTGCGGCGCGTGCTGCTGGCCCAATTCCAGGAACAGGCCTTGAAGGCCATCAGCTAATCATCCAGAGGACATTCCCATGCAACAACAAGCGATCCAGAAATTTCTCGACACCCAGTTCGATGGCTTCCAGGTTGACGTTGATGTGTCTCGCGAGCGCGCTGACATCATCCTCAACCGGGCGCCGTTGAACGTCATTTCCATGGGGCAGCGCGATCAACTGCGTCTGGTCTTCGAAGCCCTCGATGCACACAACGATGTGCGCGTCATCGTGCTGCGCTCGGTGGGTGAACATTTCTCCAGCGGCGGCGACATCAAGGGTTTCCTCGAGGCGTCGCCAGAGCACGTTTCAAAGCTGGCCTGGAACGTGGCGGCACCGGCACGTTGCGAAAAACCGGTGATCGTTGCCAACCGTGGTTACACCTTCGGCGTCGGCTTCGAACTGTCCCTGGCCTGCGATTTCCGCATCGCTTCGCAAACCACTCGCTACGCCCTGCCTGAGCAGAACCTGGGCCAGATCCCAGGCTCGGGTGGCTCCGCGCGTCTGCAGAAAATCATCGGCATCACCCGCACCAAGCACATGGTGATGCGCGCCAAACGCATCACGGGCGACCAGGCCTATGCCTGGGGTATCGCGACCGAGGTCGTGCCAGACACCGAATTGGAAAGCACCGTCGATGCGTTGGTCGACGAACTGCGTCGCTTCTCGCCGCTGGCCCAACGCACGGCGAAAAAACTGATCAACGACAACGAAGATGCACCGCTGACCGTCGCGATCGAAATGGAAGGTCACTGCTACAGCCGTCTGCGTAGCTCCAAGGACTTCAAGGAAGGCGTTGAAGCGTTTCACAGCAAGCGTGCGGCCGTGTTTATCGGCGAGTAAATCGTACCGGCGAACAGGCCCGGGGGTATGTTGGTAACGGCGTACACCTTACGGAGCAGGGCCTGCCGCCCCTTCAATGCAACTAAAAGGGCACATCAAGGTAACACCGCTGACCTGCTGATTACCCGCAACCCGCGCACCGGGATGCAGAACGTTTCGATTCACCGTTTGTGTGAGGCAACCATGACTACGACAACAACAATAACTGCATCACCCACCGACGCCGCTATCGATACACCGCAGATTCCACCGGGCAAGGCTTTGCTCGCGGCATTTGCCTCGACATTCGGCTGGGCGCTGGATTTGTTCGACCTGTTCATTCTGCTCTACGTGGCGCCGATCATCGGCCGTATGTTCTTCCCCTCGGACACCCCGACACTGTCGCTGGCCGCGGTGTATGCCTCGTTCGCCGTGGCCTTGCTGGTACGTCCGCTGGGCTCGGCGATCTTCGGCGCGTATGCCGACAAACACGGGCGCAAGCGTGCGTTGATGGTGTCGATGGTCGGCGTCGGTATTTCCACGGCACTGTTCGGCGCCTTGCCGACCATTCACCAGGTCGGGGTGTTGGCCCCGATACTGTTTTTGATCTTGCGGATCATTCAGGGCGTTTTCGTTGGCGGCATCGTCGCCTCCACTCACACCATCGGCACCGAATCCATCTCGCCGCGCTATCGCGGCTTGATGTCCGGGTTGATCGGTGGTGCCGGTGCCGGCATGGGCGCGCTGTTGGCGTCATTTACTTATCTGGTGTTGTCGGAGATCTTTCCCGGGGAGGAATTTGACGTCTGGGGCTGGCGCTTCATGTTCTTCTGCGGCTTGCTCAGCACGTTCTTCGGTCTGGTGATGTTCCGTTACCTGGAAGAAACCCCGGTCTGGCAGCAACTGCAACAAGCCCGCAAAACCAAGGGTCCGGCGGTGGTGGCCGTGTCGCCACTCAAGCGTCTGTTCGGTCGCGAGTACCGCGGCGTGATGCTGGTCAACCTGCTGATTACGTTCGGCGGCGGGGCTACGTATTACCTGGCCTGCGGTTATCTGCCGACCTTGCTCAACGTGGTCGCCAAAGTTCCTCATACCCAGACTTCGCAGATGCTCATGTACGGGTCGGTAGCGACGATTGTCGGCGCACTGGCCTTCGGTTACCTGAGTGACCTGATCGGTCGCAAGAAGACCTTCATGCTGCTGGGTGTGATCAACCTGGTGAGCCTGCCGATGATGTTCCTTGGTGTCGCCGAGGCGGGTTCGCTGACCCGCACTGCGTCGTATTGCGTGGGCATTGCCTTTATGGGCGGGGCGATCATCGCGCCGATCCTGATCTTCCTCAACGAACGCTTTGCCACCGAGTTGCGCGCCAGCGGCACTGGGTTGTCTTGGAACATCGGTTTCGCCCTCGGCGGAACCATGCCGACGTTTGTGTCCCTGGTCAGCAGCAGCCCGGCGCAGATCCCCGTGGTACTGGCGATTTTCGCCGCCGGTCTGTCGGTGATCTATCTGATCGGCAGCGTGGTGATTGCGGAAACCCAAGGAAACTTCAAATAAGGGCGGGGAGGCGCTCCAGGAGTTCGCAGATCAGGTGCAAGGTCCGTTCGGTTGCTTCGGTCTGGGGAAAGTGCGGCAGTTATCCAGCAACACACAGCTGCACGGCCCAGGCACCTGTCACTGGATGACCACCAGTTGCACGGGCGTGGGGTAGTAGTCTTTGCGACCCTGAATCACCAGCAGCGGCTTTACCACGCTTTGCTTGAGGTATAGAAAACATGCGCCATCTCGATGTTCAGGTGATCGACCAGGCACTGCAATGGGCTCGCGCCGGGCAGGAGCAGTGGCTATGCACGGTGCTCTCCACTTATGGCTCGGCGCCGCGCGCGCCGGGTGCGATGCTGGTGACCAATGGCTCGGGCGAACACGTCGGCTCCCTGTCGGGTGGCTGCGTCGAAGAGGCGTTTCTCGAAAGTCTGGCACGGGGTGAGTTACGCGAGCCGGCGCAGATCGTCAGTTATGGCGACAGCGTCGAGCAACGCCACCGTCTGCGATTGCCCTGTGGTGGCGTGCTGATCGTGCTGGTCGAGCACCGCGCTGCCAGTCACGAATGGCTCATGCACCTGGAGAGTCTGCAAGCGGCGTTACTCGGCCAGCGCCGTCTGCTGCGTCAGGTCGAGCTCAGCAGCGGTGCGTTGCGCCTGGACCCGGACACCGGACACGGCAACGAGCGGGTGCAAGTCGTCGATGAGACGGTGCGCATCAGTGTTGGCCCTGCGTTGCGGTTGATTCTGGCAGGACTGTCGCCGGTCGCTGAAGTCTGCGCCAGTTTCGCCCGCGCCATCGGCTGCGAAGTCATCGCCTGCGATCCCCGGGAAGAAATGCTGCATGTTCAGCTCGAGGGCGTGGAGATGCAACGTGTACTGCCCTCGATGTTCATTGCCGCTGGCGGTTGCCACGCAGCGACCGCGGTGGTGGCGCTGACTCATGATCCGCGAATCGATGATCTGGCGCTGATGGAAGCGGTTCACACCCCGGCATTCTACATAGGCGCCATGGGGTCTCAGGCAACCTCGGCCAAGCGCGCCGAACGGCTCAAACGCATCGGTGGTCTGACGGATGAACAGATCGCCCGTTTACACATGCCCATCGGCCTCGATCTGGGCAGTAAGGCCCCGGCGGAAATCGCTCTGGCGGTGGTGGCGGACATCCTGCGGGTTTATCACGGCAAAGAACGCCATGCCTTGTAAGGCGGTTTCTCCGACGAACGTGGGGGCTGCGAAAGTCGAGGTAGACGCTCGGTCATTCGCGCGCGATAGTGGCCAGCCAAATGTTGCTGAACCATAGAGCGATCGCCGGGGTTGAGAAATAGATAGACGCCCCGATGATATGCATTGTGGTCGGTAACAATATCGCTTTTAGCGAGCGGAGGAATCTGATGTCGATTGCCCAACGGGTTTTCCACGGCAAGTTTGGCCGGGTCGCCTTGCTGAATATGGATCGTTCGCTGGTCACCCACACCCATTCCGAATGCCATGTGCTGGTCAAAGTATCTGGCGAAGACACTTACTTCAACGTCAACGGTCGGCGGGTTCCGCTCAGCGATCGCACGGCGGTGCTGGTCAACGCCTGGGAGCCGCATTTCTACGATCCGCAGCCGGGTGCCGGTGCCACCGTCATCCTGGCGCTATACATCGAGCCCGCCTGGCTGGCCACTGCCCAGCAGTCGCTGGCGCTCAGCGGCCGGCCGGACTTTTTTGCCCAGTCGTGCATCGAGCTGTCGAGTCGTAATCGCACCCTGGCCGACATCCTGGTCGCCGAAGCGCATGGTTGTGGGATCGTGCCGAAAGAGCGCTTGGAGTTCATGCTGTTCGACTTCCTGATCGAACTGATCGAGGCCTTTTCCAGCTGGCGGCATTTGTCTCTACTGGGTGCGCCCAACACAGGTGAGTTCCGGGATGCGCGCGTGCGTCGTGGCACGGCCTGGTTGCTTGAGCACCTCGATGATCCGAACCCGATCGACAACGCCGCGCGGGCTTGTGGCCTGTCTCGGGCACACTTCTTTGCGCTGTTCAAGAAAGACACCGGCATGACGCCGACCCTGTTGCTTAACGACGCGCGCATGCGCCGGGCTTTTGCCTGGCTTGAGCGTGAGCGCAGTGGAACGTTGGGCCTGTTGTCGGAGAACCTTGGGTTCTCCGAGCAAGGTCATTTCACACGGTTTTTCCGTCAGCACATCGGAGCTTCACCCAGCCAGTATCGGCGTGTAGTGGATTGTTATGCGACGGTTTGAACCGAGAGGAGGGCGGGGGTATTGGGCATATTCCCGCCGATGAAGTGAGTCTTTCATCTTAAGCTGCGGTTTTATAGGCTATGAAATGTGTAGGGTTTATTGATTTCCCAGGAAGTCATAAATCTCTTTCATGCGCTCTTCGCGCATTAACTCAAGTTCTTCCTTGGTTTCGGCTACCCACTGCAGAATGAAGTCCCAGTAATCACAGTCGTGAGCATCCGCCTCTGCTTCAAATGCTTCTTGCAGAAATTGAAGGCGATACTCTTCTGGCGAGAGCCCGCAATTTTCAGCGAGGCTGTAGTTTAGCTCGCTAAGTTCAAGTTGTATCCGTAAGTTTGCGTCCAGGAATTTCTTCAGGGCGAGTTCGGCTCTAAGTTCTTTTGTGATCATGAATGCTCTCTTGCGGCGTGCAATAAGTAGTTGGTTGTTCGAGGCCGGCCCGGCGTTCAATCGGACTATGTCAATTTCCTGCCATCAACCATCCCCGAATGCTATGACTTTCATTCAGCTCTTTCACGACTCGAGCCGCGTCCTGCTTTTGTTTATACGGGCCGATGACGACAAAGTTGTTTTCTTTACGCGCTACCGGCAACTCCAGCTGCTTAATGGCTTTTGTGGCGCGATGACGGCTTGGTGTGTTCAACGCAATTTCGATCACCCACAGGCCGGATGAAGGCATGGCTGAAGCAGGTTTTGCAGCGTGTGAAATGAAACCGCTGCACGTCAAACACGGGCGCTCCAGCGTGATTATCGAGCCTGGCACGGTGCGAAAGACGTGCCATTGCGGAACAATCGTTTTTTTGCGGGCGAAGAGTGCCAAGAGAAGGCCGGCGCAAACAAGCAGACCGCTTAGAATAGATGTCCATTTGTTTGCCTGTGTGGGCAATGAAGGCAGTGTAAACACTGCTGTTTTGTCGGGTTTTTCGAGCAAAAACTGAACGGCGTCAGCCTCCGTCGAGCCGGATATGCGGGATTCGTTTTTGGCAAGGTGCGCGAGCCCGTCGGAATGTTTTGTACTGAGTTCAGCCGAAACTTTATTAGCGGTGTCATCGAGCAGTTGTTCGAGCGTTGCCACTTTCTTCTGGATGTATGAATTTTCAACGTTATTTTGACAGGTCGGTCCTGTGGACGTGTAGGTCAATAGCAGTACTGATAGCTGTCCAAAAACGCCAGTCACCAGGAAGCCCAAGCCAAGCTTTTGCACGGCACTATCTCCACGTCAAGTGAGTCGTTATTTTTTTGCAGTTCTTTCGGGTAAGCAGGATTCTATTGTTGATCCTGGAGTGGTCTAGATTTTTGAGTGCGTCAGTGTGCCCAAGCGCCAGAGCTAGTTGGCTACTTTATTGTTGTTTGAAAGAACATCGGCTTGCACTTTACAGCGTGTTGGTTGACGAAAAAGGCTCAGGTGATCGAAAACAAACCGTATCAGATGGGTTGCAGAGTGATCCATAAACCACTTGTATTTAAGGTGGGTGTCGTGGCCAAAGTTCGTTGTCCAAAATTCAAGGCCAGGCCTACGCGATCAGTTAAATGAAAGGATTGTTCGTCAGCCCTTTACGGTAAGGAGGGGGAAACGCTACTGATTTTTTTGTGCCCCCTTCAAACGATGCCGGTGTCCTGCACTACACTTCAGATGGCATTCCTACCCTGGAGCTTTCTTGGTGAACGCTCCAGATACTGTGCTTGGTCCTGAAGAATTTGCGGGACTGAGCGCTCAGCTTGGAAGCTCTGCTCAACACGCCTGGCCGTGGAAGCATTACCGGTCCTGATGTGGGATGAGGGTCAATGCTATGGCCGTTGAAGGCAATGCAGGACAATTAGTGGGTGTCGTCATTTTGCTTGCCGCAGCCGTGCTGGTAGTGCCGCTGTTCAAACGCATCGGGCTCGGCTCCGTGGTCGGTTACCTGGCGGCTGGCCTGATCATTGGCCCCTTCGGTCTGCAACTGTTCAATGACCCTCATACCATCCTCGATGTGGCCGAGTTGGGTGTGGTCATGTTTCTTTTTGTGATTGGACTGGAGATGAAGCCCTCGCACCTGTGGGATCTGCGCAGGCAGATCTTTGGGCTGGGCAGCCTGCAGGTGGTGGTTTGTGCTTGTCTGCTCACTTTTGTCGGCATGGCTTTTGGATTCCCTTGGCAGGTGTCATTTGTCTGCGCAGCGGGTTTTGTACTCACCTCCACGGCCCTGGTTATGCAAGTTCTCTCGGAACGTGGCGACATAACCGAGCCGAGAGGGCAGCACGTCGTGTCCATTTTGCTGTTTGAGGACCTGTTGATAGCCCCTTTGCTGGCGGTGGTGGCATTTCTGGCGCCCACTGAGTTGGCGAATGGACCCACGTCTCCCCTTTGGCAACGCATAGGTATCGCAGCACTGTCCCTGGGCGCATTGGTGGCCATCGGATTGTGGCTGCTCAATCCCCTGTTTCGGGTATTGGCCCAAGTCAAAGCGCGTGAGGTAATGACTGCCGCTGCGTTGCTGGTTGTGTTGGGCGCTGCGTTGCTGATGGAGCTCGGCGGCCTTTCAATGGCGATGGGTGCTTTCGCGGCTGGTGTGCTGCTGTCCGAATCCACCTTCCGCCACCAGTTGGAGGCCGACATTGAGCCGTTTCGCGGCCTGCTGCTGGGGCTGTTTTTCCTCGGAGTCGGCATGTCGTTGGATCTGCAATTGGTGGCCGAGGCCTGGAAGCTCATCATCTCCGGTGTACTGGCACTGATGCTGGTCAAGGCGCTGTGTATTTATGGGGTCGCGCGCCTCGCGAAAAGCGCTCATGACGACGCACTGGATCGCGCCTTGCTTATGGCGCAGGGTGGCGAATTTGCTTTTGTGCTGTTTGCCGAAGCGCTCAAACTCAGGGCCATCAGTCCTGAAGTCAACG
Source organism: Pseudomonas sp. Q11 (assembly GCF_024494355.1). Taxonomy (GTDB): domain Bacteria; phylum Pseudomonadota; class Gammaproteobacteria; order Pseudomonadales; family Pseudomonadaceae; genus Aquipseudomonas; species Aquipseudomonas hefeiensis. The sequence goes on along the minus strand of NZ_JAKNQY010000031.1, from coordinate 28,273 downwards.
CCAATATGACGGCTATTGTGGTGCTCTCCATGGTCATTACGCCGGTGACTTTATTGCTGTACAAACGGTTTGCTCGCGCGCGGACCGTTTCCATGGACGGTGTGGAAGCCGCACAGAATCTGAAATGCAATGTACTGATCATCGGTTTTGGCCGTGTCGGGCAGATTGCCTGCCAGGCGCCGCTCGCTCAGGGAGCGAAAATTTCTATCATCGATATAAATCCCGAGGTCATCCGCGCCGTGTCACCCTATGGTTTCAAGGTCTATTATGGCGATGGCGCCCGCCATGAGATATTGGATGCTGCTGGCGCCCATCACGCCCGCGCCATCATTATTTGTGTGGATGATAAAAAAGCCGCGACACGCATTGTCGAAAGTACGCGGCGCTACTGCCCGCAGGTGAAATTGGTGGTGCGCGCTTTTGACCGCGAACACTCGCTGGAATTGGTCAAACACGACGCCGACTACATCGTGCGGGAAACCTTTGAGGCCGCTCTGCTGCTCGGCCGTCAGGCCGTGCTAACTCTGGGGGCGTCTGAGCATGAAGCCGACGCGGTAATCGACGAAGTGCGCAAACGCGATGCTGAACGTTTTGCCTTGGAAACCTCGGGCGGCCTGTTTGCCGGACGAGCGTTGGTACTGGGGAATATTGAACACATTGATCCGCCGAGCCATGAAGCGCGGGATGCTTAGCGGACATCAATCGCAGTCATTGCGCTCCAGAGCCGCAAACTGACCACTCAACCACGTATAAAGCTGAGAAACCGCAGGGCTGATCTGCTTGCGATGTGGGCACACCAGGCTCAACGGTGAAACTTCTCCAGGATGATCTGGCAACAGCACAAGCAGTCGCTCTGCGGCGATATCTGCACTGACATCCAGCCAGGATTTGTAGGCGACACCTTCACCCTCCAACGACCAGCGTCGTACGACATCGGCGTCATCGCTGAACAATGGACCTGAAACTTGCACGGTTTGCCCGCCCAGGTTCCACTTGTCGTAGACCCGGCCATTTTGCAGATAGAGCAGGCAGGAATGCTTGCTCAAGTCAGCTGGCGTTTGGGGAGAACCACAGCGTTGCACATACTCCGGCGAGGCAACCAGCACCCGATGGTTCCACGGTGCAAGCGGCAGTGCCACGTAGTTGGCGTCTTCATTCGGGCCGTATCGAATCGCCACGTCCACCGGGTCGCGAAACAGATTGGCCATCTGGTCCGACAGGAAAAAACGCAACGTCAATTCTGGATGCTGACGGCGGAACAGCGTCAACCACGGCAGCAGTATATTGCGCCCCAGATCGGACGGCGCTGTCACTTGCAGTACGCCCCGCAGTGTGGCGTTCTCACCACGCAGGCTTTCCTTGCCTTGCTTCAGGGTCTCAAGCACTGAGTGAGCGGTGGGCAGATACTGCTCGCCCTCGGCAGTCAATCGCAGGCTGCGAGTGGTGCGGGCGAACAGGCGCACGTCCAGCTCGCGCTCCAGACGTTTGATTGCGGCGGCGACCTGACCAGGCAGTAGATCAGCCTCCAGCGCCGCTGCAGTGAAACTGCCCAGCGCGGCGCTGCGGAGGAATAAACCAAGATCATCGATGCGGATCATTTTCACTCCTGCAGTGAAAGTGTTGGCGCATTCTGCTTGTTTTTCTTTGTAGATGGGAAGTCGAAGATGGCTGCAAGTGAGCGCATCATCCCTTCAGACAGCGAGTTTCCATGAAAGCCATCACCTTTACCCAACACGCTTTGCCCATCGACAATCCACAAGCATTGATTGACATCAGCCTCCCGGTGCCCACAGCTGGCCCACGGGATCTATTGGTTGAAGTTCGCGCGGTATCAGTGAATCCGGTCGATACCAAAGTGCGTGCCGGTACTTTCACTAAAGAACCGAAAATCCTCGGTTGGGATGCCGCAGGCATTGTCCGCGAGGTCGGCTCTGAAGTGACGCTGTTTCAGCCGGGCGATGAAGTGTTCTATGCCGGCTCGATTGCCCGCACCGGCAGCTACAGCGAATTCCATTTGGTCGATGAGCGTATCGTCGGGCACAAGCCTCGTTCACTGAGTGCTGCCGATGCGGCAGCGTTGCCGTTGACCTCGATCACCGCCTGGGAATTGTTGTTCGACCGGCTCGGTGTCGTCGAAGGAGCGGGGGAGGGCAAGTACCTGTTGATCACTGGAGCGGCTGGCGGCGTTGGTTCGATGCTGGTGCAACTGGCCCGACAGTTGACCCGCCTTACCGTCATCGGTACCGCCTCACGGCAGCAAACCGCTGATTGGGTGCGGCAGTTGGGTGCACATCACGTGATCGATCACAGCCAGCCACTGCTCGCACAGTTGCAAGCGCTCGGCGTGCCGGAGATCGATTATGTCGCCAGCCTGACCCACACCGAACAGCACTTTGCACAACTGATCGACGTGCTCAAGCCGCAGGGGCGTCTGGGTGTGATTGACGATCCCGAAAGCCTCGATGTGATGCCGCTCAAGCGCAAGTCGCTGTCGTTGCATTGGGAACTGATGTTCACCCGCTCGCTGTACGAAACCCCGGACATGATCAACCAGCATCATCTGCTCGATCGGGTCAGCGCTCTGATTGACCAAGGTGTTCTGCAAACCACCGTGGGGGAGCACTTCGGTGCGATCAATGCGGCAAACATGCGTCGTGCCCATGCACTGGTCGAGAGCGGCAAAGCCTGGGGCAAGATCGTTCTCGAGGGGTTCTGATTCCGCTCTTCAGGTGAGCGCGGTTGCGGGCCCGCTGAACCGCCTGCGGCATCATTAGCCAAGTTTAATGTTGGAGAGTTGACGATGAACACGTCCAGTAACGTGTTGGTATCGATTGCCGTGCTCAAGGCCAAGGCAGGCAAAGAGTTGGCATTGAAACAAGAACTGCTGGCGCTGGTCGAGCCGACCCGCGCAGAGCCGGGAAATATCGATTATGTGTTGTTCAAGCTGCGTGACGAGCAGGGAACGTTTTACATGCGCGAGGCTTTCAGGGATCAGGCGGTGAACCGCACCACCTTGGCCTAGCGTGGAAGCGGCCGGCGTATCAATTCGCTTCGGGACGCGGCTGTACTCCGAATTGCGGAACGATGTGAGTACCCAGTTCCTCAATGACTTCCTCAGCAGGGCGCTTTCCATATTTGAGATTCAGGATAACGTGGTCCACTCCGATTTCCTCAAGTGACTCCAGCAAGTACCGGAGATGGTCGCGTCCGAGTCTGAACTCCAAATGAATGCGAGAGGGCTGGGTGGACGGGGTCTCATCGAGATCGATGTAAAGCGACTGAGTGAAGGGCTTATAGACGGGACCACATTGCTTCATGACCTCCAGCCGCCAATCTTCCACGATCAGTCGCTGCATGTTCGGTATGCGTGGATAGTTGATCCATCCGGTACTTTCGCGCGCGATCCAATCCAGTGACTGGCGGCTATTGCCGGTCACGAGCATTGGAATGACTTGGGTGGTGGGTTTCGGAATGAGGTCTGCGCCCCGCATCTCGCCACCGCTCCAGCGGATGGGTTCAAAGCTGGTGCTGTGGGCTTGGCGAATCACCTCGTAGTGCTCTCGAAAGATTTCTGCGCGCCTTTCGGGATCGACGCCAAAAGCCGAAAACTCCACCGGGCGATCGCCGGAAGCTACCCCCAGGATCAAGCGACCGGTGCTCAACTGATCGACGCTGGCTGACGCCTTGGCCGTGTGCAGAGGATGATGTAAAGGGATGGCAATGGATGCGGTGCCAAGCGCTATCTCCGACGTATGAGCGGCCATATAGCCCAGGTAAACCCAGGGGTCGAAGACTTGGCCGACATCGCCGAAACCAGGGTCCCGAAGGGGCACGTCGCGAAACCAGAGCGCGCAGAAGCCCAGCGCCTCTGCTCGTTTGGCCAATGCGACCTGGTTGAGCATGCTCGGAGTGTCCCCATCGAAGGCCTCCAAAGGAAAGAACAATCCCAAGCTCAAATGGCCCGGAGTGAAGGTTCGGCCGAACCCTCTATGCTGCTGATAAGGAATCGTGCTCGGCCGATACATACTCATCTTCCTCAATGGGAGAACGTGAACAGCGCCTCCATTTCCAGAGGTGCTGCGGCATCGGCCGCTTGGGAGCGACAGGTGGGGTAGTGCGTGTAGCCTTCTCGTTGCGCCGTATATGCTGGTCGGGTCGACCGACTTGAGAGGCCAGTTGTTGGCGATACGCGTGGGCAGGTCCGGACTTGGCGATGAGCGGACGGTCGAAGGAAATCAGATCGCTCCAGTCCGATCCATTATCTAAACAAGGGCATGGGGATCATTCAACAAGCGTAGGCGGTTTTGCAGTGCACCACCATATTTGTTGTCACGACGATTGGCATGGGCGCAGATGAACGGGGTCACGAGGAAGCCGTTCGTGCAGTGCAGTTCGACACCGCCTCGATCCCGGCATTTGCAATCCAGTTCATGCTTTTGGCTTGAACGCCCCAAGGTGGCTCATTCTTCACATTTTGGTCGAGCTATTTGGTTTGGCCGGGAAAGTGATATCGCAGGGGTGGGGTTGCGAACATGATTGAAAGATGCGGAAACGACCCGGAGATGGCCCAACAGAAACTGCGAACCCAAGAAACGACAAAGCCCTGAAAAATCAGGGCTTTGTCGTATAAAGATGGCGGAGGCGATGGGATTCGAACTCATGGACCTGTTACAGTCGACGGTTTTCAAGACCGTTGCCTTAAACCACTCGGCCACACCTCCGTATTGCGTTGCGGGCGCCATAATACCCGAATGAAACACACTGTCAAACTCTCTACGTAGCTTGTTACAGAGCGTCTGTTATCATCCTTGCCACTGAATGTTTCAAAACCGGAGGAGTGTCGCCATGCGCGAACAGGATTACGCAGTGAACAACAGCGTGCAGGCTGAGCAGCTAGAGGTTAGCCGCGTCCTGCGCAACACTTATGGCCTGCTGGCACTCACGCTCGCTTTCAGCGGTGTGATGGCCTTCGTTGCACAACAGATGCGTGTCGGCTACCCGAACATCTTCGTGGTGCTGATCGGTTTCTACGGTCTTTTCTTCCTCACCAACAAGCTCCGTGATTCGGCCTGGGGCCTGGTTTCGGCCTTCGCCCTGACCGGGTTCATGGGCTTTCTGCTCGGCCCGATCCTCAACCGTTACCTGGGCATGCAGGGTGGCGCTGAAGTGGTCAGCTCGGCATTCGCCATGACTGCGCTGGTGTTCGGTGGTCTGTCGGCCTACGTACTGATCTCCCGCAAGGACATGAGCTTCCTGAGCGGTTTCATCACCGCCGGTTTCTTCGTGTTGCTCGGTGCGGTAGTTGCCAGCTTCTTCTTCCAGATCAGCGGCCTGCAACTGGCAATCAGCGCCGGCTTCGTGCTGTTCTCGTCGGTCTGCATCCTGTACCAGACCAGCGCCATCATTCACGGCGGCGAGCGCAACTACATCATGGCGACCATCAGCCTGTATGTATCGATCTACAACCTGTTCATCAGCCTGTTGCAACTGTTCGGCCTGATGGGTCGCGACGACTGATTGCATGCGCGATATGGAAAGCCCGCTTCGGCGGGCTTTTTTTCGTCTGTAGTTTTCCGTTATGGCCAATGGCCCGCAAAAAAGCCGAATCATGATGGCGGCTTTGAATAATTGATCTACAACTATGACAAGGGATTGCATTGCCAAGGGCGGCATGAGGTTGACCGGTCAATCACTGCGCGAAATCTTCGCCACGTTCTCCCCCGATATCGTTCGCATTCGGCTATCAGAGCCAGGTCTGACTGCGCCCGTTTTTCAGGTGCCAAAGGAGGTGTAGGACACATCAATGAGCGTTATCCGTGAGCCGGCCGGGGCAATGCGCTTTGGCCCAATAACAAAGGAAGCCCTGCGCATCAATCAGGAGATCGATGATTTTCGCAGGCGTTGTCCCTATAAGGAGATACCGATGATTCAGTCCCACGCAAAAATCGTTGCACTCATGGCCTTGGCAGGCGGGTTGTCCATGGCCAATGCCCATGCCGGCGCCTTCCCTGATTTCGGCTTCGCCCCTCCCAAGAGTGAATATTCCGGCCCTGCGTTCCAGCTCAGCCAGAGCTATCCCACCACAGCCCCTGGTGCTGCATCGATGCCGGCGTTCTTCAAGATTCTGCCCACGACGCGCAGCAACGATTTTGAAACCTGGCGGGCCTACATGGAGGGCGTCAAACAGTATTGTCTGGAGGGCAACGCCGAGACCAACTGGAATGTGCAGGAAAACACCGTCCGCCAGTGGTATCACATGCCCTGGCAGCATTACGGGCCGAGCGGGCGTGAAGGCATCCACGGGCTGACCCGAGAGGCGCCCATCCAACCCAAACAACTCGCCCACACGCAGTTGGAGTCCGGTCAGACTTATGCGGTGGGGATCTATAACGATATCGGTGCCTATACCATCGGCCAGGTCTGGAAAGATCCACAGAATCCTGACCCAAGCTTCACTTCAAAACCCAAGAGCTTCTCCAACGGCACCGTGGTGTGTAAGGCGTTGTATGCGGACATCGATGTCAATTCGGTGCCGTCGCTGGCCAATCCCTTGCTGCTGGATGCCTACACCGCGGTCACGTTCACATCCACTGATCGAGTCGTGAAAAAAGTGGCGTTGATCCAAATGGACATTGCCGTGCGTGACACACGTATCAGCGAGACCGGATGGCTCTTTGGGACCTTTCAATACAACGGCATCGATAAAAGCAAAGGCGACTGGGAAAACCTGGTGCCGGTCGGAATCATGTGGGGGAACGACCCTGAAGTGACCAGCAGCGAGTTCACCAATCCGACCCCGACAGAAACCAAAATCAACCCTGCGTTGAAGCAGAGCGCGATCAATGCCAATGCCAAGGAGTTGCCGCCGACCCACCTGGGGTGGAACGGACGCCTCAATGGTCCGGTGGACAACCCCCAGGCTTCATGCCTGAGCTGTCACATGACTGGTGAATACCAGCAACTGGCGATCATGAACCCGACCTTCCAGGCCAACCCACCAGCGCCGGGTACTGAAGAGTGGATGAAATGGTTCCAGAACATCCCCGCCGGCCAACCCTTTACCCCGGGTACCCAAAGCACGGACTACAGCCTGCAATTGTCCGCAGCCTTGGCCAACTTCTATGACTGGAAATGTAATCACAGTGGCGTCTATGCCGACGGCAAGAATGCTTGCGAAAAAATCGTGCCTCTGAAGTTGATGAAGGCAAGCAACGCGCCTCAGGATGAGGTGCAAAAAGTGCAGCGCAGTCCTGAGCTGGAAGACCTCGAGTAGCATAAAACCCGGCCTCGGATGACACCGAGGCCGGGTCAGGCTCAGGCCATGGGCGGCAGTCGCCGCTTGACCGGTGTCTTCTTGACGATGGCGGTGTTGGTTTCCGCCAGAACATTGAGCTTGTCCAGCAAGGTGTCCAGCTGCTCCATCGAGCGCACATGCAGGCGGGCGATGAAGCAGTCATCGCCGGTCACCTTGTCGCATTCGGTAAATTCAGCGATGGCCTGGATTTGTCGTTCCACTTCCTGCAACTGCCCCGGTAGCGGGCGGATGCGCACAATCGCCTGGAGCTGATAGCCGAAACACTTGGGATCCACTTCAACGGTGTATGCCCTGAGCACGCCACGCTCCTCGAGCCTTCGAAGCCGCTCGGCGACGCTGGGGGAGGACAGGCCGCTCAGGTTAGCCAGGGCCTTGAGTGAAAGTCGGGAGTCTTCCATCAGGGCGCTGATGAGAATTTGGTCGATGTCGTCAGTCATTTTCCGCTCCGTTAGGTCAATGCTCGCAATTGCCTTGATAAAAAAGGTTGAAAGCCAGTTTAGCCTTTTTCATGTCATGGAGGATCGCCCCTTCGGCTCGGCATACTGTGCCCACTTGCTGAAGGAGCTTGAAGATGGACAAGACCTTACGTCGCGGTTCGCTGGAAATGACCGCCGCCATGTTGATTTCCGGAACCATAGGCTGGTTCGTGCTGGTTTCGGGCGTTCCCGTACTGGACGTGGTGTTCTGGCGCTGCGTGTTCGGCGCCGCGACTTTGCTGTTGATTTGCGCCGGTTTCGGGTTCTTGCGCCCGGGTATCCTGACGCGCACCACTTTCCTTTTGGCGGTCCTCAGTGGCGTGGCGATCGTGGGCAACTGGGTGCTGCTGTTTGCCTCCTACTCCCGCGCCTCGATTGCCATCGGTACGGCGGTATACAACGTTCAGCCGTTCATGCTGGTAGGGTTGGCGGCGTTGTTGCTGGGGGAAAAAATCACCGCCCAAAAGCTGTTCTGGCTGGCGGTGTCGTTTCTCGGCATGTTGGCAATCGTCAGCGCCCACGGTGAGCAAGGGCAGGGTGGCGGGGACTATCTGACAGGTATCGCCTTGGCGCTGGGGGCTGCGTTGCTGTACGCCATTGCCGCGTTGATCATCAAGCGTCTGACCGGGACACCGCCGCACTTGATCGCGCTGATCCAGGTCAGCACCGGTGTATTGCTGTTGGCGCCCTGGGCGAACTTCTCGGCATTGCCGCAGCGGCCCGAGGCCTGGGCTAGCCTGATAACCTTGGGCATGGTTCATACCGGTGTGATGTACGTGTTGCTGTATAGCGCGATTCAACGGCTGCCCACCGCAGTGACCGGCGCGTTGTCGTTCATCTATCCGATCGCGGCGATTTTCGTTGACTGGTTCGCCTTCGGTCATCGCCTCGAACCGCTGCAATGGCTGGGGGTGGCGGCAATCCTTTTGGCGGCCGCCGGCATGCAACAGGGCTGGGGCATCAAACAGCGCCGTCCAGCCCTGCCATAATCCATCGTCCGGGCCGGGTCAGAAGATGTAGTCGGTGGTCAGGAAGTTCGAGTCCCGCTGGCGGATAATGTCGCTGATCAGCGCCTTGTTGCTGTCCTGGAACTTGGTCGCTACCAGGGTGCGGATCGAAAAGGTGCGCAGCGCATCGTGAACCGACAACGTGCCCTCGGCCGAGTTTTTCCGGCCGTTGAACGGGAACGTATCCGGGCCCCGCTGGCACTGGGCGTTGATGTTGATGCGTCCGACCTGGTTGGCGAAGATGTCCACCAGCCTGCCGACTTCGGCCGGGTTGTTGCCGAAGATGCTCAACTGCTGGCCGAAGTCGGACTCAAGCACGTAATCGACCACGGTGTTGAGGTCGCGGTACGGCACGATGGGGACGACCGGGCCGAACTGTTCTTCGTGGTAGACCCGCATTGCAGTGTTCACCGGGTAGAGCACGGCCGGGTAGAAGAACGAACCCCGGGATTCGCCACCGTGTTTATTCATCACCTGCGCGCCTTTGGCGACGGCATCGGCCACCAGCGAATGCAGATAATCGACCTTGCCCGCCTCGGGTAACGGTGTCAGTGCCACGCCATCTTCCCACGGCATGCCGGGTTTCAGGGCGGCGAGACCAGCGTTGAATTTCTCGATGAATGCCGGTGCCAGGTCTTCGTGGACAAACAGGATTTTCAGCGCTGTGCAGCGCTGGCCATTGAAAGACAGCGAGCCGGTCAGTGCCTCGCTGACGGCGTTGTCCAGATCCACGTCCGGCAGCACCAGGCCGGGGTTCTTCGCGTCCAGGCCCAGGGCAGCACGCAAACGGTGCGGGCGCGGATGGAGTTTTTTCAGGTCGCTGGCGGCCTTGTTGGTGCCGATGAAGGCAAAGATGTCGATCTTGCCGCTGGCCATCAGCGCGCTGACGGTTTCCCGGCCACTGCCGTAGATTACATTGATCACACCGGCCGGGAAGCTGTCTCGAAAGGCTTCCAGCAGCGGCCGCACCAGTAGTACGCCGAGCTTGGCCGGCTTGAACACCACGGTGTTGCCCATGATCAATGCCGGAATCAACGTGGTGAAGGTTTCGTTGAGCGGATAGTTGTAGGGGCCCATGCACAAGGCCACGCCCAGCGGCACACGGCGGATCTGTCCGAGCGTATCCTGTTCCAGCTCAAAGCGGCTGGAGCGACGGTCCAATTCCTTGAGGGCATTGATGGTGTCGACGATGTAATCGCAAGTGCGGTCGAATTCTTTTTGGGAGTCCTTGAGGTTCTTGCCGATTTCCCACATCAGCAACTTGACCACCGCCTCGCGTTGTTCGCGCATGCGCACCAGAAAAGCCTCAACATGGCGGATGCGTTCAGCAACGCGCATCGTCGGCCACTGCCCCTGGCCGCGGTCATACGCGCGGACGGCTGCGTCCAGGGCGGTGAGCGCGGTCTGTGCATCCAGCAGCGGCGTGCTGCCAAGTATCACTTGTTCGTCACCCTGCGGGCCTGCCAGGTACACCGGGCTGCGAACAACCGCCAACGGCCCTTGCCAGGTTTGCAGGACGCCATCGATCAGGTATTCGCGCTGCTCGAGCGGTCCATCAAGGCGGTAGGCGTGCGGAATGTCGGCAGCGCCGGGAAACAGGTTGGCGAGAAAGTTGGCTTGGGTCATGTCGTTACTCCATCAATGAAATGAGCCATGGGCTGACGGCTTGCAGGCGTAAATCGCTTTTAGGGTTATACGCCCAAATGGCGGTGCTTTTTAAGTGCCGGGGGCGAGGGACAGGGCTTTTTTCGACGCCAGGGGCGTGGGGAGGCGGGATTCATTGCCGGCAGGCATGGCGAGCCGCCAATACATGGCTGCGACCCGCCCTGAAGCGGTGGTTTACCAACGCATCCGTACCCCCAGGCTGCCGATGAGGCCGTTCAGGTCGTTGTCATCGACGTCGCTGCTGTAGTCGGCGCTGATGTAGAGACTCACAACCGGCGTAACCCGCGCCACCAACCCAAGGCCTACTTCGACAGTGGAAGATTTGCGGCTGCTGCTGATCTTGTCGACTTTGTCCAGGGTCAAGTTATCGGCGATCTGGACGGTGTGCCACAGGTTGGTACGCACGTAGGGTTCCACGCCCAGGCCATTGACCTGGTATGAGCCTTTGAGTCGCGCGCCGACGCGCCCGCTCCAGGTGTTCAGTTCATTGTTGGTGCCGTTCTCGGCATTGGGGCTGTCGAGGGTGATGCGCTGGTTGATCAGTTGCGCCTGGGGTTCGACCACCCAGTGGTCGCTGATGCCGATGGGAAATCCACCTTCGACCGACAGGGTGACGGCATTGCCTTCGGCCGCCTGGCGCTGGCCTTGTTCGGTACGGCTGTAACCGTTGACTCGCCCGCCGCTGGCGCTCAGGTCCACGTGCCAGCCTGCGGGGCCGGTCAGGCTCCAGTAGGCGCCCAGATGGTCGCCTTGCAGATTCAGCTTGTCCTTGCCTGGCTCGACCATGGCCGGTGTCACCAGCATGCCATTGACGCGGGTGATGACTTGATTCTGTCCACTGATCAGGCCCATGCGCTGGGTGTGACCGCTGCCGTTTCGCAGGGTGAAGAGGGCGGGACTCTTGCTGGAAGCGGGGTCGTTGTCTATGGAGGCGGTGTCCTGGCTGTCGGAAGGTGTTCGGCCATACCAGGGTTGCGACGCTTCCTCGGCGGACCAGGCCCGCACCTCCATGGATGAACACAGCAGCAACGAAGTCGAGAGGGTGTAGAGAGTGGTGGTGATCTCTTGTGGACGGAGGGAAGTTTTCATGGAGGCCTGCCTTGCAATCGCATGCGTTTCTCGCTTATGGCGTCTCTCCTACCCCGAATGAGGGGCGACCGAATGGATTGAGGCAAGCCTCGGGCGGCCCGCTGTAGCGGGGTTCCGAGGCCTGCCCCTGACTGTATTTCCGGGGGTAGTACGTTGTAGTCAAGAAGACGGGTGCCGTCGCGTCAAGAAAATGAACGATGAATGGCAAACTGAAATCAGTGTCAATAAATAACTGATTTTTTTCAGTTATCCAGATCGGTGAATTGACGTCAATCAACCGTTTCGTTCATCGACTCACCAACTGATTCGGACTCCAAGATTGCCCGCCACACTCCGCTGTTGAGTGCTGTCGAGGTCATGGCTGTAGTCCGCAGCCGCATAGACGCTGACCGTGGGTGCCAGGCTCACGATGACGCCGACGCCCAGGTCGCCGGTGGAGGCGCGTTGCTGGGTCTCGATCCGATGGGCATCGTCGAATGTCACCGTATCGGTGCCGGAAAAGGTGTGCCAGACGTTGGCCCGCAGATAAGGCTCCACGGGCGTGCCGCTGACCAGGTAGCGCCCCTTGAGCCGGGCGCCGAGGCGACCGGTCCAGGCGCTGTCGGAGTCGAATTCGACCCTTGAGACCCCGTCGTCCTGCGTATCCAGGGAAACCTTCTGATGGATGACCTGGACCTGGGGTTCCAACTCCCAATCAGCCGCTACGGCGAATGGATAACCGGCCTCCGCCGACAAGGTCAGGGCGTGCCCGCGATTATCGATTTTAAGGCCGCGCTCGGAGCGGTTGTCGCCGTTGAGCCGTGTGCCCATGACCACCGCGTCAACGTAGCCACCGCTGGGATCGGTTAGGGTCCAGTACAACCCGTAGCTGTCGCCGTCGAGCTCTATCTTGCCGGCGCGTCGGCCCTGCCAGCCCAGGTTGAAACCGTCGACATTGCCGTTGAGTTCGGTATGGCCGACGAAGAAACCGATGCGCTGGGTCTGGCCGCCGGACATCGGCGCGCTGTACAAATCATTGCCCACCTGAAAGCCCTTGATGGAGCCGTCCAGACGCGGGGTCACCGTGCCGGGCCAGGTCTGGTCCAGATCCTTGCCATAGACCCGGCCCCAACCTGCTCCAAACGCACCGGTTTCGGTGAGCAGGCGCTGGTCGCCCTGACGGTCATGGAACGTGCCCAGAGCCATCAGCGTCAGTTGTGCCACCGCGGGAGGCAACACCGACCAGGTGGGCACTTCCGGGCGGTACAAGGGAATGGGCGCAGCACCGGGCACTGCCACCGGCAAGGCCGGCAACGTCGGGCTGGGCACCGCTATCGGCCCGGCTACCACATCTGAGCGCAGGTACCAGCTGTTTTCATTGCCGGCCACGCCTCCTTTGAACAACTGGTACTCGAAGGCGCCGGCCGAGACCGATTGCGCCAGCGAGAAGGCACCAATGTCGCTGACCGCGCCACCCTGAGCCTGGACCAGTTCGATGCCGTTCTGGGTGGTCTGTGCGCCTACCCCGCCCAGATTCGTGACCGCGATTGATGTGCTGCCCGTGAGTGTTCCGCCATTGACCACCAGCTTGTCGCTGGCAGAATCGTCGGCGCCGACCACCGTCTGCAGGCGTAACTGGCCGTTCGTACCGACATAGTTGCCTTGCACGGTGAGGGTATCGTCGGTGCGGGTGTTCTCGCGGGTGAGGTCAATGACGCCGTTGTTGTTAAGTGTAGCCAACTGGCCGGCGGTAAACGGGGCAACGCTGCCCTGGGTCGACGTCAGTGTGCTGCTGCCATCGATCGTCAGGGCCCCTGTGCCGGTGGCGCTGTCACCCAGTACCAGTGTGTCATCCAGATCCAGGCGTGAGTCCCGGATCAGGTTGATTGTTTCCCAGTTGGCATAACGGGCACCCGTGCCGGAGGTGCTGTCCTGAAAGGTCAATAGGTCCTGGCCCATCCCGCCATCCACACTCGGCGTGATGGCGAGCCGTGTTTCGTCAAGGGCGCGCAACACGGCGGTGTCGCTGCCTTCACCCATCAGAACGGCCGAGTGGATGAGGCCACCGCTCCACTGCAATCGGTCATCGCCGGCACTGGCCCGGACTTCGCCGATGATTTCGCCACCGCTCACGGTGATGCGGTCGTTGCCCCCGCTGACGCTGACATTACCGCCAATGCGGCCTGCGGACAGGATGATGGTGTCGTGGCCGAAACCGGCCACCAGGTTGCCGATGATCTGCCCGCCCGACATGTCGAACACGTTGTCATCGAGTTTCATATCAACTCGACCGATGCTGCCGCCGGACATCCGCGCAATGTCGCCGTCTTCGAATGCATCGACGATGGTGCCGCCGGTCATCGTGAACTGATCGAGGCCATCGCCTTGGGAGATGGAGAGAATCCTGCCGCCATTCATCACGAACACGTCGGCTTCCGAACCTTGCTCGACGTCGCCGTCAATCACGCCATTGGCGTTGATCTCGACGCGGTCGGTTCCGGCGTCGAAGACGACATCGCCCTGAATGATACCGCTGCCGTTGGCCGGCATTGTCAGGCTGTTGTTGCCCAAAAGGTCTGTCAGCCCGGGGCTGGTACCGCTGTCACAGACATACACGTCATCGCCCGCCGTTGGCGTCAATGTGCAAGCCGCCATGGCAGATGAAGCGGATAACAGGAAGGGGGCCGATACGCATAAGGCGTGGAACAGCCGATTGAAACCCTGATCGCGCAAGCTCATGTGCTATCCCTCTGCATCGGCACCCGTGTTATGCCGGTTTCAGCATCGGTTGCACTACAGAAGGCACGCAGGGCCTGGCAACGCTCGCTGTATGGAAAGGACCCTATCAACGAATAACGAGCGTCGCTACTGTCAGAACTTACAGGTGCTGCGCGGTGTTGGGCATCACAAATGCACCTCCACGAACAGCGGCAGGTGATCGCTCAAGTGCGTCCAGGGTTTGCTGCCCAGGATCTGCGGGGCATGGCTGGTCGCGTTGCGCAGGTAAATGCGGTCCAGGCGCAGCAGGGGGAAGCGGGCCGGGTAGGTCCTCGCCGGACGACCGTGGTGGTGTTCGAAGGCTTCGTGCAGGTATTGGCGTCGGGCGAGGGCGGTATTGCCGCGCAACTGCCAGTCGTTGAAGTCACCGGCGATGATCACCGGCGCGTCTTCGGGCAGCGAATCAAGCAGTTGGCAGAGAAGCTTGAGCTGCAACTGGCGATGGCTTTCCAGAAGGCTCAAATGCACGCAGATCCCATGGACTTCGGCGTGGCCCGGTACGTCCAGCACGCAATGCAGCAGTCCGCGCCGCTCGGGACCGGTGATGGAAACGTCGAGGTTACGGAACTGGCGGATCGGGTATTTAGACAGTAATGCGTTGCCATGATGGCCATCGGGATACACCGCGTTACGGCCATAGGCAAAGTCGCTCCACATGCTGTCGGCAAGGAACTCGTACTGGGACGTTTGAGGCCAGTTCTCGTAGCGCGACGCGTGACGATCGTGTTCGCCCAGCACTTCTTGCAGGAACACCAGATCGGCACCGGTGCTGCGTACCGCTTCACGCAGCTCGGGCAGGATGAAGCGACGGTTGAGGGCGGTAAAACCCTTGTGGGTATTGACCGTCAGAACCCGTAGCCGATGGACCGCTGCGGGTGTGTCCAAAGGCATTGATTTGGCGGCTTGCCAGTTGGGATCACCAGTCACGTTCACTCCTGAATCAGACATACCTGTTCATGCGACTTATGGAGACTGCCGCAGTTCCGGATTTTTCCCGTTGCCGAGTCACTCACGTCACACGCTGACCCACCGTTATCGCGAGCAGGCTCGCTCCCACAGGACAGTGGTGGATGCAGCTTTTGTGACATCCCCCACAGTGGCAGTGGTCAGATGAACACAATCTCATAAGGCAAACCCATGCGGTCAAGAATGACCCGTGGCACCAGTGGCGCGATGCCGCTGGCGGGTTCGCCGTTGAGTTGGCTGGCGTAGGCGTGCATGGCGTGGCGTTTGCGGGCGGTGGTCCAGATATCAAGACGCAGCTTGCGTGCCCGGTGCCAAGGGATCTTGTTTTGCTCGCGTACCGGCCAGTGCCAGGCCCACACCGGTAACTCAATGAACACCGCCTCGATGCCTTCGGCGGCCAGGGCTCCGGCGCGGCCGACCGTATCATGGTCGCTGTCACCATCCTTGCGCCAGGTGCTGAACACAACGTCTCCCGGCTTCAAGTACCGAGCGATGAAAGCGCTCAGTTGTGCCTCATGTTCGGCAAGGTTTTTTTCCGGGAAGCCGCCGCGCACCCACTGAAAGCCATGGGCCGGTACCCCCAGGCGATGCAGGGCGTCCACGCTTTCCTGAGGATGAGGGCGGTAGGTATGCTGACGCTCATCGGCCCACAACGGTGAGCCGGGATGGCTGATGCTGCCGTCAGTGACCGAGACCAGCAATATGGGATGGTCCAGATTGCTTAGCAATTGGAGCAGGCCACCACAGGCTCCGACCTCATCGCCAGGGTGCGGTGCGAGGATGACGGCGCGGGCGCCAGCGGGAATGAGTGTCTGGGTGCTGATAATGGGAATGTCGGCCAACTGGGGGGCGCTGTTCCATATTTGCGGATGCTGCCGACCTTGCAAGCGAGAAGCGAGTTTCATGGGAGACGTCCTTGTTGTATTCAATCTTTCAGCCGTGCACCGGGCCGATTGCCCAGTGGCGCCCATAAGGGCTGACTGCGATCTGCGATGCTCCGAATCCTGGAATCTACCGCACGCGAAGTATTGATCATGTTGGGCGATTCGTCGCCTCACATGTTTGTCTGAACCGTACTTTTTTCCACTCTCTGAGCTGTGTAGACAACGAGCCGCGTCCCTGCGGTTCTCGCTCCTCAAACCGTTTATCGCGGAGTTATTCCTCTTCCTCGCGCTGCAGCTCGAACAACAGCAACGAGCGGCCGGTGACGGAGTATTCGTAGTCGAACTCGAAACGCTCCTGGCCACGTACTTTCGGCTGGTTAGTATCGACCATGCATGTCCAGAAACTCCCCTCAGGCACTTCCGGCAGGCGGAAGTTAACGATGTCGTGATGGGCATTGACCACCAAAAGCAGGGTCGCGTTGCCGCCCTTGCGGCGAATGCCGGTTTCCTGGGCGCGCCCGTCCATCAGCATCCCCAGGCACCGACCGTGGCCGTCGTGCCATTGTTCGGTGGTCATCTCGCTGCCATCGGGGGCCAGCCAGGTGACGTCCTTGACGCCGATGTCCTCGTTGTAATTACCCACCAGGAACCGCCCGCGTCGCAGGATCGGATAGGTCAGGCGCAATTTGATCAGACGCTTGACGAACTTGAGCAGCGCCTCGCCATCTTCGCTCAGGTCCCAATTGACCCAGCCG
The DNA here is from genome assembly GCF_024494355.1 of Pseudomonas sp. Q11. Classification (GTDB taxonomy): domain Bacteria; phylum Pseudomonadota; class Gammaproteobacteria; order Pseudomonadales; family Pseudomonadaceae; genus Aquipseudomonas; species Aquipseudomonas hefeiensis. The sequence goes on along the minus strand of NZ_JAKNQY010000031.1, from coordinate 11,359 downwards.
ATCTCACTGTCCTGGCAATAGGCGTTGTTGTTGCCATGCTGGGTCCGAGCGAACTCATCGCCAGCGACGATCATCGGCGTGCCTTGGGCCAGCAGCAAGGTCGCGAAGAAGTTGCGCATCTGCCGATGACGCAGTTCATTGATCTCGGGATCGTCCGTCGGGCCTTCGACGCCGTGATTCCAGGACAGGTTGTTGTTGCTGCCGTCCTGGTTGTTTTCGTCGTTGGCTTCATTGTGCTTGTCGTTGTACGACACCAGGTCATGCAGGGTAAAACCGTCGTGGGCGGTCACGAAGTTCACCGAGGCGTAGGGGCGACGACCGCGCTGGTTGAACATCTCGCCTGAGGCAGTCATGCGGCTGGCGAAGTCGGCTAGCTGGCCGTCGTCGCCTTTCCAGAAAGCGCGTACCGTGTCGCGGAACTTGTCGTTCCACTCCACCCAACCCGGTGGGAACCCTCCCACCTGATAACCACCAGGGCCGCAATCCCAAGGCTCGGCGATCATTTTCACCTGGCGCAGCACCGGGTCCTGGCGACAGGCGACGAGGAAGCTGTGACGCTCGTCGAAGCCGTCATGGTAGCGGCCCAGAATGGTTGCCAGGTCGAAACGGAAACCATCGACGTGCATTTCCGTGGCCCAGTAGCGCAGGGAGTCGGTGACCATCTGAAGCACGCATGGGTGACTCAGGTCCAGGGTGTTGCCGGTGCCGGAATCGTTGATGTAATAGCGTTTGTCGTCAGGCATCAGCCGGTAGTACGAGGCATTGTCGATGCCGCGCATGGACAGGGTAGGACCTTGTTCGTTGCCTTCAGCGGTGTGGTTGTAGACCACGTCGAGAATGACTTCCAGGTTGGCCTCGTGCAGGTGCGCGACCATCTCCTTGAACTCGGCGATTTTGCCGCTGGCCAGGTAGCGCGGGTCCGGGGCAAAGAAGGCGATGCTGTTGTAGCCCCAGTAGTTGGTCATGCCCTTGTGCAGCAGGTGCTGGTCATTGACGAACGCGTGGACAGGCAGCAGCTCCACCGATGAAACGCCCAGCTTGCGGATGTGTTCGAGCACATCGTCCACCATCAATCCGGCGAAGGTGCCTCGCAGGTTTTCCGGCACCGAGGGATGACGCATGCTGATACCGCGAACATGGGTTTCATACAGGATGGTCTTGTCCCACGGCACGCTGACACGCTGGTCGTTGCCCCAGGTGTGGGCCGGGTCGATGACCTTGCATTTGGGCACGAACGGCGCGCTGTCGCGCTCATCGAAACTCAGGTCGCCATCCGGATGGCCGATGGTGTAGCCAAACAGCGCTTCGGACCACTTCAGCTCGCCGACCAGTTGCTTGGCGTAAGGGTCGATCAGCAGTTTATTGGGGTTGAAGCGATGACCATTTTCCGGGTCATAGGCGCCATAGACCCGGTAGCCGTAGATCATTCCCGGATGGGCGTCAGGCAGATAGCCGTGATAAATCTCGTCGGTGTACTCCGGCAGCTCGATACGTTCGAGTTCGACTTCGCCGGCATCATCGAAAATACACAGTTCAACCTTGGTGGCGTTAGCGGAGAACAGCGCGAAATTGACCCCCAGGCCATCCCAGGTTGCACCGAGCGGGAAAGGCAGGCCTTCACGAATCCGCGAGGCCTCGATAACGGGCGGCGGCGTGGTGTTTTTTGGTTGGGTCATAGGTGCTCCTGCAAAAGACATACAGAGATGGCAATGCTGTTCAAATTAGGACGGGGGTCTGTGCGCTACCGGATTTGGTGAAACGTCGCACCGCCCCGTGGCGTGCGCTGTGTGGAACTGGCGAAGGCTGCGATCTTTGAATCTTGATCTTTCGCTCCAGATTCAATTGTCTGGGACAAGATCGCAGCCTTGTTCTACTCGTCAGCTCCTAGCGGGATACCTCCCTCGTCACACGGCCACGAAGAAGCGCTTGCTTGAGACCGATCAGCCGATGAATCAACTCGCCGGTGGCTTGCGCGGCGCTCGTGGCTTCTTGTCGGCAGGCTTTTGAGCCGCCGAGGTAGTGGCAACAGGTTTTGCCGCAGGCTTGGCCTTGGGCGTCGTGCTTTTCGTGGCGGTTTTGGCGGCGCTGCTCTTGGCTACGCCTGACTTGACGCCATCAGTTTTGCTGGCCGTTGGTTTTGCGGCCGCCTTGGCAGGTTTGCTCGGTGCCAGGGCTTCGGCTTCGGCAAGTTTGCGGGCCATCTCCCAGTGGCGTGTTTCCTGCCCCGCAGGCTTACCCTCGGATTCCCAGATCTGATAGGCGAACTCACGAATGCGTTTATCGTCGGTACTCATCGCAGTGCTCCTGACTGAACTCAACATTGGATAAAGACATTGACCGGGAAGTCCCCCAGCGCGGCGCTGACCATCAGCTCTCCTTGGGGTGTGACTGCTGCGCTTGAAAAAAGTCCCTTCAGTTTTGCATCCCCGGTGGCGAACGGTAACGACACGCGGGTATTGCCCCAACGCGATGCAGCTACCAGTGGCACAGCACCGTTTTCCAGCAGGGTGGCCGCATGGATCGGTACCACTATGATCGCCCTTTGTTGCTCATGCTCACGCATAAACGCCAAGACCCGTTCTGACTGCTCGCCAACCACTTGGAGTGGCTGGTAGCGACCCTGTTGGAACAGTTGCGGGTGTTCGGTGCGCATGGCCAGCGTCCTGGCGATCAATGCTTGCTTGACCCTGCCATCGCGCCAGGTGCCTAGCAGTTGCGCCGGGGTGCTTTGGGCTTGTATCGCCTCGCGGCGCACCATGAAGTCCACCGGACGGCGGTTGTCCGGATCCACCAGGCTGAAATCCCAGAACTCGTTACCCTGGTACAGGTCCGGCACACCGGGTACGGTCATACGCAGCAAGGTTTGCGCCAGACTGTTGAGGGCGCCCGCCGGGGCGATGGCCTGGACCGCTTCGGCGATGGCGCTGCGCAGGGGCAGCCCCTCATCACCGAGCAACAGCCGCTCCAGGAACATCTGGGTCGCCTGCTCATAGGCGTCGTTGACGGCCGCCCAACTGCTCTGCAACTTGGCTTCGCGCAAAGCCTTGCGTTGCCATTGCCACAGGCGCTCGTTGTAGTCGGCCAATGCCTTGTGGTCGCGCACATCAAGGTCCAGCGGCCAACTTCCCAGTAGCGCCTGGTACAAAATCAATTCATCACCGGCCGAAGGGGCGGCGGGGTCGCTGTGCAATGAAGGCGCAAGGATGCGCCATTGCTCCACGTATGCGGTGTACCTGTCAGCCCGTTCGCTGAGCACCGCAAGCCTTGCCCTGGTGTCTTCGCCGCGCTTGTGGTCGTGGGTGGCGGTGGTCATCAGGTTGTCAGGGAAATGCTCCAGCCGTTCGAGGCAGGCATTATGGAATTCCTGGGGCGGGGCGCTGAACCGCTCGGTGTTGTAGCCCACGTCGTTGCGCGACAGCAGCACTGCCGAACGATAAAGCGCCGTGTCTTCCACGGCCTTGGCGGCGGCTGGCGAGGTCAGTTGCTGGAAGCGCACGCAGGCATGGCGCAGCCGTTTGCGCTGGCTGCCCCGTGGACGATCCCGCCAGGGCATGCCGCCGAGCCAGTCGGCCAGGTAGTCGAGCACCGGCCAGTCGGCTTCGCTGAGGGTTTGTCGGGCGCCTTCCAGGGCCTGGCGAAAAAACACATCGTCTTCGCTTGAACGCCCCAACGGGTTGATGTACGTGCGGTACACCGGGAAATGCACGATCAGTTCCTGCAACGCCCGGCGAATCGCGCCGAGGGTCAGGTCACGGGTCATCACGTCGTCCCGCGCGACCTGAAGCAGGGCCTGGGCAACGCTTTCGAAGTCTCCGGCCAGGGAACCGTTGAGAATCTGTTGACGGGCCAGGCGGGCTTCTTCGATGAAGTGCGCCGGCCGTTCGCTGTGGCGACTCCACAATTGGGCGAGGGGCTCGGCACCGGCCGGGTCATGTTGCAGCAACGAGATCTGGTTCATGAACTCGTAACCGGTACTGCCGTCGATGTTCCAGTCCTGACGCAAGGTTTCGCCATCGCCGAGGATTTTTTCAATAAAAATGGGCAGGTGCCGCGAGGGTGAAAGCGAATCGACACGCCTGCGCAATTTACGGCAATAACCACGAGGATCGGCAAGACCGTCGATGTGATCGATGCGCAACCCGTCCACCAGGCCTTCGGCGATCAATTCAAAAATTTTTGCGTGGGTGGCTTCGAACACTGCCGGGCGCTCGACCCGCAGGCCGCCCAGCTCATTGACGTCGAAAAAACGCCGCCAGTTGATGTCGTCCGCCGCCGTGCGCCAACTGGCGAGCCGGTAGCTCTGGCGCTCCAGCAACTGATGCAGGCGCTCGAAGCCCTCGGGTTGCCGGGAGTCGTACGCGCGCAAGTTCTCTTCGATGGCGGCCAGGATGCCCGGTTGGCTGGCCAGTGCTTGCAATTGCTGTTGCAGTGGCCGGGACAGGGTATGGGCGTCAGTCTGGTAGTTCAGCGTGGTAAAGCGCTCGGCCAGAGCCTTGAGGGATTCGGCTTGTTCGGATGGCAGCGTTTCAGCGGGTTTGAGCAATTCGCCATACTGCATCGGGCAGATCGGAAAGTGATGTTCGTAATGTTCGACTAAAAAGTTGCCTTGCCCGGCATCGAAACGCAGCTTCAGCGTGCCTTCCTGCAAGGCCACACCGTAGTCGCTGCCCAAAAATGGCAGCAATAGCTGGCCCTCCATCAACGGGTCGGGGGAATGCCACTGAATGTCAAAGAACTGACCGTAGGGGCTCAAGCGTCCCCACTCCAGCAGATCCTGCCACCACGGGTTGTCGTTGCCGCCGACGGCCATGTGGTTGGACACGATGTCGAGGATCAGTCCCATCCCATGCTCACGCAGGCTGGCGACCAGGCGCCGTAGGGCGTCTTCCCCGCCCAGTTCCGGGTTGACCTGGGTCGGATCGACCACATCGTAGCCGTGCATGGAACCGGCCCGGGCTTTAAGCAGCGGCGAGGCATAAATGTGGCTGATGCCCAACGATGCGAAGTAGGGCACCTGCGGTATGGCGTCGTCCAGGGTAAAGCCTTTATGAAACTGCAGGCGAAGGGTTGCCCGCAGCGGTTGGATCAACGTTTGATTCATTGGTCACGCTCGTTCGCCTGAAGCCTTGCGCAGGCGAGTATTTCCAGACGCCGGGCAGCGTCCGGGTCATCCAGCAACGCCTGGCTGTCGCACGCCAGGCGACGCCGCCAGTTGGGGTGGGTATCGGTGGTGCCGGGCAGGTTAGCCTGCTCGTCGATGCCTAGGGCGTCCTCCAGTGGCAGCAACACCAGCGGCGCACGGGTGTGACCGAGAAAGCGCACACTGGCATCGAGTATCTCGTCGGGTTCCCGGTGTTCTTCCCGAAAGTTCTGCGGGTCCTGATTCAACACATTGCTCAGGCCTTCACGTTCACGTTCTCGGTGTCTGCGCCAGTCCATCTCGGTGTGGGAGTCGATCAGGTCCAGTCGTGCGTTCCAGTCGATATCATGGCCGTGCCACCAGCCATTGAGGGTCGGCAAGTCATGGGTACTGGTCGTGGCCAGTGCGTTGTCCGGCCAGTCGAGAATGGGTTTGAAGTGGGTATTGTCCTGTTCGAACAAGAGCACGCGCATGCCCAGGATTGACCGGGCACTGAGTTTTTCTCGAAGGCCTTCAGGCACAGTGCCGAGGTCTTCGCCCAGCACGATGGCCTGATGGCGATGGGATTCGAGGGCCAGCAAGCGCAGCAAGTCATCCACCGGGTAATAGAGGTATGCGCCATCGCAGGGTGGGGCGTCGTTGGGAATCACCCACAAGCGCTGCAAGCCCATCACGTGATCGATGCGCAAGCCGCCGGCGTGGGCGAAATTGGCCCGCAGCATTTCAATGAAAGCGCGAAAGCCGTTGCGTACCAATCCCTCCGGCGAGAACGCCGAGATGCCCCAACCTTGGCCGGAGCGGTTGAGGATGTCCGGTGGTGCGCCCACGGTCAGCGAGGCGAGCAGTTCATCCTGTCGACTCCAGGCCTGACTGCCTCCACCATCGGCGCCTACCGCCAGGTCGGCGATCAGGCCAATGCCCATGCCGCTGGATTTAGCCGCGCTCTGGACGCGCTCCAGGCATCGGGTGATCAGCCACTGGCAAAACGCGTAGAAGCCGATTTCGTCGGCGTTCTCCTCGGCAAAATGCGCCAGCGTCGCGCTGCGAGGGTTGCGCCATTCTTCGGGCCAGTGGCGCCAGTCGAGGCTTTCTCCCCGAGCCGCGCGTTCGGCCTGCAAAGCTTCGAAGCGGCAATGGTTCTCCAGGGCTTCGCCGCTGGTATGGCGGAAACTGCTGAAGTCCTCATGCAGTGGGTGCTCGCCCTGACTAAAGCCGTCGTACAGGGCTCGCAGGACCTTCTGCTTGGCTTGGGCCGCCACAGGCCAATCCACCAGCGGCTGCTCTTCCAGGTTGCGCAGTTGATTGGTCAAGCCAGTGGCATCGATGGCGGTGCGCAGCGCGCGTTCACCCAGGATGGTGCCCGGCGCGGCATAGAGGCTGTTGAGGAAGAGTCGACTGGACGGTGAGTAGGGGCTGTAACGGCCGGTGTCGCTGCTGAACATCGCGTGCATCGGGCTGATGGCCAAGGCATCGGCACCGCGCTCGCCGGCCACTCGTGCCAACTCTTCCAGGGCCTGGGTATCGCCAAAACCGCCGTCGCCCGGACGGCGCAACCCATATAGCTGCGCGCTCAGGCCCCAGGCGCGGGGCGTCGGGTCATCCACGGCGTCGGCGACGCTGTAGCAACGTGCCGGTGCGACCGCCAGGATGAAATGCTGGTCCTGGATGCTGATGTGCTGGTAACCCACCGGGACCATCCCCGGCAACCTGGCTTCGGCGTCGAGTTTCAGGTTCAGCGTGGCGCCATCTTCGAGCTGGATTTCGCAGGGCGTTGCAGCTGCGAAATAGCGGCTCAGGTCCACGCTGGTCCCGACATCGGCGGTGATCAGCGGTGGCAGTTGATGGTTCTGTTGAGCCTGCTGCAATTGCAGCAGGCTGGCATCGATTTCCTGGGCGGTACCGGCTGGATGGCCCAGACCGGTGAGGACCGAACGCAAGACGGCGGGCGAGACTTTTTGTGCCCGGCCGTTGGCGTCGATCCAGTCCACCGCCAGGCCGGCCTGGCCGGCGAGGATCTCCAGTTGCGCATCGCTCATAGGCGCTCTCCAGTGGTGTTGGGCAAGTTTGCCGCTTGCGTCAGACTGACCAGCGCGCTGTAGGGCGCAAGGGCGCCCTGTTGCAACAGACCCACGGCATGCTGCGGATGTTCGAAAAGAATCTCGGCCTCTTCGTGAGCGGTGTACCTGACCGACTGATTGCTGAGGTTCAGGTCAATGCGCAATACGCTGCCGTCGCTCAGTCGCCAGCGTGCGCTGACTGCGCCATGGCCCAGCACTTCGGCGCCCAGGGCCTGAGCCCCAGGCAAGCGCGGGACGATCGCTTCACGGCGGATTTTCAGCAACTGGCGATACAGTGCCTCGCTGGCGTGTTGTTCAGGGTGTTGCGCCTCCAGGTTAGGGCGCGATGCGTCGAAGGTGTCGGCCGCATTGGGATCGGGAATGCGCGCGCGCTTTTCGGGATCGGCAAAGGCACTGAACGCCTTGAACTCGTTGCGCCGGCCTTCGCGAACCAGTTCCGCCAATTCGCCGTGATGGCTGGTGAAAAACAGAAAGGGTTGCCCGGCCGCCACCTCATCGCCCATGAACAGCAGCGGAATCATCGGCGACAAGAGCAACAATACGGTCGCCGCTTGCAGAGCCTGGGGTGGCGCCAACTGATGCAGGCGTTCACCCAGGGCGCGGTTGCCAATCTGGTCATGGTTCTGCAGGAACAATACGAAAGCGCTGGGGGGCAGGTGGCCGCTGGGTTCGCCCCGAGGTTCGCCGTGGCGGTTGATATGGCCCTGGAAGACAAAACCCTGGCTGAGGCAGCGTGCCAATTGTTCCGTCGGCTCCTCGGCATAGTCAGCGTAATAGGCGTCGGTTTCGCCGGTCAGCAGCACGTGCAGCGCGTTGTGCCCGTCATCGTTCCACTGGGCGTCGTAGCCGTGCTCCAGCAGGCTGGCCTGGTTGTGTTCGTTTTCCACGGTCAGCCAGACATGCCGTACCGGGTCTACCTGTTCGCGCACCCTGGCGGCCAGTTCCTGGAGGAAGTCCGGGTCTTCGATCGCATGCACGGCGTCCAGGCGCAGACCGTCGAAACGGTATTCCAACAGCCACATGAGCGCATTGTCGATAAAGAAGTCCCGCACCTCGCGGCGCCGGAAGTCAATCGCCGCGCCCCAGGGCGTGTGCTTGTCTTCGCGGAAGAAACCTTTTGCGTAGCGATGCAGATAATTGCCGTCGGGGCCGAAGTGGTTGTAGACCACGTCCACAATCACCGCCAGCCCATGGCCGTGGGCGCTGTCGATCAGGTGCTTGAGCTGTTCCGGCGTGCCGTAGGAGGCCTGGGGTGCGTAGGGCAGGACACCGTCGTAGCCCCAGTTGCGGTCACCCGGAAATTGCGACAGCGGCATCAGTTCGATGGCGGTCACGCCCAATCCGGCCAGGCGCGCCAAGTGCTGTTCGACGCCTTGGAAACCACCGAGGGCGCCGACGTGCAATTCATAGATCACGGCTTCGTGCCAGGGGCGCCCGGACCAGTGGGTATGGCGCCATGGGTAAGCATGAGGATCGACCACCACGCTGTGGCGGTCAATGTCACCGGCCTGGGCGCGGGACGCCGGGTCGGGCACCTCCAGTTCGCCGTCGATGTTGTAGCGATAACGGGTGCCGGCGGGGCAGCGGGTCTGGATCATGAACCAGCCATCGGCCTGGGGCAGTAGCGGTATTGAGTCTCCAGTGTCGAGTTCGACACTCACAAAAAAAGCATCCGGGGCCCAGAGGGCGAAGCGGGTGTGCTCGGCATCGAGCATGACCGCGCCATGGGTCCAGGTTTCAGGCGTCCTTGACGGCATTGTTACCTCATTGTCTGGCCGATTTACCCAGTGACTTGGCCACTAGCTGTTCATAGAGTTCGGCGTAGGGTTCCACGGCCTTGCACCAGTTGAATGGCGCCGACATGGCCCGGCAGCGCATCGCGTTGAGCAGGTCAGGAAACTCGAAGACCTTGAAGGCCCGGCTCAATGCCAGTTTGTAGCTGTCGGCAGTGGATTCATCGAACAGGAAACCAGTGATGCCGTCCTCGATGGTGTCCGCCAACCCGCCGGTATTGCGTGCCACCGGCAACGAGCCAAAGCGCTGGGCGTACATCTGACTTAAGCCGCAGGGCTCGTAGCGCGAAGGCATCAGCAGAAAGTCGCTGCCGGCGAACATCCGCCGCGCATCCGTTTCGTTGAAGCCGATGCGCACGCCGATTCGTCCGGGAAAACGCAGTGCCAGCTCACGCATGGCTTGTTCTTCCTCCGGTTCACCGCGACCAATAATCGCGATTTGGCCCCCGGATTCGACGATGAACTCGGCGACGGCTTCGGTCAGGTCCAGGCCTTTCTGGTACACCAGGCGCGAAACCACGGCGAACAGCGGGCCGCTGGAATCGTCGAGGCCGAACAGGTCGCGCACATGGGCAGCATTCACTGCCTTGCCCTCCCAGTCGCCCATGGCGAACTGGCGGAACAGGTGCGTATCGGTGGCCGAGTCCCAACTCTCATCGATGCCATTGGGAATGCCGCTGAGCAGGCCCTGTTGTGTTTTGGCCGCGAGGAAACCGTCGAGCCCGCAACCGAATGCCGGCGTGGTGATTTCCTGGGCGTAGGTGGCGCTGACCGTGGTGATATGGCTGGAGTAGGCCATGCCGGCCTTGAGAAACGACAACTTGCCGTAGAACTCCATGCCTTCCTGTTGCAATGCATGCTCCGGGATACCCAGCTCCGGGCAGGATGCCAGACTCACCACGCCCTGGTACGCCAGGTTGTGGATAGTGAACAGGGTGGGCGTGCGTTGCCCGCGCCAGTGCATGTAGGCCGGCGCCAGCCCGGCCGGCCAGTCATGGGCGTGGACCAGATCGGGGCACCAGTGGATTTGGGCGAGGTTGGCGGCGATGTCAGCCGCGGCCAGGCCCAGTCGGGCGAAGCGAATGTGGTTGTCGGGCCAGTCGCGACCGTTGTTGGCGCCGTAAGGTGAGCCTTCACGGGCAAAGAGTTCCGGACAGATCAGTACGTAAATCACCAGACCGTCGGCCATGTCCATACGACCGATCTTGCAAGGAGGCAGCGCTGCGTGACCGCCCAGTTCACCGATGATGTGGATCGGGTTGCCGCTGTTCATTACCTGCGGGTAACCGGGGATCAGCACCCGGACATCATGCAGGCCGGCCATGGCTCGGGGCAGGGCGGACGAGACGTCACCCAGGCCACCGGTCTTCACCAGATCGGCGATTTCCGAGGTTACGAACAATACTTTCTTGCGATTGGGGTTCTGCCTGACGACGGGGAGCAGTGCCTTGCCGCCGGTGGCTAGCACCGGTGCCGTCGGCGATTCAGCCGCCGGCGGAAGTTGAGAACGGACTTGTTGTGGTTCCAAGGCAGCACTGATCATAAATTTCTCCCATTTTCTCGATCTGTTTCCGGCAAGCGCCAGAGCTGTTGTTTCATTGGCCGAATCCTGCGGCCAGGCGCACAAGCGCTACGCAAGGTAAGCAAAACGCTGCCCAATGCGGTTAAGCGAATCAGGTGAAAGGGCTGCTACAAGGACTTGCAAGGACTGCACCAGCCGCTGTTGCCCTACCTCTAACCTGACCAGTCGCCGTTGCGAAAAGTTTCCACTTTTTTTCGTCTGGGTGACTGGTCGGTTTTCTCCCCGGTTGGGCAGTCTAGGTCAGAACCTAGAGCGGTGCGGCGCGCTTCGTCGAATTGTCCGACAATCAGGTTCATTGTCGGTAATGTCTTACGCGACAAAGGGGGATACGCACCGACGAAGTGCAGTTTCTGGAAATGAAATGGGTGTATGGGGAAGGGGCTGTTTCATCGGCGTGCGCGCTGGGATGGCGGGATGCACCATCGGGGGGCGAGCGAGATGGAGGCATTTTAGTGGCCATTGTTGGCACTGGAAATGTGCTGTTTCTGTGGCGCACTTAACACCGCTTTCGCGAGCAAGCCCGCCACAGGGGAATTGAGGTGAACACCAAATCGGTTAACCCTGAAAAAAACCTGTGGGAGCAAGGCTTGCCCGCGATGACGACGGCACATTCAGCAAGGATGCAAGCTGACCCAGCGCTTTCGCGGGCAAGCCCGCTCCCACAAGGGATTTGAGGTGAACACCGAATCGGTTAACCCTGAAAAACCAGTGTGGGAGCAAGGCTTGCCCGCGATGACGGCGGCACATTCAGCATGGATGCAAGCTG
>NZ_JAKNQY010000030.1 GCF_024494355.1 Pseudomonas sp. Q11 | reverse complement strand
CAAAAAACAAAAAAACGGCGCTTTTCATTTCTGAAACAAGCGCCGTTTTTCCTAAATGAACAGCATTAGGCTCAAGGCCGGGTCTTTCTCATCCAAACACCAGATTAACGATGCTTGTTCTTATGCTTGTTCTTGTGTTTGTGCTTCTTACCACCCGAATGACCATCGTTGTCATTGGACAGGTTGCTGCCCAACGCACCACCCGCCGCGCCACCAATGCCTGCGCCGATGGTGGAGCCCGTCGAGCCACCCAGGCTGTTACCGACAATCGAACCACCGGCCGACCCCAAGCCACCGCCAATAGCCGCTTCTGTACGGCTGCCCTTACGCGCCCCCACCGCACTGCCGGCTGCACCGCCGACACCGGCGCCAATGGCCGCGCCTGTGCTGCCGCCCATCTGCTGGCCGACTACGTTACCCAACGCACCGCCCAGGCCACCGCCAACCGCGGCAGTGCCGTCGCCGGCGGCCATAGCGCCCTGAGCAACCAAAAGCCCAAGTACCAAGCTGGATAAAGTTAAACGCATGATAAAAACCTCAAGAATGCCGCATCGGGGAAAGATGGCCGGTACGCGCGGGCGTCAGTCTACGCCAGATAGCGTAGGGCCATGTCCCTTGGACAACAAACGGAGGGGTAGTTTTATGACAGGCAAAAAAAAGCCCGCTGGGGAAACGGGCAGGTACTGCTTTTACTGCTTTCTAACGGATGAGCTAAGACTACGCGCCCGCTTGTGAAAGAAACGTGAAAGAAACCGTCGCGAGAAAAAAGATGAGGATTTTTTTTGCCAGAGGCTGGAATGGTGTCGTGGCGAGGGGATTTAGCGAAGCGTCGCACCGCGCTGTTGGGCTGCGCAGCAGCCCTAAAGCAGTTAACTCAATCTTCCTGGCACACCGAGTTGCCTGGTTTGGGGGCTGCTGCGCAGCCCAGCGGGAGCAAGCTCCCTCGCCACGATGACGGGGCTGCATTGGAGAGTTGTAACATTACTTGCTGACCGGGACCCTGGGCAGGAACTTGGCCTTTTCCCCTCGCGGCACTTTAGAGACCTTGGTCTTGATGGATTTGATCGGCTCGTCGCCAAAGTCCGCCCTATAGGCCGATTGACCACACTGCAAACCTTCATTGATCGGATATGCGGCTCCGTTATCCTCGCTGTACGCTGCTCCCATCGCCTTTCCCCTTTTCGTCGAGGCCCACACCGGCAACAACCCGTTGCCTGGAAAATATCGGCCTTCACGACTTTCAGACTAGCCGGTCATCAACGGACTGATTATTCAGGCAGACGTTTGGCCGACGAATGGAGCTGCGTGATTTGCGCACGGACACCTTTATTCAATCCGCCCCGCCATCGAGCGGCTTAAAATCCGGGAAACCTGATCGGCCGAATAAGGCTTGGATAGAAACTCGAAATCTTCATGGCTGCGGTGGGCCAGCTCCTCGCTATAACCCGACGTCAGAACCACCGGCAGATCCGGGCGGCGCTGACGCAGTGCCTTGGCCAGGGCAATCCCACTGATGCCAGGCATGACGACGTCGGAGAATATCGCGTCGAACGCCGTCGCATCTGGGCCAACCATGTCCAGTGCCTCCTCGGCGTTGGTGGCCCAGGCCGTTTCGTAGCCCAGATCCTGCAGGATCTGATTGGCAAAACGCCCGACCTCCAGGTTGTCCTCCACGATCAACACCCGACGCTTGCCCTTTTCCAGCAGCAGGGGCGTGGTTTCCTCCCGAATGGGCTCATGAATCTCTTCAGGCTCGACTTCCGGCAGGTACAAGGTAAACACCGTCCCCTCCCCGACTACGGTCGAAACATCCACGTTGCCGCCAGACTGTTTGGCAAAACCGAACACCTGGGACAACCCCAGCCCGGTGCCCTTGCCCACTTCCTTGGTGGTAAAGAACGGCTCGAAAATATGCTCCAGGACTTCTGCCGCAATACCGGTGCCGGTGTCGGCCAGGGCAATGGCGGCAAAAGACTGCCCGGCTCCCGCGTGACCTCGGATCGGCGGCATGCCAGCACCGCCAATGAGCCGCAGCGACAACGTGCCTTGCCCGTCCATGGCATCCCTGGCATTGAGGGCCATGTTGATCAGCGCCGTTTCAAACTGGCTTACGTCAGCGCGGATGTAACAAGGCCGGTCGCTCAGCTCTACCCTGACCTGAATCCGCGCGCCCGTGACGGTTTGCAGCATGTCGCCGAGGCTTTGCACCTGCTTGCCCACATCGATGACTTGCGGTTTCAACGGCTGACGCCGGGCGAAGGCGAGCAATTGGCTGGTCAGCTTGGCGGCACGCTCCACCGTCTCGGAAACCGCCGTCATGTAGCGGTTGCGACGCTCATCGGACAGGTTGGGCATGCGCAGAAAGTCGACGGAGGAACGAATGATTGTCAGCAGGTTGTTGAAGTCGTGGGCCACCCCGCCGGTGAGCTGGCCGATGGCTTCAAGTTTCTGCGACTGGCGCAGGGCCGCTTCGGTCTGTTTCAGGCGCGTGGTGCGCTCCTCGACCCGCTCCTCCAGCGTCGCGTTCAGTTCCGCCAGGGCCGCGAGCCCCTCGCGCACGGCGGCGTCCGCACGGGTCCGCTCGATGTGAGCCCAGGATCGTTCGGTCACTTCCATTAGCAGCGCCAGATCGTTGCTGGACCAGACCCGCGGCGTTTTATCGTGGATGGCCATCAATGCGGTCAAACGTCCGTTCTTGATCAGCGGCACGCAAATGGTCGCAGCGATACCGATGGCCTGGAACGTCGCCGCTTCCTCGGGCGCCAGTTCCTTGAGGTTATCGTTGACCACCAGTGGTTTGCCGGCCCGCAGGTTGGCAACCGCCAGCCGACCGAAATCCGCCAGCCGGTAATGCCCGACAATACTGGGTGACCCCGCCCGAGCCCAATCACCGCGAATGGTGAAGCCATCCTCGTCCTCATCCATATCCGCATAGGCGCAATTGGACAGGTTCAGGTGCGCCGCCAGAATCCGCGTGGTGGTTGCCATGATGGCCTGCGGGTCGGTGGCATTCGCCACGGCATTGCCAATGGCATCCAGCACCGCCAGGCGTTGGGTCATGAACACCGTGGAAGTGGTCTCGGTGACGGTGTCCAGCATGCCCACGACCTTGCCGAACTGATCACGGATGGGGCTGTAGCAGAACGTGAAATACGCCTGTTCCAGGCCGCCGCCACGCTCGATGATCAGAGGGAAGTTCTCGATATAAGTCGCCTGCCCCTCGAAAGCCGCCCGCACAATCGGGCCGATGTCGCTCCAGACTTCTTTCCACACCTCATCGAACCGCCGGCCCAGCGCTTGGGGTTTATTGCCAAGGATGGGCACGAAGGCATCGTTGTACAACGTGATCAGGTCCGGCCCCCACACGATGGCCTGGGGGAAATGCGAGGCGAGGCTCAACGCTACGGTGGTCTTCAGCACATCGGGCCACTGCTTCGGCGGCCCGAGCGGGCTGGCCTCCCAATCGTGGGCGCGTACCCGTTCAGCCATCTCGCCATAGCTTTGCAGCCAGTCTGTCATTGCGATCGATCCTTCTCAGCCGCCAATACAATCAGGGGGAAGCGGTTGTGACCCCAAGCCGGACCGTATTATCCCGCGCCGGGTGGGAATGCGCGATTGGATTGTGGGACGTGTAGGGCCGTAAATGGGGGTGGAATGGCGAAACTGGCTGATTGAGCTACGGAAATATCCCACATGTGATTGGGAAACCTCCGCGCTATCAATCCCTTGCGTATTTTTTGTGGTGGCGCCTATAGTCTGGGCGTCGCCCAAAATGGCGACCGGGTTTGGCGACTCGATTGACACAATTCCTTCACCAGCACAGGGAATTGATATGAACCAATACATGAGCCTTACCAGCAACGCCGACGACCAACCCCTCTACGTCGATACTTGCGCCCCGCTACACATCCTGCTTGATGCAGCCGCCTACCGAATCCGCGCCGCGACTCAGTTCCTTGAGAATTTTGCGATGCGCGATGAACAGAGCGTCGACCCTGCGACGCTTCAGGATTTGGCACAGCTTTGCTGCATTCCGCTGCGTGACGGTTGCGACGTGATGGATGTGATTGCCAGGCGGCTGGATGCGGCGCCGGCGGGTACCCTTCTATAAAACGCCAGACACTACAAAGCCCCTGATTCATCACGAATCAGGGGCTTTCATTTACAACCTGTCAACCTATGCGCGGGTTTAGCTCAGGCGGACTCGCCTGACCGAAGCTGCCCGCCCCACCGGCGGGCAGCCGCAGGTTTCAGGACTTCGTCAGCGGATCACTGATACCCAGCAGATAGAAGCCGATCATGCCGATGATACCGGCCAGGACGATGTAGTACAGCGTCGGCAGCATGGTCTTGCGCAGGGTGATGCCTTCGCGACCCAGCAGGCCGACTGTCGCCGACGCCGCCACCACGTTGTGGATGGCGATCATGTTACCGGCCGCCGCGCCTACCGATTGCAACGCCACCATCAGCGCGCCAGAGATGCCCAATAGTTGCGCGGTGTTGAACTGGAACTGCGCCAGCATCAGGTTCGACACGGTGTTGGAGCCGGCGATGAACGCGCCCAGTGCGCCCACCGCCGGGGCGAAGAACGGGTACACGCTGCCGACACTGTCTGCGACCAGACGCGCCATTGCCACCGGCATCGACACCAGGTCCGATCCGTTCACCCCTGAGTTGATCAGGATACGCACCATCGGGATGGTGAAGATCAACACGAAACCGGCGCCCAGCAAGGTTTTGCTCGATTCGCTCACAGCCGCTACCAATTCGCTGGCGCGCATGCGGTGCAAGAAGAATGTCATCAGCGCAACCACGCAGAGCAAACCACCTGGCAGGTAGAGCAACTCCAGGCTGGCGGACACGCCGGTCTCACCGAGAATGTCTTTGGCCCCGAAGCTCAGTGACAGCAGCCAGGCCTTGAGCGGTGGAATGTTGCGCGACAGCACCAACAGCACGGCCAACAGCACATAGGGTGCCCAGGCCATGGGGACGGAAATCGCCTTCTTGCCGGCCATGTCGTCGAGTTTCATCTCGATCTTGCCCATCCACTCCGCTGGCCACTCGCTGGCCGGGGCAAAGTCCCAGGTGGTCTTGGGCAATAGGAAACGGGCTTTGGCAGCCGGGATCACAATGCTCAGGCCCACCAGGGCACCAATCATCGAGGGGAATTCCGGACCGAGGAACACCCCGGCGGCTGCGTAAGGAATGACGAAGGCGAACCCGGTGAAAATCGCAAATGGCGCCATGACCAGGCCTTCGCGCCAGGATTGGTTCTTGCCGAAGAAGCGGGTCATGATGCTGATCATGATCAGCGGCATGAGAATCCCGCAAAGGGCATGGATGATCGCCACCCGCGAGACGATCAGATGGAAGAACACGTCCCAGTTGCTGCCGACCGCAGCCAGTTGCGCGCCCAGACCGGTCTGGTCAAGGCCGCCGGTGACCCCGACCACCATGGGTGTGCCGACGGCACCAAAAGACACCGGCGTGGACTGCACCAACATGCCGAGTACCACCGCGGCCATGGCCGGGAAGCCCAACGCAACCATCAACGGCGCGACTACCGCCGCAGGTGTGCCAAAGCCGGAAGCACCCTCGATGAAGCAGCCGAACAGCCAGGCCACGATCAGCGCCTGGACCCGACGGTCCGGGCTGATATTGGCAAAGCCGCGGCGAATGGAGCTGATGCCGCCGGAATGCTTGAGGGTGTTGAGCAACAGAATGGCGCCGAAAACAATCCACAGGATCGCCGCCGTGAGGACGAGGCCCTGCAGCGAGGACGCCAGGACCCGATTCAACGTCATGTCCCAGGCCCCAAGGCCGATCAGCGCCGTCAGTACGAAGACCACGGGCATGGCGTATTTGGCTGGCCAGCGAAAGCCGATCAGTAACACGCCCGCCAGTACCAGCGGTACGAAGGCCAAGATGGACAGCAGTGTTTGACTCATGGTTTTGGTTCCTTTTTATTGTTGTGAACCACAGTTTGCCGGGGGTATCCGGCGCCACGCATCCAGAGCACATGTGCTCCGCGAACCGCGTCGACAGGGATCACCCATCGCCGCGCTCATGCTCAAGGGCCCCGGCAGCCATGGGCTGTCGGGGCCTGTTGTACGGCGCCCCTGCCAAGGCAAGGGCTTTCGGGGCTGCGGTCACGATGGACACCGCAGCACCCTCGACAATTAACCTTCCTCAGGCCTGTTGCTTGAACCGTAGACGCCAGGCGTGCAGCAGCGGTTCGGTGTAGCCGCTGGGTTGCTCACGGCCCTTGAACACCAGGTCGCAGGCGGCCTGGAACGCCATCGAAGCAGCATAGTCGTCGGCCATGGGGCGATACAGCGGATCGCCGGCGTTCTGCTGATCGACCACCTTGGCCATGCGCTCAAGGCTTGCGCGCACCTGCGTCTGGCTGACGACGTTGTGGTGCAGCCAGTTAGCAATGTGTTGGCTGGAAATACGCAGCGTGGCGCGATCCTCCATCAGGCCGACGTCGTGGATATCCGGCACTTTGGAGCAACCCACGCCCTGCTCGACCCAGCGCACCACATAACCGAGGATGCCCTGGCAGTTGTTGTCCAGTTCTTGCTGGATCTGGCTGGCGCTCCAGTCAGGCTCGGCCACCACCGGCACGCTGAGCAGGCCATTGAGCAGGTCGTCGCGCTGACTGTTGAGGTCGATGGCTTCCAGCTCGCGCTGCACCGCCTGCACATCCACCTGGTGGTAGTGCAAGGCATGCAAGGTGGCGGCGGTCGGCGACGGGACCCAGGCCGTATTGGCGCCGGCCTGGGGATGGGCGATCTTCTGCTCGAGCATGGCGGCCATCAGGTCCGGCATGGCCCACATTCCCTTACCAATCTGCGCCCGGCCACGCAGACCGCAGCTCAAGCCAACCAGCACGTTGTTGCGCTCGTAGGCCTGGATCCAGGCGCTGCTCTTCATGTCGCCCTTGCGCAGCATCGCGCCGGCCTCCATGGCGGTGTGCATCTCGTCACCGGTGCGGTCGAGAAAGCCGGTGTTGATGAAGGCCACCCGCGCCGCCGCGCTGGCGATACACGCCTTGAGGTTGATACTGGTGCGGCGCTCCTCGTCCATGATCCCCATCTTCAGGGTGTGCCGGGGCAACTGCAGCAGGTCCTCGATACGCGTGAACAACTGATCGGCAAAGGCCACTTCAGCCGGACCGTGCATTTTCGGCTTGACGATATAGACGCTGCCGGTACGCGAGTTCCCGTGGCGCTGGAGGTCATGCAGGGCGATCAAGCTGGTCATCACGCCGTCGAGGATGCCTTCGGGGATCTCGTGGCCTTCGCCGTCGAGGATCGCCGGGTTGCTCATCAGGTGCCCGACGTTACGCACAAACAGCAGCGAGCGGCCGTGTAGTTTCAACGCACCGCCAGCGGCAGCGGTGTACTCGCGGTCCGGGTTGAGACGGCGCACGATAGACTTGCCGCCCTTTTCCAGCGCTTCGCTGAGGTCGCCTTTCATCAGGCCGAGCCAGTTACGGTAGATCACCACCTTATCGGCCGCATCGACCGCCGCGACGGAGTCTTCGCAGTCGAGAATGGTCGACAGCGCGGACTCCACCAACAAGTCCTTGACCCCTGCGCCATCGCTGGCGCCGATCAGGCTGCCGGCATCGATCTGGATTTCCACGTGCAGGCCGTTGTTTTTCAGCAGCACCGCTGTCGGTGCGCTGGCCTGGCCCTGATAACCGACGAACTTGTCGGCCTGGGCCAAACCGGTTTGGGTGCCGTCAACCAGGGTCACCTGCAATTGCCCCGCACTGACCCGGTAATTGACCGAATCGGCATGGGAACCCATGCCCAGCGGCGCGGCCTGATCGAGAAACGCGCGGGCGAACGCGATGACTTTGTCACCACGCACCTGGTTGTAACCCGGGCCCTTTTGAGCGCCACCGTCTTCAGCGATGGCATCGGTGCCGTACAACGCATCGTACAAAGAGCCCCAGCGCGCATTGGCGGCGTTCAACGCGTAGCGGGCGTTCATCATCGGCACCACCAGCTGTGGACCGGCCTGTTGGGTGATCTCGCTGTCGACGTTGGCGGTGGTGACCCGCACCGTGTCTGGCTGCGGCAACAGGTAGCCAATGGACTCGAGAAACCCACGGTAGGCTGGCATGTCGCTGATCGGGCCTGGGTGCGCGCGGTGCCAGCTGTCCAGCTTCGCCTGCAGCGCATCGCGCTCGGCCAGCAGCGCACGATTGTGCGGCGCCAGGTCATGCACCAGGGCGTCGAAACCGGCCCAGAACGCCTCGCGTTCAATCCCGGTGCCGGGCAGCACTTGCTCGTCGACGAAACGTTGCAGGTTGACGGCCACTTGCAGGCGCTGGCAGTTCACGCGATCAGTCATTTTCACTCTCCAAAAAACAGTAGATGGCCGGCGTCAGGTGTCAGCGCGGCTCACTGAGCAAGTGCTTCACCTTTGCAATCAGCCCAGTGCGGCGATACCGGCTTTGGCCACTTGGGCGTCCTGATCGGCCTTGACCCCGGAAACGCCCACCGCGCCAATCACCTGGCCATCGACAATCACCGGCACGCCACCTTCCAGCGAAGTCAGCAGCGGCGCGGACAGGAACGCGCTACGCCCGCCATTGACCATGTCTTCATAACCTTTGGTTTCACGACGCCCGATGGCGGCGCTGCGGGCCTTCTCGGCGGCGATGTAGGCGGCGATCGGTGCGCAGCCATCCAGACGCTCAAGGGCCAGCGGGTGACCGCCGTCGTCGACCACACTGATGGTCACGACCCAGTGGTTTTTTTCGGCTTCACTGCGGGCAGCGGCGAGGATTTTGCTGACTTCGGTCTGGCTCAATACGGCTTTGCTAAGCATGCTGTTCTCCGGTTAGTTCAGGGCTTCTTCGACCAGTTCGATCCAGTGCCGCACAGGGGTGCGGCCGGCGCCGTCGAGGTGGGTCTGGCAGCCGATGTTGGCGGTGACGATCACTTGCGGCTTACCGCTTTCCAGGGCATTGAGTCGGTTGTCGCGCAACTGCCTGGACAGCTGCGGCTGGGTCAATGAATAGGTCCCGGCCGAGCCGCAACACAGGTGACCGTCGGGCACAGCCGTCAGGCCGAAACCAAGGCGAGCGAGCACGCTCTCTACGGCGCCACCCAGCTTCTGCGCATGCTGCAAGGTGCAGGGGCAATGGAAAGCCACGCGCTTGTCGGCATGCACACCCAGTTGCTCCAGAGGTTCGACGCTGAGCACCTCAACCAAGTCTTTGGCCAACGTACTGACGCGCCTGGCTTTCTCGGCGTAGGCCGGGTCCTGCGCCAACAGATGGCCGTAATCCTTGACGAAGGCGCCGCAGCCGCTGGCGGTTTGCACAATGGCCTCGGCGCCCTGCTCGATGGCGGGCCACCAGGCATCGATGTTGCGCCGCGCACGTTGCAAACCTTGCTCCTGGGCGTCGAGGTGGTAGTCCACCGCACCGCAGCAACCGGCTTCATTGATCGGTGTGACGCTGATGCCGAGGCGATCGAGCACCCGCGCCGTGGCGGCATTGGTGTTAGGTGCCAGGCCAGGCTGCACACAGCCCTCAAGCATCAGCACACGGCGGGCATGGCGTGGCTCGGGCCGGGGTTTGGCGGCATTGGCAGTGCGCGGCAATTTGGCCTTGAGGCTGGCCGGCAACAGCGGACGGAAAACCTGGCCGACCTCAATCAACCCTTTGAACAGCCGCGCATGGGGCACCACGGCCCGCAGGCTTTGACGCAATACACGCTGAGCCAGCGGGCGCGGCACGGCGGCATCGACTACTGCGCGGCCGATATCCAGCAAGTTGTGGTACTGCACGCCTGACGGGCAGGTGGTCTCACAGTTGCGACAGCTCAGGCAGCGATCCAGGTGCAGTTGGGTCTTGGCCGTGACTTCGTTGCCTTCCAGCACTTGCTTGATCAGATAAATGCGCCCACGTGGGCCGTCCAGCTCGTCGCCAATGAGCTGGTAGGTCGGGCAGGTGGCGTTGCAAAAGCCGCAATGCACACAGCTGCGCAGGACGCGTTCGGCTTCCTCGGCGCGCGGCAGGTGCTTGGCCTGTTCACTCAGATGGGTCTGCACTGCTACACCTCACGATACATACGGCCAGGGTTGAAGATGCCCTGGGGGTCAAGCTGGGTTTTGAGCTGTCGGTGGTAGCGCAGCAACGGAGCGGCCAGCGGATGGAACGGACTGTCGCCGTGGCCGGCGGTGAAACAGGTGGCGTGGCCACCGGCTTGGGCGGCGATCTGGCGGATCAGCGCGACATCGGCATCGGACTTGAGCCAGCGCTGGGCGCCCCCCCAGTCGATCAGTTGCTCCCCGGGCAGCGCCAGCACGCCGGTATTGGCCGGCACCGACAAACGCCAGAGCGGGCGCGGGTCCGCGAAAAAATCCAGACGCTGCTCGCGCAGGTCGGCCCAGTACGAACTCTCAAGCAACTCACCACCGAGGCGTTCGCGGGCCGCTGCGACCGAGCCTTCGCCACCTTCCAGGCGCAGGTGCAACGCCTGACCATCATGGCAGGCGGCGCTCAGCGAAAGGGGTTGCTGGCCCCACTCGGCCAGTTTGCGCAAGGCCAGGGCGGCGTCCATCTCCAGCCGCAGACTCAGGCACTGGCGCGGTTTGGGCAGCACTTTGAGCGACACCTCGGTAATCACCCCCAGGCAGCCAAAGCTACCGGCCAGCAGCCGCGACAGGTCGTAGCCGGCGACGTTCTTCATCACCTCGCCGCCAAATCGCAGGTGCTTGCCCGTTCCGGTGATCAAGCGGGTGCCCAGGACCAGGTCACGAACCGCGCCGGACCAGGGCCGGCGCGGGCCCGACAGACCTGCCGCAACCATCCCGCCGAGGGTCGCGGCGCCGCCAAATTGTGCAGGCTCGCAGGTGAGCATCTGCCCGGCCGCGTCCAGCGCCGCCTCCAGCTCAAGCAGCGGCGTGCCGGCGCGGGCGGTGATCACCAACTCGGTCGGGTCGTAGCTGACGATGCCGCGGTGGGCACGGGTATCGAGCACTTCGCCGTCGACCTTGCGACCGAGGAACGCCTTGCTGTTACCCCCCTGAATGCGCAACGCCGTAGCACTGTTGAGGGCGTGATTGACTTGTTCCAGCAACGCCTCGCTGGCGTCGCAGTCGTGCTGCATCACCATTAGAAGCGCTCCAGTTCAGGAAAGGGCAGTTGGCCGTGGTGCACGTGCATGGCGCCGAATTCAGCGCAGCGATGCAGGGTCGGAATGTTCTTGCCGGGATTGAGCAGGCCACGCGGATCGAAGGCGGCTTTCACCGCGTGAAACAGGGTCAGCTCATCACTGTTGAACTGAACGCACATCTGATTGATCTTCTCGCGCCCCACCCCGTGTTCGCCGGTGATGCTGCCGCCTACCTTGACGCAGAGTTCAAGAATCTTGCCGCCCAGGGACTCGGCCCGCTCCAGCTCGCCGGGTTGGTTGGCATCAAACAGAATCAAGGGGTGCATATTGCCGTCACCGGCATGGAACACGTTGGCCACACGCAGGCCGAACGCCTCGGACAGCTCACTGATGCCCTTGAGCACCCCGGGCAGTTCACGACGTGGAATGGTGCCATCCATGCAGTAATAGTCCGGCGAGATACGCCCGACGGCCGGGAAGGCGTTCTTGCGCCCGGCCCAAAACTTGACCCTTTCAACCTCATCGCGGGCCATGCGCACTTCGGTGGCGCCGGCCTCGCCCAGCACTGCGCGAACACGCTCGCAATCGTCGTGCACGTCGGCCTCCACACCGTCCAGTTCGCACAGCAGGATGGCCTCGGCATCCACCGGATAACCGGCGTGAATGAAGTCCTCGGCGGCGCGAATGGCCAGGTTGTCCATCATCTCCAGGCCGCCGGGGATGATGCCGGCCGCAATGATTTCACCCACTGCGCGCCCGGCTTTCTCCACCGAGTCAAAGCTGGCCAGCAACACCTTGGCCACCTGCGGCTTGGGCAGCAGCTTGACCGTGACTTCGGTGATGATCCCCAGCATGCCTTCGGAGCCGGTGAACAAGGCGAGCAGGTCGAAGCCGGGCGAATCCAGGGCATCGCTGCCCAAGGTCATGCGCTCGCCTTCAACCGTGAGGATTTCCACCTTGAGCAGGTTATGCACGGTCAGGCCATATTTCAGGCAATGCACGCCTCCGGCGTTCTCAGCGACATTACCGCCAATCGAACAGGCGATCTGCGAGGATGGGTCCGGTGCGTAATACAGGTCGTAAGGGGCGGCCGCCTGGGAGATGGCCAGGTTGCGAACGCCCGGCTGAACACGGGCGAAACGCCCCTCTGGATTGACTTCAAGGATGTGCTTGAAGCGCGCCATCACCAGCAAAATCCCCTGGACCAACGGCAACGCACCACCGGACAAGCCCGTCCCGGCCCCGCGTGCCACCACGGGCACACGGCGTTGATAGCAGAGTTTGAGCAGGCGTTCGACTTGTTCGATGCGCTCAGGCAATACCACCAGCATTGGCGTGGTGGTGTAGGCAGAGAGCCCGTCGCACTCGTAGGGTTTGAGGTCTTCCTGGGTGTGCAGCACTTCCAGGTCTGGAAGCTGCTCCCGCAGTTCAGCCAGCAGCGCTGACTTGTCCACTTCAGGCAGCGCCCCATCAACGCGCTCGTCGTACAAAATACTCATGGCAGGCTTTCTCGCTTTATTGTTCTTTTGTGCCGCGCCGGTAGCGAGCCGGGCCGCTTGTTATGCGCTATATGTAGAGCCTTGCAGGGTGGTCGTCTATTGCCGAATGAACTGGTATGACCAGTTTTTTCAAGCTAACCTCTAACCTCTCCCTGCCAATGGCCTTATAAATAAAGGATTGGTGGCTATATTGGGCCTAGCGCGAATGATCATTTAGAACTGGTACTACCAGTTACCCGAGGCAGCTGACATGCTCGAAGAAACATCCCCCGTTCGCCGCCAGGTCAGTGATGTGGTCGCCGAGCGGATCGAACGATTGATCGTCGATGGCGTGCTCAAGGTTGGTCAGGCACTGCCCTCGGAGCGCCGCCTGTGCGAGAAACTGGGAATATCCCGCTCGGCCCTGCGTGAAGGGCTGAAAGTGCTGCGCGGGCGCGGCATTATCGAGACCACCCAAGGCCGTGACTCACGGGTGGCCACGCTGAACGGGAACCGCGACGCGAGCCCACTGATGCACCTGTTCAATTCGCAACCGCGTACCCTGTTTGATCTTCTGGAAGTGCGCGCACTGCTGGAAGCCGAATCAGCGCGCCTGGCCGCCTTGCGCGGCACAGATGCGGACTTCGTCCTGCTCACCCGACGCTACGAAGAAATGCTCGCGGCCCACAGCCAGACCGTACCTGCCGAGCCGCGCGAACATGCCCGCCTTGACCACGCCTTCCACCTGGCAATCTGCGAGGCCTCGCACAATCCGGTGTTGCTGCACACCCTGCAGTCGTTGACCGATTTGATGCTCAGTACGGTGTTCGCCTCGGTCAACAACCTCTACCATCGCCCCATGCAAAAACGCCAGATCGACCGCCAGCACTCACGGCTCTATCACGCCGTCATCGAGCGCCTGCCAGAACAAGCTCAGCGCGCTGCGCGCGAACACATCCACAGCATCCGCGACAACCTCAAGGAGATCGAACAGGAAGAGCAACGCCTGGTGCGCGCGACCATGCGGCTTGAGGGTTGGGGGTAGGCTTCCGAGCAGCAGGGCCACCTGTGGAGCGCAAAATCACTGCTTGGCTTCACGCCCAAACGTTCACCATCATCCAAGACTTTACAGACCGAGTAGAAAGTATGAATCGTCGTAAAAAACTAAATCAGTTACTCAAGGCTCACGCAAAAAAGGCGAGTGCCAAACTGGCCCCGCCAAAGAAATCCAAATACATCAGTAAGGCTGACCGGTTAAAGCTGGCTGCCGAGCCCGCTCCAGATTCAGTCATTACCCCTGAGAGCTGATCCATCGATCTTAAGCGCCTTTGTGGCGTGGGGATTTATCCCAGCTGGTTTGGGGCTGCTGCGCAGCCCAGCGGGAGCAAGCTCCCTCGCCACAAGGGGTTCGGGTAGGCCTTGAGTGAATTGCACCTCCCAGAC
Organism: Pseudomonas sp. Q11; assembly: GCF_024494355.1. GTDB lineage: Bacteria > Pseudomonadota > Gammaproteobacteria > Pseudomonadales > Pseudomonadaceae > Aquipseudomonas > Aquipseudomonas hefeiensis. Next base: position 64,469 of record NZ_JAKNQY010000030.1, on the reverse strand, counting down.
CTGCCAAAGCCCAAACGCTTCAGGCAAAAGTCAGCGCAAGGTTAAACAACATCGCCACAACAAAACCGATGGGTGCGGCACGCAGCAGCAATTGGGGAAACAGCCGGGTTCGGCTCTGCTCATCGGCGCAAGAGCTCAGGATCAGGCTGCCGCCAGAGGAGAACGGCGAGATCGAGGTGGCTTGGGCGCCAACCACGATGCTGATGAAGAGCACCATGGGGTCGATCGACATGGCGGCGGCCAGCGGCGGCACCATGGGGAACAACGCCGGCGTGACCACTCCCAAGGTGCTGGCGAAGATCGACATCAGCGCGGCGACGACACCGAACACCAGGGCCACTAGCACCGGTGGAATGTTGCCGCCGATCCACGATGCCAAAGCGTCGATGGCGCCGGCCTTGATCGCCACCGAGATCAGCATGCCCACGCCACAAATCATGATCAGCGTGCCCCAAGGCAGCGAGGCGATGGCTTTGCGCTCGTCGCCGAGCTTGAGCATCAGCGCGATCACCGAGAACACGCTGGCGATCAGGCCGATGTCCACCTTCGAGTTGACGAACGTCACCGTCGCATTGTCCGGGAACAGGATGTGCGCGATGGGGCCGGCCAACACGATCAGCATCATCAGCAAGGTCAGCCACAAGGTGATTCTCTGCTCACGGTTGAGCGGGCTCGGCGTCTCGATCGCGACCGCCGCGTTCTTCAGCGCACGGCCGTGGCCGGCGAAGAACACGAACGCGGTGATGACCACCAGTGGAATGACCATGGTGCTGGCAAAGATCGCCAGGCCATTGATGAAGGCTTCACTTTCGGGAACCCCCAGGCCGGTCATCAGGCCACGGAAGATGATGCCGCTCTGGCTGGAAACGAAGTTGGCACCGCCCAGGGCCCCGTAGTTCACCGCCATGCCACCGAGTATCAGGCTCATGCCCGTGCGCTGGCACAGCAGCAGCGTCAGCGGGGCCATGAAGGCCAACACCGTGTAATAACCCGCGCCGAGCCCGGCAATCAGGCAAGCGGTCAGGAACACCGCATAAGGCAATAGGTGCGGCACGTTACGACAAAGATAGAGCAGGTGTTCGGCCAGTTTCTCCAGCGTGCCGTTGACGATGGCGAAGCTGTAGAACAGGCAGACCGAGAAGATGATGAAGAAAATCTTCAGCGGCCACATGCCGATGATTTCAGAAGGACTCAAGCCCATGCCGAAGCAGCCCAGGAGATAGGCAAAGGCGATGGCGAACAGGCCGATGTTGATTTTGGTGGTGTATCCCAGCGCGACAGCAAGAACGATCGCGGCGACGACGTACAGGCTCATCATGATGTGTGTTCCGTATTATTTTGTTATGGGAAGTTCAACGCGTCGACGCAGCAAAGCCGAACAGTATCGTGGGGTTATCCACCAACACCTGCCGGCGCTCCACCGGATCGGGAAACAGGGCGTGCAGAAAGGCCAGTTGCGCGTCGTAGCCGGTGCGCGACTCGAACTGGGTATGGGGCCAATCGCTGCCCCAGACAAAACGATCGATACCGCCACACGCCTGGCGCAATTGCGCCAACACGCCAACCGCGCGGGGCAGGTCTGACTGGCTGCGATAGGCGGCAGACAACTTGACCCACAGCCGGTCCTCGCCGAGCAAGGTCAGGAAGCCGTGATGGGCGGGGTTATTGGGGTCGATACCATTGGACGGAAGACCAAAGTGGTCCACGACCACCGTGACCCCGCTCGCCAGAACGAACGGTACAACCAGGGCCAAGGTGTCGAAGCCACACTGGATCTCAACCTGCCAGCCAAGCCGGGCCAGTCGCTGGTAAAAAGTCTGCCAACGTGCATCGATGTAGTCCTGCGGCGCCTTGCCGATCAGATTCAAGCGAACGCCTACCACACCAGCCTGGGCCAATGCTTGGAGCTGCGCATCCTCGATGTCCGGCTCGACCACCGCGATGCCTCGCAAGCGCTCCGGGTAACGTTGCAGGGCCTCGACCATAAAACGGTTGTCGGTTCCCAAGAAGCTCGGCTGGATAAGCACGCCTCGGGCAAGGTTGCAGAGATCCAGGTGCCCCAGATAGTGCTCGGCCAAGGCGTCGTAATCAGGGCTGTAGCGGCGATCACTCGCCATGGGCAAGTCATGCCGGAATATGTGGGCGTGAGTATCTATGCCTTCGAACGACAGGGACATCAGGAAGCTGCCTTTGTTGATTTTTGTGGGAGCCCGCCAGGTATGTAAGATGATTTACAGACCCGAAATTCATATAGATGACTGAATGACCATATCTATAAACAACCATCCCTGTCAACGCGCCCAGTGAGGTAAAGTGGCGCATTGCTTGGAATCGGATTGACGGTATGGCCCTTACACACCTTGGACATGACGAGCGACTGCCGCTCTATCAACGACTGCGCGAGGAGATGCTGGCGAAGATCGCCGCAGGTGAATGGCTGCCCGGTGAAGCCATTCCCACCGAGGCAGAGCTGACCCGTCACTACGGCGTGGCAGTGGGCACGGTGCGCAAGGCGGTGGAAACGCTGGTTGGGGAAGGACTGCTGCTGCGCGCCCAGGGCCGTGGCACGTTCGTGCGCCGGCCCAACTTCGACGGTTCACTGTTTCGTTTCTTTCGTCAGGTCGATGCCAGCGGTCAATCGCAAGTGCCGCAAAGCCGCATACTGAGTCGCACCCAGGAAACCCCGGACGCCCACGTGCGCCAGGCGCTGAATCTGACCGGGCACGACTCCACCATCCGCCTGGAGCGCCTGCGCCTCATGGACGGCCGGCCGCTGTTCCACGAGCAAATCTGGCTGCCAGCCGCACGCTTCGGCGCCCTGCTCGACACCGACCTGAACGACTTCGGCACCCTGCTCTACCCTTTCTACGAAGAACGCTGCGGCATGCGCGTCGCATCAGCGCGGGAAACCCTCACCGTCGCCTCGGCCGACGAGCCACTGGCCGCCACGCTCGGAGTTACGGCCGGCAGCCCAGTGGTTGTGGTCGAGCGGGTGGCCCTGGGCTACGACCGTCAACCGCTGGAATACCGGCTGTCACGGGGTGCGGCCGACACTTTTCGCTATCAGGTGGAGATTTGCTGAGCAGTGTCGGTGAAAACTCCCGAAAACGTTGCCTCTACCGGTCCGATGAGAAACACCGCTCCCCGGCCATCCCATTGAACCGTCACGCTTCCACCATCACATTCAACCTCAACGCAATGATCCACCAAGCCACGACGAATCCCGTTCACAGCGGCGCCGCAAGAGCAGGAACCTGAACCGAGTGCGATGCCACCGCCCCGTTCCCATATGCGCAAACGAATGTGCTTTCGATCGATGACCTGAACGAAATGCACATTGGTCTTGAGCGGGAACAACGGGCTGGTTTCGATTGCGGGTCCGCTGGTCGCGATATCAACGTCGGCCAGATCATCCACAAAGTAAGTGCAGTGTGGATTGCCCATGCTGCACGCAATCGGGCTACCAGCCAGTGGCAGAACAGCGGTGTCCAGGTCCCCAGCCAAGGGAATGTCCGACCAGCCGAAAAGCGGCTGCCCCATGTTGACGGAAATTGCGCCGGTTGAAGTTCGTTCGCAAGTGAGCAGGCCGCGGTGGGTGCGCAGCGTTATCGAAGTTATATTCGATTCGCGCATCAGCCGGTCCGCAGCACCCCGCGTCGCGCTGCCGCAAACGTCCAGCGTGGAGCCATCTGCATTCCAGAACATCAGGCGTGCGTCTGCATCCTCACAATCGAGCATCACCACGAGCTGGTTGAAACCGATGCCTCGGCTGCGATCCCCCATCCGCCGGGCCAGGGCACTGGTTATGGGGTTGGCTGAATTTCGCGCGTCCACGACAACAAAATCATCGCCATTGGCGTGCATTTTATGAAAGCTCAGCGGCATGCAAACGCTCTACTGGAGATAGAGAGGGCGTTGCCATCAGGGTCTTTGGCATTGGCGAATGAATAGCCGTCGGCCTTGTGAGTGGCGCCAAACTTCAAGCCTTGGGCCATGCACTTCTCCTTGAGGCCCTCAACATCCCGGGTATCAAAAACAAGCTTGACGGTGACTTGTCCCGTTTTAACGCCCTTCCCTGCCGAATGAACCATCAGAATCGCGCCTCCGTTTGCAGACCTCAATTGCGTGACGCGATCATCGGCATGTTTTTCACTGACAAAGCCGAAATGTTGCTCATAAAAAGCGCAGGTTGCCGGGACGTCCCGTACATACAGCATTATTCGATTAAGTGTCGGTTCCATGTGTTCTTCCTTGATCACTGCTGACGGTGAAACTTAGCACCCCGTGCATCATCGCAGCGGGGGCTTGAATGCAAAGCTCGACGTTTGTAGTGCGTCTCCAGATGCTTTCAACCCACCACAAGAAAAGACGCACTGGCTCGTACCACGCGCTCCTCTCCAGCGCTTATATAGGTATTGGCGAAAACCAGTCGGCTACCGGACTTTTGAATATCGACAGCCGCCTCCAACCAATCGCCGACCTTAGCGGAGCCGGCGAAATCAGTGGTCATTGTGGTCGTCACGAGCTTGAGTGGCGGATCTTTCGAGAAGGCAGCGTTGTAGCCCAACGCAATATCAGCCAGCGCCATGAACACCCCTCCGTGAGCGAGTCCACGCGCATTGGTGTGCTTGTCCTCGACCCGAATCCCAACGGTGAACCCTTCGGCGTCTTCCCGATAGTAGAAAGGGCCCAGTAGATCAAGAAAAGGACTGCTGCGAAATAACGGTTTGAAGCCCTGTGGAATATCCATTTCACACTCCTTTACCTGTTCATGGATTTACGCATGATGATCGTGCGTTCAGCGCCGTTGAATTCGTCACGTACCTTTTGAAATCCCAGTGCTGTGTAAAAGCCCTCTGCCGTGATGGAAGATGGCACGTGCAAAGTCTCCAGGCCCAAGTCGAGAGCGGCTGAACACAGGACCGACATTAGCCGCCTGCCAACGCCTGCTCCTTGATAGCTCGGCTCTACAAAAACACTTCTGACCACATCCCCATCGAGGCTGGCCGTCGCGACGACCCGCTGTTCGACAGATGCCACATACACCCGACGCCGCGCCATCAATCGCTCAATCGCCAGTGGAGAAAAGTTCTGCTCCACCCGGGCGATTACATCGGCCGGGTAATCTTTCGCATTGGATTGACGCAGAGCGCTGGTCACAACGTTGCTTATTGCTTGCGCGTCCTCGATTGTTGCGAGGCGAATGTGGGCATCCATTTCAAGTTCTCGCTCCGGGTGATCAGTGATCATAGACGCATGACCGTGGACAACGTCACCTCTATTCACGCTTGTTTGACCACGTGTACGTGCAGCCGAACGGACAAGGATCAGGGGAGGCTCTGCTGCTCCCAGCCATATTCTGCCGCCATGTATCCTCGTGTATCCCGGGGATACTTCGCTACATAACCTTGCACTTTTGCCTCCCATTCGACACAGCCCGGATACGTTGCCCCGGTCAAATGCACCCACGGTTTCAAGGGGATCAACCAGAACCCCCGACCCACGGCTCGCAATGGAGGCATCACTATGAAAACGGCACGTCAGCACAGCAAAACCGGTAAAAACCATCGCCGCGTGCTCGGCTCATCCATCCTCGCTCTCAGTCTGCTCGGCGCGCTCGGGGTAGCCCATGGGCAATCCACCAGCGCCGCGCAGCCAACCGCGATCAAGTCCGGCGTCACGCATACAACGCCCTCCCCGTTCGGTGCGCTGAAGCATATCAAGGCCGGTCTGCTGGACGTGGCGTACGCCGAAACCGGCCCAGCCGATGGGCCGGTGGTGATTCTGCTGCACGGCTGGCCGTACGACATTCACAGCTATGACGAAGTCGCGCCCTTGCTCGCAGCGAAGGGATACCGCGTGCTGATGCCGTACGCCCGAGGCTACGGCGATACGCATTTTCTGTCCGAGAAGACGCTTCGCAACGGTCAACCGGCCGCGCTGGCCAGTGACGTGATCGACTTCATGGATGCGCTGAAGATCAAGCAAGCCGTGCTCGGAGGCTACGATTGGGGCGCACGTTCGGCGGACATCGTCGCGGCCCTGTGGCCGGAGCGGGTCAAGGCGCTAGTCGCGGTCAGTGGCTATCTGATCGGCAGCCAGGCCGCCGGCCAGAACCCGCTGCCACCCAAGGCTGAGTTGCAGTGGTGGTATCAGTTTTATTTCGCCACCGACCGAGGCCGCGCCGGGTACGAGAAAAACACTCACGACTTCGCCAAGTTGATCTGGCAACTGGCGTCGCCAAAATGGGCATTCGATGACGCCACCTTCGACCGTAGCGCCAAGGCGCTGGAAAACCCCGACCATGTCGAGATCACCGTGTTCAACTACCGTTGGCGTCTCGGCTTGGTCCAGGGCGAGACCCAGTACGATGTGCTGGAACAGAAACTGGCGACGGCGCCTTCCATCAGCGTGCCGACCATCACCCTTGAAGGCGATGCCAACGGTGCGCCGCACCCAGCTCCCGAGGATTACGCCAAGCGCTTCACCGGCAAATACGAATTCCGGTTGATCAGCGGCGGCATTGGCCACAACTTGCCGCAGGAAGATCCGCAGGCGTTTGCCAAGGCCGTGATTGATGCGGATCATCTTTGATAGCCAGGCACATGTCTTGATAACACCGGCATAAAAAAACGGCTCGCTGATTCAACGAGCCGTTTTTTGCGGGCATTCACACCCCTTGCGCGGGCCTGACGATAAGACCACGCTCTGTTTCCTGGCGCTGCGCGGGTATTACCGAACAGGGTCAACCCGACGCATAAGGTCATTCAACACGTAGGTGTCCAAAAAGGCATTCACTTCGGTGATCTGGCCATCTTTGAATGTCATGTGCCACAGGTAAGTGTTGTTGTAGGGCTTGCGGTCAAGCGCCATGGCTTCTCCCTTCCAGAGAACCACCACGACATCGTCCTCGGCCACAATGCTTTGGACGGTAGGGGAAATGGGCGTCGCCAGCCGAGCGGTGATCGGTTGTACGGCTCGCTCGATTAAATCCGCCTTGCTGTTATACACACCGGAAACAGGGCTTGATCCAGATACGGTCCACGTTGCGTCGGGCGCCAGCAGATCGAAAGCAGTGCCTTGGCCTTGCTGCCAGTTAGTAAATGCTTGGCGCACCAGGTTGGTATTGGTGTTTTGGTCAGCTGCTTGCGACGCTGAAACCGTGTTCGTTGAAAGCATCAAACACAGCGCGACAGCCTGAAGGCGCACAGCCAAACTCATCCATGGGGTCATGATCTTTCTCTCACAACAATATCGTTGATAGGAACCTCTTCAAGAGGAACCTTAACGGCATGGACTCGGAAGCTTTTGCTCGATGCTGCTGAGGGGTTGCCTGATGCTGTTTAGTGGAACGGCGCGGACACCTGGGCCTGGTTCCTATGCGTGGTTGCTGCCAGCACGCGAGTAGTCCCCCCGGTCCCATATCGCCCTTTTTCAAACGCCAAAAACCACAAACCCCCGACTTTCTCTAGGAAAATCGGGGGTTTGTGTTTGCAGAATGTGGCGGTGAAGGAGAGATTCGAACTCTCGATACAGTTTCCTGTATACACACTTTCCAGGCGTGCTCCTTAAGCCACTCGGACACTTCACCGTGTCTCGGCAAACTGTTCAGTCTGTCGAGGCGCGCTAATGTAGTCGAAAGCTTTTCCGATGGCAAAGGTTTTTTTCAGAATTTTCATGCGGTTAAGGTGATCGGGCATTTCAAACGCACCGAGGGCATGGCAAACCGGCCAATCTTCGGGTTAATGCGCACAGTGTTCCTTGAAGCAAGACGCGGACGATGGGGCGGCCAGGCGGTTTGTGGGGGCTGGGGGCTGACCGGTGAGTCAGTCACAGCGCTTTACCTGGCCTGCGGCGGTGGGTAACGTCTGCGTCACTTCTCTTACAAGGAATAGCGCCATGAGCGACCTGATTGCCTACCATCTCGAAGACGGTATCGCGACCCTGACCTTGAACAACGGCAAGGTCAATGCCATCTCGCCGGATGTGATTGCCGCGTTTAACACTGCGCTGGATCAGGCTGTGACGGATCGGGCGGTGGTGATCATTACCGGGCAACCCGGGATTTTGTCCGGTGGTTACGACTTGAAGGTGATGACCGCCGGTCCCAAGGAAGCGGTGAATCTGGTCACGGCCGGCTCGACCCTGGCCCGTCGCCTGTTGTCGCACCCCTTCCCCGTCGTTGTCGCGTGCCCCGGGCACGCAGTAGCAAAGGGGGCGTTTCTGCTGCTGTCGGCGGACTATCGCATCGGGGTCGATGGACCGTTCAGCATTGGCCTGAACGAGGTGCAGATCGGCATGACCATGCACCACGCGGGCATCGAGTTGGCCCGTGATCGTCTGCGCAAGTCCGCGTTCCATCGCTCGGTGATCAATGGCGAGATGTTCAACCCGCAGAGCGCGGTGGATGCCGGTTTCCTCGACAAGGTGGTATCAGCCGAAGAACTGCAGGGCGCGGCGCTGGAGGCCGCGCGTCAGTTGAAAAAAATCAACATGACCGCCCACAAGAACACCAAGCTGAAAGTGCGCAAGGCTCTGCTGGAGACGCTGGACAGTGCAATCCTGCTGGATCAGGAGCACATGGGTTAGCGCTTCACAGCGCAAAACGAAAAGCCCGACCTCTGCGTCGGGCTTTTTCTTACAGGCTCCGTTTAAAAACCGACAACCGCTCTAGCCTGCTTCTGTCACGTTATTCGGAAACATGCGCTCAAACATCGCCCATCTCCTACATCTATAGCGGCAATTGCCGAAAACAGTGCACATCCGTACACTGCGCCACCTTTTGTCCCGATGGGGCCTGTAGATGCTGTTTTTATTGCGTATGTTGTTGATGGGTCTGCATTTTGTGCTGGCGGGTGTGCTCGGGGTGATCCTGGGGCTGTGTCGCCCGTTCAATCCGGACAACAGCCGTTTATGCGCCAGGCTGTATGCGTGGCCCGCCATGTGCATTTTGCGTCTGCGGGTAAAGGCCGAGGTCGACACGCTGGTGAATAAATCCCAGAGCTGCGTGATCATTGCCAACCACCAATCCAACTATGACCTGTTCGTGTTCGGCAACGTGGTGCCGTATCGCACCGTGTGCATCGGCAAGAAGAGCCTGAAGTGGGTGCCGTTGTTCGGGCAGTTGTTCTGGCTGGCGGGCAATGTGCTGATCGACCGGGGCAACGCGATCAAGGCGCGCCAGTCGATGTTGACCACCACTCATACCTTGCAGCATGAGGACACATCAATCTGGGTGTTCCCGGAAGGCACACGCAATCTTGGCGAGGATCTGCTGCCATTCAAGAAAGGCGCGTTCCAGATGGCGATAGCCGCTGGGGTGCCGATTGTTCCGGTGTGCGCCAGCAGTTACATCAAGCACATGCGCCTCAATCGCTGGCGAAGCGGCGACATCCTCATACGCTCGCTACCGGCCATTCCCACGGCGGGGTTGAGCCTGGACGACATGCCCCAGCTCATCGCCCAATGCCGTGAACAGATGCGCGAGTGCATCGCGGTGATGGACCGGCAGGTGCAGGCTGTTTAACGAGCCCGTTAAACAATAGCCAGCCGGGCACATAACCCTGTGGCGAGGGGATTTATCCCCTCACCACAAAAACCCGCACGATTCTGATTCCACCCGTATGGCATTTGACTCTACCGGCGAACTCAGCGGATTTTGCTGACTCTCAAGCAGCAGGGCACACTAAGCTACAGATTGCCTGCCACTGCCATTTTCCAAGAAGAAGTGAACCACCATCATGGGTAGAGTCGTTGCTGCTGCGGTTTACAGCGCCGGTAAGAAAGTCACCAACATCACCCTCGACGAAGGCAGTACCTGGGCAGCCAAACCCGGTCATTTTGTCTGGATCGGCCTTGAAGAGCCCACTGCCCAGGAGCTGACCAACCTGCAACGTCAATTCAACCTGCATGAATTGGCGATTGAAGACGCGATGGAGAAGCACAGCCGCCCCAAGCTGGAGACCTTTGGCGATGCGCTGTTTATCGTCACGTATTCGCCGGTGCGCAAGGACGGCAAGCTGCAGTTCATCGAAACTCATATCTTCGCTGGCAACGGCTACATCATCACCGCCCGCAATGGCCACTCGGCGTCCTACGCTCATGTGCGACAACGCTGTGAGGCGCGGCCCATTCTGCTGGAGCATGGGGAAGATTTCGTCCTCTATGCCATCCTGGATTTCGTCATTGAAAACTACCAGCCAGTGGGTGAAGCCATTCATGCCGAGATCGATGAACTTGAGCGCAACGTGCTGTGCAGTGCCCTGAACGAGCGGGATATTCAGAACTTGCACTGCTTGCGCCGTGACGTATTACGCCTGCGCCGTTATGCAGCACCCATGGTGGAAATCAGCGAAGAACTGCAAAGACTGGACTTTCCCTTCATCGACAAAAACATGAGCCCGTATTTCCGCGATGTGCAGATTCATGTCACGCGGCAAATGGAAGACCTGGCGACGCTGGCGGACATTGCCAGCCAGACCATTGAAATCGGCGTGCTGCTCGAAGCATCGCGCCAGAGCGTGGTGCAGCGCAAGTTCGCGGCGTGGGCGGCGATCCTGGCGTTCCCCACGGCGGTGGCCGGAATCTATGGGATGAACTTCGAGAACATGCCGGAGTTGACCTGGCACTACGGGTATTTTCTGGTGTTGGGGTTTATTGCGGTGGGCTGTACTGCGTTGTGGGGGAGCTTCAAGCGTTCGGGGTGGTTGTAGTAGTAGAGCAGCTGCAAGCTGCAAGCTCAGGCCGCAGCGCTTGTAGCTTGTAGCTTGTAGCTTGTAGATCAAAGCTTATGCTCGACAAAACGCATCATCCATTCAGCCACTGTTGTGCCGTGATGCGCCTGTTCAAGACTGGCCATGCCTTGACTGTAGATCTGCTCGCCAAGGTGTTGCTGGCGAATCTCCAGCAACGCCCGGGAATAATCGTGGATGAATTCCGGGTGGCCCTGGAAGCACAGCACCTGATCGTTGATGTGGTAGGCGGCGAACGGGCAAAAATCGCTGGACGCGATGACTGTGGCGTTTTCCGGCAATTCGGTGACCTGGTCCTGGTGACTGATCAGCAGGGTCAGTTCTTCCATCACCGGGCTCATCCATGGTGCCTTGGCCGCGAGCTTGTAGCGGTGCGTGCCCACGCCCCAGCCCTGAGTGGCGCGCTCGGCCTTGCCGCCCAGCAACAGCGCCAGCAGTTGATGACCGAAGCACACGCCCAGTAACTTGTCGCCTCGCTGGTAGCGGTCCAGCAGGAAGGTCTTGAGGGTTTGAATCCAGGGGTCGGTGCCGAAGGAGTCGGCTTTGCTGCCGGTCACCAGGTACGCGTCGAACTGCTCATCATCGTTGGGGTATTGCCCCTGCATAACGTTATACACAATGAACTCAGCCGCGACGGGCTGTTGTGAAAACAGGCGCTGGAACATCTGCCCGTAACCCTGATATTGGTCGATCAGTTCCGCACGCAAGATATCGGTTTCCAAAATGCAGATGCGCAGCGACATAAAAAATACCTGACACGATGATGGGAATAATGCACACCCTGAGCGTGCCTTGAAACACCGTCCCAAGGCAAGCCCCTTCCCTGCCAGTCAGAACAGTTCTTGCCTGGCGGCTTTCTCCAGTAACAAGCCCGGTGGCGAGAAACGCTCGCCATACTGCTCGGCCAGGTACTGAGCGCGGGCGACAAAATCCTGCAGGCCGTACTGGTTGATAAACTGCAACGCACCGCCGGTCCAGGCTGCGAAACCGATACCGAAGATCGAGCCGACGTTGGCGTCCGCCGTCGAAGTGAGCACGCCCTCCTCCACACAGCGCACGGTTTCCAGGGCCTGGATGAACAGCAGGCGATCGCGGATGTCCTGTGGCGAAATCTGCCCGTCGGTTTTCTCGAAACGGCTTTTGAGTGCCGGCCACAGGTGCTTTTGCCCGTCGGCCGGGTACTCATAGAAACCGCCCCCGACGGCTTTTCCCGGTCGTTTGTATTCGTTGAGCAGCAAGTCAATCACGGCGAACGCGGGGTGCTCGATCGGCGCTTTCCCTTCCGCTTGCAGGTCCTTGGCGGTTTGCTCACGGATATGGCTCATCAGGCTGAGGGAAACTTCGTCAGAGATCGCCAGAGGTCCAGTCGGCATCCCGGCCTTGCGCGCCTCGGTCTCGATCATCGGTGCGCTCACGCCCTCACCCAGCATGGCGATGCCTTCGTTGGTAAAGGTGCCGAATACCCGGGAGGTGAAGAAGCCACGACTGTCGTTGACCACAATCGGCGTCTTGTTGATTTGCAGAACGAAATCGAAACCTCGTGCCAGGGTCTCGTCGCTGGTGCGGGCGCCCTTGATGATTTCCACCAGAGGCATTTTCTCCACCGGGCTGAAGAAATGCAGGCCGATGAACTTCGTCTGGTCCGGCACAGCCGTCGCCAGGCCGGTGATGGGCAAGGTCGAGGTGTTGGAGGCGATCACCGCGTCCGCCCCAACAACCGCTCGCGCAGCGGCTGAGACACTGGCTTTCAGGCCGCGATCTTCAAATACGGCCTCAATGACCAAATCGCATCCGGCCAGGTCTGCGTCGCTGTCAGTGGCTTGAATCCGCGCCAGCGTGGCGTCGCGCTGTTCGGCGGGAAGCTGCCCGCGGGCGACCTGCTTATCCAACAGCGCCGCCGCACGGGCCTTGCCCTTCTCGGCGGCGGCAAGGCTGACGTCCTTGAGTACCACCTCAATGCTGGCCATGGCGCTGACGTAAGCGATACCTGCCCCCATCATGCCGGCGCCGAGCACCCCGACTTTTTGCGTCAGATGAGGTGCAAAGCCCTGCGGGCGCGAACCACCGGCCTTGATTTCGTTGAGCTGGAACCAGAGAGTGCCAATCAGGTTCTTGGCCACCTGGCCGCTGGTCAGCTCGGTGAAGTAGCGGGTTTCGATCACCTGGGCGGTATCGAAATCCACCTGGGCACCTTCCACCGCCGCGCAGAGAATTTTCTCCGGCGCGGGCAGGCAACCCTGGGTTTTGTTACGCAGGATCGAAGGTGCTATTGCCAGCATTTGCGCGACTTTCGGATGAGACGGCGTGCCACCTGGGAGCTGATAGCCCTTCGTGTCCCAAGGCTGGACCACGCTGGGGTTAGCGAGAATCCAGGCCCTGGACTTGTTCAGCAGGTCCTCGCGATCCACCGCGAGCTCATCGATCAGACCGGCCTGCAGCGCCTGTTGCGGGCGCAATTTCTTACCCTCGAGCAGATACGGCAAGGCCTTTTCCAAGCCAAGCAACCGCACCATCCGCACCACCCCACCGCCGCCCGGCAACAGGCCCAGAGTGACTTCCGGCAGGCCAATCTGCACCGATGGGTGATCCACTGCCACACGATGATGGCAAGCCAGGCAGATTTCCCAGCCGCCGCCCAGGGCCGCGCCATTGATGGCCGCCACCACCGGTTTTCCCAGGGTTTCCAGGGCACGCAGTTGCGCCTTGAGCCCGAGAACCATGTCATAGAATGCCTTGGCTTGGGGTTTACCGACCTTGACCAGTTCGTTGAGGTCGCCGCCAGCGAAGAAGGTTTTCTTGGCCGAGGTAATGATCACCCCGGCAATCGCGTCTTTTTCGGCAGTCAGCCGGGCAACGCAGGCGGCCATGGCCTCGCGGTACGTCGCATTCATGGTGTTGGCATTCTGGCCTGGCAGGTCCAGGGTCAGGACCACGATCCGGTCCTGGCCGGCTTCGTAACGGATGGCATCGCTCATGAAAAGTATTCCTTGAAGTCGGGGCTCAGAGACGTTCGATAACGGTGGCAATGCCCATGCCGCCGCCGACACACAGGGTCGCCAGGCCATAGCGCAGGCGACGCGCCTCCAACTCATCAAGCAAGGTGCCGAGGATTGCGCAGCCTGTAGCCCCCAAGGGATGCCCCATGGCGATGGAGCCGCCGTTGACGTTGACCTTGGCGGGGTCGATGGCCATGTCCTTGATGAACTTGAGCACCACCGAGGCGAAGGCTTCGTTGACTTCGAACAGGTCGATGTCCTCCACCCGCAGCCCAGCCTTGACCAGAGCTTTGCGAGTAGCCGGCGCCGGGCCGGTGAGCATGATGGTCGGGTCGGTGCTGGTGACAGCCGTGGCGACAATCCGCGCCCGCGGTTGCAACCCCAGCGCCTGCCCCTTGGCTTCGGAACCGATCAGCATCAGCGCCGCCCCATCGACGATGCCGGAACTGTTGCCCGGCGTGTGGACATGGTGGATCCGTTCCACATGGCTGTAGACCCGCAGCGCCGTAGCGTCGAAGCCCATCTGGCCCATGGCTTCGAAACTCGGCTTGAGCTTGCCCAGGCCCTCCAGGGTCGAGTCAGCGCGGATGAATTCGTCATGATCCAGCAGCACGATGCCATTCTGATCCCGCACCGCCACCAGGGATTTGTTGAACGAGCCGTCGGCTCGGGCCCGGGCGGCCTTTTGCTGGGAGTGCAACGCGAACGCATCGACGTCCTCGCGACTGAAGCCCTCCAAAGTTGCGATCAGGTCGGCGCCGATGCCCTGAGGCGTGAAGTGGCCCTGCAGGTTGGATTGGGGATCCAGCGCCCAAGCGCCGCCGTCGCTGCCCATGGGCACGCGAGACATGGATTCGACACCTCCGGCCACCACCAGATCCTCGAACCCGGAGCGCACTTTCATGGCCGCCAGGTTCACCGCCTCCAGGCCCGAGGCGCAGAACCGGTTGAGCTGCACGCCTGCCACGCTGACATCCCAGTCAGCGATCAGCGCGGCGGTCTTGGCGATGTCGGCGCCCTGATCACCTATCGGCGTCACGCAACCGAGCACAATGTCGTCTACCTGACTGGTGTCCAGGCCCATACGCTGCTGCAGGGCATTGAGCAGGCCGCCCACCAGATTCACCGGCTTGACGCTGTGCAAAGCGCCATCGGCCTTGCCCTTGCCACGGGGGGTGCGTAATGCGTCGAAAATCAAAGCTTCGGTCATGACATCCTCAAACCACTGGGACAATGCAATGGCTCCAACCATAAGCCCAGCGGCGCGGGATTCAATGACCGCAGTGCTCAACGACGTTGACGGCCACGCTCAGACGAACGGTAGCATGCTATCGGGTTAACCGATTCAGGTGAGCAAAGTGTCTAGCAAAAGGGCCTTCACGAAGGTGGCACTAGGCCTCATATCTTTTTAAGAGCAGACAGAAGCAAACTGATACGAATTGGATCTAAGCCAAGGCGGCTGCGGCCCCTAATGTAATCCTTGTACAAGATAGTCGTCGGGTTTTGCCGAGGCGCTTGTCAGACAGGAAGTGCAACGCCAGCCGTCAGGAGATATGCAGGCTGGCCTCAGGAAATAACAAAAAAGGCGGGTCAGCCATGTTCAAACATTCGAAAGTTCGCCAAGCCGGACTCATTCTCTTCGCCACGACGCTGCTGTTGATTGTGCCGAATATCACCAAGGTGATCGGCTGAATCCTGCGCGCGGGAGCCTGTATCATCAGCAAGCGGTAGCGCTTGCATCGTCAAAAAATGTGACGCGTTCGCTGTTCGAGCCGCGGTGGCTGTGCCAACCTTTGCGGCACTCCCTCGACATGGAAGACGATACTCGTGAAAGCTCTCATTGTGTTCGGGGCGTTGCTGCTCAGCACGCCCTTGTTTGCCGCGCAGCTGGTGCTGGAGCTGGGCACGACTGCTCGCACCTGGCAGACCGAAGAACTGCTCCAGCACCCGGAAGCCCGAACGATCCAGATCGCTGAAGATGTTTCCTACAAAAAACCGATGAATTATCGCGCCGTGCCGCTGACAGCGCTGTTGACTGGCGTCGAGCCCGACGACCATCTCCAGGCCGTGGCGCTGGACGGATTTGCCGCCGAATTGCCCGCAGCACCGTTACTTAACACAAACGGTGCTCGAGCTTGGCTGGCGATTGAAAACCCAGCCCAACCCTGGCCCCCGCTGGGTGAAGGCAAGGGTAGCGCCGGGCCGTTCTACCTGGTCTGGACCAACCCCCAGGCAGGTCACATCAGCCCCGAACAATGGCCGTACGCGGTGGCAACCATCAAGCGCCTGTCAGCGGTAGCCGAGCGCTTCCCTGCCCTGCTGCCAGCGTCCACGGTGTCCCAGGATGATCCAGTCTATAAGGGCTTCGAACTGTTCCAGAAAAACTGCCTGGCTTGCCATCGGCTCAACGGCGCAGGCGACGCGCAGTTTGGCCCGGATCTGAACATCCCCTTCAATCCTACCGAGTACTTTTCCGGGGATTTCCTCAAGCGCTATATCCGCGACCCACAAAGCCTGCGTCGCTGGCCCCAAGGGAAGATGCCGGGGTTCTCGGCCACGGTGCTGCCGGATTCGGAGCTGGATCTGCTGGTGGGGTATCTCAAGCACATGGCGGGGCGTAAACAGCCGTTGGCCCCATGAAGTCGGTTTTGTGGCTGAGGTGACCTTGTAGGAGCACACCTTATGAAAACGGCCGACACATAGGTCAGCCGTTGCTCGGTTGCGTGAATGAGTTGTCAGGCGTGCAGACGCCGTATTTCCTGTTTGACACCCCAACCTTCGATGATGCCGCCCAAAGGCTCCACCACCGCTTCGAAGTTTTGTTCGAAGTCTCCAATGTCATCGTAGGTGGCGTACATCACCCGGCTCAACTCCAATGACCAGGCGCCGTCGTCCCGTGCGCTGATCTGTGCATTCAATGACTCACCCCGAAATTGACCTGCTGCCCTGCGCGCCCGCTCCTCATCCGGGAAAATGGCGTAGAACTCGATGGGATGAAATTGTGAGAAATCGAAACCGCCTTCTTTCATGCGGCGAAGCACGCTGGTGCTGATGTCTTCTTGATAGGCTGTGCTCATGAAACGTCCTCCTCAAACCGATGGATAGACTTTCCGTCTTCCCGTGCGGGCAACCCTTGGGTTGCAGCGATACGGCATCAAATTACCGTCGGGACACAAGCATGTAGCTGACAAGACCGGACCTAAGCGATCCTTTCGCTGATCTCAATTGCAGAGTAGCCGTAAGTCGTGGTCACTGCCAAGCGGGGCCAGGCAGTGACTTCATGAAATCGGTGTAATGCTGATGATTTCTATACTGTGCTGGGACTTGAGATTCTTGACGGTGGGGTCTGCGGTGCGACCCTCCAGGTCATTGAGATCAAGCTTGGCGGGAACGGGAAGCAGCTTTTGCCGAATCAATTGGGCAGCCTGCTCCATGGTGGGCTCCTGGTCATAGTCGAACCGCTCGGCGATGGCTTCGCCGTGGTCATCAACGAAAGTGATTTCCCACTTTTGCATCGGTGTCTCCTTGATCGATTCAGGGCCAGGCTTACCTTTATCTCGACATTGAGGGCTGAACAATCGTTCCACTCAGGCGTTGGACGGCACGCATAAAAAAACCGCCTCACAGGCGGTTTTTTCATGCAGCGCCGACGATTATTTTTCGGCAAGTTCTTTCAAGGCCTTCAAGGTGTTGAACGGCGCATCCACCACGAATTTGTTGGCCAGCCAGGAAGGAACATCGCCACCCGGTTCGGTGTGGACCTGGTAGATCACTTCGATCTGACCGGCGTCCTTGGGCGTGAATTTCCAGAAGCCGTCGACTTGAGTGACCCGCACAAAGCCCTTTTTTTCAGGCAAATAGGTTGGCACACCTTTGAGGTTGCGGGTCAGGCTGCCATCGGCACCTTTGACGGTGGTCACTTGCAACACCGAGTCCCGCGGGGTAACCGGCCAGGGCGTGTTGAACTGGGTGTAGGTCCAGCTCTGGTCACCTTCATGCTTGAGCAACTCCTGGCTTTTGCATTCGTGAATCCAGGCACAGGCGGCCGAAACGTCCTCCTGAAGCGCTTGCAGCTTGGCCATGGTGGTTTTCATGACGGTCACGCCTTGGTAGGCCTTATACTTGGAACCGGCCACTTCACTGAGTGAAACCTTGATGCCGTCCTCTTCCTTGGCGACTTTCCAGTCTTCTGCCTGGGCGGTTGCCGTTGCCAGCAACACGGTCAAACCACACAACACAGCCATACGATGCAGCGAACCCATAATTGTTTTCCTTGTTGTCGAAGTTCCGGACTTGCCCCATTACGCTGCCGTGATTTGCTCCCACCAACCGATCAGCCGGATGGCGTCTTCAGTGCTGTTGCCACAGACTTCGATGTCGGCCTCGAACGCCGAGCACACCATCGGCCGCTCCGGCTGGCCGAAGATCCGGCACAGATTATCGACCGACAACTGCACGCAACGTTCTCCCGCCGGTTTGCCTTGGGGCATACCCGGAATCGGCGAACTGATGGAAGGGGCGATGCAGCAGGCGCCACAGCCTTCACGGCATTTCATGACGACGACATCCTCACGACAAGTAA
Organism: Pseudomonas sp. Q11; assembly: GCF_024494355.1. Taxonomy (GTDB): domain Bacteria; phylum Pseudomonadota; class Gammaproteobacteria; order Pseudomonadales; family Pseudomonadaceae; genus Aquipseudomonas; species Aquipseudomonas hefeiensis. The sequence continues at coordinate 46,140 of NZ_JAKNQY010000030.1, read as the reverse complement.
TGATTGGTAACAGATACAGGGTAACGGCTAAAACACTCGTTTTAAATTACCGTTCAGGTGTTTTTTCTATCACAACAGGGTGACCATACAGTCAGCGACGCGCTGCACAGGATTACTGCTTGAATTCGAACTCCAGCGCCGCGCCTTCCACTTCATTGCGCTCTTGATTGCGCAGCGGCAGTTGCATTTCATTGCTCAGCAAACGGCCATTGAGTTGAAACGGTCCCGGCTTTTCTCCAAACATGGACGGCAATAAAGGTTCACGCTTGGGTAACGGCACCGCACCCGGAGGCTGCAGATTCTCAACCAGGTCTTGAGGCAGGCTCAAATCCAGCTTGGCCGGCGGTAACCGGGTCTTGGCGACCTCGCGGGCAGATTTGCTCTTGGAGGCGACAGGGGCACGTTTTTTCTTCGCCGCTGCGGCTTTTTTTACAGGCGTTTTTTTAACAACAGCCGGTTTTTTTTTCGAGGTGTTTTTAGTGGCGCTGGCGGCCGGCTTCTCCTGCGCCGACGCAGCCACGACACCTTCCGAATGGAAGGCAGTCAACAGGCCGATCAAAACCCAGGCGGCAGGAGCAATGGCTTTCATAGACACTACGGCACTTACGACAGAGATCCCCATGCTCGCTTGTTAATCCGTCGCTGACAAGCACATCAGACCGGGTCCACCCGTTTCTATCAAAAACCGCTGGCAGTCTCCTGGCACAGTTGGGTGGCCAGCAGGCCTAGCGTCATCAAGGCCCGTTCGGCCTCACGGTTCCAAGGCGTACCGCAATTCAGGCGGATGCAGTGGTTGAACTGCTCGGTGTTACTGAAAATCAAGCCTGGCGCAATGCTGATACCTTGCTGCAGCGCCCGCACATGCAACTCCTGGGTGTTGACCCGCCCTGGCAGGCTGACCCACAGAATGAAACCGCCGGTGGGACGGCTCATTTGTGTGCCCTCGGGAAAGTATTGCTGCACTGCCAACTGAAAGGCGCTGAGGTTTTTGCGGTACTCCTGGCGGATATAACGCAAGTGCCGGTCATAGCCGCCATTTTCCAGGTACGCCGCGATGCCCATCTGCGTGACGCTGCACGCCGAGTGCGTGCTGAAGGTCTGGAGCCGCTGGATTTCCTGCTGGAACTTGCCAGCGATCATCCAGCCGATACGCACGCCTGGCGACAATGTCTTGGAAAAACTCGAACAGTAGATGACCCGGTCCAACCGGTCATAGGCCTTGAGCGCCTTGGTGCGACCCTGTTCGAACATCAACTCGCCGTAAATATCGTCTTCGACGATCTGGATGTCGAAATCCGAAGCCAGGCGCAACAGTTGCTTTTGCCGCTCCTCGGGCATCGTCCCGCCGAGGGGATTGCTCAAGCGCGTGGTCAGCACCAACGCCTTGATCGACCACTGGTTGGCCGCCAGTTGCAGGGCTTCCAGGCTCATGCCGGTGACCGGGTCGCTGGGGATCTCGATGACCTTGAGGCCCAGCAGATCCGCCAATTGCAGCAGGCCGTAGTAGGTGGGTGACTCGGCGGCGATCAGGTCTCCTGGCCGGGTCAGCACACGCAAGGACATTTGCAGCGCATCCACGCAGCCGTGGGTAATGACTACCTCCGAGGGATCCACAACGACGCCAGCATCGCGCATGCGTATCGCCACCTGGCGCCGCAAGGGCTCGAAGCCCGGGCTGAACATGTAGCTGAACGCCCGCGGGCTGTGGAAGCGCGTCACCTTCGCCAATTGCTGGTGCAGGGCCCGTACAGGCAGGTAGTCGACACTTGGCACCGCCGCTCCCAGGGGAAATACCCCTTCGCGGCGTGACTCGACCAATACCTGCTGAATGATGCTGCTGCGCGTGACCAGCCCCGGGCGCTCGACCCGGGCGATGTCCGGCGTCGGTGCCGTCAGGGCCGGGGTTTGGTGCACGTAGTAACCCGATTGTGGCCGCGCGCGGATCAGCCCCTGATCTTCAAGGTTGGCGTAGGCCTGCAGCACCGTCGCATGGCTGACATTGAGCTGTGAGCTCATCTTGCGCACCGAAGGCACACGCTCACCGGGCTGGTACACACCACGCCGGATGTCTTCAGCCAATTGTTGGGCAATACGTTGATAGAGCAAGAGGTTGGTCATGACGCAGCACTCGATTTCACGGGCATTTTATTCTTGTGAGTGACAATACCGGAACAGTTTAGAAGTGTACTGGGACAGTTGCCAGATTACTCGACCGTACAGTGCAGTGATAGCCCCAACTGTACTCATTAATCACTGATCCGCAGGCCAAAAAAAACCCGGCGCCTCTAAAGGGGCCGGGCTTTCCAGCAACGCAGCCCCTAGCGGGCGGCGCCGAGCTGACCTTTCTCGTCGGAGAACACAATTTCAACGCGACGGTTCTGTGCCCGACCACGCTCGGAAGCGTTGACGTCCACCGGGAACTCATCACCGTAGCCTTCGACATGGATACGCTTTTCGTCGATCCCCAAGTCCACCAGCACATCCGCCACCGCTTGGGCCCGGTTACGGGACAGCTTGAGGTTTTCCTGCTTGCCGCCGGTGCTGTCGGTGTAACCTTCAATACGCACCACACGCTTGGGGTTGAGCTGCAAGAATTGCACGATCTTGAGCACAACCCGGTTGGCCGAGTTCTTCAACTGCGCTTGGCCGGTGTCGAACAGCACGTCACCGAGCGTCATCACCAGGCCGCGATCGGTCTGAGTGGTCGCCATCGCCATGATCTGCTCTTCCAGCCACTTGCCCTGTTGCTGGACGCTCAGCAGCTTGGACTCGCGCAGGGCCAGTTGCAGGCGCTGGCGTTCCAGTTCGAGCTTCGCCGCGCGCTCTTCGTTGAGCACCTGGTTGCTGTGCTCACGGGCAATCGCACTGTAACGCTGGCTCAGGTAGGCGTAATGCAGCACATCCTCACCGCTGCCCCAGTAGCTGGACAGGCGATCGGCCCGGGCCAGGGACTCGCCGGCGCGGATCACGTCCTTGGGCGCGGCACGCAATACATTGGAATCTTCTTTGACCTTCTGGAAGTCGGCACCCGCCTTTTCCAGCGCCACTTCGCTGCGCTGACCCGCGCAACCGTACAAGCTGGCCAGGCCCGCGAGGATCAGGCCGCCAAATACTTGGGACTGCTTCATTGGGCATCATCCCTCAGCTGTTTGCGCAAACGCTCGATGCGGGTGTTGAGCACGTTCAGTTGTTCCTCGCTCTTGAGCGTCAGCACCTTCGCTTCGGCCAGGCGTGCATCCAGTTCGGCTTGCTCGGCGCGCATGCGTGCCTTCTTGAACGACTCGTCGGCCATGTTTGAACTGGCGCGGGCGAACTTTTCTTCGGCGAGTTTCAACTCAGGCACTTCTTCGGATGTGGCGCCCACGGCCCGGGCTTGTTCCAGGGCCTGTTCGGTCAGGCGGATCTGTTCATTCGGCGCCGGATCGGCTGCGCAACCCGCCAGAGCCAGAACGGCCAGGGCAGCGAAAAGAGGTCGAATAGTCACTAATGTTCCCTACTGTTTTGGGGCACCGACAGGTGGCTGCAACTGTGTTTTCCAACGCTCGGTATTGCGCTGCAACACAGCCTCCGTCAGGCCGGACGCGGCCAATTCTGTCATCTTTTGCGCCAGCTGTCCGCGCAACCATGGGTCATTGCAGGCGGAGTTATGGGAAACCGCGAGGAACAGCCCCGGGGTATCTACCGGTTGCGGCGCGGCCTGCAGGTCATTGGCCATGCCCAATGCCTGGGCCATCGCCAGGCCCGAGTATCGCCCTGCCAGGACATACTCCACCTCCCCCAGCAGCAGTTTCTGAAAGGCTTCAGTCAGGTTGGGTGTACGGGTCAGGGACAATTGCTGCTCGGCAAAAATGCCGAATGCCTGGGTCATTCGCGCCTTCTGCGACAGCGCCCCGGGATGGCCATGAAGGTCCTCGGCTTGATTGACGAGCAGTGTCGAATCCTTGCGGGTCCAAACCAGGTAATCATTTTTCAGCTGGGGCGGATGAACGTAGTCCAGGGCCTCAAGCCCGCTCCTTGTCAGTGGGGCGTCGACGAGCAGGTCCATGCGTCCGCTGCGCACTTCGTCGAGTGCCTGGGCGCGCTTACCCGCATAGAGCAGTTCAATCTTGATCCCCAGTTCCGCCGCCACTTGCGCCAGCAGGTCGGCACCGGCGCCGATCAGGTGCTTGGGATCCTGGGGGTCTTGCCACAGGTAGGGCGGCGCATCCGGGCTACCGGTGGCGATCAGGCGTTCACATTTGCCGGCGGCGACAGACAGACCTGGCACGACAGCCAACGCCCACAGTAACGACACGCCAGCCAAACGGCGAAGATCCATGGCGATATGCTCCCCTTGCAGTGACAACAACGTGCAGATAATAAAAAACCCGGCCAAAGGGCCGGGCTCTTTATAAGTGAAGACGCCGGTTTAGACCAGCTTCTCCAGCTCAGGGATGGCTTCGAACAAGTCCGCTACCAGGCCATAGTCGGCCACCTGGAAGATCGGCGCTTCTTCGTCCTTGTTGATCGCGACGATCACCTTGGAGTCTTTCATGCCGGCCAGGTGCTGGATCGCGCCGGAGATACCGACGGCGATGTACAGCTGTGGCGCAACGATCTTGCCGGTCTGGCCGACCTGCATGTCGTTGGGTACAAAACCTGCGTCGACCGCGGCGCGGGAAGCGCCGACAGCAGCACCCAGCTTGTCGGCCAGGGCGTACAGGTGCTTGAAGTTGTCACCGTTCTGCATGCCACGCCCGCCGGAAACGACGATCTTGGCAGCGGTCAGCTCCGGACGATCGGACTTGGCCAGTTCTTCGTTGACGAAGCTGGAGATACCGGCGTCATGGGCTGCACCCACCGCTTCAACGGCAGCCGAACCACCTTCGGCGGCAACCGGGTCGAAACCGGTAGCACGTACGGTGATGACCTTGACCGCCGCATTGGATTGCACGGTAGCAATGGCGTTACCGGCATAGATCGGGCGCTTGAAGGTGTCGGCGCTTTCCACCGAGATGATCTCGGAGATCTGGTCGACGTCCAGTGCAGCGGCAACGCGCGGCAAGATGTTTTTGCCGTTGGACGTGGCGGCAGCCAGGATGTGGCTGTAGCCGTTGCCCAGTTCGGTTACCAGCGGAGCGACGTTTTCCGGCAACTGGTGCGCATAGGCCGCGTTGTCGGCCGACAGCACTTTTGCCACGCCAGCGATTTTCGCAGCGGCTTCAGCCACGGCGCCGACGCCCTGGCCAGCAACCAGCACGTGAATATCGCCACCGATTTTAGCGGCAGCAGCAACGGTGTTCAGCGTAGCCGGAGCCAGCGCCTTGTTATCGTGTTCGGCGATTACGAGGATAGTCATGATCAGATCACCTTCGCTTCGTTTTTCAGTTTCTCGACCAGTTCAGCCACCGACTTGACCTTGATGCCCGCGCTGCGTGCAGCCGGCGCTTCAACTTTGAGGGTCTTGTTGGTGGAGGCGGTGGAAACGCCCAAAGCGTCAGGAGTCAGCACTTCAAGCGGCTTCTTCTTGGCTTTCATGATGTTTGGCAGGGACGCGTAGCGCGGCTCGTTCAAACGCAGGTCGGTGGTGACGATGGCCGGCAGTTTCAGGGAAACCGTCTGCGCGCCACCGTCGATTTCGCGAGTCACGGCAACGCTGTCGCCGGACACTTCAACCTTGGACGCGAACGTGCCCTGACCGTAGCCGCTCAATGCCGCGAGCATCTGGCCGGTCTGGTTGTTGTCGCTGTCGATGGCTTGTTTGCCAAGGATCACCAGCTGTGGCTGTTCCTTGTCGACAACGGCCTTGAGCAGCTTGGCCACGGCCAGGGAAGTCAGGTCTTCGGCGGATTCGACGAGGATGGCGCGATCAGCACCCAGCGCCAGCGCGGTGCGCAGTTGCTCCTGGGCGGTAGTCGGGCCGATGGAGACGACGACGATCTCAGTCGCCACGCCTTTTTCTTTCAGGCGTACGGCTTCTTCTACGGCGATTTCGCAGAAAGGGTTCATCGACATCTTGACGTTGGCGAGGTCGACGCCGGAGTTGTCCGCCTTGACGCGAACCTTGACGTTATAGTCGACCACTCGTTTGACAGCTACAAGAACCTTCATGGATTCCTCGTTACTCTCCGGTGAAAAGAAAGTCGCCTAGGCGAACCTGGCGGTTGATGCTCATGGGCGCAAGGGCACCTCTAAAAACGCCGGCATGAACCACACATGACCTTGCTCACGGGAGTGAAGACCGTTAGTCAGTGATGACCGACGAGTCATTCATTATCGCGGCGTGTAAACTGCGCGTCCGAACCACGCAATACGTCACTTTGTGCTGCCTTCGCCCTGTCTTTAGAGGTGCTCTTGGAACCAACAGTCAGCCTACGGCGAGCGCAAAACCGCCCGTATCTTGACCGGAACGCCCATTCCGGTCAATACGGCAAAATGGTCAGTCATAAGCCGTACGTCAGTGATTTATCTGGCCTGCGGCTATTTCAAACAAACGTTTGTATTGGACCCTGAGAGTGGTGTAGATATAATGCGCCGCTTAAGAGAGAACCGCGGGTCATTCATCGCCGCTTTCGTCGATTTCGCGAAGCAGATCATGGATGCAACGCCAAACCTCCAATTAGAAAAAACTGTTGAGCCTTGAGTAGGAGATAGCCTGTGGAACGCGAATACATGGAATTCGACGTGGTCATCGTCGGTGCCGGCCCCGCTGGCCTGTCTGCCGCTTGCCGACTGAAACAGAAGGCCGCCGAAGCCGGTAAGGAAATCAGCGTCTGCGTGGTCGAAAAAGGCTCCGAAGTCGGTGCGCACATTCTTTCCGGCGCGGTATTCGAACCCCGCGCCCTGAACGAACTGTTCCCGGACTGGAAAGCGCTCGGTGCCCCGCTGAACACGGAGGTTGTGCGCGATGATATTTATGTCCTGAGAAACGCCGAGACCGCGAGCAAAATCCCTGACTTCTTTGTGCCCAAGACCATGCACAACGAAGGCAACTATATTATTTCCCTGGGCAACCTGTGCCGCTGGCTGGCCCAGCAGGCCGAGAACCTGGGCGTGGAAATCTACCCGGGCTTCGCCGCCCAGGAAGCGCTGTTCGACGAGAACGGCGTAGTACGCGGGATCATTACCGGCGACCTGGGTGTCGACCGCGAAGGCAAGCCGAAGGAAGGCCTCTACACCCCTGGCATGGAGCTGCGCGGCAAATACACGCTGTTCGCCGAAGGCTGCCGTGGTCATATCGGCAAGCAACTGATCAAGCGCTTCAACCTGGACAGCGACGCCGATGCCCAGCACTACGGCATCGGCCTGAAGGAAATCTGGGAAATCGACCCGGCCAAGCACCAACCCGGCCTGGTGGTGCACACCGCCGGCTGGCCGCTGGACATCATGGGCAGCGAAAATACCGGCGGCTCTTTCCTTTATCACCTGGAAAACAACCAGGTGGTGGTCGGCCTGATCGTCGACCTGTCCTACAGCAACACTTTCCTGTCGCCGTTCGATGAGTTCCAGCGCCTCAAGCATCACCCGGTGCTCAAGCAGTACCTGGAAGGCGGCAAGCGTGTCAGCTACGGCGCCCGCGCCATCTGCAAGGGCGGTCTGAATTCGCTGCCAAAAATGGTTTTCAAGGGCGGCGCGCTGATCGGTTGCGACCTCGGCACCCTGAACTTCGCCAAGATCAAGGGCAGCCACACCGCCATGAAGTCCGGCATGCTCGCCGCTGATGCGGTGGCCGATTCGCTGTTCGCGGGCTCCGAAGGCGCGGATGAACTGACTTCCTACGTTGACGCGTTCAAGGCCAGCTGGCTGTATGAAGAGTTGTTCGCCAGCCGCAACTTCGGCGCGGCGATCCACAAGTACGGCGCTATCATCGGCGGCGGCTTCAACTGGCTCGACCAGAACATCTTCGCCGGCAAGCTGCCCTTCACCCTGCATGACAACAAGCCAGACTATGCCTGCCTGAAACTGGCGGCTGACTGCAAGAAGATCGACTACCCGAAACCGGACGGCAAGATCAGCTTCGACAAACTCAGCTCGGTGTTCATCTCCGGTACCAACCATGAAGAAGAACAGCCCTGCCACCTGAAGCTGACCGACCCAAGCATCCCGATCAGCAAGAACCTGCCGCTGTACGACGAACCGGCTCAACGCTATTGCCCGGCCGGGGTGTACGAAGTGGTGACCCAGGAAGATGGCGAGAAGCGCTTCCAGATCAACGCCCAGAACTGTGTTCACTGCAAGACCTGTGACATCAAGGACCCTGCACAGAACATCACATGGGTTTCGCCGGAAGGCGCTGGCGGGCCGACTTACCCGAACATGTAAGCCGATTCGCTGAACATCAAGGCTCCCGACATGGGGGCCTTTTTGTTGCCTGCGACTCTGACAACCACACCGACCCCATGTGGGAGCGAGCCTGCTCGCGATAGCGGTGTGTCAGTCGACATTCATCTTGAATGATAAACCGCTATCGCGAGCAGGCTCGCTCCCACAAGGAATCCTGAGTGGATCACGCCACGCGCTCCTCCCCCGGACTGCGCTCGAAGTAACGCTTGTACTCCCGGCTGAACTGCGACGAACTCTGATACCCCACCTGATGCGCAACCTGGGCCACGCCCATGCCCTCGATCAGCAGCAACCGCTGAGCCTTGAGCAGGCGCAGTCGCTTGAGGTACTGCACCGGCGACAACAGCGTGCTGCGTTTGAAATGTTCATGGAAGGTCGAAGCACTCATGTTCGCGCAACTGGCCAGCGTCTCGACGTTCAGCGGCTCGGTGAAGTGCGCATGCAAATGACTCAAGGCCGCGGCAATCCGGGCAAACTGGCCTTGCTGCTCCACCAGCGCGCGCAGCACGTCGGCCTGAGGCCCGCGCAAGGCGACGAACAGCAACTCCCGCAACCGCGCCCGCCCCATGACCTGGCATTCCAGCGGATCGTGCAGGCAGTGCAACAAGCGCTCGACACATCCACGCATGGCGTCATCGAGCACCACACACGTCATGGACTCCGGGGTTTGCGGTGCAAGGCTGCGCCCCGGCACCAGTCCCATGGCCAGCACCAGCTCACCTAGCATCGCCCGATCAATTGCCACGGAAACCCCCAGCAGCGGAGCATTGGGCAGGGCGTAGGTTTCACATTCAAACGGCACCGGCAGCGCCTGGATCAAATAGTGCCCTGCACCGTACTCCAGCGTGCGAGGCCCCAGGAACGCCAGTTTGCTGCCCTGGGCAATGATCACCAGACTCGGCTCGTAGAGTTGTGGACCACGGGCGACGTCCTGGCTGGCCCTGAGCACCTGTACGCCCGGCAACTGCGTGGGCACGAATCCGTCGCGGGTCGCCAGGGGTTCAATCAGCGAAACCAAAGTGGCATTGGCATCAAGATGACGGGTCAACAACATGGGAAAAGCTTCACGAAAAAAGGGATGAAAGCATCATCGCAGGTCTAATGCTTCGTAGGATCAAACCATAGCCAATGTCGGAGGAATAGGCATGACACGCGTAGGAATCGCCATCGCCGCGAACCGACATGACTCCCACAATGGTCCACCTCACCGTTCACTGCTTAGCGAGGTCCATTATGTACACTGCTATCGGATATGCCGCCCAATCGCCCACCACTCCCCTCGCCCCGATGAAGTTCGAACGCCGCAGCCCGCGCGCCGACGATGTGGCGATCGACATTCTCTACTGTGGCGTATGCCATTCCGACATCCACCAGGCCCGCAATGAATGGGGCATTGCCGTTTATCCGTTGATGCCCGGCCATGAGATCGTCGGAAAAGTCACCGCCGTCGGTGCGAATGTCACCCGCTATAACATTGGCGACCTGGTCGGCGTTGGCTGCATGGTCGACTCCTGTCGCGAGTGCGAAGCCTGTCGGGCTGACCTGGAGCAATACTGTTACCAGGGCATGACGCAGACCTACGCCAGCCCGGACCGTGTGAGCGGCGGTCACACCATGGGCGGTTACTCCAACAGCATCGTGGTCAGCGAGCACTTTGTGCTGCGCATCCCGGAAGCACTCGACCCGGCCGGCGCCGCGCCGATTCTCTGCGCCGGCATCACCACCTACTCGCCCCTCAAGCACTACGGCGTGAAGGCCGGCGACAAGGTCGGCGTGCTGGGCATGGGCGGCCTCGGCCACATGGGCATCAAGTTCGCCAAAGCCATGGGCGCAGAAGTAACACTGTTCACCCGCTCGGCGAGCAAGGCTGAGGAGGCCCGTCGCCAGGGCGCCGACCATGTGATCGTGTCCACCGACGACGAGCAGATGGCCGCTGCCGCCGGGCATTTCAACTTCCTGTTGGACACCATTCCGGTACAGCACGACCTCAACCCCTACCTCGACACCTTGCGTTTCAACGGTGTGCACATCCTGGTGGGTCTGGTCGAGCCGATCGATCCGCCGGTACACGCGGCAAAACTGATCATGGGCCGTCGGGTCCTGGCCGGTTCGTTGATCGGCGGTGTTGCCGAAACCCAGGAAGTGCTGGATTTCTGCGCCGAACACAACATCAGTTGCGACATTGAAATGCTCGACATCCGCCACATCAACGAGGCCTACAGCCGCATGATCGCAGGCGACGTGAAGTATCGCTTCGTCATCGACATGGCGACGCTCAAAGCCTGATGCTCGTCAGACCTTCGCGCCAAGTTCCGCCGACAGCCGGGCTGTGACCCCTTTGACCAGGGGAATCAGCTCGGCCATTTTTTCCAGCGGCATATACGGTACGGTGCTGGCGATGCTGATACCGGCGACGATATGCTTGCCGGCGTCTCGGATCGGCGCCGCCACGCAACGAATCGACGGCTCGTTGTCTTCCAGATCGAAGGCATAACCGCCGGCTACATACTCCACCATCCGCTGCTGGAACTGCTCCCAGGATTGCTCCTGATGCTGGGGCCAGAACTGATTCTTCCCACCCGCCGGCAAGCTGATTTCATACAGCCTTTTCCATTGCTCCTGAGAATCATCGAGCATCAGTGCCTTACCGATCCCGGTACGCGCCAGCGGCATGCGATGGCCCACGCGCGAACGCATTTCCGGGCCATTGCGCCCCGGATTTTTCAGCAGGTACAACACCTCGTCGCCCTCGCGAATCGCCAGGTGGACGGTGTCACCGGTAAGCGCCGACAACTCGTCCAGGTACGGCCCCGCCAGACTCACCAGCGGCAACTCTTCCCGGGCCTGAAAACCCAGTTCGATCAGCTTCGGCCCCAACAGATAACCCACTTGTGGCACCACGCGCAGGTAGCGCTCATCCACCAGGCAACTGGCCAGGCGATGGGTGGTGCTGCGGGTAGTGCCGATCAACCGGGCGATTTCCTTCAGGTCCCGGGCGCCGCTGGCGACCGCCTGAACCACACCCAGACCACGCAGCAGTGTCTGGGTGCCTGTGGGCGCCGCGTCCTTGGTGATTTTTGGATCGTCTTGCTGCATATCCGGCCTTCAACAGTGAGCGGGGAACGGGCGGCATTATGGTCGCCCGCCCCGTCGGACTACAACACGATGCGCTCGACCTTCCCCACCAGCAGGATGTAGGACAGCGCGCCAATCAACGCCAGCACGGCGATGTAGGTGATGGCCGGGGCAAACGAATCGCCGCTGGCGAGGAAACCAATGACGATGGGCGTGGCGATGGCCGACAGGTTACCGATGAAATTGAACACCCCACCCGTCAGCCCGAGCAGCCGCGCTGGCGCCAGGGTCGACACCAGCGACCAGGTAATCGACGCCAGGCCATTGCCGAAGAACGCCAGGGCCAGGAAAGCGATCACCAGCGGTGTCGACTCAACGAAGTTGGCGCCGATGATCGCCGTAGAGATCAGCAACCCGCCGATGATCGGCAGCTTGCGGGCGAACCCCACCGTGGAACCGCGACGGATCAACCAGTCGGAGAAGAACCCGGAACACAACACACCGACGAACGCCGCGAGGAACGGCAACGATGCCAACAGGCCAGACTTGATGAAGTCCATGCCGCGATATTTCACCAGGTACGTCGGGAACCATGTCAGAAAAAACCACAGCGTGGAATTCAAGCAGAACTGGCCCAGGTAAATGCCCCACAGCTTGCGCTGGGTCAGGACGATCCCCAGGTCCGCCCAACTGAACTTGGCCTTGGCCTTGGCTGTATCGGCCTGGATATCCACCAACCCGCCGCCTTCGCGGATCAGTTCGATTTCGGCGGCGTTGACCCCTTTGAAATCCCGCGGCTCGCGATACACCGCGTACCAGATCACCGCCCAGATGATCCCCACCGCACCCGTGGCGACAAACACCATGTGCCAACCGAATGCGTGTTGCAGCCAGGCCAATACCGGCGTCAGGAAGGCCAGCCCGACGAACTGTCCCGAGGTGTAGAAACCAATGGCCGTGGCCCGTTCGCGCTCAGGAAACCAGGTGGTCACCACGCGGCTATTGATCGGGTAGGCCGGCGCTTCCAGAGCCCCCACCGCCATGCGCAGGACGAACAACGCGATGAAGCTGGCGGCAAAACCGAGCATCACCGTGGCCACTGACCACAGCAGCAGTGCAACGCTATACAGAATACGCGGGGGCACCCGGTCCACCAGCCAGCCACCCGGAATCTGCATGGCGGCGTAGGTCCAGCCGAACGCCGAGAAAATCAGCCCGACGTGGATTGGATCGATGCCCAGCTCACTGGTCAGCGCGGGGGCGGCGATCGAGAGGTTGCTGCGGTCCAGGTAGTTGATCACCACGGTGATAAACAGCAGGACCATGATGAAAAAACGCTTGCGGCTGGGCGTCACCAACGACGCTTGCGCGCTCAGGGTGTGCGCTTGCATGTGAGTGCCTCTTTTTTATATTTGTCGAATACGGCAAGGATTGAGCAAGACCCTGTGGGAGCAAGCCTTGCTCCCACAGGGCCTTGCTCCCACAGAGCCCCTTGTTCCACAGGAGTCTTTTGCTCCTGAAAGGATTCCTATCAGAGTGATCAGGCGTGACTCACCACTCGGCAAAACTGCCATCGGCATGCCGCCAGATCGGGTTGCGCCAGCGGTGGCCGATGGCGGCGCGTTCGATGACGTACTCCTCATTGATCTCGATGCCCAGGCCTGGACCGTTAGGGATTTTCACGAAGCCCTTGTCATAGTCGAACACCTGCGGATCCTTGATGTAATCCAGCAGGTCGTTGCTCTCGTTGTAGTGGATGCCCAGGCTCTGCTCCTGGATGAACGCGTTGTAGCAGACCGCATCCAATTGCAGGCACGCCGCCAAGGCAATGGGGCCCAGCGGGCAGTGCAGCGCCAGCGCCACGTCGTAGGCCTCGGCCATGTTGGCGATCTTGCGGGTTTCGGTGATGCCACCGGCGTGGGACGCATCCGGCTGGATGATGTCCACGTAGCCCTCGCTGAGCACCCGTTTGAAATCCCAGCGCGAGAACAACCGCTCGCCCAGGGCAATCGGAGTGCTGGTCAGCGGCGCCAATTCCTTGAGGGCTTCGTAGTTTTCACTGAGCACCGGCTCTTCGATAAACATCAGCTTGTACGGATCGAGTTCCTTCATCAGCACCTTGGCCATCGGCTTGTGCACCCGACCGTGGAAGTCCACGCCGATGCCGACGTTCGGCCCGACTGCGTCCCGGACCGCCGCGACGTTGGCCAGGGCCAGGTCGACCTTTTCAAAGGTGTCGAGAAATTGCAGCTCTTCGGTGCCGTTCATCTTCACTGCCGTGAACCCCCGCGCCACGGCTTCTTTCGCCGCGCGGGCGGTGTCCGCCGGACGGTCGCCGCCGATCCACGAATACACGCGGATCTTGTCGCGCACCTGACCGCCGAGCAAATCGCTGACTGACACGCCCAAGGCCTTGCCCTTGATGTCCCACAACGCCTGGTCGATACCGGCCAGGGCGCTCATGTGAATCGCCCCGCCCCGATAGAAGCCGCCGCGATACAGCACGGTCCAGATGTCTTCGATGTTGCGTGGGTCTTTGCCGATCAGGTAGTCGGACAATTCCTCAACGGCAGCCGCCACCGTGTGGGCGCGGCCTTCGACCACGGGTTCACCCCAGCCGGTGACACCTTCGTCGGTCTCGACCTTGAGGAAGCACCAGCGCGGCGGAACGATAAACGTGGTCAGCTTGGTGATTTTCATCTTGTTGTCTCTCTTGTCAGATGCAGCGCACGAGGCGCTGGAAAAGTCTTCAGTTCAAGGCATTCCATGCGGCCACGTAGGCCTTGGCGCGCACCGCCACTTCATCCGCTGTCAGGCCCGGTTTGAACAGCCCGGACCCGAGGCCGAAACCCTTGACACCGGCTTCGACGAACACCGCCATGTTGTCCGGGGTAATCCCGCCCACCGGCACCAGCACGGTTCCGGCCGGCAATACCGCGAGCCAGGCCTTGACCACCGCCGGGCCCATTTGCTCGGCGGGAAACATCTTCAGCACGTGGGCGCCTTCGGCCAGTGCGGCAAAGGCTTCGGTGGGCGTAGCGACGCCTGGCGACAGATACAAGCCCGCCGCTTTCGCCGCACGCAGCACCTTCGGATCGCTATGGGGCATGACGATCACTTGGCCGCCAGCGGCTTTCACCTGCTCGACCTGTTCCGGGGTCAGCACCGTACCGGCACCGATCAGGCAATCGGCAGGCAAGGTACTGCGCAGGATGCGGATGCTTTCGTACGGCTCGGGGGAATTGAGCGGCACTTCGATGACACGAAATCCGGCGCTGTACAGGACCTCGCCAATAGCTGCCGCCTCGTCGGGACGCAGACCACGCAGGATCGCGATCAACCCGTTGTGCGCCAGTGCTTGTGTGAGCATGTCAGTCCTCCAGTCAGGTTCAGGGGGCGGTGGAATCGAGCAGCCCGGCCGCCACGGCCAGTTGCCACAAACCACGTTCGGTGGCCTGTTCGGCCAGGGTCACCCGGGCAAAACCGCAGGCGTCGAGAGCCCGTTGATAACGAATACAGAGTTGGGAGTTGCCGATCAGCACGACCGTTGGCAGATGGATGCTGTCGCGCCGACGGCGTTGCACGGTGGCCAGGGCCGTCAGTTCATGACCGATCAGGAGACCGGAAAGGTAATCTGCCTGGGCGCCGGCATTAAGCTCGCCAGTCAAGCCCAGACTGCGGGCACTGAACACGGTAGACAACGGGCCGATCTGGCCGTCTACCGACAACGCCACCTGCACACCACGATCAAAAGCCAGGCTATCGAACGCCGTGCCGCGTTGTTGGGTGCGGCCAAGAATGCTGTGGTCGCTGAGCACGGCGAAGATCTCGCCGGTCATGAAAGTGTCGAAATGCACGATGCAGCCGTTGGCCACTTCCACCCATTTCGAATGGCTTCCAGGCAGGCCGATCAGCACCGACTCGTTCGGCAGGCTGTGCAAGGCGCCGAGCACCTGGGTTTCTTCGCCGCGCATGACATTGGGCAAGCGTGAACGCTGAATCACGCCCGGCACGATGTGCACATCGACACCGCGAAGACTGCGAATGGTTTGCAGGGAATGTCCTAGATTGGCGACATTGGCAGGCGTGTCGCAGTAAGGCACTTCACACCAGCCCTGGGCACTGCCGACCATACCGCAGGCGATCACAGGCAGGCCTGGCTGGGCGTCGAGCCAATCGCCGCACGCCTCGTCGAAGGCCAGTTCAAAACCGTCGACGCACACCCGACCGGCCACGGTTCGCGGCCCGGTGGGCAACTGCATGATCCCCGACGACAGCGAGCGCTGTTCGAGCACCTCGCCACCGGCGGCGAGTTTGTAAGCCCGTAATGAGGTGGTCCCCCAATCGAGCGCAATCAATTGCGCCTGCATCCGTTTCACCTGTTTTGTTTTTTGGCAGTGAGTGCACGGACTATAAACCTGGGCGCGGCATAATCTCAATATATAAATATCACTCCCATATATTGGGACATAAGCATCATCTGCGAAGCCAATCGCCATTTGCCCGCGAATCCTGCTACGTTCTCTGCCAGACGCCTTAGAACTCAGGGAAATGGTTATGGGACAACTGCTGAAAATCCTCGGTCGCACTTCCTCTATCAATGTCAGAAAAGTGCTGTGGACCTGCCAGGAACTGGACGTCGCTTATGAACGCGAGGACTGGGGCATCGGTTTTGCTTCGACCCATGATCCTGAATTCCTGGCCCTCAACCCCAACGCCCAAGTACCCGTGATCATTGATGAGAATGGTGTGCTCTGGGAGTCCAACACCATTTGCCGCTACTTGGTGGGCAAGCATGGAAGTAGCGATCTGCTGCCCGTCGAAGCGGCCGCCCGGGCGCGCGTTGAGCAGTGGATGGATTGGCAAGCGACCGAACTCAACCCGTCTTGGGGTTATCCGTTTTACGCGCTGGTGCGCAAAGATCCGGATTGCCAAGACCCTCAACGCATCGCCGCGGGGATCAAAGGCTGGAACGAAAAGATGGGGTTGCTGGAGGATCAATTGAAACGCAGTGATGCCTACGTGGCCGGTGCGGATTTTTCCCTCGCGGATGTACTCATCGGTCTGTCGGTGCATCGCTGGCGTCAGACGCCCATGGAACGCCCGAACTACCCGGCCGTGGCCGCTTATTGCAAACGACTCGAACAACGGCCGGGGTTTGCCGAGTACGCAGGCGCCGCGTACTCATGAACCGCTCAGTTGCCTTGGGCGAAATCCCGTAGCACCTTGCCGTCCATCCGGTAGCGCACCCACTCTTCCTGGGGTTGCGCGCCGAGGGATTTGTAAAACTCGATTGCCGGCGTATTCCAGTCCAGCACGCTCCACTCGAAGCGACCGCAATCGTTATCACAGGCAATTTTCGCCAGGTGACGCAGCAACGTCTTCCCCGCCCCGCCGCCGCGCTGGTCAGGCGTGATGTACAGGTCTTCGAGGTACAGGCAGTTGCTGCCAAGCCACGTGGAATAACTGAAGAAAAACACCGCATAACCGATTGGCACGCCATCACGCAGACAGATCAGTCCATGGGCGGTGGAGCCTTCGCTGAACAGGCTGCGCTGAATGTCCGCCACACTGGCGATGACTTCGTGACGGGCCTTTTCGTAATCGGCAAGTTCAGTGATGAAGGCAAGGATTTGAGGCGCATCGCTGGGTTGCGCAGGACGAATCTGGATCGACATGAACGGGCCTTGTAGCCAATTGAAAGCGCCATACTAAGCCGCCACGCTGCGCTCGTCACATCTCAAAGACGAATTTTGAGTGACGGTTCCTGCAGTACCATTCGTCGCCTGCGAGGCACCAACCCGGATTCAGGACAGCCCAAAATCAGGCAAGCATTCTGAAAAATGGAGGCGACATCATGATCTCATCAAGGCTGACTGCATTCACATTCGCCACACTGCTGTCTTCGGCGGCTTTCGCGGCGACCACCGACGGCACCGGGCCGACCGATCCGGTACAGGCGCCCAATTCCCCCGCGACCGAAGGCATGCCCAAGTTGAACACCGACGGTACCGGCGGTGGCTTGAACAATGGTCAGCCTCCCGCCAACGGCACCGATCCGCGGGTGCAGGGCAATGATGCGGGTCGTCAGGGCGGCATGAATACGCCGAACTCCAATGCCCCCGATAATGCCGAAACCGGCACGGGTTCAAAAACCACTACCGGCGGTTCGGGTTCCGAGGGTGGCGCCAGCCAGTAACCCCAGGGAGCGAGCGACGCGCGCCTGGCGGGTGGCTCTGCTCACACACTTGAGGAGAGATTTCTTATGCCTCGTGGAAGCAAAGACAAATACACGGCCGAGCAAAAGCGCAAAGCCGAACACATTGAAGCCAGTTACGAGAAAAAGGGTGTGCCCGAGGACAAGGCCGAGGCACGTGCCTGGGCGACGGTGAACAAGCAGTCCGGCGGTGGCGAACGGTCCGGTGGGTCGGGGAAGGCAAAACCGGCCGCGCAAAAGAAAACCGACCGCAAGGAATCGGCCCGCCGCGCAGCCAAGACCCGCGAAGGTCATCCGCGTAGCAGCCAGGCTTCTCATGGCGCCCAGACTGTGGACAGCCTGATGAAAGAAGCCCGGGCGAAGAACATTCCCGGGCGCTCGAAAATGCGCAAGCAGGAATTGGTTGAAGCATTGCGCAAGGCCGGTTGATCGTCGGTGTCAGGGTCGACGCCTTCGCGAGCAAGCCCGCTCCCACAGTTTTTCCGAGTCGTGCGCAGGCGTTGTACTCGCCCAAAAACCCGTGGGAGCAAAGCTTGCTCGCGATAGCGGCGGGTCAGCTTGCAGGGATGCTGAATGTGCCGCCGTCATCGCGAGCAGGCTCGCTCCCACAGTTTTTCGAGTCGTGCTCAGGCGCTGTATTCGCCCAAAAAACCTGTGGGAGCAAAGCTTGCTCGCGATAGCGGCGGGTCAGCTTGCCGGGATGCTGAATGTGCCGCCGTCATCGCGAGCAGGCTCGCTCCCACCGTTTTTCCCGAGTCGTGCGCAGGCGTTGTACTCGTCCAAAAAACCTGTGGGAGCAAAGCTTGCTCGCGATTGCGGCCGGCCCGGTCGGCGCGAATTTCAGCGTTGTTTCATTCGGTCGATCACCACCGCCAGCAACAGGATCGAGCCACGAATGACGTACTGGTAGAAGGTGTCGATGTTCTTCAGGTTCATCGCGTTTTCAATAATCGCCAGAATCAGCACCCCGGCGATGACATGGCGAATCATGCCGATACCGCCGCTCAACGACACCCCGCCCAACACGCAAGCCGAGATCACGGTCAGTTCGAAGCCCTGGCCGATCATTGGCTGACCTGAGGTCATGCGCGAGGCCAGGATCACACCCGCCAGGGCACCGATCACACCATGAACGGCAAAGATGATGATCTTAGTGCGATCAACGTTCACCCCCGCCAACAACGCCGCTTCCTGGTTGCCACCGATGGCCATGGTGTTGCGCCCGTAGGTGGTGTAGTTCAGCAGCCAGCCGAAAAACAGGAAGCAGACGATGGTGATCAGGATCGGCACCGGCACACCGAACAATTGGCCGTTGCCGAACACGAAGAAGGATTCCTGGGACACGCCCACCGCCTTGCCATTGGCAAAGATGTAGGCCAGGCCCCGGACGATCTGCATGGTCGCCAGCGTGGTGATCAACGCATTGACCCGCAGCTTGGCAATGACGATGCCATTGATCAGCCCGACGATCAGCCCCATCACCAGCGCTGCGCTGACGCCGAGGAACACGCTGTTGGTGTCACGCATCACCACCGCCGCGACCACACCGGCACAGGCAATCACCGAGCCCACCGACAGGTCGAAGTGCCCGGAAGCCAGGCAATACAACATGGTGCAGGCCGCAATACCCGTGGTGGAAATCGCCAGGCCCAGGCCACGCATGTTCAGCGGCGAGAGGAAGTTATCGATCATCAGGGTGCAGAGCACGAAGATCGCGACAGCGGCCAGCAGCATGACCCAATCGTCCAGGAAACGCCGCAGGTCCAGGGGTTTGCGTGCCGTTGGCAGTGCATTGTTTTGAATGGTCATGTTTACCTCTCAGTTCGTCGCGTCGGCAACGCGTTGGCGTGGCAGCGCCAGTTGCAGCAGGTTGGATTCGTTGGCCTGGTCACGCGGCAGCTCGCCACGCATAACCCCTTCGCAGAGCACCAGGATTCGGTCGGATATGCCCATCACTTCCATCAGATCGCTGGACACCACAATCACCGCAATGCCGTCGGCCGCCAGGTTATGGATGATCTGATAAATCTCGGCCTTGGCGCCGATGTCGATACCGCGCGTGGGCTCGTCCAGCAGCAGGACTTTCATCGGCATCGACAGCCAGCGGCCGAGAATCGCCTTCTGTTGGTTGCCGCCAGACAGGTACATGATTTTCTGACCCGCCGACGGTGTCTTCACTTTCAGCGCCTTGATCTGCTTGTCGGCGTTACCCCGCTCCCAGTCGCCCCGCAACAGGCAACCCAGGGTGGAATGTGCGCCGCGAGCGCTGATGTTGATGTTCTCGCCGACGCTGGCCAGGGGCATGATGCCTTCCTTCTTGCGATCCTCCGGGCAGAGCAATACGCCAGCGGCGATGGCATCCCGGGGCGAACGCAGTTTCAACTCGTGGTCATGCAGAACCAGGCGCCCGCCAGTCTGGCGTTCCAGCCCACTGAGCAGGCGCAGCAACTCGGTACGACCGGCGCCAACCAGCCCGAACAGGCCGAGGATTTCGCCTTTATGCACCTGGAAACTCACCGGCTCACGCAGGCCCGGGCCGAGTAGCCCCTCGACCTGCAACGCCACGTCGCCGCACTCGCGGGCGCGATAATCGTAGATGTCCTGGATGTCGCGACCGACCATGCAGGTGACCAACTGATCGTGGGTCAACTCGCTCATGTTCTCGAAGGTACGCACGTAACGGCCGTCCTTGAACACCGTGACCGCGTTACAGATGCGGAACACCTCTTCCATGCGGTGACTGACATACAGCACCACTTTGCCCTCGTCCCGCAGGCGGGTGATGATTGCCATCAGGCGGTCGATCTCCCGTGCCGAGAGGCTGCTGGTGGGTTCATCGAAGGCAATGACATGAGCGCCACGGGACAAGGCCTTGGCGATTTCCACCAGTTGGCGCTGGCCGAGGGACAGGCGACCGACTTTTTCCTGGGGGTCGATTTCGTCGGCCAGGCCTTTGAGCAGCACCAGCGCCTGCTGGCGCAGTTGCCCACGATTGACCAGGCCGAAACGGGCCGGCAAGTGTCCCAGGAACAGATTTTCGGCAACGGTCATTTCCGGCACCAGATGCAGCTCCTGGTGGATCACCGCCACACCGCTGGCAATGCTGTCGGCGGTGCCTTTGAAGGCCATCGTCTGCTCGCCAATCTGCAGGTCGCCGCTGCTGGGGATATAGGCACCGCCGAGGATCTTCAGCAACGTGGACTTGCCCGCACCATTCTCGCCCATCAAGGCATGGACCTGCCCCGGATGGGCAACGAAACTGATGTTGTCCAGCGCCTGCACACCGGGGAAGGACTTGCCAATCCCGTTGAACCGCAGGCTGGCGCCAATGTTGTGTTGCTGTGTCGCTGTTTGCGCTTGCATAACCACCTCGAACTCACAGAGATCAAGCGACCCCGGCACTCATCAGGCCAGGGCCGCTTTTGAATCAACCGACCGTCAGTTCCACAGGCCGATCTTCTCCAGCTCTTGCTTGAAGTTCTCCCGGGTGATCAGCGTCACCTCGTCCATGGCGGTGTATTTCGGTGGCTCCTTGCCGGTGGTGATCCACTCGTACATCATCTCGGCGGTCTTGTAGCCTTCGATGTGCGGGCTTGGCAGCATCGAACCGAAGAAACCACTGTCGGCTTTCTTCAACTCGCCAATGGCGTCGGTGCCGTTGATGCCGATCCCGATCACATTGGCCGCCTTGAACCCGGCGCTTTCGGTGGCGCGCACACCGCCCAGCACCGTGTTGTCGTTCATGCCGCCGATGATCAGGTTTTTGGCCTCGCCAGGCAGTTTCACCAGGGCTGAGTTGGTGGCGTCCATGCTGCCGGGTACGTCGAGGGTCTTGAGCGCCGAATAGAGGATATGGTCCTCCGGCATGCCGGCCTTCTTCAGGGCATCGACCGAACCGTCGGTGCGTTTCTTGCCGGTATCCAGTTCGTTGTAGGTGTTGATCACGGCATAGGTGTCTTTCCAGTCCCAACCGCGGTTTTTGGCTTCAGCGGCCATCGCCGCGCCCTGCTTCTGGCCTACTTCGAACGCGGCCATGCCCAGGTACGGCACGTCTTCCATGAACTTGCCGTTGGCGTCGACAAAACGGTCGTCCACGGCAATGACTTTCAAACCGTTGAGTTTGGCCTTGGCCACGATGGCCGGGCCGAGGGCCACGTCCGGTGGGCAGATAACAAACCCCTTGGCGCCGTTAGCGGCGAGGCTGTCGATGGCCGAGAGGGTCTTCTCGCCGTCGGGCACGGCGATCTTGATCACCGTGAAGCCCCTGTCCTTACCGGCCTTTTCGGCGAACGCCCATTCGGTCTGGAACCAGGGCTCCTCGGCCTGCTTGACCAGAAAACCGATCTTCACTTCTTCGGCCGCCAGCAAGCTGCTGCTGAGGCTGAGCGCAGTAACCGCCAGGGCGGCACGGCACAGGGAACGGATCCCACGACGATGATTCATAGCTGTCTCCTTGTTTTTTTTATTGAAAGCCAAAACGTCCAGGGCCCTGCTCCAACATCAGTGGAAATACGCAGGCTGGGCGGTCAAACATGTAGCTACACAGCATAGGTCTAAATAGTCATATCGTATGATGATTGGATTACAGGCGAAGTTTCCGACTGAAATCCCGGAATATTCAGTCGTGGTACATGACCGAACGTCCACCATCAATGGTGATGCATGAGGCGTTAATAAAAGGTGCTTCATCACTGGCCAGGAACACGGCCGTCATTGCCACTTCGATCGGCTGGCCGATGCGACGTGGCGGATGCAGATCCAGCGCACGCTGGCGTTCGGCATGTGGATCGGCGAAGCCGTTCCAATAGTCGATATTCAATTGAGTTTCGATGTAACCCGGCGCAATGGCATTCACGCGCACACCTTTGGGCGCGTATTCGATACCCAATGCACGGGTCAGGCCGAGCAGACCGTGCTTGGCCACCGGGTAAGGGAAACATCCGGGAATAATGTGGGATGAATGAGTCGAAGCGATATTGATGATGCTGCCCCCGCCCTGTTCGAGCATCTGCGGCAACACCGCCTTGCAGCCGAACCAGGCACCGTCCAGGTCAATGGCGAAGCAGCGGCGCCAATCCTCCTCGGTCATTTCCAGCGGGTCACGAAATACGTTTACGCCCGCGCAGTTCACCAGAATGTCAATGCGACCGTGCAGCTCGACGGCACGACGGGCCATGGCATGCAGGTCCCGCTGGTTGGACACATCGGCTTTGAGTGCCTGCACATCCGCCCCGCGTTCACGCCAGAGGGCAGCGACTTTCTCAACCTTCTCGGCCTGGATGTCACTGATGACCAAACGTGCCTGCTGCGAGGCGAACACCGCAACGATCGCCTCGCCAATGCCTTGGGCGGCACCGGTCAACAGCACCACTTTGTTTTTCAGGCGTTCGCCTTTCGGGGGTTCGGGCATCGGTGACAAGGACAGGGTTTGGGCCATGACTCAAGACTCCTGTCCGTCGGCACGACGAAAACCGGACATCCAGAGATGACCGGCCGAAAGGCTTTTGGAATCGCGTACGCCGCCAGGCGGTACGGAGGAAGATCGTTGCATCACTTCACCTGTCTTGTTTTTTTAGTGTGAGTGCGTATCGCTGATGGAACCGACTATAAACCCGACCGGCAAATAATCTCAATATATATATTTACATCCCATATTTTGGGATTTAACCCGCAAACCGTGTACAGCTCACCCCTGGCACATCGACTCGCATCGACAGCACCGCTCCGTCAAGTGGATGGTTAAGCGGGCTCGCCGCACTGGTGATGTACAGCGTCTTGAGGTCTTCACCACCGAACACACAGCTGGTAGGGCGACTGACCGGCAACTCGATCACCCGATCAACATGACCGTCCGGGTCCAGTCGCAGCAGGCAACTGCCGTCCCAGCGAGCATTCCAGACATAGCCCCTGGCATCCATTGCCGAGCCGTCGGGACCGCCACGCGGGTGAGGACCAAACCAGACCTCGGCGGGGGCCAGGCTGCCGTCGGGATAGATGAAGTGTCGGTAAAGCGTGCCGTCGAGACTTTCGCCGAAATACACCGTAGTGCCATCAGGACTCCACAACAGCGTGTTGGGAATGCCCCGCTTGCGCAACAGCGGCAGGACCCGGCCATCGGTATCAATGCGAAACAGCCCCCCGGAACGCCGCTCAATGGGCAGGTCTTCTCCCTCTTCACCAATGTTGTTCTGCATGGTGCCGAGCCAGAGCTGGCCCAAGGCATCGCAACGGGCTTCGTTGGCTCGATTGCCAGGCGTGGGATCGGCCATGCACAGCAGTGTCAGGCGCGGCTCCAGACCCGGCGACTCCAGATCCAACCGGTAGACGCCACTGCTGAGGGTCACCAGCGCATCGCCACTCTGGGTCGGGATGAAGGCGGACACATGCTCGGGCATCTGCCAGATCTGCACATTGGCGCCGATCAGCCGCAGCGCCTGCTTACCGGCAATGTCGACCCAATACAGCGCTTGAGTCGGTTCATCCCAGAAGGGGCCCTCCCCTAATGTCGCCCGGTGCTCTGTCACAGCCGTCCACATCATTGAAAACTCCTGTTTCCTGTTTGCCCGGCGGTCTCTGTCCGCCCGGCCATGACGTTAGGGTAAAAACGCTTGATGGCCAGGTCAGCGTTATCGATCAAGGTCATGCAGGCCCAGACGCCCCGCGCCGCATCACGGGCAGCGATGGCTTCGGCAATATCCTTGTGGATCGGCAAAGTGCGGCGCAGCTCATCCGGGTCGGCGGCAGACACCTCGAACGACACCGCCAGCAGCGCGCCCAAGGCCGGGACCATTTGTTCGATGAATTGATTATGACTGGCGGCGAGGATGCACTCATGGAAGAACTGGTCGGCACGGTTGTAATCGGCACCGCTGTCCACCGCACGCTCCAGGGCATGGTAGGCCAGGCGAATCGCCTGCACCTGATCAGCCGTCGCGCGCTCACAGGCCCAGCGCACCGCCATCGGTTCGATGGTACGTCGCAGGTCCAGCAGGTCATCGACAAAATTTTCCGGCAGGCCGCTACGCGACAGCCAACCGACCACCTGCGGGTCGAACAGATTCCAGCGGCGCACCGGCAACACCCGCGTACCGACTTTGGGTCCGACTTCCAGCATGCCTTTGGCCACCAGGGTCTTGATCGCTTCGCGGATCACCGTGCGGCTGACGCCCAGTTGCTGGCCGAGATCGGCCTCAACCTTGATAGTCTGCCCAGGCTTGACCTGACCGGCGGCTATCCAGCCCCCCAGCCAATCGACGGTCGATGCGTGAAAACTGCTGGACATGAATACCCCGTGGGCCACTTCTTATAGAGGCCCAAACTAATCATCATATGATTGGGTGTCAATTTGAATTTTACGGCTTCACCCGAGTGGGAGCGAGCCTGCTCGCGATAGCGGTGGATCAGTTAAGACAAGGTTGACCATGCTGCCGTCATCGCGAGCAGGCTCGCTCCCACAGGGATCAGGGTTCCAGGCCTATCGGGAAAAATACCCCGGCACTCCACACGCCCAACCAACGCTGCCCATCAATCTCGCGGCTGACCGCCAGCTCCACCAACTGGTAGAACACATTGCGATGGATCAGCGCTTCGAGGTTACTACGTACGTGCACGTAGGGCGCGGGCTCCTGGGTCTGCGGATCGATCACCACCCGCATCGGATGTTCGCCGCCGGCCTCAGTGGTTTCCTCGACATTGGTGGTGAAGCGCAGTCGCTGCTGCTCACCCTGCCCTTCAACCTCCAGGGTCACCGCCACAAACGGTGCATCGTCGACCTTGATGCCAACTTTTTCCACAGGAGTGATCAGGAAGTAATCATCGCCGTCGCGGCGGATGATGGTGGAGAACAGCTTGACCATAGGCTTTCGCCCGATAGGCGTGCCCAGGTAATACCAGGTGCCATCACGGGCGATGCGCATGTCGATATCGCCGCAGAAGTCAGGGTTCCACAAGTGGACTGGCGGCAAACCTTTGGTCTTGGGGATCTGCCCCAGTAGGTCATTGGCTTTTTGCGGTCCGCTCATGGTGACTCCTTGAGTTTTACTGGTCGCTCACTCCCAACAGGCTGCGGGCATACTCGCGCAACGGGGGGGCGATCAGGTCTTCTGGCTGTTTGTCGTGCAACGTCAGTAAACCGCCACGACTCTTGATGCGTGCAGTATCAATCAAATACTGGGTGCTGGTCTCGATCAACATGATTTGAATGACGCTGGTGTCGACCCCCAAGCGGTCCACGGCCTCTTCATCCAGCCACTCATCGGTATTGCCGATGCGGTTGTCGGCCTTGGCGAACCGCGTATACAGCAGGTAGTGAGCACCGGCGGCTCGGGCTTCACCCATGGCCTGGTCCAGTCCCTCAGGAACGCGGGCGCGACGTACCATGGGGAAATACTCGATGAAACCGTTGAAGGCCTCTTCGGCGACGACATTGGGCCGCGGGTAGGCACTGCCGGGAGGCGCGAAGGCGCCCTGGGCGATGTAGATGAACGAATCCGGCTGGATACGCAGATTATTCACACGACGGCTGTCGCTGTGGTCCAGCAAACCGGCGTCGCTCATGTGATAGCGGACGCCCTCCCCCATGTCGCTGACATTCATGCAGCCACCAAGCGCCAAAACGGCCAGCAGCAAAACCAGGCTACGCATCCTATCCTCCAAAAACCGGTGACGGAAAACCGGCGAATGGCCATGGGATGCAGCTTTTGCGCCAGCTCATCGAAATGGGGGGTGTCAGACACATCCAAGTGAATGGGAAATTACTATCGCGGGCAAGCCTTGCTCCCACAGGCACGGTGTTCACCTTGTGGGAGCAAGGCTTGCCCGCGATAGTATTCGTCAACCACCGATGATTTTCATGATGGTTGCACCGCCGGAAAAGGCCACTTCCTGCTTGTCTCCCAACGCCTTGACCAACAGCCGCTGAAGGGCCGGCAATGCCTGATGACGGGGTTTATCCAGAAGATCGCCGACAAAGTGCCGGTTGCTCGACGACAGGCAGCCATGCAACCAGCCTGTGGAGGACAGCCGCAACCGCGAGCAAGTGCGGCAGAACGGCACGCTTTCGTTGGCGATCACGCCGAAGTGCCCCACCCCCGGGATTTCGTAGCGCACTGCGGTAGCATCGACCGGCGCGTCGGCTTGCAGGTACTCGTACTGGTCGCCAATCAGGCTCAGCAACTGTTGAAGGCTGACGAATTGCTGCAGGAACGCGTTGGAGTCGCTGGCCAGGTGCCCCATGCGCATCAGCTCGATGAAGCGCAGCTCATAGCCGCGCTCCAGGCAGTACTCGAGCAATGGCATCACCTGATCCAGGTTCTGCCCGCGCAGCGGCACCATGTTGACCTTGATCTTCAGCCCCGCCGCCCGAGCCTGGTCCATGCCATCGAGCACCGTCGCCAAATCACCGCCACGGGCGATGCTGCGAAACGCGTCGGGGTCCAAGGTATCGAGGGAAACGTTGATCCGGCGGATGCCGGCGTCTACCAGCAACGGCAGCTTTTTCGCCAGCAACTGACCGTTGGTGGTCAGGCTGATGTCTTCCAGGCCCATCTGCCCCACCGCCGTCATGAAGCTTTCAAGCTTGGGGCTGACCAGCGGCTCGCCGCCGGTAATACGCAGCCGCTCGATACCGGCAGCTTCGATCAGGTAAGCCACACCGCGCGCCATGGCCTCGGCCGACAGTTCATCCTGCGCAGCCACCAGCCGCTTGCCGTTGGGCACGCAGTAGGTACAGGCGTAATTGCAGGCTGAGGTCAGGCTGATTCGCAAATTGCGAAAACGCCTGCCTTGACGGTCAACGATCATGGATCACTCCGGCGAAAGAAGAATCGGACTTACGAAACTTGACCCAGAATTCAAGTTTTCGCAAGTGCCAAGCCTGAGTATATTCCTGGGACACTGCGCCATGTAAGCGGACATGGCGCAATTAGGCAGCCGAATGACTTAGCTGCTCGGAACGTCGGTGTCGCGCTTGCGCTTGTTGCCCATGCGCACGCCGATGTCCATCAGGAACTGGAAGAAACCTTCCTGGTCTTCCAGCACGTTGCTCCAGAACGGCGAGTGATACAGCGCCACTGCGCCGTGCACCAGTGCCCAGGCGGCACAGTAGTGGAAATAGGGCGGCACGTCTTCGAGCTTGCCTTCGCTGATCCGGCCCTTGATCAACAGGGTCAGGCGTTCGAAGTTCGAGGCGCGGATCTTGTGCAGCTCCTCGACCATCTCCGGCACCTGGTTGCCCTTGACCACCTTTTCTTCCAGGCGGTCGAACAAGCGATACCGTTGCGGATCGCGCATGCGGAATTCGAAGTAGGCCCGGGATAGGGCCTCCTTGTCCTTGTCCACATTGGCCGAATGCAGCAGCTCGTTCAAATCGCGCTCGTAATCAAGCATCAGGCGCAGGTAGATCTCCGCCTTGGATTTGAAATGTTTATAAATCGTGCCTTTGCCGATACCCACGGCATCCGCAATCATCTCGACGGTGACGCTGTCTTCACCCTGGTCGAGGAACAACTTGAGCGCGGTGTCGAGAATTTCCTGCTCGCGGCGACGAAACTCACGGACCTTACGGGGTTCTTTGTGCATAAGAAAAAGGTCTGAAGGGTCAAAATTCGAAGCCGAGTATTATGCCTAACTTACGCAAAAATGCACGGATCATCCGTTCTCGACCACAGTTCTTCATAAAATCGTGCAGATCCGACCTGCTGTTTTCATATCCCTGCGCCCCACCGGCAAGCTTTGGCCGGCAGTGAGAACTTATCCGAAGCGAGCGTATTCCAAATTTGTTTAAAAACTGTCCCGGCCAGACTGGACGCGTCGGCATACTGATCAATACTTGAACTGTCGGCGCGACATCTCCCCCAAGTGACGCGCCGGTAAAGGTACCAACGGACCGTGTGCCTTTGTTTTACTCCTAATGGTCTTAACCCGGATTCACCCCCCAGAACCCGGGTTTTTTTTGCCTGGAATTCAGGCTTGCACCGAGCGGACATGGGCCAAAGGAAACAGCCGTTTGAAGTTTTCCGTAGTCTGCTCTGCAAACCGCTCGTAGGACTCGCCGCGCAACATCGCCAGAAATTCAGCCACTTCCCGCACGTATTGCGGAAGGTTCGGCTTGCCGCGATACGGAATCGGCGCAAGGTACGGCGAATCGGTTTCCACCAACAGGCGATCAACCGGCACTTTGCTGGCCACGTCCCGCAGTGCGTCGGCATTGCGGAACGTGACAATCCCGGACAAGGAAATGTAATACCCCATGTCCAGCGCGGCCTTGGCCATGTCCCAGTCTTCGGTGAAACAATGCAGCACACCCGCCTGGGGCAGCGCGGCGTCACGCAACAAGGCCAGGGTGTCGGCCCGGGCGCCGCGGGTGTGGATGATCACCGGTTTGCCGGTCTGTTGCGCAGCCTCCAGATGCAGCCGGAACGAAGCCTGCTGAACCTCGGCGGCCTGCGGTTCGTAGTGATAATCCAGCCCGGTTTCGCCAATGGCGACCACCCGCGGATGATCAAGCTCACGCAACAACCAGCCCAGGGCCGGCGTCGCATCGGGTTGAACATCCAGAGGGTGAATGCCGACCGAACAGTCGACATCTTCATAGCGCTCGGCCAAGGCTTTGACGTCGGCAGCGTTGTCAGCGCTCACGCCGATGCACAGAAAGTGCCCAACCCCGCGCTGACGTGCGGCGTCAAGCGCGGAATCCAGGGAGCCGTCGTGGGCCGTGAGGTCGAGCCGGTCAAGGTGACAATGGGAATCTACAAGCATAGAGGGCTGGCTACATCGTATGGGTGGGACGGTCGGACTTCAGGGTTCCGGCCAGGTGGGTTTCAATCTGATTGCGGGCTGAGTGGTCGCCGTCGTTGAACTGCACACCGACACCGGCAGCCCGGTTGCCTTGGGCGCCTTTGGGCGTCATCCAGATCACCTTGCCGGCGACCGGGATCTTCTCTGCTTCGTCCATCAGGCTCAACAGCATGAACACCTCATCGCCCAAGCGATAATTCTTGTTGGTAGGAATGAACAGACCACCGTTCTTGATGAAGGGCATGTAGGCGGCGTAGAGCACCGACTTGTCCTTGATGGTCAGGGACAGAATACCGTTACGTGGACCGGGACTGACAGGTTCGTTCATGCTGATCTCCGCTGCGATTGAGCTGAGTTTAGGCAGTGTCTGTCAGTTTCGACCAGGCAAACTCGCCCATTGCACCAACAGCGCCTCAAGCAACAGCACCCGATTGAGGTTCGCCTTGCTCAGCACCTTCTGCCGTTGGGCAAGAATCCAGTCCTGAATGTTCAAGATTTTATCCTGGCTGCTTTTTTGCGCCAGGTACTGGATCACCTTGCGCATGTCCGTCAGTCCCAGGCCGGTCTCATCCTCGGTGAGCTGGTAGCGCAGGATCAGGCTCGACCAATCACAGAACCAGTCGAACAGCAGAAGCAGCGGAATGGCGTTCCAGCCTTCAGCCAGTTGCGTGGGGGACTGCTGCTGTTTGAGCAGCTTTTTCACGCCATCCACCACCAGCGCCCGTTGTTCACGCACGCCCTGGGCCTGGAGGCTGACAGCCGCCAAAGGCGAGCCGGCGGCAAGGGTCAGCAGCTCGACACGTTCTTCGTCGCTGCTGTCAGGCAAGGCCTCGGCCAACCACTTCAAGCTCATCGTTTCACTGGGCAACGGACAGGCCTGCTGCACGCAACGGCTTTTGATGGTTGCCAGCAAGCGGCTCGGCTGGTGACTGACCAGCAACAGCACGGTATCGCCAGAAGGCTCTTCAAGACTCTTGAGCAAGGCGTTGGCCGCATTGATGTTCATCGACTCCACCGGCTCGATCAGCACCACTTT
The DNA here is from genome assembly GCF_024494355.1 of Pseudomonas sp. Q11. Lineage (GTDB taxonomy): Bacteria > Pseudomonadota > Gammaproteobacteria > Pseudomonadales > Pseudomonadaceae > Aquipseudomonas > Aquipseudomonas hefeiensis. The sequence goes on along the minus strand of NZ_JAKNQY010000030.1, from coordinate 15,694 downwards.
GCGCCCGCCCATCTGCGAGGTCTGGACCACGAAGCTGACCAGATCCCGGACCTGGTCGACCTTGATCGCCTTGTCCGCCTCCTCCGGTTCCAACACGTAGTTGTCAGGATGACTGCCGGCCTTGAGCAACAGGCAGGACTTGCACTCACCGCATGCGTTCGAGACACCCGGGCGCTGGCAAAGCAGGCTGGCCATCAAACGCTCGGCCAACGCCCGTTTGCCGATACCGACCGGGCCGTGCAGCAGATAGGCATGGGCATGCTGTGCCCTTCCGGCCAGTTGCTGCCAGAGCCCGTCCTGCCAGGGATAGGCTTCAGCCACGGGCACGCTCCAGCAAACGCGGTAACAAACCGTCCAGGGCCTGTTGGACCCGTGCCAATGGTTGAGCGGCATCAATCAGCAGGTAACGCGCCGGATCAGCCTTGGCGCGGCTCAAAAAGGCATTGCGCACCGCATTGAAGAACGCCTGGCCTTCCAGCTCGAAACGATCCAGCCGGCCCCGGGCGCTGGCGCGAGCCAGGCCGATTTCCACCGGCAGATCGAACACCAGGGTCAGGTCCGGCCGCAGGTCGCCCTGGACGAAGGTTTCCAGCGCCGCGATGCGCTCCAGGGACAAGCCCCGTCCACCGCCCTGATAGGCATAGGTCGAATCGGTAAAACGGTCGCAGAGCACCACCGCACCACGGGCCAGCGCCGGGCGAATCACTTCGGCCAGGTGTTGGGCCCGGGCGGCGAACACCAGCAGCAGCTCGGTGTCAGGATTCATGACTTCTTCGACCGGCGCCAGCAGCACTTCGCGAATCCTTTCAGCCAGCGGGGTACCGCCGGGCTCGCGAGTCAACACCACTTCGATGCCAGCGGCTCGCAGGCATTCGGCCAGGTATTCGCGGTTGGTGCTCTTGCCGGCGCCTTCAGGGCCTTCCAGCGTTATAAACAAGCCAGTCACGGGCGATCCTTAAACAAAGTCATTGCGAGCGCGGCGGCTCGCTGGCGTTCGGTTCGTCGACAGGCTCCTCGTCCGGTGCAATCGGGGCCGGACTGGAGCGATAATCGGCTCGGCGCTTGAGCTGATATTCGCGCACCGCGTTATTGTGCGCATCCAGATCATTGGAGAACACGTGGCTGCCATCACCACGGGCGACGAAGTAAAGACTGTTACCGGCCACAGGGTTCAACGCGGCGTGAATCGCTTCGCGCCCCACCATCGCAATCGGCGTCGGTGGCAGGCCAGGAATCAGATAGGTGTTGTAGGGGTTTTCTTCCCTCAGATGAGCACGGGTGAGTTTGCCGTTGTAGCGCTCGCCCAGCCCGTAGATCACGGTAGGGTCGGTTTGCAGCAGCATGCCCAGGCGCATACGGCGCACGAACACACCGGCGATCTGCCCGCGCTCCTCAGGCACGCCGGTTTCCTTTTCCACCAGGGACGCCATGATCAGCGCCTGATAGGGTTGGGAGTAAGGTAAATCGGCGGCACGTTGCGCCCACTCCTTGGCAAGCACGTCTTCGAGCCGGCTGTAGGCAATTTTCAGCAGGTCAGCATCCGACGTGCCACGCACGAAGCGATAGGTGTCCGGGAAGAACCGTCCTTCGGGGAATATCCCGGCATGACCAAGGCGGTCCATCACTTCGCCGTCGCTCAGGCCGGCGAGGGTCTGCTGGAGCTTTTCATCCTTGGCCAGCGCTGCGCGAACCTGGCGGAAATTCCACCCCTCCACCAGCGTGACGCTGTATTGCACCACTTCCCCGCGCTTCCAGACATCGATCAGGCCTTCCATCGTCATGCCCGGCATCATCCGGTATTCACCGGAGTGCAACGGTTGACCGGCCAGGTTGAAACGCCAATAGACCCGCAACCAGAAAGCGTCCCTGATCAGGCCATCGGCTTCGAGGCGCTTGAGAGTTCCAGTCGGGGTGGTCCCGTTGGGGACATCCAGCAGTTCTTCCTGGGTGATGTTCAGCGGCTGTTGCAACGCCGAATGAATTTTCCAGGCGCAAGTGCCCAACAGCAGCACCGCCAGAACCAGTCCGGTTTCCAGCAGAAGCAAGAATTTACGTCTCACGAATCAAACATCCAATAGCGTGCGGGCAAGGGTTTGCAGTTTACGGGTGAGCGGCCCGGCCGACCAGCGCGCCGAACCGCATGCGCTTACCGGCCATACGCCATAAACGCTGTTGCAGACGAAGACTTCGTCGGCCTGGTGCAGCTGTTCGAGGCGGATGTCGGTGACCTGCGTGGCGATGCCTTGAGACTCGGCTTGATACAATAATTCGGCCCGCATCACGCCGGCCACGCCACAACGGCTCAGGTCCGCTGTGATCAATACACCATCGCGCACCAGAAAGAGGTTGCTGAAGACGCCTTCGATCACCCGTCCGGACGTGTCCAGCATCAAGCCTTCGGCATGCTCGGCGTCGCTCCATTCGGCGCGAGCCAACACTTGCTCAAGACGATTGAGGTGCTTGAGACCAGCCAGCAAGGGTTGCTCGGACAAACGGGTGGTGCAAGGAAACAGACGCACGCCCTGCTCGGCATGCGCTACAGGATAGGAGGCAGGTGGACTGCCTAGCAGGATGCGCCGGGGCACCGCCGAGGGATCAGCGCCATAACCGCGAAGACTGTCACCGCGGGTCACGATCAGTTTAAGTACGCCGTCACCCAGGCGTTGCGCGTAGGCGCGCAACTCAACCGCAAGCGCAACCATGTCAACCTTGAACGCCAACCGCTGGCAACCAAGCGCCAGGCGCTGCAGATGACGTTCCGACAACACGGGTTCGCCATTGCGCACGGCGATGGTTTCGAACAACCCATCGCCGTAAGCCAGGCCGCGGTCCTTGAGCGACAGAACGTCGGCAGGCTGACCGTCGACCCAGCTTTCCATCAACCGGCGAACCGGCGGAACACCAGCGAGCCGTTGGTACCGCCAAAACCGAAGGAGTTGGACAGCACCACATCGATGTCCATGCCACGGGCCGTGTGCGGTACGAAGTCCAGGTCGCAACCTTCGTCCGGCTCATCGAGGTTGATGGTCGGTGGAGCCACCTGGCTGTTGATCGCCAGTACGCTGAAGATCGCTTCCACCGCGCCTGCGGCGCCCAACAGGTGGCCGGTCATGGACTTGGTCGAGCTGACCGCCAGTTTGTAGGCGTGCTCGCCGAACACGGTCTTGATTGCCTGGGCTTCGGCAAGATCGCCCGCCGGGGTCGAAGTGCCATGGGCGTTGATGTACTGCACCTGCTCGGCGTTGACCTTCGCGTCACGCAGGGCGTTGGTGATGCAGCGGGCAGCACCGGCGCCATCGGCTGGCGGCGACGTCATGTGATACGCATCGCCGCTGGTGCCAAAGCCGATCAGCTCGGCATAAATGGTCGCGCCGCGCGCCTTGGCGTGCTCCAGCTCTTCGAGTACCAGCGCACCGGAACCGTCGGACAATACGAAGCCGTCTCGGCCCTTGTCCCACGGCCGACTGGCGCGGCTCGGTTCGTCGTTGCGGGTCGACAGCGCACGGGATGCGCCGAAGCCACCCATGCCCAGCCCACAGGCCGCCATCTCGGCGCCGCCGGCAATCATCACATCGGCTTCGTCGTACATGATATTGCGCGCGGCCATGCCAATGCAGTGGGTGCCCGTGGTACACGCTGTAGCAATAGCGTAGTTAGGCCCCTGCACACCCAGGTGGATGGACAGGAAACCGGAAATCATATTGATGATCGAGCCCGGTACAAAGAACGGAGAAATCCGTCGCGGCCCCGACTCGTGTAGCGTACGGCTGGTCTCTTCGATATTGGTCAAGCCACCAATACCCGACCCCATGGCCACGCCGATCCGTTCACGGTTGGCGTCGGTGACTTCCAGCCCGGCGTTACGTACGGCCTGGAATCCGGCTGCCAGGCCGTATTGAATGAACAGGTCGAGCTTGCGGGCCTCTTTGACCGACAGGTACTCCTCGACATTGAAATCCTTTACCGAGCCGCCAAAACGGGTGGAATAGGCAGAAAGGTCGGTGTGTTCGATCAGACCAATGCCACTACGGCCAGCCAGAATGCCCTGCCAACTGCTCGGCACATCCGTGCCCAGTGGCGACAACATACCCATACCGGTGACTACGACGCGTCTACGCGACACAGCACTCTCCTTTATTCTAATGACGACTTTGCATCAGGCCTAAAGAAAAAACCGCACGCCGTGATGGCAGTGCGGTTTTTCCATGACAGCTAGCGACGACTAAAAATGATTACGCCTGATGGCCATTGATGTAGTCGATAGCCAGCTGAACAGTAGTGATTTTTTCAGCTTCTTCGTCAGGGATTTCGGTCTCGAATTCCTCTTCCAGAGCCATCACCAGCTCAACGGTGTCAAGGGAGTCGGCACCCAGGTCTTCAACGAAGGAAGCTTCGTTCTTCACTTCTTCTTCTTTGACGCCCAGTTGCTCGGCAACGATTTTCTTGACGCGCTCTTCGATGGTGCTCATACCTTGTTTTCACTCCTAATGGACAAATTCAGGCAGCTGGCCGGTGGGTAAGTGTATAGAAAGACTTTTCGGTTTTTCAACCGAAAGCTTCACTCCTCAAACCCTATGGCCCGCCGCCTATAAATAGATTGCAGCTTTATAACGGATTTTAGACAGCTCGTATGACATTTATTTGAAGCAATCCGTCACATTTAACTCATATACATCCCGCCGTTTACCGGGATTGTAGCCCCAGTCACGTATGCCGCACCGTCCGACGCAAGAAAAGCGACCACAGACGCGATTTCTTGAGCTTGCCCCAGACGACCCAGCGGAATTTGCGTCAACAAGGCTTCACGCTGTGCTTCCGGCAGTTCACGGGTCATGTCGGTATCGATGAAACCCGGAGCGACCGAGTTTACCGTAATCGAGCGCGAACCCACTTCACGAGCCAGCGCACGGCTGAAACCTTCCAGACCGGCCTTGGCCGCAGCATAGTTTACTTGGCCTGCGTTGCCCATGGCACCCACAACCGAGCCGATACTGATAATTCGGCCCCAACGCGCCTTGGTCATGCCACGCAGAACGCCCTTGGACAGCCGGTACAGACTGTTCAGGTTGGTATCGATCACGTCGAACCATTCGTCATCTTTCATGCGCATCATCAGGTTATCGCGGGTGATGCCAGCATTATTGACCAGGATCGCCGGCGCACCAAACTGTTCCTGGATACTTGCCAGCACCGCCGCAACGGACTCATCACTCGTGACGTTCAGTTCAAGACCGGTACCTTGAATGTCGTTTTCCTTCAGGGTCGCGGCGATGCGCTCGGCGCCCGAAGCGGAAGTCGCGGTGCCAACAACGATGGCGCCTTGACGACCCAGTTCCAGGGCGATGGCCTGGCCGATGCCACGGCTTGCACCGGTCACCAGTGCAACTTTACCTTGCAGACTCATGCAAGCTTCTCCTGTTCAGGCCTGCGCTGCACGGGCGGCAGCGAAAGCGTCTGGGGTATTGAGATTGGAAGTCGACACGCCTTCGGCGCAGCGTTTGTTCAGACCGGCCAGCACTTTGCCAGGACCGCACTCGACCAGCTCGGTCGCGCCCCTGGCAGCCAGGGTCTGCACCGATTCGACCCAGCGAACCGGCTTGTAGAGTTGCTCCAGCAGATCGCGCTTGAGGGTCTCAAGATCCGCAGCCACATCGCCGCTGACATTCTGTACTACTGGAATCTGTGGCGCTTGCCAATCAATGGCGGCGATGGATTCGGCAAAACGCTCGGCGGCCGGACGCATCAGCTCGCAGTGCGATGGCACACTGACCGGCAGTGGCATGGCGCGCTTGGCGCCACGACTCTTGCACCCTTCAATGGCGCGCTCGACAGCGGCCTTGGCACCGGCTATCACCACCTGGCCCGGCGAATTGAAATTCACCGCGCTGACCACCTCGCCTTGCGCAGCTTCGGCGCAGGCCGCCAGTACATCGGCATCCTCCAGGCCCAGGATCGCGGCCATGCCGCCCTGCCCGGCCGGAACGGCCTCCTGCATCAGTTGGCCACGACGCTCCACCAGCTTCACCGCGTCGCCCAGGCTAAGGCTGCCGGCGGCCACGAGGGCGCTGTATTCGCCCAGACTATGACCGGCGACGAACGCCGGGCGCGCGCCCCCTTCGGCCAGCCACAGGCGCCAGAGCGCGATCGAGGCGGTCAGGATGGCCGGCTGGGTTTTATCGGTTTGATTGAGTTGCTCTTCCGGCCCTTGCTGGGTCAGTGCCCACAGGTCGTAACCGAGTGCATCGGAAGCTTCTTTGAATGTTTCGAGGATCAGCGGGTATTGCGCGCCCAACTCGGCCAGCATGCCGAGGGACTGCGAGCCCTGCCCTGGAAAGACGAATGCGAGAGAAGCAGACATGAAAACAAAGCCCCTAATGATCTTGTCGTCAGAATTTGACGCCCCTGGGGGCGCTAGAAAACTGACAGTTGGATGGCGGGTTGAACCGACCGGTCACATTTAAGCATTGTCGGACGAAAACGCCTAAGTTAACAAATCTTCGAGGCGCCCATGAAGACGCTCTGGCAGGTTTTCCTGGATCTCGATCACTGCCCGGTTGATCGCGCTTTGAAAACCCTGCACGCCCGCCGAACCATGACTCTTGATCACAATGCCCTGCAGCCCGAGAAAACTTGCACCGTTATGCCGCGCCGGCGCCAGGTCCGCCTGCAGCCGACGCATCAACGGCAACGCCAGGGCACCGACCATCCGTGAGGCCAGGTTCTGCCTGAACAGTTTCTCGATGCGCGCGCCGATCATGGTCGCCAGGCCCTCGCTGGACTTGAGCAAAATATTGCCGACAAAACCGTCGCACACCACCACGTCCGCCTCGCCCCGGTACAACCCGTCGCCCTCGACGAAACCGATGTAATTGATGCCCCGCGCGCCCTGCAACAATGCGGCTGCCAGCTTGACTTGCTGATTGCCCTTGATGTCTTCGGTACCGATGTTCAGCAGCGCCACGCGAGGACGCACGATACCCAGGGTTTCAGCCGCGACCGAACCCATCACTGCAAATTGCAGTAGATGCTCGGCGCTGCAATCGACGTTGGCGCCCAGATCGAGCAACTGGCAAAAACCACGCTGAGTGGGGATAGCCGCGACCATTGCCGGCCGGTCGATACCCGGCAGGGTCTTGAGCACGTAACGCGACAATGCCATCAGCGCACCGGTATTGCCTGCACTGACACAGGCCTGGACCTTGCCATCGCGCAGCAGCTCAAGGGCCACCCGCATCGAGGCATCAGGCTTGCCACGCAGGACCTGGGCGGGCTTTTCGTCCATGGTGATGACTTCGGACGCAGGGACGATCGTCAGGCGCGCACGATCCACAGCCGATTGGCCGTTGAGCATTTCATCTAGAAGGGAGGGTTGACCGACGAGGGTCAGGTGCAGCGAGGGCGTCGCATTCAGACAAGCAAGGCTGGCCTGAACAATGCTGCGGGGACCGAAGTCCCCGCCCATTGCGTCAATCGCGATGACTTGAGCGGACAAGGATTACTCGTCAGCGCCCTTGTCGATCACTTTACGACCACGGTATACGCCTTCTGGCGATACGTGGTGACGCAGGTGAACTTCACCGGTGGTTTTTTCTACAGACAGGGTGCTAGCCTCGAGAGCGTCGTGCGAACGACGCATGTCACGGGCAGAGCGGGATTTTTTGTTCTGCTGAACAGCCATAATTGATTAACTCCTAAACGTTTGGGTCACGCTTTAACTGCGCCAATACACTGAACGGGTTGGACCGCGTTACCTCGTCCTCGCTCGGTTCGGGCTCATCTGCTCCCGCCGGCTGCTGGCATTCTTCCGGATGATGAGCAGGCACAATGGGCAAGGCGAGCAGAAGCTCCTCCTCGATCAGTGACTGCAGATCCAATGGATCTTCGCCCAGTTCCAGCACGTCATAACCTTTCGGTAACGACTGGGTATTCGCACCCTCCTTCACCACGGCGTAACTGCATTCGCTGTGGATCGGCAGGGTGACCAGCTCAAGACAACGCTGGCAAACCATTTTGACTTCAGTGTCGATAAAGCTGTGAATTACCACAGATTTACGTTCATCTCGTTCAAAAACGAATTTGGCCTGGACCGTACCGACATCGTCGGAAAGCGGGTCGCAGAGTCTCTTCAAATCGGCCAGCAGCAGTTCACCTTGAAGGGTGGTGCCACGGTCAGCCAATTTGCGCGGGTCAACGTGAGGTGGAATCGGGTCATTCAACATAGGCGCAGCATTATAGGGATGCACCCGGCCATGTCAAAGGAAATTCAGCCCTGTCCGTCACTTGCGCGCCTCGCTAGAATTCGCCCCTGCTTTTTGGAGATGCCCATGCTGCCTTTATTACTCGCCTCAAGCTCAGCGTATCGCCGGCAATTGCTTGCCCGTCTGGGACTGCCGTTCGTCTGCAGCTCGCCGGACATCGACGAAAGCCATCGCCCTGGCGAGCCAGCACTGGACCTGGTAAAACGCCTGGCCCGGGAAAAAGCCTTGGCCCTGGCGGACAGCCACCCGACGCACCTGATCATCGGCTCGGACCAGGTGGCCGTGCTCGGTGAGCGCATTCTGGGCAAGCCCCATACCTTCGAGAACGCTCGCGAACAACTGCTGGCCGCCAGCGGCGCCAGGGTTACCTTTCTGACCGGTCTGGCGCTACTCAACAGCCAAACCGGCACCTGTCAGGTCGATTGCGTTCCGTTTACCGTCCACATGCGTACGCTGGACCCGGCACGCGTCGAACGCTACCTGCTGGCCGAGCAACCTTATGACTGCGCAGGCAGCTTCAAGGCCGAAGGGCTTGGCGTGAGCCTGTTCCAAAGCACAGAAGGCCCGGACGCCACCAGCCTGATCGGCCTGCCGCTGATTCGTCTTGTGGATATGTTGCTGGCAGAGGGTGTGCAGGTTCCCTGAGCCAACAGACAACTTGTAGCGAGGGCATTTATTTGTGGGAGCAAGCCCTGCCCCCACAAATAAAGCCCTCTAGCCGCAAACCAACGAACTAGCGCAACGTCGGCCCCTGGAACCCCATCCACATCGCCAGGTGCTCGGCAATGCTCGCCCCCAGCTTCTTCGAGAAGCGATCAAACGGCGACTCCTCGATGGTGAAGTCCACCAGCTCCTTTTCGCCGATCACATCCCGCGCCACCGAACTGGCGCTGCCCAGGCCATCGATCAAACCCAGCGGCAAGGCCTGCTCCCCAGACCAAACCAGACCAGAGAACAACTCGGGATGCTCTTTGTCTTTGAGGCGCTCACCACGCCCCTTCTTGACGCTGGCGATGAATTGCTTGTGAGTCGTATCGAGCACGCCCTGCCAAAACGCGGTTTCTTCAGGCTTTTGCGGCTGGAACGGATCAAGGAACGACTTGTGCTCGCCAGAGGTGTACACCCGGCGCTCCACGCCCAGTTTTTCCATCGTCCCGACAAAACCATAGCCGGCCGCCGTCACGCCAATGGAGCCCACCAGGCTCGCTTTGTCGGCATAGATCTGATCGGCCGCGCTGGCAATGTAGTAAGCACCGGAAGCACCCAGATCGGAAATGACTGCGTAGACCTTGGTGTTCGGGTGCAATGCGCGCAACCGAACGATCTCGTCATAGACATACCCCGACTGCACCGGGCTGCCTCCCGGGCTGTTGATGCGCAACACCACGCCCTTGACCTTGGGATCCTCGAAAGCAGCCCGCAAGCTACCGACGATATTGTCCGCACTGGCAGGCTCTTTATGGGCGATCATGCCTTCGATGTCGATCAACGCGGTGTATGCCGAACCTCGCCCGGCACTTTTTTCCAGATCCATCAGTGGCGTGAACAGCAATAACGCAACAAAGAGATAAACAAACGTCAGCAGCTTGAAGAAAATGCCCCAGCGGCGGGATCGACGCTGCTCCTGCACGCCGGCCAGCATGGTCTTTTCCAACAGCTTCCAGCTTTTATCGTCACCGCTCTCGGCGCTCGCCTTGGCCGGTGCTTTCCATTCGTCGGTCATGCCTGTATCCCCAGCAAAAACTTAATTGGCCCGCTGGCTCAGCCAGGCGTGCAATTCAGGAAAATGGTCGATCGCCAGCCGCGGCTCGAATGCTCGCAGCGCCTCGATCGTCTGCGCGCCGTAACTGACAGCAACCGATCCCATGCTGGCGTTGCGCGCCATCTGCAGGTCGAACGAAGAATCGCCCACCATCAACGCCTGTTCCGGCCGCATGTCGCAGTGGGCCAGGATCTGTTCGAGCATCAACGGATGCGGCTTGCTCGCGGTCTCGTCCGCGGCGCGGGTGATATCGAAATAATCCTCCCAGCCATGGGACTTCAATACCCGATCCAGCCCACGCCTGGCCTTGCCGGTGGCGACAGCCAGGCGATACCCCTCACCCCGCAGGGACTCAAGTGTGTCTACCACACCGTCAAACAACGGCGAAGGCTCGGCCTCCAAGGCAATGTAGTGGTCGGCGTAATACTGACGGAAAACCAGCAGCTCATCGTCGCCAATCTCCGGGTACAGGCTACGAATCGCTTCCGGCAAGCCGAGGCCGATGATGCCTTTCACGGCAAAATCATCACACCTGGCAAACCCCGCCCGGTCGGAGGCGACATGCATTGCCTCCACAATCCGACCGATGGAGTTCGCCAGAGTGCCATCCCAATCGAAGATCAGTAGCTTGTACTCAGGATGCACTCAACCGCTCCACGGTCTTGGCCCACATTTCATCCACCGGGGCCTGCAATTTCAGCTCGCCACCATCGGGCAACGGCACGGTCAGCATGTAGGCATGGAGAAACAGGCGCTTGCCACCCAACTCGCGGATTTCCCTGCTGAAATCGTCGTCACCGTACTTGCTGTCTCCGGCGATGCAATGCCCGGCATGCAGGGTATGGACGCGAATCTGGTGGGTGCGGCCAGTCACCGGCTTGGCCTCGACCATGGTGGCGAAATCGCCGAAGCGGCGCAGCACCTTGAACACCGTTAGCGCTTCCTTGCCTTCTTCGTTGACTTCCACCATGCGCTCGCCGGAACGCAGGTTGCTCTTGAGCAACGGCGCGCGGACTTGTTTGATGGATGTCTCCCAGCGCCCGCGCACCAGCGCCATGTAGCGCTTGTCGACGCCATCGCCGCGCAGTTGCTCATGCAAGTGCCGCAACATGCTGCGCTTCTTGGCGATCATCAGCAGGCCGGAGGTGTCGCGATCCAGGCGATGGACCAGTTCCAGCTCCTTGGTGTCGGGACGCAACTGACGAAAGGCCTCGATCACGCCGAAATTCAGGCCGCTGCCGCCGTGAACCGCAATGCCCGCAGGCTTGTTGAGCACGATCAGCGCTTTGTCTTCGAAGACGATCGAGGCTTCCAGGCGCTGCAACAGCCCTTGGGCCAGGGGCACAGGCTCATCGCGCTCGGGCACGCGAACCGGCGGCACGCGCACGATATCGCCCGCCTGAAGCTTGTATTCGGGCTTGATCCGACCTTTGTTCACCCGCACTTCACCCTTGCGCAAAATGCGATAGATCAAGGTCTTGGGCACGCCTTTGAGTCGGGCTAGAAGGAAGTTATCGATTCGTTGGCCGGCATATTCCGGCGAGACCTCGAGCAGTTGAACGCCAGGGGTCGAAGGGGCAGTAGTCGTCATGGCGGCGATGATAACAATTTTTTATGGAATTGAAGCACTTAATCATTGCTGCTATAGTCGCGAACGCCGCCAAAAGCGGCTGGACAGCGGACTAACGGTCAAAAACCGGCCCTGACCAACGCAATTCACGAGGACGAGAGGCCGTCCTACGGGGCTTTTGCTAGATAACGGCAGAGTTCGCAGGTGCAACGAGCGCAGGTGACATGAGGCCTGAAATACGCGGCAAAGCAGAGTTTTGACTCGCCTTGCACGCCACATTCACGGCCAGTTCACAAAGTGCAGTCACCCGCTAACGACCCCGAGCGAGAGCTTCGGAAACAACGCCTAAATTAGCCATGATGCGTGACCTCCCCTTTCGGAGCTCACGGTAAATGCCAACCCGCTGCGGATTCTGCGCGCGGCAGCACCCGATTATCAGGGATACGTGTAGGGTGGAGATGTACAACCGTCGGACTGTGTAGCACTAGGCTTATATTTAGACGCTTCATCTCGTCCACAGGCGCCGGTTGATTCCTCCTCCTGACTGAGTGCTTGAACAGCCAGCAAGCAGGACGCGTCCGTCGCGACTTCGCCATCATTGGGTCGAACTCGCTGGACACTGGAATGGCCCGGCCACTTCCATGACGCACCTGACACCGACCGTGAGAAGTCGTGTGTGCCGAACGCCGTTTCCGGCAGCCCGGAAACCGACGGTACTACATGAAAAGAATGCTGATTAACGCAACTCAACCCGAAGAGTTGCGTGTTGCACTGGTAGACGGCCAGCGCCTCTACGACCTGGATATCGAATCCGGTGCACGCGAGCAGAAGAAGGCCAACATCTATAAAGGCCGGATTACTCGCATCGAACCAAGCCTTGAGGCTGCCTTTGTCGATTTCGGCTCCGAGCGCCACGGCTTCCTGCCCCTCAAAGAAATCTCCCGCGAATACTTCAAGAAGGCCCCAGAAGGCCGCGTCAACATCAAGGACGTCCTGAGCGAAGGCCAGGAAGTCATCGTTCAGGTCGAAAAAGAAGAACGTGGCAACAAGGGCGCGGCCCTGACCACCTTCATCAGCCTGGCTGGCCGTTATCTGGTCCTGATGCCGAACAACCCTCGCGCCGGCGGCATCTCCCGCCGCATCGAAGGCGAAGAGCGCAATGAACTGCGCGAGGCCCTCAACGGCCTGGTTGCCCCGGCCGACATGGGCCTGATCGTTCGCACTGCCGGCCTGGGCCGCAGCAGCGAAGAAATGCAGTGGGACCTCGATTACCTGCTGCAACTGTGGACCGCCATCAAGGAAGCCTCGCTGGATCGCTCCGCGCCGTTCCTGATCTACCAGGAAAGCAACGTGATCATCCGCGCGATCCGCGATTACCTGCGCCAGGACATCGGTGAAGTGCTGATCGACAGCGTTGAAGCCCAGGACGAAGCCCTGACCTTCATTCGCCAGGTGATGCCGCAGTACGCCAGCAAGATCAAGCTCTATGAAGACAGCGTTCCGCTGTTCAACCGTTTCCAGATCGAAAGCCAGATCGAGACTGCGTTCCAGCGCGTCGTCGAACTGCCATCTGGCGGCTCCATCGTCATCGATCCGACCGAAGCCCTGGTGTCCATCGACATCAACTCGGCGCGCGCCACCAAAGGCAGCGACATCGAAGAAACCGCCCTGCAGACCAACCTTGAAGCCGCCGAAGAAATCGCCCGTCAGTTGCGCCTGCGCGACATCGGCGGCCTGATCGTCATCGACTTCATCGACATGACCCCGGCCAAGAACCAACGCGCCGTGGAAGAAAAGGTCCGTGAGTGCCTGGAAGCCGACCGTGCTCGCGTACAGGTCGGTCGCATCTCGCGCTTTGGCCTGCTGGAAATGTCCCGTCAGCGCCTGCGTCCTTCCCTGGGCGAGAGCAGCGGCATCGTCTGCCCGCGTTGCAACGGCACCGGTATCATCCGTGACGTCGAGTCGCTGTCCCTGGCGATCCTGCGCCTGATCGAAGAAGAAGCGCTGAAAGACCGCACCGCCGAAGTGCGTGCCCAGGTGCCGATCCCGGTGGCTGCGTTCCTGCTTAACGAAAAACGCAACTCGATCACCAAGATCGAACTGCGCACCCGTGCCCGCATCGTCATCCTGCCGAACGATCACCTTGAGACGCCACACTTCGAAGTGCAGCGTCTGCGTGATGACAGCCCGGAAGCCCACACCAATCAGACCAGCTACGAAATCGCTGCTGCCGCTGCCGAAGTGGAAGAAGTCCAGCCGGCTGCCGCCACTCGCACCCTGGTTCGCCAGGAAGCCGCGGTCAAGACTGCTCCAGCCCGCGCCAACGCACCGGTTCCGACCGAAGCAGCCGCGCCGGCACCGGCACCTGTCACCGCGCCGGAACCAAGCCTGTTCAAAGGCCTGGTGAAGTCCCTGGTCAGCCTGTTCGCCACCAAGGAAGAGCCGGCCGCGCCGACCGTTGTCAGCAAGCCAGCTGCTACCGAGCGCCCTGCCCGCAACGAAGAGCGCCGCAACGGTCGTCAACAGACCCGCAACCGCAACGGCCGTCGTGACGAAGAGCGCAAGCCACGCGAAGAACGCGCACCGCGTGAAGAGCGCGCGCCACGTGAGCCACGTGAAGAACGCCAGCCGCGCGAAGCCCGTGAGGAAGCGCCAGCCGTAGCCCGCGAAGAGCGCGCAGCGCGTCCACCGCGTGAAGAACGCCAGCCTCGCGCACCTCGTGAAGATCGCAAGCCACGTGGCGAGCGTGAAGAACGTGTTCGTGAACTGCGCGAACCGCTGGATGCCGCCCCCGCCGTTGCCGCCGCCACCGCTGAAGAGCGTCCGGCCCGTCAACCTCGCGAAGAGCGCGCACCGCGTCCACCACGTGAAGAGCGTCAGCCACGCGCCGAGCAGGCCGCCGCTGCCAGCGAAGACGAAGTACTGAACAGCGAAGAGCAACTGCAGGAAGACGGTCAGGACAATGCCGAAGGCGATCGTCCACGCCGCCGCTCCCGTGGCCAGCGTCGTCGCAGCAACCGTCGTGAGCGTCAACGCGACGCCAACGGCAATGTGATCGAAGGGTCGGAAGCATCCGAATCCACCGAGAACGCCGAAGCGCCAAGCGCTGCCGACCTGGCCGCCGGCCTGGCCGTCACCGCTGCGGTTGCCAGCAGCTCGATCAGCGCTCCCGCCGAAGCCGAGGCTCACGAACAGGCCGAACGTGCCACCACTGCGGTGGAAAACACGCCGGTTGAAGCACCTGTGGTCGAAGCCACTACCCCGGTTGAAATGACTGCTTCGCCAGAAGTGGAAGTTGCACCGGTTCGTGAAGCCGAACCTCAAGCCGAGGCCGAGCCTGCTCCGGTCGTCGAGCAACCCGTTGTTGTCGCTGACCCTGTGGTCGAGACGGCGGCCGAGGAACAAGCACCGGAGCCGGTGCGCGAAGAGCAGACCGCGTTCAACTGGCACGCCGAGCCAACCGCACCGACACCCGTCGTTGAGGCAGAGCCGACACCAGAACCGGTGAAAGCAGCCGAACCAGAAGTGATCGAGTCGGCTCCAGTGGTCGAGGCGCCTGTGGCCGCCGAAGCACCTGCACCGGTGGATGAGCCTGCACCTGCCAGCGCCCTGACCGCGAACGGCCGCGCGCCGAACGACCCACGTGAAGTGCGTCGCCGCAAGCGTGAAGCCGAGCGCCTGCAGAAGGAAGCCGAACAGGCCGCCGCTGCCGCTGCTCAAGCGCCTGCCGCCGAACCGGCACCCGTGGAGGAAGCAGTCGAGGCAGCCCCTGCCCCGGCCGCTGAAACCACAGATGAACCAGCTACCGTTGAATCGGCTCCGGCGATCGATGAACCTCAGCACTCCGCTGAAGAAGTCGCACCTCGCCACACTGAAGCCCTGGAAAAAGAGCACGAGCCTAAACCTCACGCCTGATTCCACCGCCCAGTAAAAAGCCCCGCCTGGTCATGCTTGGCGGGGCTTTTTTATACCCTCAAGTTACACACCCCCTGTGGGAGCTGCGGCCGGGCACAAGACTTATATCCACTGAAGATCCACTGTGGGAGCCGAGCTTGCTCGCGATGGCGCCGGGTCAGCTTGCATCAATGCTGAATGTCAGACCGC
>NZ_JAKNQY010000002.1:415849-461059 GCF_024494355.1 Pseudomonas sp. Q11 | reverse complement strand
CGGCGCTTTTCATTTCTGAAACAAGCGCCGTTTTTCCTAAGTGAACAGCATTACGGCTATACACGGTCCCTTTTTGTCGAGGGAGCTTGTTCCCTTGCCGCAAGGGTTCGTCGTGATCTCAAGGACGGGTGAGTGAGGGTAAAGCCACCGAATCCGGCAATCGGGCCAAGGCCAGTCTGGTTTGCTGATTGCCCCGCTCGATCACCACCGCTTGCGCCTCGATCGACACCAGCCGCACCCCTTGAGCCACCCGCTCCCCCGTCAGGAAACTGCGCGGTGGGCCGTCGTTGAGACTGAGGATCGCCACGGCCCCGCGAGCGCCGGCCAACACACCGCTGACCTTGATATCCACCGGCGCCGGCTGGCTGGAGAACCATTGCAGTGCAGGATTATCGGAACGCTCGGCCAACCGTTGCGGGGCAACATCCGGCGTGCGGGATTCGGCCGATGTCAGCAGCAACGAAGACCAGGTCGCCACCCCGGCCAATGCCGCCAACAGACCCAGTGCCTGGAGGAGTTGCGCCGGGGAAACACGCTCGATGAACGCCATGGTCTGGGTATCCTTTTTTATTCCAGTCTCCAGCGTACGCGTCAATTCTCTCCGTTTTATTTCACATCCTTATCATCTTCACCGTGCAGGATGAATATCGACGCAAAGGAGCGCGCATGAACCTTGGCAAGCAACACGGTTTCACCCTGATCGAATTGATGGTGGTACTGGTGATCATCGGCATCGCCAGCGCCGCGGTGGGCCTGAGCATCAAACCCGATCCGCTGAAGTTGTTGCGCCAGGACGCTGAGCGGCTGGCGCAACTGCTACAGCTCGCCCAAACCGAAGCCCGCGTCGATGGCCGGCCGATTAGCTGGCGCTGGGATGCCAAGGGGTTCGGTTTCAGCCGTCGGCAGGATCAAGGGCCGGGGCTGGATCGCTTCAAGGATGATCAACAATTGCACCCGCGCCGGTGGCAGAGCCCGTCCATGGACGTTCAGGTGGAACCCAGGCAGCGGGTGGTGTTGAGCGCCGAGTGGATCGGCGCCCCCCTGGACATTCGGTTGTCGGACGGCCAGAACAGCATAAACGTCCAGCGCAGCGCCGCTGGCCGGGTGCAGATTCAATGAGCGGCCGGGAGACGGGCTTCACCCTGCTTGAAGTCATGGTGGCGATTCTGCTGATGGCGGTGGTCAGCCTGATTGCCTGGCGCGGACTGGACAGCGTCACCCGGGCCGACAGCCATTTGCAGGCCAGCACCGAGCAGACCGAAGCCTTACTGCGGGTGTTGAACCAATTGGAGCGCGACGTAGCTTTACGCGCCAGCATCGAGTTGAGCGAACCGTTAAAACCCGGCGTCGATGACCCGCCCTCGACCGCGCCACCCGCCCTCACCGTGCGCAGCACCGAAGGCCGGGGTTTTCGCCTGGATGTGATCCGTGTGGCCGCCGCTCAAGAAGGCACGCTGCAAAGGGTGCGCTGGTGGCTCGAGGGAGACACGCTTTACCGAGCCCAAGGCCAGGCCCGCAGCCGCTACCCGTTGCCGGCACCTGGCGCGGGCGTGGCGGTGCTCAGCGAAGTCAGCAACGCAGGGCTGCGTTACTGGGACAGGGAAAAAGGCTGGCGCAAGCTCAGCGGCAATCGTCAGGAAAACCCGCAGGGCATCGAAATCAGCCTGACACGGCAGACGCCACAAGGGGTGGAAAAGTACCGGCAGGTGTTGGGGCCGCTGGAGTGAGGGCAAACCCAGTGTGGGAGCGAACCTGCTCGCAATGAGGCTCATCCGGATAGCGCTGAACTCAGCTCAGCACCACCACCCCGCCCGGCAACTCGGTGCATTTGGCGCCATAGGCATCGCGGATCAACAGCGCCACGCCAGCCAGTTGATCAAGACGGAACCGCGCCTGGACCTTGCGTTGGCCCAATTCGCGATTGAGTAACAGCAACATGCCAGGACGGTAGCGGTTTATTTCGTCGATGACGCTGGCCAGGGTCGCGTCGTTGAACACCAGCACCTGCTCGCGCCAGGCAGTGGCCGCCGACACATCAGCATTCTTTGGAGTGCCCACCCGGCCGCTGTCGTAGGTCAGTTGCATGCCCGACTCCAGGCGAAAACTCTGGCCACGTACCTGGACCTGCACCACACCTTCCAGACAGGTCGCGCAGACACTCTGGTCGATGTAGCGGATATTGAACCGAGCCCGGGCGGCGCTGATCCAGCCGGCGCCGGCCTGGACGCTGACCGTCGAAGCACTGCTTCCCAGCACTTCAACTTCGCCACCGAGCAACTCCAGTCCTTCCCCTCCATCGGCCAACTGACGGCGGCTGAGGCGGGTTTGGGTATTAAGCTCAAGACTGACACCCTTGGCCAGTTCCACCCGGCGCTGTTCGCCAACCTCGGTGACGTAGTCGGCAGCGAGTCCGGAAACCCCACCAGGCACCGTGGCCCGGATCAACAGAAAACCTGCCGACGCCGCGATCGCGCCGCCAAGCAACGCCCGTCGTCCGAAATGTCGTGGCGCCTGCACCGCCTCGGCGGCCGGTTGCAGCCCGTGCCACAGAGCCTTGGCTTGCTCGAACGCCTGAGCGTGTTCGGGACTTTGTCCGCACCAATGGCGCAGGGCCCGGGCATCGGCCACGGTGGCGCGGCCGGAGGTCAGCAGGATCAACCAGTCTTGGGCCTCGCTGGCCAGTCGGGCCTGAGGCGTGGCCTCAGGGGAAGCAATGCTGAAGATGTTCAAACGCACACATACTCACGAATTGGTCTGGTCTCTACTCTCAAGACTGTTTTCCCGCGCCGGGACCGAACCGCTGAATCACTTTTCTTTCCAGGCGCAGGGCGCAATGCCCCAGCGCGGCCTTGATTTCCTTCTCCACCATGCGCGTGGAAATGCCGAAACGTTGGGATATTTCCAGGTGCGGCGCTTCCTCCAGGCGCGCAGCTATGAAAATCCTGCGACGCCGCGCTGGCAGTTCATACAGGGCCTTGAGCAGGCTCTGCAACTCCTTTTGCCCCCCGACCACCCGGGCCGGATCCAGCGCTTCATCCGAGACCTGCAGCAAGTCCTCGATTTCGCTGCCGGTGAGCAGGCGAGCATCGGATTGCCGACGGTCGGCGGCAATGTTCAGCGCCATTCGATAGAGATAGGCATTGGGCTGGGCGATGTCCGGCGTCTCGACCATGCGATCGACCCGCAGGTAGGTTTCATGCAACACATCGTTGGCCAGTTCCTCGGAGCCCAGGCGCTTGCGCAGGCGCACCTTGAAATCCTCATAAGAGGTGAGGAACAACTTGACCAGCGGGCTGCGACCAGAGTCTTTCATCGCCCGAAAACCCCTTCCCCTGCTGTGCACTCCATGCTTTTTCCTGATGAGTCGGGTAATAAAAGCAGGGTTACCGGTTGGCGCAATGAACTGGGCGCCGGGCGGTCGATCCTGAGGTTTTGCAAACTGTTGACCAAGGCCTTGTCACGTATCGGCTCGCCAGTGGAACTGACCAGGCGGCTATGCTGAACCACGCCATCCCGGCCGATCCACACTTGCAGCACTGCCCGAAAACTTCCCGGGCGAGTCAGTGGTGAACGACACAAGTTGCGCTGGATGACCGTTTGGATCGCCGCCGCATAATTGCTGTCGCTCAAGCCCGGGGCGGTGCCAGGAGGCAGCGGCACCTCGCGGATCCGCACCGGTTGCAACGTGAACGCATCCGCTCGGGCGTAATGCGCCACAAGCCCGGTGCCGCGAAGCAACACATTGAGCCCCTGAGAAGCGGTGAACAGTCCCTGAACGCCCAACGTATGGCGCTGGCTGGACAGTTGGTGATCCACCAGCACCGCCATACCCGTCGCCCGGCTGAATTGCTCCAGCGCTGTGGTCAGTTCCTGCGGGGCGATATCCAGGTCCACCAGGTCGTTCGCCTGGATCGGCGCGGCCAGCAACCACAACAATGCCATCAGCCCCCCCAAGGGTGACCTGGCCAATCCACGCCTGCGTCCGCCCCCGGCTTTGCCTTGCTGCACGACTGACGTATCCGTTAAAAACCGTCATCCTGAGGGCTGTTTATGAATGTCGTATGACAACTGATACAAATCCCTCGGGCCACACTAAACTGGAGTTCTGACAGCGAACCGTCCGATGGGCGGGCCAGGAGGTCGGCAATGAAACAGTGGATGAGAATGATGGCGGGCCTCGGACTGCTCCTGGCCCTGCCTTGGGTCCATGGCGAGGAGGCACCGGCGTGTATCGAGGTGACCGTGGGGGGCTACAGGAGTGCGGACTACAACTGCCTGAGCCGGCAAATGGGCAACGATCCGCACGCTGCGGCTGCCGCACAACGCACGCAAGAGGCCTTGAATGTGCCCATTAACAAACGCGCGCCGAACAGCATCGGCCTGGCGACCCCGGCGGCCACCGGCGTGCGCATGGGCAATACGTTCGGCACCTCGGTCAAGCCCCAGAGACCACCGGTCCCGGCTGGCAACTCGCCGCTGCCCAGATAACCGCGCTTTTTGGCGAGGACGCTTGCTCCCTGACCGCGGGGATGCGTGGCAACTTTAAGTTCTCGCAGCCCTATGCGCCTCAAAACAGGCTTTGCACCTGTTCCAGGACCGCGCGGTTCATCTGGCCGGTGTGGGTGTGCAGGCTCACATAGCTTTGCAGCATGTCGAGCTTGGTGTTGAGCAAATCTCGACGAGCCTGGAATAACCGTTGTTGCGCATCAAGGATATCCACCGTGGAGCGCACACCGCCCTGGAAGCCTTTTTCTGTCGAGGCCAGCGCCCGCCGGTTGGACTCCACCGCCCGTTGCATCGCCTTGCTTTTGGCGAACCCGGCTACCACGCCCAGATAATCGGTTTCGATGGCCTCGGCCAACTGCTGGCGCTGCACGTCATAGTCCGACTGCGCACCGGCCAGTTGCGCCTGGGCCTTGGCCACCGACGCTCGCACCGCCCCGCCGCGATACAACGGAATATCCAGCTGCAGCCCCACGTAATAGGTGTCCTGGCGCGGGTCGAGTTCCTGGTACTGGCGGGTTTCCCGGCGGGTCAACTGAGTGGTCAATGCCAAGGTCGGATAATGCCCGGCACGCTGGCTGTCGGCCTGGGCCTCGGCCACTTTCACCGCCGCCAACCGGGCCGCCAGTTCGGGGCTGGCCTCACGGGCAATCGCCGTCCAGTAAGGCAGGTCCTGCTCCGGCGGGATCGGGCTGCCGGCGGCAAGCTCCTCGCCCATCGGCAAAATATCGTCGATGGGCACATTGGCACGACCGGACAACGCCCGCAGTGCCGCCACGCGACGGGCCTGGGCTTCGGCCTCCTGGGCCTCGACCAGATCAAGCCGCGCCTGAGCTTCATCGATATCAGTGATCGCGCCCTGTCCCCCCTCAAAGAGCTTTTTACTCTGGGTGACCAACCCATTGATGGCGGCTTTCTGCTGGGCGATCAACTTGATCTCGTTTTCCGCCCGGGCGACGTCGAAGTAGCCCTTGGCAACCCGGTCGAACAGGGTCTGGCCGGCGACGTCGAAGAGCTGGCTGCCCAATTGTCCTCGCGCCTTGCCTTCCTGATACGCCGCCCAGCGTGCCTTGTCGTAGAGCGCTTGCTGCGCCGCCAGGGTGACGTTGTTGGCCTGGTAGTCGTTGCTGTTGACGTAACCGCTGTCGTCACCGCCATCGGTCCGTCCGCCGCGGCCATAACGCGAAGTCAGCGACACTTGCGGATAGAGGCCGCCACGGCCAATCGCCTCTTCCTGTCGAGAAGCGTCATAGGCATGGGTGGCCGATTGCAAGGTAGGGTCGTTGAGGCGAGAGGCGTCGTACGCCGCGGTCAGGCTCAGGCCGCCGTCGGCAGCCCAGGTGAAGTTGATCACCGCCCAACTGGAACACAGGCTCAGCAGCACGCGAGCGCTGTAACGGCATCGGTCGGTCATGCTCATTCCTCTTTGAAGGCTGCCAGCAAGCGTTCGCGCAAAGGTTTCATCAGGTAATTCATAAAGGTGCGCTCACCTGTGACCACCGTCACATCGGCCAGCATGCCCGGGCGCACCCACAACCCGGCGGCCTGTAAGGAAGCGACCGTGTCGGCGGCAATCTCGACCTTGGCGGAGAAGTACGGCAAGTGCGTCTGCTCATCGATCAACTGGTCGGCCGAGACCGTACTCACGGTGCCGGTCACCGTCGGCGTATCCACCCGTTGCAGCGCGGTGAAATGCACATGCACCGGCAACCCCGGACGCAACTTGTTGGCCATCAACGGCTCGAAACGCGCGGTAATCGCCATCGGCGCATCCAGCGGCACTACCTGCATCAGGGTTTGCCCGGCCTGGGCAACGCCGCCGACGGTATGCAGGCTCACGTCCATGACCTGCCCGGCCACTGGCGCACGGATAGCACCGTTGTCGACTTCAAACTGCAGGGCACGCATCTGATCGGCATAACCGGCTGCCTCGGCGGAGACCTCGCTGAGCTGGGTTTCAGCATCGCGACGAAACTCCTGTTGCACCTGCAACGCCTTGAGCCTGCTTTCGTTGATGGCCTGGCGGGTCCGACCGACATCGCCCACACCGGAGGCAATCTGGCCTGCCAGTTGCGCGGCGTTGCGCTCGGCCTCGAAGAGTTTGTTGCGCGGAACATAGCCCTCACGGGCCAGCTCGCGCAGGCCTTCGAGCTCCTGCTGCTGAAAGCGCATTTGTGCGTCGTAGTTGCGCTTGACGCCTTCATAGCCCTGCAATTGCTGCTGCAACGCCGCGACCTCGTGTTCGATGATCTGCAAGCGGCTGCCCAGTTCGGCACGGCGGGTCAGAAACAACTGGCTTTGCAAGGCCATGGCGGCCTTGACCCGCGGTTCGTCGGCGCGCTCCAGCAGTTCAACCGGCCACTGGATCTCGGCACTGCCCAGGCGCTCGGCAATCAACCGCGCTTCAATGCTGCGATCGTTGAGCAACTTGCCCAGGGTCACGTCCAGTTGCGACTGCGCCTGCACGGTATTGAGCTGCACCAGCAACTGCCCCTGGCTGACACGATCGCCATCGCTGACCAGCAGCTTGTCCACTACCCCGCCGACCAACGACTGCACCGCCTTGCGCTCGCCCGCCACCACCACGGTGCCACTGCCCACGACCCCCTGGTCGAGAGGCGCCAGGAAGGCCCAGAGCAAAAAGCCACCCAGCGTCAGGACCAGGAAGCCCACCCCATAACGCGCCGCACCGCTGGCGTCGGTACTGGCGCTGGGCAGGGTATTGGCGTTGAGCACGCTCACCTGCTGCTCGCTGTGCGCCGATGCAGCCGGGGTCAGATCACGCATCTTCGCCAGCCTCCCTCACCGCAGCGGGCCGGGGCCCCGGCATCAATGCCTTGAGCACCCGGTCCCGTGGGCCGAAGGCTTGTTGGGTGCCGTCCTTGAGTACCAGGATGTGATCGACCACCGCCAGCACATTGGGTCGATGGGTGATCAGCACCACGGTACTGCCGGCGGCCTTGAGCGCATTGATCGCGTGTACCAGCGCCAGTTCACCCGCTTCGTCGAGGTTGGAATTGGGCTCGTCGAGCACGATCAGCGACGGGCGCCCGTAAAGTGCGCGGGCCAAGCCCAGGCGTTGCTTCTGCCCGCCAGACAAACCGAGCCCGCCGGGCCCCAGTGGCGTGTCATAACCTTTGGGGAATCGAAGGATCATCTCGTGAATGCCAGCGTGACGAGCGGCGGCAATGATTTTGTCGGCATCCTGCTCGCCGAAACGGGCGATGTTATCGGCAACGCTGCCATCGAACAGCTCGATGTCCTGCGGCAAGTAACCCAGGTACGGGCCCAGCGCATCATGGGACCACTGGCTGATCTCGGCGTCATCCAGGCGCACCGAACCGCCCATGGCCGGCCATACCCCGACCAGCGCCCTGGCCAGCGTCGACTTGCCACTGGCGCTGGGGCCGACTACGGCAAGTACTTCGCCCTTGGCCAGGCTGAAATTGATCCCGCGCACAATCGGTTGCGAGGCACCGGGCGGGCCAACATACAGTTGCTCCAGGCGCACCGCGCCGGTGGGCGGCGGCAAGGGCATGCGCAGACGCTCGCGGGGGTGCTGGGTAAGGAGCTGGCTCAGGCGCTGGTAGCTCTGGCGCCCGGCGTTGAACTGTTTCCAGGAGCCGATGGCAATTTCCACTGGTGCCAGGGCACGCCCCAGCAGCAGCGACATGGCGATCATCATGCCCGCCGACATCTGCCCTTCGAGCACCAGCAACGCCCCCAGGCCCAGGGCCAAGGATTGTCCCGATATGCGCACGAAACGAGTCGCGGAGGTGATACGCGCACCGCGGTCGCTGGCATGGGCCTGGGCGGCAATGATGCGTTGTTGCAGCAAGCTCCAGCGCTGGCGCAACGGCCCGAGCATGCCCAGCGCCTGAATGACTTCGGCATTGTGTAACGTGCTGTTTACATAGACAGACGACTGCACGCCCAGGCGATTGGCTTCACCCAACCGGGTGCGAGTCGCCAGCTCACCCCACAATGCCAGGCCGATCAGCACCAGGGCGAGCACCAGGGTCAGTACCCCGAACCAGGGGTGAAAGATAAACGCCACCAACAGGAAGATCGGCAACCACGGCGCATCGAGCAACGCGATCAGGCCCTGGCCGGTGATCAACTGGCGCAACGTCGCCAAATCAGTCAGCACCTGCGCCGGGTTGGCGTTGTGCTCGCGCAGGCTGCGGGCGAAGGCGGCGTCGAAAATACGCTCGCCGAGGGCGTCGTCCAGCCCCGCACTCATGCGAATCATCACCTCGCCGCGCACCCACTCGATCAGGGCACTGAACAGAAACAGGGCCAGGGCGATCAAGGTCAGCATGAACAGGGTGGTTTCGTTGCGACTGGTGAGGACCCGATCGTACACCTGCATCATGTACAGCGATGGCACCAGCACCAACAGATTGATCACGCCGCTGAACAGCGCCAGCGACCAGAACACCCGGCGGTAACTTAATAATGCAGCATCAATGTCATGACGCGGATCGAGTAGAAAGCGCATAGAGAATCAACCCGCAAAGGAATAGTCGGTCCCGGCGCAATCCATCGCGAGTTATTTGCCCGAAGGCGTCAAAAAAAAGTGCGTCATGTCGCTGACGTGCAGCTATCTGGGTCGATCCTCGCCGCTACAGACGCCAAGTACTGACAACGTAACCACGGGTTAGTGCCAGCATGGGGCCGGTGTTTTCACGTCAATATGGGCAGGATGGGGCGTTCAAGACAGACGGTGTGCGATCTTGGACCGGCACTGGCGGGGGATACGGCGGCGCGGGTCAACGACTTTGCGCAGCATCCAAAGACTCGGCCATTCGAACCAGGTCGGCGAAGGACTTGGCGTGCATTTTTTTCATGGCATGGGCGCGATGGATTTTCACGGTGATTTCGCTGAGGTTCATCTGTCCGGCAATCTGCTTGTTCATCAGGCCTTTGGCGGCCAGGGCCATCACCTCTTTTTCGCGGGGGGTCAACGTTTCGTAGCGACTATGCAGGTCCGCAAACTGCAGTTCGATCTCCCGCCGCCGAATATCGGCCTCAAGCGCCGCCGTCACAGCGTCCAGCAGATCCTGTTCGCGAAAAGGCTTTACCAGGAAGTCCACGGCCCCTGCTTTCATGGCCTTGACCGACATTTCGATGTCACCGTGGCCGGTAATGAAAATGATGGGGATATTGACGTTTGACTCAGCCAACTGATTCTGGAAGTCCAGGCCGCTGCTGCCTTGAAGCCGGACATCCAGCACCAGGCAGCTGGCACCCTCTGCCCTGGGTTGGCGCAGAAACTCCGTCGTGGACGCGAACGTCTCGACGCGGATGCCGACGGAGCGCAAAAGATTACTTAAGGCATCGCGCATGGAAGCATCGTCATCCACCACAAATACAACAGAACCCTTGCTGCCCGGCTCATCGGACGAGGGATTGCCATTCATGCACGATCCTCTTGGGAGTGGACGAAAAAAAGTGTAGCACAGCGTTTTTGCTTGCAGAGTGCGCCCCCGGCGGGCGGGCTCGGTCAGCAATAAACTATGCAATAAAGTGTGGTTTCAATGCATAAATCAACGCGAACACATCTCGGGGACGGCGCAAGTAAGCACTGACTTGGGCGCTGTAATTTTCCCCACTGATGCACCAACTGCAGAAGTGTTCGCAGTTATTGGAAAACACCCGGTAGCGGTTTTCACCGAGTCTTGAACGCGCCCGATCAACGATCTCATGGCTGGAATAATTGCATTTTTCTTGAATCCTCCAAACCGGCTTGCCAAGGGCGAAGTGTTCCAGATCGGTCACTTCGATGGGCCCCGACCTAAGCGAGCCACTGAAGCCCGAGTAATGAGCCACCGCCCCGCCGCCCAGATAGATTCCATGGTGGATGTAGAACCGGCGCGGACTGACCAAATGCGCCCCGACAGGCACGCGGTCTGTGGGCTGTTCGATATCGATTGGCTCCAATGAAACATCCGACACGCTCACGGGCCGTTTACCGCAATGGCAGGATTCGAGGGATCGAACACGCTCTGGCAGCGGCGCGCTCAAGCGGTAGAAAACGTTCGTCGTTAACAGTGTCATGCCAATCAGCGCTATCGAGCGCAGCGAGGACAACTTATCAACGGCGTTGAGCGTTAAATGATTCATGCTGAATACTCCGCGACCCTTGAGAGGTACTCTATCGCGGCGCTTGCAGCACTTCATTTGTACGTGGGATTGGTTTAAGTGACCTGTTCATATACGGCCTTTAAACCTAAGTATGAATGACCGGCTGTCAGGCACGTGCCAACTCCATCAAGGAGTTGGCAACGATTGACACTGAGTTGACTGCTGCGCGATGGGCAGCGTGAATTGAACGGTGGCGCCGCGAGGCAGGTTTGCGAGTGCCCCCAAGCAACCGCCGTGGGCCTCGATGATCGAGCGACAGATCGATAGCCCCAATCCCAGGCCGGTGGGCTTGGTCGTATAGAAAGAGGTAAAAACCAGGTCGCTACTTTGCGAGGCGAAACCCGGTCCGGAATCGCTCACGCTCACGACCACGCACCCGGCATCGCCCAGCGTCGCGCAAATAAGCAAGTGTCGTTCGCCTTCAGCGACAGCGCTCATCGCTTCCAGCGCATTCATGATCAGGTTGAGCAACACCTGCTGCAGCTCGACACGGTCACCTTCAATGAAGGGCAAGCCCTCCATCAATCGTGTCTGTATCGAGGCACCGCTCTTGATGATCTGGCTGCGGGTAAATTCGATCATCTCGCTGATCGCAGCGCTGATGTCCACCAACCCCTTCTGCGGTGGCGCCTTGCGGATATGCCCGCGAATGCGGCCCAGCACATCCGCCGCTCGATTGGCATCGAAGATCAGCCGACCAAGGACCTGTCGGACCTCCTCGATCTCCGGCGGTTGAGCGTTCAACCAGCGCAGCGCGGCATCAGCGTTGAGAATGGCCGCAGCGATCGGCTGATTGACTTCGTGGGCGATCGAGGCGACCAATTGCCCCATGGTCGCGACGCGGTTCGCGTGGGCCAGTTCGTTTTGTACCTCGCGGTAGCGACGTTCGCTCTCGCGGATCCTTTCTTCCGCCAGCTTGCGCTCGGTCAGGTCCAGCACAAAGGCCACCCCTTCCCTGCTGCTGGCCTCGAACGTCACCAGCCCCACGATGACCGGCACGCGGCCGCCATCCTTCCTGAAGTACTCCTTCTCATAGGGGCTGGCCTGCCCGGTCAGCAGCGCCTGGGCCAGTGAACGCTCGCTGAGATCAAGAAACTCCGGTACGGTCAGATCTCTCCAGCGCAGGCGGCCCGAGGTGAGGTCCTCTCGCTCATATCCCACCATGCGCAGGAACGCATCGTTGGCCTCAATGATGTCGCCCTCGGCATTCCAGAACAGAATCCCGATGATGTTGGCGTCCACCAGGCGCCGGATCTTCGCTTCGCGTTCGGCGACCTCGCGGTATAAGCGGGCATTTTCCAGCGAGATAGCGGCCCGGGAAGCCACCAGTTTCAACACGGCGATCCGGGTTGGGCTGAACACGCGGCCGGCAAGGTTGTTTTCGAGGTAGAGCGCGCCGACGAGCTTGGCCTGATTCATCAACGGCAGACAGAGAATCGAACGAGCGTGTTGCTGACGAATATAAGGGTCTTCGGCAAACGCCCCGGCCACCACCGCATCATCAAGAAAAACGCTCTCTTGGGTGCGCAGGACGTGGTAAAGGATCGACTCGGGCAACATCGCCGCGCTCACCGCGACATCATGCAATTGTGTGGTGTCACCACCGGTGGTCACCTGCGCCGCTACCCGGTACTCACCGCCGTCCGGCAGAATCAGCAACCCGCGCTCGGCACCGGCCTGTTCAATCGCCGTGAGCATGATCCTATCGATCAGCTTTTCCAGGACAATTTCCCCCGATACGGCTTGGGAGACCTTAAGGACCGTAGCCAGATCAAGGTGGTCGACGAGCGTCGTCATCGTAGTCGTCGGCCCAAGCGCAGGTTCTTCAGTCCTCAACGACGGGTACTTGTTCTCCAGCTGTCGTACCTTGCCCTCGGCCCCCCAACGCTGGTAGCCGTAACGGGCGTCCTGCAGATAGACACGGGCAATCTTGGCAAAGCCGCGCGCCGCGTAGAAACGCGACGCGAGTTCATTGGCAAGCGCCTCGATATGCACGAAGCCGCTCTGTTGCGCGGCGTCGATGGCTTGCTCGTAGAGCAGCTCGGCGTCGATCACGCGCCCTTCGACCCGGGCAATTTCGGCGCCGACCAGCACGGCGCGACTCGCGAAGTTCTCCGGGCACTGCTGCGCCCAGGTCTGGAGCTGGCGGTGATCGGTGGCCATCGTGACCAGGTACTGCCTGCGCTCATCCATTGAGGCGCTGTCACAACAGGCGGCCCGCGCCAGGGCACCGTAGAAGTGATATTCGGCTTCCTCGAAGAACGCCTGGCAAACCCAGAGCAAGTCCTGCGCCTTCGCGGCGGCCTCCATAGCCGCTGCGGGGTCGTCAGCCATGTAGCGGGCTTGTAGTTTTCTGACCCAGTACAAACACTCAGCCAATACCAGATCCGGGTTGCTGGTCAAATGGGCCTCGGTGTCGGTCTCGTTTAACTCACCGTTGTCCAGGCGACCAAAGGTTGGCGTCAAGCCTCGCAGCATCCGAATCTGTGCCAATTGCGTGAGGATGAAATCGGTCACCAGCCCGAAGCGCACCCTCCTGGCGTAAGCCAGACCGCATTCGGCCTCACCTTGTATGTCGGACAGCGGTTCACCTGCGAACAACAAATCGGCGGTAAGGTTGTTGCCCGCATAGGCGCCATAGGGCAGATCCCCGATCCGGTTAGCGGCCACAAAGGAACGGCGCAACAGGTCTCGGCACTGTTCCACAGGCTTCATCCAGCGCACGGCAAAGCACGAAAAACACAGGTAGGTACTGGCCTCGAATCGCGTCAGGCCGCGCTTCTCAACAAGTTCGCAGCCGAGCTGACCGAATTGGAACCCCACCTGGTAGTCACCGTACCTCCTGCCTGCGACCCTGAATAAATTGGCGTAGAGCACACAGGACGCATCACAGTTGCCATGCTCAAGGCTCAGACTGACCGCTTTGCAGATCAACAGGTCCGCCAGGTTCGCTTCGCTCTGCAAGGCGGGTGCGAAGAGCTTGCCCAGCGCATTGAGGGTCGCCAGGGAGGTCGGATCCTGCATCAAAGGCAAATCGATGAGGTCCGCGATTTCCCGGCCCTCCAGTAAAGTCCCAATGCGGTCGTATTCGTTGCGCACGTCATCATCGCTCGGATGGGCCGACCACTCGATCCCCACCTGTCGCAGGTAGTCGAGACAGACAGCGACCGCGCCGTCGCTGCGGTCCAGGAGCAGGTAGACGTCCATCAGCAGGCAAGCAACGCTCGCGCGCTCGAGCACCGTGCCGACACGATTGGCCAGTGCGCTCAGGCGCTCGTCCGCCGTGCCGAGCTGGCCGGTGAGAAACTCGCACTCGGCCCTGTTCAGCTCCAGAGCAAAAATCAGCCCATGGCGACGCTCCCAGCAGTCGTCGCCCAGCAACTGCGTCCCTGTGGTGAGGTAGTTGAGGGCCGAAGCAAAGGCCGTCGACGCCTTGGCCCGTTGACCGGCCATCAGGTTGAACGCCGCCAACTGCTCTCGCTCGTCCTGATCGGTGAGCAACGCGGCGCCGCGATTGAGCTGGCCGACGATCTCGAAAATCGCTTCCTCGCGCTCCAGCGGGGGCGTCTGCGCCACCAGCAGTCGACCGATGCGCAAGTGAGCATCGGCGCGCGAATCCTTGGGGATCAGCGAATAAGCGGCTTCATGAATACGGTCGTGAACAAACCCATAGCCACCGTCGCGCCGCTCGACCAGTTCCTGATGAATCGCCTCCCACAAAAGCCCGCGAACCTGAGCCTTGGGAATGCCCAGAACGATGGACAGCGCCTTGAACCCGGCGACGTTGCCCAGGCAGGCAAGCTGCTGCAACGCCTGCTGCGTTTGCGTCGGCAGGCGGACCAGTTTGCCAACCATCAAGTCCACGATATTGTCGGTATACCCCTTGGCATGGATGCGGTCGGGGTCCCACCGCCACTGCCGTGTTTGATGATCGAAGGTCAGCAATTGCTCGTCGGCGAGCGCTTGCAGGAACTGGATCACAAAGAACGGATTACCGGCGGTTTTGTCCAGCACCAGCTGTGCCAGGGGTTCGATGCGCTCAAGTTCGTCGTGAAGCGCATCGCCGATCAGTTGCTCGACATGCACTTTGGCGAGCGGCGCCAGCATGATCTCACCGATCTTGCCACCTGCACTGCGAATGGCCTCAAGCTTGACGGTCAACGGGTGCGCGGCATCCACCTCGTTGCTGCGGTAGGCCCCTACCAGCATCAAGTGCCGCACGTCCGAACTGGTCAGCAGATCCGCCAACAGGTCAAGCGTCGCCGCGTCGAGCCACTGCAGGTCATCGAGAAACAGCGCCAGCGGATGCTCCTGGCGGGCAAATACACCGATAAAACGCCGGAACACCAGGAGAAAACGGCGTTGTTCCTGTTGAGGATCAAGAGGCGGCACCGGCGCTGGCTCACCGATGATGAGCTTGAGTTCGGGGATGAGATCGGTCATCAGCCGCGCATTGGCGTCCAGCGCTTGCTGCAAGGCGTCACGCCAGCTCGCCAGTTCAGCGTCGCTCTTGCCCAACAGCGTACGCACCAGGCTCTGAAAGGCCTGCACCAGCGTTGAATAGGGAATGTCACGCCGGTACTGATCGAACTTGCCACTGGCGAAAAGCCCCCGTGGCGGCACCAGCACCCTGTGCAGTTCATTGACGACCGACGACTTGCCAATTCCGGAATAGCCGGTGACCAGCACAAGTTCCGGTGCGCTGCTGTTGACGATCCGAGTGAACGCTGCGACCAGCGTATCGACCTCTCGCTCGCGCCCATAAAGCTTTTCGGGAATCAGTAGCCGGTCGCAAATGCCGTGCTCGCCCGGCGCAAAGGTGTTGATGCGGCGCAACTGCTGCCAGTCTGCCAGGCACCGCCGCAGATCATGCTCGACACTGGCAGCCGTCTGGTAGCGCTCCTCGGCGGTCTTGGCGAGCAGCTTCATGACGATCCGGGAGAGCATTTGGGAAACAGTTTCGACCCGTTCGCTGGGTGACAAGGGTTTTTTGGCGATATGGCAGTGTACCCACTCCATCGGATCGGTTGCCGTATACGGCAACGAGGCGGTCAACATCTGGTACAGCGTGACGCCGAAAGAATAGAGATCACTGCGCGAATCGATCGAGCGATTCATCCTGCCAGTCTGCTCCGGTGCCATATAGGCAAGTGTACCGGCCAGGGTCTCGGGCGCCTGCCGTTCCCGCGGCAGCCGCGAGGCAAGGCCGAAGCCGGTAAGTCGGGCTTGTCCGTCGGTGCAGTTGACCAGGATGTGGCTGGGCTTGATGTCCTTATGGACGAGGCCGCACTGGTGGAGCTTGCCCAGTGCCGAGGCGATGCTCACGGCGAGGGGCAAAAAGGTTGCCGTGTCCATGGGGACGTTGAGCAACCGCACAAGCGGTTCGCCCCCTGGATCGTCGAGCACCAGCTGCATCCGGGCGCCATCGCGTACCATTTCGAGGGGCCGCACCGACCAGCTACTGTCCAGTTCGTCCTTGAGGCCAAATTCATGAGTCAGACGGTCAATGCAGCCGGGCGGCGGTTGTTCGGCGGCAGGCCGCGCAACCAGGACGTTGCGATCGCCCTCCACACCCAAGCGTGATTCGCGACAGAAGATTCGCTCGCCATCGTCCCATAGTATTTGCATGTTGTTATCCATCGACACGGGAACAATCAGTGGTGTGTTATATGCCGCACGCTGCCGTTGAGCTGTCGTCCTGTGTCATGTCGCAAGTGCCGATGTCGTCGCTGTGGGAGCGGCTTCCGTGGCTTCACTGGAGGTCCGTTGATGAGGCATACCGGGATCCAGAACGGGTCGTGTTGCCAATGCCTAGATTAGCGCTTCACGAAAGCCCTTCAAGTGATTTCATGAGCAGCGGCGGATAAACCGACATGGGCACCTCCGCTTCGTGGCGAGTGTGGACCCAGTAATGCGCGCCAGTCTACCCGGGCAGCCGGCCAAGGTCAGTTGTACCCAGGTACCGCGCAAGTATCCCTTGGAGTGTGCGCCGTCGACCGGGAGTGAGCGGATGAGGTCAACGGCGAGCCTTTAGTCTTAGCGCGCTATACGTAGGTATACTTTTGCGCCCTTCGAGACCGCGTATCGTGTAATAACAACAGGCGCTGGTACGAGCGACCCACTATGCACGACACCCCGCTACGCAATACCACGACTATCGCCGTTGTGGATGATGACGAATCGGTTCGGACCGCCCTGGAAGGCTTGTTGCGCTCCAGTGGTTATAAGGTTCGAACCTACTGCAGCGCCCTGGAGTTCCTCGACACAAACGCCCCCGCCGGGACGCATTGCCTGATTTCCGATATCCAGATGCCGGGAATGAGCGGCGTGCAGTTGCACGAAAAGCTGGACGCGATGGGTTTCAAGATCCCCACCATATTCATTACCGCTTACCCACATCTGGGCGCTGGCACCCCGAGGCTGGTTGCCTGCCTGCCCAAACCCTGTGAAGCCGACAGCCTGTTGAACAGCATCGAAGCCGCCCTGCGCCAGCGGCACTGAGTCCCTGCAAATCCCTCCCCCAGGCATACCTTCGTATATATCCCTGCCACTGAGGTATGGCTTAGCTGAACCGATGTAGAAGTGCGCCTGAGAGCCTGCGTCAATAACATGGATTCACAGCGCGCACGTCGCTGCCCAGTTTATCGACGCCATGGCGCACGCTCGCCGAGCAACGCTGCAACCTTCCAGGAAACAGGCAATGTCGGCTTTCAGAGAGTCACCCCCACGCATCCTGAAGTTCACAAGCACCATCGCAATGCTTGGCCTGTTGGCCCTGGCCGGTTGTGCGGTAGGCCCCGACTTCATGAAACCTGAAAGCGGGCTGAGTGTCGTAGAGCTGGCACCGCGGCCAGAGCACGCGAACGTCGCCCCCACGTCCGATGCCGCCGTGCCCTCCCAATGGTGGTTACTGTTCAACGACGCGGTACTCACCCAACTGCAATCGCGGGCCCAAGCGGGCAATCTCGATCTGCAGATAGCCGGCGAACGCATCGAACAAAGCCGGGCGCAATGGGGCATCGCCTCTTCGCGGTTGTTGCCCAGCGTGGGCGCCAACGCCAGCTACGCCCGTGAGCGGCTCAGCGAACATGGCAAATTCGCCGCGCTGGGCGCCCCTGTTGGCCCCAGCAATTTTTGGCAACTTGGCTTCGATGCCAGTTGGGAAATCGACCTTTGGGGTCGAGCACAACGCGGGCGCGAGGGCGCTGCGGCGACCCTGCAAGCCACGATCCATGACCGCGAAGCCGCACGGGTAGCCTTGTCCGCCGAAGTGGCCCGAACGTATTTGCAGTTGCGCGGAACCCAGGCGCAACTGGACATTGCCGAGCAAAACCTGACAATTGCCGAGCGCACCCTGGGCCTGGCCGAAAGCCGCGAGCGCAATGGTGTTGCCACGCGCTTCGAAACCTCGTCCGCTCGCGCGCAGTTGGCGACGATCAAGGCCACGGTTCCCGAACTGACCCAGCAACGCAATGCACAGATGAATGCACTGGCGTTGTTGCTGGGAGAGCAACCCCGGGCACTGGATGCACAATTACGTGAAGCCATGCCCTTGCCATCGCTTCCAACCCATGTTCCGGTGGGTGTCTCTTCCGAGTTGGCTCACCGGCGCCCCGACATCCTGCGCGCCGAAGCACAACTGCATGCCGCTACCGCGGCCATCGGTGTCGCCAAGGCTGATTTCTACCCGCGTATTGGACTCAAAGGTCGAATCGGCGTAGAAGCCTTCGAAAGCGCTGACCTCTCCAGTTGGGACTCACGTGTTTTTTCCATCGGCCCGACAGTCTACTTGCCGATCTTCCAGGGCGGGCGATTGACGCAACGCCTGGCCCTGAACGAATCACGGCAAAGAACCGCGGCGATCGCCTACCGGCAAACCGTGTTACGAGCCTGGCACGAGGTGGACAATGCCCTGGATGCCTGGGCTGCCCAACAGCGCCAGCATGAGGATCTGCTGGTTTCCTATGAACAGAACAGGCAGGCATTGCATGCCGCCGAACGGGGCTATCAACAAGGCGCAGCCGACTATCTGAGCGTACTGACAGCGCAACTCAACCTGCTTGCCAGCCAGACCCATCTCAATGCCAGCGCAACCAACGCCACCCTTACCGTAGTCAATCTCTTCAAGTCCCTGGGGGGCGGTTGGGAGGCGGCGGCATTGCAGGGCGCGCCACACGCGAGCATCGATGAGTCGCCTGCGTCCTCATCGGATGACCCGATGGTTCGTGTGTCGCCGCGCTCGGCGCGCTCGAAGGCCTCCCCATGAACAGCGCCACATTGTCGCCAGCAGCCGTCGCGGCCGGCACAGCCCCCCAGGCCACGCCCTCAAAACGTCCGCTGGTGGGCCTACTGGGAATTTTCCTCGCGGCCATGATGGCGGGGCTCAATATCCGGGTCGGCGCGTTGGCGTTGGCCGATATCAGAGGGGCCATGGGCCTGGGCTTCGACGACGGCTCCTGGCTCACCACGGCGTACAGTGCCGGGGAGTTGATTGCCATGCCCTTTTCAGCCTGGTTCGCCCTCACCCTTTCGGTCCGACGCCTGGAACTGTGGATGCTCGGCGCCTGTGCACTGCTGGCGGCAATCCTGCCCTTGATCCATGACCTGGACCTGCTGCTGGCCTTGCGTTTTGTGCAGGGTATTGCCAGTGGCACGACGATTCCGTTGCTGATGATGGCGGCCCTGAAATTCCTGCCACCGCCCATCCGCCTGTATGGGCTGGCGCTGTATGCAATGACCGCGACCTTCGCGCCCAATCTGTCCATCTGGCTGACCGGGCACTGGACGGATGGTCTGAATGATTGGCGGTGGGTGTACTGGCAAATCATTCCCCTGGCGCTCATCGCGGGATACCTGATCGCCTGGGGCCTGCCGAAGGAATCCATCCAGCACCGCCGCTTTCGACAGGCCAATTGGTTCGGCATGGCCTGCGGTGTACCGGCGCTCGGCCTGATTGCCATCGCCTTGGATCAAGGCGTGCGGCTGGACTGGTTTCATTCACCGTTGATCACCTCATCACTGGTGGCTGGCCTGGCCCTGCTGGCTATCTACCTGGTGAGCGAGTGGTATCACCCCTCGCCGTTCATCAAATTGCAGATCCTGGGACGCCGCAACCTGGGGCTGGGCTGCACGCTGTTCGTCTCCTTGCTGGTGGTATTGATGTCCAGCTCACTGTTACCAGCGAGCTATCTCACCTCGCTTCAGCAATACCGACCGTTGCAGATGGCGTCCATCGGCCTGATCGTCGCGCTGCCGCAACTGGTCCTGGGGCCGTTGGTGGCGCTGCTGCTGTACCAGAAGTGGGTCGATGCCCGCGTGGTGTTCGCGTTGGGGCTGCTGCTGATCGCGCTGGCGTGTCTGTGCGGCGCGCAGTTGACCAGCGATTGGAACCGCGACCAGTTCGTTCTGGCGCAAACGCTGCAAGCCCTCGGGCAACCGATGGCGGTGGTGTCGATGCTGTTCCTGATCACCAGCGTGGTGCAGCCCCCCGAAGGACCTTATGTGTCCGGCACCATCAATACGCTACGCGCCTTCGGCTCGCTGATCGGCGCGGCGGTGGTCACACAGCTCATCACCGTGCGCAGTCGCTTCCATGGGGAGATGTTGCTGGACCAAGCCGCCCTGGCCAGCAACGTCCTCGCGGTTGCGCCTGAGCCGGCACAACTGATGGGCATCATCGGCCAGCAGGCGCTGGTGCTGTCGATCGCCGACGCCTATCGAATGCTGGGTCTATTGGCGCTTTTGTTGATTGCTCTGGTGCTGCGGCTGACCTACATCCCCGCGCCTGTCACGCAGGTAACCCCACCACCTCCCTCCACACACGGGTAACCCACCATGGCCTTGCCAAAGAAAGCCCAGATCATCAGTGCCGTGTTGCTTGCCGTGGCAATCGGCGGCGTGCTGTATTTCAATCGTCCCGAATCCAGTGCATCGACCCAGTCCACGGATGATGCCTACGTCCATGCCGACTTCACCACGGTTGCGCCGCAGGTATCGGGCACGGTTGAGACGGTTCTGGTCGAAGACAACCAGCCGGTCAACAAAGGTGACCTGCTCGCGACCATCGACGACCGCGATTTCGTTGCCACCGTGAACGCTGGCAAAGCCCAGGTCGCCAGCGCCCGGGCCGGCATCGCCAGCCTGCAAGCGCACCTGATCCAACAGGACACCGCCATACGCCAGGCACAGGCAGCGGTCGCCGCTGACGAGGCGGCGCTCAAGTTGGCCAGGGTCAACCATGCCCGTTATCGCAATCTGGCCACCGACGGCTCGGGAACCGTGCAAGCGCAGCAACAGGCCGAAGCGCAATTGAGCGTGCAACTGGCCAGTCGGGATAAAAGCCAGGCAGGTCTTCAGGCCGCCCGGCAGCAGGTAGACATTCTCAAGGCCGATCTGGAAAAAGCCAAGGCAACCCTCGCCCACGCGCAGGCGGCGCTGGACCTCGCGAGACTGAAGCTGTCCTATACCCGAATCACCGCACCGATCAGCGGCACGATCGGGCAAAAATCGGTGCGCATCGGTGCTTTCGTCAACGCAGGAAAACCCTTGCTGGCAATCGTTCCGCTGGAGGCCGTGTACATCACCGCGAACTTTCGCGAGACACAACTGGCGCGGGTCAAGACAGGCCAAACCGTGGAGATCGAGGTGGATGCGTTACCGGGCGAGGCGCTGCAAGGCACGGTGCAAAGCCTGGGGCCGGCCAGCGGCGTCAGCTACTCGGTCGTTGCACCGCACAATGCCACGGGCAACTTCACCAAGATCGTCCAACGCTTGCCGGTGCGCATTCGCATCGATCCCGATCAGAGCGCGGCAGCCAAATTGCGGGTAGGTATGTCGGTCACGCCGCACATTCGTGTCGGCGGATAATGCCTGGGACTGCAGGGGCGCGAAGCGGCCGGGCTTTTGCTCTGCTGACTTGCGGCAGAGGAATCTGGTCCGGATGGGATATGCACGGCCAGAATCGCCCCCCCTCAGTGGCTAGTCATAAAACGGCTCAACCAAAGTCCGACTGCCAAGAAAGAAACTGTCCGCCACCAACCGCAACGGCTGCAGGTCCAGGTCGCTGGCTTTGTCAGCAATCAGCTGTTGGAAATGCCGATACACCGCCGCGTATTCACCCTCTTGGGAAACGGTCTGGCGAACGCCGTCGATACTCAGCAGTGCCCCACCGTTGTCCAGGCGCAAGGTGCCTTCGGTGCAGCGGATCTCGATGCTCCAGAGTTCGTCATGACCATGGTCGAAATCGAACTCCGCACGGACATCGAGGTGTTGCGCATCGGATATCTTGAGGCTGGCGGCAATTGGCGATTGGCAGTTACTCGGCACGCGCAGTTCTGCGCACTCAATGAACAGCGGCAGCGCCAGCAGATGGGTCACGATTGAAAACGCATTGATGCCGGGATCGAATACACCCAGCCCCCCAGGTTGCCAGATCCAGGCCTGGCCCGGGTGCCACTTGCGCACGTCTTCCTTCCAGTCGATCTTGACGCTTTGCAGGGTCCGGCTGGCCAGCCAGTCACGGGCGGCGTCGATGCCCGGTGCGTACCGTGAATGCCAGGCGAACAGACCGCTGACACCCTGCTCGCCTACCTGATCCACCAACGCCATTGCTTCACCCAGCGTGGCGCATGGCGGCTTTTCTACCAGAACGTGTTTGCCCGCGGCCAACGCTTGTTGCACCAATGCGAATCGACCTTGCGGCGGTGTGCAAAACGCAATCGCATCGACCTGCGGGCCGTTTTCAAGCAGCTCGCCCAAAGATCGGAAATTCTCCACCCCGGCGCAGGGCTGCCCTTGGGTAGCGACAGACACCAGCTGGAACGCAGGGTTGGCTAGGATAGCGGGAACGTGTTGATCCTGGGCAATCTTGCCGTAGCCCACCAGACCGAGACGAATCGGTTGCATCGATGACTCCTGATTATTTTTGTACTTTTGATGGGTCAGCAAACTAGCGGTAAATCGCGTGGCGGACAATGGCTCGCCGCACATGCGCTTGATTGTCGTGGGCGCTACAGCAAACGCTTCACGCCTGCCGCGGTTCGCAGGGCGCGCTCATGACGTTGGCAATCCTGCCCAGGAACGGCTCCAGGCGTTCACCCGGCGCGTCGTGCTCCACCACCAGGGCGGTAACTTCTTCACACGACGCCACCTGATAGTGGGCAATGCTGGAGAGTTTTTCATTGGTCACGGCCACCACCACCTGACCGCTCGCCGCGACCACCGCGCGCTTGAACTCCGCGTCGTCCAGGCCGAACGCTGTGATGCCATTGTCCGGGTCGATGGCACAAGCGCCGAGAAAACACAGGTCAACATTGAACTGCCGCAGTTGCTGCACAGCCGCCAGCCCGATCACCCCGCCCGACGCCGTGTTCACGCGCCCGCCCAACAGGATCACCTCAGCGCAGGGCAACTTCATCAATTGCACGGCAATCAACGGAGAATTGGTGCTCAGCGTCAACTTAAGGCTTGGATCGATGGCGCCGGCAATCGCCAGGTTGGTCGAGCCAGCATCGATGAACACATGCTGTCCCGCCCTCAGCAACGAGGCCGCCGCCAGACCGAGGCTGTCCTTGCGCTCGACGTTTTGCCGTACTCGAACGGCCATAGGCCCTTCAACGGCGGGCAACAAAATGGCGCCGCCATAGACGCGCTTGCATAACCCCGCCGCCGCCAATACGCCGAGATCGCGCCGTATCGAATGCTCGGAGACATTAAATTCGTTGGCCAGATCGGCGGCAATCACCCGACCATACAGGGCCAGACGCTCGCTGATCCGTTGCTGGCGTTCGCCAGGAAACACTTCGTGAGTTGAAGTCATGGGGCCTACAACCTTCATAAACGAGCAGTAATTATCATCATCGAGCAAATATGCCGATTACAGGGCCTCTCGTCAAACCTCAACGCCGGGGCCAGCCACCGCCCTTTGGCAGCGGACTCAAGTGAATCTGAAATCGCCCTTCCCCACGGGCAAAAAAAACCCCGCCACCGAATTCGGTGCGGGGCAAAAAAATGGTTGGTTGCGGCCAACCAAAGGAGCACTGTGGAAAACGTGTACGGGCTGGACTCAGATGCAGTCCTGCGCGGCGCGTTCAAAACTCGAAGGCAGGAAGCTGGAGGCCAGCAGATGCCGTTCGTAGATGAATACCTTGCCGCCGGTCCCGGCCTTGTAGGCTTCCAGCACGTTGTCCGCCGAGACTTTGCTCGGCACCACGATCCGGTAGCTGCGCTGACTCTGGGAGACGGTCGGGCTCATCGCGTTGTCCTGCAATTTCGGCACAACACAGTCGGCGTATTGGGCCGGCGTCTTGCTGGTCTGCAAGGTCAGGGTCGGATCGTTTGGCGCGGAGGCACAACCGGCGAGCAACAAAGAGGCAAATGCCATGGAAGACGCAAATAAAAGGCGCATCGGTCTGGTCCTGAAAATAAAAGGTTCGGTTCATCAGGCAACGGAGCTGCGTTACGGGTGGCCGCCACTGCCAAGTGCATCTGGTGTGTGGTCAGCGGATGAGTAAAACCTCATCGTCACTACTGCTTGAGCCGCCTGTTCGATGGGAGGGATTTTCCAGGCATTGCCCACAAAACAGAACTTGTGTTTCGTAATGGTCACTATTGCTTCCAGCAATAGTTGTGGGCGGTGAAGGTCGGTTTCAGCGACCTATGCCGCCCCCCTGCTGATATTCGCGGGGCGTACAGCCAAACTCTCGACGAAACACCGTGTGCAGGTACTGCGCCGATTTGAAGCCGCAGTTCTGGGCGATATCGGCAATCGCCGAGTCAGTATTTTCCAAGCCCTGGGCGGCCGCCGCCAATTTGAAGCGCAGGATCTCATCGTGAACGCTGCAGCCCCGCGCCTTGCGAAAGTGCGCCTCCAGGGAGGAACGCGACACGCCCACATACGCCGCCACCTGCGCGGTCTTGATGCCCTGGCAGGCATATTGGCGGATGAACAACAGTGCTTGCATGACGTAAGGGTTGCCTAACGGTTGATGCAGACTCGAGGCCTGTACGTTGATCGCATCCGGGGGTATCAGCACCTGCGTACCCGTGGACGGCATGCCGTGCAGCATCTGATGGAGCAGGCGCGCGGCGGTCCGGCCCATGGTTTCGGTGCCCTGGATCACCGAACTCAGCGGCACCCGCGTCAGGGTGCGGGTCAGGGGGTCGTTGTCGATGCCGATCAATGCCACCTGCTCCGGCACGGCGATTCCGGCGGTCAGGCAGGCCTGCAGCAGTTGCCGGGCGCGGGCGTCACTGACGGCGATGATACCAATGGGTTTGGGCAGGCTTTGCAGCCAGGCGATCTGCTGCTCCACGGCGCTGTCCCAGAGCGGCGCGCTGGTGCCCATGCCGCGATAGACCTCGGCGTGCAGACCATCGCGCTGCAGCAGCCGGCGAAAAGCGTTTTCCCGTTCCTGCGCCCAGCGATTGGCTTGTGCTTGCGGCAGGCTGAAGCAAGCAAAGCGCGTCAACCCGGCTTCGATCAAGTGCTCGTACGCCAGCTTCATCAACGCATCATTGTCGGTGGCAACATAGGGAATGCCCTTCGGATAGGCACGCTCATCCTGGTAGGAGCCGCCCACCGCCACCACTGGCAAACCGATCCCGGCCAGCGCCTCACCGATCAACGGGTCGTCGAAGTCGGCAATGATCCCGTCGCCCTGCCAGCGCTCGATGCCTTTCAACCGACAAAGAAAATCCTCCTCAAGGAACAGGTCCCAGGACGCGCGGGTGCTGCTCAGGTAGTTGCCGATGCCGCTGATGATGCCACGGTCGTAGATCTTGCTGCCGTTGAACAACAACGCGATGCGGTGAACGGGCGGGACGGTTTTCATGGTTTTTACCCTGGGCCGATGACCACAGACTAGGCGCGTGACCGTCGGATCTCAATACTCAAAATCGCACTGTACCTTGGTGATTTTCATAATCAGCGGCCACCAGGCCGGCGTTAGTATCGATACACCGCCAAGAACAATAAGGAAATCGCCAATGTCGTACTTCCCCGCCATCGACAAGGTTCGCTACGAAGGCCCCGCCAGCGACTCGCCTCTTGCTTTCCGCCACTACGACGCCGACAGGCTCGTGCTCGGCAAGCCCATGCGCGAGCACCTGCGCATGGCTGTGTGCTACTGGCATACCTTTGTCTGGCCGGGATCCGATGTGTTCGGCGCCGGCACCTTCCAGCGACCGTGGCAGCATGCCGGCGACCCGATGGAGCTGGCCATCGGCAAGGCCGAAGCGGCCTTCGAGTTCTTCTCCAAACTGGGCATCGACTACTACTGCTTTCACGACACCGATGTCGCCCCGGAAGGTCACTCGCTGAAGGAATACCGTAACCACTTCGCGCAGATGATCGACCATCTGGAGCGTCACCAGGAACAAACCGGGG
Source organism: Pseudomonas sp. Q11 (assembly GCF_024494355.1). Lineage (GTDB taxonomy): Bacteria > Pseudomonadota > Gammaproteobacteria > Pseudomonadales > Pseudomonadaceae > Aquipseudomonas > Aquipseudomonas hefeiensis. The sequence continues at coordinate 435,024 of NZ_JAKNQY010000002.1, read as the reverse complement.
TCAAGCTGCTGTGGGGCACCGCCAACTGCTTCAGCAACCCGCGCTTTGCCGCAGGCGCCGCCAGCAACCCGGACCCGCAAGTGTTCGCCTGCGCCGCGGCCCAAGTGTTCAGTGCGATGAACGCCACCCAACGTCTCAAGGGTGACAACTACGTGTTGTGGGGCGGTCGCGAAGGTTACGAAACCCTGCTCAATACCGACCTGAAACGCGAGCGCGAACAACTGGGCCGCTTCATGGGCATGGTGGTCGAGCACAAGCACAAGATCGGCTTCAAGGGCGATCTGCTGATCGAACCCAAGCCGCAGGAACCGACCAAGCACCAATACGATTACGACAGCGCCACGGTGTTCGGCTTCCTGCAACAGTTCGGCCTGGAGAAGGAGATCAAGGTCAACATCGAGGCCAACCACGCGACCCTGGCCGGGCACAGTTTCCATCATGAGATCGCCACCGCCGTCTCCCTGGGAATCTTCGGCAGCATCGACGCCAACCGTGGCGATCCGCAGAACGGCTGGGACACTGACCAGTTCCCCAACAGCGTCGAAGAGATGACCCTGGCCACCTATGAAATCCTCAAGGCTGGCGGGTTCGGCAATGGGGGCTTCAACTTCGATTCCAAGGTCCGTCGTCAGAGCCTGGACGAGATTGACCTGTTCCACGGCCACGTCGCGGCCATGGACGTACTGGCCCTGGCCCTGGAACGTGCAGCGGCGATGGTGCAGAACGACCGCCTCCAGCAGTTCAAGGACCAACGCTACGCCGGCTGGCAGCAGCCGTTCGGTCAGGCGGTGCTGGCGGGTGAGTTCAGCCTCGCTTCACTGGCCGAACACGCCTTCGACAACGCGCTCAACCCGCAGGCTGTGAGTGGTCGGCAAGAGATGCTCGAGAACGTGGTCAACCGGTTCATCTACCCCTGATACCCGGCCCCGTTCGCTGCGCAGAGGTTGTTACATTCTCGCGACAAATCTCTGCCCGCGGCACCCCGGGAGTCTCTACAGTTCTACCGGCCCACGTTCATCGTCAGGCAGTGTCTTTCGAACAACAATAAAAGGACGCACCACCATGAAAAAACTGAAACTCACGCTGCTCGCCGGCGCCCTGGCCCTGCTCTCGCTTCCGGTCATGGCCGACGCTACTAACCCCAAGATCGGTTTCTCCATCGATGATCTGCGCCTGGAGCGCTGGTCCAGGGACCGTGACTATTTCGTCGCGGCGGCGGAAAAAATGGACGCCAAAGTCTTCGTCCAGTCGGCCGATGCCAACGAGCAGAAGCAGATTTCCCAGATCGAAAACCTCATCTCCCGTGGCGTCGATGTGATCGTCATCGTGCCGTTCAATGCCACCGTGCTGACCAATGCCGTAGCGGAAGCCAAGAAGGCCGGGATCAAGGTGGTGTCCTACGACCGACTGATCCTCAATGCCGACATCGACGCCTACATTTCCTTCGATAACGAAAAAGTCGGCGAGATGCAGGCCAGCGGCGTGTTGAAAGCAGCGCCCAAGGGCAACTACTTTTTGCTCGGCGGCGCGCCCACGGACAACAATGCCAAGGTCCTGCGCGAAGGCCAGATGAAAGTGCTGCAACCGGCCATCGACCGGGGTGATATCAAGATTGTCGGGCAACAGTGGGTCAAGGAATGGAACCCCACCGAAGCCTTGAGCATCGTTGAAAACGCCCTGACCCGGAACGACAACAAGATCGATGGCATCGTCGCCTCCAACGACGCTACCGCAGGCGGTGCCATCCAGGCACTGGCGGCGCAGAAAATGGCCGGCAAGGTGCCAATCTCGGGCCAGGACGCCGACCTGGCGGCGGTCAAGCGGGTGATCGATGGCACCCAGACCATGACCGTCTACAAACCGCTGAAACTGATCGCCACCGAAGCGGCCAAGCTCTCGGTGCAACTGGCGCGTAACGAGAAACCCACCTACACCTCGCAATACGACAATGGCAGCAAGAAAGTCGACACCATCCTGCTCACCCCGACCCCGTTGACCAAGGACAACATCGACCTGCTGGAGAAGGATGGTTTCTACACCAAGGCGCAGATCGCCGGGCAGTGATATTGGGACAACCCTGGGTTGAATGAGACCTGTGGGAGCGAGCCTGCTCGCGATAGCGGTGGTTCAGCTTGCATCGATGTTGTATGTGCTGCCGCCGTCGCGAGCAGGCTCGCTCCCACAGGGGCTTTGCTTGGCTAGCTGCATCTGAGATGCCTGGCCCCAGGGCTGTCACCACCTCTGTCTATGTGTGAGCCCTTTTCATATGAGCCCTCGCCATGTCCGACTACCTGCTGCAAATGAACGGCATCGTCAAAAGCTTTGGCGGCGTCAAAGCCCTCAATGGCATCGACATCAAGGTCAGGCCGGGTGAATGCGTCGGCCTGTGCGGCGAGAACGGCGCCGGTAAGTCCACGCTGATGAAAGTCCTGTCGGCGGTCTACCCCTACGGCACCTGGGACGGTGAAATTGTCTGGGATGGTCAGCCGCTCAAGGCGCATTCGATCAGCGAAACCGAAGCCGCCGGGATCGTCATCATTCATCAGGAACTGACCCTGGTCCCCGACCTGTCGGTGGCCGAAAACATCTTCATGGGCCATGAGCTGACGCTGCCCGGCGGACGCATGAACTACCCGGCGATGATCCACCGTGCCGAAGCCCTGATGCGTGAGCTCAAGGTGCCGGACATGAACGTTTCGCTACCGGTGTCACAATACGGCGGGGGTTACCAGCAACTGGTGGAAATCGCCAAGGCGCTGAACAAACAGGCGCGCCTGCTGATCCTCGATGAACCCTCCTCGGCCCTGACCCGTTCGGAAATCGAGGTGCTGCTGGACATCATCCGCGACCTCAAGGCCAAGGGCGTTGCCTGCGTGTATATCTCCCACAAGCTCGATGAAGTGGCCGCCGTGTGCGACACCATTGCGGTGATCCGCGACGGCAAACACATCGCCACCACCGCCATGACCGACATGGACATTGCCAAGATCATCACCCAGATGGTCGGCCGGGAAATGAGCAACCTCTACCCCACCGAACCCCATGACATTGGCGAGGTGATTTTCGAGGCGCGCCATATCACTTGCTACGACATCGATAACCCGAGGCGCAAACGGGTCGATGACATTTCGTTCGTCCTCAAGCGCGGGGAAATCCTTGGCATCGCCGGGCTGGTCGGCGCCGGTCGCACGGAACTGGTGTCGGCGCTGTTCGGCGCCTACCCCGGCCGCCATGAAGGTGAAGTCTGGCTCAACGGCCAACGGATCGACACGCGCACGCCCCTCAAGTCAATCCGCGCCGGTCTGTGCATGGTTCCTGAAGACCGCAAGCGCCAAGGCATCATTCCCGACCTGGGGGTGGGCCAGAACATCACGCTGGCGGTGCTGGACAACTACTCGAAAATGACCCGCATCGACGCCGAAGCGGAGTTGGGCAGCATCGACCGGGAAATCTCGCGCATGCACCTCAAGACCGCGAGCCCGTTCCTGCCGATCACCAGCCTTTCCGGCGGCAACCAGCAAAAAGCCGTATTGGCCAAGATGCTGCTGACCCAACCCCGCGTGCTGATTCTCGATGAGCCGACCCGTGGCGTGGATGTCGGCGCCAAGTACGAGATCTACAAGCTGATGGGCGCGCTGGCCGCCGAAGGCGTGTCGATCATCATGGTGTCCTCGGAGCTGGCCGAAGTGCTGGGGGTGTCCGACCGCGTCCTGGTGATCGGCGAAGGCCAGTTGCGCGGCGATTTCATCAACCACGAACTCACTCAGGAACAGGTGCTCGCCGCCGCCCTCAGCCACCCCGAAGACCATAACAATAATGATCGGAAGTCCGCGTAGATGAATCAGGTCAAGCAACTCTTCAGCCGCTACAAAATGCTCGCGCTGGTGATCGCCGTGGCGGTGATCTGGCTGTTTTTCAGCTGGCAGACCGAGGGCGGGTTCCTGACCCCGCGCAACCTCTCCAACCTGCTGCGGCAGATGTCCATCACCGGGATTCTGGCCTGCGGCATGGTGCTGGTGATCATCAGCGGCGAGATCGATCTGTCGGTGGGCTCACTGCTTGGATTGCTCGGTGGCCTGGCGGCGATTCTCGACGTGATCTATCACATACCGTTGTTGGCGAACCTGAGCCTGGTTGCCCTGTGTGGCCTGGTGATCGGCCTGGGTAACGGCTACATGACCGCCTACCTGCGCATCCCGTCGTTCATTGTCGGCCTGGGCGGCATGCTGGCCTTTCGCGGTGTTCTGCTGGGCATTACCGGCGGCACCACCATCGCCCCGGTGTCACCAGAGCTGGTCTACATCGGCCAGGGTTATTTGCCGCACTCCGTCGGCACGGGCCTGGGCGTGCTGCTGTTCGCCTTGACCCTGTTCCTGACCTGGAAACAGCGCCGCAATCGCGCCCTGCATGGCCTGGCGGCGCACTCGCTGATGCGTGACGTATTACGCGTGGTGCTGATCGGCGCGGTACTGGCCGGCTTCGTCTATACCCTCAACAGCTACGACGGTATTCCGGTTCCCGTGCTGCTTCTGCTGATTCTGCTCGGCGTGTTCAGCTACGTCACCAGCCAGACCGTGTTCGGACGACGGGTCTACTCGGTGGGCAGCAACATGGAAGCCACGCGCCTGTCCGGCATCAATGTACAGGCGGTGAAGCTGTGGATCTTCGGCATCATGGGCGTGATGTGCGCCCTCGCCGGCGTGGTCAACACCGCGCGTCTGGCCGCAGGCTCACCCTCGGCCGGCAGCATGGGCGAACTCGACGCCATCGCCGCCTGCTTCATCGGCGGCACCTCCATGCGCGGCGGCTCCGGCACCGTCTACGGCGCCCTCCTCGGCGCGCTGGTGATCACCAGCCTGGACAACGGCATGTCCATGCTCGACGTCGACAGTTATTGGCAGATGATCGTCAAGGGCAGCATTCTGGTGCTGGCGGTGTGGGTGGATGTGAGTACGCGGACTGGGCGGCGTTGATCTGAAAGTCGCTATGGCAAAGTCAACTCGACCACCGGTTGGCTTGATGCCATATTAATCCGATTCTAATCGGGAGCGTCCGTGCCATGTCTGCCACGTCTTCAACCTGGTTATTTATCATCCCTTTCGCCATCACCGCTGCGATTCCTGGCCCGGCGCGGTTTCCAGATAGCGGCATAAGGCGTAATCATGCTCATTGAACCTTTCTCCATCGACATCCCCGAACACGCCCTTGAAGACCTGCGGCATCGCTTGCAGAACACCCGGCTGCCGGCGCCCTTGGCCGGGCAAGGTTGGAATGAGGGCATGGACATGGACGTGCTTGGGGACCTTCTCGCGTATTGGTCGAGCGCATTCGATTGGCGCGCTCAGGAGGCAGCACTTAATCGCCTGCCGCAATTTCTCGCCAACATAGGCGAGCAAAGGGTTCATTTCATTCATCAGCGGGGCGTCGGGCCGAATCCGATGCCGCTGATTCTCACCCATGGCTGGCCGGGTTCGTTCATCGAGATGCAACGAATAATCCCGTTGCTGACCGACCCCGCCAGCCATGGCGGCGATCCGACAGATGCCTTTGATGTGGTGGTGCCGTCGCTACCCGGCTACACCTTTTCCGCGCCGTTCAAGCAATCCGACATGGGGCCTTATGAAGTAGCCGGTTTGTGGAGTGAGTTGATGACGGGGCTGGGTTATGACCGGTTTGGCGCCCAGGGCGGGGACATTGGCGCGGGCGTGTCGAGCTGGCTCGGCGTACGGTTTCCCGAGCGGGTGCCAGGCATACACCTCAATTACATCCCGGGGTCCTATCGCCCTCCCCTTGGCGAAACCGAACCACCGCTAACGGAGGCCGAAACGGCCTTCTTGCAACGCGCCGCGGCATTTGCCGATGCCGAGGGTGCCTATGGGCACATCCAGCGAACCAAACCGCAAAGCCTGGCCGTGGGCCTGAATGACTCACCGGCGGGCCTGCTGGCATGGATGGGGGAAAAGATCCTGTCCTGGTGCGATACCCGCCCCGCCATTGATCATGACTGGCTGCTGACCAATGTCACCCTGTACTGGCTGACGAACTGCATCGGCTCGTCGTTTCGCCAGTATGTGGAAGGTAGCAAGCGGCCGTTGCTGTTCAACCACGGAGAACGGGTGAAACCACCGGTTGGGGTTGCGCTGTTTCCCAAGGAACTGCCCATGCCGCCGAGGAGCTGGGTGGAGCGCTGCTATAACGTGGAGCGCTGGACCCTCATGCCTCGGGGTGGTCACTTTGCCGCGCTGGAGCAGCCGGAGTTGTTGGCGGAGGATATCAGGGCGTTTTTTCGCAGCTGTCGCTAGAAAAACTCGGAAAAAGCTCAGCGCAAGCCTTCTGTGGGAGCAAGGCTTGCCCGCGATGAAGATGACGCGGTCTTCCGGGGGACCGAGGTGCCTGCATCGCGAGCAAGCTTTGCTCCCACTGGAACCTGCGCACTCCAAGCAGTGACGGCCAGAGCTGGTCTGAAAATCTCGTAGGAATTTACCTCTGTGGCGAGGGGATTTATCCCCGCTGGGCTGCGAAGCGGCCCCAAACTGGGCACCTCGTTTCGCCAGGTACACCGCAGGCAGCGGTTTTGCGACTGCTGCGCAGCCGAGCGGGAGCAAGCTCCCTCGCCACAGGGGATCCGTGCGTCCTACAGGTCGGTTGTGGGTGCCGGGATCGACTTCTATAGTTGGGTTCGTCGCTGGCTTTGGCCGGTGATGGGGTTTCGCAGCCCGAGTGAACAAATCCAGATACCGTCAAATGAAATTCAGGCAAACTTGCCCGCTTTCATTTTATGGCGGTTGCGCGCGGGAGACTTTCGGGTCTGCCGAGTTTTGGATTGGTTCCTCGGTCTGCGAACCCTCGCGCAACTGCCACCCATTTGATTCGCAGCAAAAAGGTGGCGATTCTTTCTATCAAATGAGTGCAACCTTATGACAACGAATCAACCATCCAGCCGCTTCACCCCTTTCACCAAAACCGCCACCACCCACCCCGTCCTGCTGATCGACACCCACGCTCCACTGCCCGAACTCCATGCCTGCGCCAGCGAACGCCTGCACGCCACGCTCGATTACCTGACGCTGGTGGCCTGCTCCAGCCTGCGCGATTCAGCGACGAGCGACATCAACACCCTCACCAACGTCGCCCGGATTCTGGTACAGGACGTGGCGGATGTGTTTGGCGTGATCGAACAGCGCGGGCTCGAAAGCTAAACAAACAGTTGTATTTTCGCAGCTGTCGCTAGAAAAACTCCGAAAAATCTCAGCGCAAGCCTTCTGTGGGAGCAAGGCTTGCCCGCGATGAAGATGACGCGGTCTTCCGGGGGACCGAGGTGCCTGCATCGCGAGCAAGCTTTGCTCCCACAGAAAGCCGTGCACTCACAGCGGTGCGACAAGAGGTGATCCGAAAATCTCGAGAGAAAATGTACAGCGACCTGGTGAATCACTTCATCGCCCAGGAGATGGAACACTGGACGGCTCTTCAATCCGGGACCTGATCGACACGACAAGCGCCCTGCCTTCAGGCCCAGGCAACCGTCAACAGGCCGGCACCAAGCACGACACATAACGGTGAATAGACCCAGGTGTCGAGCTTGGCGAACGTCGAGCCCTTGACCTCCTTGAAGAAACCCACCAGGTTCGATTCGCCAATGGCGCGGGCGAACATCAGCAAGGCGATCGCGCTGATCAGCCATTGCAAGGCCCGATGGGTGACGGGCGGTGCCAGCAAGCCGACCCGCAGGCACACCAGAACTGCAATCAGCAGCAGCGCGAGGGCCACCAGCAGTGTCAACCAGCCCGATGGGTTGAACGCCGGGCGTAGTGTCTGTCCTTGTGTCACCGGAACCTGAGGCACGACCGCCAGGGCCGCCCACTGCCCGCCCAGGGCCCAATACAAATGAATCAAGCTGATGGTCGCAAATATTGCGACCAGCGACCGAGCCACTAAAAGCGTCATTCGCCAGCCTCCTTGAAAGGTTGAACAATCATCCTAGCTCGAATTCGGCATTTCGCCGCACGGGCGCAGACTGCCGGTTTGCGGCGAATGACGCATTGCTCAAGATCAAGAGTTCAGCCTGGGGCGCTACAGACTGGCGGCGACTTTGTCGGCGACCTCCTTCGGCAACCAGGCCTGCCAGACCTGTGGATGGGCCTTGAGGAATGCCACGGCGGCTTCACGCGGTGGGGTGTGCTTTTCGCTCATGTCGGCCAGGGCCTTGTTCAACGGCTCGATCGGCAGGTCAACCTTACTGAAGAACTCGGCAATGTCCGGGTGCTGCTTCTGGAACGGCGCGGATACGCCAATCGACAGCTTCGAGGCCAGGGAGCGGGTTGGCTGGGGGTTGGGATTGTCGGCATCGGTCAGGGTTTTCCAGGCCTCGGCATCGAACGCGGGCTCTTGCAACTGCACCAACTTGAAACGTCCCAGCAGCGGCGTAGGCGACCAGTAATAAAACAGAATCGGCTTGCCCCGGCGGATCGACGAGCTGATTTCCGCATCCAGCGCCGCTCCCGAACCACTCCGGAAATTCACATAGCTGTCGGCCAGGCCATAGGCCTTGAGCTTCTGCTTGTTGACGACTTCGGAGGTCCAGCCGATGGGGCTGTTGAGGAAGCGGCCCTTGCTGGGGCTTTCCGGGTCTTTGAAGACATGCTTGTAGCGCGCCAGGTCTTCGACGCTGCGCAAATCCGGTGCCAGGGGCTTGATGCCCTTGGCCGGGTCGCCCTTGATCACATACTCCGGGACCCACCAGCCTTCGGTCGCGCCCTTGACCGTATCGCCCAAGGCGATCACTTTGCCTTCAGCCTCGGCCTTGACCCACACCGGGCTGCGCCCCGCCCACTCTTCCCCGATCACCTGGATGTCGTTATTGGCCAGCGCCGTTTCCAGGGTAATGGTGGTACCCGGCAATGTGTCGGTCGGCAACCCATAACCCTTTTCGACGATGACCCGCAGGATATCGGTGATCAGGCTGCCGCTTTCCCAATTCAGGTCGGCAAAATGGATCGGCGCCTGCGCGGCCGATGCCGGGAGTGATGATACCAACACCGCAAAGGTGGTCCAGGCAGCCAACCACTGTCGAACTCGTTTCATGCGTTGCACCTCGTACCAGACACAGCAATAGCTAAATGGTCCTGCGTAACCGGACGCAAACCTCTGAATAGTTCAGTCAACTGACTGTAGCCGAGGTTCCAGGCAGACCTTGCGAAAACTGTTAGCAGGGCGCAAAACCCGGACGCTGCGTCAACCCGCTTCTCACATTCCTCGGGCTGACACGGTACACATCACTCGCTGGCCTTGAAGGTGACAAGTTCGCCTTTGCGCCACTTGGCGGCTTTGGCGGTCACCGCCTTCAAGGTCTTGGTCAGGCCCTCATGCAACTGCTCATTGGCCGCGAATACGGTCACCACGCTGTGACCTTCCTTGAACAGGATCGCGTGACCACCCGGGGTGGTTACGAACGCGTAATCCCCAAGGCCATAGACCGTCAGTTTGATTTCGCGAAACCTGATTTCAAACTTGCCACCTTCACGGCTCGGCAATACCGCTGCACGAAAATGATCACCGACTTTGAGTTCAAGCCCTGGCTTGTCATCGACCACCAGGGCCGATTCAGTGTCTATTTCGGCAACATAAATACCTTCGGCGGTTTGCTCGGTGATGTAGACGAAGCGCGACTGGAATTGCTTGACCAGTTTTGCCCGCAGGTCACCAAGTACGAATAACGCATGCATGTCGAGATTACTTACTGCCAAGGAAACATCCCCATCTTTGTAAACGACCCGCCCTCTGAAAAGGACGGACCACGAGAACCCGTGCCGACTGTGTGTCGCAGTGGACCTGTAACTGAAAATTCGAAGTGAACGGCGTGCCCTGCCCCGGGGCGAGAGAAGACTAAAGGATTGCCACTCTCGCCGTCTTTCCCGCGGGGTCGTCAGAGGCTGAAGGAAAACGCCACTCTGAGCATCGGAAAAGGTGGGACTACTAACTTTAGGGAAATTTCTCACTTAGAAAAGCATTTTTCTGACATCGAGGCCAAAAAAAATTGCTTTAGATAGGCACAGCCATCCACACGGTGCTGCCGATTCTAGAGCAGCCACAGGCGTGGAGACTACTCAAAACGCTCGGTAATTCGTCGGTAAACCATAGAAAAGGAATTCACATGGCCACTTTCACCACCCTGACCCACCCCTTCACTCCTTGCATCACGAACAAGCCCGACACGTTTGACGAGGTCCATTACCTGCCGGTTTCTTTGTTTCAACCGCGTTATCGGGTGGTTCTGGCCGGCAAGTGCTTTTTCCATATTGAAGAAACATCGACTGGCCGTGTACGAGGTTTCCGCACCGATCATAACGAGGCTTGCTACCTGGCCAGGCGTCTGGAACGAAGCGCTTGACCTGATATACGCCACGCCCATCACTTAACTCAGCCGCGACGAGCAACTGCTGCCATACTGCCCGCCCAGCGAAGCCCGTCCCCATTGACGGATCGCGCACCCATACTATGACTTGTGAAGGAAAGGCGCGACGTGACGGAATTTGATATTGGCGAATTTTTCATCCGGGGCGAGGCCAGAGAGGTCGAAGGCGAATTCCAGGCCGTCATCGTGATGCGCGCCAAGCCCCCCTTGACCACCACCCGTTATCATCAGGTGGAAAAGGATCGCTGGTTCAAAACCCCCGAGCTCGCCGCCGAAGCCGCGCGGACAGCGGCAATAGCCCTGAAACTCGCCGTGGATGAAGGCGCGTTGAAAGCCTGAATCCGATCGAACTCCTGACGGGCGCTTGCCTCAGATAAAGGGAAGCAACCGAGGCGCCATGACGGCGCCCGCCCAAGGAGAACCCCATGGAACAGCCCTCGCACGAACTCAGAACCCTGTTCGATCAACTCGGCCTGCCTTCGGACGGCAAAGCCATCGATGACTTCATCATGGCGCATCCGCTGGACCCGGAGATCAAACTGGTGGAGGCCGACTTCTGGTCGGAGCAACAGAAAGATCTACTGCGCGAATGGCTGCTCGCCGACGGCGAAGAGGCGGTGCTGGTGGATCAGTTGAATGTCCGTTTGCACGACGGTAAATAACCGATCAAACCTCGCCACCATTTGTTCAAGTGCAGGCCAGGGAACTGCATGAGGCCTAGCGCGGCTTCTCTGGCTTATAACCCAGCCGCAAGCCACCCCAATGACGCCCCTTGAGCATGATCGGCACAGAAAGGTCATGCATCAGCTCACCCGTATCTCGAGTGTAGGTCTGCAACAGCACGGGCTGCTGGTGGCTGCCGCAACGGATCCCGGTGCGGTCGGAGAATTTGCGTTTGGTGCGATTGTTCACCGTGTCCACTTGCGGGTCGCCGGTCAGTGGCTGGCTGAAGACGTTGTTGTGGGTCGGTACATAACCTTCCTGGGTACAGGCGATCGCGAAGACCAGGCCCTCGTGCCGGGCGAGCAACGGCTCCTGGATGGCCGGCAGGGCCTGATCGGTATAGCGGTCGAAACGGGTCTGGAACTTGGCGGGCTGGGTATTGGGAATCGGCTGGTAGCTGCGGTCGAACAAATCCTCCAGGCTGACACGACCCTGGTCGATGTCCGCCTCGAATCGCGCGGCGATCTGACTCGCCCCTTCGCGTGCGAGGTCGTAGACCCGTTGGTGATAATCGTCCAGGCCGACCTCGGCCAGGCGTTCGCTGATGGTTTCGGCCTGGCCTTCCATTTGCACTGCCGCCTGGGCCAGGCGCTGGGTCTGCTGATCGCTGATGGACAGGTCGCTGCGCATCTGTTCGATGGCATGAAACAGGCTGTCGAGTTGTTCGCGGTTGGTGTCGGTGCCTTGGGCGATGGCGCTGACCTGGGTTTCGACGCCGGCCGCCAGCCGGGCTATGTTTTCCAGGTGCTGGCCGGTGTGTTCGACCTGCTGTACGCCACTGTCCAGGTCGCTGGCCAGTTGCCGGATCTGCTCTACCACCTGGGCGGTGCGCTGCTGGATGTCCGCAACCATTACGCCAACCTCACCGGTCGCCGCAGCCGTGCGCCCGGCCAGCCCACGGACCTCATCAGCCACCACCGCGAAGCCACGACCATGTTCACCGGCCCGTGCAGCTTCGATGGCCGCGTTCAGCGCCAACAGGTTGGTCTGGCTGGCGATCGACTGAATCACCAGGCTTACCCGCTGGATCTCATCGCTGCGCACGCTCAGCGCCTCGATCAACTCGCGACTGTCGTTCGCGCGCTGGCTGAGCTGGTGCATCCGGCTGATGGACTCCACCAGTTCGCTGCGCCCGGCAACGCTGCTGCGATGGGCCTCACTGGCGGCACTCAGGGCCTGCTGGCTGAGTTGCGAGGTGGCCTGCTCGGTGGCAATCATCGATTCGGCATTGCCGACGATTTGCGCCGCCGCGTCGAGCTGCGACTGGACCTTGCCAGCCAATTGCTTGACCGAATAGGCGACGCCGGCCGCCGACAAAGCGTTATGGCTGGTGGTGTAAGACAGGTCACGGGTCAGCTCGGCCAACGTGTCCGCGGCTACCGGCTCAGGCGCGGCAGCCAGGCGCGAGCGTAGGCGCGGCAGCCAGACGATGAGCATCGCCAGGGGCAGGCCCAGATACAACGACCAGCCGCCCAGCGTCATGCCGCATAGCAGCAATGTCAGCGCCAGGCTCTGCAAAGTCGGCGTCAACCAGCGCGCCATGCTGTTGGCCACAGGCACCTGTGCCTGTACCGCATTCGCCACGGAACCGTCTGTCGCCATGTTGATCACCCACATTTCTCGTTGTTATACCTGCATTAAACGCCACTACGAAGCCATTATCCATGGTCCATTAGTCGTGTTCTTGCGGGGGGTCAACGGAAGTAGACGAACAGGCGCAGACGAAAGCAAAAAATCGCAGCTTCCGGATGAAAGCTGCGATCTTTTCTGAAACGCGAATCAGGCCTGACGCTGATGCTTGTCGATCTGCTCGTGACGTTCCTGAGCTTCGATGCAGTACTTGGTGGTCGGACTGATCAGCAGGCGCTTGAGGCCGATTGGCTCGCCGCTGTCATCACACCAGCCGAAGCTGTCGTCGTTGATACGGTCCAGGGCCTGCTCCAACTGAGGCAGCATGCGCTGGTCGCGATCGATGGCGTTGACCAGCCAGGTCCGCTCTTCTTCTACGGAAGCAGCGTCCGCCGGGTCAGCCGGGGTATCCAGGCTCTCAATGGCGATTCGGTTCTGTTCGATGCGCTCGTGGGTTTCCACTTTCATGTTCTGCAACAGCTTGGTGAAGAAAGCCAGCTGCTCGGCATTCATGTAGTCATCCGCCGGCATGGCCAGCAACTTTTCCTTTGTCATTGATTTCTCTATAAAAAAACGTGCATTAAGACGAATTATGAAGCGTCCCGCAGCGCGCTGCCACGCTCATCGGGAAGGCGCCGTCTATTCCAAGCGCCACCCGGCACTCAATTTACGAGGGGCGGCAGTCTAAGGCCGAGTCGAAGCGTCAGCAACTGAAAACATAGGGAAAATGTCCGACAACCCTTCTAAATGTTCTCTGACAAGCTTTTGGTAGTCATCGGAGTGCGTTTATAACAAGAAATTCGATGCAATAGCTGTATCAAGAAGACAAATGGCAGCGCCACGCGGGTCAGGCGTGGCGCTTTATCGCAGCGAAAGAACGTTCAGCGTTTGAGTTTGCGCTTGTTGCGGTACTGGTCGATGACCACCGCCACCACAATGATCAAGCCCTTGATGATGTCCTGGATGTAGGCATCGACCCCGACGAAGGTGAACCCGCTGGCCATGACTCCGAGGATCAGCGCTCCGATCACCGTCCCGGTGATGCGCCCCACCCCGCCCGCCAGGCTGGTGCCGCCGATCACCGCCGCGGCAATCGCGTCCAGCTCATAGGACATGCCCATACCGGCTTGCCCGGTGGCGGCCCGCGCCGAAGCCACTACCCCGGCCAGCCCCGCCAGCAAGCCGGCGATGCTGTAGACGATCACCAGGTGGCGCTTGACGTTGATGCCCGAGGTGCGCGCCGCCTGCATGTTGCCGCCGATGGCGTAGGTGTACTTGCCGTACTTGGTGTAGCGCAGGGCGATATGGAAAATCACCGCCACCACCAGGAAAATGATCACCGGCATGGCGCCATGACCGATGGCGGTATAGGAATCGGACAACATGCTCACCGGTTGGCCTTCGGTGTAGTAACGCGCCAGGCCGCGGGCCGAGACCATCATGCCGAGGGTGGCAATAAAGGGAGGAATGCCCGTCAGCGCGATGATGCTGCCGTTGATTGCCCCGGCCAAAAGCCCTACGCCCAACCCCGCCACCACCGGTATCCACACCGGCAAGTCCGTCAGGGAGGGGAACACCGCCCGGGTGAAGTCCGAGGTCTGGGCCAGGCTCGCGGCGATCATGGCTGACAACGCCAGGACCGATCCGGACGACAGGTCGATACCGGTGGTGATGATCACCTGCGTCACCCCGATGGCCAGCAGACCGATGATCGACACTTGCAGGATCATCAGCACCAGGCGCTGGGAGTTCATCAGGAAACTCTGGTCGCGCACGATCCAGCCGAACACTTCGAACACCAGGCCGATGCCGATCAGCACCAGGAAGATACTCAGTTCCGTCGGTAGCCGCCGACGTGTCCGGGCCGGTGCGGCCGCGGGTTTGTTTTCCAGTATCGCGTTCATAGCATTCACCTTTTTCTATGTGGCGAGGGCGCTGGCTCCCGCTGGGTTCTGTAGGAGCTGACTCGCGGAGCGAGGCTGCGATCTTTTGATCTTTCGCTTGTGACTCAGGTGTCTGGGGAAAGATCGCAGCCTCGTTGCACTCGACAGCTCCTACAGAGCCCAGCGCGAGTTTGCGCCCTTCTATTATCAGGACAGGCCCGAGGCCAGTTGCATGACCCGTTCCTGGGTCGCTTCGTTGCGATCCAGCGTGCCCATCAGGTCACCTTCATGCATCACCATCACGCGGTCGCTCATGCCCAGTACTTCCGGCAGTTCCGAAGAAATCATGATCACCGCCATGCCTTCGCTGGCGAGGTAGGAAATGAGTCGGTAGATCTCGGCCTTGGCGCCAACGTCGATGCCACGGGTCGGCTCGTCGAGGATCAGGATGCGCGGGTTGGTCATCAGCCAGCGGGCCAGCAGGGCTTTCTGTTGGTTGCCGCCGGACAAGGTGTCGATGCACTGTTCCAGGGATGGGGTCTTGACCCTCAACTTCTTGCACATGTCTTCGCACAACGCGCGCAGGGCTTTCTGCTGGATGAAACCGTTGCCGACGTAGTGGGGCAACACGGCCATTTCCATGTTTTCCAGCACCGACAGGCACGGGAACAGGCCGCTGAGCTTGCGATCTTCGGTCAACAGCGCAAAGCCCTTTTCGATCGCCATGTGCGGGTCGCTGATGCGCACCGGTTGGCCGTCCAGGAAGATTTCGCCGCTGGTGCTCGGGGTGACCCCGAAAATCGCCTCGGCGACGTTGGTCCGACCCGAGCCCATGAGTCCGGCGATGCCAAGGATTTCCCCGGCATGCAGGTCGAAAGTCACGTTTTTGAAAATGCCATCCAGGCTCAGCTCACGCACCGACAGCACCAGATCGCCGATGGGTTTGTCCCGCTCCGGGAACAACTGGCTCAATTCGCGCCCGACCATCATTGATATCAGGCTGTCGCCGTCCATGCTGTCGGCCCGTTGCAGGCCGATGTAGGCGCCGTCGCGAAATACCGCCACTTCATCGGCGATGGCGAACACTTCGTTCATTTTGTGGGTGATGTAGATGATGCCCTTACCCTGAGACTTGAGGTCGGCGATGATCGAGAACAGATGGGCGACCTCCGTCTCGGTGATGGCCGAGGTCGGCTCGTCCATGATCAGAATGTCGGAGTCGTAGGACACCGCCTTGGCGATCTCGACCATCTGCCGTTCGGCAATGCTCAGGTTGCCCACCTGCTCCTCGGGATCAAGGTTGATACGCAGGCGCTCCAGCAATTTGGCGGTGCAACGGTGCATTTCCCCGTGATCGACCATATGCAGGCCGTTGAGCTGCTCGCGGCCGATCCAGATATTTTCGGCGATGCTCATGTGGGGCATCAGGTTCAGTTCCTGGTGGATCATCGCGATGCCAGCCTGCAAGGCTGCCAAAGGTGTGTCGAACTTCACCGGTTTGCCTCGCAGGCGCAATTCACCGGCGTCCGGCTGGTAGATGCCGGCCACGATTTTCATCAGGGTGGATTTGCCCGCACCGTTCTCGCCCATCAAGGCCAGCACCGAGCCGGGGCGCACCCGCAATTGCACATCCGAAAGGGCCACCACGCCGGGAAACCCCTTGCTGACATTGACGACTTCCAGCAGGTACGGTTCTTCAGGTATTCCGTCCGGCCGGACAGTAGCCGCCGAGGCGCTCGAAGCAGTCGCTGAAGCGAACATGGTCAGGTACTCCCCTTGGCAAGGTCGACGGTGCGACCTCGCCTGCTTATTGTGGTGGTGGCGATGGGTTGAACGTCACTTGAACTGGTCGACGTTCTGCGGGGTGATCAGGCGATACGGCACCCACACGGCCTGCTCGACGGGCTGCTTCTTGACCATTTTCACCGCCGTGTCGATCGAACCGTCGGCCTGGCCCTTGGCGTCCTGGAACACCGAGACCGCCATTTCGCCTTTCTTGATGGCGTTCAAACCGTCCGGCGTGCCGTCAACCCCGGCGATCAATACCGTGCCCGGCTTAGTGCCCACTTGCTTGAGTGCCATCGCGGCGCCAATGGCCATCTCGTCGTTGTTGGCCACCACCGCTTGGAACTCGCGTCCCTGGGTCAACCAGTCGTTGACCAGGGTCATGCCCTTGTCGCGCAACCAAGTGCCGGTCTGTTCCTGTTCGATCTTGATGTTGGGGTACTTGGCAAGCACGTCCTTGACGCCCTTGGTACGGTTGGCGGTGGAGTTGTTGGCCAGGTCACCCAACAAGATGACGATGTTGCCCTTGCCGCCCATCTTGTCGGCCAGGTATTGCATCTGCATCCGCCCGGCTTCCAGATCATCGGAGGCTACGGTGACCACGCCTTCCGGCAACTTCGGTTCGTCCGGGCGGCGGTTGACGTACACCAGGGGGATGCCGGCGGCCACCGCGGCCTTGGTGATGCGCTGGGTCGCAGCGGTATCCACCGGGTTGACGATGAGCGCGTCGACCTTCTGACTGATAAAACTTTCCACCTGGCTCAGTTGCTTGACCACGTCGCTGCGTGCGTCTTCGAACTGCAGGGTCACGCCATCCGGCAGGGATTTGGCCTTGCTGTCCATCGACTCACGCAGGTACGTCAGCCAGGTGTCATCAAACTGGGACATGCTGACGCCGATCTTCAGGTCCGCCAGGGCGGCGCCGCTGGTGAGCATCAACGACAGGGCCAGCGAGGCGATACGGGTCTTGGTCTTCATGAACGGTCTTTCTCCACTTTTTTGTTGGTTTTATGGATAAGGCGTGATGGATCTCAGGAACGGGGCAAACGCACGATGGGCGCTCCGGGCATGCAACACACCACGGCGCCGTTGCGCTGGATGCACAGGGATTCGAACAGGGGAAGGATTGCGCACAAGCGCAGCGGGCGTGGCAGGTGAAACGCAGAACGGCTGAAGGTTTTCATCGACGGTACCTGGCTGTGTTTCTTGTTTTTGTTTTGTCCGTGATTTGCTCAAGGCTGGCTTGGCAAAAGACGAACAGGGTTGTCGGTAACCTGGAATCGACTTTATTGGAAAATATTTTCCATATCAACTAATTTTAGAATTTTATTCGTTTTTTATTCCATGGCCGACAGGCGTGGATAACCTCACCACTTCACCCTGTTCGGCGCTCTGCCTTGCCGCGTCCAGAATGCGCGTGGTCGCCAGTGCATCACGGGCTTGCACTGGCAGCGGGCCGGCGTTCTGCAAGGCGGTTTGCAGACGCTGGTAGAACGCCATCCAGCAGCCGCGCTCCGACGCCACACGCTCGCGCTCGCTGCCTTGCTCGAACCAGCCCCAGCGCCGATGCTCTTCGCTCCCCCAGCGCTCACCCTCGGTCGTCGGGCTCAACCCGACCAACGCCTGGGCCTCCTGCCCGTCCAGGCCCTCGACGGTGTAGCAGCCCCCGCTGCCGCTGACCCGAAAGCGCGGGCGCGGTGCGTTTTGCAGACAACTGCCGCTCAGGTGGGAAAGCACGCCGCTGGCGTGGGTCAGGCACATAAAAAAGCCGTTGTCGAACACCTGGCCGGGTTGTCGGTAATCCAGCTCGGCGTAAACCCTGGTCACCGGCCCGAACAATTGCAGCGCCTGGTCCACCAGATGGCTACCCAGGTCCCGCAGGAACCCGCCGCCGCTGCCTTTGCCGACTGACGTTGGTGAATAGCGCTCGACGCTGGACTCAAAACGAATGACTTGTCCCAGCGCAGCGGACTCCAGCAGTTTGCGCAAGGTCAGGTAGTCCGAATCCCAGCGGCGGTTCTGGTACACAGTCAGCGGCACGTTGCGCTGCTCGGCGGCTAGCACCATCGCCTCGGCCTGCGCGGCATCAAGGGCGAAAGGTTTGTCGCTGACCACTGCGACGCCCAGCTCAATGGCCTGCATGACCAAGGCCGGACGACCGTCCAGCGGCGTGGACACCACCACCGCATCGACGCCTGCGGCCACCAACTGCTCGAGGGTATCGAAGGCTTGGGCGTGCGGGTGCTCGTTCGCCAGTTGCTGGCGGCGCTCAGCGGACCGCGTCACCACGCCGACAAACGTAGCCCCGGGCAGACTGCTGATCAGCGGCGCATGAAAAAACCGCCCGCCCTTGCCGTAGCCTACTAGTCCGATTCGCATGAAAGCTCCTGGTTAATCACTGAATGAATGCAACCCCTGTGGGAGCTGAGCTTGCTCGCGATGGCGGTAAATCAGCTTGCATTGATGCCGAATGTGCCGCCGTCATCGCGAGCAAGCCCGGCTCCCACTGTTTGTTCTCGGGTAACTGCGGGAACTCTGCTCACCACAGATCACATGTGGGAGCGAGCCTGCTCGCGATGGCGGCGGGTCCTCCAGCATTAATGTCGACTGACCCAACGCTATCGCGAGCAAGCCCGGCTCCCACAGTTTGTTCTCGGGTAACTGCGGGAACTCTGCTCACCACAGACCCCATGTGGGAGCGAGCCTGCTCGCGATGGCGGCGGGTCCTCCAGCATTAATGTCGA
>NZ_JAKNQY010000002.1:370054-415749 GCF_024494355.1 Pseudomonas sp. Q11 | reverse complement strand
CTGACCCAACGCCTTCGCGAGCAAGCCCGCTCCCACAGGGAATGCATTTAACCGTAGAAACGCGGCCGCTCCGGCAGCTCGACTTTGACAATCTGCCCGTTCTGCTGCGCTTCGACGCAGGCATCCGCCGCCACCGCTGCGGCGAAGCCGTCCCAGGCCGAGGGTCCAGCCACTTGCCCGGCGCGCACGCCGTCGATGAACGCCTGCAACTCAACGTCGTAAGCCGCAATGAAGCGGTCCTTCCAGTCCATCAGAATGGCGTTGGACAGCTTGGCGCCACTGCGCAGTTGCACCTGGGACGGCTCCGGGAGCTTGGCGATGCCCGTCTCCCCCACCACTTCGCACTGGATGTCGTAGCCGTACTGGCAATTGACGAAAACCTCCACATCGATGCGCGTGCCCCTGGCGGTTTCCAGCAGCACGATCTGCGGATCGCGCAGGTGCGCCAGCGCCTTGCTGGTCTTGCGCGGGAACACCACCTGCACCGAAACGTAGTCATCGGCCAGCAGCCAGCGCAACACATCCAGCTCATGGATCAAGGTGTCGGTGATCGCCATGTCGGTCTTGTAATTCTCCCCCACGCTCGGATTGCGATGAGCGCAGTGCAGCATCAGCGGCTCGCCGATCTGGCCGCTGTCGATCACCGCCTTGAGCGCTCGATAGCCTTCATCGTACGGGCGCATGAAACCGACCTGCACCAGGCGCTTGCCATGGGCGACTTCGGCTTCGACGATCTTGCGACAGCCTTCGGCCGTGACCGCCAGGGGCTTTTCACAGAACACCGGTTTACCCGCCGCGATCGCCGCCAGTACGAATTCTTCGTGGCTCGGGCCCCAGGAAGTGACCAGGATCGCCTCCACGTCCGGCGCCTTGATCAATGCATGACCGTCGGGATAGACCTCGGCAGTCAGTTTCAAGTCGGCCACCACCTTCGCCGCCTGGGCGAGGTTGATGTCGGTCACCGCCACCACCTGGCTGTTGAGCAAGGTCTGGCTGCAACGACGGATATGGTCCTGGCCGATGGCCCCGGTGCCGATGACGCCCAGCTTCAAAGACATGAAAAACTCCTTTCGTAGGATTGGGGCTGTTAATACTGGCGAGCCTCGGCCAGTCGTTCATTGAGGGTTTTGGCGACCGCGTCGGTGCGGGGGCTGGTGGAGACTTGCGCCACGCCGACCCGCCACCACGACAGGTAGCTGTGAATCATGGTCTTGGGCAAGACCTTGATATCGATCAGGGTCGAGACTGTTTGCAGCCGCGCATCGGCCAGGGCGGCGTGCAGTTCGTCGAGGGTCTTGACCGTGTAGGTCTTGCAGCCGTAGGCCGCCGCGCTCATGGCGAAGTCCACCGGCACAAAGCCGCCATCGAGCTTGCCGGTGTCCGGGTTGCGGAAGCGAAACTCGGTGCCGAAGCTGTCCATGCCGTTGCCCATCTGCAAATTGTTGATGCAACCAAACGTCATGTTGTCCAGCAGCACCACATTGATCTTGCGACGCTCCTGGATCGAGGTCGCCAGCTCCGAATGCAGCATCATGTAAGAGCCGTCACCCACCAGGGCATAGACCTCTTTTTCGGGCTCGGCCAGCTTCACGCCCAGCGCCGCGTTCACCTCGTAGCCCATGCACGAATAACCGTACTCGACGTGATAGGTGTTCACGCCCTTGCTGCGCCAGCTGCGTTGCAAGTCGCCGGGCAGGCTGCCGGCAGCGGCGACGATAATCGCCTCATCCGCCAGGGTCTCGTTGAGGGTGCCCAGCACACGGCTCTGGGTCAGGCAGGAGCCGGTGAGTTCGATGAATTCGCGAAATACGGCCGGGTCCATGTGATCGTTGATTTCAGGGATGAAATCCTGAGTCTGGAAGTCAGCCTGATAGATCCGGTCCACTTCGGCATCCAGTTGGGCTTTGGCATCGGCGATCTGCCCGCCCCATTCGGCACGATAGTCACCCATCGCGGCGAACAACGCCTCCAGACCGGAGCGCGCGTCGGCCAGCAGTTGCACACCGTCGAGCTTCAAGGCGTCGCACGGGCTGATGTTGAGGTTAAGAAACTGCACATCCGGATGCTGGAACAGCCATTTGGACGCGGTGGTGAAATCGCTGTAGCGGGTGCCAATCCCGATAATCAGGTCGGCTTCCTTGGCCAGCAGGTTCGCCGCCAGGCAACCGGTTTCGCCGATGCCACCGACATTCAGCGGATGGCTGGACACCACCGCGCTCTTGCCGGCCTGGGTCTCGGCGAAGGGGATTGCGAAGCGCTCGGCAAACGCCTGCAACGCTGCGTTGGCCCCGGCGTATTTCACCCCGCCACCGCAGATGATCAGCGGCTGGCGCTTGCCCTTGAGCAGCGCCAGGGCATCGCCGAGCATCGCTTCGGTGGCCGGGCGGCGGTCGATGCGGTGAACGCGCTTTTGCAGAAAGTAATCGGGGTAATCGTAGGCTTCGGCCTGCACGTCCTGGGGCAGCGCCAGGGTCACCGCGCCGGTCTCGGCCGGATCGGTGAGCACGCGCATGGCGTGGATCGCGGCGCTCATCAGTTGCTCGGGGCGGTTGATGCGATCCCAGTATTTGCTCACGGCCTTGAACGCATCGTTGGTGCTGATGCTCAGGTCATGGAACTGCTCGATCTGCTGCAACACCGGGTCCGGTTGGCGACTGGCGTAGACGTCGCCGGGCAACAGCAGCAACGGAATACGGTTGGCCGTCGCCGTGGCGGCGGCGGTCAACATGTTCGCCGCGCCAGGGCCGACCGACGACGTACAAGCGTAGATTTTGCGGCGCAGGTGTTGCTTGGCGAAACCGATGGCAGCGTGGGCCATGCCCTGCTCGTTGCGACCCTGATGGACCACCAGGTCACCGCTGTCCTGCTCCAGCGCCTGGCCCAGCCCCAGCACATTGCCGTGGCCAAAAATAGTAAAGACCCCGGCGACGAATTTGCTCTGGACGCCATCGACCTCGACGTACTGGTTATCGAGGAATTTCACCAGGGCCTGGGCCATGGTCAGTCGTGTTGTGGTCATGCTTGCACCTTGTCTGGAATGCAAATTTGGCAAATTTACTCAATCCCTGTGGGAGCGAGCCTGCTCGCGAAGGCGTCCCGTCTGCTGGCATACAGGTGACTGAACCACTGCTATCGCGAGCAGGCTCGCTCCCACAGGGGTTCTTCATCATTTTGAGGACTGTGTCAGGCCTGGGGGTTTTGCAAGTGGTTCATACTCGCCCCCAATGCCTGGCGGATGTCGGCCAGTTCATGAATGCTCTGGGCAAATGGTTCGAAGGACAGGTAGCCCTCGTAACCACCGGCCCGCAACGCCTCGATCTGCGCGGCATTGCCCAGGATGTCGGCCTCGCCCACCAGCACGCGGTGGCCGTCGCGGATGGTCGTCAAGGGTGCCTGGGCATCCTCGACACCGGAGATGTGTACCAGCCCGGTCAGCTCGGGGAAAAATTCCTGCTCATCGGCCAGATGATGGTGAAAGGTGTCGTGCACCAGGCGGAATACATCCAGCCCGTCAACGCTCTTGATCGCCTCGACCGCCGTGCGTTTGCGCCGCAGCGAGCACTCCTCGAAGCCCAGGGGTTCGATGAAACCGTAGATGCCAAAGGCCCGCAGGATTGGCGCCAGTTCACTGAGGGCCATGTGCAGCCCCGCCGCGCGCTCAGCCTCGCTACGCGGGTCAGCGCGGTCGTTGAGCGGGCACATCACCAGCCCCTCGGCGCCGCATTCGCGGGCATAGTCCGCCAGCCGCACGGCCTGGGCACGGCGCTCCTCGTTCCAGACGTCGAAGGGATACAGCGCGTTGATCGACAACACCTTGATACCCCGCTCCTCGCACAATTCACGCACCTGTGCCGGTGGCATGCCGTTTTCGATCTCGACTCCTTGCAGGTCGTTGCGAATCTCGATTGCATCGGTTTTCAAGGCCAGCGCCAGGTCAATGAAATCAGGCAGTGACAGGCGCGGGGCAACCATTCGGTTCAGGGCAAAACGCAGGGGTTTGTTCATGTTGTTATCCCTCCGGCATTCATAAACGGTTATTGGGCAGTCGGCATGCTGAACTCGGGGCCCTTGGCGATGCTGTCGGGCCAGCGCTGCATCACGCTTTTGTAGCGGCTGTAGAAGCGCAGACCTTCTTCACCGTAGGCATGGTGATCGCCGAACAGCGAACGCTTCCAGCCGCCAAAGGAATGCCAGGCCATGGGCACCGGAATCGGTACGTTGATGCCGACCATGCCGACCTTGATGCTGCGGGCAAACGCCCGGGCAATACCGCCGTCACGGGTGAAGCAGGACACCCCGTTGCCGAATTCGTGAGCATTGATCAAGGCCACGGCACTGGCGAAATCCGCCACGCGGACGATGCCCAGCACCGGGCCGAAGATCTCTTGCTGGTAGATGCTCATCTGGGCGGTGACCTGGTCGAACAGCGTCGCGCCGACAAAAAAACCCTGCTCGGCCCCCGGCACCGTGAAACCACGGCCGTCGACGATCAGGCGAGCGCCCTCGGCCACGCCGGTGTCGATGAAACCTTCCACCTTGGCCTTGTGCTCGGCGGTCACCAGCGGCCCCATGTCGGTACCGGGTTGCTGGCCGTTGCCGATTTTCAACTGGTCAATGCGAGGCAACAGTTTGGCAATCAATTCATCGCCCACATCACCCACCGCCACGGCAATGGAAATCGCCATGCAGCGTTCACCGGCCGAGCCGTAGGCCGCGCCGATCAATGCGTCCGCCGCCTGGTCGAGGTCGGCATCGGGCATGACGATCATGTGATTTTTTGCCCCGCCAAGCGCCTGTACACGCTTGCCGTTCGCTGTTCCCTGCTGATGGATGTATTCGGCGATGGGCGTGGAGCCGACAAAGGAAATCGCTTCGACGTCCGGGTGCTGCAACAGCGCATTTACCGCCACTTTGTCGCCCTGGACCACGTTGAACACACCGTCCGGCAACCCGGCCTCCGTCAGCAGCCGGGCCATCAGCAAACTGGCGGACGGGTCACGCTCCGAAGGCTTGAGGATGAAGCAGTTGCCGGTGACCAGTGCCAGGGGAATCATCCACAGCGGCACCATCACCGGGAAGTTGAACGGCGTGACACCGGCACACACGCCCAAGGGCTGGCGCAGGTTCCAGTTGTCGATGCCGCCGCCGATGTTGTCGCTGAAATCGGTCTTGAGCAGGTTCGGCGCACCGCAGGCGTACTCGACAATCTCAATGCCACGAGTGACCTCGCCATGGGCATCGGACAGCACCTTGCCGTGCTCGCGACTGATGATTTGCGCCAGTTCGTCATGATGGCGGTCGAGCAATTCCTTGAACTTGAACATCACCCGCGAACGGCGCAAGGAGGATTGCTCGGACCAGCCCGGGAATGCCGCCAGCGCCGAGGCCACCGCGGCCTTGACGGTGCCCGGTTCGGCCAGCGCCACCCGGGCCTGGACCGCGCCGGTGGCCGGGTTGAAGACGTTGCTGAACCGTGCGGTGTCGCTGTCCTGCACTCGACCGCTGATGTAATGGCCTACTACCGGGGCGTCGCTCATTGTTCTTGTTCTCCGTGCAAAGGGTGGAAGTCAGAGATCGAGCAGCCAACTGTGCTGCGGATCGTTATGGAATTGCCAGACCCGCTTCGGACCGGCCATGACGTTCAGGTAATACGACTCGTACCCGTAAGGCACGCTGACCGGGTGGTAACCCTTGGGCACCACCACCAGGTCGCTGTTTTCCACGGCCATGGCCTGGTCGATGCTGCGGTCATCGGTGTAGACCCGCTGGAACACGAACCCTTGGGACGGGTTGACCTGGTGGTAATAGGTTTCTTCCAGAAAGCTTTGGTGTGGCAGGTCGTCGGTGTCGTGCTTGTGGGGCGGGTAGCTCGATGAATGCCCCGACGGCGTGCGCACTTCCACCACCAACAGCGAATGGGCCGGTTCACTGTCGGGCAGGATGTCGCAGACATAACGAGTGTTGGCACCCTTGCCGCGCACGCTGCGCTTCATGTTGTCGGGACGGATCAACCGTGGGCCATAGTTGTTCTGGTCGCCGCCCGGCGCGGCACACACGGCCAGCTGCACGTCGCTCAGGGCGGTCACCTGGGCCTGGCTGCCGGGCGGCAGGTAAATGGCGTAGGGCGATTTGTCCTCGAACACCGATTGACGATCACCCAGGTTGTCCCAGTCGAAGCTGCCCTGCCCCGGCGCTTCACCCTTGAGGCTGATGCGCCCGCTGAGCAAGACCAGGCACAGTTCCTTGTCGGCGGCAGCCACCGGCAGCTTTTCACCAAGGCTCAAGCGGTAGGCGGCAAACCCGACATACTCCAGTTCGCCGGCGGGTAGCTGGACCATGGTCTGGCCGCTTGGCTGGCTTTTGATCAACAGGCTCATGACGCAGTCCTCTCTTGCAGCAAGGCACGCAGGGTGTCGTAGCCTTTCTTGGCGTAGGCATAACTCGGGGCCACGGCCGGATCCTGTTCGGCTTCTACGACCAGCCAACCGTGATAGTCGGCGGCCAGCAGGACGTCCAGCAACGCGGCGAAGTCGATGTCACCGTCACCCGGTACGGTGAAGGTGCCGTTGATGATGCAGTCGGGGAAACTCCAGAGGTTGTTGCGCGCCAGTTGCACCACAGGCTTGCGCACGTCCTTGAAATGCACATGGCAAATGCGCTCGATGTGCTTGCGCAACACCTGCAAGGGTTCGCCGCCACCCATGTAGCAGTGGCCCGAGTCGAACAGCAGGCCGACTTCGCTGCCGGTCAGGGCCATTAGTTTGTCGATGTCCGAAGGCGACTCGACATAGGCGCCCATATGATGGTGATACGCCAGGCGCACCCCGCGGGACAGGGTGAAGCGCGCCAGTTCGGTGAGTTTTTCCGCGTAGTCTTGCCAGGCTTCATCCGTGTGAAACCGCGGCCGCTCGATCAGCGGGATGCGCTGGCCTTGAATGGAATCGGCCACCTCGCCGTACACCAGCACCGCCGCACCGTTTTGCGCCAACAACTCGACATGGCTGGCGATGGCATCGATCTCTTCGGCCGCCGAGCGCCGGGCCAGGCGACTGGAATACCAGCCGGAGACCAGCGCCAGGTCATAGGGCCGCAGCACATCGCCAACGCCCTTGGCATCCTTGGGAAACTTGCCATTGAGTTCGAAACCTTGGTAACCGATTTCCTTGCCTTCGCTCAGCGCCGTACTCAACGGCGTCTCGCCACCCAACGATGGCAGGTCGTCGTTGCTCCAGGAAATCGGGTTGATGCCAATTCGAATAGCGGGCATGGCTGCACCTTTTATTGTTTTTACCTAACCATTGAAGACGGCGATGAACCCTGTGGGAGCGAGCCTGCTCGCGATAGCGGTGTGTCAGGCGACTTAATGTTGACTATCAGTCCGCTATCGCGAGCAGGCTCGCTCCCACAAGATCAGTGTTCACAGCTTTTAACTTCGCGCAGCACGCCACGCCTCGATCAACTGCACAAACCTGTCCTGCACCTGCCGGATCAACGTTTCATCGTCGATTTCCCCGACCAGCCAGGCTCGACTCGGTTCCTGGAAAATCGTCCGTCCGACAGCAAACCCACGGCAGGTGGTGCTCTGACTGGCCTGGCGAAAGCCTTCAGCCAGTGCAGCGGCCGGGGCGTTGAGGCCCAGCAGTACCACACCTCGGCAATAGGGATCACGCTGTTGAATCAGCTCATCAAGTTGCTTCCATTCGTCTGCCGTCTGGGCTTCGATTTTCCACCAGGCCGGGAAGATGCCCAGGTTGTAGAGGCGCTTGAGGGCGCGATAGAGCACGTCCGGATGCGCCGACGGATGATCCTTGGGCGGGATGACCTCCAGCAGCAGTTCGTGACCGCTGACCTGGGACGCCTGATACAACCCCAGCAGTTGCGCCTCCTGCTCCAGGCGCAGCAGCGGTTCGTCGTCGGGGTGAAATTGCACCAGGCACTTGATGATCTGCTCCTGTGGCCAGGCGATCAGGTTGCTGCCAATGGAGCGCCCGTGTTCGAACGCCAGTGGTCGCGAACCCTGGACTTCCACCGGCCGCGCCACCCACCAGTCACGTCCGGTGGCGGCGTTCAGCGAATCCTGGCCGAAACGTTGATCGGCCAGCAGACCGACATCGGCCTCAATGCCCTGACGTTTCAGGTCGGCTTCGACCCGCTCCACGGCCTGGATGAACAGTTGCTTGAGTTCGCTGATGGCGCTCAGCTCGCGCCCGCCTTTGTGGGCCAGCTCCACCAGTTGCCAGCGATGATCGAAGGCAAAGATGAACAGTTGTTTCCATTGTTTGCGCGGCACGCTGACCTGATGCAGACGTTGCAATACCACGTCCTGATCCGGCCGGGTAATCGGCATGGGGCTGTTGAACAGGTAGTCGAGTTCAGCCCGGGTCGGCATCGCCGGGGCACAGGCATGGCGTGACACCACCAGACCACCGCAGGCATTGGCCAACTGGCAGCAGCGTTCATCGCTGGCGTCCTCCAGCCAACCGGCGAGAAAACCCGACATGAACGCATCACCTGCGCCCAAGACGTTCAGGACTTCGACACGAACCCCGGGATAGAGGGCGCCGTCTTCAAGTCGGCTCGGGATGGCGCCGTGGATCACCGTGCAGCCCTGCGGGCCAAGCTTGACCACCAGGGTCGCTGTCGTGAGCGAGCGCACGGTGCGCAATGCGCTCAACAGGTCTTCGCTGCCACCGGCAATCAGGAACTCTTCCTCGGTGCCGACGATCAGGTCAAAACGCCGCAGGATGCCTTGCACGTGCTGGCTGACCTTCCGGTCGGCGACGAACCGGGTCTCGCCATCGGCCTTGCCTGCCAGGCCCCAGAGTACCGGGCGATAGTCGATGTCCAACACCCGTTTGACGCTGTGTTTCTCGGCGTAATCCAGTGCCTGGGTGCTGGCCTTGTAGACGCCTTCGGTAGAGAAATGAGTGCCGGTGATCAGCAGCGCCTTGCTGGAGGCAATGAACGTTTCATTGATGTCCTCGGCGCGCAACGCCATGTCGGCGCAGTTTTCCCGGTAGAACACCAAGGGAAAGGTTTCCCGGTCCTTGATACCCAGCAGGACCATGGCCGTCAGGCGTTCAGGGTCGATCTTGATGCCACTGACATCGCAGCCCTCGCGCGCCAGGGACTCCACCAGGAAGCGGCCCATATGGTCGTCCCCTACCCGGCTCAGCATCGCCGACTTGAGCCCCAACCGTGCGGTGCCGAAAGCGATGTTGGCCGACGAGCCACCCAGGTATTTGGCGAAGCTCGATACATCTTCCAAGCGCGCTCCGACTTGCTGCGCGTAGAGGTCGACGCCCAGGCGTCCCAGGCAGATCACATCCAATTGACGCCCACTGGCAAAACGAGTCTGGCCCATGCTGGCTCCTGTTATTTTTATCAGCCCGCGCTTGCCACCGAAACTGGCGCCAACGCTGTTGGTGGATGCAGACTAAAACGAGCAGCGACCAATAATCAATAATTATTCTATAATTTTTTAACGTGGAATATTTTTTCCAATACGCTATCACCGAAGCGCGCCAGACGCAGTGCATCGTTTCAGCAGCGACTGCAACGGTGTCTGCTCATGATTTTCCCCGCGCCTACGCTGTAGACTGCGATCAGCCAACCTATTGTCGAGGGCCGGGCCTTTTCCCGGGCGGCCCTATAAGAACAAGCCAGAAGGATTTTCTATGACCCGCCCCGATCTGCCGGCGCCGTCCGAGAGTGCGTCCGAACCCGCCCTTTCAAGCCCACCGATCAATGCCGAGCGTCTGCTGCAACTGATTACCGACGAGTATGAAAGCCTGCCGCGACAGCTAAAACGCATCGCCAGTTACATGAGCCAGCAAAGCGACCGGATCATGGTCGATCGCATCAGCGACATTGCGCGCGAATGCGAAGTGCATCCGTCGGCCATCGTGCGGTTCTCCCAGCGCTTCGGCTTCAGCGGGTTCAGCGAAATGCAGGCCTTGTTTCGCGAGGCCTATACCCACAAGACCACGCCGGTGCAGAACTACCAGCAGCGCATCCGCAGCATGATCGCCAACAAGTCGCAGAAAGCCAGCGGCGGCGACCTGGCGCGCGAATGCGTCAACGCCACCCTCTCGGGCATCGAGCGCCTGGGCCTGGAGTTGGACGATCAGGCCTTCGACAAAGCCGTGGACCTGGTGGTCAACGCCGACAACATCTATGTGGTCGGGGTGCGACGCTCGTTCGCAGTGGCCGACTACCTGGTCTATAACCTGCAACACACCAACAAGCGCATCCATCTGGTGTCCGGCCTGGGGGGCAGTTATCGCGAGCAAATGCGCAGCGTGCGGGCCAACGACCTGGTGATCGCCATCAGCTTTACGCCCTACGGCAAGGAAACCCAGCACTGCCTGCGCATTGCCCAGCATCATCAGGCCAAGACGCTGATCATCACCGACAGCAACCTGTCGCCCCTGGCCAAACGGGCCAATGCGGTGCTGCTGGTGAACGAAGGCAGCTCTTTCGCCTTCCGCTCGTTGAGTGCCACGCTGTGCCTGTGCCAGGCGTTGTTCATCGCCGTGGCTTACCGACTGGAACTCAAGGTCGATGAGATCCATGAACAGGTCGGGTTCGAGGATTAACCCCGCAAGATTTTTCTGAAGGAGACGTCATGAAACTGATCGGCATGCTGGACTCGCCCTACGTGCGACGCGTCGCCATTTCCGCCAAGTGCCTGGGGGTTGCCCTGGAGCATGAGTCCGTTTCGGTGTTCAGGCACTTCGAACAGTTCCAGCGCATCAACCCGGTGGTCAAGGCCCCGACCCTGGTGCTCGACGATGGCGGCGTGCTGATGGACTCCACATTGATCATCGACTACCTGGAGGCATTGGCCACGCCGGGGAAAAGCTTGATGCCGGTCGACATTGGCCAACGGCTGCGCGCACTGCGCGTGACTGGCCTGGCCCTGGCGGCGTGCGAGAAGTCGGTGCAGATCTACTACGAACGCAACCTGCGGCCGACGGAAATCCAGCACGCGCCGTGGGTTGAGCGCGTGGAAGGCCAACTGGCGGCGGCCTATGGAATGCTGGAGCAAGAACTGGAGAAACAGCCGTTGGGCACCGATGGCACCCTCGATCAGGCGGGCATCACCGTGGCAGTGGCCTGGAGCTTCACCAACCTGGTGGTACCGGACCAGGTGCAGGGCAAGGCTTTCCCGTTGATCAGCGCGTTTACCGCCTATGCCGAAGGGTTGGAGGCGTTTGTCAGCACGCCGATGGAATAACCGGCCGTGAACAAAAAATCCTGGGGTAATCAGAGTACCTGTGGGAGCAAAGCTTGCTCGCGATAGCACTGGATCATCCTGCAACAATGTTGACTGGTATACCGCTATCGCGAGCAAGCTTTGCTCCCACAGATCCCACTGATCCCACAGATCCCACAGATCCCAGAGTTCCCACACAGGATTTGCTCAGGCCAGCTCCATTTCCTTGGGCTTTGCCATGGGTGCCACCTCAAACCGGTCCGCCAGAAACGGCGTGATGTCCAGCGGCAACGGCTCGTTGTTCACCAGCTTGTCCAGCAATACTCCGGTAATGGCCGAGGTCAGGATGCCAGTGCGGAAATGCCCGCAGGCGTTGAGGTAGCCTTCCACGCCGCGCATTGGCCCCAGAATGGGCAACTCATCAGGTGAGCCGGGGCGCAAACCGGCCCAAGTGCGTTTCAGGTTGATGTCGGACAGTTGCGGTATGCACCGCACCGCGCCCTGCACCAGCCCCTCGATTTCCGGGTAGGTGGTGGTCACGTCGAACCCCTTGTCTTCGGTGGTACTGCCGATGAGAATTTCGCCGTTGTCCTTTTGCGCTATATAGCAATCGCTGGTGGTCAGGCACCCGTTGAGGATCTTCGGCATGCGTTCGGTCAGCAGGATTTGCCCCTTGACCGGCTTGACCGGGATTCGCACGCCCGTGGCCTGTTCGCTCAGGTCCGCTGCCCAGGCACCGGCGGCATTGATCAGCGTCCGGCAGTTGAACGTCCCGGCTTCGGCGGTTCTCACCCCCGTCACCCGCGGCCCGTCGCGCAGCACTTCAGTCACGTTGGTGTTGAAGAACATATCGACGCCGTTCTGTCGGGCACCCTCAGTGTAGGCATCGGCCAGGCGGAACGGGCTGACCTGATGGTCGCACAGGAACTCCAGCGCGCCCCGGGCCTCATGACTGACAGTCGGCTCGGCCTCGCGCAAGGCAGCCTGATCGAGCCAGCGCACCTGATCGGCCAGGTGGGGAATGCAGGCGACAATGTGCTCGGCGTACAAACGGTCTTCGTCGTCGTAGATCACGAACTTGAGCCCGGTCTCCTCGAACTTGAAGTCCATGCCGTGGTTGTCCATCAGCTCGCGGTGCAGTCGGGGATACATCGCGTTGGACTGCAGGGCGAAATCGAAGAACGACTGGGGCAGGATGTGCGGGGTGCTGGCGTCCACCGCCACGGCGGCACCCTGGGCCTGGCGCTTGCGGTTGGCCGACATCATCCGAAAGAAGATCACCCCGCAGCCCAGGCCCACGGATTCACCGATAGCCCACAGGCCGCCGGCCGAAGCGCGGGTGGCGTTGCCGGGGCGCTTGGCGTCGATCAAGGCGACCTTCAGATGCTTGCGTTTGGACAGTTGATAGGCACAGGACGCACCGATCACGCCCCCGCCGGCGATGACGACGTCATAGTGCTTGAGGTCTGGATGCTCAGTCATGCGGGACGGCCTCCGTGCCGACGTTCTGAAAAGCTGAAAAGGGAATCGGGTCGATGGGGAAACGCGGCCGCAGCCAGCCAACGTCGGCGCGCCCGGTGGCCTGGCGCAGGCGATCACTGCAATAGCCGACGCACATCCGCCCCTGACAATCGCCCATGCTCACGCGGGTACGCATTTTCAGGCTGGCCATGTCTTGCACACCCTGCTCCAGGGCGCGGTCGATGTCGGCGCGGGTCGCGTGTTCGCAGCGACAAATGACCGTATCGGCGGCTGGCAAAGCAGTTTGTCCGGCGCCGCGCTGGGTGTAGCGGTCCACCGCGGCGCGAAAGCGCACGATCCGGTCAAGCTGCGCCTGATATCGATCTCTGCGCGCAAGGGCGGTGAATGGGTCCAGCACATCGCATCGCATCAGGATCGACAGCGCGGCCATGCGTCCGCTTAGCATGGCAGCCTCACCGCCGCGAATCCCGCCCACGTCGCCGGCCAGGTGAATGTGCGCCTCGCTGCTTTGTTGCCAGGCATCGGACACCGCCCGCAAATAACCGTCATCGCTGGAGCCGTGTTCCAGGCCCATCTGCTGGCTCAATTGGGTGCGGGGGATGAAACCGTAGCCGACCGCCAGCGTCTGGGCCGGGACGTGCTCGACTCGTTTAAGGTCGGGCTCCCAGGTACTGGAATACGGCGCGACGCTGACCATGTTCAACTCACCTTCGCCGTGGGCTTGCACCACCCCCCAGCCATAACGCATGGGGATGCGATGCAGTTTGAGATAAGCCAGCATGCTCAGGCCGTCGAGCAACAGTTGCGGCTTGTTCAACAACGCCAGGCTTTCCTTGGCGATCCTGCCGAATGCACAGGCCTCGTAGACACCCGCCACGGCCACGCCCGAAGCGTGCAGTTGACAGGCCACCAGCGGCAACAACGGGCCGGTGCCGGTGATAACCACCGGGCTCGGCGGCTTGACCACCCCGCTCTTGATCTGCAACTGCAGCCCCCCGAGCATCATCACCCCCGGCAGCGTCCAACCAGGAAACGGCACGCTGCGCTCATGACAACCGGCCGCCAGCACCAGGTGGGAATAGGTGACCTCGCGCAGCTGTTCATCGGCGTTCAGCAGCATCAGTGCCTTGAACCCTTCGGCGCCGATGACGCGGTGGTTGAGTCGCACATCGATCAGCCCGGCATGGCGCTGGAACTCACCGAGGAGTTTCTCCAGGGCTTCGCTGTAGCGCGAACCCAGGTAATCCAGGCTCACCCCGTCGCGCAGCGGCCCGCGGTAAACCACGCCCCCCAGGCGCGGCGCCTCTTCAAGCAGGGTGCAACGTACCCCGTGGGTAGCCAGCTCGATGGCCGCTGCCATACCCGCCGGCCCGCCGCCGACAATCACCGGATCGAGGTTCATGGCGCCTCCGTTTCGGCGATGCGATTGGTCCGGGTTTCGATCTGCATGCCCGGACGCACCTGGGTCTGGCAGGCGCGGCGCTTGTGGCGACCGTCGATCTTGACCAGGCAGCACTGGCACACGCCCATACCGCAGTAGGCACCGCTGAGTTGGTCGTGATCGTTGCGGGCCACTTGACGCTGACCCAGGGACTGGATGACGCTGAGGACCGTTTCACCTTGCGCCGCGCTGACGAGTTGCCCATCAAGGCGCACCGTCATGTCGGCCTGCTTCAGCGGCTGGATATCAAATTTTCGGCGTAGAAGGTCTTGAGGTTGCATCATGCTGCTCTTCCTTGAAGGTTCAGTGAGGTCTCGGCTCCTTGCGGCACACCATCACCGGTTCGTGTCAGTGCCCGTCAGCGACAGCGCGCCAAAGCAGGGCAACGGACGCAGCATGATAGTGCGCACCCAATTCATGTTAGGGATTATTTGTGACCAAGTGTTGATCCAGGCCAGTGAAGACAGCTGTCGGCGTCCATGAACTTTTTTTCAGCAAGCTGACAGCTAATTTTTGGCAGAATGCAGCGCAATGGCTTCAACTTCTCACCCGGTACCGCCCATGAATCGCATTTTGACCATCGAAGACGACGCCGTGACCGCCCGTGAAATCGTCGCCGAACTGACCCGCAACGGCCTGAATGTCGACTGGGTCGACAACGGCCGCGAGGGTCTGGAACGGGCGGTGAGCGGCGATTACGACCTGATCACCCTGGACCGTATGCTGCCCGAACTCGATGGGCTGGTGATCGTGACGACGTTGCGCACGATGGGCGTGGCCACGCCGATCCTGATGATCAGCGCCCTCTCCGATGTGGACGAGCGGGTCCGTGGCCTGCGGGCCGGTGGCGACGATTATCTGACCAAGCCGTTTGCCACCGACGAAATGGCCGCCCGGGTCGAAGTACTGCTGCGGCGCAACAACGGTGCCCGCGAGCCGGAAACCGCGC
Source organism: Pseudomonas sp. Q11 (assembly GCF_024494355.1). Lineage (GTDB taxonomy): Bacteria > Pseudomonadota > Gammaproteobacteria > Pseudomonadales > Pseudomonadaceae > Aquipseudomonas > Aquipseudomonas hefeiensis. The sequence goes on along the minus strand of NZ_JAKNQY010000002.1, from coordinate 400,659 downwards.
TGCGGGTGGCCGACCTGGAACTCAACCTGATCAGCCGCGAAGCCAGCCGCAACGGGCAACTGCTCAGCCTGCTGCCCACCGAATACAAGCTGCTGGAGTTCCTGATGCGCAACAGCGGCCAGATCCTCTCGCGCATGATGATTTTCGAAGAGGTCTGGGGCTATCACTTCGACCCCGGCACCAACCTGATCGACGTCCATATCGGTCGCCTGCGCAAAAAAATAGACCCGCCGGGCCTGGAACCGCTGATTCGCACGGTACGAGGTTCCGGCTATGTCATTGCTGAACCCCGCTAAGGGCTGGCGCTCCTCCAGCAGCCGCCTGCTGGCGCTGTACAGTTCGCTGTTCGTGCTCTGGAGTGCAGTCCTGATGGGGGTGATGTACTACGAAGTGTTCGGCTACCTCGACAGCCTCGCCAAACACTCCCTGATGCAGCGCCAGCACCTGTTCGCCCGTATTCATGGCGACCAGTTGGAAGATGCACTCATGGCCAGCCTGACCCTGGATGAACGCGGCGTCGATGCCTACGGCCTGTTCGATCCGCAACTGCGCCACTTGAGCGGACCGATCCGGCGCGTCCCCGCCGACCTGCCGCTGGACGGCAAGATTCATATGCTCGGCGGCTGCGTCGATTCCAGAGATCCAGGTATTCCCTCCGACAGTTGCGACGCGGTGGCGACCCGGACCCAGGACGGCCGCTGGCTGATCCTGGCGCGGGACAACGGTTCGCTGTTCGCTGTGACGCGCATCATTCTGCACGCGTTGTTCTGGGGCGTGTCCCTGACCATCCTGCCGGGCATTGCCGGCTGGCATCTGTTGCGCCGGCGACCGTTGCAGCGCATCCGCAAGCTGCAGGCCAGTGCCGAAGCCATCGTGGCCGGCGACCTGACCCATCGTTTGCCGCTGTCGAGCCGTCGCGATGAGCTGGACATGCTGGCGGCGATCGTCAACGCCATGCTCGATCGCATCGAACGCTTGATGAACGAGGTCAAGGGCGTGTGCGACAACATCGCCCACGACCTGCGCACACCACTGACTCGCCTGCGCGCCCAGCTTTATCGCATCCAGCAGCAAGCCCCGGACGGCTCGCCCGAAGCCTTACAAATGGATCAGGTGATTGCCGAGACTGACACCCTGATGGCGAGGTTCCGGGGGTTGTTGCGGATTTCCGAGCTGGAAGACCAGCAACGGCGCTCAGGGTTCGTACGCCTCGATCCGTTGCAGTTGTTGCAGGAACTGCACGATTTTTATCTGCCGCTGGCCGAGGAGCGGGAACTGACCTTCACCCTCGAAGTGCCCGATGCCCTGCCCTTGCTCAACGGCGACCGGGCATTGCTGTTCGAGGCGGTGTCGAACCTGCTGAGCAACTCGATCAAATTCACCCCGCCGGGCGGTGAGGTGATCCTGCGTGGCGTTGATCAGGGCGACAGCAGCCGCATCGAAGTACTCGACACTGGACCTGGTATCCCCGAGGCAGAGCGCAAGGCCGTGTTTCGTCGCTTCTACCGCGCCGAGGGCAGCAGCCAGCAAAGCGGCTTTGGCCTGGGGTTATCGATCGTCGCGGCGATCGTTAACTTGCACGGGTTCACGCTGGAAGTGGGCAGCAGCGAGCAAGGCGGCGCTCGGCTGGCGCTCGATTGCCGGGCGACGTTGTTGTAGGAGCTGTCGAGTGCAACGAGGCTGCGATCTTTCGATCTGCTCTTTCGCTTGCGATTCAATTGTCTGGGAAAAGATCGCAGCCTCGTTGCACTCGACAGCTCCTACCAGCTCTTACCAGTTCCTACCCGATCCGACGTAGCTCCTACGCAGCGGCTACACAGTTCAGCGGATCATTCAGGCGGGGTCACTTCGATGCAGCGGGGTGTTTTCAAGCTCGTAGCGCAACTCGTCAATCAGCTTTGCGAGGCTTTCTTCTGATCGGACGCTGTCCAGGCTCATGCCACTTACCACCAGATCCACTTCCCCGCTTTCGCGGTGATAGAGGCGTACGGTAAGGGTTCCGTCGCCGTTGAGGCTGCAGTCGCAAGCCAGCGGCGTAAAGCTTTCTTCGAGGCGAGCGCGCAGGGGGGCCAGTTGGGTCATGCCTTACACCTCAGCGCTGAGGTCGCAGATGACCGGCGCACTGCTCCCGGCTCATGGACTCTGCAAACATCCTGTCGATTGCACGATTGATTCGTTCACTGCGCATTGCGGCCTGTTCCTTGACTGTTTCGTGGGGGACGCGGCGTTATGAAGAACATGCCGCACCCTCACAGAGTAAGGAGCCAACGACAGGTGCAAAACCCAAATTTGCACCAGCACGCCCAGTGCATTTGCACTGGCTATCACGGTGCCTTCATTCGCCACTCCTTGGCGAACAGGCCGCGCTCGCGTGCCCAGACAATCGCCTCGCTACGGCTGTGAACATCAAGCTTGGAGTACAGCGTCGCCACGTGATTACGCACGGTGTTGGGGGCCAGCTTCAAGCGCGCGGCGATTTCCTTGTCGGCCAGACCCTGGCAGATCAGCCCCAGCACATCACGCTCCCGGGCTGTGAGTTCTGTAAATGAAGTGCTGGGCAACTGGGCGTTGATGCTCTTCACATTGGCCAGTTTTTCGATGAGGGTCCGACTGAACCAGGAGGCATCTTTCATCACCTCCTCGATAGCCGCCACCAGCTCCAGTTCCGAGCGCTTGCGTTCGGTGATGTTCATCAACACCAGCAAATAACACGGCTTGTCCTGGATGACGACAGTATCGGCCGCCATCTCGCAGTCAATCTGCTCCCCGCCCTTTTTGTGAACCTTGACGTCGACGTTGGACACGGTTGCGGTTTTTTCCAGCGTGGCAAACAGCGCCGCGCGGGCATCCGGATCGAGAAAACCGATTTCCTCCACGGTCTTACCCAGTAGCTCTTCACTGGCGTAACCGCTGGTCTGGAGAAAGGCTTCGTTGATCTCCAGCAATTGCTGTTCGGCGCTGCACACCAGGGTTGGCACGGGGGTGAGGCGGAACGACTTGGCAAAGCGCTCCTCACTCTGGCGCAACGCCGTTTCAGCCTTGCGGCGCGGCTCCATGTCCATGAAGGAAAACAGCATGCAGTCTTCGTCATGCAGGTCCAGCGGCTGGCCGGCGACGATCACCTGCTTGCTACCGCCACCGGGCAATTTCAGCTCGGCCTGCATCTGCGGAATGGTCGCGCCCTGGCCCAGCCGTTCAACGGCCAGATCACGTTTCTCAGCCGCCTCAAGTACGTCCAGCTCATACACCGAACGCCCGATCACTTGCTCGCGACTGTAGCCGGTCATTTCCAGAAAGCCCTGGTTGACCTTGATATAACGCAGGTCGCTGAGACGACAGATCACCGCCGGCGCCGGGTTGGCGGCGAAGGTTTTCTCGAAACGCTGTTCGGCGCTGGCCCATTCGGTGGCGTCGCTGAGAATCAGCACCAGCAATTCCGCCTCACCGCTGCGGTCGGTCAGCACCATGCTGCGAATCCGATGAACCCAGGTGCGGTCCGGATCGGCCTCGGGCGTGACCTCCACCAAGACATCGCTGAACTCATCGCCACGGGCGACCCGAGCAATGGGGTAGTTGTCCGCGGTCAGCGGGTGGTTGTTGCGATAGCGCAAATTGAACCGCTGGACGTATTCCTCGGCGTTGGCCCCCAGCTCCTTGAGGTCAGTGACCCCGTGCATGGTCAACGCCGCTTCGTTGGCCCAGGCGATGGTCTGATCGACTTCGATCAACATCACCCCGTCAGACAGCCCGGCGATGATTTGCAGCAGTTGACGACGATTGGTATCGGTAGTCGGGACATCCTGGCTCATCGGGTCTCCATGTGGTCAGAGGAGCATGGAGGTTAAGACCATCCGCGGTGATGACACGTTCCCCCGTAAGAGCTGTGTAGGAGCTGTGTAGGAGCTGTCGAGTGCAACGAGGCTGCGATCTTTCCAAACGCCAATCGAGTCGAGAGCGAAAGATCAAAATCAAAAGATCGCAGGCTTCGCCAGCTCCTACATATCAAGGCGCCCCTCGGCGATGGCCTGTGAGGCGGCGAGCATCGCTCGCAGCAGCACCGCACAACCGGCGGCGAGGTCATCCGGGGCGGCGTTTTCGATTTCGTTGTGGCTGATGCCGCCTTCGCACGGTACGAAGATCATCCCGGCCGGCCCCAGTTCGGCGAGGAAGATCGCGTCGTGGCCGGCGCCGCTGACGATGTCCATATGCGACAGGCCCAGCCCTTGGGCAGCACCGCGTACGGCTTCGACGCAGCCCTTGTCGAAGTACAGCGGCGGAAAGTCGGCCGTAGGGGTCAATTCATACGTCAGGCCGTGTTGCTGGCAGGTGTCAGCAATGACTTGCCTGACCTCGGCGATCATCGAATCCAGGCGTGCCGGTTCCAGGTGACGAAAATCCAGGGTCATGCGCACTTCGCCCGGGATGACATTGCGCGAACCGGGATAGGCTTGCAGGCAGCCAACCGTGCCGCAGGCATGGGGTTGATGACCGAGGGCCGCGCGGTTGACCGCACCGACGATGATCGAGGCACCGACTAAAGCGTCCTTGCGCAAGTGCATCGGGGTCGGACCGGCATGGGCTTCGACGCCCCGCAAGGTCAGATCGAACCACTTCTGCCCCAATGCGCCCATCACCACGCCGACGGTCTTGCGTTCGTCCTCCAGGATCGGCCCCTGCTCAATGTGAGCCTCGAAATACGCCCCCACCGAATGCCCGCTGACCGGGCGTGGCCCGGCGTAGCCGATGGCATTGAGCGCCTGGCCGACGGTAATGCCCTCGGCGTCGGTCTTGGCCAGGGTTTCTTCGAGGGTAAACTTCTCGGCGAATACGCCAGAACCCATCATGCACGGGGCGAAGCGCGAGCCTTCTTCGTTGGTCCAGACCACCACTTCCAACGGCGCTTCGGTCTCTATTTTCAAGTCATTGAGGGTGCGCAGCACTTCCAGGCCGGACAGCACACCGAAGCAACCGTCGAACTTGCCGCCGGTAGGCTGGGTGTCGATGTGGCTGCCGGTCATCACCGGCGGCAGGTTCGGATTGCGCCCCGGACGACGGGCGAAAATATTGCCCACCGCGTCAATGCTGACGGTGCAGCCGGCCGCCTCGGTCCATTGCACGAACAAGTCCCGGGCCTGGCGGTCCAGCTCGGTCAGGGCCAGCCTGCACACCCCGCCCTTGACCGTGGCACCGAGCTGCGCCAGGTCCATGAGCGACTGCCACAAGCGGTCGCGGTTGATGTGCTGTTGGGTGGACTGTAGAACGTCGACGGCTGCGTTCATGGGGGATCTCCAGTTTTTTCAGGCATTTTCTCGTTGTACTTGAGGCCGCTATCGCGAGCAGGCTCGCTCCCACAGGGGATCTGCTGTGCACACAGACTTGCATTCACCCAAATCCAGTCTGGGAGCGAGCCTGCTCGCGATGGGGCCCTCCCCCACAGGGGATCTGCTGTGCACACAGACTTGCATTCACCCCAATCCAGTGTGGGAGCGAGCCTGCTCGCGATGGGGCCCTCCTTTACACCGCAGTTTTAGCAATGGACGGGCTCGCCCGCAGACTGCACAACCCGTAATAAATCACCCCGCCCAGTGCCGAGCCGGTGAACCAGCCGTAGCTGTAGAACCAGCTGAACGCGTCGCTGCCCAGGGACAGCAGCGTCAGCACCACCGGCACGCCAAAGGCGATGAAGCCATTCCAGTTCCAGGCCGGGTAGACGTCGTCGCGGTACAGCCCGGCCAGGTCCAGTTGCTGTTTCTTGATCAGGAAATAGTCCACCACCATGATCCCGGCAATCGGCCCCAGCAGGCTCGAATAACCCAGCAGCCAGTTGGAATAGACCGATTCAAGGCTGACCTCGGAAACGATCAGACCGAGTTTTTTCAGCAGTTCGTGGGCCATCAGCGCCAGCCCTACCAGCCCGGTCAACATCACCGCCTTGGTACGGCCGATCAGCTTCGGCGCCAGGTTCTGGAAGTCGTTGGTAGGCGAAACGATGTTGGCGGCGGTGTTGGTCGAGAGCGTGGCGATGATGATCAACACCATGGCCAACGCCACCCACAGCGGGCTCTGAATGTGTCCGATCAGGGTCACCGGGTCGGAGACGGTCACGCCCACCAGTTTTGCCGAGGCCGCCGTCATTACCACGCCGAGGGCGGCGAACAGGAACATGGTCAACGGCAGGCCGATGATCTGCCCCACGATCTGGTCTTTCTGACTCTTTGCATAACGACTGAAGTCAGGAATGTTCAGCGACAGCGTGGCCCAGAAACCCACCATCGCCGTGAGCCCCGCCAGGAAATAGCTGGTCACGCCGGCCCCTTCGGGCCGCTTGGCCGGCTGCGCCATCAGTTCGGTCAGGGAGACGTTGGGCAACGCCCACATCAGCAGGCCGATCCCTACCAGCACCAGCAGCGGTGCGGACAGGGTTTCCAGCCATTTGATCGACTCGGCACCGCGCAGCACCACCCACAGGTTCAAGACCCAGAACACCATGAAGCCGATCACTTCGCCGGTACCGCCCAGGCTCTTCCAGCCTTCGAACACCGAGCCGAGAAACAGATGAATCGCCAGCCCGCCGAACATCGTCTGGATGCCGAACCAGCCACACGCCACCAGCGCGCGGATCAGGCAGGGGACGTTGGAACCGATGACGCCGAAAGACGAGCGCAACAGCACCGGGAACGGAATGCCGTATTTGGTCCCGGCAAAGGCGTTCAGGGTCAGGGGAATCAGCACGATGATGTTGGCGAACAGGATGGCCAGCAGCGCTTCGCCCACCGACAGCCCGAAATAGGCCGTGAGCACGCCGCCAAGGGTGTAGGTCGGGACACAGATCGACATGCCAACCCACAGCGCGGTGATGTGCCATTTGTTCCAGGTTCGCTCATGCACCTGGGTCGGCGCGATGTCATGGTTGTAACGGGGGCTGTCGAGAACGTCGCTACCGGCTTCAAGCTCGTATAACCCGTCGCGCTCGGTCACTGTTGATCTGGTCATGTCCGCTCCACTGTTTTCATTATTTTTGCTCATCGACTGGCGATGGCCGGAGTACTTGCATGTAAAGCGCGCGTTCTACCGGCGGCCCTGCCTGGCAGCGACAGCACTCAATAACCGTGCCGCTTGCCTCGCCAGGTTGACCGGTTGAACGATATAACCCTGACAACTTTCTGATATTTAACGCTTTAATCCGATTTCATTGTTTGCTCGCACTGTGCGCCAGTGCCCATGAGGCTAGATGACCTGCACGTTCTGTCGAGCCCGAGATTCAAAGTGGTGCACCTCACATTATTGCGAGGCCTCTAAACCGCACTTTAACGCCTTTCAAGCTGCTGATTTACCATGATAAATCTCGCTCAAATAATGATCCTGTCAAGTGCGTCAAAATGGTGAGGCAGCTCACCATTTTGGTGATTAATTCATTTAATTCATATTTTTCAATTAGTTATAAGCTCAAACAATCTATTAAAAATAATCTTGCTGATTCTTAAAACTCCAGCTAGCTTCTAATCCTGACAGCTGTGACAGGATTATAATTCTGCACGACTTCATCACTTGCCCATCGTGATCCATACAACATAAAGAACCGGCATCAGTCGGTCATGCCTGCGAGGAACTCGGAATGTCTTTATTGATCCGTGGCGCCACCGTAATAACCCATGATGAACGTTATCGCGCCGATGTGTTGTGTGCCGAGGGTGTGATCAAGGCCATTGGTGAAAACCTGGATGCGCCCGCCGATGTCGAAGTACTCGATGGCAGCGGCCAATACCTGATGCCGGGCGGCATCGACCCGCATACCCACATGCAGTTGCCGTTCATGGGCACCGTCGCCAGCGAAGACTTTTTCAGTGGCACGGCGGCAGGCTTGGCGGGAGGCACGACGTCGATCATCGACTTTGTCATTCCCAATCCCCAGCAATCGCTGATGGAAGCCTTCCACCAATGGCGCGGCTGGGCAGAAAAAAGCGCCAGTGACTACGGTTTTCACGTGGCGATCACTTGGTGGAGCGAACAGGTTCGTGAAGAGATGGCCGAACTGGTCAGCCATCACGGAGTGAACAGCTTCAAGCACTTCATGGCCTACAAAAACGCGATCATGGCGGCCGACGACACCTTGGTGGCGAGCTTCGAGCGGTGCCTGGAGCTGGGCGCCGTGCCCACGGTGCATGCCGAGAATGGCGAGCTGGTTGATCATCTGCAACGCAAGTTGCTGGCCCAGGGCATTACCGGCCCCGAAGCCCATCCACTGTCGCGGCCCTCGCAAGTGGAAGGTGAAGCCGCGAGCCGGGCCATCCGTATTGCCCAGACGTTGGGCACGCCGCTGTACCTGGTGCATGTGTCGACCAAGGAAGCCCTGGATGAAATCACCTATGCCCGCAGCCAGGGCCAGCCGGTCTACGGTGAAGTATTGGCCGGGCACCTGCTGCTGGACGATAGCGTGTATCGCCACCCCGACTGGCAGACCGCCGCCGGATATGTGATGAGCCCGCCCTTCCGCCCCCGCGGGCATCAGGAGGCGCTCTGGCATGGCTTGCAGTCGGGCAACCTGCACACCACCGCCACCGACCATTGCTGTTTCTGCGCCGAGCAGAAAGCCGCCGGCCGCGAAGACTTCAGCAAGATTCCCAACGGCACCGCCGGTATCGAAGACCGCATGGCGGTGCTCTGGGATGAAGGGGTCAACAGCGGCAAATTGTCGATGCATGACTTCGTCGCCCTCACCTCCACCAACACCGCGAAGATTTTCAACCTTTACCCGCGCAAAGGCGCCATTCGTGTCGGTGCCGACGCCGACCTGGTGGTCTGGGACCCCCAAGGCAGCCGCACGATTTCGGCCAAGACCCACCATCAGCAGGTGGATTTCAACATCTTCGAAGGCAAGACCGTGCGCGGCGTGCCCAGCCACACCATCAGCCAGGGCCGGCTGGTCTGGGTCGATGGCGACCTGCGGGCCGAACGCGGGGCCGGACGCTACATCGAACGACCGGCTTATCCGGCGGTGTTCGATTTGCTGAGCAAGCGGGCTGAGTTGCACCGGCCGGTTGCAGTGAAACGCTGCTAGCGGCCTACGGCCTATCGCGAGCAGGCTCGCTCCCACACTGGGTTTTGAATGGATACAAAAATCTGTGTGCACCACAGATCCCTGTGGGAGCGAGCCTGCTCGCGATGAGGCCAGTCCAGGCAACGAAAAAAACACTGCCCACCAGAGGCAGCACCTCAAACACCGTGAGGCCAATTCCATGATCCAGCCCTTGAGTCACCTCCCCCATTCCCAGGAAGACCCGACCGCCCTCGCCGCGCGTTTCAGCGACCTGGCGCCACCGCTCAACGCGCGCCAGGCCCACCTGGAAGCATCCCGTTGCCTGTACTGCTACGACGCGCCGTGCGTGAACGCCTGTCCGAGCGAGATCGACATCCCCTCGTTCATCCGCAACATCCATCAGGACAACGTCCAGGGCGCGGCGCAAAAGATTCTCTCGGCCAATATCCTCGGCGGCAGTTGTGCCCGGGTCTGCCCCACGGAGATCCTTTGCCAGCAAGCCTGCGTGCGCAACAACGCCCACGAGTGCGCGCCGGTACTGATCGGCCTGTTGCAGCGCTACGCCGTGGACAACGCGCACTTCAGCGAACACCCGTTCAAACGCGCCGTCGCCACCGGCAAGCGCATTGCCGTGGTTGGCGCGGGTCCCGCAGGGTTGTCCTGCGCTCACCGCAGCGCGATGCACGGCCATGACGTGGTGGTGTTCGAAGCCCGGGAAAAGGCCGGCGGCCTCAACGAATACGGAATCGCCAAATACAAGCTGGTGGACGACTATGCCCAGCACGAATTGGACTTTCTGCTGGGCATCGGCGGCATCGAAATCCGCCATGGGCAGAAGCTGGGCGAAAACCTCAGCTTGAGCGACTTGCACCAGCAATTCGACGCCGTGTTCCTCGGCCTTGGCCTGGCCGCCAGCAAACAACTGGGCCTGAGCGATGAACAGGCGCCGGGGCTGCTGGCCGCCACCGAGTACATCCGCGAGTTGCGCCAGGCCGACGACCTCAGCCAATTGCCGCTGGCCGAGCGCTGCATCGTCCTCGGTGCCGGCAACACCGCCATCGACATGGCCGTGCAGATGGCCCGTCTCGGTGCCCGGGACGTTAGCCTGGTGTACCGGCGCGGCCTTGAGGACATGGGCGCCACCGTCCATGAGCAAGACATCGCCAAGGCCAATCAGGTGCGTCTGCTGACCTGGGCCCAGCCGCAACAGGTGCTGCTGGACGAAGCCGGGAACGTGCGGGGCATGCGCTTCTGCCGCACCCATCTGGAGAACGGTCGGTTGGTCATCGGCGCCGACACCTTCGACCTGCCCGCCGACGGGATTTTCAAAGCCATCGGCCAGGCCTTCGATGACCACGCGCTGGCGGACCCGCTGGCCCGGGAGCTCAAACGCCAGGATGGACGAATCCTGGTGGACGAGCATTTACGCACCAGCATTGCCGGCGTGTATGCCGGCGGTGACTGCACCAGCCTGGACCAGGACCTGACGGTGCAGGCCGTGCAGCACGGCAAGCTTGCCGCCGAGGCGATCAACGCTCAACTCATGCTCAACGTGGAGGCTGCGTAAATGGCCGATCTGTCGATTGTCTTCGCCGGCATCAAAGCCCCCAATCCGTTCTGGCTGGCCTCCGCGCCGCCGACCGACAAGGCCTACAACGTGGTACGTGCCTTCGAGGCCGGTTGGGGTGGCGTGGTCTGGAAAACCCTTGGAGAGGACCCGGCGGCCGTGAACGTGTCGTCGCGTTACTCGGCCCACTTCGGCGCCAATCGCGAGGTGCTGGGCATTAATAACATTGAGCTGATCACCGACCGTTCGCTGGAGATCAACCTGCGGGAAATCACCCAGGTGAAAAAGGACTGGCCGGACCGGGCGCTGATCGTGTCGTTGATGGTGCCGTGCGTGGAAGAATCCTGGAAACGCATCCTGCCCCTGGTGGAGGCCACCGGCGCCGATGGTATCGAGCTGAACTTCGGCTGCCCCCACGGCATGCCGGAACGGGGCATGGGCGCGGCCGTCGGCCAGGTGCCGGAGTACGTCGAGCAAGTCACGCGCTGGTGCAAGACCTATTGCTCGTTGCCGGTGATCGTCAAGCTCACGCCGAACATCACCGACATCCGCGTCGCTGCCCGGGCGGCCCATCGGGGCGGCGCCGATGCGGTGTCGTTGATCAACACCATCAATTCCATCACCAGCGTCGACCTGGACCGCATGGTCGCCCTGCCCATCGTCGGCAGCCAGAGCACCCACGGCGGCTACTGCGGCTCGGCGGTCAAGCCAATCGCGCTGAACATGGTCGCGGAAATCGCCCGCGACCCGCAAACCCAGGGCTTGCCGATTTGCGGCATCGGTGGCATCGGCAGTTGGCGCGACGCGGCGGAATTCATCGCCCTGGGCAGTGGCGCCGTGCAAGTGTGTACGGCAGCGATGCTCCATGGCTTTCGTATTGTCGAAGAGATGAAGGATGGTCTGTCACGCTGGATGGACGATCACGGCCACGCCAACCTGCAGGCATTTTCCGGTCGTGCGGTGGGCAACACCACCGACTGGAAGTACCTGGACATCAACTATCAGGTCATCGCCAAGATCGACCAAGAGGCCTGTATTGGCTGCGGTCGCTGCCACATCGCCTGTGAAGACACGTCCCACCAGGCCATCGCCAGCCTCAAACAGACGGACGGGACGCGCAAATATGAAGTGATCGATGAAGAGTGCGTGGGCTGCAATCTCTGCCAGATCACCTGCCCGGTGCAGGACTGCATCGAGATGGTGACGATGGAAACGGGCAAGCCGTTCCTGGACTGGAACCATGATCCGCGTAATCCCTATCATGTAGCGGTCTGAGGACTGAGGTGTCTGGACTGGCGCCATCGCGAGCAGGCTCGCTCCCACACTGGGTCGTGTCGTTCACAGAGTTTGTGTACGCCAGAAATCCACTGTGGGAGCGAGCCTGCTCGCGATAGGGCCATCAGCCACACCACAAATTTCAGGGCTCCAACCCAATCCCCCGCAGGATCACACTGGTCACCGTCTGCACCGCCCGTTCGAATTGCATGTCGGACAGCGGCTGATGGTCGTTGAGGATGTTGATCTGATGGTCGAAGTCGGCGTAGTGCTGGGTCGAGGCCCAGATCATGTAGAGCAGGCTTGAAGGCTCCACCGGCAGGATGCGCTTGTCCTCGACCCACTGGCGGATCTTCGCTTCCTTCATCTTGGCCCAGTCATAAAGGCTGGCATCCAGCGCCTGGCCCAGCGTCGGCGCGCCGTGGATCACTTCGTTGGCCCAGACCTTCGAGCCGTAGGGCCGACTGCGGGAGTGGTTCATCTTGGCGCGGATGTAACTGCTGAGCACCACCCGTGGGTCATCGAACAGCTCGAAGCACAAGGCATCCTGCTTCCAGACTTCCAGCAGATCGAACAGCACGGCGCTGTACAGTTCGCTCTTGGTGCTGAAGTAATAATGCAGGTTGGATCGGGGCAGCTGCACCTCGGCGGCGATGTCGGCCATGGCGGTGCTGCCGAAGCCCTTTTCGGCAAAGACCTTCTCGGCGGCCAGCAGGATTTTCTCGACGTTACTGCGACGAATCTCGATCTTGTGATTGCCCATGAGGGCTCCCTGGCAACAGCGTTGAGCAAGACTAGCATTCACCCACTTTTGAAAACACCGGCGCTGCTTGTGGGAAAGCTTTTGTGGCGAGGGAGCTTGCTCCCGCTCGGCTCTGTAGGAGCTGGCGAAGCCTGCGATCTTTTGATCTTCGCTTGAGACTCAACTGTCTGGGACAAGATCGCAGCCTCGTTGCACTCGACAGCTCCTACAGGCGCAGCCCAGCGGGAGCAAGCTTCCTCGCCACAGAAGCGGGTTCGCGCTGGCCTCTGGAGGTGTTCTTCAGAGGCCAGTTTCAAAGGGTGAATCGGCTAGTGCGCTTCGACATTATCCAGCGCACGGTTCGCCAGCAATCCGCTCAGTTCGATCAATTGCTGGATGCCCAGGGCGATGTGGCGCCTGGGACCTTCAAGGTCGAAGGCCAAGTCACTGACCATGGCATTGGCCGAGGCCAGGTTTTCGCTGAGGTTGGCGAGCAGGGTTTCGGTGTCGACGCCATTGGCGACGGTGAACAGTTGGCCGGGATCGGCCTCGGGCTTGTTGGGTTTGGGTTTGGGCTTGAGGTAGTGGTCGAGGATGCGGTCGGCGGCTTTGTCAAACGCCCTGGAGTTGGATGGATCTGTATCGGGTGGGTTGGGGGTTACTTTGAACATAGATGAATCTCCAAATCGAAAATGGAGCCATCACTCTCGCTACCAAACGAAGGGTGGCGGCCATACGCGGGTTGGTAGACCGGTGACTTGGAGAACCGGCGCGTCCGAAGACGCCCTGCGCATGACCGCCATAAAACAGTTCCGAAATGGACTGTATGACAAGGGCTATGCGACAAGTCAAAAGCCGGGCTACCAAACCCGATCACTGATTTCTCAGCGACCCGGAAACGATAGAGCCCGGCCCCAAGGCGCACAAGCCGGCGGATTCTGGCGCAGTTGTAGGTAATGGCGCAAGACAACGTAGCCCGACCCCGAAAGATCCTACATCTGGATAAACACAAACCCGTTTGGACCAGGAACAGGGTTAAACAACACACCCTTGTGGCGAGGGAGCTTGCTCCCGCTGAGTTCTGTAGGAGCTGGCGAAGCCTGCGATCTTTTGATCTTCGCTTGAGACTCAACTGTCTGGGACAAGATCGCAGCCTCGTTGCACTCGACAGCTCCTACAGACGCAGTCCAGCGGGAGCAATCTCCCTCGCCACAAGAGCCTTCTTAAGACTTCCAATCGCCAGCATTCGACTAATGTCTTAGACCAGTCATCGCACAACCAAGCGCCCTTCCCGCTACTCTCAGGCCGCCGGATTGGCCCGGCGCCACGGCCTGCGATCGTGACCTCGGCCAGCGACAGCCATTGCAGCGCCTGATTTTTAGGCCTCCCCGAGTTGGACAATTTCGATAATGGCCAGTTGACAACGAGGAACGACGCCCAAATAATCCGCGACATGTTGTACGACGACGTATGACAAATAAAAACAACAAAAAAGTAGGGAGCGTCATAGTGAGCACACCTGTCCGTTTTTCACCCGGCAACCAAACCCGTCGTACCCTTTTCAACTCCCGGCACGCCCTGGGGTTGATCAGTTGCAGCAGCCTGGCCCTGTTCCTGCCCATGACCGCCAGCGCCGAAGGCTTCGTCGATGACGCCAAGGTCAATCTCAACCTGCGCAACTTCTACATCAACCGCAACTTCACCAACCCGGACAACGCCCAAGGCAAAGCCGAGGAATGGACCCAGAGTTTCATTCTCGACGCCAAGTCCGGCTTCACCCAGGGCGTGGTCGGTTTCGGCGTGGACGTGCTGGGCATGTACTCGGTCAAGCTCGACGGGGGTCGCGGCACTGCCAATACCGCCTTGTTGCCGGTGCACGATGATGGCCGTCCGGCCGATGACTTCGGTCGCCTGGGGGTCGCCCTCAAGGCCAAGGTATCGAAAACCGAACTGAAGGTGGGCGAATGGATGCCGGTGCTGCCGATCCTGCGCTCGGACGACGGTCGCTCCCTGCCGCAAACCTTCCGCGGCGGCCAGGTAACCTCCACCGAAATCAGCGGCTTGAGCCTCTACGGCGGTCAGTTCCGCGCCAACAGCATGCGCAACGACGCGAGCATGGAAGACATGTCCATGAACGGCCGCGGTGCGTTCCTTTCGGACCGCTTTAACTTCGGCGGTGGCGAATACGCCTTCAACGACAAACGCACCCAGGTCGGTGTCTGGTATGCCGAACTGTCCGACATCTACCAGCAGAAGTATTTCAACCTGACCCACAGCCAGCCCGTCGGTGACTGGACCCTGGGCGCCAACCTCGGTTACTTCATCGGCAAGGAAGAAGGCAGCGCCTTGGCCGGCGACCTGGACAACAAAACCTTGTCCGCCATGCTCTCGGCCAAATACGGTGGCAACACCTTCTACGTCGGCCTGCAAAAACTCAGTGGCGACGATGGCTGGATGCGCGTCAACGGCACCAGCGGCGGCACCCTGGCCAACGACAGCTACAACTCCAGCTATGACAACGCCGAGGAAAGATCCTGGCAAGTGCGCCACGACTTCAACTTCGCCGCCGTCGGCGTACCGGGCCTGACCCTGATGAACCGCTACATCAGCGGTGACAACGTGCACACCGGCACCATCACCGACGGTAAGGAATGGGGTCGCGAAAGCGAACTGGCCTACACCGTACAGAGCGGTGCGTTGAAGAGCCTCAATGTGAAATGGCGTAACTCGACAATGCGCCGGGATTACAGCACCAGTGAGTTCGATGAGAACCGCTTGATCGTCAGCTACCCAATCTCGCTTCTTTAAGCCGGGATCCCCCGCCATGGCCGCTTTTCAAAAGGGCCATGGCGACGCAACAGCCAAAGGCAAGGATGCCGTTTTAGAGCGATTCGTCGATCAAACGTTGACAAGGTAGCGGTAGGATAAGGATATTCCCTCTCGGTCGTACGACAACTTATAACAACTGATACCTCTCACCGTTTGCTCAGGTACTTTCATGACTACGACACACATTCGCCAACCCTTCAATCGTCTGCTGCTGACCGGCGCTGCCGGCGGCTTGGGTAAAGTCTTGCGTGAACGCCTCAAGCCTTTCGCCCGCCATATTCGCCTGTCGGACATCGCCAACATGGCCCCGGCCATTGATGAAAGTGAAGAAGTGGTGCCGTGCGACCTGTCTGATAAACAGGCGGTGCACCAACTGGTGGAAGGCGTCGATGCTATTTTGCATTTCGGCGGCGTTTCGGTAGAGCGTCCGTTCGAAGAGATTCTCGGTGCCAACATCAGCGGCGTGTTCCACATCTATGAAGCCGCCCGCAAGCATGGCGTCAAGCGCGTAATCTTCGCCAGTTCCAACCATGTCATCGGCTTCTACAAGCAGGACCAGGCCCTAGACGCCCTATCCCCTCGCCGTCCGGATGGCTACTACGGCTTGTCCAAGTCCTACGGCGAAGACATGGCCAGTTTCTACTTTGATCGCTACGGCATCGAAACCGTGAGCATCCGCATTGGCTCGTCGTTCCCCGAACCGCAGAACCGCCGGATGATGAGCACCTGGCTGAGCTTCGACGACCTCACTCAACTGATCGAATGCTCGCTCTATACCCCGAAAGTCGGCCACACCGTGGTGTATGGCATGTCCGCCAACCGCGACGTCTGGTGGGACAACAGCCAGGCCGCGCACCTGGGCTACCAGCCCAAGGACAGCTCCGAAGTCTTCCGAGCCAAGGTCGAAGCACAGCCGATGCCGGCCGCCGATGACCCGGCCAGGGTCTACCAGGGTGGCGCCTTTGTCGCGGCCGGCCCGTTCGACGACTGATTCGCCTGTTTTTCATGGGATACGAACGAACCAAGGAATCGCCATGCAAGCCGAATTGATTGTCGATGCACGCAACGCTGTCGGTGAGAGCCCCGTGTGGGTCCCCGAGGAAAACGCCCTGTACTGGGTAGACATTCCCAGCGGCGGACTGCAGTGCTGGAATGCCGGAACCGGACAACTCAAAGGCTGGGAAACGCCCGAAATGCTCGCCTGCATCGCCCGTCACCAGGACGGGGGTTGGGTCGCCGGCATGGAGAGCGGCTTCTTCCGCCTGCACCCCCATGACGACGGCAGCCTCGACAGCGAACTCTGTGCGAGCGTCGAGCACAGCCGCACCGACATGCGCCTCAACGATGGCCGTTGCGACCGCCAGGGCCGTTTTTGGGCCGGCAGCATGGTGCTGAACATGGGGGCCAACGCCGACGCAGGTCGGATGTACCGTTATGAGGCCGGACAACGCAGCCCGGTCGAGGCACAACTGAGCGGGTTCATCGTCCCCAACGGCCTGGGCTTCAGCCCGGACGGGCGCACGATGTACCTCTCCGACTCACATCCGTTGGTCCAGCAGATCTGGGCTTTCGACTACGACATCGACAGCGGCACGCCCTCTAACCGGAGGCTGTTCGTCGACATGATGCCCCTGGCCGGACGCCCGGACGGCGCGGCGGTGGACGCTGAAGGTTGCTACTGGATCTGCGCCAACGATGCCGGCCTCATCCATCGCTTCACCCCGGATGGCCGACTGGATCGCTCATTGGCGGTGCCGGTGAAAAAACCGACGATGTGCGCCTTCGGCGGCAGCCGTCTGGACACCCTGTTCGTCACCTCGATCCGCCCTGGCGACGACACTGATCCGCAATCCCTGGCCGGGGGCGTGTTTGCCCTCAACCCCGGCGTCAAGGGCCTTGCCGAAACGGCTTTCGGAGGATCGAAACACGCCGCCAACTGACCTGCATTGCCGCTTCATTCGATAGACATAAAAACAACAACACTGGAGATTGACCATGAATTTCAAACGCACGCTTCTGATCGCAGCCCTCCCCCTGGCCTTCCTTGCGCAAGCGGCCCAGGCTCTTGAGATCAAGTTTGCCGATATCCACCCCGATGGCTATCCAACCGTGGAAGCGGAAAAAATCCTCGGCAAGACGCTGGTCGAGGGAAGCAAAGGCCAGAAAGACCCGTTCACCTTCAAGATGTATTCCGGCGGTGTGCTGGGGTCGGAAAAAGAAGTCATCGAGCAGCTTCAGGTGGGTGCCGTACAAATGGCTCGCGTCAGCCTGGGCATCGTTGGACCGGTGGTGCCGGACGTGAACGTCTTCAACATGCCATTCGTGTTCCGTGACCAGGCGCACATGCGCAAGATCATCGACGGCGAAATCGGCCAGGAGATCCTCGACAAGATCACCAATTCCGAATTCAACCTGGTGGCCCTGGCCTGGATGGACGGCGGCACGCGCAACCTCTACACCAAGAAGCCTGTGCACAAGCCCGAAGACATGCATGGCATGAAAATTCGCGTCATGGGCAACCCGATGTTCATCGAAACCCTCAACGCCATGGGCGGCAACGGGATTGCCATGGACACCGGCGAAATTTTCAGTGCCCTGCAGACCGGCGTGATCGACGGCGCGGAAAACAACCCGCCGACCATGCTGGAGCACAACCACTACCAGAACGCCAAGTACTACAGCCTGACCGGCCACCTGATCCTGCCGGAGCCAGTGGTGATGTCCAAGTTCACCTGGGAAAAACTCACCCCCGAGCAGCAAGCCCTGGTGAAAAAAGCGGCCAAGCAATCCCAGCTTGACGAGCGTGAACTGTGGGACAAGAAGACCCTCGCCAGTGAAGAAAAACTCAAGGCCGCCGGCGTTGAGTTCATCACGGTCGACAAGAAACCCTTCTATGACGCCACCGCACCGATCCGGGCCAAATACGGTGCGCCGTACGCCGACCTGATCAAGCGTATCGAAGCCGTTCAGTAACACCTCTCAATCTGTACTTGAAAAGGCCAGGCGCGCCCGATGTCCCAGGGCGCGCCCGGTTACGGTGGAACCCGATGAAGAATTTGCTGCTGCGCATCAACGATAAGATTTACATGACTTGCATCTGGGTCGCCGGCCTCTCTGTCCTGGCAATTGCTCTGATGATTCCCTGGGGCGTATTCGCCCGCTACGTACTGGGTACCGGCTCAAGCTGGCCTGAGCCCAGCGCGATTTTGCTGATGATCGTGTTCACGTTCATCGGCGCCGCCGCCAGCTACCGCGCCGGTGCGCACATGGCCGTGGACATGCTCACCAACCGCCTGCCCCCGCACTTGAAAACCGCGGCCTCGGTCTTTTCCCAGCTGCTGATGGCTGCAATCTGCATCTTCATGATCAGCGGCGGCACCAAACTCTGCATATCCACCTGGAACCAGTACATGAGCGCCCTGCCTACGCTGCGGGTCGGCATCACGTACATGCCCATACCGGTCGGTGGTTTTCTGACCCTGATTTTTGTCCTGGAAAAACTCTTGCTCGGTGATCAGAGCAAGCGTCGGGTCGTGCAGTTCGACCTGGTCGAAGAAAGTGAAGGTGCCGCTTAATGGACGCTCTGATTCTGCTGGGCAGTTTTTTCCTGTTGATCCTGATCGGCATGCCGGTCGCCTACGCCTTGGGCGCCGCTGCGCTGATCGGTGCGTGGTGGATCGACATTCCGTTCCAGGCCGTGATGATCCAGGTCGCGGGCGGAGTGAATAAATTTTCGTTGCTGGCCATTCCGTTCTTTGTCCTGGCCGGTGCAATCATGGCCGAGGGCGGCATGTCTCGCCGGCTGGTGGCATTCGCCGGTGTGCTGGTGGGTTTCGTGCGCGGCGGTCTGTCACTGGTCAACCTCATGGCCTCGACGTTCTTCGGTGCCATTTCCGGCTCCTCGGTGGCCGACACCGCCTCGGTGGGTTCGGTACTGATCCCGGAAATGGAACGCCGCGGCTATCCGCGGGAGTTCTCCACCGCAGTGACCGTCAGTGGTTCGGTACAAGCCCTGCTGACCCCGCCCAGCCATAACGCAGTGCTGTACTCCCTGGCGGCCGGCGGTACGGTTTCCATCGGTGCGCTGTTCATGGCCGGCATCGTGCCGGGCCTGCTGATGAACGCCTGCCTGATGGTGCTGTGCCTGATCTTCGCGAAAAAGCGCAACTACCCCAAGGGCGAAGTGATTCCCCTCAAACAGGCGCTGAAAATCTGCCGGGAAGCCATGTGGGGCATGATGACCATGTTCATCATCCTCGGCGGCATCCTCTCGGGTGTTTTCACGGCCACCGAATCGGCCGCCATCGCTGTGCTCTGGGCATTTTTCGTGACCATGTGCATTTACCGCGACTACAAGTGGAGCGAGTTGCCGAAGCTGATGCATCGCACGGTGCGTACCATCTCAATCGTGATGATCCTGATCGGCTTCGCCGCCAGCTTCGGCTACATCATGACGCTGATGCAGATCCCGGCGAAAATCACCACCCTGTTCCTGACCATCTCCGACAACCGCTACGTGATCCTGATGTGCATCAACGCGATGCTGCTGGTCCTAGGTACGGTGATGGACATGGCGCCGCTGATCCTGATCCTGACACCGATCCTGATGCCGGTGGTCATGGGTATCGGCGTGGACCCAGTGCAGTTCGGCATGATCATGCTGGTGAACCTGGGTATCGGGCTGATCACTCCGCCTGTGGGCGCCGTGCTGTTCGTGGGCGCCGCCATTGGCAAGGTCAGCATCGAAAGCACCGTCAAGGCCCTGCTGCCGTTCTACGGCATGTTGTTCCTGGTGCTGCTGCTCGTGACCTACATCCCCGCCATTTCGCTGTGGCTGCCGCATCTGGTGTTGTAACGAACAAACGACAAAATCCCCCTGTGGGAGCAAGGCTTGCCCGCGATGCAGGCTCCTCGGTTTCCAGGGGGACTGCGTCATCTTCATCGCGAGCAAGCTTTGCTCCCACAAGTCCTCGCCACAGGGTTCGCACACAACAATCCCGCTTTCCCCACAACCGTTTTTTCAACCTTGCAAAACAAGGCCACCATGACCCCGCCTCTTCTCCATCTCGAAGACGAACTCACCCGCCTCGCCCTGGCCCCGCACCTGGGCGCCAGTCTCGTTGAATGGACATTGCGCAGCACTGGCGCTCCCCTGCTACGCCCGCCCGCGCCGCAAGCGCTGGAAAACGGCCTGCCGGGCAAACTCGGCTGCTTCCCGTTGATTCCGTGGTCGAACCGGATCGCCCAAGGCGGTTTCGATTGCCCCGGCGGCTGGCTTGCCCTGGACGCCAACAGCCCCAACGATCCGTTCCCGATCCATGGCAGCGCCTGGCAGCAACCCTGGCAAGTGATAGAGCAAAGCGCCCAGGAAGTGTTGCTGCAACTCGACAGCCAATCCCCGTTCGCCTACTGCGCCAGCCTGCGGATTCGCCTCAGCGGCGGCCAACTGCAAATCGCAATGCTCGTCACCCACATGGCCGAACAGCCCGCCTGGCATGGGCTGGGCTTGCATCCGTATTTTCCGCGCACCGCCGGCACGCGCCTGCAAACCCGGGCGAGCGAAGTCTGGATGTGCGATGAGAAAAAACTGCCGACAACGTTAGGCAACATTCCTCAAACCTGGGACTTCCAACAACCCCGCTTGCTGCCGGACACCCTCGTGGACAACGGTTTTGGCGGGTGGGACGGGCATTGCCTGATCCAGCAACCGGACCTGGGTTATGAGCTGGAATGCCGAGCCAGCGGTAGCGAATACTTCCTGCTGTACTGTCCCGTGGGCCTGGATTTTTTTTGCATCGAACCGGTCAGCCATCCGGTCAATGCCCACCACCTGCCAGGGCGGCCAGGGTTACGCTTGCTGGAGCAAGGGCAGTCGGTGGCGTTGGGGTTTTCGATGCAGTGTCGACTCCTGTAACCCCTCCAGACAGGTTCGTGTAGGAGCTGCCGAAGGCTGCGATCTTTTGATCTTTGGCTCGCGACTCAATTGTCTGGGACAAGATCGCAGCCTCGCTTCGCTCGGCAGCTCCTACAGGCCCAGCGGGAGTTCAGGTACCCAAGGTCAACCCATTGGCCGGCAACGGCAGCGCGGTCTTGTAGCGCACCTGCTTGAGCGCAAAGCTCGAGCGGATATTCGCCACACCCGGGACCTTGGTCAGAAAGTCCATCATGAACCGCTCCAGCGACTGGATCGACGGCACCAGCACGCGGATCAGGTAATCCGGGTCGCCTGCCATCAGGTAGCACTCCATCACCTCCGGCCGGTCGGAGATCGCCTCTTCGAAGTGCTGTAACGCCTCCTCCACCTGTTTTTCCAGGCTGACGTGGATGAACACGTTGACATGCAGGCCCAGCAGATCGGCATCCAGCAGCGTGACCTGCTCGCGTATCACCCCCAGCTCCTCCATGGCCCGGACCCGGTTGAAGCACGGCGTGGGCGAGAGATTGACCGACCGGGCGAGCTCGGCGTTGGTGATGCGGGCGTTTTCCTGAAGGCTGTTCAGAATGCCGATGTCGGTGCGATCGAGTTTACGCATGAGACAAATAATCCTATTTTTTATCGTTGTGCAGATTTTTTATCTGCAAATGATCTGAACAGCAACCTAACAGAGAAAAATATTCTTCTGCGTCGAGCCTATGATTGTTGTAGGACAATTTTCCTTACCCAGGAAAGTTCGTCAGCTAGCGCGCCCACTACAAGAAATTCACAAGATCGAGCGTAGAAAGCCATGAACCCAGCGTATGAACCACTACGCCTGCACGTCCCCGAACCCTCGGGCCGTCCCGGCTGCCAGACCGACTTCTCCTACCTGCATCTGAGCGATGCCGGCACGGTGCGCAAACCCTCCATCGACGTTGAGCCGTCCGACACCGCCGACCTGGCCCGAGGGCTGATTCGGGTGCTCGATGACCAGGGCAATGCCCACGGCCCATGGGCCGAAGACGTGCCTCTGGAGATCCTGCGCAAAGGCATGCGCGCCATGCTCAAGACGCGCATCTACGACAACCGCATGGTGGTCGCCCAGCGCCAGAAAAAAATGTCGTTCTACATGCAGAGCCTCGGCGAGGAAGCCATCGGGAGCGGCCAGGCCCTGGCGCTGAACATCGATGACATGTGCTTTCCCACCTATCGCCAGCAAAGCATCCTGATGGCCCGCGACGTGCCGCTGGTGGGGATGATCTGCCAACTGCTGTCCAACGAGCGCGATCCGCTCAAGGGCCGGCAGTTGCCGATCATGTACTCGGTCAAGGACGCCGGTTTCTTCACCATTTCCGGCAACCTGGCCACGCAATTCATCCAGGGTGTGGGCTGGGGCATGGCCTCGGCGATCAAAGGCGACACCAAGATCGCCTCGGCCTGGATCGGTGACGGTGCCACCGCCGAATCGGACTTTCACACCGCCCTCACCTTCGCCCACGTCTACCGGGCGCCGGTGATCCTCAACGTGGTCAACAACCAGTGGGCAATCTCCACTTTCCAGGCCATTGCCGGTGGTGAAGCCACCACCTTCGCCGGACGCGGCGTCGGCTGCGGCATCGCCTCGCTGCGGGTGGATGGCAACGACTTCATGGCGGTCTACGCTGCCTCGCGCTGGGCCGCCGAGCGCGCCCGACGCAACCTCGGCCCGGCGCTGATCGAATGGGTGACCTACCGCGCAGGCCCGCACTCCACTTCCGACGATCCTTCGAAGTACCGTCCCGCCGACGACTGGAGCCACTTCCCGCTGGGCGACCCGATTGCGCGCCTCAAGCAGCACCTGGTGAAAATCGGCCACTGGTCCGAAGAGGAACATGCTGCAGTCACCGCCGAACTCGAAGCCGAGGTGATCGCCGCGCAGAAGGAGGCCGAGCAGTACGGCACCCTCGCCGGCGGGCAGATCCCAAGCGCCGCGACCATGTTCGAAGACGTCTACAAAGAGATGCCGGAGCACTTGAAGCGCCAGCGTCAGGAGTTGGGGATCTGACATGAACGATCACAACAACACTATCCAGCTGGACACCGCCATGACCACTACCACCATGACCATGATCCAGGCCCTGCGCTCGGCCATGGACGTGATGCTTGAGCGCGACGACAACGTCGTGGTGTTCGGCCAGGACGTGGGCTACTTCGGCGGCGTGTTCCGCTGCACCGAAGGCCTGCAGAACAAGTACGGCACCTCCCGGGTGTTCGATGCACCGATCTCTGAAAGCGGTATCGTCGGCGTGGCGGTGGGCATGGGCGCCTACGGGTTACGGCCGGTGGCCGAGATCCAGTTCGCCGACTACGTCTACCCGGCCTCGGACCAGATCATTTCCGAAGCGGCGCGCCTGCGCTATCGCTCCGCCGGCGAGTTCACCGCGCCGATGACCCTGCGCATGCCCTGCGGCGGCGGCATCTATGGCGGCCAGACCCACAGCCAGAGCATCGAAGCGATGTTCACCCAGGTTTGCGGCTTGCGCACCGTCATGCCATCGAACCCTTACGACGCCAAGGGCCTGCTGATCGCCTCCATCGAAAACGATGACCCGGTGATCTTCCTCGAACCCAAGCGCCTGTATAACGGCCCGTTCGACGGCCACCACGACCGCCCGGTAACGCCGTGGTCGAAACACCCGTCGGCGCAGGTGCCGGACGGTTACTACACCGTACCGCTGGACGTCGCCGCCATCACCCGCCCGGGCAAGGATGTGACCATCCTCACCTACGGCACCACGGTGTATGTGTCCCAGGTCGCCGCCGAAGAAACCGGCATCGACGCCGAAGTCATCGACCTGCGCAGCCTCTGGCCGCTGGACCTTGAGACCATCGTCAAGTCCGTGAAGAAGACCGGCCGCTGTGTGGTGGTCCACGAAGCCACCCGCACCTGCGGTTTCGGCGCCGAGTTGGTGTCGCTGGTGCAAGAGCATTGTTTCCATCACCTGGAAGCGCCTATCGAGCGTGTCACTGGTTGGGACACTCCCTACCCGCATGCGCAGGAGTGGGCGTATTTCCCAGGGCCGTCCCGGGTGGGCGCGGCGTTGAAACGGGTCATGGAGGTCTGAATGGGCACGCACGTTATCAAGATGCCGGACATTGGCGAAGGCATCGCCGAAGTAGAACTGTCGGTGTGGCACGTCAAGGTTGGCGACATGGTGGTCGAGGACCAGGTACTGGCCGATGTCATGACCGACAAGGCCATGGTGGACATTCCCTCGCCAGTGCACGGTCGGGTGATTGCCCTGGGTGGCGAGCCGGGCGAAGTCATGGCGGTGGGCAGCGAACTGATCCGCATTGAAGTCGAAGGTGCCGGCAACCTCAAGGAATCGGCGCAACCCGCCGTCGCCGCGCCAGCGCCGAAACCCGCGCCGGTGGCAACGCCTGAACCGGCGCTGGAAAAACCCGCTGCGGCGCCACGCCCGGCTCCGCAAGCCCCGGTGGCCCGCGATCCCGACGAGCGCCCGTTGGCCTCTCCGGCCGTACGCAAACACGCGCTGGACCTGGGCATTCAATTGCGCCTGGTCCAGGGCAGTGGCCCGGCCGGCCGTGTCCTGCACGAAGACCTGGAGGCCTATCTGGCCCAGGGTCCGTCGATCCAGACCAAAGGTGGAGCAGGCTACGCCGAACGCCACGACGAGCAGCAGATCCCGGTGATCGGCATGCGCCGCAAGATCGCCCAGCGCATGCAGGAGGCGACTCAACGTGCCGCGCATTTCAGCTACGTTGAGGAAGTCGACGTCAGCGCTCTGGAAGAACTGCGGGTTCATCTGAACGAAAAACATGGCGCCAGCCGCGGCAAGCTGACCTTGTTGCCATTCCTGGTGCGAGCCCTGGTCGTGGCCCTGCGCGACTTCCCGCAAATGAACGCCCGCTATGACGACGAAGCCCAGGTCATCACCCGCTCGGGCGCCGTGCATGTCGGCGTTGCCACCCAGAGCGACGTCGGCCTGATGGTGCCGGTGGTGCGCCACGCCGAAGCCCGCAGCCTGTGGGACAGCGCGGCAGAAATCTCGCGCCTGGCCACCTCGGCCCGCAATGGCAAGGCCAGCCGCGATGAGCTGTCCGGCTCGACCATCACCCTGACCAGCCTCGGCGCCCTCGGCGGAATCGTCAGTACGCCGGTGCTGAACCTGCCGGAAGTGGCGATCGTCGGCGTGAACAAAATCGTCGAACGGCCCGTGGTGATCAAGGGCCAGATCGTGATCCGCAAGATGATGAACCTTTCCAGTTCCTTCGATCACCGGGTGGTCGACGGCATGGACGCGGCGCAATTCATCCAGGCCCTGCGCGGCCTGCTCGAACAACCCGCCACCCTGTTTGTGGAGTAATTAATGCAGACTTTGCACACCACGCTGCTGATTATCGGCGGCGGCCCCGGCGGTTATGTGGCGGCGATTCGCGCCGGTCAGTTGGGCATCCCAACCATTCTGGTGGAAGGCCAGGCGCTGGGCGGAACGTGCCTGAACATCGGCTGCATTCCGTCCAAGGCGTTGATTCACGTCGCCGAGCAGTTCCATCAGACACGGCACCATAGCCAGGGCTCGGCCCTGGGCATCACCGTGGCGGCGCCAACGCTGGAGATCAGCAAGAGCGTGGAGTGGAAGGACGGCATCGTTGACCGGCTGACCACCGGCGTCGCGGCGCTGCTGAAAAAGCATAAGGTCCAGGTCATTCAGGGCTGGGCCAAGGTAGTCGATGGCAAGACGGTTAACGTCGGTGACACGCGCATCCAGTGCGAACACCTGCTGCTGGCTACCGGTTCGAAAAGCGTCGACCTGCCAATGCTGCCGATTGGCGGGCCGATCATTTCCTCCACCGAAGCCCTCGCCCCTGCCTCGGTGCCCAAGCACCTGGTAGTGGTGGGCGGTGGCTACATCGGCCTGGAGTTGGGTATTGCCTACCGCAAACTCGGCGCCGAGGTCAGCGTGGTCGAGGCCCAGGAGCGGATTCTGCCGGCCTACGACGGCGAACTGACCCAACCGGTGCACGAGGCGCTCAAGCAGCTGGGCGTGAAGCTGTTCCTCAAACACAGCGTCGAAGGTTTCGATGCCCAAGCCAGCACGTTGCAAGTGCGCAATCCCGCTGGCGATACGCTGAACCTGGACACCGACCGGGTGCTGGTGGCCGTTGGTCGCAAACCCAACACCCTGGGTTGGAACCTCGAAGCGCTGCAGCTTGAGATGAACGGTTCGGCGGTAAAAATCGACAACCGTTGCCAAACCAGCATGCGCAACGTCTGGGCCATCGGTGATTTGAGCGGCGAACCGATGCTCGCTCACCGCGCCATGGCCCAGGGCGAAATGGTTGCCGAGCTGATCGCCGGCCAGCCTCGCGAGTTCACCCCGACGGCCATCGCTGCGGTGTGCTTTACCGACCCGGAACTGGTGGTGGTTGGCAAGACCCCGGACGAAGCCAAGGCTGCCGGGCTCGACTGCATCGTTTCCAGCTTCCCGTTCGCCGCCAATGGTCGGGCCATGACCCTGGAATCGAAAAGCGGTTTCGTGCGGGTCGTGGCGCGGCGGGACAATCACCTGATCGTCGGCTGGCAAGCGGTCGGCGTCGGTGTGTCGGAGCTGTCCACCGCGTTCGGCCAGTCCCTGGAAATGGGCGCACACCTGGAAGACATCGCCGGCACCATCCACGCCCATCCGACGCTGGGCGAGGCGGTGCAGGAAGCGGCGCTGCGGGCGTTGGGGCATGCGTTGCATCTGTGACAGTTGTGGGTGAATAACTTGTGGGAGCAAGGCTTGCTGTGGGAGCAAAGCTTGCTCGCGATGCAGGCGCCTCGGTTCACCAAGGACCGCGTTGGCTGTATCGCGGGCAAGCCTTGCTCCCACAGCAAGCCTTGCTCCCACAATCCCTCACAACGACCGCAGGGCTGTTTTCAGCTGCAGGATCCATGTAACAGGCTGCGAAACAGCCCCGGAATGAAGTATTGTTGTCCCCATCCAAAAAACGTCAGAAGCCTTGAACCGTTTCGGCGGTTGTTAAGAAATAGAGGGTGTCATGGGTAACGAGAGCATCAATTGGGACAAACTGGGCTTTGACTACATCAAGACCGACAAGCGCTACCTGTCGCACTGGCGCGATGGCGCCTGGGACGCCGGCACCCTGACCGACGACAACGTGCTGCACATCAGCGAGGGCTCCACCGCCCTGCACTACGGTCAGCAATGCTTCGAAGGCCTGAAGGCCTATCGCTGCAAGGACGGTTCGATCAACCTGTTCCGCCCGGACCAGAACGCCGCCCGCATGCAGCGCAGCTGCGCCCGCCTGCTGATGCCGTTCGTCGAGACCGAGCAGTTCGTCGAAGCCTGCAAGCAAGTGGTCCGCGCCAACGAGCGCTTCATCCCGCCTTACGGCACCGGCGGCGCGCTGTACCTGCGCCCCTTCGTGATCGGCGTAGGTGACAACATCGGCGTGCGCACCGCGCCTGAGTTCATTTTCTCGGTCTTCTGCATCCCGGTCGGCGCCTATTTCAAGGGCGGGCTGACCCCACACAACTTCCTGATCTCCAGCTTCGACCGCGCCGCCCCACAAGGCACCGGCGCGGCCAAGGTCGGTGGCAACTACGCCGCCAGCCTGATGCCCGGTTCCCAGGCCAAGAAGGCCAGTTTCGCCGACTGCATCTACCTGGACCCGATGACCCACTCGAAAATCGAGGAAGTCGGTTCGGCGAACTTCTTCGGCATCACCCACGACAACAAATTCGTCACCCCCAAATCCCCTTCGGTCCTGCCGGGCATCACCCGCCTGTCGCTGATCGAACTGGCCAAATCGCGCCTGGGCCTGGAAGTGATCGAAGGCGACGTGTTCATCGACAAACTGTCGGACTTCAAGGAAGCCGGCGCCTGCGGTACCGCTGCGGTCATTACCCCGATCGGCGGTATCAGCTACAAGGACAAGCTGCACGTGTTCCACAGCGAAACCGAAGTCGGTCCGATCACCCAGAAACTCTACAAAGAGCTGACTGGCGTGCAGACCGGTGACGTGGAAGCGCCGGCGGGCTGGATCGTCAAGGTTTGATCCAAGCCTCCCCGTTGCACTAGGGGGCTTTTGTGGCGAGGGAGCTTGCTCCCGCTCGACTGCGCAGCAGTCGCAACCCAGGCAATGCGGTCTACCTGAATGATCGCGTTGCCTGGCTTTGGGGCTGCTGCGCAGCCCAGCGGGAGCAAGCTCCCTCGCCACATGGGCTTGTCTCCCTTACTCCCGCCGCAAAACCGGCCATCGCCCCCAACGCTGGCGAAACCATCCGTAACCGCTGACCAGTAGAATCCCACTCAATACCAGAGCGGCGCCGACGATGAAGTTCGGCTCCAGCGGTTCATCCAACAACCAGACTCCGAAACCGATGCCAAACAGCGGCGTCATGAACGACAGCACCCCCAATTGCGAAGCCAGGTAGCGGCGCAGCAGGGAAAACCAGATCAGAAAACTGGCGAACGATACCAGCAATACCTGAAAGGCCAGGCTGGCCAGCAGTTGCGGTGTGGGGTTGATCGTCGTTTGCCCCAGCGCTACCGACATCCCTACCAGCAGCACCCCGGCGCCGACCAATTGATACAGCAACGTCTGGCTGGCGGGCAGGTTCGTCAACCGCGAACAACGCACCGTCACCGTGGTCGCTCCCCAGAGCGCACCGGCCAGCAAGCCCATGCCATCGCCGAGCAGCGAGCTGCCGCTCGCCGATCCAGAACCACCGCTGAAGGCCACGACAATACCGCCGAATGCCACGGCGATACCCAGCCATTGCACAGGTTTTAGGCGCTCGCTTGGCAGTTTCCAGTGCAGCCCCAGGGCGGCGAACATGGGCGCGGTGTAGAGGAAAATCACCATGTGTGAAGCCGTCGTGTGGCGCAGGCCTTCACCCACCATCACGAACTCCAGGGCAAACAGCAACCCCACCAGCAGGCCCGGACGCCAACTGCCATCGGCCAGCGACAGACGCTCGCCCCGCACCCACACCAGTAGCGATACCAATACTGCGGCGATGGCCGAGCGCAGACCCAATTGCAGCATGGGCGCCATATCGGCGGCGCTGGCCTTGATTGCGACCTGCTGAAAACCCCAGATGGCGCACAGGCCAGTCATTAGGGCGCAGACTGGGCCATCCAGGGCGCGGCGGGTCGTCATGGGATTAGTCCTGAGGATTGATTTGAGGAAAGGATTGTCTGCCTGACAACTTTGATGGATATAGTGATAACCCGACAAACCATCCCGGCAATCCGCCATCGTGGTCGATATGCATCCACCTGCCCAGCATTTGAAGATTCCGCCGTTCGAAGCCACCCTGCCGACGCCGATTTATTTTCGCAGCGCCTGCATGCCGGCCCACGCCACTTACCCACGACACCGCCACGCCTGGGGCGAGTTCGTCTACTCCTATAGCGGGGTCATGGAGATCGAGATCGCCGGACATCACTACCTGGCACCGCCGCAGTACGGCATCTGGTTACCATCGGACATGGAACACATGGGATTCAATCGGCATGAGGCCTGTCATTGCTCTTTGTACCTGTCAGCCGAACTGTGCAGCGCCCTGCCCGCCTGGCCTTGCGCATTGACCTTGAGCCCGTTGATCCGCGCCCTCCTGGAAGAACTGCGCAACGACCCGCCGAGCGCTACGCCGACACCTCAACAGCAACGTTTATTACACGTGCTGGTGGACAAACTGACCCAGGCGCCCCACGTTGGCAGCTACCTGCCCTCCTCCGACGATCCACTGTTGGGACCGGTACTGCGAGCCCTGGAGGCCAACCCGGGTGACCCACGCTCGCTGCCGGAACTGGCCCGCGCCGCCAACACCACCGAACGCACGCTGATGCGCCGGGCACAGCGGGACCTGGGCATCTCACTGGTGCAATGGCGCCAGCGCCTGAAAGTCATCGAAGCCCTGGCCCTGCTCGAACGAGGCCAGACCGTGGAAACCATCGGCCTGGACCTGGGCTACAGCAGCGCCTCGGCGTTCATCAGCATGTTTCGCAAAATGATGGGCACCACGCCAGAGGAGTATCGACGCAGGCACATGGCTTGATGACCATGGCGCGGCTGACACCGCCATCGCGAGCAGGCTCGCTCCCCACAGGAGATTGGGGTGTTCATGAGCTTTGGGTTCACCGCAGCTCCATTGTGGGAGCGGGCTTTCTCGCGAAGAGGCCGTCACATCCAACATCAATGCTGACTGACCCACCGCCATCGC
>NZ_JAKNQY010000002.1:329303-369954 GCF_024494355.1 Pseudomonas sp. Q11 | reverse complement strand
GCCGTCACATCCAACATCAATGCTGACTGACCCACCGCCATCGCGAGCAGGCTCGATCCCACAGGAGGTTGGGGTGTTCATAAGCTTTGTGTTCAGCGCAGTTCCACTGTGGGAGCGGGCTTGCTCGCGAAGAGGCCGTCACATCCAACATCAATGCTGACTGACCCACCGCCATCGCGAGCAGGCTCGATCCCACAGGAGGTTGGGGTGTTCATAAGCTTTGTGTTCAACGCAGTTCCATTGTGGGAGCGAGCCTGCTCGCGATGGCGTCAGCAGGTCCGACATCCATCGCGACATCGACACCCAATCGCGCCGCCATTTCCTTGCGGCCACTGGCCGTCAAGCCCAGCGCCCGACTGTCCAGGTCCTGGACCACCCATTTGCGCTTGATCGCCGTTTGCAGCAGTGCCGCGCCCAAGGCGCCCCCCAAGTGTGGACGGCGCATGCTCCAGTCCAGGCAGGGACAGGCAAATCGGCGTCGCTGAACGGCAAGCGCCTGGACATCAATACCCAGCCCTTGGAACAGCGCCTCGCCGGACTCGCTCAGGCGATACCCTTTGCCTTCCACATCCACCAACCAGCCGGCTTCAAGCATCCGATCATGCAAGCGCACCGCCAGCGTGCCGGCCATGTGGTCGTAGCAGGTGCGGGCGAATTGCAGGCGATCCGGCGTGCGCGGGGAGAAGCTCGGGGCGGCGTTCTGGCCGATCACCATCAACGCTTCAAGGGCCTGGGCAACGCGTTTATCCGCCAGGCTGTAGTAGCGATGTCGGCCCTGGACGTACACGCGCACCAACGCCAGCGCCTTGAGCTTCGCCAAATGGGTGCTGGCGGTAGAGGCGCTGACATCGGCGATGCTCGCCAACTCCGTGCTGGTTCGGGCATGGCCGTCCATCAACGCGCACAGCATTCGGGTGCGGGCCGGTTCGGCAATGGCCGCGGCGACCTGGGACACCCCTAGATCATGTTGCTCTGCATTCATATTTCGCTCCCTGACGAATCGCGCCATGGCACCACTGGAGAGAATAGCAACACGTTCAATCGTCGCGGGTCAGCACTTCCAGCAGCTCGATTTCGAAAATCAGATTGGCGCCCGGCTTGATGTGGGCCCCCATGGACCGTTCGCCGTAGGCCAGATTCGCTGGCACCCACAGCTTGCGCTTGCCGCCGACCTTCATGCCCATCAGGCCGACGTCCCAGCCCTTGATAACTCGACTAGTACCAATCACGCACTGGAAAGGTTTGCCTCGACTGAAGGACGAATCGAATTCAGTGCCGTCTTCCAGCGTGCCACGGTATTGGGTGGTGATCAGCGCGCCTTTGACTACGCTTTTGCCGTCGCCCTGTTCCAGGTCGATGATTTGCAGCTCTTCGTTCATGGGGCACTCCCGTGTGGTTCAGGCGCGGGTTTTCGCAGAAATCCGCGTGGCTGGCAAACTTTTGTGTATTGCCTGCACAAGGGAACCGCAGCGGTCGCTTCGGTTCACATGGGTATCGACCCTGCATTTCAGATAAGGATGTTCTGATGATCGACTCTCGCCCGCTCCATGGTTTCATTCCCCCCTATATCCTCAACCGAATCATCGCCCACGGCTCCGAACATCAACGCTCCAGCGCCCTCGGCACCCTGACCCACGTACGCAACCTACGGCATAACCCCGGCCCGCCGCATACCCCGCCCGCCGCCGCTGCGCTGCCCAGGCCCGGCAAGCCCGGTCAACCCCAGCGCAGCGTGCATGACGCACAAAATACCATGGAGCTGCCCGGCCAGCCGGTACGCCTCGAAGGCCAGGCGGCCACTGGCGACCCGGCCGTGGATGAGGCCTACGATGCCCTCGGCGCTACCTACGATTTTTTCTGGAAAGTGCTGGGGCGCGACTCCATCGACAACAAAGGCTTCGCCCTGGTGGGCAGCGTGCATTACGGCCAGGACTACGAAAACGCCTTCTGGAACGGCGCGCAGATGGTGTTCGGCGACGGCGATGGCGAAATTTTCCAGCGCTTCACCCGCTCCCTCGATGTGGTGGCCCACGAGCTGGCCCATGGCGTGACCGAAAGCGAAGCCGGATTGATCTACGCCAACCAGTCTGGCGCGTTGAACGAGTCCATGTCCGATGTATTCGGCGTACTGGTCAAGCAGTTCGTCCTCGAACAGACCGCCGACCAGGCCGACTGGCTGATCGGCGCCGACCTGCTCACTGACAAGATCAACGGTGACGGCCTGCGCAGCATGTCCAACCCCGGCACCGCCTACGATGACCCGCTGCTGGGCAAGGACCCGCAACCGGCGCACATGCGTGAATTCGTCATCACCCGTGAGGACAACGGCGGCGTACACATCAACTCCGGCATTCCCAACCGCGCCTTCTATCTGGCGGCCACCACGCTGGGCGGATTTGCCTGGGAAAAGGCCGGCCGGATCTGGTATGAAACCTTGTGCGACAGAAGACTGGCCAACGACGCGTCCTTCAGCGCCTTCGCCCGTTTGACCGTCGAGCATGCCCGCCAGCGCTTCGGCGTCCGGGAAGTGCAGGCGGTGCAGAACGGCTGGGCCCAGGTTGGCGTCGACTTAACCGAGGAGCACTGATGAAACCCCTTCCAGACCTCGACGATCACGCCGTGGTGCGGCTGTCCCGCCAGGGCGGCGTGGCGGCGATTCCCGCCTTGACTCGCCCTCGGGAAATCGAGTTCGCCCAGTGCGATCTCGACCAGCGCACGCGTATCTGCTCGGTACTGGAAGGTTGCCTGCCGCTGGACTCGGCGGCACCGGGGCGTGGCGACCAGCGGTTTTTCCGGATCGAGGTCCGCTATCGCGCCAACGACCAGGACGACGAAATGGTGCTGCAGGTGCCTGAAGACCAGGCACCCGGCGAGTTGGTTCGCCTGTGGGACAAAGGCGAAGTGCGCTGATGGATTAACGCGTGGCGGGGGTGATTTTCAGAATGCGGCCGGAGGCAATCACCACCATCACGTATTTGTCATGGATCTGCACCCATTGCGCGCCTT
Organism: Pseudomonas sp. Q11; assembly: GCF_024494355.1. GTDB lineage: Bacteria > Pseudomonadota > Gammaproteobacteria > Pseudomonadales > Pseudomonadaceae > Aquipseudomonas > Aquipseudomonas hefeiensis. The sequence goes on along the minus strand of NZ_JAKNQY010000002.1, from coordinate 366,948 downwards.
CCTCGGGCGCTTCGAGCCCCTTCTCCTTCCAGTTCTTAATGGCTTTGTCCGAGCGCTGATATTCAGCCGGCGTCCGGTCGGCCTCCACCAGCCGGCGACCATTATTGGGCGAATGTTCCACCGCATCTCCGGTGGCCTCGACCGCTTGCGCCACAGGGCCAAAGGCTCCGAGGCCGGCGATCAGGACCAGGCTGGCGATCAGGGTTGGGTTGCGCATAAAAACTCCAGTGATATCGAGAATACTGAAATCTCCGACTTCAACCGCGGCGAATCATTCCTTTTTACTGTAGCGACGAATCTGTCGCCGACTGTACGGGGCGGCGATGCCGACAACCGGCGTAGGCTGGCAAAAAAGCCATTGAAAAAACCGGGGCTCGCCATGCACATCGCCATTCTGACCTTCGACGGTTTCAACGAACTGGACTCACTGATTGCCTACGGCATGCTCAGCCGCATTGCCCTGATCGGGGACAAGGATTGGCGCGTGAGCATCGCTTCACCCTCCCCGCGCGTCACGTCCATGAATGGCTTGACCATCGACGCCCAGATCGATCTGGAGCAGGCCTGCAAGGCCGACGCGGTGTTGTTCGGCAGCGGCATGAAGACCCGGGAAGTGGCCGACGACCCGGCCATCATGAGCCGGCTGCGCCTGGACCCGACGCGCCAGTTGCTCGGTTCCCAATGCTCCGGCACCTTTCTGCTGGCACGCCTGGGGCTGCTCGGCCAGGCACCGGCCTGCACCGACACCACCAGTAAACCCTGGGTCGTGGCGGCGGGTGTCAACGTAGTCAACCAGGCGTTCCACGCCAATGGCAACATCGCCACCGCCGGTGGCTGTTTCTCCGCCCAGTACCTGTCGGCCTGGGTGCTGGCCCGGCTCAAGGGCCTGGAGACCGCGCGGGAAGTGCTGCATTATTTTGCCCCGGTGGGCGAGAAAGATGCGTATGTGGAACGCGGGCTGGGGCATATTCGCCAGTATGTGGATGTGGATGAGGTCGTCTGACCTCAAGCAACTCCAGGACTGCACTTGTAGGAGCTGCCGAAGGCTGCGATCTTTTGATCTTGATTTCTCACTCCCGACTCAATTGGCAGGGGAAAGATCGCAGCCTCGCTTCGCTCGACAGCTCCCACAGGCCGAGCGAGGCCGAGCGGGAGCAAGCCCCCTCGCCACGGCTTGTGCCTGGCATGGCATAGTAACGAGCCTTGGACTACAGCACCTTCCGCACGGATCCCATCATGAGCACCACAACGTCATCCCCGGCCCTGAAGGAAATCTTCAACAAGCCGCGCCTTGAGCACATCGCCAGTGAAATGAGCGCGGTGTATCCGGCATTCGATAGCCGGGCGTTCCTGGACATGGCCAATGACGGGCTGAGCGAGTTGTCGGTGATGCAACGCATGGCGCGAGTCAGTGAGTGCCTGCATGCGGTACTGCCCCTGGAGTACGAGGCGTCGCTGGACGTGCTGCGGGACCTGGCGCCCCGACTCAACAGCATGTTTGTCAGCATGTTCCTGCCCCACTACGTGGCGTCCTACGGCCGGCACAGCTTCGACCTGTCCCTGGATGCGCTCAAATACTTCACCCGGTTCGGCTCCTCGGAGTTCGCCGTGCGGCATTTCCTGCGTGATGACCTGGGGCGCACCCTCAAGGTCATGCACGACTGGGCGCACGACCCCAACGAACACGTCCGCCGCCTGGCCAGCGAAGGCAGTCGACCACGCTTGCCCTGGTCGTTCCATCTGGAACCGATCCAGGCCAATCCCGACCTCGCCGCCGCGATCCTTGAGGCCCTCAAGGCCGACACTAGCCTGTATGTACGCAAGTCCGTGGCCAATCATCTCAACGACATCACCAAGCAGCACCCTGACTGGGTGCTGGACCGGATCGAAGGCTGGCCCCTGCAAGATCGCCATACCGCATGGATCGCCCGCCATGCTTTGCGCAGCCTGATCAAACAAGGCAATTCGCGGGCGCTGGCGGTTATCGGGGTCGGCGGCAAGGCGCACATCCAAGTGCTGGACTTTAAGGTCACGCCTGCGGTGATTCGTCTCGGCGAGCCAATCACCTTGTCGTTCCAGGTGCAATCAACCCTCGAACAGAGCCAGCGCCTGGTGATCGACTATGCCATCGACTACGTGAAAGCCTCGGGCGGCACCTCGGCCAAAGTCTTCAAGCTCAAGACTTTCGACCTGCCCGCCCTGGAGTGCGTCAGCCTCAGCCGCTCCCAGCACATTCGCGAGCTGACCACCCGCCGCCATTACGCGGGCCGGCATGCGGTGCATCTGCTGGTCAATGGCGAGCAACTGGGCAGCACGGCGTTCGACATCGTTCCCTGAGCGGCCGCTCAGGCCAGCGCCAGCCGTTGTGCCTTACGAATGTCGTGCAAGAAGCGCTCGGCCGGCAGCGGGTGCCCCAACAGGTAACCCTGCAGCGAATCGCAACCCAATTGGGTCAGGAAATCCTGCTGCACGTCGGTCTCCACCCCTTCGGCAACGATCCGCAGCCCCAGCGCCTGGCCGAGGGCGACGATGGCCGAGACGATCGCCGCGTCATCACTGTCGTGCTCCAGGTCACGCACGAAACCACGATCGATCTTCAGCTCGTTGGCCGGCAAACGCTTGAGGTACATCAGGCTCGAATAACCGGTGCCAAAGTCGTCGATGGACAAATCCACGCCCATGTCCGAGAGCTGCTGCAGCACCGTCATGCTCGCATCGGCATCGCTCATCGCCGTGGTCTCGGTGATTTCCAGGGTCAGGCTGTTGGCCGGCAGATGATGAGTCTCCAGCGCCGTGGCGACGCTCTGCACCAGGCCCACGTGACAGAACTGCAAGGCCGACAGGTTCACCGCGATGCGCCAGTCGGTGTAGCCGAGCACGTACCATTCGCGCATCTGGCGGCAGGCCTCGTTCAACACCCATTCACCGATGGGAATGATCAGCCCGGTCTTTTCCGCAAGGTCGATGAAGGTATCGGGCATCAGCAGGCCCTGGGTTGGATGCGTCCAGCGCAACAAGGCTTCGGCACCGACCGGACGGCCGTTGGCGGCATCGAACTTGGGCTGGTAATGGAGGCTGAACTGGCGCTGTTCGACAGCGATGCGCAGGTCTTGCAGCAATTGCAGTTGCTTGCGGGCGTTGCTGTTCATCGAGGCATCGAAAAAGCTGTAGCCGTTCTTGCCGGCGCCCTTGGCGTGATACATCGCTGCGTCGGCATTCATCAGCAGCTCCTCGGCACTTTGGCCGTTGCCCGGATAAAGCGCGATGCCGACACTGGCGGAGATCTGCAGGTCATGATCGGCCACCCGGAATGTGCGACCGATCAGCCCGACCTGGCGGGCCGCCAGTCGTAACGCATCGTCAGGCTCGGCCAGTTGTACCAGCAGCACGAACTCATCACCGCCGATCCGCGCCAGGGTGTCCTGGCTGCGCAAGTCTTCCCGCAGGCGCAGGGCCACGTCGCGCAGCAACAGATCACCCATGTGATGGCCGAAAGCATCGTTGACCGGTTTGAAACCGTCCAGGTCGATGAACATCAAGGCGAAACAGCCGCCTTGCTCATGTACCCGATGCATGGCCTGATCGATACGATCGGCCAGCAGCACGCGGTTGGGCAGTTCGGTGAGCGGGTCGTGCAGGGCCAGTTGCGTCAGCTCGCGGTTAGCCAGGGTCAACGATTGGGCCAGCTCTGCGGTCCGGGCTTCCAGGCGCGCATCGAGAATCGACGTAAGCAAGGCGATGGCCAGTACCGCCAGCGTGGTGATCAGCACCAGATTGTCCAGGCCCTTGCCGCTCAAGCCGTCCAGGGCCCCGCAAAAACTGCCGTCGCTGAACCGCGCTGCGGCCATGCCGGTGTAATGCATGCCGACAATGGCCAGGCCCATTACGACGGCGGCGCCGGCGCGGGCCAGGCGTACATGAGGGATGTTCTGGCGCAGGCGAAAGGCGATCCACAACGCGGCCGCCGAAGCGCCGACTGCAATCACCAGCGAAGCCCCGAACAACGAGGGGTCATAATCAATACCCGGCTGCATTCGCAGCGCCGCCATGCCGGTGTAATGCATCGCACTGATGCCGGCGCCCATGATCAACGCGCCGAAAGCCAGTTGCCACGCCGGCAATTGCGGTTGACTGACCAACCAAAGGGCAAAGCCGCAGGACAGGATGGCAGTCAGCAGCGACAAGGCGGTGATCGACACATCGTAGCCAAGCTCCACCGGCAAGGTGAACGCCAGCATCCCGATAAAATGCATGGACCAGACCCCGATGCCCATGGCCAGGGAACCGCCGGCCATCCACCAATGCGCCGCGCGCCCCTGGGTGGTCGCTATGCGTCCGGTCATGTCCAGCGCGGTGTAGGAAGCCAGTACTGCAACAAATAAAGAAATTGAAACAAGGGCCGGGGAGTAACTGCCGATGAGCATGGGTTTTTCTCGTGACTGGAAAGCCGAACTGCTTCCATGCCCGGTTGAAAGTCGGCGATTGTACTCAATTGTGGTACGGGCGTACCGACCAAATATCAAAAAGCCATCAGTCCTTGAATATTTGCGACGAAAGACATCTTCTTCCGTTCGGCTAAGCTGTGAGGGTCTTTTTTCAGGAGCCCCATCCATGACCGCCCCAACCACCGCGTTAGTGGTAATAGACGTTCAGAACGACTTCATTCCGGGAGGCCAACTGGCCGTACCGGGAGGTGACGAAATCGTGCCATTGATCAACCGCCTGGGCCGTTCATTCAGGCACGTCATCCTCGCCCAGGACTGGCACCCGGCCGGGCATGCTTCGTTTGCCTCCAGCCATCCGGACAAAAAACCGTTCGACCTTATTCAACTGCCCTATGGCGAACAGAAACTGTGGCCCGACCACTGCATACAGGGCACCCCAGGCGCCGCGCTGCACCCGGCCCTGGACCTGCCCCACGCGCAACTGATCATTCGCAAGGGCTGCAACCCGGACATCGACAGCTATTCGGCCTTCATGGAAGCCGACCGCCAGACACCCACCGGGTTGACGGGCTACCTCAAGGAGCGCGGCATCGACACGGTGTACATGGTGGGGCTTGCGCTGGATTTCTGCGTGATGTTCTCGGCGCTGGATGCCCGGGCGGCGGGGTTCAATGCACTTGTGGTGCTCGACGCCTGTCGGGGCATTGATATCGACGGTTCGATGGAGGCGGCAATCCGGCGGATGCAGCAAGCGGGTGTGGCGCTGATTGAATCGAGCGCGCTAGACGTCTGCCCCCTCGCCCCGGCCTCAAACCGCATCAGCCCGCTGTTGGCAACCACAAGCGCAACCGCGCACCGCCCAGCGGCGAAGCCTCGACCGTCAGCGCGCCGCCCTGGGCTTGCAGGGCTCGACGGCTGATGGCCAGGCCCAGGCCAAAGCCGCCCGTGGCGCGGTCGCGGCTGCGGTCCAAACGGTAGAACGGCTCGAACACCCGCTCGCGCTCGCTGTCGGGAATACCGATACCGTCGTCGTCGACCCAGATCTCACAGCCCTCGACGCCGACCAGCACGCCGACCTGGATGCGCTTTTCGCAATAGCGCATGGCATTGCGCAACAAGTTCTGCAACGCCCGGGCCGTCAAGCGCGGGTCCAGCACGAAACGCTCCAGCGCACCGTGCAGCAGCACATCAATCACCACGTCCGGCGCCGCCAGGTCCTCGTCGACACTGCCCAGGATACTGTCGATGAACTCGTCCAGCGCCACCTCCACTCGTTCGGGCAGATGCTCGGGGTTCTGCAGACGGCTGTAAGACAGCAACTCCAGCACCAGCTCATCCAGCTCGCGGATGTGCGCCACCAACCCTTGCAGCCGCTCGCGACTGGCCGGCGGCAGGTCATCGGACAGCGCCAGGGCCAGGCCAAAATCGAGGCGGGTCAATGGCGTGCGTAATTCATGGGACACCGCATTGAGCAGATCGCGCTGCTGGTTGAGCAAGCGCTCGATGTCGCCGGCCATCGTATCGAACACGTGAGCCAGGCTGCCGATGTTCGAGCTGGAGCCAATCTGCGTACGTTCGCTCAAATGGCCTTTGCCGAAGCGTTCAGCGGTGCGTTTGAGTCGTTCCAGATCGCGCCAATGCGGCCGCAACCAAAGCAGCAGGCAGGCCAGCATCGTCGCGCCAATCAACACGTTGATGCTCCAGTACAGCCAACTGACCTCGGTCGGGTCCGGGGGCACGATCATCTTGACCGCCGTGCGCTCATCCAGCGGCGCGGCCGCCAGGGTTCGCCAGGCCCATTCGCCCAGGCGCACCACGTTCTCGCCGCGCTTGAGACGCGCCTGCTCGTCGGCGCTGAAACCCTCATCATCGATGGCCGCCAGTTCGATGCGTAGCGGCTCGAACTCCTTGTCCATCTGTGCCGCCAGTGCCGGCCACTGTTCGCTGGGCACGTTATGGAACTGCCTGACCATCAAGGTTTGCAGGCCACGGGAGTAATCGAGGTTGTAGCTCAGGAAACGCTCATGAAACAGCCGGACCACCAGTTCCGGCATCAGGTAGATCGCGGCGCTGTAGGACACGATGGTGACCAGGTAAAGGCGAATCAGCAGCTTCCACATCGACTCAACATTCCCACTCGGAGCGGCTGAACAGATAACCCTTGCCCCACACCGTCTTGATCTTGCGGGCTTCGCCGGCGTTGTCGTCGAACTTGCGCCGCAGCTTGGAAATCGCCACGTCCACCGAGCGGTCGGTGCCGTTGAATTCGATGCCGCGCAGGCGCTGCAGGATCTGGTCGCGGCTCAATACCTCACCGCAATGCCAGGCCAGCACCACCAACAGGTTGTATTCGCCGCTGGACAGCTCCACCGCTTGCCCGCGCCAGGTCACGGTGCGCTCGGACAGGTCGATGCACAGGTTGCCCATGAGAATACGGTCGTTGACCGTCTGCGGCTCGGTAAGGCTACTGCGGCGCAACAAGGTCCGCACCCGCGCCAGCAAGACCCGGGGTTCACAGGGTTTGCTGACGTAGTCGTCGGCGCCCATCTCCAAGCCCAGGACCTGATCGTGGCTGTCGTCCCGGGCGGTGAGCATCAGGATCGGCAAGGTGGCCGAATCGGCCCGCAGCAAGCGGCAGACCTGCAAGCCGTCCAGCCCCGGCAGCATCAGGTCGAGGATCACCAGGTCCGGCGGATCGACCCGCGCCCGTTCCCGCACATGATCGCCACGGCTGAGCACGCTGACCTGATAGCCGTTGCGTTCCAGGTAGCTGGCGATCAGTTCGGAGAGGGCAGTGTCGTCTTCGACAAGGAGGATGTTGGGCATGGGTGCATCCAAAAGGGCAAGGCGCAGAAAACGTCAAGCGGCCAAGGATATACGCCCTCATCTGCCGCTGAGCAAAACCCTTACATAATTTCACACAACCTCTACGAATTTTTACCCCGAATACAAAAATGCCCCGACATTGTCGGGGCATCACAGCGCTCAAGGCAGAACTCATCAATCAGAAGAAATAACTCAACCGCAAGCTACCATTCCAATCCTGACTGACAGTTGTCCCTTTGCTGCCTCCAACCTGACCCGAGACCTGCCAGTTACGTTGGGCCGGCGTCCACTTAAGGCCCGCACCGTACTCAAGCGCTGTGCTCGCGCGGTCGTCATCAAAGCTGTCGTCGTTGATCCTGACCTCGTTGGTCTTGATGAACTCATGATTAATGCCCGCCGACAAACTCGGCTCCAACAGGCCGCCATTTTCGAGACTGATCACGCGTCCGCCCCTAAGGCCCACGTTCCCCTGCAGAGAACGCATAGTGTCGGCTTTGACTTCAAGGCCGTTGTCCAGGCGATAGCTATCGCTCTGGGTCACGCCCGTCGAGACTCGCACCTGTGGCTCGATGAAATAGTTATCTTGCAAGCGAATATGCTTGCCCACCGCGACCGAACCGCTTGCGCCCAATGCCTTGTAATCACCCTTGGAGCGTGTACCGTCGCTCATGGTGACCTTGGCTTTATTGTTGAACTGGTTGACCTTGGCCATGACGTTGACGAATACACCGCTCTGGACGTCATAGGTACTGCCGTAGACACCGAGGTTTACGCTGTCGACCGTTGCGCTGGAACCGTACCGCAGATCCATGTTGGTGTGGCTGGTGCCTACGAAGCCACCGAGTACCCATGCGCGATTGCCGATATCCACCAATGTATCGGCACCGCCGGTGATCCCATTCTGGTTCTGCGAGTAGCCATCGCCATAGGCGTTGTCGACGCTGTATTGATTACCGTAAGTACGTACCCAGACGCTGTTGCTCAACTTAATGTCGTTATCGCTGGCCGAACGCATTGACGCATCGGGCCGTGCGCTTAATCCCCGATCACCGATCTGATCGTTGAGCATGTTCATCTCTGCGTTCAATACGCTGCGAGCACTGCCGGCCAAAGCCAATGCGGTATTGGTGGACGGGCTGACGGTGTCTCGGTCGGGATTAAGGTACAAACCCTCCCCATCCTTCTTCAAGCGGTAGACGAAGGTACCGGCATCGACCGTTTCCCGACCACCCAGCGAGAAACTCGCATCACCAGCGGCAATGTTGCCGATTTTGACGGCTTCGGCACTGGTTGGCGTGGTCCCGGTCGCGGAGACCAGCAACTGATGTTGCCCGCTGGCAGTACCGGTAACATTCAGGAAGTCCGTATCACCATTACCCAGGTCGGTGCCCATGACAAAGGTACCGCTACCGGACAGCTCACCGATGTTCAACTGTTGAAACTGCTCGTTCGTCCCCATGCGCACCACGCCGCTGCTCATCCCGAGGCGTTGCACGGTACTGTCGCCTGTCATCACCCACTGCGCGGCATTGTTGATGTTCAGGTTGCCCGAATTGGTGATTTGTCCGGTCAGTACAGAGCCATTATTGAGCAATACGCTGCCGTTGGCATCCGAGAGGACGTCGCCGGTCATCTGGCTGTTGTTGTCCAGCTTAAGGTCGAATACGTTCTCCACGTTGCCGTTGATCGCAGAACCGTTATTCAGATTGACCGCTGCCCCCGTACCCGCAACGGCCAATACGTTACCGTTCAACGTGCTGTTGGTGTTGAGGTTGACGCTGGTGACATTTTGCAAATTGCCTTCGAGCGAGGAGGCGTTCTGCATCAACCACGAGACTGTGCTGCCGGTCTCGCCAATGACATCGCCGCGTAGCGCGCTGGCATCGACGTTGACGTTGGCTGTGGAGCTGTTGGTGGCTTGCAATAATGTTCCGTTACCACCGTTCAGTTGCGAGCCATTAAGTACATTGATGGTTGCCACGGCGCCAGCAGCACCAAAGGAACCAACAACGATCGCCGAGCCGGTATCCCCCGTTACGACTGTATTATCCAAGGTCACCGTGCTGGCAATCACGCCGGTATTGTCCGCGCCGATTCGCAGGCCGTCCTGCCCACCGGAGATCGTGCTTCCGGTCGCCGAAAGCGTTGCCCCTTCCAGTTGAACGCCGTAACTGGTCGCGCCGGTGCCACGCAAGGTCGAATCGTTGACCGTCAGGACGCTGAAACCGGTGGCGTTTGCGCCGCCGACGAGACCGGTAATGGTGCTTCCGCCAGTGACTGTGGCGCTGGAGGCGGCTGGGGTGTTGATATTACGCCCCAACAACAGCCCCATGCTGTTGGTGCTGGTAATAGCGCTGGCATCAATGGTGGCGGAGCTGTCTATCAGCTGAAGACCGCCTCTGCCCGCCGCACTATTAACCGTTGCGCCCGAGAGGCTCACGTTAGAAGCGGTGGCATCAATGCGCTGACTCTGGCCGCCGTTGAAAACCACATTGGCATCTTGGGCACTAATGGTCAGTGCTGTACCGTTATCGATTGTGAGCGTCCCCCCCCCCGACACACCCCAGTTTTCAAGAGGGGATGTGTTGTCGACAGTGCCATCCTGCCCCGGCAGGAGAATAGCCGCGAAAGATTGGGAGGAAACAAAGAAAATTGAGCCGAGCAAATAGCGGCCTGCCCTTCCACCCTTTGAACCTGATATGCGAGACATTGTATTTTCCTGACAATAGACATAACCGTTAAATGATTTCTCCTGGAAAAAACCATCTCCCGAAAGAGCCCGGCAGAATAAAGATTACTGAGCACAACGAATGTAGGAATAATCCTCCAGAGAGCTCAGATTTTTCCGAAACAAAAAGTCAAGAGTACCACCGCAGTGAATCATGCCAGGCGTTCACACCCCTGGCCTGACTCTCTGCTCAAACAACAATATTATGGCGTCGGCGCAGGCGCATCCATCCGATCACAATACTCAAAACTGGTGTTGATGATATCGAACGGCTTAATGACCACCTCGGATGACTGAGTACCGTTTATATCGGTTTCATACCAATATTTCCCGAAGGCAATTGCCCCCCTGAAAGGCTGGTTCAATTTGAATTTATCAGCGGTGCCGACCTGCGCAATATCTACCTGTTCCGGCGCCTTGATCACGTAGGGCTGTGAATCTGCCGTGCCCGGTACTTCGGTTGCGCCCGTTATATCCGTGACCCCCACAAAATGAACCGTAATATTTTTCCCTGGTGGCAAATGCGTATCTTTAGGGATACCCATGGCCATTGTCCAAGCCGTTGTAGCGTTGTCCATTGCAAAGCAAGAAATTTCGTCACGGCTGCGCACTCTGATAGTGGGTGGCGGCAGGTCAACTTGTTGAGCATTAACTATCACATCCTGTTCAAGCGACTTAATAATATTGTTATTACTACCAACGTATCTAATCGTCCAATAAGCTTTAACCGTAGCCGTTGGCAATGCCTTGATGAACGCGGCCGTAACGTTCCCCGCAAACGTGGTCTCTCCACCAAAGGGTAGAAACGTGTCAACCAGTGTGCCATCAATATAGAAATCGACTTGCTCACCCCCAACGACATCAGGCAAACCAAACCAGACTGGAACACTGATGGTACCGGCGCTATTCCTATCGCTAGGAGTAATGACATTAGGTGTATTAGAATCCCCTGTCACTGTAACTAGCGGCAGGCTGGGGTTGGTCAGATCGGGCAACTCGGGGTAATCGGGGCCCGCATGCACAAAATCCAAAAATATGTAAATCACCGGACTATCAATCGCAGCAGATCCCGGGCGGGTGTGCTCGTACCAGACTTTTACCTCCTTGGGACTTGTCGAATTGTCGAAAAGCCTCGCCAACTTGACGTAATCAAGGGTGAACTCAACATTCGCTGTACCTAGAGGTTTTTTACCAAAACTCTCGAAAACCAGTGGATCGGAAGCATCCTCAATAAACAACTCAATGTCATCCGTGTCGATACCGTGCAGCGGCTGTTCGACAACAGCAAGCACAGCTGCAGAGCCCGTCACGAAGTCGTCGAGATATAAGGGAACCGTTCGGTTCGGGTCGGTTTTTGGAACTTTGGGCTCGAGTAAGTCTGGATCTTGTGCCAACCGTAGATCAAACAAAGGCTTAGGATCCGTGCGCGCGCTCAGGTTACCGGGCAAATCTATCCACTCATAGGCGTGAGAGATCCGCGTCAGGTTAGGTAAATTACGGAGCTCCGCGCTGTCAACTTCAAATGTGCCAGTGGCATCCACGGTGGCCTCAAAAACCTTTAGTACGATGTCACCCGAGTACAAATAATACCTTAAAACATCATCAAGTCGGCGCAGCGGATAATTCACGGGCACGGTGCAAAGCATTTTCGGATTTGCCGTGATCCAGGCTTCATTAACAATGAAGTCAGGGCTGGCTGGCCGATTGGTCATCGTGACATCAGGTGACGGTTTTCTTTTCTGTCGCGCAGGAACTTTAACCTCGAACGGTGCGGTACGGTCAATGGCGAATTCCACAATCGTCGAATCGTCACTGTTACCGCCACCGCCCTTATACAACTTATAACGAACTTCGTAACGCGTGGGCTCGGCAGGCATCTGGGCCTCTGGAAATAGACTCGCGTCCACCTCCATTTCGAACGGGTCTTCACGCCCTACGACTGGCCCCATCCTAAAAAGCCCAGGGATCGTCTGTTCCGTGCCACCCACCACGGTGTAAGAAACTTCCAGCTCATCATTATCCATAGGATCGGCGAGATTTGTAGCGTAAAAAACTAACGTTCCTGCATCAAGAACACTAATAGGAATCGAATCATCAGCCAGCTTATCGTTAATTCCAGCATCAACAGTTACGACACCTGATCTTGTTACGTTCGGACGTATTTTCGGAGGTTGAAGTTTTGCTCTCATTTCCGTGACTCCTTCATTCACTGATTGCGCATTCAGACCGGTTGGTCTGCTTTCCCCAGGTGTGACCCTGTCTATCTTCACCAATCCTTTTTTTGACTGAGCAATCAACCGCGCGCCTCTGTAAAGGCGACTAAAGACAATTGCCGAATCATTATCAATGAGAGGACGAACATAAACTTCAAATGGTACGACCAATGTATATCCATTATTAATATCATCCGCTGCCAATATTTTCGACCATGTACCCTGCGTTCCTTGCACAGGGTCGCCGCTGCCATTTAATGTACGGTACCCTGTCCAATAAACCTCATGACGATCACCCGGTAATGCAACACCCACGGCGGGAGGTAGCGTTACGGTGACGCCATCAGTCAAAGGTGGCACTGTCTGATTATTCAAGTACCCCCATAACGTGACATGAGGAAAGCGGGGCTCTTCCAGTACTAACAACGGAGAGTGATCGATGGTTAACTTTCGTAATGGCGAATCGTCAGAATTACCGCCTCCGCGCTTCCAGACGCGGTAGGAAATAAATGCCACGCCATCCAATGACATCTGAGCAGGTGTCAAAGGTTCATAGATAAAGGGTTCCACAACGGTCGTCGGAAAAGGCCGGTCGACTATTTTGGTTTCCACTCCGTTTTGTAGCCAAAGCACCCAAAGTTGATCATTAGGTCCCGGATCAGCCCACAGAGGAATAACTATCCGCGTGCCAGAGTTCAATATATCAAGGGGCACATAGCCTTCAGAGTCATTATCAGCCACCCCTTCCACAGACAAGGGCGCTGCCAACACTTCTGGTGTACGTGCAGTGGAAACAATGGATCGAAGTTCTTCCATGTTCTGTCACACCTTAAGCGGGAGCCAAATTATTCTGCTGAAAATAATTAAACTCCGGCCAAAGATATCTGGCTACTGTCAGATCTGACAGGTTTCATGACCGTCTGTCGGCTGGATTCGGCGCCCCCGAGCATCGGCGAGATGCTGCAATAAGATCCTACGTAAATTGACCGCTTTACCTCGTACTGCGAATAGCAGTGTGACGAAAGAATGCGTATTGCCGATTAAATACGCGCCTACACGAGCCACTATAATCTTTGTTTAATTTGAGCCTATTTTGTAAAGCTCAACTGCACACAAAGCAATGTTCCGACAAGCGTTACTCAATGCCGTCCGCCCCACCACCAACCCAATCCGAATATGCCCCGCCGCACTCGGCCCAAACGCCTCCCCCGCCAGCACCGACACGCCATACCCATCCAGCAACCGCTCGGCAAACGCTTGGGCACCCAGGCCGGTTTCACGTATGTCCACCATCACGAACATACCGCCATTGGGCCGTACCGGTTTGAGGCCCGGGCAGTTAGCAAGCGCCGCGCATACCAAGTCTCGGCGTAGACGATATTCCTCACGCATCTGCGCCACTTCAGGCAAATCCCGCTCCAGCGCGACCTCGGCGGCACGCTGGACGAAGTCCGGCAGGCCGAACAGCATGCACAGCGACAGGTTCGCCAAGTGTTCGGCAAGCGGTTCGGGGCAAATAGCCCAGCCGACGCGCCAACCAGTCATGGCGTGAGATTTGGACAAGCTGTTGATCGTCGCGGTGCGCTCGGCCATGCCCGGCAGGCTGGCCGGGCTGATGTGTTCGCCTTCGTAGAGCAGGTCGCTGTAGACCTCGTCGCTGATCAACCACAGATCATCGTCGATGCACAGGTGCGCCAGTGCTTGCCAGGTCGGCAGCGGCAGGCTGGCGCCGGAGGGATTGTTGGGGCTGTTGAGCAGCATGGCGCGGGTGCGCGGGGTGATCAGCCGGGCGACGTCGGCCGGGTCAACCCGAAAAGCGTTTTCCGGGCTCACCGGCACCGGCACAACTTTCGCCCCGCAGGCACCGAACACCGCTTCGTAGGTGACGTACATCGGTTCGGCGACGATCACTTCGTCGCCAGGGTCGAGCAGGCACTGCGCGACCGCGTAGACGGCACATTGGGCACCGGGCAGCACCGTGACGTGCCCGGCGCCCACCGGTTGGCCGCAACGTGCTTGATGGTGCCGGGCAATGCTGGCCCGCAGGGATTGCAGGCCACGAGTATCCGAGTAATGAGTGTCGCCGGCCCGCAGGCTGGCGACGGCGGCCTCGACGATGGCGGGTGGCGTGTCGAAATCCGGGTCGCCCACTGACAGCAACAACACATCCATGCCCTGCTCGCGCATGGCCAGCGCCCGGTCGTGGATCTGCCACGCGGCGGCGCCGTCGCCGGTGATGCGGCGGGTCAAGTCTGAAAAGCGCATGTATCACTCCTGTTTTGCGCGAAGTCCAGCCTCAACCCTATCTCAAATTCAACCGTGTGGGAGCAAAGCTTGCTCGCGATATTGGCGACTCGATTCCTGGGGGACCGCAGCGCTTGTATCGCGGGCAAGCCTTGCTCCTACAGGATTTACCGCGCTGCCACTCGCCAAAGCCGGGCGATGTCCCGGGCTCGTTCACTCAGCAGGCGTGGCGCGTCGGCACAGGCCTCTTGCAGGGTCATCGGCCCGTTGACCAGGGCAAAGGCTGCTTCGATGCCGTGCTCATACAGCGCCTGATAACCCTCCCCCAGCGTGCCGGCGATGACCACCACGGGTACGCTATGCTGGCGGGCGATGCGAGCCACGCCAAAGGGCGTCTTGCCGCGCAAGGTCTGGGCGTCGAAACGGCCTTCGCCGGTGATCACCAGGTCGGCGCCGTTGATCGCTTCGGCCAACCCTGTCAACTGGGCGACGACGTCCACGCCGGTGCGAAATTGCGCGCCCAGGAACGCCTTGGCGGCGAACCCCAGCCCCCCGGCGGCGCCGCTGCCCGGTTCGTCACGTACATCCTTGTCCAACGCCTGGGCGCAGTGTCCGGCGAAATGCCCCAGGGCCTGGTCCAGTTGCTGTACCTGCTCAGGGGATGCCCCTTTCTGCGGGCCGAAAATCGCGGAAGCGCCATGAGGGCCGCACAGCGGGTTATCGACATCGGCGGCAATCTCGAAATTTACCTGAGCCAGGCGTGGGTCCATCTTGCTCAAGTCGATACGCGCCAGCTCCGCCAGGGCCAGGCCGCCGGGTGGGAGTGGTCGGTTGTATTGATCCAGCAGCGCCAAGCCCAGGGCCTGCATCGCGCCGGCACCGCCGTCGTTGGTGGCGCTGCCGCCGATTGCCAGGATCACGCGCCCGGCGCCTTCGTCCAGGGCAGCGCGAATCAGTTCGCCGGTGCCGTAGGTGCTGCTTGAGCAGGCATCGCGTTGCCCCGGTGGTACCAGCTGCAAGCCACTGGCCTCGGCCATCTCGATAATCGCGGTGCGGCTTTCGGCCAACCAGCCCCAGCGCGCCTCGACGGCGACACCCAGGGGACCACGGACCCGGGTGTGACGCCACTGGCCGTTGCAGGCCGCCAGCACCGACTCCACCGTGCCCTCCCCGCCGTCGGCCATCGGGCACTTGATCAACTGTGCATCCGGCCAGACCTGGGCCAGGCCCTGAGCGACGGCATCCGCCACGCCCTGGGCGCTCAGGCTGTCCTTGAACGAGTCGGGGGCGATGACTATTTTCATATTTATTCTCCGGTTCCAGTGCACGGCATGCCAGTTGAGCGCAGTTGTTCAAGTTCACGCAATCGGGTTGCCATCAACCTCGTTGTCGAGGCTGATGGCCTCATCGCGAGCAGGCTCGCTCTCACTGGGATCCCAGCTAGCTGAAACCTATGGCCCAGGCAGAACAGTGTGGGAGCGAGCCTGCTCGCGATAGCGGTCTGCCTGTCAAATCCCTATCGCGTGCGTGGGTTGTTGTCGGGAGTGTAAGGGGTCGAGCGCGGCCTGCGATCTTTTCGTTTGCCACACCCGGTTGTTCTAGGGTTTGATTGGACCTTTCCCACCGATAAAAGGACCTTGTCATGAGCTACCGCACGCTAGGCCATTCCGGGTTGCAAGTCTCGACATTGACCCTGGGCACGATGATGTTCGGCGAACAGACCAGCACCGAGGATTCGCTGCGGATCATCGACAAGGCCTGGGACCAGGGCATCAATTTCATCGACACGGCGGACGTCTACACCAACGGTCGCTCCGAGGAAATCGTCGGCGAGGCGATTGCCCGCCACCGTCATGAATGGGTGCTGGCCACCAAGGTCGGCTTCGGTCCGCCGGATGGTGTCCCCAACCGCAGCGGCCTGAGCCGCAAGCATCTGTTCAATGGTATCGAGGCCAGCCTGACGCGCCTGGGCACCGATTACCTGGACATCTACTACCTGCACCGCGAAGACCACAACACGCCGCTTGAGGTCACGGTGTCGGCCATCGGTGCCTTGATTCGCCAGGGCAAGATCCGCTACTGGGGCCTGTCGAACTACCGTGGCTGGCGCATCGCCGAGGTGATTCGAATCGCCGACAGCCTGGGCATCGACCGGCCGGTGATCAGCCAACCGCTGTACAACATCGTCAACCGCCAGGCGGAAACCGAGCAGATCACCGCGGCGCAGAACTATGGCCTTGGGGTGGTGCCCTTCAGCCCCCTGGCCCGAGGGGTGCTCAGTGGCAAGTACGCACCGGACGTGGCACCGGACGCCAACAGCCGCGCCGGTCGCCAGGACAAACGCATCCTGGAAACCGAATGGCGGGTCGAGTCCCTGCGCATCGCCCAACAGATCCAGCAATACACCCAGGGCCGGGGCGTGGGCATTGTCGAGTTCGCCATTGCCTGGGTGCTGAACAACCGCGCCGTGACCTCGGCCATCGTCGGCCCGCGCACCGAGGAACAATGGGATGGCTACACCAAGGCGCAGTCGGTGACGATCACGGCGGAAGATGAAGCCTTCATCGATTCGCTGGTGACACCGGGGCATGCCTCGACACCAGGCTTCAATGACGTGGGCCACTTCGTGCCGGGGCGGGTGGCGCGTACTTAATAACTTCGTCGACTCCTACACCCCCCTTTGGCATGAGGATTTACCTGTGGGAGCATGGCTTGCCCGCGATGGCTGCGCTGCGGTTCAACAGCTGAACCGCATTATCGTTCATCGCGGGCAAGCCTTGCTCCCACTGGCCATGCTCCACAGATAGGTTTCCCAGTCACAAACCCGGGTGCCGATGATCACCCTCAAGAGAATCACCGTGTCCAAAGGCATCGTTCTATCGGTCTCGGCCTCTGCGCTGTTCGCCGTCATGTATTACTACACCTCCCTGCTCTCGCCACTGACCGGCGTGGAAATTTTCGGCTGGCGCATGCTGCTGACGATGCCCTGCATGACGGTGTTCATGCTGGTGGCAAAGGAGTGGAACCTGGTGACGGCGCTCGGCCGGCGCCTGATCGCCGCGCCGCGTCTGTTGATCGGTGCCATGGCGTCTTCGGCGTTGCTGGGGGCGCAGTTGTGGCTGTTCATGTGGGCGCCCCTCAACGGCTACAGCCTGGACGTGTCGCTGGGGTATTTTCTGTTGCCGCTGTCGATGGTTCTGACCGGGCGCCTCGTCTATGCCGAGCGCCTGTCCTACCTGCAGAAAATCGCCGTGTTCTTCGCCAGCCTCGGCGTGGTCAACGAGTTATACCAGGTGGGCGGTTTTTCCTGGGCGACCCTGTTGGTGGTAGTGGGCTATCCCCTCTACTTCATCCTGCGCAAACGCCTGGGGACTGACAACCTGGGCGGGTTGTGGCTGGACATGACCCTGATGCTGCCGCTGGCGCTCTGGTTCGTGCAAAGCGGTGAACAGGGTTTCGCCGTTTTCGACCAGTACCCGTGGCTGTCGCTGCTGATCCCGTTGCTCGGGGTGATCAGTGCCTCGGCACTGGTGGCCTACATCATTGCCAGCCGGTTGCTGCCGTTCAGCCTGTTCGGGCTGTTGAGCTATGTCGAACCGGTGTTGCTGCTGGGTGTTGCGCTGCTGCTGGGAGAAAGCATCCAGGCCAGTGAATGGCTGACCTACATTCCGATCTGGCTGGCCGTGGCAGTGCTGGTGTTCGAAGGGTTCAAGCACCTGATGCGCCAGCGACGCCGGGCCTGAAACTTACAAGGCCCTTGTGGGAGCGAGCCTGCTCGCGATATCGGCGGCACATTCAACATTGATGTATCTGACAGGTCGCTATCGCGAGCAGGCTCGCTCCCACATTGGGATCAGTGCAAGCCAATAAAAAACCCGTCCGGCAGTAACGCCGCACGGGTTGTCGGTTGCCTCTACCGTCACTCGGTAGCCAGCACACCACGCCGCACCTGGTCACGCTCGATGGACTCGAACAACGCCTTGAAGTTGCCTTCGCCGAAGCCATCGTCGCCCTTGCGCTGAATGAATTCGAAGAACACCGGCCCCATCAGGGTTTCCGAGAAAATCTGCAACAGCAGACGCTTGTCGCCCTGTTCGGAAGAGCCGTCCAGCAAAATGCCCCGCGCTTGCAGTTCATCCACCGGCTCGCCGTGGTTCGGCAGGCGGCCTTCGAGCATTTCGTAGTAGGTGTCCGGCGGCGCGGTCATGAAGCGCATACCGATGCTTTTGAGCCGGTCCCAGGTCTTGATCAGGTCATCGGTGAGGAAGGCCACGTGCTGGATGCCTTCACCGTTGAACTGCATCAGGAACTCTTCGATCTGCCCGGCGCCCTTGGACGATTCCTCGTTCAGCGGGATGCGGATCATGCCGTCCGGGGCGGTCATGGCCTTGGAGGTCAGGCCGGTGTATTCGCCCTTGATGTCGAAGTAACGGATCTCACGGAAGTTGAACAGCTTCTCGTAGAAGCCGGCCCAATAGGCCATGCGCCCGCGATAAACGTTGTGGGTCAGGTGGTCGATGATTTTCAGACCCGCGCCCATCGGGTTGCGGTCAACGCCTTCGAGGAACACGAAGTCGATATCGTAGATGGAGCTGCCTTCGCCAAAACGGTCGATCAGGTACAGCGGCGCACCGCCGATGCCCTTGATGGCCGGCAGGTTCAGCTCCATCGGGCCGGTCTCGATGTGGATCGGCTGGGCACCGAGTTCCAGGGCGCGCTTGTAGGCCTGTTGCGAGTCCTTGACGCGAAATGCCATGCCGCACACCGACGGCCCGTGTTCGGCGGCGAAGTACGAGGCCACGCTGTGGGGCTCGTTGTTGAGGATCAGGTTGATCGCGCCCTGACGATACAGGTGCACGTCCTTGGAGCGGTGGCTGGCCACTTTGGTGAAGCCCATGATCTCGAAGATCGGCTCCAGGGTGTTGGGGGTCGGGGATGCGAATTCGATGAATTCAAAGCCCATCAGGCCCATCGGATTTTCGTATAGATCTGCCATGTTGGCGCCTCATCATGCTTATCAATTAACGGAGCGTTAGTTGCCGGCCATGCTGAGGGCACGCGGTGGCGCGCAGGAAATGCCGCGAACGGTGCGGGCGAGGAAATCGCCGTAGATCAGTTGAAACCCGAATATCTTCATTGTCGACCCAAGGCTCTTGCGGGCGAGGCTTCTGCTGCCAGAAGACGTTTATTCTTATATGCGTAACTCGATTCTACACAGCGTAACCTTGTTTGTCCGCCTTCCTTATCAAATCGTCTTTTCCGGCGACCGCGCAAGGGGTTTGTTGCACAGGAAAATCCCCGTCAGGATCAGCCCCGCGCCTGCGCCCATCAAGACGGTGAGCCGCTCGTCCAACAGCAGCGCCCCGAACAGCACTGCGGTCAACGGGTTGAGTGCGATGAACACGCCGGAACGGGTCGCGCCAATCCGACGGATGCCGTCGTACCAGGCAATGTAGGCCAACGCCGATCCCAGCACGCCGAGGTACAACAGGCTCAACCACTGCCGAATGTCCAACCCGCGCAATGCTTCGACGCGAACTTCGCCTGCGGTCACGCAAGCTCCCCACAACATCAACGTGCCCAGCAGAATCGACCAGGTCACGGTTTGCAAGGGCCCGAGGCTTTCATTCAGGTTTTTGGAAAACAAGGAATAGATGCCCCAGCCCAGCACACAGCCGAAAATCAGCAGATCGCCCAGCCAGCCCTGCCCTGCACTCTGCATCAAGGAAGGATCGCGACTGACGATCACCAGCCCCGCCCCGCCGATACACAGCACGATGCCCGCGACTTTCGCCCGGCTTAGCCGTTCCTTGAACAGCCACCAGGACGCCAGCCCGATCACCGCCGGATTCAAGGCCACGATCAACGAGGCCCGCGACGCATTGATGTACTGCAAGCCGTAGAAGAAACACAGGTTGTAGAAAAAGATCCCGAAGAATCCCAGCGCCGCCAATTGCAGCCCTTGTTTCAGGCTGGGCCTGGCCAGCGGGATCCCGGCCAGACCGAGAAACAGCAACAGCGCGAGACTGGCCAGCAGGAACCGCAGGCTGGCGGCGAGCAGCGGTGCCAGGGCATCGGAAAGGATCCTGCCGGCAACGAAGGTGCCGCCCCAAATCATGGTGACCATGGCCAGTTTCAGGTACACCGGCAGGTCCGAAGGGGTTGGAACGGATTGTTCGAGGGTTTTCATGGTTTCACCACATTGAAATAAAACGACCACCCGTGGCGAGGGAGCTTGCTCCCGCTGGGCTGCGAAGCGGCCCTTTTCTATGAGCGCTTCGCACTCAAGCGGGAGCAAGCTCCCTCGCCACAGGAAAGTGCGCTTGAGATACTCTATTGTTCGCCTCATGTTAGATCATCGTAAAATGAGCATTCCCTCATGACCCTCACCCAACTCGAAATCTTCTCCCAGGTCGCTGAGCTGCGCGGTTTTACCGCTGCGGCGACGCGGCTGGGCATCAGCCAGTCAGCGGTGTCCCACGCCATCAAATCCCTGGAGCAGGAACTGGGCGTGGAGTTGTTCAGACGTCATCAGGCCCTCATCGAGCCCAGCGACATTGGCCGGCAACTGCTGCTGCGGGCCCGGGCCATGCTCGGGCTGGCCAACACGTTACGCCAGGAGGCCGCCGACGCGCGGGGCATGCGCCGAGGCACCCTGCGCATCGGCTCGTTCGGTCCAACTTCGTCGATGAAGTTGTTGCCCGCCATCCTGCAACGTTACCGGGCCCTGCATCCGGGGATCGAAGTACACATCGACGAAGGACCGGACCGACAAGTCATCCAGTGGCTGGATGAGCGGCGGATCGACGTCGGTTTCGTGGTGTTGCCCGAGGACCGTTTCGACACGTTCGCGCTGATGCAAGACCAGATGGTCGCCGTGCTGCCCGCCGCCCATCCCCTCGCCGCCCAAGCCAGCCTGAGTCTCAAGGACCTGTGCAACGACCCGTTCGTGCTCACCGAGGCCGGCTCTTCTGAGCTGGTTTCGCGCCTGTTCAACGCGGCTCGGCTTACACCGAACGTGCGCTATCGTTGTTCGCAGCTGCTCAGTACCCTGGATGTCGTCAGCCGCGGTGAGGCCGTGACCCTGGTGTCCGAAGGTTCGCTGCCGGGCGGCGACAACCCACGGTTCGTCACGCGGCCATTGTCGCCGCAGGTTCCGCGCCAAATAGGCCTGGCGGTACTGGACAGCCGACAGGCCTCGCCCGCCACCCTGGCGTTTATCGAGCTGGCGAGGCAGTCAGTCTGATCACCCGCAACCGGATACACTATCGAAGCTGTTCCTCAAGCCCTCACAGGTTATGCAGATGCCATTGACCGCCACTCGTTTGCGCAAGCGGCCCCGTCGCAACCTGATCACGCTGCTCTGCGGCGTGCTGCCGATGCTGTCAGGGCTGGGCATTCTGTACATGCAGGCCGAACGGACACTGGAGCAACAGAGCCGACAGACGAGCGAAGAGTTGATCGGGCAGATTGAACTGATGCTCGACAACACCGCGTTGGCGGCCCGCGAACTGCTGCCTCTTGCCGGTCAGCCCTGCGAAGCGGTGCAACTGGCCTTGCGCGAACAGGTGACGCGTCGTCCATTCGTCCGTTCGACCAACTTGGTGTGGGACAACATCCTCTATTGCAGTTCGCTGTTTGGCGCCTTCGAGGAGACGGTTGATCCGAACGCCTACCATCAGGGCACGTTGTGGCTCATGAACGGCAACCCGATCACCCCCGACACCGCGCTGCTGATTTACCGGCTCAATGAAGGGCAACAAGGGGCATTGGCAACGCTGGACGGGTATCACCTGGCCAATGTCTTGCGTCTGATCGGCGGCGAAACCCGGTTATTGCTGCAAGTCGGGCCAAACTGGCTGACGGCGGACGGGAAGGTCCGGCAAACGCCCCTGCCCGCGCTGCCGGTCGCCCGCAGCAACCTGGCCTCATCGCGCTATGCCTTCAATGTCGAAGCCGGCTTCGATGAGGGTGAAGTCTGGCGCTACATGACCCGTGAGTATCCGCCTCTGTTCAGCCTGCTGATCTTCTTCGGTGTCATCGCCGGAACGCTTGGGCACTGGCTGCAGAAGCGCGCCTCGTCCCCCAGCCATGAGCTGCAACGCGCGCTTGAGGCCGGGGAGTTCGTGCCGTACCTGCAACCGGTCGTGCATGGCGACAGCAAACGCTGGGCCGGAGTCGAAGTGCTGATGCGCTGGAACCATCCCAAGGAAGGCCTGGTGCGGCCGGATCTGTTCATTCCCTTTGCTGAACACAGCGGCTTGATCGTGCCGATGACCCGGGCATTGATGCAGCAAACGATGCGCCTGCTGTCGCCCTTGGTCTCGCAGCTGGAAAGTCCCTTTCACGTCGGCATCAACATCACCGCTCGCCACTGTCAGGATCTGGAACTGGTGCAAGATTGCCGCGAGTTTCTTGAGGCCTTCCCACCGGGGGTCATTACCTTGGTACTGGAACTGACCGAACGCGAGCTGATCGAACCGACGCCCACCACTCACCAGCTATTCCTGCAATTGCGCGAACTGGGGGTCAAGATTGCAATCGACGACTTCGGCACCGGTCATTCCAGCCTGGGGTACTTGCGCCAGTTCAACGTGGACTTCCTGAAAATCGACCAGAGCTTCGTTGCGATGATCGGCGCCGATGCCCTGTCGCGCCACATCCTTGACAGCATCATCGAACTGTCGGGCAAGCTGGACCTGGGCATTGTTGCCGAAGGGGTCGAAACGGTTGAACAAAGCGACTATCTGGCCGCCCACGGGGTGAACTTTCTACAGGGTTATCTATTTGGTCGCCCCCTGAGTGCGCCAGACTTCGTTACGACCGTGACCACCCTTGAAAACCATCGTCCTGCACCGCTTCTTGGGGCACAGTCAAAGTGATAAAAGACTTGGCTATTGTTACATAACGAAAAAGTTACGATTTACACCTTTCCGATTCACTACTACAATTTTTTCCAGCGGTACCCGATAACAGGAGCGTCATTATCACCGAGTCGCTTCAAGGCACTTGGCTTATAGCTTTGTTTGCGGTTGGTATCAGCCAAATATTCTGATTGGAGTAACGATATTGTCCAGACTCGCTGAATTTCGTAGAGCAGAACAAGACCTTCAAGAGCAGCTCAAGCAGCTGGAAAAGCTGAAGAACGACGCCGGGCTCAAGAAAGAAATCGAATTCGAAGAGAAGCTCCAGGGACTGATGAAAACCTACGGCAAGAGCCTGCGCGACGTCATCGCGATTCTCGACCCGAACCCGGCCAAGGGCGGCCTGTCATCGACCAAACCTGTCAAAACCCGCCGCGCGCGAGTGGTCAAGGTGTACCAGAACCCGCACACGGGTGAACTGATTGAAACCAAAGGCGGCAACCATCGAGGCCTGAAAGCCTGGAAAGAACAGTACGGTGCAAAAACCGTTGACTCCTGGTTGCGCAGCTGAAGCTGACCGAATGAAAAAACCCTGAGTTCTGCTCAGGGTTTTTTATGGGAAAAATTTATGAGCTAAGTGGTTCTCATGCGGAGGGCTTTATAGTTTCAGACTGTTTCGTACCGACTGTATTTCATCCTGGTTTTTTAAAAACTCCTGCGCCTGCCCTGCATAGGACAGCACATTAGCCCTGCCCTCCTTTAGTGCAGCCACGAGTGTCTGAGATAACACATGCCGTCCGTTTTGCGTGATCGTGCAAGTGGTCTCCAGCGCGGCGACGTCGCCCAACATCGAAGCATGAATTTTATTACACACACTTTGATAACCACCCTGGTAAAAGTCCTTCTGAACTGACTTGCGCATTTCCAGTAACACGCCTTGCAAGTTGACTTGATGACCCGGCTCGATGGGCGTCGTGGTCAGCTCCATGACCATCAACGCATCGCCCGCTGAATCACTCTTTGTCGCCCGTTGCCGGGTCGTCCCCGGCACCGC
The DNA here is from genome assembly GCF_024494355.1 of Pseudomonas sp. Q11. Classification (GTDB taxonomy): domain Bacteria; phylum Pseudomonadota; class Gammaproteobacteria; order Pseudomonadales; family Pseudomonadaceae; genus Aquipseudomonas; species Aquipseudomonas hefeiensis. The sequence continues at coordinate 342,574 of NZ_JAKNQY010000002.1, read as the reverse complement.
CGGCGAGGTACCCGCCTCAGAGGACAACGGTTCGATGACCCAGCCTGGGGGCCAGGTGACTTGCGGTTCGGCCGCCTGGACACCGACACTTGCCATCGCGACCAGCAGCAGGAAAAACAGCGAAAGGAACGGTCGAATCATTGCATTGCACTCAAGGACGATTCGTAAAGTCTGAAGCCCACCGCCCAGGCAAGCAATAGCCAGAGGCGTTTGGCGATGCCGCGCCCCCCGCGTATCATGGACGCACCTGCAAGGAAGCCGTTTAGCGCAAGCCCAGGACCGTCGCAGCCAGGTTGCGATACCGTTTGCCTCACTTATTTTCCGGAGGGCCCATGAGCCTGCACGAACTCAACACTGTCCCTGGCGTCACCGCCCAACCCGATACCGCCACGGCCAAATTTGTCTTCAACCACACCATGCTGCGGGTCAAGGACATCACCCAGTCTCTGGATTTCTACACCCGAGTGTTGGGTTTTTCCCTGGTGGAAAAACGCGACTTCCCGGAAGCCGAATTCAGTCTGTACTTCCTCGCCTTGGTGGACAAAAGCCAGATTCCAGCCGACGCTGCACAGCGTACCGAATGGATGAAATCCATCCCCGGCATCCTGGAACTGACCCACAACCACGGCACCGAAAGCGACCCGGCGTTCGCCTACCACAACGGCAACACTGACCCGCGCGGGTTCGGCCACATCTGCATTTCGGTCCCGAACGTCGTGACCGCTTGCGAGCGCTTCGAAGCGCTGGGCTGCGACTTCCAGAAGCGCCTGAGCGACGGTCGCATGAAAAGCCTGGCGTTCATCAAGGACCCGGATGGTTACTGGGTCGAAATCATCCAGCCCGCGCCTTTGTAAGCGCCACCGTAGGTTTGTGGGAAATAATAATCCTACAACCCCACCCCCCCTGTGGGAGCGAGCCTGCTCGCGATAGCGGCAGCACATTCAACATTGATGTGGCAGACAGATCGCTATCGCGAGCAGGCTCGCTCCCACAGGGTAATGCGTGATCAAAAAAACAAAACCCCATGAGCACTGGGCTCATGGGGTTTTGTTTTTCCCGTTGCCGGCTATTGATTCAGGCCGGCGCGGAGGTGCGGATCAGGTGGTCAAAGGCGCTCAGCGAAGCCTTGGCCCCTTCGCCCACGGCGATCACGATCTGTTTGTACGGAACAGTCGTCACGTCACCCGCGGCGAACACACCAGGAATTGAGGTTTCACCACGGGCATCGACAATGATCTCGCCCCGTGGCGACAGCTCGACGGTGCCTTTGAGCCAATCGGTGTTAGGCAACAGACCGATCTGCACGAAGATCCCTTCCAGTGTCACGTCCCGCACTTCACCGCTCGGGCGGTCTTTGTAGCGCAAGCCGTTGACCTTCTGGCCATCGCCCGTCACTTCGGTGGTCTGGGCGTTTGTCATCACGGTTACGTTCGGCAGGCTGTGCAGCTTGCGTTGCAATACTGCGTCGGCACGCAATTGCACGTCGAACTCCAACAACGTGACGTGGGCCACGATACCGGCCAGGTCAATGGCCGCTTCTACGCCGGAGTTACCGCCGCCAATCACCGCGACACGCTTGCCTTTGAACAGCGGACCGTCGCAGTGCGGGCAGTACGCCACGCCCTTGTTGCGGTACTGCTGCTCGCCCGGCACGTTCATTTCGCGCCAGCGGGCACCGGTCGCCAGGATCACGGTCTTGGCCTTGAGGCTCGCACCGCTGGCGAATTTGATTTCGTGCAGCGCGCCATCCTTGCCTGGCACCAATGCATCGGCGCGTTGCAGGTTCATGATGTCCACGTCGTACTGCTTGACGTGCTCTTCCAGGGCGACGGCCAGTTTCGGGCCTTCGGTTTCCTGCACCGAGATAAAGTTCTCGATGGCCATGGTATCGAGCACCTGGCCGCCAAAACGCTCAGCCGCGACACCGGTGCGGATACCCTTGCGGGCCGCGTAAATCGCCGCCGAAGCGCCGGCTGGGCCACCGCCCACCACCAGCACATCAAAAGCATCCTTGGCGCTGATCTTCTCGGCCTGGCGCTCAATACCACTGGTGTCGATCTTGGCGAGGATTTCTTCCAGGCCCATGCGACCTTGGCCGAAGTTCACGCCGTTGAGGTAAACACTTGGCACAGCCATGATCTGGCGTTCGTCGACCTCGGCCTGGAACAGCGCGCCGTCGATGGCGACGTGGCGGATGTTCGGGTTCAGCACCGCCATCAGGTTCAGTGCCTGGACCACGTCCGGGCAGTTCTGGCAGGACAGCGAGAAATAGGTCTCGAAGTTGAACTCGCCTTCAAGGGAGCGAATCTGTTCGATCACTTCAACACTGGCCTTGGAAGGATGACCGCCAACTTGCAGCAAGGCCAACACCAGCGAAGTGAATTCGTGGCCCATGGGGATACCGGCAAAACGCAGGCTGATATCGGCGCCCGGGCGATTCAACGAAAACGAAGGCTTGCGCGCATCGGTGCCGTTGTCGAGCAAGGTAATCTGGTCACAAAGACTGGCAACATCTTTGAGTAACGCGAGCATTTCCTGGGATTTCGCACCGTCATCGAGGGAGGCGACGATCTCGATCGGCTGGGTGACCCGTTCCAGGTATGACTTCAACTGAGCTTTAAGATTGGCGTCCAACATACGGGCGATTTCCATTTTTTGAATGTCAGAAAAAACAACGCCCGAGCGAATCTCGCCCGGGCGTTTTTTGGGGCGAAGCAGCTTACTTGGTTAAGAGCGGATCGCCCTCGGATGACTCACAGACTTAGATCTTGCCGACCAGGTCCAGGGACGGAGCCAGGGTGGCCTCGCCTTCTTTCCACTTGGCTGGGCAGACTTCGCCCGGGTGAGCGGCAACGTACTGAGCAGCCTTGACCTTGCGCAGCAGCTCGGAAGCGTCACGGCCTACACCGCCATCGTTGATTTCAACGATCTTGATTTGACCTTCAGGGTTGATCACGAAAGTACCGCGGTCAGCCAGGCCAACTTCTTCGATCAGCACGTCGAAGTTGCGGGAGATGACGTGGGTCGGGTCGCCAATCATGGTGTATTGGATTTTGCCAATGGCTGGCGAGGTGTTGTGCCAGGCAGCGTGAGCAAAGTGAGTGTCGGTAGAGACGCTGTAGATCTCGACACCCAGTTTCTTGAATTCGGCGTAGTTGTCGGCCAGGTCTTCCAGCTCGGTTGGGCAAACGAAGGTGAAGTCGGCCGGGTAGAAAAACACCACGGACCACTTGCCTTTCAAGTCGGCATCCGAAACCTGGACGAATTCGCCGTTTTTGAAAGCGGTAGCGTTGAACGGTTTAACTTGGCTGTTGATGATAGGCATCGATGACTCTCCGTCAGGGGTTGAGAAGTTGATGGCGTGAATCTTAACCACTCGTCCCCCGGCAGGCTCATTGGCAAACCTCATGTGAATGATTGGTTTTGGCTATCAGGAAGCTATATAGATAGAAAAAATCTGTGACCAGGCATCAAGCCCACATGCGGAAACTGCCCCTGTAGGAGCTGGCGAAGCCTGCGATCTCTTGACCCTGATTTGCTCAGGACTCAATGGGCCCGGAAAAGATCGCAGTCTCGTTGCACTCGACAGCTCCTACAGATGGGGCAGATGGGGTCAGGGCGTCGTCAGGCGGCGGGGGTTCGCATCGTGACGAATTCCTCAGCGGCAGTCGGATGCACGCCAATGGTCTCGTCGAAATCACGCTTGGTGGCGCCAGCCTTGAGTGCGATGGCCAGGCCCTGGACGATTTCCCCGGCATCCGGCCCGACCATGTGGCAGCCCAGCACTTTGTCCGTACGGGCATCCACCACCAGCTTCATCAGCGTGCGCTCCTGGCAGTCGGTGAGGGTCAGTTTCATCGGGCGGAAACGGCTTTCGAACACCTGCACCTCATGCCCCTCCTCCCTGGCTTGTTCTTCAGTCAGGCCGACCGTGCCGATATTCGGCAGGCTGAACACAGCCGTGGGGATCATTCGGTAATCCACCAGGCGATATTGCTCGGGCTTGAACAGGCGCCGCGCCACGGTCATGCCTTCAGCCAGGGCAACGGGCGTGAGTTGTACGCGACCGATGACATCGCCGATGGCCAGGATCGACGGTTCGGCGGTCTCGTACTTTTCGTTGACCTTGACGAAGCCCTTCTCATCCAGCGTGACACCGGTGTGTTCAAGACCAAGATTGTCGAGCATCGGCCGCCGGCCGGTGGCGTAGAAGACGCAATCGGTGGCCAGTATGCGACCATCCTTGAGCTCTACCTTCAGGCTGCCATCGTCCAGTTTTTCGATGCGTTTGATGTCAGCGTTGAATTGCAGGTCAAGGCCACGACGGGTCAACTCTTCGGCCAGATGCTTGCGTACCGCGCCATCAAAGCCGCGCAGGAATAGCTCACCGCGATACAGCAACGACGTCTGCGCACCCATGCCGTGGAAGATTCCGGCGAATTCCACGGCAATGTAACCACCGCCCACCACGATGACGCGCTTGGGCAGTTCCTTGAGGAAAAACGCCTCGTTGGAGCTGATGGCGTGCTCACGGCCCGGAATGTCCGGTATCACCGGCCAGCCGCCCGTGGCGATCATGATGTGTTCGGCGGTGTAGCGCTGGCCGTTGATCTCGACCTCATGGGGCCCGGTGAGCCTGGCATGGCCTTCGTGCAACACCACGCCGCTGTTGACCAGCAGGTTGCGGTATATCCCGTTAAGGCGATTGATTTCCCGATCCTTGTTGGCGATCAGCGTAGCCCAGTCGAAACTCGCCTCTCCCGCCGTCCAGCCATAGGCCGACGCTTGCTCAAGGTCCTCGGCATAATGCGCACCGTAGACCAGCAGTTTCTTCGGTACACACCCCACGTTCACGCAGGTACCGCCCAGGTAGCGGCTCTCAGCCACGGCCACCTTGGCCCCGAAACCGGCCGCGAACCGCGCAGCCCGCACACCGCCGGAACCGGCGCCAATCACATACAAGTCAAAATCGTAGGCCATTTTCTATCTCCTTCGGCAGACCATCAGCATACCTGCTGTTTTCACGCGAGGCAGCGTTGCAATGGTTATGGGGACGAAAAATGATAAAGCCAGGCGGAATTTGCCAGACTGCCTCTGTGGCGAGGGAGCTTGCTCCCGCTTGAGTGCGCAGCACTCACAAAAAGGGGCCGCTGCGCAGCCCAGCGGGAGCAAGCTCCCTCGCCACAAGGGCGTGTGTGTTGCCTTTCCCCGTGCAAAAAAACGCCCCGAACCAGTCGGGGCGTTTTTCAAGGTGCGGCGCAGGCGATCAGTACGCCTTACCCGTCTTGTAGAAATTCTCGAAGCAGAAGTTGGTCGCGTCGATGTAGCCTTCGGCGCCACCGCAGTCGAAGCGCTTGCCTTTGAATTTGTAGGCCATGACGCAGCCGTTCTGGGCCTGCTTCATCAGCGCGTCGGTGATCTGGATTTCACCGCCCTTGCCTGGCTCGGTCTGCTCGATCAGATCGAAGATGTCCGGGGTCAGGATGTAGCGGCCGATGATCGCCAGGTTCGACGGGGCATCTTCAGGCTTTGGTTTTTCAACCATGCTGTGGACGCGGTAGATGTCGTCGCGGATCATTTCGCCGGCGATCACACCGTACTTGTTGGTTTCCTGCGGATCGACTTCCTGGATCGCCACGATGGAGCAGCGGAACTGTTTGTACAGCTTGACCATCTGGGTCAACACGCCATCGCCTTCGAGGTTGACGCACAGGTCGTCCGCCAGGACCACGGCGAAAGGTTCATCACCGATCAGCGGGCGACCGGTCAGGATCGCGTGGCCCAGGCCTTTCATTTCGGTCTGGCGGGTGTAGGAGAACGAACATTCGTCCAGCAGTTTGCGGATGCCGACCAGGTACTTCTCTTTGTCGGTACCCTTGATCTGGTTTTCCAGCTCGTAGCTGATGTCGAAATGGTCTTCCAGGGCGCGCTTGCCGCGACCGGTGACGATGGAGATTTCCGTCAGGCCCGCAGCAAGGGCCTCTTCGACGCCGTACTGGATCAGTGGCTTGTTCACCACCGGCAGCATTTCTTTGGGCATGGCTTTAGTCGCTGGCAGGAAGCGAGTACCGTAACCGGCTGCTGGGAACAAGCATTTCTTGATCATATAAGTCCTTGAAAAGGCGGTGTGTACGAGTTTCGGCGCAGTCTAATCAGGCTGCAGGCACCTTACAATGCCCGGGCTGGCCAACCGGTGCCATCATAGAGAAATAAAAAATAGCGGATAGTTCAATCGCCTTTCGTTGCGATAGCCCAGCGGTCTCACTGTACGCTCATAGGCGCTGTTTGCGAGCATTTGACGTATCATGGCGCCCTTGATCCCGCCAATGAGGCAGCTAGATGTCGGCAACAAAAAACGCAAACGGTTATTCGGTCAGCCAAGACAAAGACGGTCAGTGGTGGATTATCAACTACCACGGTGAACAGGTCGCTGGCCCCTTGCCCAGCAAAGCGATGGCGGTGGAAGTGGCCGGGGTGTTCCAGGACGAGCGTTCTGCCCCGGCAGCAAAAGAGCGTGAAACGGCTCCAGCGCGCAGCCCCCGTCGTAAAAAATAACTGGACAAGCCTCAAGTAAATGTCGTTTGAACATGGAACGAGGCTTTGTTTATCTGTACCGAAATGGCCATTCGCTATAATCTCGCGCCAGCCCCTTCCTTCTCGATGACGATTCCATGAAAAAACTTCTGGCGCTGTTTGCAGTCCTGGCCCTGGCGGGCTGTGCCACGGCCGAAAAAACCTACCTGAACAGCGGCGAACAAGGCCTGACCATCGATTGCTCGGGCGAAGCGAACTCCTGGGCCACCTGCTATGAAAAGGCTGACGCCTCCTGTGCCGGCACCGGTTACCGCATCGTGGGCACCGATGGCACGCCGCGAGCCAAGGAAAGCGAAAAGACCCTGGGGGTCGATGTCGGCAACTTCACCAGCCGCAGCGTGCTGGTGGTGTGTAAATAGACGAGTGTCCTGACACTCAGATGTGGATCTCGGCGAACTTGATCCCCAGGCCGCGGATGATCTCGATCAGGTCGTCGAGACGGCTGAAGGATTCAACTTCATCCTGGTCATCCACCAGAAAAAAGCTGCGCCCTGCGCTTTTCTTGAAAAAGACGATCCACTCCCCCGGGTTCGCCGGGTTCTGAATCACATGGGTGGCACAGATAAGACCTTCTGCATGGCGCACACGCACCTGCTCGCGCTTCATCGACTGACTCCATAAATGACCATGCCGCCAACGTCGGCCGTGGCGGCATTTTTGTCGAGGGCGGCAGTTTATCCGATGCCCGGCCTGCTCGTCAGGCCAAGCCCTGGCTCAACCGGAAATGCAGGCGTTGGCCGCGTCCTGCACATCACCCGGGCGCACAGGCACATTGGACAGGCTTTCGTGCAGCTTGATGCTGCTGCCGCTGGAGCGCTCGTCAATGTCGAACACCGCCGCCGGCAGCGTCGACAATTTGCCGGGGACGATCAAGCGAACGCCATTTTTGTGAGGTTCCATTTGCAGCGGACCACGGGTGCTGGCCAGCTTGTCAGCGACGCACTTGGCATATTCCTGAGGTTTCTTTCCGGAGATGACATTCATGGTGGGCGGCGTCTGGTTGATGTCCGATACCGATGCACATCCACTCATGGCCAATGCCAACACCCACACGCTGCGCTTCATATGATTCCTCCGATAAAGATCCTCCGACAGTGCAAACGCTGCTTTTCTCCGGCGTCCTGCGTCTTTTTTTTGCGCATCCTGCGATAAATGAACAAAGCGTGAGGCGCGGGCCGGATATTAGCACTCGGTGCTGATAAACTGCGCACCATTGCCCCTTGCTATCGTTTTGATTTGGTAGAAAAAGCCCTTCCGGAGGCGCCCATGAAATTCATACACCAGCGCGAGCACCTCAACGAAGACGATATCGTCGTCATCGAATGCTCTCAAATGTGCAACATCCGCTTGATGAACGATGCCAACTTCCGCAGTTTCAAGAACGGTGGCCGGCATACTTATCACGGCGGCGCGTTCGATACGTTCCCGGCCAGGATCACCGCACCAAGTACCGGTTTCTGGAACATCACCATCGACACCGTCAACCGCCGTGCCATCAGTGTCACGCGCAAGCCGACCCTGACCCACAAGATCAAAATCATCCGGCGTTCCAGCTCGAAACTGAGCTGAGCATCGCCCCTTCAAGACAGGCAAAACCGTGGCCCAGACAACCAAATACGTCATCAATTACAAACTTAACGGCGAACGCCGCTTCGAATTTGCACAACTTGAAACCGGTACAGTGGACGAAGCCATGGCAGCGCTGCAGGCGATGCATGGCCAAACCGATGATGTGATCAGCGACGTCAAAGTCAGCAAAGCGCTGTAAAAATCTCGTTGGACCTCGGTGGCGAGGGAGCTTGCTCCCGCTGGACTGCGCAGCAGGCCCCTGGGGCGGTCGCTGCGCAACCGAGCGGGAGCAAGCTCCCTCGCCACAGGGCTGTGCCCGGCCAGCACGGATCACCGCCAGCCCCTTCGGCAGACATTGATCGCAAGCTCCGGAGTGTCAACCGCCTGGATACTCCCCCAGACTGGCCAACCTTTCCCACCAAGGTTTGTGCGCATGTCCGCTATCCTGCAAGCCCCCTCGCTGACACAACACATAGACGGCCTTGATCGGCCGTCCCTGGAACAAAACCTCGAGCAGGACGGCAGCGCAATCATCCGCAACCTGCTTACGGCCGAGCAATGCACAATGCTCAGTGGCCTATACGCTGAACCCAGCCTTTTCCGTTCGAAGGTGATCATGGCCCGCCATGGATTCGGGCGCGGCGAATATCAGTATTTTCGCTATCCGCTGCCCGATGTGGTCCAGCACCTGCGTCAGTCGTTGTACCCGGCGCTGGCGCCCCTGGCCAATCGCTGGAATGAATGCCTGGGAATTGAGGTGCGATATCCCAACGAACACCCGGCTTTCGTTCAACGCTGTCACGCGGCAGGGCAACGGCGTCCTACGCCGTTGTTGCTGCAATACGGCCCGCAGGACTACAACTGCCTGCATCAGGATCTGTACGGCGAGCACGTGTTCCCGTTGCAGGTGGCGATTCTGCTGTCGGAACCGGACCAGGACTTTAGCGGCGGCGAGTTCGTTCTCACTGAGCAGCGCCCGCGCATGCAGTCACGTGCGCAGGTTATCGATCTGAAACAGGGCGATGCGCTGGTGTTTACCGTGCATCAACGGCCGGTCAAAGGCGTTCGCGGTTATTATCGGGTGAACATGCGCCATGGCGTCAGCCGCGTGCACAGCGGCAGCCGGCATACACTTGGAATCATTTTTCATGATGCGCAGTGACGACACCCCCATCACGCTGGATCTGTTCGCCGACCAGACGCCGACGACACCCGGCCTGACCGAACAGATCGGCGAGCAGGCGTTTGTGTTGCGCGGTTTCGCCCTGCCCTGGCTCGAACGGTTGCTGCCGGCCCTGGAAGCGGTGTTGCTGGCCGCGCCATTCCGGCAGATGGTCACGCCTGGCGGTTTTACCATGTCGGTGGCCTTGAGCAGTTGCGGCGCTCTGGGCTGGACCACCGACCGCAGCGGCTATCGCTACACGACTCACGACCCACAGACCGGCCTGCCCTGGCCCGACATGCCAGCGGTGTTCCGCGAACTGGCCCAGGCCGCCGCCCGGCAGGCACACTTCAAACACTTCGAGCCCGACGCCTGCCTGATCAACCGTTACGTGCCCGGCGCGCGGATGTCGCTGCACCAGGACAAGAACGAACGTTGCCTCAGCGCCCCCATCGTCTCGATGTCCCTGGGCTTGCCGGCGGTGTTTCAGTTCGGCGGGTTCGAGCGCAGTGACAAAAGCCTTCGTGTTCCGTTGTTTCACGGCGATATCGTGGTCTGGGGCGGCGTGGACCGAATGCGTTTTCACGGCGTGCTGGCGCTCAAGGAAGGCCAGCATCCGAAGCTGGGCGCCCAGCGGATCAACCTGACATTTCGCACCGCCGGATGAAGGTGCAGAATTCAACCGCAAGACCCGGAGTGTTGCCATCTCACAGGCTCGCTACCTTAGCCAAAACGGGCCAATGGACATAACGACCATGAACAGCACTTCGAACACCCTTACCGCTGAACTGGATCCTCGCTGGGCCGCCGTGCTCGCCCGGGATCCAAGCGCCGACGGGCAATTCGTCTATGGCGTGAAGACCACCGGCATCTATTGCCACCCCAGCAGCCTGTCGCGCCTGCCCAACCCGCGTAACGTGGAATTTTTCGACACGCCGGAACAGGCCCAGGCGGCGGGGTATCGTCCCAGCAAGCGGGTGGCCAGGGACCAGACCCAGATCGCCACCCAACAAGCGGCCCGGGTCGCAGCCGCCTGCCGGCAGATCGAGGCCGCCGAAGAACTGCCTGGACTCAATGAACTGGCACAAAGCGCAGGCTTGAGCCCCTTCCATTTCCACCGGGTGTTCAAGGCCGTCACCGGCCTGACGCCCAAGGGTTATGCCGCCGCCCACCGCTCGCGCAAGGTGCGCGAACGCCTGAGCGAGGGTGGATCGATCACCGAAGCGCTGTACGACGCCGGCTTCAATTCCAACAGTCGCTTCTATGAAGCCGCCGACAAGGTGCTGGGCATGAAACCCGCCGATTACCGCGCCGCCGGGCAGAACACCGATATCCGCTTCGCCGTGGGCCAATGTTCCCTGGGGGCGATTCTGGTGGCGCAAAGCGAACGCGGTGTGTGCGCGATTCTGCTCGGGGACGATCCGAACGCGCTGGTGCGAGACCTGCAAGACAAGTTTCGCCGCGCCAACCTGATCGGAGCCGACCGCGAATTCGAGCAGTTGATCGCCCAGGTGGTGGGCTTTATCGAAGCACCGGCCCTGGGCCTGGACCTGCCGCTGGATCTGCAAGGCACGGCGTTCCAGGAACGGGTCTGGCAGGCCCTGCGGGATATTCCGCCGGGCAGCACCGCCAGCTACGCCGAGATCGCCCAGCGCATCGGCATGCCCAAGGCCGTGCGCGCCGTGGCCCAGGCCTGCGGCGCCAACAGCCTGGCGGTGGCGATCCCCTGCCACCGGGTGGTGCGCAGCGACGGTAACCTGTCGGGTTATCGCTGGGGCGTGGAGCGTAAACGTCAGTTGCTGGCGCTGGAACGCTCGTCCGCGGACTGAACGCCGATGTAGATCGCCACCGAATCGGGGCCGCTGTAGACCTCGAAATCGGTGGCGAACCGGCGCAGGGTTTGCGGGTTATCCGCGAAATATGCCCAGATCAGGCCCCAGGTCTGGATCACGCAATCGGGCATCGGCCCCTTGGCCGAAAACACCAGGTAATCCCCGCCTTCGATGTCCACGGCGGCGTAGCCTGCACTGGTCGCATCCACCTGTACCCCGGCCGTCACCTCAAAGTACCCGGTGGCGTCGGATTCATAGTTGGAATAGACCCCGTAGACGAACGATTCCGACAGTCTGGCGGGAATCTTGTCGAACTCCCCTTCGGTGAAGAACTGCTGCCACATCGGGCCGATCCGTGCCGTGTCAGGCTGCTGTTCGTCAGCGTTGCGCGTGTGTACCTGCAGGCCGGCCACGGTGAAGGGTTCGACTGCCTTGAGTTTGACGTCCATGGGTCAGGCTCCTTGATGAATGAAGCCCGCATGGTAACCCGCTTGCTGTCGGGATCAAGTTGCCGCATCCGATTGAAAAACTCGACTGGCCCTGGCCGGGTCACACCTGCTAAAACCCCTGTTTTCTTCTGCCGTCGGAGACCCGCACATGAGCCAGTGGCCAGACACTCGAATTCTTGACCTGCTCGGCATCGAGCTGCCCATCATCCAGGGGCCGATGGCCGGAGTGACGGGGCCGGCCATGGTGATCGCCGCCTGCAATGCCGGTGGACTGGGTTCGATGCCGGCGGCGATGCTGGATGTCGAGCAATTGCGCCAGGCGCTGACGACGATCAGCGAGCAGACCGACAAGCCGTTCAACGTGAATTTTTTCTGTCACCAGCCACCTGTGTTCGATGAACAACGCGCCGAGGCCTGGAAGCAACACCTCAAGCCCTACTACGAGGAACTGGGCGCCGACTTCGACGCGCCGACGCCGGTGTCCAACCGCATGCCGTTCGATGATGCGGCCTGCCGGGTGCTGGAGCAGATGCGTCCTGAAGTGGTCAGCTTCCATTTTGGCCTGCCGGAAAAGTCCCTGCTGGATCGGGTGAAAGCCACCGGCGCTAAAATTCTGTCGTCAGCCACCACTGTTGAAGAAGCCATCTGGCTGGAACAGCACGGGTGCGACGCGATCATCGCCATGGGCTATGAAGCCGGCGGCCATCGCGGGATGTTCCTCAGCGACGACCTCAACACCCAGGTCGGCCTGTTTGCCTTGCTGCCACAGGTGGTGGATGCGGTGAGCGTGCCGGTGATCGCTGCGGGCGGTATTGGCGATGCGCGGGGCATCGTCGCGGCGTTTGCTCTGGGCGCATCGGCGGTGCAACTGGGCAGCGCTTATCTGTTCACGCCCGAGGCCAAGATCAGCGCGTCCCATCACCGGGCGCTGCGCACAGCCAAGGAAAGTCAAACTGCCGTCACCAACCTGTTCAGTGGCCGCCCGGCCCGGGGCATCGTCAACCGGGTGATGCGCGAGATCGGGCCGATGAGTCCGATGGCGCCGGCATTCCCCCTGGCTGGCGGCGCGTTGATGCCGTTGCGGGCCAAGGATGAAGCGGACTTCAGCAACCTCTGGGCCGGCCAGGGGTTTCCCTTGGGCCGCGAGCTGTCGACCGCCGAGCTGACCCGGCGCTTGGCCGAAGAGGCACTGGCCCGACTCAACAGCCGCGGTTGATCCTGAAGGTGATCATGGTCTGTTGGAACGCCATCGCGAGCAGGCTCGCTCCCACAGGGGATCTGTGGCGAACACAACATCTGGGCACACCGCTGGACCTGTGGGAGCGGGCTTGCTCGCGATGGCGGTGGGTCAGCCAATAGACATGTTGAATGTACCGCCGTCTTCGCGAGCAAGCCCGCTCCCACATGGGTTCTGGTGTGGCAGCAAGATGTGTGTTCGCCACAGACCCCCTGTGGGAGCAAAGCTTGCTCGCGATGGCGGTGGGTCAGCCAATAGACATGTTGAATGTACCGCTGTCTTCGCGAGCAAGCTCGCTCCCACATGGGTTCTGGTGTGGCAGCAAGATATGTGTTCGCCACAGATCCCTGTGGGAGCAAAGCTTGCTCGCGATGGCGGTGGGTCAGCCAATAGACATGTTGAATGTACCGCTGTCTTCGCGAGCAAGC
>NZ_JAKNQY010000002.1:0-329203 GCF_024494355.1 Pseudomonas sp. Q11 | reverse complement strand
AGCAAGATGTGTGTTCGCCACAGCCCCCCTGTGGGAGCAAGATGTGTGTTCGCCACAGCCCCCCTGTGGGAGCAAGATGTGTGTTCGCCACAGATCCCTGTGGGAGCAAAGCTTGCTCGCGATGGCGGCGGCACATTCAACATCGCCGCCACTGCCCTCTGCAAAACTCACATTCCGTTTGTCCGCCATTCGCTATATATTTCCGTATATAGCGAAACCGACCTTACGGAGCCTTTAATGCACCTCACCCGCCTCGCGCCGCTGCTGCTGACCACACTCTTTACCGTTGGCGCCGTCCAGGCCGATGAGGTGCAGGTGGCCGTGGCGTCCAATTTCACCGCGCCGATCCAGGCAATCGCCGCCGGTTTCGAGAAAGACACCGGCCACACACTGGTGGCGGCCTATGGCGCCACCGGGCAGTTTTATACCCAGATCAAGAACGGCGCACCGTTCGAAGTCTTCCTCGCCGCCGACGACACCACCCCGGCCAGGCTCGAACGCGAAGGCGACACGGTAAAGGGTTCGCGCTTCACCTATGCGGTCGGCACGCTGGCGCTGTGGTCGGCCAAGGACGGCTATGTCGACAGTCAGGGCCAAGTGCTCAAGGGCAACGGCTTCCAGCATCTCTCCATCGCCAACCCGAAAACCGCGCCCTATGGTTTGGCCGCGACCCAGGTGCTGGATAAGCTGGGGTTGACCGGGCACGTCAAAGGCAAGATCGTCGAAGGCCAGAACATCACCCAGGCCTATCAGTTCGTTTCTACCGGCAACGCAGAACTCGGTTTCGTGGCCTTGTCCCAGGTCTACAAGGACGGCAAGGTGGCCAGCGGGTCGGCCTGGATCGTCCCCGCCGAACTGCATGAGCCGATCAAACAGGACGCGGTGATCCTCGACAAAGGGCGAAACAACGCCGCAGCCTCGGCGTTCATGGATTACCTCAAGGGCCCGAAAGCCACCGCCATCATCCAAGCCTACGGTTATCAACGCTAAATGCCACTGACCAGTGCCGACTACGCCGCCATCTGGCTGACCCTGAAACTGGCATCGCTGACCATGGTGATCCTGTTGCTTATCGGCACCCCCATCGCCCTGTGGTTGTCACGGACCCAGTCCTGGCTGCGCGGGCCGGTGGGCGCGGTGGTGGCCCTGCCGTTGGTGCTGCCGCCCACGGTGATCGGCTTTTACCTGTTGCTCGCCCTGGGCCCCAACGGCTGGATCGGCCAATTCACCCAAGCCGTCGGGCTGGGCACCCTCACCTTCAGTTTCACCGGGCTGGTGATCGGCTCAGTGATCTATTCCATGCCGTTTGTGGTCCAGCCGTTGCAAAACGCATTCTCCGCCATCGGCAGTCGCCCCCTGGAAGTGGCCGCCACCTTGCGGGCTGGCCCCTGGGATACTTTTTTCAGTGTCATCCTGCCGTTGGCCCGACCTGGCTTCATCACCGCCGCGATCCTCGGCTTCGCCCACACCGTCGGCGAATTCGGCGTGGTGCTGATGATCGGCGGCAACATCCCCGAAAAAACCCGGGTGGTATCGGTGCAGATTTACGACCATGTCGAAGCCCTGGAATATGCCCAGGCTCATTGGCTGGCGGCGGCAATGCTGGTGTTTTCATTTCTTGTGCTGCTGGCGCTGTATTCCAGCCGCCGAACCCGGGCCGGCTGGAGCTGATCGATGATTCAAGCGCGTTTTCAGCTCGACCATGGGGACTTCTCCCTGGACCTGGATGTGCAACTGCCAGGCCGTGGCGTGACCGCGCTGTATGGTCAGTCCGGTTCCGGCAAAACCACCTGCCTGCGCTGCATCGCCGGGCTGGAGCGGCCGGCCCGGGGTTTCATCGAGGTCAACGGCGAAGTCTGGCAGGACAGCGAGCGCGGCGTGTTCGTGCCACCCCATCAACGGGCGCTGGGATACGTGTTCCAAGAGGCGAGCCTGTTCGCGCATCTGTCGGTGCGGGCCAACCTGGCGTTTGGCCTCAAGCGCATCGCACCGGCACAACGACGGGTGGACATGAACCAAGCGACCGAGCTGCTGGGCATCGGTCACTTGCTGGATCGACAGCCACACAACCTGTCCGGCGGCGAACGCCAGCGGGTCGGCATCGCCCGAGCCCTGTTGACCAGCCCGCGACTGCTGCTGATGGACGAGCCGCTGGCCGCCCTGGATACCCGGCGCAAGAACGAAATCCTGCCCTACCTGCAACGCCTGCACGATGAACTGGACATCCCGGTGCTGTACGTCAGTCACTCACAGGACGAAGTGGCGCGCCTGGCCGACCACATCGTGCTGCTGGACGCCGGGCGCGTGCTGGCCAGCGGGCCGATCGGCGAAACACTGGCGCGACTTGATCTGCCGCTGGCGTTGGGGGATGACGCGGGTGTGGTGGTCCAGGGCAAGGTCAGCGGTTATGACGCTGCCTATCAATTGCTGTCCCTGACCCTGCCCGACAGCCTCTTGAACGTGCGTGTCGCCCACACGCCTCTGGCCATCGGACAGCCGCTGCGCTTCAAGGTCCAGGCCCGTGACGTCAGCCTCAGCCTGACAAACGATGCCCAGACCAGCATCCTCAACCGTTTGCCCGTCACCGTGGTCAGCGAACTGGCCGCCGACAACGCCGCCCATGTGCTGATTCGGCTGGAGGCTGCCGGCACACCGCTACTCGCGCGCATCACCCGTTACTCCCGGGATCAGCTCAAGCTTCATCCGGGGCAGTTGCTGTGGGCGCAGATCAAGGCGGTGGCGGTGTTGGCATAAGTCTGCCCTTGTGGGAGCGAGCCTGCTCGCGATCGCGGTGGTTCAGTCAACATGGGTGTGAACTGATCTGACGCTATCGCGAGCAGGCTCGCTCCCACAGGTCCGGCGGTCCAACCGTGATTCGCGAGTGTTGCGGGCCACCTCAGAAACTTGGCACGACCGCCACAGGCTGCGGTCAATCAATCACAGGCTCCCCGGATTTGCTGCCAAGGATTCTTTCATGCCAGACACCCTGCTGCCGGACGCACTGCCGGCCGATCTGCATTATGTCGATGACACCGCCCCTGGCATCTCCCGCAAAAAGTTGCGGGGCAAGTTCTGTTATTTCGACCCTCAGGGCCAGCGGATCACCGATGCGGCCGAAATCCAGCGCATCAACGCCCTGGCCGTGCCGCCGGCCTACACCGAGGTATGGATCTGCACCGACCCGCGCGGTCATCTCCAGGCCACCGGCCGGGACGCTCGCGGGCGCAAGCAGTACCGCTACCACCCACGCTGGCGCGAAGTGCGCGATGCCGACAAATACTCACGAATGCTGGAGTTCGGCCTGACCCTGCCCCGCCTGCGCAAACGCCTGGAGCAAACCCTGGCCACGCCCGGATTCAGCCGCGATAAGGTCATGGCCACGGTGATCACGTTGCTGGACGTCACCCTGATCCGGGTCGGCAACCCCCAGTATGCCCGGGACAACCGCTCCTACGGCCTGACCACCCTGCGCAGCAAGCACGTCGAGGTCAACGGCAGCGCCATCGCCTTCCAGTTCCGCGGCAAGAGCGGTGTCGAACACCAGATCACCGTGAAAGACCGGCGCCTGGCGCGGATCATCAAACGCTGCCAGGAGATTCCCGGGCAGAATCTGTTCCAGTACCTGGATGAACAGGGTGAGCGTCACGCCATCACCTCCTCGGACATCAACGCCTACCTCAAGAGCCTGACCGGCGCCGATTTCACCGCCAAGGATTACCGCACCTGGGCCGGCAGCGCGGCGGCGCTGGCCGGGCTGCGAACGCTGCGCTGGGAAACCGAGACCGAAGCGAAAAAGCACGTTGTCGAGATGGTCAGGCAGGTCGCCCGGCAACTGGGCAATACGCCAACCGTCTGTCGTAAATGCTACATTCATCCGGCGGTGGTGGAGGGTTTCCTGCTCGGCGCCCTGTGGCAATTGCCCAGGCCTCGGGTACGCAAAGGCCTCAGTGCGGAAGAAGCCGGATTGGCGATGTTTTTGCAACGCATGGTCGAACGTTAAGGCGAGCCCGTCAGCGCTCGCTGTACGCCCGTTTCACCGTCTCAATCCAGGTCGGGTCCAGGCTTGGCTGATCGGTGTCGAGATTCAGCGCCTGCATTCTGGCCAAATGCTCGTCGGCCTCCCGGCTCAGTGAACCCTGGGCGCTGGAGTTGGCGTCGAGTTGATGCATCTGCGTCAGGCCCAGGTGATAGAAGCGCAACAACTTCATCGCCGCCGGGTCCTGGGCTTGCACACCGGCCGTCACCTGATGCATCACATTGGTGATGCTCATCAGGCTGCGCTTGAGTCGCCAACCGTACACCGCCG
The DNA here is from genome assembly GCF_024494355.1 of Pseudomonas sp. Q11. Taxonomy (GTDB): domain Bacteria; phylum Pseudomonadota; class Gammaproteobacteria; order Pseudomonadales; family Pseudomonadaceae; genus Aquipseudomonas; species Aquipseudomonas hefeiensis. Next base: position 324,897 of record NZ_JAKNQY010000002.1, on the reverse strand, counting down.
CGGCCATCCAGGGCTGCGACCAGAAATACAGCCGCATCAGTGCGACCATCATCAGCACCGCCGCAAACACCCCGCCCACGTTGAAGCGAAAATTATCGCCCCCAGGCGTGCCGAACAGCATCACGGCCAGACTGGACAACAGCATCGCCAGTGCCAGGAATGTCACGGCGACGATGAGGGTACTGCGTCGGGTCTGGCGTCGGTAGACTTCGGCGTCCCACGGTTTGAGCTCGAACATCGCGGTGCAATTTCCTTGTGCGGCGTAAAAAAAGTCCCGCATTATCGCCTGCCCGGTGGATTTAGCTATGCTGGGGCTCATTTTGTGTTGCAACCGACCCGAAGGATCCGGATCAAAGTCCATGGCGATACCGCAAGGATCGTGCGATCTTTCTGCGTGGACGTTTTTTTCAAGATGCCGTCGTTGTGCGTACGGCATCGTTTTCAAGGAAAGCTGAATGAATCAAAGACATGTAATCAACGCCTCGGTCAGCCCGAAGGGCAGCCTGGAGACTTTGTCCCAGCGCGAAGTCCAGCAACTGAGCGAAGCCGGTTCCGGCAGTATCTATACCCTCTTCCGCCAGTGCGCCCTGGCCATTCTCAACACCGGCGCCCATGTCGACAACGCCAAGACCATCCTGGAAGCCTACAAGGACTTCGAGATCCGTATTCACCAGCAGGACCGGGGTGTTCGCCTGGAGCTACTGAACGCGCCGGCTGATGCCTTCGTCGACGGCGAAATGATCGCCAGCACCCGGGAAATGCTGTTCAGCGCCTTGCGCGACATCGTCTACACCGAGAACGAACTGGACAGCCAGCGCATCGACCTCAGCTCCTCACAAGGCATCAGCGACTACGTGTTCCACCTGCTGCGCAACGCCCGCACATTGCGCCCTGGCGTGGAGCCAAAAATCGTCGTGTGCTGGGGCGGCCACTCGATCAACACCGAAGAATACAAATACACCAAGAAAGTCGGCCACGAACTGGGCCTGCGCAGCCTGGACATCTGCACCGGCTGCGGCCCGGGCGTGATGAAAGGCCCGATGAAAGGCGCCACCATCGCCCACGCCAAACAACGCATCCACGGCGGCCGTTACCTGGGCCTGACGGAGCCGGGCATCATCGCCGCCGAAGCACCGAACCCTATCGTCAACGAGCTGGTGATCCTGCCGGACATCGAGAAACGCCTGGAAGCCTTCGTGCGCGTGGGCCACGGCATCATCATCTTCCCTGGCGGCGCCGGTACGGCGGAAGAGTTCCTTTATTTGCTGGGTATCCTGATGCACCCGGCCAACCAGGACCTGCCCTTCCCGGTCGTCCTTACCGGGCCGAAGAGTGCCGCGCCGTACCTCGATCAACTGCACGCCTTTGTCGGCGCAACCCTGGGCGAGGCTGCGCAGAAGCACTACCAGATCATCATCGACGACCCGGCCGAAGTGGCCCGGCATATGACCCAGGGACTCAAGGCGGTCAAACAGTTCCGCCGCGAGCGCAACGACGCCTTCCACTTCAACTGGCTGCTGAAAATCGACGAAGGCTTCCAACGCCCGTTCGACCCGACCCACGCCAACATGGCCAGCCTGGGCCTGAGCCGCGACCTGCCTCCCCACGAACTGGCCGCCAACTTGCGCCGGGCGTTCTCGGGGATCGTGGCCGGTAACGTCAAGGACAAGGGCATCCGCCTGATCGAAGAACACGGCCCTTACGAAATCCACGGCGACGCCGCCATCATGGAACCCCTCGACCGGTTGCTCCAGGCCTTCGTCGCCCAGCACCGGATGAAACTGCCAGGCGGCGCGGCGTATGAACCGTGCTATCGCGTGGTGACCTGACCGATTCAACGATCACCAAAGATCCCACTGTGGGAGCAAAGCTTGTCCAATGTGGGAGCAAAGCTTGCTCGCGATAGCGGTTTTAAAGCCAACAGAAGTGTTGTCTGTGACGACGCTATCGCGAGCAAGCTTTGCTCCCACAGGCTCGCTCCCACAGGGGTTCTGCTGCGGTCACAGAACCGGGTTCAGCCGCATCCGGCCGGCTTCATTCACCTCAACGCCAAGCCCACGGTAATCCCTGATCTGCGGATGAAGGGTGACTACCGGGTGCGTATGCGTTGCCGTCACCACCCACACATCCGCTCCCGCCGCCTCGCCGGCTTTGATCCCCGCTTCGGCATCCTCGAACACCAGGCAATCCTGGGGGGCAACTTGCAAGCGCTCTGCAGCCAGGCGATAACAGGCAGGGTTGGGTTTGCCGTCGCTCACATCCTCGGCGGTGACCATCACCGCGGGACGTGGAATGCCGGCCGCTTCCATACGCCGCAAGGCCAGCGCCATGGGCGCCGAGGTGACGATGGCCCATTGCAGGGGCGGCAGGCTGTTCAGAAATGCCGCAGCACCGGGCACGGGCACCACTCCCTCCACGTCTTCAATTTCCTCGCGGGTAATCTGCTCGGCCTCGGCCAGGGCATCCACCCCCGGCAGGCGTTGGCGGGCGATGGTGTCGACAGCACGCACGCCGTGGATAGTCGGCAGAAAGCTCGCCACATCCACGCCATGACGAAGGGCCCAGCGCGTCCAGATCCGCTCGGCAGCGGCGATGGAGTTGAGCAGCGTGCCGTCCATGTCGAAGAGGAAGGCGCGGTAGGAAACACTGGATGGCGGGCTGGCAGACATCGAGATCCTCGGTGATGGCAGTAGGAGAATGCCGGCTACTGTAACATCGCCAGGCACTGAATCCCTGTGGGAGCAAGCCTGTGGGAGCAAAGCAAAGCCTGTGGGAGCGAGCCTGTGGAAGCAAAGCCTGTGGGAGCAAAGCTTGCTCGCGATGACGTCATCATCTACAACACCCCTGTTGGCTTTAAAACCGCTATCGCGAGCAAGCTTTGCTCCCACAGGCTTTGCTTCCACAGGTTCAACCACAGGCTCACCCGCAGAGGATGTGTGTTGTGCCAGAAAGCTCTGGTCTACACAAGGCGCTCAATCCGCTGATGCTGCCAGACCAGTTTGTAGTACAGCGTCTGCAACACCAGCATGCCCAAGTAAGCCACCGGAAACGCCATCCATACCCCTTGCAGGCCGAACTGCGCGTCCAGCAGGTAGGCCACTGGCACCTGAACGCCGACGATGCAGAAGATCGAAATCGCCACCGGCATCAGCACCGCGCCGCTGGCGCGCATGATGCCGCCGACCACCGCCTGGAAGCCGAATACCAGCAGGCTCCAGAGCATGATGTGCAGCAGGTGTTCAGCCTGGATTCGCGCCGCCGGGTCGGTGATGAACAACCCCAGCAGCCAGTGAGACAACAGATACCCCGACACCACCAGTCCACCAGTGAGCCAGACGTTGATCAACAGCCCCGTGCGCAGGATCGGCCCCAGCCGCTCCAGACGCCCGGCGCCGATGGCCTGGGCACCGAGGATCGAGGCGGTGATGGCAATCGACAACGCCGGGAACTGCACGTAATTGACGATTTGCGTCACCGCACCATAGGCGGCCGTGGCCTGGGAACCGTGGCGGTTGACCAGCGCCAGGATCACCAGCTCCGACAGCGAGATCACCACCATCTGCAAGCCAGTGGGCAGGCCAATGCGCAGCACCTTGCCGAGGATGTCCAGGTCCAGGCGCATCGCCGCGAACAACGCCCGGTCCGGCGCCAGGGCGTGCTCACGACGGTTCAGGCGCCACGCCAGCATGACCATGGCCGATGCTGTACCCACCAGCCCTGCCAGCGCCGCACTCTCGATGCCCATTTGCGGCAGCCCCAGCCAACCGCGAATCAGCGCTGGCGTCAGCAACAGCCCGACACTGGTGGACACCAGCAGCGCCAGCATGGGTGACAGCGTATCGCTCACCCCGCGCAGCAATTGGGTAAACACCACGAACACCAACAATATCGGCAGGATCCACATCATCACCCGGGCATAGGACACCGCGTCCTCGAGCACATCGGCCGGGGTCCCCAGCCCCTGGAGCGCCTGGCGTGCAAACACACTGCCGAGCACCGCCGCCACCAACCCGATGATCGCCCCCAGCAACAGCGTGGTGCCGGCAATCGCCTTCACCGTGCCGGTTTCCCCGGCGCCGTAGGCCTGCCCGATCAACACCCCTGCTCCAGCGCCCAGGCCGATCACCAGCGCGATGAAGAAAAACAGGATGGGAAACATGCCCGACACCGCCGCCAACGCCTGAGTGCCGAGCATCTGGCCGATGTAGATGCTATTGAGCGTGCCGGACATCGATTGCAGGAAATTGGACAGGACCATGGGGGCCAGGAACAGTAGGTAGATTTTCCAGAGAGGCTGGGTGGGCATGAGGGCTCGTGATGGCAGGTTCGAAAATCCGATGCGGGGTAATTTAGCTTATTCCCACCCTATGGCGAGGGAATCTGTGGGAGCAAGGCTTGCCCGCGAGGAAGGTCACGCGCTCGATCTGGAACCGAGTCGCCTGCTTCGCGGGCAAGCCTTGCTCCCACAGAGTCCCTCTACGTAGGGGGGGTTGTGTGCGACTCATCTGTTCGTCAGTGCGCCTCGACATTTCAGCGACTGCGTCTAACCTGAAGTAGCACAGTGCCACTTACTGGGCAGGCCAATGCCTCAACCAAACCGGAATCGGACGACCGGTCTTAAAGTCCGCGGTGGGGTCGCAGATAACCAGTTATTCGCAAATAACCTGTTAGCAACACTGTTCAAGGACCGAACCATGACGTCGTATTCACACGGTCATTCCCAATCCAAAACTCCGCCGCGCATCCTTTGGCCCAGCTTGCTTGTGGCCCTGATCGCGAGCGTCGGCCTGCTGGTTCTCAACGACCCGAGTACACAAAACCTGGCGTTGTGCGCCGTGCTCCTGGCCATTGGCGCCGGTGCCGGCGTGTGGGGTGCTCGTGCCCAACACCAGCAGATCGACAAAGCAGTCGCCGCCGCCATTGCCCATCACTCGCTACACGCCGCCGACCACTTGAACCATAAGGCCAGCGCGCAACTCAACGAAGTCATCCTCGGCGCCATGCCGATCTGGGCCAAGCAAGTGGAAAGCTCCCGGCAGCAGACCGAAACCGCGATCGTCTCGCTGACCAGTCGCTTCACCGGCATTTCTTCACGTCTGGAAGATACCGTGCAAGCCTCGCAACTGGCTGCCGGTGAGCTGGCCGGCAACAGCAGTGGCGGCGCCGTACAGGTGCTGGCCCAAAGTGAAGGTGAGCTGGTCCAGGTCATCAACTCCCTGAAAGCCACCCAGACCAGCCGCGACGAAACCCTGGCCCAGGTGCGTAACCTCACCGCCTACACCGGTGAGCTGCGGACCATGGCCGCCGATGTCGCGGCCATTGCCGCCCAGACCAACCTGCTGGCGCTCAATGCCGCGATCGAAGCCGCCCGTGCCGGCGAAGCCGGACGCGGTTTTGCGGTGGTGGCCGATGCCGTGCGCAGTCTGTCGAGCAAGTCCAGCGAGACCGGCCAGCAGATGTCGGCCAAGGTCGACATCATCAATAACGCCATCACCCAACTGGTCCAGGCCGCCTCCAGCGGCGCGGATCAGGACAGTCAGTCGGTTACCGTCTCCGAGGACAGCATCCAGCGCGTGCTGGAACGCTTCAAGAGCGTCACCGGGCGGTTGGCCGAATCGGCCGACCTGCTGCAACAGGAAAGCTTTGGTATTCGCGACGAGCTCACCGAAGTGCTGGTCAACCTGCAATTTCAGGATCGGGTCAGCCAGATCCTCAGCCACGTGCGCGACAACATCGAGGACCTGCATGTGCATATGCAGCAGGCCAGTCAGTCGCCCGACCAGGCCGTTTCCATCGATGCCCGCCAATGGCTGGCACGCATGGAAACCACCTACGCCACCGAAGAGCAACGCCGCAACCACCACGGCGGATCGGGCGCGCAACAGAATTCACAGGAAATAACCTTCTTCTAGGAGCGCCGTTCATGGCTAAAAGTGTATTGGTTGTCGACGACTCCGCGAGCGTTCGGCAGGTCGTCGGCATCGCGTTGAAAAGTGCCGGCTACGACGTGATCGAGGCCAGCGATGGCAAGGATGCATTGGGCAAGCTCAATGGCCAGAAGGTGCACCTGATCATCAGTGACGTGAACATGCCGAACATGGACGGCATCACCTTCGTCAAGGAGGTCAAGAAGCTGGCCAGCTACAAGTTCACGCCGATCATCATGCTCACCACCGAATCCCAGGAGTCGAAAAAACTCGAGGGCCAGGCAGCGGGTGCCAAGGCCTGGGTGGTCAAGCCGTTCCAGCCGGCGCAGATGCTGGCGGCGGTGTCCAAGCTGATTCTTCCTTGATTCGCGGAGAGTGAAATGCCGTTGCTGTACGAAACACAGGATGACACCGCGCAGGTGCAGATCGACGGCGAGCTGACGATCTACACCGCCGCCGACCTCGCCGCGCAGTTGCTGCCGCGCCTGGGGGCGACGCCGCGCATGGCGCTGGATCTGTCGCAGATCACAGAAATGGACGGCGCCGGCCTGCAACTGCTGATGATGGTCCAGCGCGAGGCGCCCAAGGCCGGTACCCGGCTGGAGATAACGGGCCACAGCAAAGCCGTCACGGAAACACTCGCCCTGTGCAACCTGGTTGTATAGCGGCCCCGCAACACGTCGGACACGACAAAGGATATGAGCGTGAGCATCAATCTCGATCAGGCACAACAAACGTTCATCGTCGAGGCACGGGAACAGTTGCAGGCGATGGAAGAGTCCCTGCTGCAACTGGAAAGCGACCCGGACGACGATGATGCCATCGGCGCGATCTTCCGGGCGGCCCATACGATCAAGGGCTCGGCCGGGCTGTTCGGCCTGGAACCCATCGTCAGTTTCACCCACATCGTCGAAGACGTGCTCGATCGGTTACGCAACGGCAGCGTCGAAGTGGACGCCGGCCTGATCGCCGTGTTGCTCAAGTCCAGTGATCACATGCTGGAGCTGATCAATGTGGTGGCCAACCAGGGCGCGACACTGGCGCCCCCGGCGCTGGCCCGGGAAATGGAGCTGTGTCAGATCCTTCAGGAATACCAGGCGCCCTCGCCTGCCGAAGCTCCGAAACCCGTCGAAGCCAGCGAAACACAGGCGCCCGCCGATGCAGGCCTCTGGCACATTGCCCTGCACTTCGGTCCAGAAGTGTTCCGCAACGGCATGGACCCGCTGTCATTCCTGCGTTACCTGCAGACCCTTGGTGAGATCATCCACATCGCCACGCTGACAGACGCAATGCCCTCGGCCGAAACCTGGGATGCCGAGTCCTGCTACCTGGGGTTCGACATTGAGTTTCGTTCGGCCGCCGGCCACGGCGCAATCAATGAAGTCTTCGATTTCGTGCGCGAAGATTGCCAGATCCAGATCGTCGCCATGGATGACCCTGCGCCGCCGATGAACACCGGGTTGGTTGCAACAACCCAAGAGCAGGCTGACCCCAACACGGCAATGGTCACCACCGGTGAACTGATGCCAGACCAGCGTTCAGCACCGCGCATGCCCGCTCAGGTCACGGCCGACAAGCAACCGGCGACCAGCGACGGCAAGGCCAAGGACGGCACCTATGTGCGGGTCAACGCCGACAAGCTCGACGAGTTGATCAACCTGGTGGGCGAGCTGGTCATCGCCAGTGCCGGCGCCAGCCTGCTGGCTCGCAACTGCAACGACGACTCGTTGCAGGAATCGACGTCAACGGTGTCCGGGCTGGTGGAAGAAATTCTCGACGGCGCCTTGCGTCTGCGCATGATCCCCATCGGTGAAACCTTCAATCGGTTCCGCCGGGTGGTGCGCGATGTCAGCCAGGAACTGGGCAAGGACATCGACCTGATCATCAGCGGTGCGGAAACCGAGCTGGATAAAACCGTGGTGGAAAAAATCGGCGACCCGCTCATGCACCTGTTACGCAACGCCATGGACCACGGCATCGAAACCGCCGAGGCGCGGCTGGCGGCCGGTAAACCGGCCAAAGGTCATCTGCACCTCAATGCCTACCACGACTCGGGCAGCATCGTGCTGGAAATCGCCGACGACGGCGCCGGCCTGAACCGTGACCGGATCCTGGAAAAAGCCCAGGAACGCGGCCTGGTCGCCCCTGGCGCCAGCCCCACCGACCAGGAAATCTACAACCTGATCTTCGAGCCCGGTTTCTCCACCGCCCAGGCCGTCACCAACCTTTCCGGGCGTGGCGTGGGCATGGATGTGGTCAAGCGCAACATAACCCTGCTGCGCGGCACCGTCGACCTGGACAGCCAGCCGGGCCAGGGCACCGTGGTGCGTATTCGCCTGCCGCTGACGCTGGCGATCATCAATGGCTTTCTGGTGGGCATCGGCCAGTCCACGTATGTCATCCCCCTGGACATGGTCCAGGAATGCATCGAGCTGAGCGAGGACGACGGGGTTTGCAGCCGCGAACAAGGCTACCTCGACCTGCGCGGCGAAGTGCTGCCGCTGGTGTACCTGCGCGATCACTTCAACCACGAAGGCCCGGCCTCGCGTCGGCAGAACGTGGTGGTGGTGCGCTACGCCGAGCTCAAGGCCGGACTGGTGGTGGATGACCTGCTCGGTGAATTCCAGACCGTGATCAAACCCCTGGGCAAGCTGTTCGGCGCGCTGCGCGGGATCAGCGGCTCGACGATCCTGGGCAGCGGCGCCGTGGCATTGATTCTCGACGTGCCGGCGCTGCTCACCCAGATCGCGCAAATAGACAACCGCTACACCTCAACTCAATCACAACAAGCCACTGCTCGCTGACGCTTTAGCAATTCCATGGAGAGGTACTTCCCGATGAAATGGTTCTACGATCTTAGAATCGCCACCAAACTGATCACCTCGTTTTTGGTGGTGCTCGCGTTGACCGCCGTCATGGGGGTGTTCTCGATTATCCAACTCAACGAGGTCAACGGCACAACCGTCGATATCCGCGAGAACTGGATGTCTTCGATGCGCGCCGCCTCGGGCATGCGCTTCTATGCGGCGAACTATCGCCTCAAGGAAAATCGCCACATTTCCGCCGACGCCGAGCAGGAGCGCACGGCCATCGAGCAAGAAGCGGACGAAGCCAGACAGGGTTTCGAAACGCGCCTGGCAACCTATGAAAAACTGATCTCCAGTGCCGAAGATCGCCAACTGTTCGACACCACCCGCAGTGACTGGGCCGCGTACCTGACTGTTAGCAAGGACCTGTTCGCGCTGTCGCGGCAGAACCTGACCGGCCAAGCCCAGGAACTGCTCAAGGGTGAGTCCAAACGTCATTTCGACCTGGTGACCGCCGACCTGCAGAAACTGGTCGAGCTCAATGCCGCCGGGGCCGACGTGGCCAGCGCCCATGGTACGGAACTGTATGAGAATGCGCGTCTGTCGATCATTGCCGTGCTGATCGCCGCCCTGCTGGTGGGCCTGGGCCTGGCACTGTTCATTTCCCGGATCATTTCCCGTCCCCTGAAACAGGCGGCCTTGGTGGCCGGGCAACTGGCCGAAGGCAACCTGAACGCGAAAATCGACAGCGGTTCCAAGGACGAAACCGGCATGGTGCTCAACGCCATGCAAAACATGGTGGGCAAGCTGTCCCACATCATCGGCGAAGTGCGCAACGCCGCCGACAACCTGGCCAGCGCCTCCGAAGAAGTCAGCGCCACCGCGCAATCCATGAGCCAGGCCACCAGCGAGCAGGCGGCCAGCGTCGAAGAAACCAGCGCCTCCATCGAGCAGATGAGCGCCAGCATCAACCAGAACACCGAGAACGCCAAGGTCACCGACGGTATGGCCAGCAAGGCCGCCAAGGAAGCCACCGACGGCGGTGAATCGGTGCAGCAGACCGTGGTGGCGATGAAGAAAATCGCCCAGCGCATCAGCATCATCGACGACATCGCCTACCAGACCAACCTGCTGGCGCTCAACGCTGCAATCGAAGCGGCCCGCGCCGGTGAGCATGGCAAAGGCTTCGCCGTCGTCGCCGCCGAGGTGCGCAAACTGGCTGAACGCAGCCAGGTGGCGGCCCAGGAGATCGGCGAGCTGTCGTCCAGCAGCGTCGACATGGCCGAGAAGGCCGGGCATCTGCTCAACGAAATGGTCCCGTCCATCAACAAGACCTCGGACCTGGTGCAGGAAATCAGCGCTGCCTCCGAAGAGCAGGCTGCCGGTGTGGCGCAGATCAACACCGCCATGACCCAGCTCAACCAGGTGACCCAGCAGAACGCCTCCAGCAGCGAAGAATTGGCCGCCACCGCAGAAGAGATGAGCAGCCAGGCCGAACAGCTGCAACAGGCCATGAGCTTCTTCACCCTGGACGCGCCGGCCAAATCGGCCAACCAGCCACTAAAAGTGGACAACACGCCCGGCCCGGCCAGTCGCAAGACCGTCCGCGCGCCTGCGGCGACGATGCCCAAGGCGTTTGCCTACAACATGGCCAGCGCGCCAGACGAATCCGAATTCACCCGGTTCTGACGGTCCGGCCCTACAGGCTTGCTTAAAAGGAGAAAAGGCATGGGCGCCATCGCGACCACACGTCAAACCGCCATCGCGGTTGAGGAAGAAGCGCAATACCTGACGTTTATGCTCGGCACAGAGATGTTTGCCATCGGCATCCTGTGCATCAAGGAGATCATCGAGTACGGCAACCTGACGGTGGTGCCGATGATGCCGACCTTCGTACGCGGGGTGATCAACCTGCGCGGCGCGGTCGTGCCGGTGGTGGACCTGTCGGCCCGGTTCGGCCGACAGAATTCGGCGATCACCCGGCGTTCGTGCGTGGTGATCATCGAGGCCAACACCGAGGACGGGCCCGCCCAGGACATCGGCTTGCTGGTGGACACCGTGTCGGCGGTGCTGGAGATTCCGGCTTCGCAGATCGAACCGCCACCGAGTTTCGGGGCGAAGATCCGCGCCGATTTCATCAGCGGCATGGCCAAGGTCGACGGCAAGTTCGTGATCGTACTGGAGGTGGACCGGGTGCTGTCCATCGATGAAATGTCGCAACTGGCCCAGGCCAGCCCTGCCGCGCTGGAAGCTGAAAGCCAATGAACACGGACACCTGCAAGGAACGCACCGTAGGCTCATTGGCGCTCAATGACCGTGAGTTCAGCCAGTTTCAAGCCTGGCTGTACCAGGCCGCGGGCATCAACCTGTCACCGGCCAAGAAGGCCCTGGTGGCCGGACGGTTGTTCAAGCGCCTCAAGCACTATGAACTGGGCAGTTATGGTGAGTATTTCAAGCTGATCATGAGCGGCCAGCGCACCGAGGAATTGCAGGTGGCGCTGGACCTGCTCACCACCAATGAAACCTACTTTTTTCGCGAGCCCAAGCACTTTGATTTCCTGCGCCAGCATGTACTGCCCCATGCAACGCCAGGCAAAACCTTTCGTCTGTGGAGCGCGGCCAGCTCCTCCGGTGAAGAGCCCTACAGCCTGGCCATGACCCTGGCCGAAGGACTGGGCACCACACCCTGGGAAATCATCGGTTCAGACATCAGCAGCCAGGTACTGGCCAAGGCCCGTTCCGGACATTACCCCATGGAACGCGCCCGTACCCTGCCCCAACCGTTGCTGGTGAAATATTGCCTAAAGGGTACCGGCAGCCAGCAAGGCACCTTCCTCATCGATCGGGCGTTGCGCAGCCGGGTCAACTTCATCCAGGTCAACCTCAACGACACCTTGCCGGAGCTGGGGGAGTTCGATGTCATCTTCCTGCGCAACGTGATGATCTATTTCGACCAACCCACCAAAAGCAAAGTGGTCGCCCGATTGCTCCCGCGGCTCAAGTCCGGCGGGTATTTCATCGTGAGCCACTCCGAAAGCCTCAACGGCGTATCCGATGCGTTGAAACTGGTGGCACCTTCGATCTATCGCAAGCCATGAGCGCCGCGCTGATGCAAGTGCCCGAGGTGTATCTGGCACCAGGCGAGTTTCGTTTCGCCACGAGTCCGGCTCGCCTGCGCACCATTCTCGGCTCTTGCGTGGCCGTCACCCTGTGGCACCCGGAGCGCAAGATCGGCGGTATGTGCCATTACATGTTGCCCAGCCGGGCGCGCTGCTCGACGGCGCTGAACGGCATGTACGCCGACGAAGCCATCGAACTGTTCGTCCGCCAGGCAAAAGCCCATTGCACCGAACCCGAGGATTACCAGCTTAAGCTGTTCGGCGGCGGCGAAATGTTCCCGGAGCTGCAACGCCAGGTGCCGTTCGGCGACGTGGCGCGCATGAACGTCAACGCAGCGCTGGAAATGGCCGCGCTCTACCGCCTGGACCTGATCGCCCAGGACATGGGCAGCACCGGTTACCGAAGCATCATCTTTGACCTGTGCAGCGGCGACGTGTGGGTCAGGCACCAACCGATAAGGACCCGACATTAACCATGTCAAAAAAGATAAATGTACTGCTGGTGGATGACTCTGCCGTGGTTCGCCAGGTACTGCTGGCGATCCTCAGTGACACGCCGGACATTCATGTGATGGGCGCGGCGTCCGATCCGATTTTCGCCATGGACAAACTGGCTAAGGAATGGCCCGACGTGATCGTGCTGGACGTGGAAATGCCGCGCATGGACGGCATCACCTTCCTGAAAAAAATCATGAGCGAGCGTCCCACGCCGGTGGTGATCTGCTCGTCCCTGACGCCCAGGGGCGCCGAAACCACCTTGCAAGCCATGGCCGCCGGCGCGGTGGAAATCATCACCAAGCCCACCAGCGGCCTGAAGAATTTCCTGCTGGAATCGGCACCGGAGTTGATATCGGCCATCCGCGCCGCCGCCCAGGTCAACGTCAGAAACCTGGGCCGGCGCCCTGCCCCGGCGCCACTGACCCCAGCCACCAAACTCACCGCCGACGCGATGCTGCCGGCCGCCAACGGCCATGCCATGGCCCAGACCACCGAACGCATCGTCGCCCTCGGCACGTCCACCGGCGGCACCCAGGCCCTGGAAGCAGTGCTGACCGCCTTGCCACGGGTGTGCCCAGGGATCGTCATCGTCCAGCACATGCCGGAAAAATTCACCGCCTCGTTTGCCGCCCGGCTCGACAGCCTGTGCCAGATCGAAGTGCGCGAAGCCCGCAACAACGACCGCATCCACCCGGGCCTGGCCCTCATCGCCCCGGGCGGCAAACACATGATGGTGACCCGCAGCGGCGCGTTCTATCACGTCCAAGTGGTGGACGGCCCCCTGGTCAACCGCCACCGCCCATCGGTGGACGTGCTGTTTCGCTCAGTGGCCAAATTCGCCGGCCGCAACGCCACCGGCATCATCATGACCGGCATGGGCGACGACGGCGCCCGCGGCCTCAAGGAAATGCTCGACGCCGGCAGCAGCACCGTGGCCCAGGACGAAGCCAGCTGCGTGGTCTTCGGCATGCCCAAGGAAGCGATCAAACTCAACGCCGCGCAGCGGGTGATGGGGTTGCATGAGATTGCGCAGGTGATTTTGCATAGATAGTGAGGACCGATCACATCCACCTGCCCCCACACAACCCCCGTGGCGAGGGAGCTTGCTCCCGCTGGGCTGCGTAGCAGCCCTAGGATGCTTGCAGGGGATGGAGCGGTAGAACCGGGGCGAGCTTCAGGGCCGCTTCGCGCCCCAGCGGGAGCAAGCTCCCTCGCCACAAAAGAAACCGAAACCACACCGGCCTTAGCAACGGGTGTCTACACCGGCGAAATCGTTGCCAGTACGCCAATCAAAAGGGTCAGTACCAAAAAACCACCCAAAAAAATCGCCATCTTCGTCATGAGCACTCCTGGACCAAAAAATTGCAGCACATGGGCGGTCTGACAGGCCAACCGCGTGGTTATTCTGGGGCTGGGCCTGGAGTCATGACAGAGGCACCTGACGCTGGAAAATACGGATCAGACGAGAGCATCCCAGACCGGCACAGGACTCGCTCAATGCATCAACCTTGCCTGGCTGCGACCAGGAACGGCGCAAGGCCGGAAACTCAATGAGGTAAATCGCTAACGGTCCTCGATCACGGCTATCATTGCCGTTCGCCCTTCTGACAGGCGATGTCGCAGGCCACCCTCAAGGATCCAGGTATGACTTTTCTGCCGTCACGTTCCACCCTCTTCGTTTCCAGCCTCCTGCTCAGCTCGCTGTGCTTCGCCGAAGGCGAGCCAACCGACGGCAGTCTCATCAAGGACTCGACCAAGGCCGCCGTTTCAACGTTCATCACCGCCGGCAAGAACCTGCTGGGCGGCGTCAGCGAAGGCGTGCTCGATGGCCGCGAGTCGGCCCAGGGCACCGATGGTGCGGCGATCATTTCGTCTGGCGAGCAAATGAAGGATCGCATCGCCGTTGAAGTGTTGAAGCTCGAACCCAGCGACGACAACGTCAGCATTACCCTCGGTTTCAAAAACAGCACCGACACCCAACTGCGCCTTGTGAACCTCGGCCAGACCGGCGTGCTGCTGGCCATTGACCAGGCGGGTTACTCCAACCGCCTCACCGGCCTGGAAAACCCCGACGAAGTCACCGTTCCACCAAAGACCGCCGTACGGCAGAAGTTCGTGTTCGAAGGCATGAACGAGGCGACCAGTTCGGTACGGGTGTGGGGGCAGGATTACCCGGTCAAGAAGTAGTGCGGCAGCGTGTCCGGCTAGCGTACCTGGTTCTCGCCATGGGCTTGATGACGGCTTGCGAGTACGGGTCAGAACCGGACCCGCTAAAAACCGCCCTGCTAGACGCTCCACCTGAGCTCGTTTTCAAGGGACTGCTTGCAGGGCAATTTGCTCAACTGGTTGTTCACGATTGTGCGGTTTACAAGATCAAGGGCCAGTCAGCGAAAGACATGACCTGGACCGTGGTGCTGGAAACGGAACCCTACGCTTTTTTCACCAGTTGCTCGCGGCAGTCGCTGAGTAAGGGAAAGGAAACTGTCACGGTTGAGCTGGGGCGTATGGCATTTGGAGCCGGTGGATGCTGTGCCACTGGGGGAACCTACCGCACGACCGATGGACGAGGATGGAAAAAATTGTAGCCATAACACACCCCGTGGCGAGGGAGCTTGCTCCCGCTGGGCTGCGCAGCAGCCCCAAAAAACGCGCAGCAGAACAAAGGATTCATTGATAAACCCCAAGCTCAATCCTGGCGACAACATCCGAGGTCATTGCCTACAACCACTACAGAATCAGCTGGCTTTTGCCCTGTTCGCCGGCTCAAGATTCAACACAAGGGACATGGCCAACCTCCTGTGGCGAGGGGATTTATCCCCGCTGGACTGCGAAGCAGTCCCAAGATGGTTGTAGGCGATCAACTGATAAACCGAGGTGCGAGCGTTAGGGCTGCTTCAACACAGCGGGGATAAACCCCCTTGCCACAGGTTCTTTGATGAAAAATGCCGCATAGTTGAGGACCGCGCCTTACCGCGATTACCGACAGGGAGTCAGCTTTGGAATTAGCACCACAATTCGCCCTCCATGAAACTAACCATTGGATCGTCAACCATCACTTGGCATCCGCCCTGCCCGGCTACCTCATGCTCGGTTCCAAGGTTCACGTAAACTCATTGGCACAATTGCCGGACGCTGCGCTCGCAGAGCTGGGTGGCCTGATGGCAAACATCCAGCGCACTCTCGAAACACAACTGAACCCCAAATGGCTTTACATCAGCCGATTTGGCCACGATCCCCGCTACCCCATCCACTTCCATTTCATCCCGGTTTACGACTGGGTCGAGGAACTGTTTTGGAAAGACGCGCGATACAGGCTGCTGGAGACGTTTGGTACCCAAGAGAATGCCCAAACATTGACCGATGGCGCAGAGTTGACGTTGTTCGTTTGGCGTGAATTCGGCGAGAGCCCTACGCCGCCGGCAATCCAAGGGCCTTCGATCAGCCATGTGATTGAACGGTTGCGGGAGGCGTTCAAGACTCGGCCGGTATCTGATCTTTCGCAAAGCATGTGTTGATGGCGAAGCTCGGGGGACTACTGTCTTTAAGTGAGGGAGTCATGACGATGCTTGATACACCCGACAAGGATACCAAACAGCAAGACACCCCAACGACAGTGTGCAACCTGGCAGCCTGCTTCGATCCTGAAACCTCTGAAGGCTGCTCTATCCACTCAAAACCAGAGACAAGTCCGGGTATCTGGCGCATATGAAGTCCACGAATGCACGAACCTTTGGAGGCGCAAGGCGCCTGGACGTATGCAAAACCCAAAGAGCAGGTTCCGCGCCCGACACCGTGCCCCACTGAACCAATTCACCACGGGCAAGCTGATTGCCGGCGATGGATTGTGGAATCAGGGCCGCACCGCCACCGGCGACGGCGGCATCGCGAACCATCAGCAACGAGGAAAATCGCAGTTTCGGGATCGGCTCCAGAACCAGTTGCCCATCATCGAGATGCCATTGGGTCGGCTGGAACGTCAACGTCACGATGCCGGGCACGGCACTGATCGCGCCAGGCATGGGCTTGGGTATTTGAGGCGCCGCCACGACGACCAACCGGTCCTTGGCGAAGCACCGGCCGACCAGATTGCTGTCCGGGCTCGGGTTGATCCGGATGGCGACGTCGAATTGTTCCTCCACCAGATCCACCATGCGATCTTCCGCCACGACTTCAATTTCGACCTCCGGGTAGGCCGCGCAGAATTCGGCCCCGATGCGACCCATCGCGAGTTGGGAGAACAGGACCGGGGCAGCCACTCGCAAGCGGCCACGTGGAGTCGAAACGCCCTCGCGGGCCGCCGTCATGGCTTCGGCAACTTCACTCAGCGGGCCTTCAGTTCGAGACATCAGCCTCTGGCCAGCTTCGGTGAGTTTCAGGCCGCGGGCGCTGCGCTCGATCAGCCTCACACCCAGTTGCTCTTCCAGATCGGAAATTCGGCGTGACAGGGTGGCTTTGGAAATACCGCTGGCGCGGCTTGCCTTCCCCAGCCCCTCATTGGTTGCGACAAGGAGGAAATCGATCAGCGCGTTCAGATTCATAGTGTTCCATTTTTGAAACGATGTGTCTGGATTCTGTCGTCTTCGTTTTTCAAGTGCAACGGAATACTGTCTCGTCATCGAAACTTGATTCGATGAACACCTTCAACACGCTGTACTGACTCGGCCCCATGGCGGCGCTGACGCAGGTCGTTGCGAACCTCAACCGCTGGTCCACTTTAAGTTCCCATGCAGGAGTTTCAAACATGAGTATTCTCGTCATCGGTGCCACGGGCACTATTGGTTCACTCGTCACCCAAGGCCTGGCTGACGCGGCCGCCGAGGTCAAAGCCCTCGTGCGCCAGGCGGGCAAGCGGGAGTTTCCGGCGGGCGTCACTGAAGTCGTCGCGGACCTCACCGATGTCGCGTCGATGCGCGCTGCGCTGTCGTCGGTGCGTACGCTGTTCCTGCTCAATGCCGTGACGCCCGATGAGGTCACCCAGGCCCTCATCACCTTGAACCTCGCTCGCGAGGCCGGTATCGAGCGCATCGTTTACCTGTCGGTGATCCATGCCGACACGTTCACCCATGTTCCGCACTTCACCGGCAAGCATACGGTCGAGCGCATGATCGAAAGCCTCGACATCCCCGCCACCATCCTGCGCCCGGCGTACTTCATGCAGAACGACCGCATGGTCCAACAGACGATCCAGGACTACTCGGTCTACCCGATGCCAATCGGTTCGGCGGGCGTCTCGATGATCGATGCACGCGACATCGCTGACATCGCCGTGGCCGAGTTGTTGCGACGCGACAGGGCCTCTTGCGCGCTGGATCGGGTCACGCTGGAGTTGATCGGGCCGCAAGCGCTCACCGGTGTGTCCGTGGCGAAGATCTGGAGCGCAGCCCTGGGTCGCGAGATTGCCTACGGGGGTGATGACGTAGCCGCTTTCGAAGGCCAACTGGCTTCGTACGGTCCCGCCTGGCTGGCGTATGACATGCGCTTGATGATGGCGGGGATCCAGGCATTCGGTATGCAGGCAGCCGAAGGGACGGTGGAACGGCTCCAGACCGTCATTGGCCACCCGCTGCGCACCTATGAAGACTTCGTGCGCGAGGCCGTTGCCGGGGTTTAAGCGGCTATGGCAAAAAAGGGGGTGGATTAGCCAACTGCCCCCTGGCTGGCTCGGCGACATCGTCAGTAAAATTTGCTGGATTATTCATCGCTCGGTTATGACCCGGATTTAGAGCTTGCAACCGGGACGGCAACTTTTGCCGGTTCAAGATTTAACACAAGCACACTCACCAACACGATAACAGCCCCAATAATGACTATCACTGACGGGCGTTCGGCCAGCACCCAAGAAGCCATCAACATCGCGGTGGGCGGTATCAGGTAAAGCGCCATGGATGCTCGGCTCACGTTGCTATGCCCCAGCACGTAAGCCCATGTGAGGTACGCCAGCGCGCTGGGAAAAACACCCAATATCAGCACCGCCAGGTTCACCGAAACAGAGGCGTGTTGTGCGTCAATTAGAAGTCCAGGCGCGAAAATAAATAGCAGGACTGTGCCCGACCAGACGGTGTAACAAACCATGGTCAATCCATCGTATCGATGGGAATGACGTTTCTGGAGAGAGAAATACAGACTCCAGGACAGCGCCGCCAACAGGATCAATAGCCAATGCGCGTCCATGTCACCCAAGCCACGATCCCCCGCGACCACCACGCCAGCGCCAAACAAGCCGCACACTACGCACCCCCACTGCCAACCACTGACTCTGACCTTGAAGAAAAAATGTGCGAGTAAAGCGCTGAACAAAGGCGTGGACTGGGCCAGCACACTGGCCGCCCCGGCACTGACGCCACGCTGACCGTAATTGAGGGCGATGTGGTGCAGGCTGACGGCAAAGAACCCCAACACCGCCAGCAACGGCAAATCCCTGAAACGCGGCCAGGAAATCCCCTTCACCATCGCCACAAGGGCCATGAACACTGAAGCGATGAGAAACCGCATCAGCGCCAAGTGACCCGGCTCGTAAGCCTGCAAGCCAATGCGAATGCCAATCGGAGAATAGGCCCAGCAAAAAATCACGAACGTCGTCGCGAGGATAATTCTCGCACCGGGTTTGCTGGAGGAACCTTCAACCAGTGCAAAACGCGTTTCCATCTAGAGTTTCCTGCTCACTGAGCGTCTGGCCGATTTGCCTCGAAGTATCGAAACCACCCAACCTCAGCACAAGTGACTTAAACTCAACCAACTATTCACTTTGGGTGAGCTATGGAACTGTCCCAACTGCGCATGCTCAAGACGGTCTGCGACACCGGTAGCATCGCCCGCGCTGCCGAAGTGCTGCACTGTGTGCCGTCCAACATCACTGCGCGCCTCAAGTCCCTGGAACGGGAACTCGGCACGCCGTTGTTCTTCCGCGAAGGTCGCGGGCTGCGGGTCAGCCCAGCGGGCGAAGTGTTTCTGGAGTACGCGACAAAAATACTCAGCTTGACGGAAGAAGCTCGCCGCGCAATCGCACCTGACAGCGCACCGAGCGGCCCGTTGCGCATCGGCGCGATCGAGTCCAGCGCCACGGGGCGTCTGCCCCAGTTGTTGGCCAAATACCACGCGCAGTACCCGCAAGTATCCCTGGAACTGAGCACGGGCACTTGGGCTCAGCTGCTGGACGATGTCCAGCATCATCGGCTCGATGGCGTGGTCGTAGCGGTGGACATGGAACGGCCTGGACTCAAGCGAGCCGTGATGTACCGCGAAGACCTGGTGCTCATTGCCTCCGAGTCTCACGGCCCTTTGCGTAGCGCCGCCGATTTGCAAGGCAAGGCGATCTTCATGTGGCCCACGGGCTGTCCGTACCGCTTGGCGCTGGAGCAATGGCTGCTACGCCATGAGCAAATCCAGCCGATCATCAGCATCGCCAGCTATGGCGCCATCGTCGGCTGCGTCAGTGCGGGTGCAGGTGTCTCGCTGGTGCCTCGGGGAATCTATGAGCAATACCACCAGGGCGCTGGCTGGACAGGATATGAATTCCCCGAGCTGACGGGGATCGATAACCTTTTTTACTGGCACGAAAACGCCGGTCGGCATCCTGCCAGAGAGGCGTTCTTGACGATGCTGAAAACAGAGTTCGAAGGCTAGCCGCGCCACCCTTCCCTGTGGCGAGGGAGCTTGCTCCCGCTGGGCGTGAAGCAGACCTGAGGCTAGCGCCTCAGTCTGTCGATGGTTTTGAATCAACCGAGCTGACAATGTCAGATCCCTCCGGCAAAAAACGATCGCAACGCCTACGAGGCTTTCGGACCCCATCACCTTCCCCGCCCAATCCGACAAACCCTATAGTGATGCCCATCGCTCAATGGCGATCAGGTTTGGCGACCTGAGGATCGGATCAGCCTTTTAACCTGATCGGAGAAATCCCATGGAAAGATACATCCCCATCACCGGTATTGACTGCACCCCCGCGTCCATCCTCATTGATACTCAAGCCCCGCTGGACGTCCTACACGCCACAGCCGATTACCGCATCCGTGTGGTGACCCAGGTACTGGAGAGCATTGCATTTCGCTCTGAAATCACCAGCGATACGGTGGTGCTTTCGGACTTTGCACAGCTTTTGGTGATCCCGTTGCGAGATGGGTGTGATTTGCTGGAGGTGATTGGTCGACGGCTTCAGGCGCAGGTTGAAAATTGACAGAGCTTCGGGCGCTTAAAGCGCCCGTTTCTGCTTAGCTGGCCGATGAGTTCTGCATGGACTCCCCCGCGGCATGCATTCGACCTTACCTGCTATTTACATCAGATTTGACCGGCTATGAACGGCAGAGAATGGCGATGTGCAGACGTTCGTCAAAGTCTGCATTCGGCCCAGAGTGTGTAAAAACGCTTCACCAAAATTGAATCAGACCAACGATATTTCCCGCCGGATCAACCCATACGTCGACGCACAAAGGCCGCAAATATTCATGACAAATAGCGCGCACTTCATCCTCTTGACCTCCCGGTCCGCGCGCGAGCAATAACTGCGAAAGTAGCGCTGAATCCTGCCCTTCGGTGATTTTCATTTGGCTGATACTCCTATCCAAAAGAGGGACCGTGTTGAAAGCAGTTGCCCAACGCCGCCCTTCACAAGGACTGGCTGAATCATTGGGCGTTCAAATGCAATATCCAAAGTTTTGAACGCGTCCCCCCTCCAACTTTCCAACCACTACAAGGTCAAGCCTGGCTGGAATCATTCATTCTTAAAGTAAGGACAGGTGGAATCTACGATGACAGACATCGAAACCGGTAAGGCAGCCAAATCACTCTTTTTGGTAGCTTCCTTTACTCTGCTCAGCGCCTGCGCGGGCACCACCTCCTCCTCAAACGTCGAGGCACCCGGAAAGCCTAAAACGCCCACGACTCAAACGTTAGATGCCGGCGCGGCCCTGCTCCAGTCGCGCCCCCCGGTGGAGGCCCTGAATGCGTACCTGGATGGATTCCACTT
Source organism: Pseudomonas sp. Q11 (assembly GCF_024494355.1). Taxonomy (GTDB): domain Bacteria; phylum Pseudomonadota; class Gammaproteobacteria; order Pseudomonadales; family Pseudomonadaceae; genus Aquipseudomonas; species Aquipseudomonas hefeiensis. The sequence continues at coordinate 303,584 of NZ_JAKNQY010000002.1, read as the reverse complement.
CTATAACGGTCGCCTCGAAATGCAAATGGAAGCTCATCACTACTGTGCGATTCTCAATGAAGAAGTGATCCAGTGCGTGATTTACGACGGCACCCGCAAGGATGCCAAGCTCATGGGCGTCGAATACATCGTCAGCGAGCACCTGTTCAACACCCTACCGCCGGCTGAGAAAGCCTTATGGCACAGCCATGTGCATGAAGTGAAATCAGGGCAACTGATTGCCCCAGGCATCCCTGAAGTGGCCGAACATGCACTGATGAAAAAACTGGTGCATACCTATGGCAAGACCTGGCACACCTGGCATACCGATCTCAATAAACACTTACCGCTGGGGGTACCTCAGCTCATGATGGGGTTCACCGCAGAAGGTCAGGCGGACCCACACATGATTACGCAACGGGATCAACGGCTGGAAATCGACAGTGCCCAGAAAAAGAAAGCGCGCGCTGAAATAGCTGCTCCGGCAATTGCACCGGGCGCGGATGCATGGCAGCAGGGCAACATCATTCAGATCGTCGATCCAACCCAAACACCGCACCGACACTGACAGTGCGTCGATTATTTGGATTGAACGACCATTTTCGCAAAGCCCTTTATCGCAAGACACGGGATGGAAGGATGTCATGCTGATCGACTCAGCAACCAGAATGCAGCATGACGAAACATCGGATCTGTCGGGTTATCTGCGTGATGCCAATGTGGTCTGGGCCTACTTGAAAGTGCAAAAAGCGGGTTTTGATTAATACTCTGTCATTGGCCATTTGAGTGGTGCTTCTACGCTTGAGTCTTGCGAGGGCGGGCTGCAAGGAGTCAGACCAACCGGCGGAAATACAACAGCCGTCAAATGCCCCGCCACTCGTCAGTTCGAACAAACCTAAGCGAGGTTTCATGCCTCAACCGAAGGGTACAGGGTCGCTGGATTTGCCACGTCGTGTCGAAGCGTTCTATCGCGGGCGCCTTTTCAGCTATATTCCGCCATCCGTTTTGCCCTCTTCTTCACTCGAAATCGTGCTTTATTCGTCTTGCGATGTTAACCAAGGTTAGTATTTATGAAGTTTGCACCTCAGCGGTCCCCCAATGTTCCGCAACGCAAAGATCTGATCCCCAGCCACCTCGCTTTTCCGGTGGTCGGCATTGGTGCATCAGCGGGCGGGCTGCAGGCGGTGAGGTCGTTTTTCGAACACATGCCCCAAGACAGCGGCATGGCTTTTGTGGTGATACTGCACCTGTCGCCCGATCACGAGAGCGTGGCGGACAAGATCATCCAGCAGTCGACTCGCATGCCGGTGCTCCAGGTCAACGCCACCACGTCCATCGAAAAGAATCGGGTCTATGTAATCTCACCCGCCCAGCACTTGACGATGAATGATGGCTATCTGTCCGTCTCACCCTCAGTACGCCAAGGCGGCTCGCATATCGCCATTGATCTCTTTTTCCGGGACCTGGCGGACACCCACAAAGATCGCGCGTTCTGCCTGATTTTGTCTGGTACCGGCACTGATGGTGCTGTGGGGCTATCGCGCATCAAGGAACAAGGCGGCATCACCCTGGTACAAACGCCGGAAGATGCCGAGTTCGATGGCATGCCGCTCGCTGCGATCGAAACCCAGATGGTCGATCTGGTGCTGCCGGTGGTGGAGATGCCACAGAAGCTTTTGGATCTGTGGCGCAACGCTCAGTCGATTATCCTGCCCACGGCCAATGACCCCGAGATCAATACCCTTTCCCCCGCCACCGAACGCGATGCGGCCGTGGCGGAACAAGTACTGCTTGATATTTTGACCCAACTGCGTGCCAGTACTGGACACGACTTCAAGCATTACAAACGCGCCACCGTATTACGCCGCATTGAGCGACGCCTGCAAGTCACCGCCCAGCAGGACCTCACGGCCTACTACAATTACCTTCAAGGCCACCCGGAAGAAACCAAGGCCTTGCTCGGCGATATGCTGATCGGGGTGACTAACTTCTTCCGTGACCGCGAGGCCTTCGAAGCGCTTGAGCGTGACGTTGTTCCAAACTTGATAAAGTCACTGGAAGACGCCGTTCCACATCGCGAAGAGGTACGCATATGGTCGGCTGGTTGCTCCACTGGGGAAGAGGCCTACAGCGTCGCGATGCTGGTGACGGATCAATTGGCACAGGATGACAGCAGCGCAAAGATGCAGGTGTTTGCCACCGACATCGATGAACGCGCGATTTCCCATGCTCGCAATGGTGTATATCCCGAAGCGATCATCACAGATGTGCCACCGTCTCGCTTGCGCCAGTACTTCGCTAAGGAAAAAAATCAGCACTATCGGGTGCGCAAGGAGCTACGCGAAAAAGTTCTGTTCGCTAAACACAGTTTGTTGGCCGACCCGCCATTCTCGCAAATCGACCTGATCGTGTGCCGGAACCTGTTGATCTACCTGGATCGCGAGGTGCAGCGCGATATTCTTCAGATGTTCCATTTCGCGCTGCGACCTGGCGGCTATTTGTTTCTGGGGTCATCGGAATCAGCGGACGGCTGCCTGGATTTATTTGTGCCGGTGGACAAGCGCAACCGCATTTTTCGTGTACGGGCCGGTTCGAGCGCCATGCGCCGAGCGCCCTCCATGCCCCGTAGCGGCTACGTGCGATCTAACGCCCTAACCGTTGTGGCTGAAACCAAGACATCAAACAAGATTTCGTTCTCGGATATTCATCTTCGTGCCTTGGAAAAAGCCGCGCCGCCCAGCGTGATTGTCGATGGCCATGGTGACATCTTGCACATAAGCGAAGGCGCGGGCAGCTTTCTGCGTTATGTAGCAGGAGAAATGACTCGAAACTTGTTGGCCCTGGCGCACCCCGACTTGCGCCTCGATATCCGTACCACACTATTTCAGGCCCAGCAGTCGGGGGCTGCCGTGACGTCGCGCAAAGTGCGCATCGCGCGCGAAGAAAGCCATTACCTGGTTGATATCACGGCCCTTCCTTACCACGACGAAGCGACCGAAAGCGATTATGCACTGATCATCTTCAAAGAGCGGCATATCGACCCGCAACCGCTTGATGACGAAAACACCAGCCACGCCGAAGTCCAAATAATGAGCCATCTGGAGCGCGAACTGCACCGCACCAAGCAGCACCTGCAGGAAACCATCGAGCAATCGGAACTCTCCAGAGAAGAACTCAAAGCCTCCAACGAGGAAATGCAAGCGGTCAACGAAGAGCTGCGCTCCGCTACCGAGGAGCTAGAGACTAGCAAGGAAGAGTTGCAGTCGATCAACGAAGAACTGCTGACAGTCAATTTCGAACTCAAAACCAAGGTTGAAGAAACCGACCAGGTCAATGACTACCTGACCAACCTGATAGCCTCCACCGACATTGCCACCGTGTTCGTCGATCGCAATATGCGCATTCGCTGGTTTACCCCGCGCGCCACGGACATCTTCAGCATGTTGCCGGTTGATACCGGGCGCTCGCTGATGGATATCACACACCGCCTCAATTACTCGGAAATGGCCGAAGACGCCACGACGGTATTTGAATCGCTCAACATGATCGAACGTGAAATCAGCAGTAAGGATGGTCGCTGGTACATCGCGCGCTTGCTGCCCTATCGCTCTAGCGAAGACCACATTGATGGCACCGTGCTGACCTTTATCGACATCACCAAGCGGCGCCACGCCGAAGAAGAGTTGCGCCTGGGTGAAGAGCGCATGCGTCTGGTCGCCGAGAGCACCCATGACTTTGCGATTATTATTCTGGATGAGCATGGTGTAATCACCGACTGGAACACCGGGGCCGAACTGATATTTGGCTACACCAAGCAAGAAGTGCTCGGCGCTTACTACGATTTGATTTTCTCTCTGGAAGACCGCGCCGGTGGGGTACCTGAAAACGAGTTGCGCGCAGCCCGCGAGCATGGTCGTGGCGAGGATGAACGCTGGCACGTACGCAAGGATGGAAGCCAGTTTTACTGCAGTGGTGAAGTCACCCAACTCAAGAGCAACAGTTTGCAAGGCTACGTCAAGATTGCCCGCGACCTCACTGGCCACAAACGCACCCAGGATGAGCAAAACCAGCGTCTGATGGAAACCCAAACCAACAGCAATCTCAAGGATGAGTTTTTCGCGGTGATGTCGCACGAACTCAAACACCCGTTGAACCTGATCCAGCTGAACGCCGAGTTGCTGCGTCGCTTGCCAGCAACCAAGGCTACAGCCCCGGCGATCAAGGCCGTCAATACCATCTGCGACGCGGTGTCCAGTCAGGCGCGTATCATTGACGACCTGCTTGATGTGGCGCGTATGCGTACCGGCAAGCTTAAGCTGAAAAAACAGCCAGTCGACCTGTCCAATGCACTGCAGGATATTTTCAACGTTGTGCTTACCGGCGGCCACCACTGCCAGGTGACACTGGATATTCCAAAGCGCGTGCCTGTCATGGTGGATGCCGACCCCACACGCTTGGAACAGGTGATCTGGAACCTCGTTAACAACGCGCTGAAGTTCACCCCTGACGGAGGGTGTGTGCAGTTGGTTGTCAGCCGTGTGGACGGGTATGCCCGATTTGACGTAATCGACAGCGGCACGGGACTGACCGAAGAAAACATGGAGAAAATTTTCGATCTGTTCGGGCAGGCGGAAAACCACCACCAGCCCCATCAGCGTGAAGGATTGGGTATCGGATTGTCCCTAGTTCGCCAGTTGGTGGAGGCGCACGGTGGTTCGGTCAGTGTCCGCTCCAAGGGCTTGGGTTACGGATGTACGTTTTCGGTGTTGCTGCCGCTTTGTGAACCCCAAAAACAAAATGAGGCCGACAACTCGACGATAGTCGCAGATGAGCGCCTGAACGGACTGAAGGTATTACTGGTGGATGACTCCAGGGATGTGCTTGAACTGTTGCACATGCTGCTGGAGATGGAGGGCGCCGAAGTTAACGCCTTCGGCGATCCACAAGAAGCGCTCGATGCCGCCCACACTAATGCCTATAACCTGATCATCTCGGACATCGGCATGCCAGTAATGAATGGCCACCAACTGATTAAAAAAATTCGTGAGATGGAGCATTTACAACAGACCCCGGCCATTGCGCTGACGGGTTATGGGGCCGAAAGTCACCGTAATGAAACGGCCGAATCAGGCTTCAATCACCATGTAAGCAAGCCCGTGTCTCATGATGCCCTGATTGAACTGATTAAGCGGCTTTGCCGCTCGAGCGAATAGCGCATTTGTGCAAAAAATGAGACGCCGCAAATCAGCTTGAGCAGGCGTCCACCCATCTACCCTATTAATTCAGGTGATGAATCGGCTCAGCGGCAAAGGGAGACGCTGCCGGAGCAGAAGATGATTCTGGTTTCGAGGGTGACTTCAATACGGGACTGTCGCCAGGGCCGCAACGCCGAATAGTCCGCTTCCCTGCCGGCAGCTGCCGCCGACAGATTTCATACAGACCTTCTGTCCCTACTTCTGAATGCAGTGGCCCTCAAACGGCGTCCGTTTTCTATCACAGACGCATCCGTTTGTGGAGCGGTGTGCGGACCGCCGACATCTACATATCGCCAGACTGGCAAACAGCAAAAAACCACCAGTAGATTTTGAAAGCTGAAACGACTCACCACTTCATGTCCGAGCGCCCATCTAAGAAAGAGATAATTTGCAGCCCTCGCGCTTCGAAAATTATCGATATTTCAAAGATAACAAGTTTGATACCCATGCCGAGAGTAAGGGTCCCACCTTTATTGGGCTCGGTCCCGTTGCTGGTATCAGGTTCAGCTCCCCTGCAGCCCTTGTTTATCCAAAGGAGCTACTCGATAAGGATGGCCGTGATGCAATTCAATAACGCACCTGAAAAAATGATGGCCTGCCGTCGCTTGGCGCTTGAGCAGAATGAAAGGCTTTTTGATGAGGCGAACGCATACAGCCGACGCGCGTTCGATCTCTTGGAGCATCCCGACTTCGACTGCGAAATGTTCGAAGAGTACCTGCACATACGTCACAAGGCCGAGTCGCTGTTTCGTGACGCAATTGAGCATCTCAGCGCCCTCAATGAACACTTTCCCCCACCCTCCTCGCGTTCCGCAACCGGGGTATCGAATAGCACAACCGTTGATAAGGAGGTGGCGTGATGACTAATTCACAGCGAGCCTGGGAACTGGCGATGGTTCTTGTCGCCAGCGGAAAAATCCCTTTCGATCCTGCGAACATAAGCGGCTCAATAAAAATCTTGGAGAGGCATCTAGAGGCCCTTGAAGAGGCGCTTCAGAGTGAGCCAAATCTATTCGAGCACGCACAGCGCATCAGTAGCTTGCAGCGCCCGACCAAGCCTCCCGAAGTTGCATAGACCTAATTCCGTCTGCCTGCTTCGCGAGTCCACTTATGATCCATCCTCTATGTGGGGTGGCGCAAACAGCGGATCCATGGATTATAGCCAGGCGGCGTGCGACGAACCATCAATAGGCATGCCGTCGTTGTTCGTTGACCGGCTCGTTAGGACGAACACGTCGCTTTGCTTATGCGCATCGGCGCGAACAGCCACCCTGCCGAGGCTGGCGGGGGGCCGGCTGCGGTGCATACGCCAAATAACAATGACTGACGCGCACCGAGCAGCGCTGGCGAAACGGCTCACAAGCTGCACATGCCATAGATGCTTGAACGCGCCCGACAATAATTACAGCGGTATCCGCGCCGACCGGCCAGCTTATAACCAAGCGCTGAACCAAAACCAGCGCGCCTGTTCGGGCTTCGTCTCTGGTGGCGGATATGTCGCTGCAGCCAACCTCGACCGGCAGACCGGCCGAGGTTGCAAACCCGCTTCAGCCCTCCTTGCCGGTGCGGGTTCCGCCATGACTGTGCTGGCCTCCTACCCGCGCCTTTTCCGCTCGATCGAGTTTGACGTCGACCGCGTTACTGCCCTTCTTACCCGCGTCCTTGATTTTCTGTGGATCGTCGGCAAAGGAATGGTCGCTTCGATGTTTCTCCGTCATAGTTCTGCTCTCCACTATTGTGATGTTTATCTTAATAGAGATGCCTAATAAGCTGCAGACACTCCTGAATCAACATTAACAGCTAAAGTTTTACCCGCACTTCCTAGGGCGACGAAAGGACAACTAAGCGAAGCGATTCGCGCGGTTATGGCAATCAAACTCGACATCAAAAACTTATACGAAGCGGCGCTCACTGCGCCCATCTGTATAACTTTTTTTGGGTTCGACGCCGTTCATCGGATACGCAAAAAATTCTCCAAGCATTTTCCAGCAGCGCGATATCGGAGTAAGTGTCCGTTGTGAAAATGGGCAACTAACGAAACCTTAATAATGAATATTGGAGAGCTATCATGACTGCAGGTAGTAAAAACCCAGGTAATTTTTCCAACGATCGTGAGAAAGCAGCCGAGGCCGGAAGAAAAGGTGGGCAGGCATCAGGGGGGAACTTCGCCAACGACCGTGAAAAAGCCTCGGAAGCAGGACGCAAAGGAGGCCAGAACAGCCACGGTGGCGGTCGTAAATCCTAATGATCACAAAGGCAGCCCCGTGGCCCTATGTATTCGCCAGAGGCAACAGGCGGGACGCGATCATTGAAGGCCGACACCGACGATCCATGAAAGCGTCTCGCAGTTGCAAACGGCGAGTGTTACTTGGCTGACAAGTGAGCAACCGATGGAAGAAGTAAATCGATACTAGATGAATCCAAGGCTATTGCGAGGTTTAAGCATATTCAATACACAAATATGTTTGCCTGCGTGATCGCCTGTGTGAACACGAGGTAAGTTGAAATGGCACAAGACAAACAAGGTGGCATGTCTGTAAACGAGGCGGGTAAAAAAGGTGGTGAAGCCACTTCGGCTTCCCATGATAAAGAGTTCTATCAGGACATTGGCAGCAAAGGTGGCCAAAACAGTAGTGGCAACTTTAAAAATGATCCCGAACGTGCAGCAGAGGCCGGAAGCAAGGGCGGTCAGAACAGCGGCGGTAACTTCAAAAACGATCCGCAAAGAGCCGCTGACGCCGGTAGCAAAGGTGGCCAGAACAGCGGCGGTAACTTCGCCAATGATCGGGAAAAGGCCTCTGAGGCTGGTCGCAAGGGTGGCGAAAGCAGCCACGGTGGTGGGCGCGATAGCAACAGCTGACGCGCCAGAGGCAGGGGAGCCTTGCTCCCCTGCCGTTTGCGCACCCGCGGCGACAAACTTTTTTTAACCTCACGTTTGTTTAACGCGATCTCAACACCCCTTCGAAACGACGCTTCCGAACGGACGACGTCTTTCCCGGAGACACCCATGACGAACGCCAAACCGAACTTCCCTTGCGCATGCCCGGATTGCACCTGCAGTTTCGCCGCCGACAAGGCGGTCGAGCGCGACGGCAAACAGTATTGTAGCCACGCCTGCGCAGACCTTCACCCGAACGGAACACCCTGCCCGTCCTCCGATTGTGACTGCGAACGCAGCATGACGCTGGGAGACCGCAGCGTCAGTGATTCGAAACTGGACGAAGCAGTCGAAGAGACGTTCCCCGCCAGCGATCCGATATCGCCCTGATCGCCGCTTCGATAGGGGCATGCTGACGTTCTTCTTCAAATGGAACCCCAGTATGCGCGCTGTTTTCTACCCAGAACCAATTGCGGAGGACTTCACCATGATCGCCCCAGCAACCGGCATGAAACCGGGTGAGCGCTACGTCATTGAAAGTGTCGAGCGAGCCCCGCAGTTCCTTGGCTTTTTTCTGGATGGTAAATATTACCTGGGCCCCGAATTGCAGACTGCTGTGGGCTGGCTCGAGGAGCAAGATTTCATTTACGACCAGCTCGACCCGACTGGCGAACCGACTTATCCCAATCGACGTGTCGGCAAAATTGAAAACCTGAAATTGATCCTCGCCGACGGCTTGCGCCTCGAACTGACCGAGGTGCCCTTCCCGCCTGATAACGCCACGCCCAAGTCAATGGCCAGCGAGGCGAACTCAACGTCCTCCTCATCCGCTTCTTCATTCGCGCAGCGTCAGACGCGGTCATCGATAGCCGGCAAACTCGTTGTGATTACCGGTGCCTCCAGCGGTATCGGTCGGGCGACAGCACAAGCGTTCGCCAGTGAGGGTGCCCGGCTAGTGCTGGCTGCGCGCGATGACGTTGCGCTGGCCGAGGTCGTCGACGAATGCACTGATCGCGGTGCGGCTGCCATGGCGGTGCGCACCGATGTCACCGACAGTGAGCAGATGCAGGCGCTGGCCGAGCAGGCCGCCAGCTTCGGTAACGGACGCATCGACGTCTGGATCAATAATGCCGGCGTCGGCGCAGTAGGCAGTTTTGAAGACACACCGCTCGAGATCCATGAGCAAGTGCTGCAAACGGATTTGCTCGGTTACCTGCGCGGCGCCTATGTCGTATGGCCATACTTTAAGGCGCAACGCAGTGGTATTTTGATTAATACCCTGTCCCTCGGCAGTTGGGTGGCACAACCCTATGCCGCCGCTTATTCGGCGAGCAAATATGGTTTACGCGGTTTGACCGAAGCACTGCGCGGCGAACTCGCAGGGTCGCCGAATATTCATGTCTGCGATATTTACCCGGCCGTCATCGACACCCCCGGGTTTCGCGACGGAGCCAATTTCACCGGGCACGCGCTTAAGCCACCGGCCCCCACGTATGATCCGCGCCGTGTTGCCAAGGCCATGGTCGCGTGCGCCATCAATCCCAAACCGACCACGAGCGTGGGGAGTGCCGCTACTGTCGCACGTGTGGCGCATTTTCTCATACCCGGTTTCCCGCAATTGTCTGGCTGGTTGACGCGTTTGGCACTCAAGCGCAGCCCCACCGCGCCAACATCCAGCGGCAATCTGTTCGCGCCACCCGATGGCGAGCGCCTGGTTGAAGGTGGCTGGCGCAAACCTGCGCCGAAATCCTCCGCATTGCTAGTGGCCGGCGCTGCGTTGCTGGTGGGTGGTTGCTTGCTAGCCGTCAATCGCTCGCGGGGAAGCCACTGATCGGCAACCCGGAGTTCGCCAGGAGAAACAACAATGGACAGGTTGATCGAGATTTTGAAGGAACATGCCGAGGCATTTTCTGACCTCGACAGCACCGGGTTTGCCACTCTGTTTGACCGCTACGGCGATGCGCAGGTCGTGTTGATCGGCGAGGCCAGCCATGGAACTCACGAGTTCTATCAGGCGCGTGCGGCGATCACGCGGCAACTGATCGCCCATCACGGTTTTACCGTTATTGCGGTCGAGGCGGACTGGCCGGACGCCGACCAGATCGACCGTTGCGTCCGCGGGCGCGACAAAGGTCATTGGCATGATGCTGCGTTCTCCCGGTTTCCGACTTGGATGTGGCGCAACACCGACGTACAGGCGTTCGCGCGCTGGCTGTTGGACTTCAACCAAACCCGGGCAGCCAATCAGCGTGTGGAGTTTCGCGGCCTCGACGTGTACAGCCTGCGTAGTTCGATCCGCGAGGTGCTCGGCTATCTACAAGACACCGATCCGGCGATGGCCCGAGAAGCGCGTGAACGGTATGCCTGCCTGATGCCCTGGCACGACGAGCCGGCGCTGTACGGACATTTCACCGAAGTCGGCGGCATGACCACCTGTGAAAGTGCTGTGCTTGAGCAACTGCAGGCCATGCTCAACCGACGCCTGGGCCTCATAGAAAATGACGGTGAGGCATTGTTCAACGCTACCCAGAATGCACGGGTGGTGCATGCCGCCGAGCAGTATTATCGAGCGATGTATCGCGGCAATCGCGAATCCTGGAACCTGCGCGACCAGCACATGTTCGAAACGCTGCAAGCGCTGCGCTCGCGACAGGAGCGCGACGCGAAAGTGATCGTCTGGGCGCATAACTCGCACGTCGGCGATGCCCGCGCGACCGAGATGGGTGACAGCGGTCAATTGACGCTGGGCCAGTTGTGCCGCGAGGCGTTCGGCGCAGACGCGGTACTGATCGGCATGGGGACCGACCATGGCACGGTCGCGGCGGCCGACGACTGGGATCAACCAATGCGCATCAAAGACGTCAACCCGGCGCTGCCACGCAGTTGGGAGCGCGCCTTTATCGAAGCAGGTACGCCGTGCGCCTTTTATGACTGGCGTGATGCCAAGCGCGCCGTGCTGCGTGAGGCGCTGTTCCAGCGCTTGCTGGAGCGCGCCATCGGCGTCATCTACCGACCGCAGACCGAGCGTCAAAGCCATTACTTCGACGCTACCCTGGGCGAACAATTTGACGCGTGGCTTTGGTTCGCCAATACCAATGCCATCACGGCGCTGAGCACGGTGCCGTCGACCAGCCACGAGGAAGACACCTTCCCCTTCGGCCTGTGACGACGCTGACGGGAAGCCCATCGCTGAACCGCATAACTGATCTTTCCTACAACCTTGGAGGCACCCATGCTGGTCGACATCAAGCTGTTTGATGATCACCACGCCTGTCGCGGTTTCAGCTGAAAATCCGGTGGCGCTCGGACTCATGGGCAATGATGCATTAAGCCGTCTGCCACAGGTCACCAGCCGTTTGCCCAATGGCAGCAGCCGTTTCACAAAAGGAGTTCCCCCATGTCCACTGAACACCGCTACATCGTCAGCTTCATCGTCAACAATCAGCCGCAGAGCCGTACGCTCCTGCATGACCGGGAGACGCTGGAACCGGCGCTTGCGGCGACCCTTGTCAAGACAACATTTCCTGAATTCAAAGATGCCGAGCTCAGCGATATCCAAGTGCAAAAACGCACCAAACCCGAGGAGGAAGACAACATTCCGGGACACTACCAGCAGCCGTGACCGTCCTGTCCCATTGAAGCTTGGGGACCTTGAAAGACAGGCGGTAAAAGCCGAGTCGCTACAGGCGAAACTCAAACTTTCAGCGGGAGCACATGACGGCTCCCGCCTCCTGAGGCGCCCGATCTGACCGCCTATCGGGCGACTGTAAAACAATCAAAACGATGTAAGCGTATCGATTATCCGAATAAGTGTCTGCTGCGTTTATGGGCGCCAGTGAACCTTCATTAAATGTTGGAGAATTCTCATGACTGCCGGTAATAAAAATCATGGCACTGATAAGGGTACGTCTAGCGGTAAAACGGACCGCAGCAATGGCGGCCACTTCGCCAATGACCGCGAGAAAGCCTCGGAAGCCGGTCGCAAAGGCGGGCAGTCAGGCCATAGCGGTGGACGCAAATCTTAGGACGAGATCTCGAGGGGACGGCATCGCTGCCCTTTTCCAGGCGATAGAGGTCGAACATGAAAAACATTGTCGAACACCAATCCTGCGCAATGCACCCGGAAAAAGCTGAAGAACCGACCCACGAAACCGAGTCGACGTCCCTCCCGGGCACTGCACTCAGCGACAGCCCCGTCGAGCACAGCATTCGTGCCCCCGAGCGAGACCGCCACGAGGCCGACGGCGCTGCCAGCCGCTGCTACGAACACCGACAAGGCGTCGCTCAGACGGAGCGCAGTTCAGGAGTGTCGCATACTCGCCCGGTCTGCGAGCGTGGCGGATGACGAATTCGCGCACCTCTTACATTTAGCTAGCCTTACCAAACCGCAACTCCATTCCATCCTAAGCGAGGCCCCATCCAACTTACGAGGTGACCCATGCCTATCCACGTCATCAATTTCACTGCCCCGATCACGTCGGCAACCTGCGCTCAACTGATCGAAAAAGCGTCGACTGCAGTGCAACAAGGCGCCAGCAGATTGATCGTCAATATCGCGACCATGGGCGGTGAATGCAGTTACGGTTTTACCATGTACAACTTTCTACTGTCCCTGCCAATTCCCGTGTGCACCCATAATCTAGGGACTGTCGAATCGATGGGCAATATCGTGTTCCTAGCCGGCGAGCATCGCTCGGCCTGCACTCATAGCAAGTTCCTTTTCCATCCGTTTCACTGGCACGTACAAGGTTCGGTCGATCATTCGCGCATGTCGGAATACGCCATGAGCCTGGATTACGATCTCGTTCTATACGCGCGTATCGTCGCCGAACGCACGGTGGATGCCAGGGAAATACTGGAAACGGAAAAATATCTGACCGCCGCGTCGCGCATTCTCAACCCCCAACAAGCACTTGAGTGCGGGCTGATACAGGCCATCGAACCGCCGCGAATCGATGCGCAGTCAGTGAGCTCGATCATTCATTCATGAATGGATCTTTCACGTCACCAGCAGAGCCTCGCTCATTTTTATCGACGATTACCCGATAGGCATTTGCAGCAATTGAACAACGCCGCCTCGTCGCCGAGGCCAAGCTCGATTCGCAGGTTTCGCGCGGTGATCGTTCTGGCCATTGTTCAATTTCCCGAGCGCGCAGTGGCCGAGCCGCTGGTGCCCGGTTCAAGCTTAACCTTGATCCAGCCAGCCTGATGTTTGTCGAACGCCTTGAACGCCGAAATGGCATCGATCAGCGGTTCTTGCTGAGTCAGGACTCGCGACGGATCGACTCGCCCGGCGAGCGTCATTTCGATCAGCTTGGGTATGTATTTGCGATGGTGACAGTTGCCCATGTTGAGACGAATGTTCTTGTTCATCGCGGCGCCAATCGGGAAGCTGTCAAAGCCGGCCGGATAAACGCCGATAATGGAAATCGTGCCGGCCTTGGCGACGCACTCGACCGCCCATCGCAAAGCTTGCGAAGGCTCATCACCGGGTTGCCATTGCCCGCGCTCGTGCCCACCGTGATGCGCATGGTCGGCATCGATACCGACGGCATCGATTGCGCAGTCGGTGCCGATGTCTGACGTCAACCGGGCGATCGTTTCGACCGGGTCTTCCTTCTCGAAGTTTATACATTCGGCGCCCAGCTCTCGCGCCCGGGCGAGCCGGTCTTCGAGGCTGTCGATGGCAAAGACTCTGCCGGCACCCATCAATCGAGCGCTGTAAATTGCGAACAGCCCGACCGGGCCGCAACCGAATACCGCCACCGTGTCGCCATCTTTGATCTGCGCCATTTCGGCGCCGAACCACGCGGTCGGGAAAATATCCGACATGGCGATGGCCTGGTCGTCGGTGATTTCCTGCGGCAGTTTGATCAGGCCGATGTGAGCAAAAGGGATGCGCGCTTTCTCAGCCTGCAAACCCATCGAACGGGCCGGTGGATTTCGGCCCGCCAAAAAAAGAAGTGCCAGCGGTTTTACCGTTGGGATTGGCAACGTCGCACTGAGCGAAATAACCGGCACGGCAGTATGAGCAATTGCCGCAGGCGATGGTCGATGGTATCAGCACGCGGTCACCAATCTGCAAATTGCGCACGTCCTCGCCAAGCGCTTCGACAATGCCGACGGCCTCATGGCCTAAAATCGTCCCAGGCAGCATGTCAGGCGCGCTGCCACGGATGAAGTGCAGGTCTGTTCCACAAATTGCCGACGCGGTAACCCGCACGATTGCATCGGTCGGTGCCTGCAAGATCGGGTCCGGCACTTCGTCCAAGCGGATATCGCCAACGCCGTGAAATACGACTGCTTTCATGGTTCACCTCTGCGCATTGAGTCAAGGGCTCTAACAGAGTTGAAAAGTGAGTGCGGCCCAAGGTTTCATCGAAAACTGTCACGCCGGACAAATGGTCAAACTCAACCGAAGCCTGGGAACTATGCGTTCAGCGACCATCTAACCACTCGTGAAATGCTTTGGATCTTTCTTGGTACCAAGCCCCCGTATCTATTCGGTACGAAGGCCCCCTACGACCCAATGTCAGATACGAACCTTGTCCCCGGCCGGAGGAGATTCTCCCTGAGCGAGCAGCGGCCTTCTTGTATCCGCGCGGCCTGATACCCCTAACATTAATCTGCCACCATTGGCACCGCACAAGATTGTTCTAGGCTTATCACCGTTCAGCGAGGAGAAGGAGCAATGGGCCATGGATACGATGAGTAAAAGTGAACTCGAAGCAGTACTTTCGAGCCGCCTACCTCAGTGCTCTATCGTTTGCTCGATAAACGCTGATAGTAGCTTATCTGTCGAAGTGACCGGTCCGGACGAGCAACAATTCATGATTGCTAACATCGACCGAACCCAATACCACGGTGAATCCGGGACTAACCGGCTAGTGCGCGAGATTTTGGAGGAGATGGTTATGTCTCGCCAGTCGTCGAACTTGACCTGAAGGTATGTGACCAGGCCTAGTTCCGTAAGCGTCGATTTGCAAAATTTTTGCCCGTGAAAAGATCAGGATCTTGGGTAAGCGTATGACGTTATGTACGTTGTCCAAGGTCCTCTACCGCTTGCCTGTAGTTCGCTGTGGCTTTCTCTATCATCCCTTTGCGATCTTCCCGAGTTATAAACCCCTCTTCGAAGTACTCCTCAGCAAGGCGCAGCAATTCATCGTACTGCTCAGGAGCGCTCATTCCGCTCGCTGGATGCTCAAGAAGGCGGCGCCAAGTTGTGATTGCATGCACGTTCCTATCTTCATACACGACGACAATCTCCACAAAGTTCGAATAATAGAGACGTCGTTAAGCGTGTGTGTTCAAGCATTGCGACGAGTGGAGTCCACGAGGCATCCAAGAGAGCAGCTGTCCGGAGTTTTACTTGGAGCGACCCTCAGCTATGGGTCGTCGCAACCCGGAGGCGTATCGATCCTGTCTGCTTTCGGCAAGAGCCCGGCTGGCGCGAGGTGATTCTCATGCACTGCAACGACATCGTGCGCCTGGGCTTCGCGGCCGGCGAGCAGGTGACGTTGACCCTCGCCATCGAATCGGAGGTCAAGCGCCAGATCGGACCATTCGAAATCATCGCATACGACATTCCCGAAGGCTGCGCGGCCGCGTATTACCCCGAATGCAACCCCCTGGTGCCGCTCTGGCGCCACGCCGAACGCAGCAAAGTACCTGCCGCCAAATCGGTGCCAGTGCGGCTCAGCGCGTCGCCGATTCACCCAGGATGAACACCACCATCACCAGCAACCACAACAGGTACGCCCAGCCAAACAGGCGTACCCAGCCGCGATGCCGGTAAAGCCCCAGGTAGAACAGCAACAGCAGCAGGAACTGGCCGGCGGCGGCAAACATGATCACGCCGTCGAGACCTGGTCGGTTCAGGGCGCAGAGCAGCTGCACGGTCAGTAACAGCAGCAGCCCCCCATAGACCTTCAACGCACCCGCCTTGCTCATCTCAACGCCCAACCAGGTAGAGAGTTGGAAACAACAGGATCCAGATCCCGTCCACCAGGTGCCAATACAGGCTGATCATTTCCAGGCGCGTCGCCGCCTGGTGCGGCGCCAACCGATTGAGTTTTAACACGCGATACAGCCACAGGGCCAAGCCGATGGCGATGAGCACATGCACCCCGTGCAGTGCCGTGGCGATGAAGTAGAGGTTCATGAACAACTGTGCCGACGCCGCCTGCCAGGGCGCCTGGTTGGCAAAGCCGGGAAGCACGCCTTCGTGGATCTCCAAGCCATATTCAACGCCCTTGCACCCCAGGAACAACACGCCCAACACGGCCGCACCGAGCAGGTACTGGCGCACCCGGTGCGGCTCGCTGGCGGCCAGCGTCATCAACAGGCTGCTGGTCAACAGCAGGACGGTATTGCCCGTTGCCAACAGGTAATGCAGGCCCGCCACTGCCTCCGCCACGCCATCGGGATGTCGCAGCCGAAAGAACCAGGCCACCATGATCAGGCTGCCGAACATCATCGCTTCGCTGGCCAGGAACAGCCACATGCCCAGACGTGCAGCCTCGCGTTGCTGGGCCCAGGCAACAAAGGGCTCGGCTGGCGTCTCGTCAGAGCGGATCACGGCGGGCACCAGGGGAGTAATCGTAAGCTTCAAAATCCACCGTCACCGGCGCTTCGAAGTTATGCAGCGGCGGCGGAGAAGCCACGCGCCACTCCATCCCGGCAGCCTCCCAGGGATTGCTCGGCGCCCGCTCGCCCCAGCGCAGGGAGCCGAGCAGGTAGAAAAACGGTAGCACGTAGGCCAGTGCAAGGATCGAAGCGCCCGCCGAAGACATCACGTTGAGGAACTGAAAGTCCGGATCATAACTGTGATAACGGCGTGGCATCCCCAGGTAACCGAGCAGGAACTGCGGGAAAAATGTCAGGTTGAAGCCGCAGAAAATCAGGATCGCGGTGATCTTGCCCCACAGTTGCGAGTAGAGCCGGCCGGTGATCTTCGGCCACCAGAAATGCAACGCACCGAAATATCCGGCCACGGCGGCGCCGACCATGATGTAGTGGAAGTGCGCGACCACAAAATAGGTGTCATGGGCATGCAGGTCGGCGGCCAGCAGCGCGAGGAACAGCCCGGTGACGCCGCCTACGATGAACAGCCCAATAAACGTCAACGCAAACAGAAAGGGCGCGTGCAGCGTCAGGTCGCTTTTGTACAGCGTCGCGCTCCAGTTGTAGGCTTTGATCGCGGACGGAATCGCCACCAGGAAGCTCAACAACGAGAACACCAGGCTCGCATACATCGACTGCCCGGCGACGAACATATGGTGGCCCCACACCAGAAAGCCGATCACCGCAATGGCTACACTGGACCAAGCGACAAAGCGGTAGCCGAAAATCCGTTTGTGCCCTGCCGCCGTGATCAACTCGCTGACCACTCCCATGGCCGGCAGAATCATGATGTACACCGCCGGGTGGCTGTAGAACCAGAACAGATGCTGGAACAACAGCGGGTCGCCCCCCAGTTTCGGGTCGAACACGCCGATATTGAACAGATGCTCGGCGGCCACCAGTATCAGGGTAATCGCCAGCACCGGCGTGGCCAGCACCAGGATGACCGAGGTGGCGTACATCGACCAGATAAACAGCGGCAAGCGCATCCACGTCATGCCCGGCGCGCGCAGGGTATGCACGGTGGCGATGATATTGACGCCGGTGAAGATCGACGAGAACCCGGCAATGAATACCCCGCAGATCACTGCCACCACATGGCCATTGCTGAACATCGTCGACAAAGGTGTGTAGAAGGTCCAGCCGGTGTCGACTCCACCGAGCAGCAGCGCAAACAAAGTGAACAGGCCACCGCCCAGCAATAGGTACCAGCTGAACAGGTTCAGGCGCGGAAAAGCCATGTCTTTGGCGCCGATCATAATCGGTACCAGAAAGTTGCCGAACACGCTCGGAATCGACGGAATCAGGAAAAACCACACCATGATCACCCCGTGCAAGGTAAACGCGCGGTTGTAGCCATCGGCGGTGAGCAAATCCCCTTCCGGCGTGACCAGTTCGATGCGGATCAGGCTCGCCGCCAGCCCGCCGGCGAAGAAAAAGAAGGTCACGGTGAGCATATACAGCACCGCAATGCGTTTGTGATCGCTGGTCACGAACCATGACCGCAGGCCCTGTGCTTGCAAATAGCTGGGTTCGCTCATTTGTTTTCCCCCGGAAGTTCGCGCAGGTAGGCAACCAGGCGCTGCACGGCCTCTTCATCCAACAGATTGCTGTAGGTCGGCATGATCGGCAGGTAGCCGGCTACCAACTGCTTTTGCGGCAAGAGGATGCTGTCGCGCAGGTAGGCTTCATCGGCCTTTACTTGGCTGCCGTCGGCCAGCTGTACCGAACGGTTGAACACACCGGCCAGCGGCGGCGCATTGCCTGAGTCGTGACAACTGGCGCAACCGTATTGGCGATACAGGATCTCGCCCTGGCGGGCGAGGTCGGCGCTGCTGCCGTTTTCTGCCAGCCAGTGCTCGTAGTCAGCGGGGTTGAGCACCACCAGCCGCGCCAGCATGGCCGCGTGGTCGGTGCCGCAGTATTCGGCGCAATACACCTCATAGGTGCCGCTGTCCTCGGCCTGGAACCACAACATGCTGTAGCGCCCCGGCAATACGTCTTGCTTGATCCTCAGGCTGGGGAAAAACAGGCTGTGGATCACATCCTCGGAAATCATCGTCAGCTTCACCGGGCGCCGGGCCGGTACATGCAAGGTATTGATCTCCCGCTGGCCGCCCTGGTGCTGGAATTTCCACATCCATTGGCGCGCAGTGACCTGCACTTCCAGCGCATCATCCGGCGGCGTGCGGGCGATGAAAAACAGCCGCGCCGAAAACAGGAAGACCACCAGCGAGCCGATGAACGGCAGGATGATCCAGGCCAACTCGATGGGCAGGTTGCTTTGCGGGCGATGGTCGCGGTCGGCCGGACGGCCCCGCCGATAGCGCCAGATAAACACCCACAGCGCGACGAACACCGGCACCACAAACAGCGCCATCATGGCGGTGAAGCCGATCACCAGCCAATCGACCGACACCGCGTAGTCCGAGGCTTGTGCCGGCCACAGGCGCAGGAAGTGTTCGTTCATCGCGCCTCCTTGTGTTCACGGCGTACGGCCCGGGCGATAAACAGGCCAAGCACCAGCACCGTCGCCACGCCTGCCACTTGCAGCAAAATAATGATCCGGCTGCTGTAGGTGCCACTCTGCGGGTCATAGTGGTAGCACAGCAACAACAGTTGTTCCTTGATTTCCCCCAACTTGCCCTGCCCGGCCTCGGTCAGCGCCAGGCGCAGGTCACTGGCCTGGTAGCCCAAGCCGTAGAGCCAGCGCGACAGGCGCCCGTCGCCCGTCACCACCGCGACTGCCGAGCTGTGGGCGTATTGCTGTTGTTGCGGGTCGAAGCGATAGCCGAAGCCGATCGAGTCCGCCAGCGCCTGGCTGGCAACCGCATCGCCAGTCAGCAGGTACACGCCAGCTTCCTCAGCCAGCGCTGGCCAGTGCTGCGTGAGCTTGGCCAACTCTTCCTGGGCCGCGCCCACGTCTTCGCGGGGGTCGAAACTGAAGGCGATCACTTGGAAGTCACGCCCCAGGCGATAAGGCTGGTTGGCCAGTTGACTGAACAGGGTCGAGAGCGCAGCACCACAGACGTTGGGGCAGCGGTAGTACAACGGCACCACCAACGTGGGCTGGCCCTGGAGTAGATCGCCCAGGCGTACGGGACGGCCCCGTTGGTCGATAAAGCGACTGTTCAATGCCAAGGGTCGGCCCACTTGGGCCGTGTCAATTCCGGCGGCGGCAAAGGGGTCGAATGGCTGTGCGGCGCCCGTTTGCGGCAGCCAAGACCACAACAGCGCGACGACCAGCATCAAGCGCTCAATGCTCATCCGGCCACCCCCGCTCCAGCAGCAATTGCCGCGCCTGTGCCAGTGGCAGGTGCACGATCTGATGCTTACGGTCGACCCACCCATAGCTTTCCAGATGCAGGCGCTGGCGGGCCAGTTGCTGCTCACCGGCTTGCCTGGGATCGGCTTGCAGGCGCGGCTCCGGGGGCAGCAGCCGGTGGCGTTCCAATGGGCTCATCGGCGGTTGTTGCACCTGTTGGCGATAGACGCTCAACAGCCAGCCCACGCCGCCCAGGCTCAGAGTTACCGCCACCGCCAGCAGCACCATCACGCGAATGGCTTTTTTGCCGTCAAAATCGTTGGGTTGATATTCAGCGGTCATGGCGCCTCCTTTGCCACTGCCGCCGCCAGGTGGCAAACAAGCCTGCGGCATACACTCCCTGGCACAGCACGGCGGTGAGGAGCGCGCCAAAGGTTGCCTCGGGGAAAATCGAAGGCAGGCTGAGCCATATCGACTCGACAGCCCCCAACAGCAGGATCGCCGCGCAGCCCGACATCAACACCCACATCCGATCGCCGCCTGGCGACGCGAGCACGACCAGGCATACAAGCTGCCCGGCGACCAACAGGGCCGTCAGTGCGCCCCATCCACCGGTCTCCCGCACTTGGTACCAGACTGTTTCGTGCGGCAAGTCCACCGACCAGATAATCAGGTACTGCATGAACTGCACGTAGATCCAGAACGCCAAGGCACTGACCAGTAGACCGCGCAACAGCACACATTGTCGCGCTGGCAGCACCACGTTCCAGCACAAGACACACAGCCCGGCAAAGGCCAAGCCATCGAGCAGTTGCCGGGCGATCAACAACAGGCCAAACACGCTGGAGACAAACCCCGCCTGCAAGGACATCAGCCAGTCCACGGCGGCCAGGCTCGCCACCGGTGCGTACAGGATCAGCCCCGCCGCACTGCGCTTGCCGACCCAGCCATGCAACAGCCAGGCAAGCCCACCGTACATCAGCGTGCGCAGCACGAAAAACCACGGCGACAACCACAGGCCACGAAAACCGGGCGCCTCATGATGGAACCACGGATACACCCAGGGCATCGTGACCAGCACCGGCAAAAACATCGGGATGATCAGCAACACGGCGCTTGCGCCCAAGCGGCTACCGGGGCTCAGCAAAGGCTGCCAGCGGCCACTGACCAGAGGCGTCAGCAAGGCAAGCAGCAAGCAGCCCAAGGCGATGTTGCTGCCATTGACCGCTGCCGCCAGGGCGCCCGCACCGACCCAGCCAGGCTGCCAAAAGCCAAACAAGACAAGACCCATGGCGGCGGCCAGCAGCAACAACCGGCTCATTGGCCCGGCTCCTCGAAGGCCTGGCGCAATGTCGGCGGCAGTGTTTGCAGGTCGGCGTGCTGGCTCAACTGCAATACGCGCAGGTGAGCGACAATCGCCCAGCGCTCATCGGGCTGAATGCGCGACGCGTAGCCGTACATCAAGCCTTGTCCGTCAGCAATCACCTGCATCAACTGGTCATCGGAGGCGTTTAGCAAGCGCGGTTCGATAAACGACGGCGGCGCCGGAAAACCACGGCCCACCACCAGCCCATCACCGAGCCCGCCTAGGCCATGGCACGGCGTGCAGAACGTTTGGTAACCCGCCTCGCCGCGTTCCAGCAAGGCCGCACTCATGGCCGGCCGTTGTCGGGCCAGCGCTTCACGCTGCAGTTGCCCGCGCGCCACACTGCCGGCGGGAGGCTGGCGACTGCTGAGGCCATTGGCGAACAAGGCGCCGGGGCGCTGCTCCAGCACCTTGGCCTGGCGTGACATGTCATCGCAGCCGCTGCACAGCAGCATCAGGCTCAATGCCCACGGCCAGACATTCACGGCCCTACCTCCTGCACGCTCTGCGCGCGCTCGGCCAGCCAGGCATGGGTCGCGCGCGCATCAAACAACGGATCGCGCGCATCGATAAACAAGAAAAACCCGTCATCGCTGGCGCCTTCAAACCC
The DNA here is from genome assembly GCF_024494355.1 of Pseudomonas sp. Q11. GTDB lineage: Bacteria > Pseudomonadota > Gammaproteobacteria > Pseudomonadales > Pseudomonadaceae > Aquipseudomonas > Aquipseudomonas hefeiensis. The sequence continues at coordinate 281,609 of NZ_JAKNQY010000002.1, read as the reverse complement.
CTCGACACCGAATAACGGATGATGCAAACGCGGCAGGCGACTGCACAGCAACAAGGTCAACACTGCCGCTGCCGCTGCAAACACCACGGCAAACAGAAACGTCACCACGACGAATGAAGGCAACGCCACCAAGGGTCTCCCGCCGATGTTCAAGGGATAGGCCCACACCGAACCGACCTGCATCACCAGCGCCAGGACGACGCCGAGCCCAGCTCCCAGGCATGCCATGCGCGACACGCGTTTGGCGCTGACCGCCAGCACCGGCTCCAAGGCTTCCAGCGCAAACGGTGCGAAGGCATCCAGCCGCCGATAACCCAGATCCCACGCGCACAAGGTGGCATCCACCAGAGACTGGGGCGCCGGGAACCGTGCGAGCAAACCCAGGCACTCAGCCATCGCTGCGCTCCTGATGCAGCGCCTGCTTGACCTCGAACGTGGAAACCATCGGCACATAGCGCAGAAACAGGCTATAGGGCACCAGAAACACCCCGAAGCTGCCGATAAACAACGTCCAGTCCCACAGGGTCGGCGTGTAGCCACCCCAGCTCGAAACCAGCAGCTCATGAGTCTGCGGCGGGATCAGCAGCATGAAGCGCTCGGCCCACATGCCCACCAGCACGGCCAGCGCCACCAGCGCCAGTTGCAGTGGACGTTGGCGTACACTCCGCCACCACAGCGCCTGGAGCACTCCGACATTGCAGATGATCGCCAGCCAGAAACTCCAGGCATGCGGGCCACTGATCCGCGCAAGCAATACCTCGATTTCGTGGGCGTCACCGCTGTAGAACGGCGTAAACAAATCGACCAGATAACCGTAGGTGGTCAGCCAGCCGGTCGCCAGCAACAGGCGACCGAGCATGTCCAGGTGGCGGGGGGTGATAAGGCTTTGGATACACAGCATCCAGCGCACGGCAATGGCCAGCAACGCCACCAGGGCGAACCCGGAAAACACCGCACCGGCCACGAAATACGCGGGAAACAAGGTGGAATGCCAACCGCTTTGGGTGCCCATGGTCAGCAGAAACGAATAGCCACTCGACACCGCAAACACCAGCGGTATCGCGAGGATTGCCAGCACCCGCGTGGTGCGCCGCCACAGCGCCCAATGCCGTTGCGACCCGCGCCACCCAAGCGCCAGCAGGCCATAGAGCACCTGGCGGATCGGCGTTCTGGCGCGATCACGGGCGGTGGCGAAATCCGGTATGGCGCCCACCCCCAGAAACAGCACCGACACCGTGAGGTACGACAGGATCGCAAACATATCCCAGGCCGTCGGGCTCTTGAATTGGGGCCAAAGCCCCATTTCATTCGGGTAGGGCATGGTCCAGTAGAACAACCAGGGCCGGCCCAGGTGCAGGATCGGGTATAGCGCGGCGCAGATCACCGCCATCAGCGTCATCAACTCCGCCAGCCGGTTGAGGGTATGGCGCCAGGGTCGCTCGATCAGCAATAGCAAGGCCGAGATGAATGTCCCCGCATGGCCGATCCCCAGCCACCAGATGTAGTTGAGGATGCCAAAGCCCCAATGCACCGGCTGGTTATTGCCCCACATGCCCACGCCATAGCCAAGCAGTACGGCGACAGAGCCCAGGTAGATCATCAGCAACACCACGCCGACACCGAACATCCAGCGCCAGGCAACGCGGCGAGGAAACTGCCGCAACGGCCCGAATACCTGGCGAGAAACATGCTCGTCGCTCAAATCCTTTGGCAGAAAGTGTCCGGTGACAGGCACGCGCGGCTCAGCGTTCATCGCCGGCGCCCTCCTCCTCGATGCGCGCCAGGTAACTGGTGCGCGGCCGTGTGCCGAGGGCTTCGAGCAAGCGGTAATGACGGGGATCACGGCGCGCGAGGCTGACGGCGCTGGCGGGGTTGTGGATGTCACCAAACTGGATGGCCTGGCTGGGGCAGGTTTGCTGGCAAGCGGTGACCACGGCAGAAGGATCGAAATCGGCACCGTGTTGCTTGTCGTCAATGCGGGCGTTGCTGATGCGTTGGATGCAGTACGTGCATTTCTCCATCACGCCGCGGGAGCGTACCGTCACCTCGGGATTGCGTTGGGCCTGGATCGACGGCGCGGCGTCGGCGCTCCAGTCCAGCCAATTGAAGCGCCGCACTTTGTATGGGCAGTAAGAGGCGCAAGTGCGTGTGCCGATGCAGCGGTTGTAGACCATCTGGTTCAAGCCGTCGCGGCTATGTACGGTGGCGTTGACCGGGCAGCCGGTTTCGCAGGGTGCCTGTTCGCAGTGCATGCAGGGCAATGGCTGGAAGCGCGAGCGCGGCGCCGCCAGCGGCCCCTGGTAATAATGATCGATGCGCAGCCAGTGCATGCTGCGCCCGTGGGCGACCTGCTCGGCGCCGACCACGGCGATGTTGTTCTCGGCCTGGCAGGCAACCACACAGGCATTGCAGCCGGTACACAGGTCCAGGTCGATGACCATGCCCCACTGCGGGCCGCTGTCGGCCACCGGGCTGTAGAGCGACGCGGGGATGGCCTGCGCCGCAAGCTGAGGTGCATCCCGTGGGACGACGCGGATGGGCGGTTCGGTAGCGTCGGGCAACTGGTGATGTGACTGGGTGGCCGCCAATGGGAAGTGCTCGCCGGTGCTTCGCAGGGAGGCAGTGACAGACAGTTGCCCCACAGGCTTCACCGCGTAACCCAGGCCATTGCCGACGCGCCCGGCGTGGCTGCGGCCGTAGCCGGTGTACAAGGCAATCACCTGATCGGCCTGCCCGGGTTCAACCCAGGCCGGGCCGCGCACGATCTGCTCGGCCAACGTCACCTGCACACCGTCGCCGTTACTCACGCCCAACTGTTCGGCCAGGTATGGCGACAGCCCGACCACGTTGCTCCAGGTCAGGGTGCTGATGGGCTTGGGCAACTCCTGCAGCCAGCCGGAGTTGGTGAAACGCCCGTCCCACACGGTCGGGTCGGGACGGATCACGGCCTGCAACTCACCAACGTCTGCCGGCGTGGGGGCAATTGCCGTCGTCTCGCACACCTTCACTGCCTGTGGGGCCGGTTCAATCCAACCATTGGCCAACGCCTGGCGCCATTGTTGTTGCGCAATATGCGCCCAGGTTGCTCGCACCAGCGTCAATGCATCGGCCTCGGTTGAGTGCATCAGCAATTCGAGGACCTGATGCAAGGTGCGAGTCGAATACATGGGCTCGATCAGCGGCTGGACGATGCAGGCACTGCCATCCGCCGCACATCCGTCACTCCAACCGTCCAGAGCGTGATTGAGCGGCAGGTGCCAATGGCACTGCGCGGCGCTTTCGTCGTAGTAAAGCCCGGCATGCAAACGGAACGGCACTTGGGGCAGCACGTCTTGCAGGTAGGCGTTTTGAACTGGGTTGCAGTCGAGGATCAGCAAGTGGGTCACCTGTTCACGACGCAATTGCTCAAGCGCCCCCCAAAAGTGATCGGACTCATGACCCAACAGGCTCGGCACCTGCCAGTCCAACGTTTGACCTATGTGCCCCAGACGCTGGTTAAGAAGCATGACCTGCGCCTGCAACGCCTCGGATGCTTGCCGGCTGATACCGATCAGGCCGCGTCCTGGATGGGCCTTGAGCGCAGCAGCGGCGTCTTGCACCCACCGCCGTTGCGCCGAGCTCAAGAATGGCGTGCCCGGCAGGTCTTGACCCAGAGCCTGGCTCAGCGCCAGCAGCAGGTTGGGCAACTCCAACGGTGCCGTCGGCAAGCGCGACGTAGCGGCAGCGCCGGTGAGGCTCGGAACACTTTCGGCCACGAATACCAACGCGGCGCCCTCCCCCTTCGCTGCCTGGCGGCGACGTTCAGCCCAGCCGCGCTGCAACGCAGTCTGATAGGGGCCGCTGCCCAGCGGGTCAAACTCCAGGCACACCAGCACGTCGGCCTGTTCCAGATGAACGCGCGCGGTCAATGGCTGGCCGAACACCCGTGCGCTGGTGCGCAGGGCGGCGGTCTCGGCAAAGGCTTCGCCATGGTACAGGCGCGCCTCGGGCCAGCGTTGTTGCAACTGATCGAGCTGGCGCTTGAGGGTCGGTGAACTACTGGCCCCGCAGACGATGTGCAAGCCCTTGCCGCGAGCGCTGTCCAACACCTGCTGCTCACGCGACAGCGCCGCGCGGACATCCGGCCAACTGGCTTCCCGGCCTTTGAAGCGCGGCGCCTGGGAACGGTCGGGATCATAGAGTTGCAGGATCGCCGCCTGGGTAAATGCATCGCAGGCGCCGCCCGACACGGGATGTTCCGGATTGCCTTCGAGCTTGATCGGCCGCCCGGCGACGGTCTTGCCCACTACGGGCTGGACAACACCGCAAAACGGGATGGCGGTGGCGTACCAGGCTGGCACGCCTGGCGTCAGGTTGACCGGCTGGCTGACCGCCGTCACCGCCTGTTCCGGGGTTTTGCCACAGGCGGCCAACCCGGCCATGGCAATGGACGCTGCCATCAACTGCAGGAAACGCCGTCGATCCATCAAGGGCGCCACACCCGGAAATTCCGCCTCCAACAGTGCCTGTGCCTCAGGGGACTCGGCAAGCGCCTCAAGCCCGCGCCAATAGGCCTGCCCTTCAAGTCCGGCCAGTTGCTCACGCAAAACGGCGAAGTCCAGCGACTTACTCATCGGTGGCACGTCCCGCAGTCGGTAAGGCCCCTGGTATCGATATGCCGCGCTTTCATCAGACGCTCACCCAAATGGCGACGGTCCTCGGCAGTCTTCCACTGCATATTGGTGACCTGCTCCGGAGGACGCAGATGCGCAGCTGGGTCACGGTGACAGGCCAGGCATTGCCCCATATTCAGCGGTTGCGCCTTGAACATCAGTTGCATGCGGTCGACCTGACCGTGGCATTCACTGCAGCCGACGCCGGCACTCACATGTACGCCGTGATGGAAATACACGTAGTCCGGCAGCTTGGCGACGCGTTGCCAGTGGAGGGGCTCAAGTTCACGCAGGCTCTTGCGCAACGGCTCCAGCACATCGGCGTTTGTCCACACTTGCGAATGACAACTCATGCAGGTTTCGGTGGGCGGCAGGCTGGCCATCGCTGAGGACTGCACCGCGCTGTGGCAATAACGACAGTCGATCTTGAGTTCGCCCGCATGGTGGGCATGGCTGAAGGGCAACGGCTGCTCGACCGCCCAGTTACGCCCGGTGCGGTAGTCGGTGCTGTCCAGAGTCAACGCCACAAGCAAGCCTCCCGAAAGGCCGACGATCAGCAGCAACAGTCCCACCCGCAGCCAAGTATCGGCCGAGCGCCTGAAAATCTGCGTCATCGCCGGATTCTCATGTCCATGTCCTTACATCTTTGGCTACGCGGTCGCGCAGGTGTTCGTTATTTTTCTGTACCTCCTGGCAATACGTTGGCCAGCACCTGCTTGGCGGTTTGCACAATCACCCCGGCCTCATCCGGGTCGCCCTTGAGCAAGGTGGAGGCGAATTTCTTGGCCTGTTCCAGCTTGATATGCGGTGGCAATGGCGGCACGTTGGGGTCGGTCTTGAACTCGAGCAGCACCGGCACATCCGACGCCAACGCCTGCTCCCAGGCCGCAGCGACATCCTCCTCGCGCTCGACGAAAATCCCCTTGAGCCCCAGCGAAATCGCAAACAGGTGATACGGCACGTCAGGAATGGTTTGCGACGCCTCAAACTTGGGATCGCCTTCCATCACGCGCTGTTCCCAGGTGACCTGGTTCAGGTCTTCGTTGTTGAACACCGCGCAAATCCATTTAGGGCTTTGCCACTGTCGCCAGTATTTGGCGACAGTAATCAGCTCAGCCATGTTGTTCATTTGCATCGCACCGTCGCCCACCAGCGCGATCACCGTGTTCTGCGGATGGGCGAACTTGGCGGCAATCGCATAGGGGACAGCCGCCCCCATGGAAGCCAGGCCGCCGGATAATGAACATTGCATACCACGGCGAATCTTCAAGTCGCGGGCATACCAGTTGGCACAGGAGCCAGAATCACTGGTAATGATGGCGCCGTCGTGCAAGCGTGGCGACAGCTCGTACACCACCCGCTGTGGGTTGATCGGCTTGGCCTTGGCCAGGGCGCGTTTCTCCAGGGTTTTCTCCCAGGTCGCGCGCCAACCTTCAACCTTCTTGCGCCACTTACGCTGCGTCTTGTGGGTCAGCAACGGCATGAGCGCCGACAGCGTTTCGGCAGCATCGCCCACCAGGTTCACCTCCATGGGATAACGCAGGCTCAACATGTCAGGTTGCAGGTCGATCTGCACGCCACGGGCATCGCCTTCCTTGGGCAGGAACTCGGAATAGGGAAACCCCGAACCGATCATCAATAAGGTGTCGCATTCAGTCATCAGCTTGTAGCTGGGCTCAGTGCCCAATAGGCCAATGCAGCCGGTGACCCAGGGCAAATCGTCGGGTACTGCGGCCTTGCCGAGTAACGCCTTGGCAACACCAGCGCCCAGTGCTTCGGCGACAGCGATGACTTCATCGGTGGCCGCCAATGCCCCCGCGCCGACGAGAATCGCCACTTTCTCACCCGCATTCAACACATCTGCGGCGCGCTGTAGATCAGCCGCATAAGGCACCACCCGAGGCCTTGAATAACCAACCCCTGAATGGACAGTGCCGTGCGCTCTGGCCGGCGGCTCATAGGCTGCTTCCTGCAAGTCGTTGGGCAGGATGATCGCCGTCACTCGGCGCTCACCCACCGCCGTGCGTACGGCCCTATCCACCAGGTGACGCACCTGGGACGGCACCGAAGCCTCTTGCACGAATGCCCCCGCCACATCCTTGAACATCGAGACCAGGTCCAGTTCCTGCTGATAATGGCCCCCGAGTGCCGCCCGCGCTTGCTGCCCGACAATCGCCAGCACCAGCATATGGTCCATGCGTGCGTCATACAGCCCAGTGATCAGGTGCGAGGCCCCCGGCCCAGAAGTAGCGATGCACACACCCAGTCCGCCAGTGAATTTGGCATGCGCCGACGCCATGAACGCGGCCATTTCTTCATGACGGGCCTGGATGAATTCGATCTTGCCCTGCGCCCGGCTCAACGCGCCGAATACGCCGTTGATACCGTCGCCCGGGTAACCAAAGATTCGGCTCACGCCCCATTGGCTGAGCCGCTCAACCAGAAAATCGCCTACTGTCATCGTCATTGGACTCCTCCCTTAATTCAGAGAATGGGTTTGCCACCCGTCACGCCGTAGCGTTCACCGGAGATATAGCTGCCCTCATCCGACGCCAACAGCACATAGATCGGCGCCACTTCAACCGGCTGGCCGGGGCGTCCCAGCGGCGTATTGCCACCGAAATCTTTCACCGAGTCCTCGGTCATCGTCGAGACGATCAACGGCGTCCGGATTGGCCCTGGGGAGACCGCCACATCCGCGCCTTCACGGGCGAAGGCTATGGCCACCGCACGGCCAATACCGCTGTCGGCGCCGGTGACCAAGGCTATTTTATTGGCGAGGCGGCCCGACCCCTTATAAGTCTGCTCACCACAATCGGGCAGCGGGTCCATCTTGCGCTGTTCCCCGGGCACGGGCTGCTGTTGTGTCTTGAATGGTGGTTTCGGATAACTGTTCATCGGGCTCCCTCCTGGCTGTGATTACTTTTGCGAGGGTTGGCGGAGAGGGTAAGTTCAGACGGATTGTGAAAAATCGGACAACCCTTCAGACGCAGCGTTTCCATTCGGCAGTCTGAATAAACCCTCTGTACAGTGCGCACCTCAACCGGAGGTATGACCTTCACCACCCCAGCGCGCGTTTGATAATTCAGCGCGGTCCCCGTCCCCAGGGTCCGGGTGGTAGAGGGCCCGACACGCTCGGCACTGACGGGCAAGGGTTCATAGGCAACGTCGGGCGGCGCTGGAGGCGCGATTTGAGTTGTGGCGGTGGGTTTTGCAACGAGGCTTTGTTCGGGGGCAGACGCTTTATCGGTGACGTCCTTTTCCTGGATGGTGGCCAGACGATAACTGCAAACCTTCCGGGTTCTGTCTCTGGTCGTTTTCGATTTTGTAGTGTCGTGTGGTCCAACTTTGCTTTGAATACTAGCCTTGCCAACGTCCACACAAGGAAGTCGAGAAAACCATGACTGACCGCGATCAACTCCATCGAGATGGTTACGCTCTGCTCCGTCAAGCGATCCCGACCGAATGGATGGAAGACCTGCGTGCCGTGTTCGATGCAGGTGTGAGGCCGTCGGACCAGTGGCCCGTGCCCCGTGGGATGGATTGGCGTTATTCGATGCTGGACGATGATGCGAAGGTTCAGGCTGTGTGTCGTCTGCCCCAGGTGCTGGCGGTGGTGGGTGAGTTGATCGGGGAGCGGTTCTTTATCTCGCAGGTGGAGGGACGCGAACCTCTTGCCGGGGGCGGCCGTCAACAGTTGCACCGCGACTTGTCGGCCCATCGGCCAGGCGACATCGCCATCGCCCTGGCTTTTTTCGACGACTATGGTCCCGAGAACGGCGCGACGCGTATCGTGCCCAGCAGCCATCGACCCGGGCTGGGGGAGCCGCCATTAGACTTCACCGACGAGTCACGCTCCGTACAGCTTTCAGGCGGCGCCGGTGACATCCTGGTGTTCGATGTTGATTTGATACATGCGGGTAGTCTGAATTTGGTGGGCACGCGCCGTCGCTCGATACTGATCAGTTATTTTTCGGCGCAGTTGTACGCCTCACACCTGGAAACCGTGGGGCTGCGTAATGTTCGTATGGATACGAGCGAGCGGTTCGAGCCTTCGGATTTTGTCTTTCATTTAACCGCCTTCAACCCCCGGCCGCAGAACTTGCAGCATCTGTCCAACAACAAAGGTTTCGACCGCACCTTCACTGACTCCCCTCTCAAAAGCGGCGCAACAAACCGATGCGCCGCCGTCGCAGATACGGTAAACGGCAATGACACTGCCAGGCCCGCCGCCTGTGTGTCCGCAGAGGGAAAATCCACCGTCAATCGAACCCTGCATCACACCCAGGCCATACCCCGGCGTGATCCATGGGCGTCCGGGAATCGGGCCACCCAATGCTCGGGCTGCCTGCATCTGCTGGAGCAAGCCCGTGGAGAGAAGATCGGCAGAAAGGAGTCGATCCAAAAATAGCGCTGCTTGCGAAACCGGGCCGATCAGCAAGCCATGATAGACCCAGGCGGGGTCATAATTTGAGGCACTTCCAAGATGGGTCGCTTGTAGGTCTGCTCGCGTTTTAGCGAAGCGAACATTCGACAGGCCCAGCGGGGTTAGTGCGCGCTGACTCACTGCCTCATCGAGTGTCAGCTCAGTTAGTCGTTCAATAAGCCTGCCGATGAGCAAGTAGCCCACATTCGAGTAGCGCCAAGCGGTGCCGGGGGTGTATCGAAGTCGAGCACCGTCAAGGCGTTGCATCATTTCATCGGCCGACCAGGCGGATTCACTGTTCGTAACGGCGGCGTGATACTCCGCAAGTTCGCCATAATCGGCGAGTCCTGCCTCATGCCGCAGCAGCTGGCGCAGCGTGAAAGGCTGATCAGCAAGGGGGTCGTCCAATCCAATCAGCCCATCACGCACCAACGATAGAGCCGTCGCGGCCAGGATTGTTTTGGTAAAACTCCACCAGGGGACCATCAGCTCTGATGGGTCAGGCGTTCGTGGTTGACCATTTGATATGAGCGAGCTGAGCATGGGCTTCCCTGGAATGTTTGGCGGATCGACAAGATATCTCAATGGCCAGCCCGAACAGTGATCGCTCCAGACTGTTGCTCCTCATGCCTACTCCACCGCCTCAGCCACGCCCTGATCCTCCCCGAGAAATCCGCCACTCTGGTGATGCCACAGTCGCGCATAGGTGCCGTTTTTCCCGAGCAATTCGGCGTGGGTGCCTTGTTCGATGATGCGTCCATCATCCATGACAATGAGCCTGTCCATCGCCGCAATCGTGGACAGCCGATGGGCAATGGCGATCACGGTCTTGCCCTGCATCATTTCATCGAGGCTTTCCTGGATGGCTACTTCGACCTCTGAATCCAGGGCGCTGGTGGCCTCGTCAAGCAGCAGGATCGGGGCATTTTTGAGCATCACCCGGGCAATCGCAACGCGTTGACGCTGGCCGCCCGAGAGCTTGATACCCCGCTCGCCCACCAGGGTGTCGTAGCCGCTGTGGCCTTGCTTGTCGCTCAGTTGGCTGATGAACCCATCGGCTTGGGCACTGGCCGCGGCGCTGCGGATTTGCTCGTCGGTGGCATCGGGGCGCCCATAGGCGATGTTGTCGCGAATGGAGCGATGCAACAGGGAAGTATCCTGAGTGACCATGCCGATGGCGCTGCGCAGACTGTCCTGGGTGACGTGCGCGATGTTCTGCCCGTCGATGCGAATCTCACCGCTGTCCACGTCGTAAAAGCGCAGCAGCAGGTTGATCAGCGTGGATTTACCGGCGCCGGAGCGGCCCACCAGCCCGATCTTTTCGCCCGGGCGAATGCTCAGGCTCAGGCCATCGAGCACCTGGCGTTCGCCGTTGTAATTGAAGCTCACATTGTCGAAGGTCACCGCGCCGCCTGTGGTGACCAGCTCGTCGGCGTCCGGCGCATCCTGCACCTTGGGGCCACGGGCCAGGGTCGCCATGCCATCCTGCACGGTGCCGATGCTCTCGAACAGCGAGGTCATTTGCCACATGATCCAGTGCGACATGCCATTGATGCGCAACGCCATGGCAGTAATCGCCGCCACGGCACCCGCGCCCACTTCGCCTTGGTGCCATAGCCATAGGGCATAACCGCCTGCACCCATGATCAACCCGACCACCAGTACCTGATTGACGATCTCGAACTGGCTGACCAGGCGCATCTGGCGAAAACCGGTTTGCTTGAAATCCTCCATGGCCGCGCGCGCGAAGTGGGCTTCACGTTTGGAGTGGGAGAACAGCTTTACCGTGGTGATGTTGGTGTAGGCGTCTGAGATACGCCCGGTCATTGATGACCGCGCGTGGGCCTGTTCCTGCCCTACTTTCTCAAGGCGGGGCACGAAGTAGCGCAAGGCAAGACCGAACAACGCCACCCAGGCAATGAAAGGCAGCATCAGCTTCAGGTCAAAGCCGCCGGCCAGCGCGATGATCGCGATAAAGTACACCCCGATCCCCGGAGCGATCTCGATAATGGTGAATAGCACCTCGCGCACCGACAGCGCCGTCTGCATCACCTTGGTGGTGACCCGGCCGGAGAATTCATCGGAGAAGAACGAAAGGCTTTGTCGCAGCATCAGCCGATGAAAATCCCAGCGCAGCCGCAACGGCAGGTTGATCGCCAATATCTGGTGCTGCACCATCGTGCGCAACGCTACGAGCCCTATGCTGGTCACCAGCACCACGCCGATGCCCCACAGCACTCGACTTTCCTGCCTGGCCGCATCGCCGCCTGCCTGCCAGGTCGAGAGCATGTCCACGACCTGCCCGAGAAAAGAAAACAGCCAGGCTTCGTAAATCGACACAGCGGCACTGAGCAGCGCAAGCGCGAGAATATAACCGCGAGCGCCCCGGGTGCAGGCCCACAGGAACCGGGCCAGACCTTCAGGTGGTGGCGGCGCCTCGTCGGGAGGAAAAGGGTCGAGCCGTTGTTCAAATGCGTGAAGCATCGTGATCTCCAAAACGATCTAGTAAAGAGATTCTGGCATTTAAAGGTTGCTTTGAGGGGGTTGGATGGAGGAAAGGGTTTTCGCCCGGAACAACGAGGGCGCAGGCGAGTAGCCGTTTCATCAATGAAGTCCTTTTCCGAGGGTGGCCGGATGACCACTGCAAAATCACGCTCCGTACAGCTTTCAGGCGGCGCGAGCTTTCATTTATTGCCCAACGGGCCGCTCATACCGCCGCTGAATCCGCCCCACTTCGCCAGAGCGGCGCAACTGCTCCAAAGCCTTGGCCCACGCAGCCACCACTTCGTCTTCAGAGTCAGGGCTGAAGGCGATGTAAAGCGAGGACCGATAGAGCTCGATGGGAATTTTGCGCAGTGTGCCAGGCGCGATATTCAACTGGCGGCTGTAGTAAGCCACCCCGGCATCGGTGTCGCCTACGATGATGCCGGTGCGCCCGGCGAGCAGCATGCGGTAGAGCTGCTTACTCTCGGTTGCACTTCTGTCCAGGTTGTCGAAGCCCAGTGACTGCAACATATTGGGCACCAAGCCGGCATGTCGCGTGGTGATCCGCGGGGCGTGCAGCAGTTGCTCGAGGGAGGTCAGCGGCGGCACATTGGCCAACTGATAAGCATGAATGGACTCTTCCACGATCGGCCCGACCCACTTGTACAACGGCTCGCGCTCCGCCGTGCGGAACAGGGAAAACATGATGGTCTTGCTTCGGGTCCTCAGTACCTGGGTGGCGCGCATACTGGGTTGCAGCAGCACCTCGAAGTCGTCCCCGGTCAGGGCCATGATGGCCCGCACGATCTCCGTGGTCATGCCGGTGAGCTGATTGTTCTCCTGGTAGTTGTACGGGGCCCATTCTTCGGTAACCACCTGATATTCCCCGGCCCTGACCACAGTGCCAAGCAATAGACAGAGCAGCGCTGCAGCCGATGTCGAAAGTCTCACATATTCTCCTGATAGGCCGATCGGTGTTCACGCACGGGCCTGATGGAACTCACTGAATAAGCATAGACGCAAACCCGTCCCAAACCGATGGTGCGGTCCACCTTCCTGCCCTTGGCTGCCTCCCCTGCCCAGACCGCTGCGAGCACGTCCGCCGTCGAGAGCGTTATTCAGTCCGCCAGCTACCTCACCACCCGGAAGGGCGTGCATCTGTACTACCAGGACTGGAGCCCTCGGGATGGGACATAAATCCAGCATATGGCCCTGACTGGCACGCTCATCAATTCAGGTGAACCTAGCCGTCCTCCAACCCTCGGATATTCAAGACGTACCAAGGGTGACCCCCATGACAATCGAAGACACTTTATTACGTCAACGCAAGGTACTTGCCGAGTTCGGCGAGCTGGCCCTGGTTTCAGACGACCTGGAGCACATCCTCGACGAGGCGTGTCGTCTCGTCGGTGAGGCACTGGAAACCCATCTGGCGAAGTTCATGTCGCTGGAAGACGACGGGGTCACTTTCCTCGTGCGCAACGGTGTCGGCTGGGCGCCGGGCGTCGTCGGCGAAGTCCGGGTTCAGGCACTGGAAGGCACCCCGGAACGGCATTCCCTGGACACCGGCGGCGCTGTCATTTCCACGAATATTGCAACAGAAACACGCTTTCACTATCACGACTTCCAAAGGCGCAACGGCGTCCAGGCGTTCGTCAATGTGCTGGTATACGGCGCCACCGAGACGCGCCCCTTCGGCATCTTCGAAGTCGACAGCCGCAGCCCACGGCAGTTTAGCCAGAGCGACATCGACTTTCTGCGCGGCTACAGCAACCTGCTGGGTGCGGCATTGAAACGCGGTAAAACCATGCAGGCCATGCGCCTGACTGAAGAAAAATTGCGTGAAAGCGAAAGACACTATCGAATCGCCGCGCAGCTCAATCCACTCTGGCCCTGGACGGCCGACAGCCATGGCGCGGTGACATCGCTGGATCAACGCTGGTATGAATACACCGCAAGGTCGCCGGCGCAGACACTGGGGCGCCAGTGGTTAAACGCAACGCACCCCGATGGCCGAATATCATTTGCCAGGTTATGGAACCAGTCTTTGGCAAGTTTGCAACCCTTCGACGCGCAGATCCAGTTGCGAAAATCCACAGGGGAATATCGATGGTTCAGAATCCGCGCGTTTTGTAGCCTGGATCCTGAAGGACGATGCGAGCAGTGGTACGGCACCGTCGAAGACATCGACGAGCGGGTGCAACTGGAGGCGGCACTGAGGGACTGGAACGACCTGCTTGAAGAGCGCATCGCAACCCGTACCGAGCAGCTTGAAGCCGAACAACAGGAGCGTGCGCTGGCCGAGTCGAAACTGCGGCAAAGTCAGAAGATGGAAGCGGTAGGCCAACTGACGGGAGGTATCGCCCACGACTTCAACAACCTTCTGGCCGGCATCACCGGTAGCCTGGAGCTGATGCAACGGCGCATCGACCGCCAACGGTATGACGAATTGTCTCGCTACAACTCGGTCGCCCTCACTTCAGCCACACGTGCAGCCGCCCTGACCCAGCGCCTGCTGGCATTTTCCAGGCAGCAATCGCTACAACCGGAAGTTCTCGAACCACGCAAGGTGGTGGCTGGCCTGGAGGAAATGATCCGGCGCTCCGTGGGACCGAGTATTCATGTCGAATGCTCTTTCAAGGGCCACGATCCGATCAAATGCGACCCGAATGAACTGGAGAACGCACTGCTCAATCTGGCGATCAACGCCCGGGACGCGATGCCCGGCGGCGGAACCCTGAAACTTGACGTGCAGCGCTGCGTTATCGATGCGATATCTTCCAGCGAAAAAATGATGCCACCGGGTCCGTATGTGGCGATCTCGGTTACCGACTCAGGGACGGGGATCAGCGCCGACATCCTGTCTCGGGTGTTCGATCCGTTCTTCACCACCAAGCGCATTGGCGAAGGATCCGGCCTGGGTCTGTCGATGATCTACGGGTTTGCCCAGCAATCCGGAGGGCAGGTGAAGATTCAGAGCAGCGTCGGCGTGGGCACGACCGTGACAATGTATTTTCCGGTTGTCAGCCAGTCCCGCATCAGGGCCAAAAGTGCTCATCTGGATGAAATCGCACCCTTGCAGCCCGGCGCCAACGAAACCATCCTGGTGGTGGACGACGAAGCGGCAATTCGCCAGTTGGTCTCGGAATTTCTGACTGAAACCGGCTATCACGTGATCGATGCCCTGGACAGCGTCTCTGCCCTGAAGCAAGCCGATAACACCGAGCACATCGATTTATTGCTGACAGACATCGGCCTGCCCGGAACCATGAATGGCGTCAGCCTGGCGAATGAAATGAAGGCCAGATACCCCTTGCTGAAAGTGTTGTTCATCACCGGCTTCGCCGAGGGTAAAAATCTGGTTTCAGTCGACGCCACGACCCAAGTATTGGCCAAACCTTTCAGCTTGACTGACCTGGGCCAGCGGGTGGGTGCGTTGATTCACTCCAGTGAGGATGGCGCTGGATCACCGTGACCCCTTCTCCTTGAATCAATGCCGCAACAGTTTGCGCAACGGAATCTCGTCCTTGCGCACAGGCGACTTGATGACGATGTAGCTGAAGTACTTGGAGATGCCGATGTTCCTGTCCAGCAGGCTTTCCATCACGTCCTGGTAATCCTGGATGCTGCGGGTCATGAAGCGCACCAGGTAATCGTAGCCGCCGCTGATCAGGTGACATTCGAGCACTTCATCCACCAGGCGGATGTTGGATTCGAATTTGGCGAAGTCCTCGCGCTTATGGTCGCTCAAGGTAATTTCGGTGAAGACCGTCACCGAGTCGGTAATCTTGGCCAGGTTCAAGTGGGCCTTGTAGCTGGAGATGTACCCCAACGACTCCAGCCGTTTGACCCGTTGCAGGCATGGGCTGGCGGACAGGCCAACGGCATCGGCCAGGCTGACGTTGGTCATGCGGCCGTCTTTCTGAAGCTCTACCAGAATGCTGATATCGATCCGGTCCAGTTTCGCTACACCTTCCATCGCCTACCTCTGCCTGCCATTTGTAAGACAATCTTCTAACAAAATCAGCACCGTAAAGACAGCTGATGCTGAGCCACCAGGTCGGCCATGCTGTTGATGCAATACTGGCCCGCGCACGGCTTGGGCGGGTTGTCGGGGCTGCGACAGATCAGGCAAACCGCCCCAACCTTGGCCGGGCGGGCGCCAGGGCGGGTCACTTGAAGAATAGCTTGCGCATCGAGGTCGTTGGTCTTGAGCCAATCGGGATCGTGCAAGGGGTCACTGGCCAGTGAAATAAAATCTTCCGGCTCGATGCCCAGGCGCTCGCACAACGCACCCCGGTCTTCTGCATCGCGGTCGCCCAGCACCAGCAGGCGATAGAACTTGCGCAGATAGAGCATCGCCCCCGGCGCATCCTCGAACAACGTCCAGGCGGCGGCCGAGCGGGCGAAACTCATGCCCTCCTCCCAACTGACCTTGAGTTTCCAGCGTTCGGCCAACTGACGGTGGGCGAAACACAGCAAACCGCTGAAGCCCAATTCGCCGAAACGTGGATACAGCGCTTGCAGCACCTCGTCGAACTCGGCCAGCACCTGGGTTTTTTCCGGCGATTCGCCGTGGTTTTCCAGCAGCGGCTGCAGCGCCGTCCAGATGGCGGAGTCCCGATCCACCAGGACCTCATCGCAGTCGATCAACAATGCCCGATATTCAGTCAACCTCATGGGTAAAGCCTCCGCTGATGTCCCATCGATCCACGCTCCTTTGATTTGCATTGGCGCTTGCCCTGGCAAACGCCATGAACACCAGGCCTTCAGCCCATGACCCGTGCCAGCGCACCGTCGAGGATCTGCAAGGCTTCATCGACCTGCACCTCGCTGGTCACCAGAGGGGCAAGGAAGCGCAATACGTTGCGGTACACCCCGCACTTGATGACCAGCAATCCACCGGCCCGCGCTTCGTCGATCAAGCGCTGGTTGAGGTCGGCATCCGGGGTACGCGCATCGTCATCCTTGATCAGCTCGATTGCCAGCATGAAGCCGCTGCCGCGCACGTCGCCAATACGCGGGTAACGGGTTTGCAGGCGCAACAGGCCCTGACGCAACCGCTCGCCCAAGGCCTCGCCACGGGCTAACAGCTGTTCCTGCTCGTAAGCCTCGATCACCGCCAGCGCCGCCGCGCACGACAGCGCGTTACCGCCATAGGTACCGCCCAGTCCGCCAGGCAGTGGCGCGTCCATGATCTCGGCCTTGCCGACCACACCCGACAGCGGCAAGCCACCAGCAAGGCTTTTGGCAACGGTGACCAGGTCTGGCTGGATGCCTGCATGCTGGAAGCCAAACCATTTACCGGTGCGACCAAACCCGGTCTGGATTTCATCGAGAATCAGCACAATGCCGTGCTTTTCCGTCAGCGCGCGCAGACCCTGGAGGAACTCAACGGGCGCCGAGAGGAACCCTCCGTCGCCTTGCACCGGCTCGATGATGATCGCTGCGACCCGCTCAGGTGCCACTTGAGTGGCCAACAATTCGTCCAGCGCCTGAAGCGCCATTTCGCTGGTGACACCCCGGTAGGCATTCGGATAGGGCGTGTGAAAGACCTCTGGTGCGAATGGCCCGAAATTCTGTTTATAAGGCTGACTCATACCGGTGAGCGTGGTGCCCAGCAACGTCCGGCCATGGAAGCCCCCGCGAAAGGCGATCACCGCCGAGCGCTGGGTGTAGGCTCGGGCGATCTTCACCGCGTTTTCTACGGCCTCGGCGCCGGAGGTGAAGAACGCCGCTTTATAGGCTTGCTCACCCCCGATCATTTCGCACAGGCGCTTGGCCAAGTCCAGATAAGGTTGATAGGCCACGACCTGGAAACAGGCATGGGTGACTTTTTGCAGTTGGGCTTGCACCGCCGCGACCACCTTGGGGTGATTGTGGCCGATGTTCAGTACACCGATGCCGCCGACGAAGTCCAGGTAGCGCTTGCCGTCCACGTCCCACAACTCCGAGCCCTGGGCCCGGTCGATCACCAGCGGGTGGGCGGTGACCAGGCCACGCGGCACAAATTGATCACGTTGACGGAGCAGACTTGGGGTTTCTTCGACTTTACTGTTCATGGCATTTCCCATCGTGAGCCTCGCAACCAGGAAGCGGCTGCGGTGTGTTCACAGGTTAAGCGTTCGACACGATTGTCTAAGCCGAACTTGGTCGTTGAGAAATTCGGATCGACTGTTTACACCCCGGCAAACAGCAGAATCCTCCAAGAGCACCTCGCGCCATGGAATCTACCGGCAGAGGTGCCTTGCAACGCAGCGACACGCTGCTGCACAGGCCCTTTCGACAGATCCTGCTCTGGCATTAGGGCATGCTTGATACTTCCTTATCACATGCGAGAAATGCCCCATGGCCCTGCTGTATAAAGCTGACCCGGTGCGCGGCGAACAATGGCAGCGCCTGTTCGCCAAACATGCCCCGGATATCCAATGGCGTGCCTGGCCGGACATCGGCGATCCTCGGGATATTCGTTACCTGGCGGCCTGGCAGGCACCGGACGATATCGAAACCTTATTACCCAATCTGCAAGTGCTGTTCGCCTTGTCGGCGGGGGTCGATCAACTGGATCTGGGCCGCTTGCCGGCGACGCTGCCGGTGGTGCGATTGCTCGACCCCGGCATCAGTCAGGGCATGTGCGAATACGCCAGTTTCGCCGTACTCAGCTTGCACCGCGACATGTTGCGCTATCGCCAGCAACAGGCCGAGCGGTGCTGGCAAGCACACCGGTTGGTACCTGCGCAGCAGCGTCGGGTCGGGGTCATGGGCCTGGGGTTGCAGGCCCGTCAGATACTCAGCACCTTGAAGACCTTTGGTTTCGCCTTGTCGGGTTGGGCGCGCAGCGAACATCACATTGATGGGGTGGAGTGCTTTGCCGGAACCGGGCAACTGCCGGCCTTCCTCAGCCAATGCGATATTGTGCTGTGTGTCCTGCCGCTGACCGAACAGACCAAGGGAATTCTCAACCGTCAGTTGTTCCAACACCTGCCCAGAGGCGCGGCGCTGGTCAATATGGGCCGCGGTGGGCATCTGGTAGAAGCGCATTTGCTTGAAGCCCTTGCCAGCGGCCAGCTCAGCGCGGCGGTGCTCGACGTGCTGGAACAGGAACCGGCCGCGCCGGATCATCCGTTCTGGAATCATCGGCAAATAATGCTGACGCCCCATATCGCAGCGATGACTCAACCCGAGAGTGCGTTTGGCGTGTTATTGGACAATATTCGCCGGCATCAACGGGGCGAATCGATGCTTGGCCTGGTGGACCGTGAGCGAAGCTACTGAGCCGTGTGTGGCGCCCGGCATCTTCCGAAAATCCATCCGGTATTTACTGCTGGCCCGGCCGCTGATTTGAGCAAGAAATGTGGCCGCAAGCGCCGTTGCGGAAGGAACCTGCCGAATCGTTTTGCGACCCTTGTCAGGCCTGCTTGCAGGTGAGATACAAGCATTACCCGCGGATAAATCCGACCGTTTACACCCCTTTCAATGGTGATCTGCCATGTCCACTTCGAAACGCCCTGACTACGTCTATCGTGCCATGACCGCCGCCGATGTGCCCTCGGCCCATGCCTTATCCGTGCAATTGAAATGGCCCCATCGCCTGGAGGACTGGGCGATGCTGCAGCGCGTCGCCCAGGGTTTTGTCGTGGAGGACCAGGGCCGCCTGATCGGCACTGCATTCACCTGTGCCCAGGGAAGCTACGCCACCATAGGCCTGGTGATTGTCGATGACGAATACCAGGGCCAGGGGATCGGTCGCAAGCTGATGGAGCTGGCCATTGAAGCGTGCGGATCACGCACTGCCATCCTCAATGCAACACTGGCCGGTGCACCGCTGTATGTCAGCCAGGGATTCGTTGACTTTGGGCATATCCAGCAACATCAGGGACTGGCGCTGCCGCCTGCACCGCAGGCGTTGGCCGACAACGAACGCTGCCGCCCGTTGGCCGAAGCCGATCACTCTCAAATGATCAAACTGGCCAATGCGGGAAGCGGCCTGGACCGTCAGGCCGTGCTCACCGATCTGTTCGATGTCGTTGAGCATGCAGTGGGTATTGAGCGGGACGGCCAGTTGTGCGCTTTCGCCCTGCTGCGCCCCTTCGGTCGTGGCCGTTGCATCGGTCCGGTCATCGCGCAGAACCCTGAACAGGCCAGGCACCTGATCGCCGTGTTGCTGGCCCGGGTGCCGGATGCGTTCGTTCGGATCGACATTCCCTCCGACACCGGGCTGGGCCCCTGGCTCGAAGAGGCGGGCCTCAAGCAGGTCGACACCGTCGCCCAGATGGCCCGTGGCACGCCCCCGCAAGCGACCGGCTCAGTGCGGCAGTTCGTGCTGGTGACCCAGGCCGTTGGCTGACAAATCCCATCGCTTATCCAGGTCTTTTTTGGAGAATCATGTTCATGCTCGAACCCACTGCAGTGCTGTTGGCGCATGCCGACGGTAGCCTTGCCTCCACCTCGTTCACCCCAGGTTCATTGGGGGCCAATGATCCGTTCGACAGGCTCATCGCTTATGCCGGGGCGGATGGCATCGCCGCTGGTGTCGTCCGCGCCAGCGGTCAGTTCAGCAGCGACCAATACCCGTTCAGCGAAATGATCGTGGTGCATGCCGGTGGCGTTGAACTGCGCAGCCAGGCACAAACGCTGCGCCTGCGCGCCGGTGAAAGTGCGGTGATCGCCCGTGGTACGGCGCTTGAGATCGACGCGCAACCTGGGTCTTTCTGGGCCTTCTGTGCCGATACCGTGCGCGTGAATGCCAGCGAGCCCGGGCTGACAGCACTCCCGGCGCACACGATGCTCTCGCCTTCGGCGGCCCCCGACGACGCAATACTGCTCAGCCCGCCACCGCAATGTCGCTCGCACAATCTGTTTGTCGAAGAAGCGACCCACCTGCGCATTGGTATCTGGGACTCAACGCCGTACACCCGCCGGGCCAGACCCCACAAGCTGCATGAATTGATGCACCTGATCGAAGGCAGCGTCACCCTGCAGACAGCCGACGGAACCGATCTGACGGTCAACGCCGGCGATACTGTGTTCGTCCCCCTGGCTGCCCCTTGCGCCTGGGACAGCAGCGTGTATGTACGCAAGGTTTACGTCGTCAAATAGCACCACCGCCATCGCGAGCAGGCTCGCTCCCACAGGGATCTGCGGTGGATGTGAATCTTGCAGCCACCCCGAAAAAAACTGTGGGAACGAGCCTGCTCGCGTTGGCGGCGGCACAGTCAAAATCCCCGTTGGCTGACACTCCGCTTTCGCGAGCAAGCCCGCTCCCACAGGGATTTTCGGTGGATGTGAATCTTGCAGCCGCTCCAAAAAAACTGTGGGAGCGAGCCTGCTCGCGATGGCGGCGGCACAGTCAAAACCCCCGTTGGCTGACACTCCGCTTTCGCGAGCAAGCCTGCGCCCACAGGGATTTTTGGTGAATCTGGATTTGCGATCGAAGCCCAAAAAAAAGCCCGCAGTGTGAGCGGGCAAAAAGGTGTCACAGGTTAGTAAAGCGTCAAAGCGCCGCGACGATGGCCATGCCGACGTCTTGGGTCGAGCCCTGTCCGCCCAGGTCGGGGGTGATCGGCCCCTGGGCAATCACTTGCTCAATGGCCCTGAGAATCCCGTCATGAGCGGCGCGATAACGTTCATCACCATTGCCCAGGAAATCGAGCATCAACGCGCCTGACCAGATCATCGCAATCGGGTTGGCGATGTTCTGTCCATAAATATCCGGCGCCGAGCCATGCACCGGTTCGAACAGCGACGGGAAGCGCCGCTGCGGATCGAGGTTGGCCGACGGTGCGATGCCGATGGTGCCGGCGCAGGCCGGGCCGAGGTCGGAGAGGATGTCGCCGAACAGGTTTGACGCCACCACCACATCAAAACGGTCCGGCTGCAGAACGAAACGGGCGCACAGAATATCGATGTGCTGTTTGTCCCATTGCACATCCGGGTACTGCTCGGCCATCAACGCCGTGCGCTCGTCCCAATACGGCATGCTGATGGAGATCCCGTTGGACTTGGTCGCCGCGGTCAGGCGCTTGCGCGGTCGGGTCTGGGCCAGGTCGAAGGCGAACTTGAGAATCCGATCGACCCCGCGCCGGGTGAACACCGACTCCTGGAGCACGAACTCATGCTCAGTGCCTTCAAACATCTTGCCGCCCACGGAGGAGTATTCGCCTTCGGTGTTCTCACGGATCACCACGAAATCGATATCTCCCGCTTCTCGCCCGGCCAAGGGGCATGGCACGCCCGGAAACAGCCGCACCGGGCGAATGTTCACGTACTGGTCGAAGTCGCGGCGGAACTTGAGCAGCGAGCCCCACAGGGAAATGTGATCCGGCACTTTGTCCGGCCAGCCCACGGCGCCGAAGTAGATCGCATCGAAGCCCTTGAGTTGCTCGAACCAGTCGGCGGGCATCATCTGCCCGTGTTCCAGGTAGTAGTCGCAGTGGGCCCAATCGAGCACTTCGATGCTCAACGACAACTGCCATTTTTTCGCGGCCTGCTCCAATACCCGAAGCCCTTCAGGCAGGACTTCCTTGCCGATGCCGTCGCCGGCGATGGCAGCGATTCGAAATGGTTTGCTCATCAATCGTGGCTCCCTGGTGTTTGTTCAAACAATGGACGCATCACAGCCCACCGATGTGGAAAGCTTTCACTTCAAGGTATTCATCCAGGCCGTATTTGCTGCCTTCCCGGCCCAGGCCCGATTGCTTGATGCCACCGAAGGGCGCGACTTCCATGGAAATGATCCCGGTGTTGAGGCCGACCATACCGAACTCCAGCGCCTCGCCGAACCGCCATGAACGACGCAGGTCCTGGGTGAAGTAGTAAGCGCCCAAGCCATACGGTGTGGCATTGGCCAGAGCCAACGCCTGCTCCTCGGTAGTAAAGCGCATCAGCGGCGCAACCGGGCCAAAGGTTTCTTCATTGGCCAGCAACATATCGGCGTGGGCCTCACCCAGCACCGTGGGCTGGACGAACTGGCTGTCACCCTCGGGAATGCCGCCACAGAGCAAACGCGCCCCCTGACTCAACGCATCATCGATATGTCGAGCGACTTTGTTCACCGCCGCCATGTTGATCAGCGGACCGATCATCACGTCGGCCTCCAGGCCATTGCCGACCTTGAGCTTGCCCACCTCTTGCACCAGGCGCTCGGCGAAACGCTCGTAAATGCCGTCCTGCACCAGGATGCGGTTGGCGCAGACGCAGGTCTGGCCGGCGTTGCGAAACTTGCTGAGCATGATCCCGGCCACGGCCTGCTCCAGGTCCGCGTCGTCAAACACAATGAACGGCGCGTTGCCGCCCAGCTCCAGGCTCAGGCGCTTGATGTGTTCGGCGCTCTGGCGCATCAGCAGTCGACCAACCGCCGTGGACCCGGTGAAGGAAATCTTGCGCACCGTCGGGTTGCCGGTCAGCTCTTCGCCGATGCCCGCCGGCATGCCCGTCACAACATTGAACACTCCCGGCGGAATCCCGACCCGCTCGGCCAGCACCGCCAGCGCCAGGGCCGACAAGGGTGTCAGGTCCGACGGTTTGACGATCACCGGGCAACCCGCCGCCAAGGCTGGGGCGCACTTGCGGGTGATCATCGCGTTGGGGAAATTCCACGGGGTGATCGCTGCGCAGACGCCCACCGGCTGTTTGAGCGTGAGCAGGCGACGGTCGCCGCTGGGGGCCGGGATGGTTTCGCCATAAACCCGTCGAGCCTCTTCGGCAAACCATTTAGCGAAACCGGCGCCATAGCGGATTTCGCCTTTGGCTTCGTTCAGCGGCTTGCCCTGCTCAAACGTCATGATCAGCGCGAGATCGTCCAGGTTGTCGATCATGGCCTGATACCAACGCTCCAGCAGCACCGCGCGTTCCGCCGCCGGGCGTGCACGCCAGGCCGGCCAGGCGCGCTCGGCGGCGTCGATGGCACGCCGGGTTTCCACCCCCTGCATGGCCGGCACCCGGGCGAGCACGTCCCCCGTGGCCGGGTCGATGACGTCGAGCGTGGCGGCGTCATCGGCACCGATCCACTGCCCGTCGACGTAGGCGAGTTCTACTAAAAGGCTGGGGTCTTTCAATTGATTCTTGAGCATGATCGCGTCCTGTTCCGAGGTATTTCCAGTCTAGGGAGATGCCGCGGATGAGGATGCTGAAAGCGGGTTTTGGGCAGTGTTGGATGCTGAAGTTTCGAGGTGGGACGGCAGGCTCTACCGAAGCCCCAGGCTAAACACCGAAACCTGTGGGAGCAAAGCTTGCTCGCGATGAACGATGACACGGTTCTTGATCGATGTCGCCTGATCCGCCGCAATCGCGAGCAAGCTTTGCTCCCACAAGCCCGCTCCCACATTTGCTCTGCGTATGGCTTACCGTTTCAAGGACCCGAGCAACCCTTCCAGAAAACGCTCCCCCGCTTCCATCTGGCTGATTTCAATGAACTCGTCGGGCTTGTGCGCCTGCTCGATGGAGCCAGGGCCGCAGACCACCACCGGCACATCCAGGCGCTGCTTGAAGAGACCACCCTCGGTGCCGAAGGAAACCTTGGCGGTGCCGGTGTCCGTCGCGGCGAAGTTCTTCAGAAAGCGCACCGCCTCAACGCTCGGATGAGTATCCAGCCCCGGATAGACATTCAGGGTTTCGATCTCGATGTCCGCCACGCTGGAGAGTTTCCTGGCCTCGCGCACGATCACTTCAGCGTGCTCGCGCAGCTGCTCCAGGAACTGATCCAGGTCGTCGGCCGGCAGGTTGCGCACTTCGAAATCCAGGGTGCACAGGTTTGGCACGATGTTCAGCGCCTTGCCACCGACAATCTGCCCGACGTGCACGGTGCTGTAGGGCACGTCGTAATCGGCGTCCCGGGCGCCCTGCTCTTGCAGCTGCTGCTGGCTCTGGCGCAACGCGGCGATGAAATCGCAGGCCACATGAATCGCATTGACCGAGCGCGGTGCCAGGGACGAGTGCGCCTCCAGGCCACGGCAGTAAGTGCGATAAGAGCCTTTGCCCTTGTGCCCGAGCACGAACTGCATGTTGGTCGGCTCGCCGATCACGCACAAAAACGGCCGCACCGGCGCCAGGTGCAGCACGTCAAGCAAGCGGCGAACCCCCACGCAACCGATTTCCTCGTCATGGGAGAGCGCCAGTTGCAGCGGTCGGTTCAGGGGATGGTCGGCGGCATCAAGCATGGCATCGATGGCCAAGGCAATGAACCCTTTCATGTCGCAACTGCCACGACCGTACACCCGCCCGTCCCGCACCGTCGCCTGGAACGCCGGAACGGTCCAGGCCTGCCCCGCCGCCGGCACCACGTCGGTGTGCCCGGACAACAGAATCCCCGGCAACTCCCGTGGGCCGGTACTGGCGAAAAGGTTGGCCTTCTTGCCGCTTTCATCCTTGACGATCAGCGACTCGATGCCCTTGCTCAACAGCAGCTCGCGCACGTACTCGATCAGGGCCATGTTCGACTCTGAAGAGACCGTTTCAAACGCCAGCAGGCGTTCGAAAATAGCTAGTACGCGAGGTTTCATGAGGCTTTGCTCCGTTGCTCGGCAGTGGGGGCGAACCGGCGAATGGAGAACGGTTCGATCGAGGTACTGGTACTGCCGGTGCTGATCAGCTCGGCCATGACGTCGCCAACCCCCGGCCCGAGCTGGAAACCGTGACCGCAGAAGCCGAACGCATAATACAAGCCGTCCACGTTGCCGCTGGGGCCCATCACCGGCAGGGAATCGGGCAGATAACCTTCGATGCCGCTCCACACGCGAATGATGTTCAGGTTGCCGACGCCTGGGAGCAAGCGACGCATCTGGTCAAGCTGGTTGAGAATGCTGCGCGGCTCGACATAGGCCCGGCGGTTGAGCATGTCCGGCTTGCTGCGATAGCCGCCACCGATGACGATGTTGCCCCTCGGGATCTGCCGGAAATAGATCACTTCCTCAGGAATTTTGGTATACACGCCGATCACCGTCGGCAAGGCATAAGGCACCGGTTCGGTGACGGCCATCTGTGGACCGTTAGTGTCCAGCGGCACCGGTTCACCGAATTGCGCCGAGAGTTTCTGCCCCCAGGCGCCCGCCGTAATCAGCAGTTGAGCGGCGCTGAACTGACGGCCATCGGTGGTTGTGACACTGAAATCACCATTGGCCTTCTGCACTTCGGCCACTTCGGTGCGCTCCTCGATGCGTGCGCCGAGTCGCCGCGCCGCCCTGGCAAACGCCGGGGCCGCCAGACGCGGGTTGGCGTGACCGTCGTGCGGCGCATAGGAGCCGCCCTTGACGTCTGGCCCGAGGAACGCAAAGCGCTCATGCAGCTCAGCGCCACGAAAGATCTTCAAGTCCAACTGCTCTGCCTCAGGAGCGTCGGCATAGGCTTGCAGTTCGGCGATCTCGTCTTCGCGATAACACACGCGCATGTGCCCGCTGGCGATGAACTCCAGGTCATCATCAATCAGTTCCGGCAGGCGCTTCCACAACGCCCAGGAACGGTTCGCCAGTTCCAATTGGCCGAGAAAACGCCCCTGGCGCCGCACGTTGCCGAAGTTCACGCCACTGGCGTACTGACCGATCTGGTCTCGCTCCAGCAGGATCACCGACTGGCCCCGCTGGCGCAGGAAAAACGCCGCCGCCGAGCCCATCAAACCACCGCCGACGATGAGCACATCGGCTTTATTGACCGTCATGGCGTCACCTCCCGGGTGAGCATCGAAAGCGGTTTGACCGGCGCCTGGCCGCGTTGCCGGCCGACTTCCTGGACGTGGACACCGGCGGCTGCGGCAATGACCTCGGCCCCGGCCTGAGAGCAATAACGCCCTTGGCAGCGGCCCATGCCCACCCGACTGAAGGCCTTGGCCCGATTGACTTCACAGGCGCCCTTTTCACTGACGGTACGGCGCAATTCGCCGGCGCTGATCATCTCGCAGCGGCAGACAATGGCCTCATCCGGCAAGGCCTTGGCTTGCGCGGCGGGCCAGGGAAACGCCTGGGCCAGACCGAGACGAAATTCATCCATGACTTTGAGCGCCTGACGCTGCGCGGCGACCTGCGCGGCGTCCACTGGTTGCTGCAAATCGCTCAACAACGCCAGGGCGACCAGGCGCCCGGCGTGCTCGGCGGCATCAGCGCCACGGATCTTCGACCCATCTCCGGCGGCATAAACGCCGCTGACCGAGGTTCGGCCCTCTTCGTCCGTGTCCAGCCACCATTGACCCGACGCCTCGTCGAAGCGCAGAGCACAGCCCGCCAGGTCGGCCAGTTGGGTTTCCGGGCGCAGGTGATAACCCAGCGCCACCGCGTCGCAATCCACCGTCAAGGTTTCACCGGCCGCCGTGCGTACCCGCACGCCACTGACGCCGGAAGTCGCCTCACCCAGCACTTGCAACGGAGAGACACCCAGGTGCACCGCGATTTTCGCCCGATACAACTGAGCCAGCAGCTTCATGCCGGTAAACAGCAGTCCTGGACGCGCCATGAGTTTGGGCAAGGCTTTGATGCGCAGGCCCAGCGGCGCGGTGTCCAAAACCGCCGCTACGTTGGCGCCGGCCTTGAGGTATTGGCTGGCGACCAGGTATAGCAACGGCCCACTGCCCAGGAACACCACGCGGTGGCCGATGGACACCGCCTGGGCCTTCAAGGCTATCTGCGCCCCGCCGAGGCTGTAGGTGCCGCCCAACTGCCAGCCCTCGATCGGCATCAAGCGGTCGGTGGCGCCGGTGCAAAGGATCAATGCATCGTAATCCACCGTCGAATGCAGGCCCTGGCTGACGCAGCACAGTTGCCCGGGCGTGAGGTTCCACACCAGCGTGTCCGGGCGATAGTCAATCTGTGGGCGTAAACGGTCGAAGCTT
Source organism: Pseudomonas sp. Q11 (assembly GCF_024494355.1). Classification (GTDB taxonomy): domain Bacteria; phylum Pseudomonadota; class Gammaproteobacteria; order Pseudomonadales; family Pseudomonadaceae; genus Aquipseudomonas; species Aquipseudomonas hefeiensis. Next base: position 254,233 of record NZ_JAKNQY010000002.1, on the reverse strand, counting down.
TCGTGCAAGTCCTGGGCTTTGTCCGCCTCGGTGCCGTAGAGCGTGGCGTAGTTGCGGGTGAAGCCTTCAGGCTGGCGCCGGTAGATCTGTCCGCCGTCGCGACGGTTTTCGTCGATCAGGATCGGCTTGAAGCCCGCCGCGACCAGGGTCTGGGCGCAACGGATGCCGGCGGGCCCGGCGCCGACAATGACGACTCGATGATTGCTCAGCCGCGCAGTGGCCATATCGCCTCCGGTTGCTTGGTGATGATGTCCAGCCCTTCGCGCACTTCATTGGAACAGGCCCGCAACCGTTCGCCGTTGCGGGTCCAGACCCAGCAATCCTGGCAGGCGCCCATCAGGCAGAAACCGGCCCGGCTGCCCGGATCGAACTCCGACTGGCGCAACGCTGGGCCCCGGGTCAACAGCGCGACCATCAGCGTGTCACCCTGCAAGGCCTGGATGGGTTCGCCATCGACTTTCAAATTGACGACGGGCCGGTCCTGCTCGGCCAACCTCACGAAACGAGCGTTCATGCGTAGACTCCCACGATCATGCTGTTGGCATCCTGTTGGCTCTTGAGCAGTTCGGCGCTGTCGTGATGGCAGAGGACTTCACTGCCACCGTCGATGATTCGCCGGGGTGGCGCGGTGTGGTTGCACAGGCCATCGACCCGCACCGGGCAGCGATTGAGAAAGGTACACAGCTGCGGCGCATTGGTCTTTGCACCCAACGCGGGCAGCGTGCCGCAGGTGGTGGTGCCACAGTTTTCCAGCCAGCCCTGGCGCAATTCCGGCACCGAATGGATCAGCAGGTCGGTGTAGGGATGGAAGGGTGGCTGGGCGAGCGATTGCCGGGTGCCCTCTTGAACCTTATGGCCGCTGTACATCACCACAATGTCATCGCACAGCGCCCGCACCGTGGAGATGTCGTGACTGATGAACAGGTACGAAACACCCAATTGCTGGCGCAGGTCGCGCAGCAGCTCGAGGATTGCCGCACCGACCACGGTATCGAGTGCCGAGGTCACTTCATCGCACAGGATCAGATCCGGCTTGGCCGCCAGCGCCCGAGCCAGGTTGACTCGCTGTTTTTGCCCACCGGAGAGTTCGCTCGGGCGACGCTCGGCCAGCTCCCGAGGCAAACGTACCAGGTCCAGCAGCTCGCCGATGCGCTCACGCAGCGCCACGCCCTTGAGACCGAAATACATCTTCAGTGGCCGGCTCAGAATGTTGCTGACGCTGTGCATCGGGTTGAGTGCGGTGTCGGCGTTCTGGAAAACCATCTGGATGCGCCGGAATTGCTCGTCAGTGCGCTCGGACAAGCTGCCGCCCAAGGGTTGACCGTCAAACGTCAGCCCGCCGAGTGCCGGGGTCAACAACCCCGCCACCACCCGGGCCAGGGTTGATTTGCCCGAGCCCGATTCGCCGATCACACCGATGGCCTGGCCCCGGCGCACGGTCAGGTCGATGTCTTCCAGCACCCGGATCGACGGCATGCCCTGTTGATTCTTGTTGCCGTAGCCAGCGGTCAAGCCCTGGATGGTCAGCAGCGGCGCATCGCCGGCCACGCCGCAGGGCGGACGGATCGTCGTATCCGGCCGCGCCGCCGCCAGCAGGCTGCGGGTGTAGGCGTGAGCCGGGCCTTTGAGCAGTGGCGCGGTGGCGCTCTGCTCGAAGATCTGCCCGCCGTTGAGCACCACGATCTGATCGGCCATCTGCGCGACGACCGCCAGGTCGTGAGACACATAGACCGCCGTCGCGCCGCGTTCGCGCACAACGCGCTTGAAAGCGCGCAACACGTCGATCTGGGTCGTCACGTCCAGGGCCGTGGTCGGTTCATCGAGCACCACCAGCAGCGGATCGCTGATCAGCGCCATGGCCGCCATCACCCGTTGCAGTTGCCCGCCAGAGACTTGATGGGGATAGCGTTGGCCGATGCGCTCGGGATCGGGCAGCGCCAGGTCGCGGAACAGTTCGATGGCCTTGGCTTCCAGTACGGGCCGGCTGCCCAGGCCATGAATCAACGCCCCTTCCACCACCTGGTCGATGAGTTTTTTCGCCGGGTTGAACGCCGCGGCGGCGCTTTGGGCGATATACGAGACACGATTGCCGCGCAGGCCTTGCAGCTCGCTGTCGCTCAACGCCAGCATGTCATGTTCGCCAATCTGTACCACGCCACCGGCCAGGCGACAGCCGCGCCGGGCATAACCGAGCAGCGCCAGGGCTATGGTGGTCTTGCCGGAACCGGACTCGCCGATCAGCGCCAGCACTTCACCTTTCTCCAGGGAGAAACTCACGCCCTTGACGATCTCCACCTCACCGCGCTCGCCGCAAGCAACTACCCGCAGGTTTTCGACTCGGATCAATTCACTCATTTCAATGCCCTCCCGTACGTCGGCTACGTCGCGAAGACAGACGGTCGATAAACAGATTGACGCCAATGGTCAGGGTGCCGATGGCCAGGGCCGGAATCACAATGGCCGGCGCCCCCTGATTGAGGCCACCAATGTTTTCGCGCACCAGCGAACCCAGGTCGGCATCCGGTGGTTGCACACCCAGGCCGAGGAAGCTCATGCCGCTGAGCAGCAGCACGATGAAGCCGAAACGCAGGCCCAGGTCAGCCAGCACCGGGTTGAGCATGTTGGGCAGGATTTCCACGCAAGCGATGTACAGTCGACGCTCGCCACGGGTGCGGGCCACTTGCACGTACTCCAGCGCCTCGATGTTCACCGCCATGCTGCGGGCGATACGGAACGCGCCCGGCGAGTAGCTCAACACCGCCGTACACACCAGCAAAGTCACCGACGAGCCAAATGCCGAGACCATGATCAACGCCAGCATCTTGCTCGGGATCGAAATGAAGGCGTCCATCAGGCGACTGATCAGCTCATCCAGCCACTTGGGTGATACCACCGACAACAGTGCGCAACTGGTCCCAAACCCACTGGCCAGGACCGCAGCCACCAGCGCCAGACCCACGGTGAACTGGGCGCCGACCAGAACCCGACTGAGCATGTCGCGGCCCAGGTAATCGGTGCCTAACGGATAAACGACGCTAAGGCTGTCGAAAACATTGTCAGAGACCACTTCCCCCACCGGGTGCGGTGCCAGCCACGGGCCGAAGATCGCCACCAGCAACCAGAATACACACATCGCGGCGCCCACCAGTCCAAGCCAGGACGTGGCGTGAGCGTCTTTGCCCAACGCCAGAGCGACCGCCGCAGTCGGGGGTTTCACAATGAGATTGTTCATTGATTTCTCAGCCTCGGGTTGGAAAGGATCGCGCACAGATCAGCAATCAACACCAATGTCAGGTACGCGGTACAAAACAACATGGTGCAGGCCTGGACCAACGCCATATCACGGTTGGTCACGGCATCGACCATCAGGCTGGCAATGCCGGGATAGTTGAAAATTGTCTCGACGATCACCACCCCGCCCAGCAGGTAGGACAGACTCAAGGCGATGGCGTTGGCGATAGGCCCGATGGCGTTGGGCAACGCATGACGCAGTACCACCCGCACCGGGCTCACACCTTTGAGACGGGCCATCTCCACGTAGGGGCTGTCGAGTTGATCGATCACCGCCGCCCGGGTCATGCGCGCCATTTGCGCGATGATCACGCAACACAGGGTCATGACCGGCAAGGCATAGGTGCGCATGAATTGCCACGGTGAGGTGATCTCGCTGGAATAGGACAACGCCGAGAGCCAACCCAGATTCACCGCGAAAATCAACACTGCCAGGGTGGCGACCAGAAACTCCGGTACCGCCACCATCATCAAGGTAAAAAAGCTGATAAAGCTGTCGACGCGACCACCACGCCCCATCGCCGAACCAATGCCCAGGGTCAATGCCACCGGCACCGATACCAGCGCCGTGGCGGCCGCCAGCATCAGGGTGTTGGGCACCCGTCCCGCCATCAGTTCAGTGACCGGCACGGCGTTGGATACAGACTCGCCCATGTCGCCGCCGAGCAGGCTCGTCAGCCAATGCAGGTAGCGCAACACACCCGGCTGATCGAGGCCCATTTTTACCCTCAGGGCCGCCACTTGCTCCGGCGTGGCGAACTGTCCGAGGGCTTGTTGCGCCGCGTCTCCCGGCAACACCGCTGTGATGGCGAACACCACCATCGAGACGATCAACAACGTCACGATCGCGGCGCCCATGCGCCGGCCGATCAACCAAAGTGTGCTGCTATTCATCAGCCTGCCCTCCTGCCCTGTCACCCAGCCAATACCCGACGTTCATCAGGCGTCCAGCCAAACTTGCTCGGAGAACATGTAGCCCATGAAACCGCCCAGCGGGTTGGTGCCATAGCCTTTGACGCGCTGGTCAACACCGTCGATGTTGCTGATGAACACCGGGATGCCGATGCCGCAGTGGTCATGCACCAGGGTCTGCATGTCGGCGTACATCTTGCCGCGCTTGGCCTCGTCGGTTTCGCCCCGGGCCTGGACCAGCAACTGGTCGAACTGCGGGTTCTTCCAGGCCGATTCGTTCCACGGCGCGGTGGACTGGAAGAACTGCGAGAACAGCATGTCGGCGTTGGGCCGCGGGTTGATATTGCCGAAGCTGATCGGGTGCTTGGCCCAGTGGTTGGACCAGTAGCCATCGCTCGGCAAGCGGTTGACATTAAGCTTGAGCCCGGCCTCCTTGGCCGATTGCTGCAGCAGCACGGCAACGTCCACCGAGCCGGTGGCAGCCGGCGAGCACATCACCGGCATGGTGATACTTTCCATGCCCGCCTTCTTCAGCAGGAAGCGCGCCTTTTCCGGGTCATAGGCCCGCTGTGGCAGGTCGGCATTGAAGAACCGTGCACCGGGGGCGATCGGATGGTCGTTGCCGACCCTGGCGTAACCACGGAAGATTGCCGACTTGATCTGTTCACGGTCCAACAGCAACTTCATCGCCTGAGTGAACTCCGGGCTCTGGCCCGGCATCTGGTCCTGACGAATGATCAAGTCAGTGTAGTTACCCGACGGCGAGTCCACGACCCGATGGCCAACGCTGTTCTTGATCCGCGTGGTCGAGCGCGGGTTGACCTCGTTGACGATCTGCACATCGCCCGATAGCAGCGCGTTGATCCGCGATGGCTCGTCGGGAATGCCGATGAACTCGATCTCGTCCAGGTACGGCAGGCCAGGTTTCCAGTAATTGGTATTGCGCGCACCGATGGAGCGCACCCCCGGCTTGAATTCCTTGACCTTGAACGGACCGGTACCGATGCCCTGGCTGAAATCGGTGGTGCCTTCAGGCACGATCAACAGATGGGAGATGGCCAGGACCGATGGCAGCTCGGCATTCGGACCACTCAGGCGTATCTGTACTTCATGGCTGCCGTTGGCCTTGACCTCGGCAAACTGCGACGCCAGCGGCAAGACCTTGGATCCCGTGATCGGATCCTTGTGTCGCAACAGGGAAAACACCACGTCAGCGGCGGTCAGCCCCTTGCCATTGTGGAAAGTCACTTCCTTGCGCAGGGTAATCACCCAGAGCGTGGCGTCGGTGGTGTCGATGCGCTCGGCCAGTTCGAGTTGCGGCACCATGTGACTGTCGAAGCGCGTCAGGCCGTTGTAGAACATGTAGTGACGCACGTAGTCGGTGGACGATGAGCCTTTGGCCGGGTCCAGGGTGTCGGCGGTGGAACTGGAGATGCCGGCGACACGGATACGCCCGCCCGGCTTGCCTTTGCCCGGGCTTGCCGCTTCTTCGGCGAACAGTTTGCCGGCGGCGCCGAACAGGCTGCCGGCACCTGCTGCGGCCACGCCTGCCAACCCCAGCATCTGCAATGCATTGCGGCGAGACATGCCGCGATTGAGCCCTTCGAAAACACGCAGACTTTCTGCACCGGTGATCAACTGGTCTTCAATGCCATTTTTGTTGTCAGTCATGTCAGTTCTACCTTTCGGAAAATGATAGGGCTCGATTGCGCACGATTAACGCAACGTGGTTGAAACGCCAAACAGCGCCATGAAACTCAGTGCAGGTAGTCCTGCAGGCGGTAATACGCGCCTACCAGCGGCAGGAACCAGGGCTTGCCGAAATGCCCGGGAATGGCCGGCCAATCCAGCTCGCGCCAAGGGTTGGCCTCGACCTCACCGGCCATGACCTGGGCCATGACCTGCCCCATGTGCACCGACATCTGCACGCCGTGGCCGCTGTAGCCCATGGAGTGATACACCCCCCCATGCTGGCCGGCCCGGGGTAAACGGTCGGACGTCATGTCCACCAGCCCGCCCCAGCAATAGTCGATCCTGACGTGGGCCAACTGCGGGAACATCTGCACCATCGCTGCTTGCAGCACCTTGCCGCTCTTGGCGTCGGAAACGCTGTCGGACATGGCAAACCGCGCCCGACCGCCAAACAGCAGCCGGTTGTCCGGCGTCAGGCGAAAGTAGTTACCGATCATGCGGCTGGTGACGTAGGAGCGACGCGCCGGCAGCAAGCTGTCGATCAGCGCCTGGGGCAACACTTCGGTGGCGATGACGAAGCTGCCCACCGGTACGATTCGCCGCCGGTACCAGCCCAATCCACCCTGCTGACAGGTGCCGGTCGCCAGCAGGATCTGCGAGGCGTGCAGTGCGCCTTTGCTGGTGTTGACCTGATAGCCGCCGGTGCGCGCCTTCCAGTCCTTCACCGACACGCCCTGGAACACCAACGCCCCGTGACGGGCCGCCGCCTCGGCCAGGCCGACACCGAAGCGCCCGACATGCATCTGCACGCCGTTGCGCTGCAGCAGGCCACCGTGGAACTGGGCCGAATTGACCTCCGCCCGCACCTCTTGGGCGGACAGCAACTCGACGTCGGCATCGACTTCCTTGCGGATCAACTCACAGGTGCGTGCCAACCCTTCGTAGTGCAACGCCTTGGCGGCCAGCTTGAGCTTGCCGTGGCGAGTCAGATCGCAGGCAATCGCTTCCTGCTCCACCAGCGAAACCACACTCTGTACGGCGCTTTCATAAGCCAGGTAATAAGCCCGCGCTTTATCGGCGCCGAGGCTGGCGGTGAGTGACGCGTAGTCCTGGGCAACGCCGGTGTTGCACTGACCGCCATTGCGCCCCGACGCTTCGCCAATCACCCTGCCCGCTTCCAGCACCGCCACGCTGGCGCCCTTCAAGGCCAGGGCCCGGGCCGCCGCCAGGCCGGTGAAACCGCCACCGACAATGGCCACGTCTACCCGCCCGGGCAATCCGCCGAGCTGGGCACCGGTGAAGGCCGGTGCGGTATCGAGCCAGTAAGACTCACTGCCCATGTCTAACCCCTTTTCACCTTGAAGAGTGCGCTCAACTCAGAGCCCGACCAGACCGGCCAAACCGCCGATGTCCGGGATTTGGTGGTAGCCATACATAGCGTTCGCCGGTTGCTCATGGCCGCGGGCGACGAAGGCCTTGTTCTTGATCTTCATGTCGTGGGCCGACATCAGGTCGTAGCGGAAGCTGGACGAGACATGCAGCACATCCTCCGGCCCGCAGCCGAGGTTATCGAGCATGAATTCGAAGGCGGCCAGGCGCGGCTTGTAGGCCTGGGCCTGCTGGGCAGTAAAGACTTTATGGAAAGGCGCGCCGAGCTTATCGACGTTGGACATGATCTGTTCGTCCATCGCGTTGGAAAAAATCACCAGGGGAATTTTGTCGGCGATTTTCGACAGGCCCGCCGGTACATCGGCGTGAGGGCCCCACGTTGGCACGGCGTCGTAATAGAGCTGGCCTTCGCCCCGATATTCGACACCCCAGCGCTTGCAGACCCGCATCAGGGACGTCTTGATGATTTCATCATAGGGCCGCCACTCGCCCATCACCTGATCCAGACGATAAGCGGAGAAATCCTTGACGAACTGGTCCATCTGCCCGGCATCGACACGATCGGCGAACAGCTCGCGGGTCATGCTGCCCATCTGGAAGTTGGTCAACGTGCCGTAGCAGTCGAAGGTGATGTACTTGGGTCGAAGAAAGCTCATGAGTGCGGTCCTGAATTTGTTGTTGAAGGCAATGCCGAGGCAACCATTGATGCCGTTCGTGAAGCATCGGTACAACGCTGCATCACATTTTCATTACAACACCATGAGACCGTGGATAAACGGTTAAAAATACCGGCCGTTTGGTACAAACCACCGTTTTTCAGGGCTCGCCCAGCAGACTTTGCGGGATGCTCCAGACGCGGGCGTTGCACCCGTGTTTCTGTGGGTTTGCGGACAGTTATGGTGCATGCGGCGACGCTGTGAAGGCCGCTTTGCGGCAGAATCTACGCCTGGGGCGGGCAGTTTCAGCATCTGTGTTGAATGGGCCGCCGCCATCGCGAGCAGGCTCGCCCCCACAGGGTTTTGATGGGGCAGCCATCTTTGTGTTCGCCACAGATTCATTGTGGGAGCGAGCCTGCTCGCGATGGCTTCAGGCTTTCAACTCAGCCTCAAGAAAACTCACCAACGCCTGCACCCGTGCGCTGCGAATTTTGCGCGACAACGGCCCTGGCAAACCCTAAATCGGCCAGCGTCGCCGGCACTGGAAAGCTTGTCCGAAGCCGAGGGCCAAACTCTGAAACCGGTGCCGCTACGTTTTTGCCAAGTTAGCGCGCCAGATACAGCAGATTCTCCTTTGCCAAGGTCAAGAACGGCACATTTCATCAGGGCCGCTTTGTTAGCTTATTGGGCAGACACGGCATAACGATCTGCTGCCGGCGATGCCATAAAACGCTCTAAGGGAGCCCGTTGGATGACAACCCGATCTTCGAACAGCTACACCCTCGACCCGCACACAACCAGACAGCTTTATATCAATGGTGACTGGTCGTCCCCGGCCCGTGAGGCAACGTTGCCGGTGATCAACCCGGCCACCGAAGAGGTGGTTGCCCAAGTCGCCCAAGGCTCGTGCGAGGATGTTGATCGGGCGGTCGCGGCGGCGCGTGCGGCCTTCCCCGGCTGGTCCTCGACTTCGCCAGCCTCGCGCGCGCTGGTGATCGGCAGAATCCATGAACTGATCCTTGAACGAAAGGAGGCGCTGGCCCAGGCACTCTCTCTGGAAATGGGCGCGGCCATCGGTTTTGCCCGGGCGATGCAAGTGCCACTGGCCGCCGAACACGTGCGCGTGGCCCGTGATGTGCTGTCCAGCTATTGTTTCCAGAAGGTCGAAGGCGGCACCGCCATTACCCGCGAACCCATCGGCGTCTGCGGCCTAATTACGCCGTGGAACTGGCCGCTGTATCAGATCACCGCAAAAGTCGCTCCGGCCATTGCGGCGGGCTGCACGGTCGTTCTCAAACCCAGCGAACTGTCACCCCTGAGCGCCCTGTTCTTCGCGCAACTGGTGCATGACGCGGGTCTTCCTCCCGGCGTCTTCAACCTGGTGAACGGCAGCGGTGCCGAGGTCGGTGCGGCGATAGCGGCGCATCCCGATATCGACATGATCTCGATCACCGGCTCGAACCGCGCGGGCGCGCTGGTGGCCCAGGCGGCCGCCCCGACGGTAAAACGCGTGACCCAGGAGTTGGGCGGCAAGTCGCCGAATGTGCTGCTGCCAGACGCCGACTTCGACAAAGCCGTGCCACCGGGGGTGATGTCGGCGTTTCGCAATGTCGGCCAATCGTGCAGCGCACCGACCCGCATGATCGTGCCAAGGAACCGATTGGCCCAGGTCGAAGCCCTGGCTGCCGCCACCGCCAATGCGATCATCGTCGGTGATCCGCAATCGGAAGAAACCATCCTCGGTCCCATCGCCAATCAAGCCCAGTTCAAGCGCGTGCAGGCCATGATCGAAGTGGGCCTGAACGAGGGCGCAAAACTGCTGTGCGGCGGACCGGGACGCGTGCAGGGCTTTGAAAAAGGCTTCTACACGCGCCCGACTGTGTTCTCCCAGGTGGACAGCGCCATGCGCATCGCCCAGGAAGAAATCTTCGGCCCGGTGCTGTGCATCATCCCCTATGACACGGTGGATGAAGCCATCGCCATTGCCAACGACACCGTCTATGGGCTGGGCGCGCATGTCCAGGGCCAGGATCTTGAGCTTGCGCGCGCCGTTGCGTCGCGTATCCGCGCAGGGCAAGTGCTGTTGAACTACCCGGCGTGGAACCCGATGGCACCGTTCGGTGGCTACAAGCGTTCGGGCAATGGCCGTGAGTACGGGGTTCACGGGTTCGAGGAGTATCTGGAGATCAAGGCGATTGTGGGCTTTGACTAAGACCCGATACCGCGCCTACTCCTCGAGGCGCCCCGTACCCTCACGATCATGCGGGTAGTGCCTGGCGAACGGAAACGCCGGCAACCAGGACTCACGGCGCACCGTCCAGCTTTCGTAGGTGGGCACCAGTTGATCCGGGGCATCCAGCGTTCCCAGGTTCACTTCAACCTCGTCGCCGGTACGGGCGAACACCGACGAGCCGCAGCGCGGGCAGAAGAAGCGCCCGGCGTAGTCCCGGGTTTCACCCTCGATCGTCACGGCATCCTGGGGGAACACGGCAGAGGCGTAGAAGAGCGCCCCGTGATGCTTGCGGCAGTCAAGACAGTGGCAAAGGCCGACCCGGTAGGGACGGCCCGAGGCTTGGATGCGAACGTTGCCGCACAGGCAACCGCCGGTGAATCGGTCCATGGTGCGTCTCCTCTACAGTCATGCGGTCGGGTTTCATAACCTGGACCGGTCAATAACAGGCCCGTGTTGCGCCATCAACTCCACCACCCACTCAATGAACACCCGCAACTTGGCGCTGATGTGCCGGTTCGGAGGATAGGCCACGTAGAGCGGCATCGGGTCGAGGCGCCAGTCTTCGAACAGGGGCACCAACTCCCCTCGCGCCTGGTGGGGTCTGGACATGTACTCGGGTAGCCAGAGCACACCCAACCCCGCCAGGCCGGCCGCGAGGTAGGCGTTGCCATCGTCGACCGCCAGTGCGTAGCGTCCTTTGATGTGCAGATGTTCGCCGTGGTTGTGCATGGCGTAAGGGAGCGCTTTGCCGGTGCGCGCCCAGAGGAAACCGACGATACGATGCTGGGAATCTTCCAGTTCTCGCGGATGCGCAGGCGTGCCGACGCGCTGCAGATAGCTCGGTGCGGCAAACACGCCAAGGGCCAGGTCGCCGACGCGCCGGGCGATCAGCGACTGGTCCGTCAGCTCGCCGCCACGCACCACGCAATCGACATTTTCATCGATGATGTCGACGATGCGGTCGCTGGCGCCCATGTCGATCTGGATGTCCGGGTATCGTGCGTAAAATTGCGGCAATGCCGGCACCAGGATCATGGTCGCCAACGGGCTTGGCACATCCACTCGCAGTCGTCCCCGGGGCAGTGCCTGGGCGCCGGACAGGCTGGTCTCGGCATCGTCCATGTCGGCCAGCAGGCGGATCACCCGCTCGTAATAAGCGGCGCCGTCAGCGGTGACGTTGACCTTGCGCGTGGTGCGGTTGAGCAACTTGACGCGCAGCCGTGCCTCCAGTTGCTGCACCAGTTGGGTCACGGTGGTTTTGCTCATGTGCAGTGTTTCGGCGGCCTTGGTGAAGCTGCCCGCCTCCACCACTCGAACGAATGCTTGCATCGCGTCGAAACGATCCATTGCTGCCCCGGTATCCGTCAGATTGTTTGGATTTTACAAACAGTGATCGCCAAGGTTGCTCGTTTATCGTCCGCGCACAAGCCCCTAGAGTGCTCTCAACGTTGAATCCGACCTTTTGATGGAGACACCCATGACCCAGCGCGATGTAGTTTTCCCCGCCGGACGCCAGGCACTTTATGAGCGTAATCGCTATTCGCCGGCGATTCGCTCCAATGGCTTTTTATTCGTATCGGGGCAAGTCGGCAGCACCGGAGATGGCTCGCCAGAACCCGAACTGGAGGACCAGGTTCGGCTGGCGTTCAACAATCTGAAGGCGATTCTCGCCGCCGCCGATTGCACCTTTGATGATGTGGTCGATGTCACGGTCTTCATCGTCGATCCAGAGTCGACATTCGAAACGATCTGGAAAGTGGTGCCCGAATTCTGGGGCAGCGCACCGCATCCAACGCTGACAGCGGTGGGGGTGACGTGGCTGTATGGTTTTCAGTTCGAGATCAAGGTGATTGCCAGGTTGCCTGAAGCCGCCCGGGGGTGAGCTGACTGGCAGTGAGTCAGGTTGCGGCAATGTTGAATGTCCCGCCGTCTTCGCGAGCAGGCTCGCTCCCACAGGGGGTTGCGTTGGCCCACTCATCGAGACCGACACAGATCCAATGTGGGAGCGAGCCTGCTCGCGATAGCGGACTGTCAGCCTGCACCGCTCAACCTTTCAACGCCGCTTCGATGGCCGCGATGTCGATCTTTGTCATCTCCATCATGGCTTCGAACGCGCGCTTGGCGGCTGCTGGATCGGGATTGGCTATCGCGGCGGTCAGCACGCGAGGGGTGATCTGCCAGGACAGGCCCCACTTGTCCTTGCACCAGCCGCAAGCACTTGCCTGGCCGCCATTGCCGATAATCGCGTCCCACAAGCGGTCCGTTTCGGCCTGGTCATCGGTCGCGACCTGAAACGAAAAGGCTTCGTTGTGCTGGAACGCCGGGCCTCCGTTCAGCCCCAGGCATGGAATGCCCATCACCGTGAACTCGACCGTCAGCACATCGCCCTGCTTGCCCATCGGGTAGTCACCGGGGGCGTGATGAACGGCCTGCACCGCACTGTCTGGAAACGTCGCGGCGTAGAACTGCGCAGCCTCCAGCGCAGCACCGTCGTACCAGAGACAAATCGTGTTTTTGTTATTCATCCGATCTCTCCGAGAGATAACTGGACGGTAAAGTCTAGCAGTCCCTACGTCAGCGCAAGGCTACCGGACCAGTGGAGTCACCCGCTCCCCATGACTGACCATCCAGCGAATCATGCTCGCCAGCGGCACCCGGTAATTCTGGATGTCGCTCGCACCGGCCTGGTCATGGTTGTACAACTCCAGGTAGCGGCTGAGCAGTAGATGTCGACCATCCTCCGTCAGCTGCAGCTCGATCTCCCGGCAATGCAGAATGCCTCGGTCGAGGGTTTTCACTCGCCGGTGCAGCACCAATACAGGGTTACTCATCAACGGTCGCTCCCTGGCAATCGGCGTCGTCCCCCGCCACCACGCCCAACTTGCCCTGGGCGACAAAATCGGCGCGCCGCTGCGCTACCGAGTCACGAAGCGCCGCGTAGTAATCCGGTCGGGCGCGCAACGTGTCCGTCAGCGGGAGCGCCTCGGCACGACCATCGACAACCCCGCCTACGGTATTGATCGTACCCAACGTATCAACCGTGTCGCTGTTGCTGCCGAACGGATCGACCGCAGAACTCAGCAGTCTGCCCGTTGCGTCGCGCAGGCTGGACGTTCCCAGTAGCGGCAGTTCGACGATCGGCCCGGGAGCGATGTTCCAGGCGCCGAACGTCTGGCCGAAATCGGCCTTGTGTCGCTCGATACCCAGTTTGCCCGACACATCGATCAGCCCGACGATGCCTGCGGTGGTGTTGATGACGAAGCGACCCAGGGTGTTGACCGAGCGCTGGGCGTTGCCTTGCAGCAGATCGTTGATGAAGACCTTGGGCTCACCGAAGTTCGCGACGAAGTTATGGACCCCAGTCTGCACCACGTCCGGAAGCTTGAGATAACCACGGGCAACCGGGGCCAGCGCATAGTCATCGACAGTCCGGTTGAAGGCGAAGATGCCCCGGTTGACCGGCTCTGCCGGATCATCGACGGTGTAGCTCGCACGTTCACAACTGCCAGGGGTTGCAGCGGGCGTGCTGGTGCAGCCACCGGCGAATGCCACGAGTCCTACGACAACAGTGCAACGGACAAACAGCGCAACGGGCTTGGTGATCGGCATACAAGGCTATCTCGGCAAGGGATGGGGCGATACCGGTCAGTTAGGAGAAACACAGCCGTGCACAAATCCCGTGGCGAGGGAGCTTGCTCCCGCTGGGTTGCGAAGCGACCCTGGTTTTTTGGGACTGCTGCGCAGTCCAGCGGGAGCAAGCTCCCTCGCCACAAGGGTTAACCATGGCCCCGGTCCAAACAGGGTTCAGCGTTGGGCTGGCTACTTTTAACTGACTGACATAGGGCGATCCTGCCCTTGTTTTTTTGCCTGAAGATTTCCACAACATTGCCCGTCGGCAACTTTATTACCAAGTTGAAATATATGACGCAGGCCCCGGATTGACCCTAGTATCCCCTCTGTATTCATTGCCCTGCGTGCCCACTGTGAGCCATCTATTACTGGTGGACGACGACCTCGAAGTCCTCGCCCTCTTGCGTAAATTCCTCGAGCAACATGGCTATAGCGTCGAAGTGGCCGCCGACGGTGCCGCCCTGTGGCAGGCGGTGGCGCGTCGGTTGCCGGACCTGATCATCCTCGATGTCATGTTGCCGGGAGACAGTGGACTGGTGCTCTGCCAGCGCCTGCGGGCCGAGCATACGGTGGGTATCATCATGCTCACGGCCATGGGTGAGCTGAGTGATCGCGTCGTCGGTCTGGAGCTGGGGGCGGATGATTACCTGACCAAGCCGTTCGATGCGCGCGAGCTGCTGGCCAGGGTGCGCGCCGTGCTCAGGCGCACCGGCGAAGCCAGGGGCACATTGAACAGCACCTCGCGTCTGATTCTGGAATTCGAAAACTGGCAGCTGGACGTCACCCGTCGCGAGTTGCGCTCACCGGACAAAGTCATGATCCCGCTGTCCACCGGCGAGTTTGAGTTGCTGCTGGTCTTTGCCGAACACCCGCGCCGGGTCCTCACTCGCCAGCAACTGCTGGACCTGGCCCGCGGCGAAACGTACGACGCGTTCGATCGCAGCATCGACGTCCAGGTCAGCCGGCTGCGCCGCAAGCTGGAGAGCGATATCACTGGCCCATCGATGATCCGCACCATTCGCAACAGCGGCTATCTTTTCAGCCCTCATGTGGTGAAGCGATGAAGCCCCGGCACTCAGCTTTCAATCGACCACGCGATACGGTAGCCCGCTGGATTGCCCTGACCACCATGCTCGCCATGCTGACTTTACTGGCCCTGAACGAGCTGTTCGGCCTGTTGGCCGGGACCTGGGCGCGCCCTCCCCTGATGGAAACCGGCCTGATGGAGAAGGTCGCCGCGATCACCCGCATCATCGACTCGGTTGCGCCCGGACAACGGCCCGATATTGCCAGGGCGGCCAGCGACCAGGCGTTCGCCGTGCAATGGTTACCCCGCCGTGAGGACGCGCGATTGCCGGTGATCGACGACCCGCAATTCAGTGAGGGCTCGGCGTTCCTGCGCAAGCAACTGGCCAGGCCCGACGCCAGGATAGAGGCCTTCGAGCCCGGCGATTGGCCCGCCGATCAGCCAGACAGACGTTACGCGGTCCTCATCCAACTGGCCGACCATTCCTGGGTGGAGTTTTCCGTGCCCTCTCGCAGTTGGGGCATGAAGGAATGGATGCGCAACCTGATCATTATCGCGCTGATTCTTTTATCGACTTTCATCGTCGGCCTGATTGCCACGCGGCACCTGGCGACCCCACTGGAACGCTTCGCCGAGGGCGCCAGGCGCTTTGGCGTGGACTTCAAGGCGCCGCCCATCCCCGTGGTCGGCCCTCACGAAATCCGCCAGGCGATCCTCGCGTTCAATGCCATGCAGGCCCAACTCCAGCACTTCGTCCAGGACCGCACGCAAATGCTCGCGGCCATCTCCCACGACCTGCGCGCGCCCTTGACCCGCATGCGCCTGCGGGGGGAATTCATCGACGACGCCGAACAGCAATCGAGACTGTTCAGGGACGTGGATGAAATGCAGGCAATGGTCAATTGCGCACTGGAATTCTTCCGCGACGAAGCTCGGCTCGAACACGCCACCGCGTTCGACCTGGCCGAACTGCTGCACACCGTCGTCGACGACTTCAAGGATGCCGGCACCGAGGTTTCATTCGAGGGCGCTCAACGGTTCGTTTACGTGGGCCGGCCCATCGGGATCAAGCGAGCGCTGGTCAACCTGATCGACAATGCGAGCAAATATGGCAGCGAGCCGGGCGTTCAGCTCAAGGCGTTCATGGACCGCGTCGAAATTCGCGTCCACGACCGCGGGCCTGGCATCGCGCCGCAGTTGCACGAGCAAGTCTTCGCACCCTTCTTCCGCATCGAGGGCTCACGCAACAAGAACACCGGCGGTGTCGGCCTGGGCCTGTCGGCGGCACGGGCGACGGTGCTGGAGCATGGCGGGACGCTGACCCTCAGGAATCGGCAGGGAGGCGGCCTGGAGGTCAAGGTGTCGCTACCGCTCAATTGACCCGGGCACGACACGCCGGCAAACAATGTTCTAAACAACACGCGCCTTCCTCGGTAGGATGTCCGGCCTTTTGACCAGGACCGACCTCCCGGAATTGCCCTGATGATTCTGATTATTTACGCCCGCGCGTCCGAGGCCCTGGACGCACAAATCGAACACTACAGCGCACGCCTGGCCTCCTGGAAGGAAGATTGATATGGAGACTCACAGCCTGATTGAACTGCTTATCTACCTGGGTTCGGCGGTGTTGATCGTGCCGATTGCCGTCAGGTTGGGCCTGGGCCCGGTGTTGGGTTATCTGCTGGCCGGGTGCGTGATCGGCCCGTGGGGGCTCAAGCTCGTGACTGACGTACAGGCGATCCTGGAATTCGCCGAAATCGGTGTCGTCCTGATGCTGTTCGTGATCGGGCTCGAACTCGATCCCAAGCGGCTCTGGGCGTTGCGCAGGATGGTGTTCGGTGGCGGCGCCTTGCAGATGCTCGCCTGTGGCGGGGCAATCGCGGTGTTCTGCGCGGCCCTGGGGCTGAATTGGACGGCCGCGCTGCTGGTCGGCTTGACCCTGAGCCTGTCCTCCACGGCCATCGCCATGCAAGCGATGAACGAGCGCAACCTGACGTCGACCGCCGTCGGGCGCAGCAGCTTCGCCGTCCTGTTGTTCCAGGACATCGCGGCCATTCCCCTGGTTGCCATGATTCCGTTGTTGTCGGCCCACGGCGACACGCCGTCAGGCACCGCCCTGGTGCTTTCGATCATCAAGATCGTCGTGGCCATCAGCGTCGTGGTGCTGTTGGGACGCTACGTGACGCGCCCGCTGCTGCGCTTCGCCGCGCGCTCGGGTCTGCGTGAGATCTTCAGCGCCGTGGCGCTGTTCCTGGTGTTCGGCTTCGGCTTTCTGCTGGAAGAGGCCGGCTTGTCGATGGCCATGGGCGCGTTCCTCGCCGGGGTGCTGCTGGCCAGCTCTGAATATCGCCATGCCCTGGAAAGCGACATCGAACCGTTCAAAGGCTTACTGCTGGGGCTGTTTTTTATCGGCGTCGGCATGTCGATTGATTTTGGCACGCTGATCAATGCACCGCTGAAGGTCCTGACCCTGACCCTGGGCTTCATTCTGATCAAATTGCTGGTGATCAAGACCGTCAGCCGGTTCCTCAACGTTCCTACCGGCCAACGCTCATGGCAAGCGGTATTGCTGGGCCAGGGCAGCGAGTTCGCCTTCGTGGTGTTCGGCGCCGCTACGCTGGCCGGCATTCTGACCGACCCATGGGGCAAGAGCCTGACGCTGGCGGTGGCCCTGTCCATGTGCCTGACGCCTTTGCTGATCCTGCTGCTGGATCGAATAGAGTCCGCTACCAGCAAAGACCGCCAGGAATCCGACCTCGTCGATCAGCAGAACCCACGGGTGATCATCGCCGGGTTCGGCCGTTTCGGACAGATCGCCGGACGTCTGTTGATGTCCTGCGGCGTCGAGGTGGTGGTGTTGGACCATGACCCCGACAACATCGAGACGCTGCGCAAATTCGGCGTGAAAGTGTTCTACGGCGACGCCACTCGCCTCGATCTGCTCCACGCGGCCGGCGCCAGCCAGGCGGTGGTGTTGATCAATGCGATCGACGACCAGCAGGACAACCTGACGCTGACCCGACTGGCCCGGGAGCACTTCCCCGCATTGAAACTGATCGTCCGTGCGCGGGACATGGGGCACCTGATCACCCTGCGGCAGATGGGCGTGCAGGCCGCCGAGCGGGAAACCTTCGAGAGCGCGTTGGCATTGGGCCGAAGTGCGCTGGTGCAGATGGGTGTCGGGGCTTACGAAGCGCGCGAGCGAGCGGATCAGTTCCGTCGTTTGAATCTGCAGATGCTGGAGGAAATCGTCGCCCAGCCGGAAGACGACCTCAAGTTCAGGCACGACGCCTACCGGCGCGCTAACGCGTTGCTCACGGAGATGTTCAACGAAGACCGCGCGCGCCCCGTCGACAGTTGGCCTGACCATCATCGAAACGAGACGGATGAGGCGCGCAGCTGATCTGTCTCCCGGCGTCGCACGCGCCCAAACTGGCGCCGATGCGATGGCCGGGCTCGAAGGCCGGATGCGGATACCGGAAGATGGCGCGACGTTGGTGCTCCAGCCTGCCTAGTGGCCTGTGTGGTTAGAACTAACCACACAGGCCACTAGGCCAACCCGTCCAACTCGGCCAGCATCTGCACTGGAATCCTCAGTTCGCTCGCCGTGAGGTTTTCTCGCAGGTGCGTCACTGACGACGTACCGGGAATCAGCAGGATATTCGGCGCGCGTTGCAGCAGCCACGCCAATGCCACGCACAACGGTGACGCCTCCAGGCGTGCGGCTACGCTCGAAAGGGTGTCCGATTGCAGCGGTGTAAACCCACCCAGCGGGAAGAATGGCACGTAGGCGATACCCTGCCGGCCCAGGTCGGCAATGAGCTGTTCGTCGTCGCGATGGGTCAGGTTGTAGTGGTTCTGCACACAGACCACCTTGGCAATGCCCTGGGCCTCCTTGACTTGCAACGCAGTGACATTACTCAGGCCCAGGTGCCGGATCAGGCCTTGGCGCTGCAGCTCGGCCAGTGCCGTGAACGGTTCCTCGATAGACGCTTGCGTCGGCGAGTGCAGATTTCCCCACACCCGCAGGTTGACCACGTCCAATGCCTCAACGCCCAGGTTGCGCAGGTTGTCGTGGACCGCACGAACCAGCTCGGCGGGGCTGTGGGCGGGGTTCCAAGAAGCATCGGCACCGCGAACGGCACCGACCTTGGTCACGATGACCAAATCGTCGGCGTAGGGGTGCAACGCTTCACGGATCAGCCGGTTGGTGACATGAGGTCCGTAGAAGTCAGCGGTATCGATGTGGTTGACCCCAGCCGCCAAGGCTTCACGCAGCACGGCGATGGCCGCCGCCGGATCCTTGGGCGGCCCGAATACCTGGGCCCCCGCCAGTTGCATCGCGCCGTAACCCATGCGATTGACCGTATGATCACCCAGTAAAAAAGTCCCTGCGTTCTGTGCCCTGCTCATCTCGTGCCCCTTGGATAAATGTGCGTGAGCCGACTATAGGCGTTGACCACTCCACTGATAATCAGGTGCAATCTGAACAGGTTGTACGGCAGAGAGAACAATGGCGACGGATATTCAAGACCTGCTGTCCTTTGTGGCCGTGGTCAATGCGCGGGGGTTTCGAGAAGGCGCTCGGGTGAGCGGTAAATCCGCCTCCAGCCTTAGCGATGCCGTACGACGGTTGGAAAGCCGACTCGGCGTGCGCCTGCTCAACCGCACCACCCGCAGCGTGGTGCCGACCGAGGCCGGTGCCCGGTTGATGGAGCGCATCGTGCCGGCCTTGGGCGAAGTCGAGTCGGCGATGGATGTGGTCAATGACTTCCGTGATCGGCCCTCGGGCACCCTCAGATTGAATGTGCCGGTCAGCGCCGCTCGCCTGGTGTTGCCCGCCATCATCGCGCCATTCCTCAAGAGCTACCCCGACATTCGCCTTGAAGTGGTCACCGAAGAAAGCTTCGTCGACATGCTCGCCGCCGGTTGTGACGCGGGCATTCGTTACGACGAGCGCCTTGAGCTGGACATGATCGCCCTCCCCATCGGCCCACGGTTCCAGCGCTTCGCGACCGCCGCCTCACCGGCATATCTGGATGCCAGGGGCAGACCGGAACACCCGAGAGACCTGCTGAACCACGCGTGCCTGCGGGGCAAATTCCCTAGCGGCGCTATGCCACTCTGGGAATATGAACGTGACGGCGAAATCGTCAGCGTCGACCCGAGTGGCCCGTTGATCGTTCGGATCGGCGGCGCGGTGGACCTGTCGGTACAAGCCGCAGTGGAGGGTTTGGGCATCGTCTACCTGTTCGAGGACTGGCTGCGGCCCTACCTGGACAGCGGCGCCCTCGTGCCGGTACTCGAACCCTGGTGGCAGCGCTTTACCGGACCGTTTCTCTACTACCCAGGCCGCCGTTACCTGCCCTCGCCGTTGAGGGCTTTCGTGGATTTCATCAATGAGAACAGAGACCACTTCTAAACAGCCGCCCCCTCCAACGAACCGCTTGTCACGCATCGACGTAGGCGTACATGGCCCGTGAAGCACACGCAATCGCAGTGTTCATGGGCAGAAAAAGGAAATCACGAAAGGCTCGACGATGGACGGTAAACTGGCCCCGCAAAGGCCGCTTGCGTGGCGAGCGTCCCATTACCCTTTCTTGAAAGAGACTTTCATGGCAAACCAAGACATCACGTTCATCCCCGACCCGGACGCCGACTCCATCTCTTCCGACGTCGCTGGTTTCGGCGGCCTGCTGGTTTCCACCCAGATCCCCACTCGCCCCGACGGCAGCCTGGAACTGGGCGACATCACCCTGCAAAGCGAATGCACATTGCAGGCGCTCAAGACAGCCCTGGAAGGCGCCGGCAGTTCCATGGACCGGGTCTTGCACCTGACCATTTACCTCACCGACATGGCCGACCGCGCGGCCTTCAACGAGGTGTACCAGCGCTTCTTCGCCAAACCCTGGCCGGTACGCGCCGCAGTGGGTGTGGCGGCGTTGGCGGTTGAAGGGATGCGAGTGGAAGTGACTGCGATGGCGGCCAAAGGCTGAGGTTGCGGCTTTGTTGAAGATTTGGCGCGGAGTTTGAGGTCAACCTCCTAGGGTGAATCCCCTCGCCACAGATTCTTGATGAGTTCAAACCCGCCGGACATGGCCCAAATGCGCGACTTGCGCGAAAACAGTCATTTGCGCACCTGGCCCAAACCTCGGCGCCTGTCTAAAGTGCAGCGTTTTCCACCCTTGCGGGCGCGCATTTTATGAATCTCTGGTTCCGACTGTTGCTAATGCTGTTTCGGCGTCCCTGGCGCAAGCCGACAGGTCCCCTGGATACCACCGTGGTGCGCATGCGGGTGTGGCCGTTGGACCTGGACCTCAACCGCCACGTCACCAACGGGCGCTATTTCACCCTGGCCGACGTAGGGCGTATGGATTACGTGCTGCGCAGCGGCGCTTACAAAGTGGCCTTGCGCAACCGGGCAGTGCCGATCGTGGGGGATGTGTGGGGCAAGTTTCGGCGGGAGCTGAAGCTGTTTGAAGCGTTCGAGGTGCACACCCGCCTGCTGGGTTGGGACGAGAAGTGGACCTTCATGGAACACCGTTTCCTGAGCCAGGGGCGCGTGGTGGGCGTGGTGATGATGCGTGGCCTGTTCCGTTCGGCCCAGGGCACGATTGCACCGCAAGAGTTTGTTCGCGCGCTGGGGTTGGCCGAACACTCACCGGCCATGCCCGAATGGCTCAGCGCCTGGTCGCAAAGTTGCGATGGCATGAGCCTTGAGCTTCGGGAGGAGGAAGGTGCTCATGCTGTTGGCTAGCGGTGACTGGATAAGATCGATCCACGCCAGCCGGCCCTGCACATCCCTCCCCCACAACGGCAGGGGTCTTACTGAACGGTGTTCAGCTTGACCACATCACCGGACACCTTGGTGGTGTAACCGGTCAGGACCCAGGCCCAGAACCAGTCTTCCTGCACTTGGGTGTTGATCATCGCGTCGCCGCCCTTGGCCAGGATCGCGGCATTCTGAGCGCGCACGAAACGGTTGTTCTGCCGGATCGGGATCATGCCGAACAGCAGCAGGCCGGTAGCCTTTGCTTCACTGTGACCGACGACGGTGTATTGGCTGCTGTCGTACTGCTTGGTTTTCATCGGGGTGCCGGTGCAACCCGCCAGGGCCAGGCCAACCAGTGCGCAGGCGACAATTTTGCTGAGGTGGTTCATTGAATACTCCATGAGAAAACGCCCGGGATCCATCTCTCGGGCGGCGCGTACTCTAACCGATCAGCATCAAATTGACATCACCCCGTTCGAGCCTCTGGAAGACTCGACGCAGAGCCATTCGTCAGGTGCCCCTGCAGCGAACCGAGCCTTCGTCGATACCATGGGCACTGTGTCACGCAAAGTCATTTCGCCCATTCCGGCTAATGAGTGATGGCCGGTTCCGATGGAGCATTGACCATGATTGATTTGACTGTCTGGAACATCACCCTGCCCGTGCAGACCCCGGCGCAGGTCGTGGCGACCAAGGCCATGCCCAAGCTGCAAAACAAGTACTTCAACCGCACCGGCGAGCGGATTATCTTCTGGGCGCCAGTGACTGGCTCCCATACCGGTAAAAGTGACTACCCGCGCTCCGAATTGCGCGAAACCACCAAAGACGGCAAGTTGCGCAACTGGCGTTACAACAGCGGCGTCAATACCCTCAAAGGCACCCTCGCGGTGAACCAGGTTCCTTCACAGGGCCGTGTAGTCGTGGCGCAGATCCACGCCAAGGATGCCCCCACGCCACTGTTGAAGCTGGTGTATCGCTACGCCAAGGGCACCGGCAATATCGATGTGGAATATCGGGTAAAACCCAAGGACAAGAAGAGCCCGGTGATCTATACCCTGCCGAAAGTGGCGCTGAACAAGACCTTCAACTACTCCCTGCAGATGGACAAGCAAGGCAAGCTCACAGTGCTGATCAACAACGTGGGCAAGCAGGTAAAGCTGGACCGTTCCTGGCAGGGCTACAACTTCTACTTCAAGGCCGGCGTCTACACCCTGGACAACGTCGGTTCGTCCAGCGAAGGCGGGAAAGTGACCTACACCAAACTGGACGTCAGCCATAAATGACTGACGTCCAGCACCTCAAGCCTTTGAAGCGGCCACGACCGCCTGCCGACCGTTGAAGGTAAACAGGAAGCAGACGAACACCAGCAGCGCAAAACCGGCCGGGAACAACCAGATGCTCTTCCACTCATGGCCGCCGTCCACGGCATAGTGATCGGTCACCTGCCCCGCCACCCAAAAGCCGATCAGCATGCCAACGCCATAGGTCGCCAACGTAATCAGCCCCTGGGCCGAGCTGCGAAAACGCTCCGGCGCCTTGGCATCGGTGTAGATCTGCCCCGAGACAAAGAAGAAGTCATAGCAGATGCCATGCAAGGCGATACCGGTGAAGAGCATGAACGCCAGGTCGCCGTTATTGCCGTAGGCGAACAGCACGTAACGCAGCGCCCACGCCAGCATGCCCACCAGCAGCGCCAGCTTGATGCCAAAGCGCTGGATGAACAGTGGCAACAGCAACATGAACAGCACTTCGGACACTTGCCCGATGGCCATTTTCGCCGTGGGGTTGGTCATGCCGGTTTCGGCCAGGAACGGGTTGGCGTTCTGGTAATAGAACGCCAGGGGGATGCAGATCAGGATCGAGGCAATGAAGAACACCAGATAGCTGCGATCCTTTAACAGCCCCAGGGCATCCAGGCCCAGCAGTTGCTTGACGCCACCACCGTTCGCTTGCGCCTTGAGCGGTGCCGTGGCCGGCAACGTGAAGCTGTAGAGTCCCAAGACCAGCGAGGCGATGCCCGCCATCAGGAAGGTATTGCGCAAGCCACCCGCCGAGATCGCTTCGCGCGAGTCCCAGGCAAACACAAAGCTGATCACCACGCCCGCGACGATCCAGCCGATCGTGCCCCACACCCGGATGCGGGAGAACTCCAGCGCCGGGTCGCGCATCTGGCGGAACGCCACGGAATTGACCAGGGCCAGCGTCGGCATGTAGATCACCATGTAGGCCAGCACGTACGGGTAAAACACGCTGAAGTCCGGCGCTGAATACAGCTGATACAACAACACCGCGCCCAACAGGTGCAGCACCGCCAGGATGCGTTCGGCATTGAAGTAGCGGTCGGCGATCAGGCCGATCACGAAGGGCGCAATGATCGCTCCCCAGGACTGGGTGGAAAACGCCATGCCGATCTGTCCACCGCTGGCACCCAGGGTGCTGGACAGAAAGGTCCCCAGGGTGACGAACCAGCCTCCCCAGATAAAGAACTGCAAAAACATCATCACGCTCAAGCGTGCGTTCATCGTGGTCATGACAGTCACCGTTTTATTGTTGTTCTTGTGAAGAAAAATGCTCAGGAGCGCTATTGTGGCGAGCCGCTGTGGGAACAAGGCTTGCCCGCGATGGCCGCACCGCGGTCTAACCGTTGAACCGCGTTTTCGTTCATCGCGGGCAAGCCTTGCTCCCACAATGAGTGTCCTCGCCATAGGGTTTTGGGTTGGGCCGGCTACCTCAACAGGCCCAATAACCGCCGGTTGGAATCTTCATCGGCCGTTACCCCGGCAAAATCGTCAAACGCCTTTCGGGTCTTGCTGATCATGTGCTGGCGGATGAACGCCGCGCCTTCTGCGGCGCCCTGTTGCGAGTCCTTCAGGCAACACTCCCACTCCAACACCGCCCAGCCGCTGAAATCGTATTGGGTCAGTTTGCTGAAGATCGATTTGAAATCGATCTGGCCATCGCCCAGCGAACGGAAGCGCCCGGGGCGATCGACCCAGCCCTGGTAGCCGCCGTACACACCGGAACGGGCGTCGGGGCGGAACTCGGCGTCCTTGACGTGGAACATGCGGATGCGCTCGTGATAGCGGTCGATGAAGCCCAGGTAGTCCATCTGTTGCAGGAGCAGATGGCTGGGGTCGTAGAGGATCGCCGCCCGCGGGTGATGATCGACGGCCTGCAAAAAGCGTTCGAACGAGGCGCCGTCGTGCAGGTCTTCACCCGGATGGATTTCGTAGCACAGGTCCACGCCGGCTGCGTCGAAGCAGTCCAGAATGGGCAGCCAGCGTCGGGCCAGTTCGGCGAATCCTTGCTCCACCAGACCAGACGGACGTTGCGGCCACGGGTACAGGTACGGCCACAACAGCGCACCGGAAAACGTCGCATGGGCTTTAAGACCCAGTCGCTGGCTGGCGCGGGCGGCGAGCTTCAATTGCTCTATCGCCCATTCGGTCCGCGCCTGGGGCTGGCCGCGCAGATGGGCCGGGGCGAAGTCGTCGAACAGCGCGTCGAACGCCGGATGCACCGCCACCAACTGGCCTTGCAGGTGCGTCGACAACTCGCTGATCTGGACACCGGCCTGGGCGCATGTGGCCTTGAGTTCGTCGCAGTATTCCTGGCTCTCGGCGGCGCGGGCCAGATCGATGTATTGCGTGCCCGACGTCGGCAGTTGTATGGCCTTGTAACCTTGCGAGGCCGCCCATTGGGCGATGTTGGCCAGGGTGTCGAAAGGCGCATCGGCGGACATGAACTGCGCGAGGAAAATACCTGGGCCACGCAGGCCGGTGGGGGTTTCGGCAATGGGGTTCACGACGGCGCTCTCCTGATTCATTGGGTGCAGGCCAGTGCGGTCCACTTCGCGTCGCCGCGATGGTTGGCGATGGCCGCTTCGATGAAGGCCATGCCCCGCAGGCCGGTTTCGATGCCAGGTACGCCGGGGGCGTCTGGCCCTGGCGCAGGGTCCCGTATGGCGCGGGCCAAATCACCGTAGAGGTTGGCCATCGCCTCCAGATAACCTTCGGGATGCCCGGCCGGCAGACGCATCCGCTGGCGGGCGGCCTCACACAGCCAGGGCTGACCCACGCCGGAACGCAAGACTCGCAGTGGTTGATCGATGGGGCGATGGATCAGGCTGGCCGGTTCTTCCTGGCGCCATTCCAATCCCCCCTTATCGCCATACAGGCGGATTTTCAGCGGGTTCTCTTCACCCGCGCAGACCTGGCTGGCAATCAGCACGCCGCTGGCGCCGCCGGCCATGCGCAACAACATGGCAGCGTCGTCGTCCAGTTGCCGACCCGGAATGTGGGTGCCCAACGCCGCACATATCTGCTCGATGGGTTGGTCGGCGACGAACTCCGCCAGGGAAAATGCATGGGTGCCGATGTCGCCAATACAACCACCCAGCCCTGACTGTTCAGGATCGTCGCGCCAGCCGGCCTGTTTGTTACCTTGCCCGGCGACGTCCTGGCTGAGCCAGCCCTGGGGGTATTCGACCAACACTTTGCGCACCGCACCGATCACGCCGCTGCGTACCATCTCCCGGGCCTGCCAGACCATCGGATAACCCAGATAGGTATGGGCCAGGCCGTAGAGCCGGTCGCTCCCTTCAAGCACTTGCTTGAGGGCCAACAATTCACGCAGATTCAAAGCGGCGGGCTTTTCGCTGAACACATGAAAACCCGCCTTCAGCGCCTGGCTGGCGATGGGGGCGTGCAGATGATTGGGGGTGACGATTACCAGCAGTTCCATGCGCAGGTGGGCCGGCAGCGCCGCTTCGCGGTCGAGCATGCCCTGCCAATCGCTGTAGCAACGGGACGCGGCCAGCCCCAGCGCCGCACCGGTCTGCTGATTGTTGTGCGCATCACGGCTGAACGCACCGCACACCAGTTCAAAACCACCGTCCAGGCCCGCGGCCTGACGGTGGGCCTGGCCGATGAAAGCGCCCTCTCCACCGCCGACAAAGCCCATTCTTATTTTGGTTGCTACAGGATTCATCACGACTCTCTCATGCTGGGACTGATGACGATGTAACCGGTTACATCATGGCGGAAATCTAGGCTCAGTTTTGCAGCGTGTCAAACCCGTCGGACCCTGCATGAGCATTTGTGCGACACGCAACCTGCGGTAAGCTCCCCAACCGTGCCGGCATTCCTGGCGCCGAATCGAGGTGATTTTGTCCAATATCCGTGAAGTGGCCCGGCTGGCCGGAGTTTCGGTGGCCACGGTATCCCGAACGCTGAAATCTCCCGAACGGGTGCTACCCCAGACTCGGGACAAGGTTAACGCGGCGGTGGAACAGGCCGGTTATCGGCCCAACCTGATGGCCGTGCAGTTTCGCTCCCGGCGAACCGGCAACCTGGTGATTCTGGTCCCGACCATCGCCAATACCTTTTTCGCCCGGGTCATCAGCGGCGCCCAACAGGCTGCGCAGGCGGCCGGTTATCGATTGCTGTTGTGCGACACCCAGGGTCGGGAAGAAATCGAGCGCGAATTTGCTGCCCTCGTCTACGCGCACCAGGCCGACGGGGTGATCCAGTTGCGGGCGAGCAACCCTTTCGAATCGCTTCCTCCTGGCGCCGAATCCTTGCCGCTGGTCAACGCCTGCGAAGTAGTCAAAGGCGCCCCTTACCCGACCATCAGCCTCGACAACCGGGCCGCCGCCCAGGCCATGACCGAACACCTGATCGGCCTCGGCCACCGGCGCATCGGCATCATCAAAGGGCCCCGAAGCAGTCCCCTGACCCTGGATCGCGTCGCCGGTTACCAGGATGCCTTGCGCCAGGCCGGTATCGCCGCCGACCCTGACCTGATCTGCCACGGCGACTTCACGTTGAAGGCCGGTTACGACGGGGCCGGCGCGATGCTGGAGCTGACCGAGCGCCCCAGCGCGCTGTTTTGTGAAAACGACGAGATGGCCATTGGCGCGCTCAAGCGCATCAAGCAAATGGGGTTGCGGGTGCCCGAGGACATTTCACTGGTGGGTTTTGATGACATTCCTTTCGCTGCCTACTGTGATCCGCCGCTGACCACTCTTTCTCAACCTGCCGAAACCTTCGGCCAGAGGGCCGTGCAAATGCTGATCGCCCTGATCGAGAAAACACCGATTGCCGAACGACATGTCGTGCTGCCGTTCGAGTTGACCGTGCGCGGCAGCACCGCCGCGCCAGGCCCGGCGTTTAGCGAAAATGCTTAAAAAAAGACGCCCATCACCTTTTGATGCGCTATTGACTCGCCACCTGCGGGCCCGTTTCGACTACAGTGGCACTACTCTGCATAAAGCCATAACAAGACGGAGATTTTCCCATGCGAGTCAACAAGCGCTTCACCCTTCTGGCCGCGGCAGCAGCCCTGGTGGTCACGACCACGGTCCAGGCCGCCCCGGTGTACATCAATATCCTGACAGGGGGCACCAGTGGGGTTTATTACCCGATCGGGGTCGGGCTGTCGCAGATCTATAGCGTTGGCATCAAGGACTCCAAGACCTCGGTGCAAGCCACCAAGGCCTCGGTGGAAAACCTCAACCTGCTGCAGGCCGGTCGCGGTGAGCTGGCCCTGGCCCTGGGCGACTCGGTGGCGGACGCCAAGAACGGTGTGGAAGATGCCGGTTTCAAGGCACCCCTGACCAAACTGCGGGCCATCGCCGGCGCCTACCCCAACTACATCCAGATCGTTGCCAGCCAGGAGTCGGGCATCAAGACCCTGGCCGACCTCAAGGGTAAATCCATCTCCGTGGGGGCAGCCAAATCCGGTACCGAGCTCAATGCGCGGGCCATCCTCAAGGCAGCGGGGCTGAGCTACAAGGACATGAAGGTTCAGTACCTTCCGTTCGCCGAGTCGGTGGACCTGATCAAGAACCGTCAACTGGATGCCACACTCCAGTCCTCGGGGCTTGGGATGGCGGCCATTCGTGACCTGGCCTCGACCATGGCACTCAACTACGTGTCGATCCCGGCAGACGTGGTGGCGAAAATCGGCAACCCGGCCTACCAGAGCGCAGATATCCCGGCCAATACCTACGACGGCCAGGCCGAAGCCGTGCCGACCGTGGCCATCACCAACATCCTGGTCACCCATTCGGATGTCTCCGATGAGGTGGCCTATCAGATGACCAAGCTGTTGTTCGATAACCTCACCCGCCTGGGCAACGCCCACTCGGCGGCCAAGGATATCAAGCTGGAAAATGCCGCGAAGAACCTGCCCATCCCTCTGCATCCCGGTGCCGAGCGCTACTACAAGGAAGTCGGCGCGCTGTAAACCGACCCGGTGCAGCGGCGATGATCGCCGTTGCACCCTCCTGGTTCGCACCTTTGATGTAGACAAGAGGCTTTCAGTTAATGAGTGAAATTCAGCACGGTCTTCCCTCCGACCCACGAGACTGGCCCAAGACGCTGTTCTACGTGGCCCTGCTGTTTTCTGTATTCCAGATCATCACCGCCGCGTTCGCCCCCATCTCCAGCCAGGTGCTGCGTGCCGTGCACGTGGGTTTCCTGTTGTGGGTGGTGTTCCTCAGTTATCCCGCCTATGGCGCAAGCCGACCCTGGCAACCCCTGGCATGGGTGTTGTCCCTGGCAGGCGTGACCACGGCGGTGTACCAGTGGGTGTTTGAAGCCGACCTGATCCTGCGTTCGGGCGACCTGACGACCACGGACCTCATCATCGGTATCGTTTTGATCGTGCTGGTGTTCGAAGCGGCCCGGCGGGTGATGGGTATTGCCCTGCCACTGATTTGCGGCCTGTTCCTGGCGTATGGGCTGTTCGGTGAATACTTGCCGGGCGAGTTGGCCCATCGCGGCTACGGCTTCGATCAGATCGTCAATCAATTGTCCTTCGGCACCGAGGGGCTGTACGGCACGCCCACCTACGTATCGGCGACCTACATTTTCCTGTTCATTCTGTTTGGCTCTTTTCTTGAGAAAGCCGGAATGATCAAGCTGTTTACCGACTTCGCCATGGGCCTGTTCGGCCACAAGCTCGGCGGCCCGGCCAAAGTGGCGGTTGCCTCCTCCGCCTTGATGGGCACCATTACCGGTTCGGGCATCGCCAACGTGGTGACCACCGGACAATTCACCATCCCGCTGATGAAACGCTTCGGCTACAAGGCCGCGTTTGCCGGCGGCGTCGAAGCCACTTCGAGCATGGGCAGTCAATTGATGCCGCCGATCATGGGCGCCGTGGCGTTCATCATGGCCGAGACCATCAATGTGCCATTCGTTGAGATCGCCAAGGCGGCGTTGATTCCCGCGTGCCTGTACTTCGGCTCGGTGTTCTGGATGGTTCATCTGGAAGCCAAGCGCTCCGACCTCAAGGGCTTGCCCAAAGACCAATGCCCCAGCGCGCTGGGCGCCGTCAAAGAAAACTGGTACCTGCTGATTCCACTCGCCGTGCTGATCTACCTGCTGTTCTCCGGTCGCACGCCGCTCTTTTCCGGCATGGTCGGACTGGCACTCACCGCTATTGTGATCCTCGGCTCGGCGATCATTTTGCGGGTGTCGAGCTTTGCTATGCGCTGCGCGTTCTGGATCGCGCTGGGCATCCTGTGCGTGGGGTTTTTCCAGTTAGGTATCGGCGTCATATTTGCGGTGATCGCAGTGTTGGTGGCGATTTGCTGGTTCATCAAGGGCGCGCGGGAAACCCTGACGGTTTGCCTGCACGCACTGGTGGACGGCGCGCGGCATGCGGTGCCGGTGGGGATTGCCTGCGCCCTGGTGGGGATCATCATCGGCGTGGTGTCGTTGACCGGTGTGGCGTCGACCTTCGCCGGCTACATTCTGGCCATCGGCAAGGACAACCTGCTGCTGTCGCTGATCCTGACCATGCTCACTTGCCTGGTACTGGGCATGGGCATCCCGACCATTCCCAACTACATCATCACCAGTTCGATCGCCGCGCCCGCGCTGCTGGAACTGGGCGTGCCGCTGATCGTGTCGCACATGTTCGTGTTCTATTTCGGCATCCTCGCCGACCTGACGCCACCGGTAGCGCTGGCCTGCTTCGCCGCCGCGCCGATCGCCAGGGAAAAGGGGCTGAAAATCAGTTTCTGGGCGGTGCGCATCGCCCTTGCCGGCTTTGTCATTCCATTCATGGCGGTCTATAACCCGGCGCTGATGCTCCAGGGCGACAGCCTATGGATGACCGCTTACATGCTGATCAAGACGATGCTGGCGGTCGGGCTCTGGGGCATGGCGTCCACCGGCTTCCTGCAACAGAAAATGCCGATCTGGGAACGCCTGATGTGTTTTGCCGCCGGGGCTTTGCTGGTCGTGGCGCTGCCGCTGACCGATGAGATTGGCTTCGTGTTCGCCGGGCTGCTGATCTTGCAACATGTGTGGCGCTCACGGCGCGCCGGACGGGCCTTGGCGTGATCGGTTTGTGCCTGGGCCTGGCCGGTGCGGTCTGGGCCCGGCTTCCTCTCACTGATTTCACCCTGGCGTGGAATCACACCATCGAGAAAATCCGCTGGGAGGAAGATTACCGCGTGACCCAACCAGGGCTGGTCCTGGGCGAAGCCAGGGTCAAGGGCAACGGCGCCGGCATGGAAATTCCGGACGGTGCCCGGCTGAAAAACGGCAGTTGGCACTATCAGCGCCAATTGCCGCCCCTGCAACCGCTGAAACTGGGACGTACACCCGAGGCGGGTGATTACCAGTTGTGCTTCGACGGGGCTTGCCAGCCGATGAGCCATTGGCTCGGGCCGCCAAAGGCCAGTCAGCCAACGGTGGAGTTGTGGAGTTGCGGATAACGATGTCCCCTGGTCCAAACAGCACTCTGTGGCGAGGGGATTTATTGTGGGGGCAAGGCTTGCTCCCACAATAAACCCCCTCGCCACAATGACACTCAGGGTCTGAAGGTCAGTCACTCAGGCAAACGTCGCCCCACGGGTATTCACGAACAGTGCATACAACGAGTGGCTGCCGGCCATGAACAGGCGATTACCCTCTCGTCCGCCAAAGCAGACGTTAGGGCAGCGCTCCGGCAGGGAGATGTGGCCGATAGCCTTGCCTTCGGGGTTGAACACCCGCACGCCGTCGAGCTTTTCCAGGTCGGCCTTGGGATCGCCATTACCACCCCAACCACACCAGAGGTTGCCACTCTCGTCGCACTTGAGCCCATCGATGGCCGCGTAATCCAGACCTTCGATGTGCTTGCGCCGCTCGCCCAGGGTGCCATCGTCCTTGACCGTGATCGCCCACACCAGGCGGTTCGGCTTGGCCCGGCCTTCGACCACGTAGAGGATCTTCTCGTCCGGGGAAAAGCACAGGCCGTTGGGCCCGGCCATGTCGTCGATCACCCGGGTGACCTTGCCGCTTTCACCGTCGATGCGATACACCGCGTGGGGCTGGGCAGGTGCGACTTTGTGCCCTTCGTAGTTGTTGCCGGTCTGGAACGGTGGATCGGTGAACCAGACAGAACCGTCGCGCTTGCACACGATGTCATTGGGCGAATTGAAAGGCTTGCCCTCGAAACTGTCCGCCAGCACGGTGATGGTGCCGTTGTGCTCGGTACGGGTGACGCGTCGGCCTTCAGTCGACGTGGTGGAGCCTTCGCATACCAGCAATCGCCCTTGGCGGTCGCGACACAAACCGTTGGAAAAGTTGGAGTTCTCGCGGTAAACCGACAGGCTGTCGGTGACTTCATCCCAACGCATGATGCGGTTGTTGGGAATGTCACTGACCAGCAGATATCGACCGTCGCCCACCCACACCGGCCCTTCCGCCCAGCGCAGGCCGTCGGCGAGCTTTTCAACACTGGCGTTGAACAGGCGCAGGTCCATGAAGCTGGGGTCGAGGATCTTGATCAGCGGGTCTGGGTAACGCTGGCTCAAGGGCTCTGCCTGAGTCAGCCCGGGCAGGTTGCCCAGGGTTGCGGCGGCGGCTGAAACCACCAAAGATTTTTTCAGGAATACCCGGCGGCCCTGATGGGCGGTCGTTGCAGGTTGCGAAGCATCCATCGTGCGTCTCCGTTAATTATTATTTGGACGGCGACGACAGTTTTACTCCGTGATAGGACATCGTACAAGTACGCGTCCTGCCCTGCACAAGAAAAAATTCAGTTGGCGTGGAGCGGGATCCGGACGGTGAAGGTGGTGCCCGATCTTGCCTTCGAATGAACCTCAATGGTGCCCTTATGGGCGGATACGATGGCCGACGCGATGTGCAGGCCCAGCCCGAGCCCAGCCGCAGAGCCATACTGCATGTCGCCGCTGCGCAATTGTCGGACCATCGGGTTGAAGATGCTGGCAATGGCGTCTTTCTCGATAGGCTTGCCCTGGTTGTTGATCGCGATGACTGCCGTATCCTCTTCGGTACTCAATGAAACGGTAATCGGCGCCCCCTCGCTGCCATGCTGGACGGCATTACCGATCAGGTTGGCGAACACCTGCTCCATGCGCGCCTGATCGAACAAACCTTCCAGGGCACCGCTCGTTTCAAAGATGATTTTGCTTTCCGGATGATAGGCCCGCGCCTCCTCCACCATGCCCTCGCAGGCCGCCACCAGGTCACCGTTGAAGCGCTGCACCGGAATGCCCGCCCCCAGTTGGGTACGGGTGAAGTCCAACAGATCGCCAACAATCTTGTTGGCCCGTTTGACACTGGTGTAGATGCGCGAGGAGATCTTGGTGGCTTTGGCGGGCAGGTCGCCTGCCCGCAGCAGCACTTCGGAACTCAGCAGGATCGCACCCAGGGGACTGCGCAGGTCATGCCCCAGAATCCCGAGAAAGATATTGCGCCCCGCATCCACGGCGCCTGAATAACTGACGACGGACTCCGCCAGGGCCTGGTCTACAGCCTCGTTGAAGCGGATCACGTCGGACACTACTTGCTCGTGGTCCAGTTGGGTCTGCGGCATCCAGAGCATCAGCACACTGGTGCGCAGCGCCCGGTATTCCGAAACCATCTGCTCTACCGTAAACCCCGAGGACTGGCGAATGACCGCATGGGTTTCGGCTGCGGTTTCAGCCTCTGCCGCCGGCGCCTCGCCCTGGGACTTGGCGATCTGTTCCTTGACGGTTTGCGAAGTACGCAAATCAGCGGCAATGGTGCGCAGCATTTGCTCGGCATGATCGCGCAGAGCCACCGAATCCATACCGATTGACGCCGGCGTGATGGTTTTGGCGAAGTCTTCCCACGCCTGAAGAATCGGCTCGATATTGTCGAGGATGAAATCAGCCAGGCGCATGGGTTGCTCCGCAGAAGGGGTAGATCAAGGGCGGTGTGAAACAACCCAACGATCAGGTGGTTGTACAGCAAACCGGCGAACAATGTGCGCGGACTACCAAAGGATCGCGGTGAACCGGTCAAAAGCTTTCCGGAGGCGAAGCTTGTGTCTTGCATGCCTATGGGGTAAAAACCCAAGCCAAGTTGTACGACAACCTATAACTACAATAGCCGTTCCGAAGCGTCTTGCTTTGGCGGCCTGCCTTTGAGACGCCCTGCCATGACCCGCTCCACGACCGCACCTGACACCCCCACTCCGTTACCTCGGCACCTCGCCGTGCTGGTTCTGCTCTGCATGGGATGTGCCTTCGCCGGCAACCATGTCGCCGCCAGGGCGGCATTTGATGACGGTGCCGGGGTCTTGCTGGCGATCCTGCTACGCTCGGGCGGCACCCTGCTGGTGCTGGCCGCCATGGTGCTCTGGCAACGCCAGAACCTGCGCCTGCCGCCAGGGGTCTGGCGCTGGCAATTGACCCTGGGGCTGTTGATTGCCGCCCAGAGTCTGTGCCTGTATTCGGCCGTGGCTCGGGTGCCAGTCGCCCTGGCGCTGTTGGTAGGCAATGTCTTTCCGATCCTGCTGGCGTTGCTGACCTGGGCACTCGGCGGGCCACGCCCCACCGCGCGCACTGCCGCGTTGATGGGCATGATTCTGGTTGGCCTGGTGTTCGTGCTGGAAGTACCGGCCCGGCTGTCGTCGCAAGAGAGCGTCGGCCCGCAGTGGTTGCTGGGCGTGGGCCTGGCCTTCTGTGCCGCCTGCGTGTTCGCCTGCGCGCTATGGATCACTGACCACAAACTGTCCCAGGTGCGCGGTTCGGTGCGCAGCCTGCTGACCATTTTCATCGTGTTCAGCAGCGTCAACCTCGCCGGCCTGACCGGCGCCCTTCCCGGTGGCTTCGACCTGCCGGCCAGCAGCACCGGCTGGTTTGCCCTGGCGACCCTGGTGGTGCTTTATGGCACCGGGTTTATCGTGCTGTTCATTTCCGTGCCCCGCCTGGACATGCCGCGCAACGCACCGGTGATGAACATCGAACCGCTGGCGACGCTGCTGATCGGCTGGCTGGTGCTTGACCAGATGCTCAACCCGGGCCAGGTGATTGGCGGCGCGATTGTGGTCACCGGCATCGTGTTGCTGACTTATCGCAAGGTCGAGCGTATCTGCGAAAAAGCTGTGTAGGAGCTGTGTAGGAGCTGTCGAGTGCAACGAGGCTGCGATCTTGCCCCAAACAATTGAGTCCCAAGCGAAAGATCAAGATCAAGATCAAGATCAAGATCAAAAGATCGCAGCCTTCGGCAGCTCCTACGGCCGACGAACCGCCCTCACCTTCGCGCTATTGCCTCCGCCGCAAAAGAACCGGTCGGCGCCGTCTGACTCAAGCCCCGACACGCCAATCCCCGGCGGCATGGTCACGCTTTCCAGCACTTCTGCGGTTTGAGGGTCGATGCGACGCAGATCGCTTTCATCATTTTCCCAGGTGCCGTGCCAGAGCTCGCCGTCAACCCAGGTCACGCCCGTGACGAAGCGGTTGGATTCGAGGGTGCGCAGAATCTTGCCGCTGGAGGGATCGATCTGGAGGATTTTGCGCGCCTTGTACTGGCCGACCCAGAGTGATCCTTCGGCCCAGGCCAGTCCTGAGTCATCACCGCTATTAGGCGCCGCAATGCTCGCCAGCACCTGGCCAGTGCGCGGGTCGATCTTGCGAATGGTGTCGCCCGCGATCTGGAACAGGTGCTCACCGTCAAAAGCCGTTCCGGCATTTGCCGGGACGTCCAGCGAACGCAACGTCTGACCGCTGGCGGGATCGAGTGCGTGCAGCTTGTCGCCTGAAGCAAACCAGACGAGCTCGCCGTCATGACTGACACCGTGTACGCAATCGACGCCAGGAAAAGGGCCGTATTCACGCAGGATCTGGGCATCTGAACGTTTCATCTTGCAAGCCTCATCGTTGGGGTGTCACTGCATCCTAACCATCGGGCAGCAGCGCGGTGAGTAACAATACCGTCGTGAATCCGGGCATCGGTGGCGCCAGCCAGCGACAGGCCCGCCCACGCCCGACCGACTGTACCTTGCCCGACGCGGCCAGCGTGTCGAGGGCCCGTTGCACGGTGCGTTGGCTGGCATCCAAGGCCAGCGCCAAGGCGGAACTGGACCAGGATTGGCCATCGGCCAGCAACGCCAGCACTGCGCCGTGGGGTTCTTCTACAGGACGCGCCAGCACCACCACTTCGCCGCTCCTGCGCGGCATCAGAGCAAACCCACGCTGGGTTGCCGTCACCTCGGCCAGTGGGCGAAGCGCCACGCGCAAGCGCCCGACTTCGACCCGCAGTCGGGCACGATGGGAGTCATCCGTCAGTTTCAAACCAAAGGCCTGGGCAACGAGCGTTTCCCTGGACACATCAGCAGGCCAGGCTTGAGCCAATTGCCTGGCGAGGGCGAACAACACCGGGCGCCCGGCAAGGGAGATCCGCAGGCCCGTCCCGCTCACGCCATTGCGACAAGCGTCCACCACCAACGCGTCGCTGGCCAGGAGTGCTTCAACCTCTTCAAGGGCCAGCAATCGCTCCTCGCCCCTCGCAATCAGGCGTGCCGCTGGAGCCTGCAGGACGCGCCAGGCGCTTTCGACTTCAGCAGTGAGCGCGCCGATGCCCGCTTGTCGCGCCGCCTGGCTGGCACGTTCAAGCGCGGCGCGTGCGGTTTTCGTTTGTAACCGCCGCAGGGCGATGCCCGCCACCACCAGTTCGCAAGCAGCTCTGGACGGCGGAGGAAGACAGCCAGGATCAAGGTCGACCAGCCTCGACTCGGCCTCGTCGAGGTGGCCTAGCAACAGCAAGCGGCGGATTTCGATTGAGCATGCATGGGCGACGTTCGCCCGGTCACCATGGAATTCAAGCACCGCCCGCGCAGCCTCCAGACGCTTCACCGGCCAGGCCAGATCACGGGACGCCAGGGCGATTTCCCCTTCGGCCACCACGCACCGCGCCTGTGCCACGGCCTCCCGTGGCCCGAAGACCCGAGCCGCCCGCCGCATCAGCGCCCTGGCCCGATCCAGATCGCCCAACTGCGCCATGGCAATGCCGCGAAGCGCCAAGGCCGGCGCATCGTCACGCAGGGAAACGCGATTGAGCGCGGCCACCGGATCCCCCGCCGCCAGTGCCCGTGCTGCTACGCTGATCAGCGGATCCGATGCCATCGCCCGGTTTCCCTCGCCAGAGGTTTGGGTTTCACCGTCAGAGACGGATTTCCCCCGCCGGCAGCACATCGATCCGCGACACCGCGCTGCTCAGGCGTCCCAGCCGGTTGTTGTGGTTGGCAATGATCTGCTCGGCCGCCATGCTGCCGTTGTCCACGGTGGAATGGGCGTCGGCGGCCAGGACCACGTCATACCCCAGGGCATGGGCCTGGCGTACCGTGGCGTTAACGCAATAGTCGGTTTGCAACCCGCAGATCACCACGCGATCAATCATCCGGGCTTGCAGCAGCGACAGCAGATCGGTCTGGTAGAAGGCGTCCGGCGTGGTCTTGCGTACTCGCAGGTCATCCGGTGCGGTCAACAGGCCGTCGGCCAGTTGCCAGGCGCTGGAACCATACGTCAGCGAACCCTCCGGCTCTTCGTGCTGGATCAGGATCACCGGCAAGCCGACAGCCCTGGCCCTGGCGCCGAGGTCGTTGATCGTCCGGAGCATGCGTGGGCTGTCGAAGCACTCTTCTTCGCCGCTGCACAGCGCGTTCTGGACATCGATGATCAGCAAGGCGGTGTTCATGAGCTTCCTCTTCAAAACGTGTTGGATCCCGACAACGGATTAATAACCTACCGATAACGCCATGTCGCGGATCGCATAAAAGAGCACTAGGCAGTATGGCCCGATTTGCGTAATGCGCCTGTTCGCCGTCGCTTGGGTGACGCAAAAGCCGGGTTTGGGATAGGCTCGTGCGGCTCATCCCTCACCGCACAAGGACATTGCCGATGACGCTACGAATCGAACGTACGGACACCCCCACCGCACAAGACCGCGAGGCTATCCTTGCCCCGCTACGCGCCTACAACGCGGCCAAGACCGGCGGGACGGTGCCTGAGCTGGTCGCTTGGCTGGTGCGCGACGAACACAGCGACGAAATCGTGGGCGGGCTCTACGGTCGAGTGTTCTTTCGCTGGTTTTATATCGAGTTGCTGGTGGTGCCGGAACAGGCCCGTGGCCAGGGCACGGGTTCGACGTTGATGCAGATGGCCGAAGACTTTGCCCGAGAGAAAAACTGCGTGGGCATGTGGCTGGACACCTTCGACTTCCAGGCGCCCGCGTTCTACAGGCAACACGGCTTCACGGAAATCGGCCAGATCGACGATTACCCGCCGGGCCACCAGCATTTTTTCTTCCAGAAGCGCTTGAGCCAGACTGATTGAAATGCGGACCCTGTGGGAGCGGGCTTGCTCGCGAAAGCGGTGGGTCAGCTGCGGTGATGTGGGCTGTGCCGGCCTCATCGCGAGCAGGCTCGCTCCCACAGGGGTTGCGAGTGTTCACAGGATCTGCAAACGACACAAAAACCTGTGGGAGCGAGCCTGCTCGCGATAGCAGTGCAAGTGGTCTACAGACAAGTCGCCAACGCCGCCAACCGACGCTTGGCAACAAAGTCGTCATGCCGGGCGTAGTAGTTCAGCGCCGTGCCGGAAGCGCTGGTTTGCAGATCCACAAACGCTTCGGCCGAGCGGGTATACACGGTCATGCCACCCGTCTTGCCGGGTTGCAGATAGGCACCGGCATCGACGCCAAACACAGCTTCGTCCTGCCAGGAAAACTGCACACACTCGGCCACCACCTGCTGCGGTTTGTCCGAAGTCAATGTCTTATAGGGTGCTTGAGTACGGGCCTGGTTCATCGCCGAACCCGCGCAGCCAACCAGCAACGTTGCGGCCACGGCCACCATCAGCATTCGCATTGCGTTCACTCATAGAGAAAAAAACCGACTGTAGCACTGCGGCCTGGGCCTTCATGCTGCTTTACTGAAATTTATACGCGACACCGGGCGATGATTCGCGCAACCTGTCGCGCCCTTGCCACTTGCCTGCGCGGAACACCCATGACACCCAATGCCGAATTCTACAAACCCACCACCGAATACGCTGACAAACTGATCAGCCAGATCGGCCAGACCCCGGCCTGGATCGCCAAGCGAATCGGCGTCACCGACAAGCGGATTCGCTACATCCTCGACGGCGAACGCACCGTCAAGGGCGAAACCACGCCGATACAGATGACCTACACCGAACAGTTCGCCCTCGAATGCCTGGCCGCTGCGGCCAAGGCCAACAAGAAACAACCCCCGGCACCCAAGGAGTGACCATGGCGGCAACCGAACAGCAACATGAACGAGCGCTGGAAAAATTTCTCGATGAACGCCCCGACCTACGCGTCGAGCTGGACAACCTCAACCCGCTGCTGGCCCAGGCCAAGGGCGAGACCGCCGCGCAGTATCGCGCCGAGCGCTTGCATGAAGCGTTCGAAGCCGAGGCCGAGCGCCAGGGCCTGTTCGCGTGGGAACTGACCCTGCAACTGACCGCCACCTCGCCCCAGGACTACGAAAACCAGCGCATGGAAGTACACAAGGAGGTGGCGCAGATGGCGGGGATGGAGTGGGCGGAGTATTGCGAGTTGAATGGTCTCAAAAACCAAGACTGAGCACATTCCTTTGGCCAGAGAGCGTGCTCCCTGGCCATAGGGGCTCGCCCCTTTCCTGGCAATCGCCCCTGCGCCCATAAAGCTTTATCATGGCCGCAGTTTTGCTGATCGGGTCTGTCATGAAGTTTGCCATCGCGTTGTTTTCCGCCGCCCATGCGCCCTCCTCGCGCCGCGCCCTGTTGTTTGCCCAGGCCGCGCTGGCCGGTGGGCATGAAATCGTGCGGTTGTTTTTCTATCAGGATGGCGTCTATAACGCTGCCGACAGCCTCGTAACGCCCCAGGATGAACAGGATCTGCCCCGACAGTGGCGCGCCTTTGTCAGCGACAACCAGCTCGACGGTGTGGTTTGCATCGCAGCGGCGTTGCGCCGTGGCGTGCTGAACGATGAAGAGGCCCAGCGCTACCAGCGTTCGGCGGTCAGCGTCGGGGCGCCTTGGGCCTTGTCCGGCCTGGGCCAATTGCACGATGCGATCCAGGACGCCGACCGCTTGATCTGTTTTGGAGGCGCGTAATGGCCAAATCCTTGTTACTCATCAGCCGCCAGGCTCCCTGGTCAGGCCCCGGAGCCCGGGAAGCCCTGGACATCGTGCTGGCCGGCGGCGCGTTCGACCTGCCCATCGGCCTGCTGTTTCTCGACGACGGCGTCATGCAGCTGGTCAGCGGCCAAAACGCCAAGACGGTCCAGCAAAAGGACCTGAGCGCGAACTTGCAGGCGTTGCCCATGTTTGGCGTCGAGGACCTGTACGTCTGCGCCGACAGTGCCGCCGAACGAGGCGTCGCAACCGATGCCCTGGCGCTGGACGAGCTGAAAATACTGAGCGCGCCGCAGATCGCCGCGCTCATCGATCGTTACGACCAGGTGATCACCTTCTGATGTCGACTTTGCATGTGTTGTCTCATTCCCCCTTCGGCGATAGCCGCTTCGCCAGTTGCCTGCGGGTACTGGGCGAACAGGACGCGCTACTGCTGTGCGGCGACGCGACATACGCCTTGCGCACCGCCACGGTACCCTTTGAAGAACTGCAGCTCAGAGGCCTGAAGCTTTTCGTGCTTGGCGAAGACGCGCAAGCCCGGGCCCTGGACATTCCACAATGGGCCGAAGCCATCGACTACCCGGCGTTCGTCGCGCTGTCGATCCACCATGACAAGGTCAACACCTGGTTATGAACGTGCTGAACGTGGGCCAACGCGCCATTGCGCTGGACAAGGACGGCTACCTGGCCGATCTCAATGACTGGTCGGCCGAAGTCGCCACGGCCCTGGCGGCCGCCGAAGACATCCAGTTGAGCCCCGAACACTGGGAAGTCCTCGAATTGCTGCGCGGCTTCTACAACGAATTCCAACTTTCCCCCGCGACCCGGCCGCTGATCAAGTACACGGCGCTGAAGCTGGGCGCAGACAAGGGCAACAGCCTGCACCTGAACCGATTGTTCAAAGGCACTCCCGCCAAACTCGCCGCCAAGCTGGCGGGCCTGCCCAAACCGACGAACTGCTTATGACCGACTTCCCACCGTTGACCCTTGAGACCCCGGCCGAACATCCGTTCGCCCAATTCGTGCGTATCCTCGGCAAAGGCAAGCGCGGCGCCCGTGACCTGACCCGCGAAGAAGCGCGGCAAGCCATGGGCATGGTCCTGGACGAGCAGGTCGAAGACACCCAGCTCGGCGCCTTCCTGATGCTATTGCGGCACAAGGAAGAAAGCGCCGAAGAAATGGCCGGTTTCACCCAAGCCTTGCGTGAGCGCCTGCAGACCCCGGCGTTGGCGGTGGATCTGGACTGGCCGACCTATGCCGGCAAGAAGCGTCATTTACCGTGGTACCTGCTGGCGGCCAAATGCCTTGGGCAGAACGGTGTGCGGATTTTCATGCACGGCGGCGGCGCGCATACGGCGGGCCGGCTCTACACCGAGCAACTGCTTGGCTTGCTAAACATCCCCTTGTGCCGCGACTGGCAGCAGGTCGGCGCAGCGCTGGACGCCGGCGGCCTGGCCTTCATGCCACTGGTGGACTGGGCGCCGCAGATGCAACGGATGATCGACCTGCGCAACACCCTGGGCTTGCGCTCGCCGATCCATTCCCTGGCGCGAATCCTCAACCCCCTGGGCGCCCGTTGCGGGCTGCAAAGCATCTTCCATCCGGGCTACCAGGCGGTACACCGCGATGCCAGCGGCTTGCTGGGGGACACCACCATCGTGGTCAAAGGCGACGGTGGCGAGATCGAGATCAACCCGGACGC
Source organism: Pseudomonas sp. Q11 (assembly GCF_024494355.1). Taxonomy (GTDB): domain Bacteria; phylum Pseudomonadota; class Gammaproteobacteria; order Pseudomonadales; family Pseudomonadaceae; genus Aquipseudomonas; species Aquipseudomonas hefeiensis. The sequence goes on along the minus strand of NZ_JAKNQY010000002.1, from coordinate 212,517 downwards.
TGACAGCCACCTGTACGGCACCCGGGGCGGTGTGAGCTGGGATGAAGAATGGCCACGACTGGCCGAACAGCGCCACGTCAAACCGCAAAGCCTCGACCCTGAGCACCTCAAAGCCATCTGGCGAGGCGATGTCGAGGACAGCTACCCGCAACTGGCGCTGATTGCCACCATGGCCCTGGCCTTGCGCGGCCTGGGTCTGGCTCGGGAAGAAGCTTTAGAGCAAGCCCGCCAATACTGGGCCGCCCGGGATCGATCGATTTAACCGATCATCAACGCCCAACCTTTACGCTTTTTGTTCGAACCTATGGGAATAGACTCCTCTCCAACGTTTATTGGCAGAGGAGATCGAGATGGGGTTGTTAGTCGAAGGTCGCTGGCAGGACCAGTGGTACGAAAGCAAGGACGGCACCTTCCAGCGTGAACAGGCGCAACGCCGCCACTGGATCACCGCCGACGGCAGCGCCGGTCCCACGGGTGACAGCGGGTTTGCCGCCGAACGCGGGCGCTATCATTTGTATGTGTCCCTGGCCTGCCCCTGGGCCCACCGGACGCTGATCTATCGCAAGCTCAAAGGCCTGCAAGACCTGATCGATGTCTCGGTGGTCAGCTACCTGATGCTGGAAAACGGCTGGACGTTCGACAAGAGCCATGGCTCCAGCGGCGACAAACTCGATCATCTGGATTTCCTGCACCAGCGCTACACCGCCGATACGCCGGACTACACCGGTCGCGTCACCGTGCCAGTGCTGTGGGACAAACGGCAACAACGCATCGTCAACAACGAATCAGCGGAAATCATCCGCATGTTCAACAGCGCCTTCGACGGCTTGACCGGAAACGGCATGGACCTCTACCCCGAGCACCTGCGCCACGATATCGATGCATTGAACGAACGCATCTACCCGGCCGTGAACAATGGCGTGTACCGCGCCGGGTTCGCCACCACGCAGGCAGCCTACGAAGAAGCGTTCGATGGTTTATTCGCGGAACTCGACCGGTTGGAGGCAGTGCTGCAAGCCCGACGCTACCTGGCCGGGGAATACCTGACCGAAGCCGATATCCGCTTGTTCACCACGATCATCCGTTTTGACGCGGTGTATTTCGGCCATTTCAAATGCAACCTGCGGCGTATTGCGGATTATCCGAACCTGTCGAACTGGTTGCGGGAGTTGTACCAGTGGCCGGGGATTGCCGAGACCGTGGATTTCACCCATATCCAGCGCCATTACTACGGCAGCCACAAGACCATCAATCCCAACGGGATCGTGCCCAAGGGCCCGGAACAGGACTTCAGGGTTGCCCATGATCGGGAGCGGTTGAGTGGGAAAGGGATTTGGCGTGGGGTTGATAACTGATCCAGAATTTTTATTGCTTCTGAAGGCCAATCGCGAGCAGGCTAGCTCCCACATTGGATCGGCGTAGGCCTCAATTCTTCGGCTGAACGCGATCACATGTGGGAGCGAGCCTGCTCGCGATTGGGGCGGCGCGGTCTCTAGACCTGCCCCTGAGCCCCTTCAAACCACGCCAGTTTCTCACGCAGTTGCACCACTTCCCCAACGATCACCAGCGTCGGCGCATGAACCTCATGCTCGGCCACCAGTTTCGGTAAATTCGCCAGGGTGCCGGTAAAGACTCGCTGGTTGGACGTCGTGCCTTGCTGGATCAGCGCCGCCGGTGTGTCCGCTGCGCGACCGTGCTTGATCAACTCGTCGCAGATGATCGGCAGCCCCACCAACCCCATGTAGAACACCAACGTCTGCGCCGGTGACACCAGGTCCGGCCACGGCAAGTCGCTGGTGCCGTCCTTCAGATGGCCGGTGATGAACCGCACCGACTGGGCGTAATCGCGATGGGTCAGCGGGATCCCGGCGTAGGCCGCGCAGCCGCTGGCGGCAGTGATGCCCGGAACCACCTGGAACGGGATGCCATGGGCCGCCAACTCTTCGATTTCTTCACCGCCACGTCCGAAGATGAACGGATCACCGCCCTTCAACCGCACCACACGCTTGCCTTGCCGGGCCAGATCGACCAATTGCTGGTTGATCTGGTCCTGGGGCACCGCGTGCTCTGAGCGACGCTTGCCGACGTAGATCCGCTCGGCGTCACGCCGGCACAGCTCAAGGATCGCCGGAGCCACCAGACGGTCGTAAAGCACCACGTCCGCCTGCTGCATCAGTCGCAAGGCACGGAAGGTCAGCAGGTCCGGATCACCAGGGCCTGCGCCCACCAGATAGACCTCACCCGGTGCATTCGGCGCCTGGCCGGCAATTTTTTCACGCAACAGGCGCTCGGCCTCGGCGCCCTGCCCGGCCAACTGCCGGTCAGCGATAGGCCCCTGGAACACCTCTTCCCAGAACGCCCGGCGCTGCTGCACGTCCGGGAACAGCCCTTTGACCTGGCTGCGAAAACGCGCCGCCAGCCCGGCCAATTGCCCATAGGTCGACGGAATCCAGGTTTCCAGCTTGGCCCGGATCAGCCGCGCCAGTACCGGCGCATCGCCGCCACTGGACACCGCGATCACCAGCGGCGAGCGGTCGACAATCGCCGGGAAGATCACGCTGCACAGGGCTGGCGCGTCCACCACGTTGACCGGCACGCAGCGCTTATGGGCGTCAGCCGATACCTGGGCGTTGAGCGGCTCGTCGTCGGTGGCGGCAATGATCAAGCCGCAGCCGTCCAGATCCGCTTCAAGGTAACCGCGTAGGACGCATTCGCCACCGCTGCCACTGACCAGTTCCCGCAGCTGCGGTTCGATGTGCGGTGCGACCACCCGCAACAGCGCGCCGGCATCAGCCAGCAGGCGGGACTTGCGCAAGGCAATTTCCCCGCCGCCGACCACCAGCACGCGACTGCCGCGCAGGTTGTGGAACAGTGGCAAATAGTCCATTTAGCCGATGACCTCGATGCCGCCCATGTAGGGCTTCAACACCTCTGGCACACGGATCGAACCGTCGGCCTGCTGGTAGTTTTCCAGCACCGCCACCAGGGTGCGGCCCACGGCCAGGCCGGAGCCATTGAGAGTATGGACCAGCTCCGGCTTGCCGGTTTCCGGGTTGCGGAAACGCGCCTGCATGCGGCGGGCCTGGAAGTCGCCACAGTTGGAGCACGAGGAAATTTCGCGGTATTTGTCCTGGCTCGGGATCCAGACTTCCAGATCGTAAGTCTTCACCGCACTGAAACCCATGTCACCGGTGCACAGCGCCAGGGTGCGATAAGGCAGCTCCAGCAGTTGCAAGACCTTCTCGGCGTTGGCGGTCAGGCTTTCCAGCGCCTCCATGGACACCGAGGGCTCGACGATCTGCACCATCTCGACCTTGTCGAACTGATGCTGGCGGATCATGCCACGGGTGTCGCGGCCCGACGCCCCGGCTTCACTGCGAAAGCACGGCGTGTGGGCGACGAACTTGATGGGCAGTTGCTTGGCGTCGACGATCTCGCCAGCGACGATGTTGGTCAGCGACACTTCGGCGGTGGGAATCAGGTACAGGTCGGCCTCGCCTTCGCGGCTGATCTTGAACAGGTCTTCCTCGAACTTCGGCAACTGGCCAGTGCCTTGCAAGGCTGGCGCCTGAACCAGATAAGGCGTGTAAGCTTCTTCGTAGCCGTGCTCGGTGACGTGCAGGTTGATCATGAACTGCGCCAGGGCGCGATGCAGACGGGCTATCGGCCCGCGCAACAAAGCAAAGCGGGCGCCCGACAGCTTGGCGGCGGTTTCGAAATCGAGCCAGCCGAACTTCTCGCCCAGGGCGACGTGATCCTGCACCGGGAAATCAAAGACTTTGGGCGTGCCCCAACGGCGCACTTCGACGTTGCCCTCTTCGTCTTCACCGACCGGCACCGATTCATGCGGCAGGTTGGGGATACCCAGCAGGATCGAATCCAGTTCGGTCTGGATCGCGTCCAGCTCGATCTTGCCGGCACTCAACTCACCCGCCATGCGCTCGACATCGGCCATCAGCGGTGCGATGTCTTCGCCGCGCTGCTTGGCCTGACCGATGGATTTGGAGCGCGCGTTACGTTCAGCCTGCAGGGCTTCGGTGCGGGTCTGGACGGTCTTGCGCTGTTCTTCCAGCGCTTCGATGCGCGCGACGTCCAGGGCAAAGCCACGGGATGCCAGGCGGTCCGCTACGTCCTGAAGGTTGCTACGTAACAGTTTGGAATCGAGCATGTCGGTCTCTCGTTATCAAAGTTTGGTCAGGGACAGGCCGGCCCAGGTGGCGAGCAGCCCGCCGAATACGCTGATGGCCGCGTAGCCCAGGGCCAGCGGCACCTGCCCGCTTTCCAGCAGGCGCACCGTATCCAGTGAAAAGGATGAAAAAGTCGTCAGGCCGCCAAGAAAGCCGACCAACAGCCCCGCGCGCACCTCGATGGGCACCTCGGGGCGAATCAAAAACAGACCGTATAGAACGCCGATCAGCAAACAGCCCACGATATTAACGGCCAGCGTGGCCGTATAGAAGTGCCGGGGCCAATTTGCGTTGACCCAATTGCCAGTCGCAAAGCGCAACAACGTGCCGGCAACGCCACCGGCGGAGACTGCGAGGATCAAGGGAATCAAGGTTTTCTCCGCTGCCGTGGACTCAGACGGTCCAGTTGTGCCAGGTGATTGAGTTTCTCGCCGATCTTCAGTTCGAGGCCCCGAGGCACTGGCTGGTAGAAGCGCTGGGGTTCGAGTTCATCGGGGAAATAGTCTTCACCGGCGGCATAGGCGTCCGGTTCGTCGTGAGCGTAACGGTATTCATCGCCGTAGCCCAATTGCTTCATGAGTTTGGTCGGCGCGTTACGCAGGTGCAGCGGCACTTCCAAGGAACCATGCTCGGTGGCGCTGCGCATCGCGGCCTTGAAGCCCATGTACACCGCATTGCTTTTCGGCGCGCAGGCCAGGTAGGTGATGGCCTGGGCCACGGCGAGCTCGCCTTCCGGGCTGCCGAGGCGCTCCTGCACATCCCAGGCCGCCAGGCACAGGCTCAGGGCGCGGGGGTCGGCGTTGCCGATGTCTTCGCTGGCCATGCGCACCACTCGGCGTGCCAGGTACAACGGGTCGCAACCACCGTCGATCATTCTGGCGAACCAGTACAACGCCGCATCGGGGTTGGAGCCGCGTATGGATTTGTGCAGCGCCGAAATCTGGTCATAGAACGCCTCACCGCCCTTGTCGAAGCGGCGCCGGGTATCGCCCAACAGGCTTTGCAGCAGTTCGACGCCGATCTCGCTGTTGTCTTCGGCCAGGTCCGAGGCGTTTTCCAGCAGGTTGAGCAAGCGTCGACCATCGCCATCGGCGGCTGAAAACAGGATCTGGAAGCCCTCATCGCTGAGGCTCAACTGGCGTTTGCCCAGGCCGCGTTCCTCGGTCAGCGCCCGGTGCACCAGCTTGCGCATCGCCGCCTCGTCGAGGCTCTTGAGCACATAGACCCGCGCCCGGGACAGCAAGGCGTTGTTGAGTTCGAACGAAGGGTTTTCGGTGGTCGCGCCGATGAAGATCAGCGTCCCGTCTTCGACGTAGGGCAGGAACGCGTCCTGCTGCGACTTGTTGAAACGGTGCACTTCATCGACAAACAGGATGGTGCGCTTGCCGTACTGCCCGGCCTGCTGCTTGGCGACTTCCACCGCCTGGCGGATTTCCTTGACCCCGGCCAGCACCGCCGACACCGTTTCGAAATGGGCATCCGAGACTTCGGCCAGCAGCCGCGCCAGGGTGGTCTTGCCTACACCCGGCGGGCCCCAGAAGATCATCGAATGCAGCGCGCCCTGCTCCAGCGCTTCGCGCAGTGGCTTGCCGCGAGCGAGCACATGCTCCTGGCCGACGTACTCATCCAGGTTGGTCGCGCGCAGGCGGGCGGCCAATGGCTGGGCAATCGGGGCGCTTCGAAACAGGTCCATCACAACTTATGCAACCTCCGCTGGGTCCTGGTGCCGATTCTCTCTGCCGGAGCAGATCTGTGGGAGCATCTGTGGGAACAAGGCCTTGCTCCCACAGATTCTCCCACAAGCCTTGCTCCCACAGGCCCTTCCCTACAGGTCATTTCCCACAGGGGCTTTGGGTTTATTCCTGGATCACGTCCGCACCCTTGGGGATGTCGAACTTGAACTTGGACGCAGCGATCGGCTCGTTGGCCTTGACCCCGGTGAACAGGATATTGGTGCGCTGGCCGACGCTGTCGATCAGTTGCATGTCGTTGACCAGGCCGTTGCGAAATGACAGGCGCAGGCTGTCGAACAGGCTGTCCGTGGTCTTGGGCTTGAGGGTGAAGTCAATCACACCACCGGCCTCTTTGGAGCTGATGTCGAAACTCTGGCTGATCTTGGAAACATCGCCGGAGAGCAGCAACGCCGGGGTCTGGGTCAGGCGCTGGTCCAGGGTCTTGATGGTGACCTGTTCCAGGTCCGGGTCCCACAGCGAGACTTTCTTGCCATCGGACACCATCAGTTGTTCGGCAGGCGCATCGGTGTGCCAATAGAACAGGCCCGGACGCTGCAAGGCCATGTCACCCGCGGTTTCCTGCAACTGGGTGCCGCTGCCGTCGAGGGTCAGTTGGGAGAAACGAGCGGTCAGGGTCTGGGAACGTTCCAGCAACTGGGTCAGGCGGGCCACGTCCTTTTCATCGGCATGGGCCGACAAGGTGGTCAGGGCCAGTACGGGCAACAGCAACATGCGAATCAGGCGCATGGGAGTCCTCTTGAAGTCGTGGGAGGTCGAGCGGCGTGTCGCCAGGCCGCTCAGGTCATTAATCGCGCATCGGGCCCGGCGCCAATACTTCGCGCGAACCGTTGGTGTTCATCGCCGTCACGACCCCGGCCATTTCCATGGCCTCGATCATGCGTGCGGCGCGGTTGTAGCCGATCTTGAGTTTGCGCTGAACGGCGGAAATCGAGGCCCGGCGGCTTTCCAGGACGAACTGCACCGCTTCGTTATAGAGCGCATCGGTTTCGGCATCGTCGTCGCCACCACCGCTGCTGCCCTCGAAACCGCTGCCGGCCTCCTCGACACCGTTGAGGATGTCGTCGTTGTATTCAGGTGCGCCTCGCAGTTTCCAGGCTTCCACTACCCGGTGCACTTCATCGTCGGACACGAACGCGCCGTGCACACGAATCGGCAGGCTGGTGCCCGGCGGCATGTAGAGCATGTCACCGTGGCCGAGCAACTGCTCGGCACCGCCCTGGTCGATGATGGTCCGCGAGTCGATCTTGCTCGACACCTGGAACGCCATGCGAGTCGGGATGTTGGCCTTGATCAGGCCGGTGATCACGTCCACCGACGGCCGCTGTGTCGCGAGAATCAGGTGGATACCGGCCGCGCGGGCCTTCTGTGCGATACGGGCGATCAGTTCTTCGACCTTCTTGCCGACGATCATCATCATGTCGGCGAATTCGTCCACCACCACCACGATGGTCGGCAGCTTGTGCAGCAGCGGCGCTTCGTCGTGGATGTTCTCGCGGTGGTACAGCGGGTCGGTCAACGGCGTACCGGCCTCTTCGGCTTCCTTGACCTTGGCGTTGAAGCCCGACAGGTTACGCACGCCCATCTTCGCCATCAGCTTGTAGCGGCGCTCCATCTCGGCGACGCTCCAGCGCAGGGCGTTGGCGGCGTCCTTCATGTCGGTCACCACCGGGCACAGCAGGTGCGGAATGCCTTCGTAGATCGACAGCTCGAGCATTTTCGGGTCGATCATGATCAGCTTGGCGTCTTCCGGGCCGGACTTGAACAGAATCGACAGGATCATCGCGTTCACACCCACCGACTTACCGGAACCGGTGGTACCGGCCACCAGCAGGTGGGGCATTTTCGCCAGGTCGGTGATGACCGGCTTGCCGCCAATGTCATGGCCCAGGGCCAGGGTGACCGGCGACTTGTGGTTGTCGTATTCAGGGGTCGAGAGCACTTCGGAGAAGCGCACGATCTGCCGGTCTTCGTTGGGAATCTCGATGCCCACGGTGGTCTTGCCGGGAATGACTTCCACCACCCGCACGCTGGTCACGGCCAGGGAGCGCGCCAGGTCCTTGGCCAGGTTGGAGATACGGCTGACCTTCACGCCGGCGGCCGGCTGGATTTCGTAACGGGTAATCACCGGGCCCGGGTGGATCGAGTCCACCGAAACCTCAACACCAAACTCCTTGAGCTTGATTTCCAGCAGGTGACCGACGGCCGCCAGGGATTCTGGGGAATAGTTGAGCTGTTTCTTCTCGGCCGGGTCCAGGATCGAGATCGGCGGCAAGGTGCCTTCCACCGCGCTGTCGACGAACAGCGGCGCCTGCTTCTCTTTCTGCACGCGCTTGCTCTGCTCAGGGGGCTTGGCCGGAGCCATGGTAATAACCGGCGGCAGCTGTTTTTCACGGTCGGACATGTGCTTGCTCAGGGCCTGTTCACGTTCGATCAGGCGTTCCTTGACCTTGGCCTGCTCGCGCTTGTCCGTGACGGTTGGGGCCACCACGTCGTGGACGCGGTCGTCCACCTCACGCAGTTGCGCCACCAGCTGCTTGCGCTCGGTGCGCGCCGCCCACCAGCGATTCATGGCGCCCTGAATCAGTTCGATCAGGTCCAGGGTGATCTTGCCGGTGACGTCCATCACCTTGAACCATGACAGGTCGGTGAACACGGTCAGACCGAACAGGAACAGAGCGATGAACAGCAGCGTGCTGCCCTGGATGTTCAGGGCATTTTTGGCCAGCTCGCCAAGACTTTCCCCCAGCGCGCCGCCCGCTCCGGCCGGCAGACCGGTGGGGGCGTGGAAATGGATATGGGCCAGCGCGGCGCCCGACAGCACCAGGAATACCAGGCCGATCAGGCGCCAGGAGAACAGCCAGCCGCTCCACTGCCAGGGCTCGTGGCGTTGACGAAAAATCTGATAGGCCTTGATCGCCAGCAAAAGCGGAAAGATGTAGGCGAAATAGCCCAGCACCATGAACAGGATGTCGGCGCTGTAGGACCCGGCCGGACCGCCGAAATTCTGCACATCGTCGATCTTGCTGTTATGGCTCCAGCCCGGATCGTCCTTGCCGTAGGTCAGCAAGGCCATCATCAGGAACAGGCACAAGGCGCCGATGGCGATCAACGCACCTTCCTTGAGCCGGTAGTGCAATTGCTGGCGCCAGAGCGGAACGACTGTTTTAGGTGCTGCGGTGGATTTCTTCAAAACGCTTCTTTTCCTGCGCCAAAGGCGCGTCCATCTGTTGAATGACTATAAAAAACTGCCCATCACGAGCAGGTAAAAAGTGAATGTGCACAACCGGTACTACTTTTACCACTGTGACATGCATCCAGAAAACCGCAGGTGTTGCCGAAGATTTTGATCTTTTGCCTCTCCTGCGTTCAAAACTCAAGCATTGTACGGGTTTGTCGGCCTCAAGGCATTGCCGGCGCATTGGCTACAGCATAGCCAAAAACAATATGTACTGGCGCCAATTGGAGCATGCATTCTCTTTTGTGACAAAGGCTTATGAGGTGTTTTTTATGAGCGAAGTGAAGCATTCACGCCTGATCATTCTCGGCTCCGGCCCCGCGGGATACAGCGCCGCGGTGTATGCCGCCCGGGCCAACCTCAAACCCGTTGTCATTACCGGCCTGCAGGCAGGTGGTCAACTCACCACCACCGTCGAAGTCGACAACTGGCCCGGCGATGTCGAAGGCTTGACCGGTCCGGTGCTGATGGAGCGTATGCAACGGCACGCCGAGCGCTTCGACACGCAGATCGTCTACGACCATATCCACACCGCCAAGTTGCAACAGCGCCCTTTCGAACTCATCGGCGACAGCGGCACCTACACCTGCGACGCACTGATCATCGCTACCGGGGCATCGGCCCAATACCTGGGCCTTGCATCGGAGCAGACCTTCGCCGGCAGAGGCGTTTCCGCCTGCGCGACCTGCGACGGATTCTTTTACCGCAATCAAGTAGTGGCGGTGGTCGGCGGCGGCAATACGGCGGTTGAGGAGGCTTTGTACCTGTCCAACATCGCCAGTGAGGTACATCTGATTCACCGCCGGGACAAACTGCGCGCGGAGAAAATACTGCAGGACAAGCTCTTCGAAAAAGCCCGCAACGGCAATGTGAAACTGCACTGGAACCAGAATCTGGATGAAGTGCTGGGCGACGCCAGCGGCGTGACCGGCGCGCGTCTGCGCCAGAGTGAGACCGGCCAGACCAGCACCTTGTCCCTGGCCGGCGTTTTTATCGCTATCGGCCATCAACCCAACACCGAGCTGTTCCAGGGCCAACTGACAATGCGCGACGGCTACCTGATCGTGCGCGGCGGTAGCGAGGGTAACGCCACTGCAACCGATATCGAAGGCGTGTTCGCGGCGGGCGACGTGGCCGATCACGTGTATCGACAGGCCATTACGTCGGCCGGCGCCGGTTGCATGGCCGCACTCGACGCAGAGAAGTATCTCGATGACATTCCGGTCCTTTGACGGTTAACCTCTAGGCGAGCTCTCGCCTGTCAGCGAGAGCCGCCCTCCCCTTCTGCACGCCCGGATGACCATGCTGACCTGGTTACAACGCAACACGTTTGATTTTCCGCCACTGGCCAAAGCCTTGCGCGATCCCAACGGCTTGCTGGCCGCCGGTGGCGACCTGTCCGCGGATCGGCTGATCCAGGCCTATCGCCACGGCTGCTTCCCATGGTTTTCCGAAGGCCAGCCGATTTTATGGTGGTCACCGGACCCACGCACCGTACTGTTTCCCGACGAACTGCATGTATCGCGCAGCCTGGGCAAGCTTTTGCGCAGGCAGCGCTATGCCGTGACGTTCGACAAAGACTTTACCGCGGTCATCGAGGCCTGCGCCGCGCCCCGGGAATACGCTGACGGCACCTGGATTACCGAGGCCATGCAAACCGCCTATCTAGAGCTGCATCGACGTGGTTTTGCCCACTCAGTGGAAGTCTGGGACCAGGGCATGCTGGTGGGCGGACTGTATGGCCTGGCCATGGGGCAGCTGTTTTTTGGCGAGTCCATGTTCAGTCGGGCCGACAACGCATCGAAATTCGGCTTCGCGACCCTGGTCCAACATCTCAAAGAGGCCGGTTTTGTGCTGATCGACTGCCAAATGCCCACCGAACACCTGCACAGCTTGGGCGCCCGATCGATCCCCAGGGCTGAGTTTGCCGGTTATCTCAAGGCGTATCTGGACCAGCCCAGCCACGCAACCTGGGTTTGCTGAGCGACAATGGCGCTCCTGGCTTACACTTAATCCAAAGCTTACTCCCGAGGGTTGATCATGACCGAGTTGGCGCGTTTGAAGTTTTATGCCACTCAACCCCACTCTTGCAGTTACCTGCCCGAGGAGCAGGCCACGACGCTGTTCCTCGACCCTAGCCAGCCCATGGATGTGCATGTCTACGCAGATCTGTCGGAGATGGGCTTCCGTCGCAGTGGCGATCATCTCTACCGGCCCCATTGCCAACAGTGCAATGCGTGCGTTCCGGCGCGCATTCCCGTGGCTCAATTTGTACCCAATCGCCAGCAGAAGCGTATTTTCAAGCGCAACGCCGATCTTCAGGTTCGGCCGGCCAAGCCGCAGTTCAGCGAGGAGTACTTCGACCTGTACCAGCGCTATATCGAGCAGCGCCACGCCGACGGCGACATGTACCCGCCCAGCCGTGATCAGTTTTCGACCTTTCTGGTCCGCGACCTGCCATTTTCCCGTTTCTATGAGTTCCGCCTCGAAGGGCGGCTGATGGCCATCGCCGTCACAGACTTGCTGCCCAATGGACTTTCGGCGGTGTACACCTTCTATGAGCCCGACGAAGAACGGCGCAGCCTGGGGCGTTTTGCCATTCTCTGGCAGATCAACGAAGCCCGGCGACTGGGGCTGGAGGCGGTTTACCTGGGCTACTGGATCAAAAACTGCAAAAAAATGAATTACAAGACCCAATATCGCCCCATCGAATTGCTGATTAACCAGAGATGGGTCGTCCTCAGTTAGAACCCCTTGGCTTAAACCCCCTTTTTCGGGCACAATGCACGCCGCTTTTGCCTGGCGCAGTTGCACCGGGCCATTCACTGGATACCGAGGGCTTTACTGCATGTCGAAAGAAGACAGCTTCGAAATGGAAGGCACTGTCGTCGACACCCTGCCCAACACCATGTTTCGCGTGGAGTTGGAAAATGGGCACGTCGTAACCGCGCACATCTCCGGCAAGATGCGCAAGAACTACATTCGTATTCTTACCGGTGACAAAGTGCGCGTCGAGCTGACGCCCTATGACTTGAGCAAAGGGCGCATCACTTACCGCGCTCGCTAACAAGTCAATACAAAACGCCCGGCTGATGCCGGGCGTTTTTGTTTGTGGGAGCCAAGCTTGGCTCCCACAGGGAATTGGCGGTGAAACCCAATCTTGTGCCTTGCCGAAAACAAACTGTGGGAGCGGGCTTGCTCGCGAAAGCGGTGGGTCAGTTTGCATAGATGTTGAATGTACAACTGCATTCGCGAGCAAGCCCGCTCCCACAGGAGATCGGCGTGTTTCTGAAACCAGCAAAAAGGCGCCTTTGGGCGCCTTTTGCTTTTCTTGCCTGTAACGATCAGGCCATTTCAGCCGTGGTTTCGAAGTCGAAGGTCAGCTCGCCGTCCTTGATGTCGATGTGGACCACACCGCCATGTTCGGCCAGTTCACCAAAGAGGATCTCCTCTGCCAGTGGACGCTTGATCTTGTCCTGGATCAGGCGAGCCATCGGCCGTGCGCCCATCGTCACATCGTAACCACCGGCCGCCAGCCAACTGCGGGCCGCATCGGTGACCTCCAGCAACACACGCTTGTCTTCGAGCTGCGCCTGAAGTTCGGTAAGGAACTTGTCCACAACGCTTTTGATGACCTCATGGCTGAGGCGACCAAACTGGATAATGGTATCCAGGCGGTTGCGGAATTCAGGCGTGAAGCTCTTCTTGATCACTTCCATCGCATCGGACGAATGGTCCTGATGGGTGAAACCGATCGAAGCGCGAGCCGCGGTTTCGGCACCGGCGTTGGTGGTCATGATGATGATCACGTTGCGGAAGTCCGCCTTGCGCCCGTTGTTATCGGTCAGCGTACCGTGGTCCATGACCTGCAGGAGCAGGTTGAAGACTTCCGGATGCGCCTTCTCGATTTCATCGAGCAACAGCACACAATGTGGCTGCTTGGTGATGGCCTCGGTCAGCAGACCGCCCTGGTCGAAACCGACATAACCTGGAGGCGCACCGATCAAACGCGATACGGTGTGGCGCTCCATGTACTCGGACATATCGAAACGAACCAGTTCGATGCCCATCGCTTTGGCCAATTGCCGTGCAGCCTCGGTCTTGCCGACACCGGTAGGACCTGCGAACAGGAAAGAACCCACCGGTTTGTCCGGCGACTTGAGACCGGCACGGGACAGCTTGATGGCGGTCGACAATGAATCGATGGCCGCATCCTGACCGAACACCGTCAGTTTCAGGTCACGCTCCAGATTGCGCAGCAACTCCTTGTCGGAGCTGGTGACGTGCTTGGGCGGAATCCGCGCGATTTTCGCCACGATATCCTCGACCTGTGGGACTTCGATGCGCTTGACGCGCTTCTCCACCGGCTGAAGACGCTGATAGGCTCCAGCTTCGTCGATAACATCAATGGCCTTGTCAGGCATGTGCCGGTCATTGATATAGCGCGACGCCAGTTCAGCGGCGGCGCGCAGGGCTTCATCGCTGTATTCGATATTGTGATGCAGTTCGAAACGCCCCTTCAGGCCGCGCAGGATACCGATGGTGTCTTCCACCGAAGGCTCCGACACGTCGACTTTCTGGAAACGCCGGGCCAAGGCACGGTCCTTCTCGAAAATCCCGCGAAACTCCTGGAACGTGGTCGAGCCAATGCAACGGATATCACCCGAGGACAGCAGCGGCTTGAGCAGGTTCGAGGCATCCATGACGCCACCGGACGCGGCACCCGCACCGATGATGGTGTGGATTTCGTCGATGAACAGGATTGCTTGCGGACGCTTTTTCAGCTCGCCCAGCAACGCCTTGAAGCGCTTCTCGAAATCACCGCGGTATTTGGTGCCAGCCAGCAAGGCCCCCAGATCGAGGGAATACACCACACTGTTGGCGAGCAGATCCGGCACCTGGTTGTCGACGATGCGTTTGGCCAGACCTTCGGCAATCGCCGTCTTGCCCACGCCCGCCTCGCCCACCAGCAGCGGGTTGTTCTTGCGGCGCCGGGCCAGGATCTGGGCGACCCGCTCGACTTCCGCCTCGCGTCCGACCAGTGGATCGATCCGTCCCTGGCGCGCCAGTTCATTCAGATTGCTGGCATAGGCGTCCAGCGGATTGCCTGAAGAAGAAGACTCACCGCCCTCGTCATCCTGCATATCCTGCTCACCTTCGGAGTGATCGCCGTGCCCAGGCACCTTGGAGATGCCATGGGCGATGTAATTGACGACATCGATGCGCGCAACACTCTGCTGCTTGAGCAGGAAAACCGCCTGGCTTTCCTGTTCGCTGAAGATGGCAACCAGCACGTTGGCGCCGGTCACTTCACGCTTACCCGAGCTCTGTACATGAAAGACAGCACGCTGCAGGACACGCTGGAAGCCCAGGGTTGGCTGGGTTTCGCGATCCTCGTCATGAACGGGGATCAATGGCGTGGTGGAGTCGATGAACTCCTGCAGGTCATGCTTGAGTTTATCGAGGTTTGCGCCGCAGGCACGCAAAACGGTGGCGGCAGCCTCGTTATCCAATAGGGCCAGCAGCAGGTGCTCGACGGTCATGAATTCATGACGCTTCGAACGAGCCTCCTTGAAGGCAAGATTGAGGGTGACTTCGAGCTCGCGGTTTAACATAGCTTCACCTCATACCCAAGTGGTCGGCGTTAACCGTCCTTCTCGATTTCACAGAGTAGCGGATGCTGGCTTTCCCGGGCGTACTGGTTGACCTGCATGGCCTTCGTCTCGGCGATGTCGCGGGTAAACACTCCACATACTGCCCGTCCCTCTGTATGGACGGCCAGCATGACCTTGGTCGCCAGCTCGCGATTCAGGTTAAAAAACACCTCGAGCACTTCGACGACGAAATCCATCGGTGTGTAGTCATCGTTGAACAAAACCACCTTGTACATCGGTGGCGCCTGTAATGCAGGCTTTGCTTCCTGAACAGCAATGCCTGCGGAATCGTCGTCGTGTAGATCCGGGCGATCCTGATTGAATGTTAGTCGAATCTGGCTGACTGCATGCATGGAAAGAAAGGTTCGTTTAGTTGGCGAATACAGTGATGGGGGCGCTTGTGGGCGATTTCAACCACGACCACCCGGCCACCTTGACTATCGGGAAAACGGTGTTACAACCAATAGAGCCCATCGTGGGTTAAAAAGGTCCGTGGAATCGATCCTGTTTTCAAGATTAGACTGCGGATGGACTGGATGATACTCCACTGATGGAGTGTGTTGCAGAGGGATATGACCTATGTCGGTCGTCAAGATGAGTGGCAAAGTCAAATGGTTCAATAACGCCAAGGGCTACGGTTTCATTATTGCAAACGGCAGGGATGAAGACCTTTTCGCCCATTACACGGCGATCTGCATGGAAGGCTATAAAACCTTGAAAGCCGGGCAACCTGTAACATTCAATGTCATCCAGGGCCCCAAGGGCCTGCATGCGGTCAATATCACGCCGGACACCATCGAAGCCACCCCTTGCGCCACCCCCGTCAATGTCATGACCACTGAAGTCCATTGATCGGCAGCCGCCGCCCCGACAAATAATAAAATGCCCGGCTCGATCACTCGAGCCAGGCATCCCTGCCGAACACCGATCCGCTTACATGTGCGAGATCATTGCATCGCCGAAGCCCGAGGAAGACATCAGCTTGGCGCCCTCCATCAAGCGTTCGAAATCATAGGTCACGGTCTTGGCCGAAATCGCGCCGTTGGTGCCCTTGATGATCAGGTCGGCCGCTTCGGTCCACCCCATGTGACGCAGCATCATTTCCGCGGACAGGATCAGCGAACCCGGGTTGACCTGGTCCTTGCCTGCATACTTGGGCGCGGTACCGTGGGTGGCTTCGAACATCGCCACGGTGTCAGACAGGTTGGCGCCTGGCGCGATACCGATACCGCCCACTTCCGCTGCCAGGGCGTCGGAGAGGTAGTCACCATTGAGGTTCAGGGTCGCGATCACGTCGTATTCGGCCGGGCGCAGCAGGATCTGCTGGAGCATGGCATCGGCGATGGCATCCTTGACGATGACATTCTTGCCGGTTTTCGGGTTCTTGAATTGCATCCACGGCCCGCCGTCGAGCAGGGTCGCACCGAACTCCTCGGCGGCCACTTCGTAGGCCCACTCCTTGAAGGCACCTTCGGTGAACTTCATGATGTTGCCTTTGTGCACGATGGTCAGCGAATCGCGGTCGTTGTCGACCACATATTGCAAGGCCTTACGGGCCAGACGCTGGGTGCCCTGCTTGGAAACCGGCTTGACCCCGATGCCGCAGTTCTCGTCGAAACGGATCTTGGTCACGCCCATTTCTTCTTTCAGGAACTTGATGACCTTGGTGGCTTCGGCCGAACCGGCCTTCCACTCGATGCCAGCGTAAATATCTTCGGAGTTCTCACGGAAGATCGTCATGTCCACGTCGCCAGGCTTTTTGACCGGGCTCGGCACGCCTTCGAACCAGCGCACCGGACGCAAACACACGTACAAATCGAGCTGCTGACGCAGGGCCACGTTCAGCGAACGAATACCACCCCCGACCGGCGTGGTCAGCGGGCCCTTGATGGAAACCACGTAGTCCTTGACCGCGTCCAGGGTTTCCTGGGGCAGCCAGGTGTCCTGATCGTAAACCTGGGTGGCTTTTTCACCGGCATAGACTTCCATCCAGGAAATCTTGCGCTTACCGCCATAGGCCTTCTGAACCGCAGCGTCCACAACCTTGATCATGACCGGACTGATATCGACGCCAATGCCGTCGCCTTCAATGAAGGGGATGATCGGGTTGTCGGGAAC
Source organism: Pseudomonas sp. Q11 (assembly GCF_024494355.1). GTDB lineage: Bacteria > Pseudomonadota > Gammaproteobacteria > Pseudomonadales > Pseudomonadaceae > Aquipseudomonas > Aquipseudomonas hefeiensis. The sequence goes on along the minus strand of NZ_JAKNQY010000002.1, from coordinate 195,569 downwards.
ATTAAGAGAATGGTCTGCATTGACGGTGATTTTGTCACCGACGGCTGGAACCTGAATCTTTTGATACCCCATGCTGAACTCCATTGCTTGGATTGAACATCTGGCTGCGTTCGAGCGTACCCCAGTTGAATCGGCGCGCAAACCCTACGTTAGGCTCATCCGGGGAAAAGCGGTGCAGTTCGCGCTGTACAACCCTGAAAACCAAGGGAAAAGCGCCAAACGTGAGCATAGCCTGCGCCTTCGGCACTGCGACGTTTAGACCAATGGACGTGTACGGAAGTCTATGAACCATCGGCAGATCGCCAGCTACCTATGTATAATGCCGCCGCTGACCACAGGGTCACGACGGCCGATGGCTCTATCACAAGACTTTCGGCCCGTTGAAAGCCGGACCGTTACCGCGGCCCGACCGCTTGACGCTCGACTGATGCACCCAACATCACCGCGAAGAAACCTCGACATTCGGCTCACGGATGACTTTGAACGAACGCGCTTACCCGGCGCCCCTCGAGTTTCTGCGCATGCTTTAGCAAAGAAGAGAGTTAATCCGAATATGCCCACCCGCTCGAAGATCATCTACACCTTCACCGACGAAGCGCCCGCCCTCGCCACCTATTCGCTGCTGCCGATCGTCGAAGCCTTTACCGCTTCGGCCGATATCGCCGTGGAAACCCGCGATATCTCCCTTGCAGGGCGCATCCTGGCCAGCTTCCCCGAGCAACTGGGTGACAAAGCCGTAGCCGACCACCTCGCCGAACTGGGCGACCTGGCCGTTACGCCTGAAGCCAACATCATCAAGCTGCCGAACATCAGCGCCTCGGTGCCGCAACTGCAGGCCGCGATCAAGGAATTGCAGGCCCAGGGCCATGCACTGCCGGACTACCCGGAAACCGTGACCAGCGATGCCGAGAAAGACGCTCGCGCCCGCTACGACAAGGTCAAGGGCAGCGCCGTGAACCCGGTTCTGCGTGAAGGCAACTCCGACCGTCGCGCACCGCTGTCGGTCAAGAACTACGCCCGCAAGCACCCGCACAAGATGGGCGCCTGGGCAGCCGACTCCAAATCCCACGTGTCCCACATGAGCACCGGCGATTTCTACGGCAGCGAAAAAGCCGCCCTGATCGACGCCGCCGGCAGTGTGAAAATCGAGCTGATCGCCCAGGACGGCACCGCCACTGTCCTGAAGGAAAAAACCACCGTACAAGCCGGTGAGATCCTCGACTGCGCCGTGATGAGCAAAAATGCCCTGCGCAACTTCATCGCCGCTGAGATCGAAGACGCCAAGCAAAAAGGCGTGCTGCTGTCGGTCCACCTCAAGGCCACCATGATGAAGGTCTCCGACCCGATCATGTTCGGTCAGATCGTTGCCGAGTTCTATAAAGAAGCCCTGGCCAAGCACGCACAAGTGCTGGAGCAGATCGGCTTCAACCTGAACAACGGCATCGGCGACCTGTACGCCCGCATCAAGGCCCTGCCGGCCGAGCAGCAGGCGCAGATCGAAGCCGACATCCAGGCGGTCTACGCAGCGCGCCCATCCCTGGCGATGGTCAACTCCGACAAAGGCATCACCAACCTGCACGTGCCGAGCGACGTCATCGTCGACGCCTCGATGCCGGCCATGATCCGTGACTCCGGCAAGATGTGGGGCACCGACGGCCAGTTGCACGACACCAAGGCCGTGATCCCGGATCGCTGCTACGCCACCATCTACCAGGCGGTGATCGAAGACTGCAAGCAACACGGTGCTTTCGATCCGACCACCATGGGCAGCGTGCCGAACGTCGGCCTGATGGCCAAGAAAGCCGAAGAGTACGGTTCCCACGACAAGACCTTCCAGATCAAGGCCGACGGTGTGGTCCGTGTTTCGGACAACACCGGTCGCACCCTGCTGGAGCAGAAGGTCGAGGCGGGCGATATCTTCCGCATGTGCCAGACCAAGGACGCGCCGATCCAGGACTGGGTCAAACTGGCCGTCAACCGTGCCCGCGCCAGCAACACCCCGGCGATCTTCTGGCTGGACCCGATGCGCGCCCATGACGGCGTGGTGATCGAGAAAGTCCAGACCTACCTGAAGGACTACGACACTGCCGGCCTGGACATCCGCATCATGTCGCCTGTCGACGCGATGAAGTTCACCCTGGCCCGCACCCGCGAAGGCAAGGACACCATTTCGGTGACCGGCAACGTATTGCGCGACTACCTGACCGACCTGTTCCCGATCATGGAACTGGGCACCAGCGCCAAGATGCTGTCGATCGTGCCGCTGATGAACGGCGGTGGCCTGTTCGAAACCGGCGCTGGCGGCTCGGCCCCCAAGCACGTGCAGCAGTTGCTGGAAGAGAACTTCCTGCGCTGGGATTCCCTGGGCGAGTTCCTGGCCTTGGCCGCGTCCCTCGAGCACCTGGGCGTGACCTACAACAACCCAAAAGCCCTGGTGCTGGCCAAGACTCTGGACCAGGCTACCGGTGAGTTCCTGGACCGCAACAAGTCACCTTCGCGCAAGGTCGGCGGCATCGACAACCGTGGCAGCCACTTCTACCTGACCCTGTTCTGGGCCCAGGCACTGGCCGCTCAAAACGACGACGCAGCCCTCAAGGGCCAGTTCGCTTCCCTGGCCAAGACACTGACCGACAACGAAGAAAAAATCGTTGCCGAGCTCAATGCCGTCCAAGGCAAACCGGTGGACATCGGCGGTTACTACTTCGCCAACCCGGAGCTGACCAGCAAGGCCATGCGCCCAAGCAACACCTTCAACGCGGCGATTGCTGCGCTGGTGTAAGGTTGTAAGGGAACACCACAAACCCCGGCCTGGTGCCGGGGTTTGTGCTTTCAGACACAACGCATTTCCCTTTGTGGGAGCGGGCTTGCTCGCGATAGCGGTATAACATTCAATACTGATACTGACTGACATACCGCTATCGCGAGCAGGCTCGCTCCCACATTTGACCGTGTTCAACCTTTGAATTGAGGAGACTTCATGGACTGGCAACCCCACATCACCGTCGCCACCATCGTCGAAGACCATGGCCGTTTCCTGATGGTGGAAGAATCCAAGGGCGGACGAGCGGTGCTCAACCAGCCCGCCGGGCACCTGGACCCGGACGAAACCCTGATCGAAGCCGCCGTGCGCGAAACCCTGGAAGAAACCGGCTGGGACGTCGAGCCCACCAGCGTGGTGGGCATTTACCTGTACACCGCCCCCAGCAATGGCGTGACCTACCAACGGGTTTGCTTCGCCGCAAAGGCCTTGAACCACCGCCCCGACTATCAACTGGACGATGGCATCCTGGGCGCCAAGTGGCTGACCCGCAACGAGTTGCTCGAACAACGTGAGCACTGGCGCAGCGAGCTGATCATCCGCTGCATCGACGATTATCTGACCGGTCATTGCCACAGCCTGACACTGATCCGTCCTTCTCTTTAGCCTTGCGCGTCCGGGCCTGATAGAATCGCGTCCTTTTTCAAGACACTCATTGAACTGCTATGCGTGATCCAGCCCCTTCTGACACCCCCAACAAGCACGTCATTGTCGGCATGTCCGGCGGCGTGGACTCTTCCGTTTCCGCCCTTCTGCTGATCGAGCAGGGTTATGAGGTGGAAGGCCTGTTCATGAAGAACTGGGAAGAAGACGACGGAACTGAATACTGCACCGCCATGGACGACCTGGCGGACGCCCAGGCCGTGTGCGACAGGATCGGCATCAAACTGCATACCGCCAACTTCGCCGCCGAGTACTGGGACAACGTGTTCGAGCACTTCCTGGCCGAATACAAGGCCGGTCGTACGCCGAACCCGGACATCCTCTGCAACCGCGAAATCAAGTTCAAGGCGTTCCTTGACTACGCCATGATGCTCGGTGCTGACCTGATTGCCACCGGCCACTATGTGCGCCGCCGCGATATCGATGGCCGCACCGAGTTGCTCAAGGGCCTGGACCCGAACAAGGACCAGAGCTACTTCCTGCACGCCGTCGGCGGCGAGCAGATCGCCAAGACCCTGTTCCCGGTGGGTGAACTGGAAAAGCCGCAAGTGCGCGCGATCGCCGAAAAACACGACCTGGCCACCGCCAAGAAGAAGGATTCCACCGGCATCTGCTTCATCGGCGAACGGCGTTTCAGCGATTTCCTCAAGCAGTACCTGCCGGCCCAGCCAGGCGAAATCAAGACCACCGAAGGCGAAGTCATCGGCCGCCACCATGGCTTGATGTATCACACCATAGGCCAGCGCCAGGGCCTGGGCATTGGCGGGCTGAAAGACGCCGGTGAAGAACCGTGGTACGTACTGGTCAAAGACCTGGAGCACAACGAGCTGATCGTCGGCCAGGGCAACGACCATCCGTGGCTGTTCTCCCGCGCCCTGCTCGCCTCCGACATCTATTGGGTCAACCCGATCGACCTCAGCCAACCGCGCCGCCTGACGGCCAAGGTTCGCTACCGCCAGAGTGATCAACCCTGCATGCTGGAAAAAACCGCCACGGGCTATCGTGCCACCTTCGACGACCCACAACGAGCAGTCACACCCGGCCAGTCCGTGGTGTTCTACGACGGGGAAATCTGCCTGGGCGGCGGCGTGATCGAAGTCGCAGAGCCCTGGAGCAGCAAGGCATGAGCCCGACCCAGGAGCAACTGACGGCGTTGGGCGGCGTGTTTCTCGCCGCCGTGCTGGTGGACCGGATCGCCAAGACCGGCCAGGCCACTGAAGCAGGCCTGAGCTGCATGCTCGGCAGCCTGCTGATTCGTGACCCCAAGGACACGCTTGAAGTCTATGGCGGTGATGACCTGAACCTGCGCGAGGGTTATCGCGCACTGATCGGCGCCCTGGAGCGCGACCCCAGCACTCTGCAACGCGAGCCGCTGCGCTACGCCCTGTCGATGCTGGGCCTGGAACGTCAGTTGGCCAAGCGCGACGACCTGCTGGACACCATCGGCAATCGCCTGCCGCAGATTCAGTCCCAGGTCGAACACTTCGGTCCCGCCCACGAAAACGTCATCGCCGCTTGCGGTGCGCTGTACCAGGACACCCTGAGCACCTTGCGCCAGCGCATCCAGGTACACGGCGACATGCGCAACCTGCAACAACCGAGTAATGCCTCGAAGATCCGCGCCCTGTTGCTGGCCGGGATTCGCTCGGCGCGGCTGTGGCGGCAGTTGGGTGGTCATCGCTGGCAATTGGTGATCAGCCGACGCAAATTGCTGAAAGAGCTTTACCCGTTGATGCGCAACGAATAAGTCGCCTCAGCCCGTTTTTTTTGTGGCGAGGGAGCTTGCTCCCGCTGGACTGTAGGAGCTGTCGAGTGCAACGAGGCTGCGATCTTTCCCCAGACACTTGAGTCTCAGGCGAAAGATCAAAAGATCGCAGCCTTCGGCAGCTCCTACAAGCCCAGCGGGAGCAAGCTCCCTCGCCACAGGTGATAAATAGTGTTTCCGTTACGCGTAATACGCCGGTCAGTTGGCGACGGACCGGCGATTGTTTTCATGTATGATACGCGCCCCATTTCGTTGCCCGACTGTCCGAGAACACCCCATGCAGCTTTCTTCGCTCACTGCGGTTTCCCCTGTTGACGGCCGCTACGCCGGCAAAACCCAGGCCCTGCGCCCGATTTTCAGCGAGTACGGCCTGATCCGTGCCCGCGTCCTGGTTGAAGTGCGCTGGCTCCAGCGCCTGGCCGCTCACCCTGCCATCAGTGAAGTCCCGGCGTTTTCCGCGCAAGCCAACGCGGTACTGAACGCCCTGGCTGAAAACTTTGTGCTGGAGCACGCCGAGCGCGTCAAAGAGATCGAGCGCACCACCAACCACGACGTCAAAGCCATCGAATACCTGCTCAAGGAGCAGGCGGCCAAGCTGCCGGAACTGGCCAACGTCAGCGAATTCATCCACTTTGCCTGCACCAGCGAGGACATCAACAACCTGTCCCACGCCCTGATGCTGCGCGAAGGCCGTGATGAGGTGATGCTGCCGCTGATGCGCCAGACCGCCCAAGCCATCCGCGAGCTGGCGATCCGCTTCGCCGACGTGCCGATGCTGTCGCGCACCCATGGTCAACCGGCCTCGCCGACCACCCTGGGCAAGGAACTGGCGAACGTGGTGTACCGTCTGGAGCGCCAGATCGCCCAGGTCGCCGCCGTGCCACTGCTGGGCAAGATCAATGGTGCCGTGGGCAACTACAATGCTCACCTGTCGGCCTACCCGGACATCGACTGGGAAGCCAACGCCCGCGCCTTCATCGAAGACGAGCTGGGCCTGAGCTTCAACCCGTACACCACCCAGATCGAGCCGCACGACTACATCGCCGAGCTGTTCGATGCGATCGCGCGCTTCAACACCATCCTGATCGACTTCGACCGTGACATCTGGGGCTACATCTCCCTGGGTTATTTCAAGCAGCGCACCATCGCCGGCGAAATCGGTTCCTCGACCATGCCGCACAAGGTCAACCCGATTGACTTCGAAAACTCCGAAGGCAACCTGGGCATCGCCAACGCCTTGTTCCAGCATCTGGCGAGCAAGCTGCCGATTTCCCGCTGGCAGCGCGACCTGACCGACTCCACGGTGCTGCGTAACCTGGGCGTGGGTTTTGCCCATAGCGTCATTGCCTACGAAGCCAGCCTCAAGGGCATCAGCAAGCTGGAACTGAACGAGCAGAAGATCGCCGCCGATCTGGACGCCTGCTGGGAAGTCCTGGCCGAGCCGATCCAGACCGTGATGCGTCGTTACAACATCGAAAACCCGTATGAAAAGCTCAAAGAACTGACCCGTGGCAAGGGCATCAGCCCGGAAGCGCTGCAGACTTTCATTGATGGCTTGGACATGCCTGCCGAGGCCCGCGCCGAGCTGAAAAAGCTCACGCCGGCCAACTACATCGGCAACGCAGCGGCACAAGCCAAGCGCATCTGATCCACCGCTTTACCCTGAGACGCCCGGCCGCGCCGGGCGTTTTCATTCGCGTCTGAAAAGTATATTTTTTCAATAGGTTACACATGAATCCTGATATTCCTCTGCAACTCTTGGGCGGCATCACGGCACGGGAGTTCCTGCGCGACTACTGGCAGAAAAAACCGCTGCTGATCCGTCAGGCGATTCCTGACTTCCAAAACCCGATTGATGCCGACGAACTGGCCGGCCTGGCCCTGGAAGAAGAAATCGAATCGCGCCTGGTCATCGAGCACGGCGAACGTCCCTGGGAATTGCGTCGCGGCCCGTTTGCCGAAGATGAATTCAGCAAACTGCCGGAGCGCGAATGGACCCTGCTGGTACAGGCTGTCGATCAGTTCGTACCCGAAGTCAATGAACTGCTGGAGAACTTCCGCTTCCTGCCGAGCTGGCGCATTGACGATGTGATGATCAGCTTCGCCGCCCCCGGTGGCAGCGTCGGTCCGCATTTCGACAATTACGATGTGTTCCTGCTGCAGGGTCATGGCAAGCGCAACTGGAAAATCGGCCAGATGTGCGACTCCGAGAGCCCGCTGCTGCAACACGCTGACCTGCGCATCCTCGCCGACTTCGAAGCCACCGACGAGTGGACCCTGGAACCGGGCGACATGCTCTACCTGCCGCCGCGCCTGGCCCACTGCGGCGTGGCCGTGGATGACTGCATGACTTACTCGGTGGGCTTTCGTGCGCCGAGCGCTGCCGAAGTGCTGACCCACTTCACCGACTTCCTCAGCCAGTTCCTGCCGGATGAAGAACGCTACACCGACGCCGATGCACGCCCGGTGGCCGACCCGCATCAAATCCAGCACGACGCCCTCGATCGCCTCAAGGGCCTGCTGGCCGAGCACATGAGCGACGAGCGCCTGCTGCTGACCTGGTTCGGCCAGTTCATGACCGAGCCTCGCTACCCGGAACTGGTGGTAGGCCCGGAAATGGAAGAAGATGACTTGCTGGCCGGCCTGGAACAGGGCGCAGTGATCATCCGCAACCCAAGCGCCCGCCTGGCCTGGTCGGAAGTCGATGACGACCTGCTGCTGTTCGCCAGCGGCCAAAGCCGCTACCTGCCCGGCAAGCTGCGCGACCTGCTGAAAATGATCTGCGCCGCCGACGCCCTGCACAGCGAAAACCTCGGCCCATGGTTGGACGACGAAGACGGTCGCGGCCTGATCTGCGAGCTGGTCAAACAAGGCAGCCTGGGGTTCGCTGATGAATAGAATCCACGTTCGTGTCGCAGACTGGCAAAAGGATAACGCCGAGATCCGGCGCATTCGTGAAACCGTGTTCATTGCCGAGCAATCCGTCCCGCCCGAGCTGGAATGGGACGCCGACGACCAGGGCGCGGTGCACTTTCTGGCCTTCGAAGGCGACTTCCCCATCGGCACCGCCCGCCTGCTGACTGACGGCCATATCGGTCGCGTCTCGGTGCTCAAGGACTGGCGGGGCCTGAAGGTGGGCGATGCATTGATGCATGCACTGATCGCCGAAGCCGAGAAGCGTGGACTCAAACAGCAGATGCTCAGCGCCCAGGTGCATGCCACGCCGTTCTACGAGCGACTGGGTTTTGCCGTGGTCAGCGAGGAGTTCCTGGAAGCCGGGATTCCTCATGTGGACATGGTGCGGCACTCGGCCTGAACCTCTGTGACGAGGTGATTTATCCCCGCTGGGTGTAGGAGCTGGCGAAGCCTGCGATCTTTTGATCTTGATCTTTCGCTCCAGACTCAATTGTCTGAGACAAGATCGCAGCCTCGCTTCACTCGACAGCTCCTACGCGGCTTACCCCAGCGGGGCGGGGCGACGTTTCGCTAAATCCCCTCGCCACAAAAGCATCCTGCAACACCCCAAAAACGCCCCGCCATCCTTCGATGCCGGGGCGTTTTGCCGTCTAACATTCAACTTGCCCCACCCCAGGCCGACAAACTGGCAATATCAAGCCTTTGTCTCGCGGAGAAATGGACATGTCCTTACGCACCCTGCTCGCCACCCTGCTGCTCGCCTGCAGCCTGTCGGTGATGGCCGCTACTGAAATCGTCCCGCTGAACTACCGAACCAGCGCCGACCTGTTGCCGGTGGCGCAGAATTTCATCGGCAAGGACGGCCAGGTCAGCGCCTATGGCAACCAACTGATCGTCAACGCCGAGCCCGGGAAAATCGAGGAGCTCAAGGCATTTCTCGGCCAACTGGACACCGCCCCCAAGCGCCTGCTGATCACGGTCGACACCAACGAGAACAACTTGCAGGGCGACCAAGGCTATTCGATCAACGGCGCCGCTCCCAGCCAGACCCGCATCATCAACCGCAGCACCGCCAGCCGCGAAGGCGGCGTGCAGCAGGTACAAGCCAGCGAAGGTCAGCCGGCGCTGATTCAGGTCGGCCAGAGCGTGCCGCTCACCAGCACCCAGACCGATACCTACGGCCGCCTGCAAAGCCAGACCGAATACCGCAACGTCACCCAGGGCTTTTATGTCACGGCCAGCGTCACCGGCGAGACCGTTCATCTGAACATCAGTACCAACCGTGACCGCATGAGCCAGGAACGTCCCGATGTAGTGAACGTTCAAAGTACCGACACAACGGTCAGCGGTCGCCTGGGTGAATGGATCACCCTGGCCGGCGTCAATCGCCAGACACAGGCCGATAAACAGGGCCTGAGCCGCAGCTACTCGACCCAGGGCCGGGACGACATGATTTTGCGGGTTAAGGTGGATACCCTGAACTGAAGCACCAAAAACTGACTGACGAGTCGTATTAGACCAAAGATGTAGTGCCATAAAAAAAGCACTACAAAACGTTTGACGAGCCAAAAAACCGAAGGCATGATGGCCTCGCTCCCGCTAATCAGGGGCCCTGGCAAGGGCCTTCGGGTCGACGCTTGCAACTACCCTGCGAGCCGATTCGTGTCTGTACCGCCCACAAGGTGTGTTTGACGAGGTTGCGACTGGAACGAAGTTGTCCCGAGGGACGGAAGCGTAACTAGGTAACCCGGCATCACTCTGAGTTCGCATAAAGGCCCACGACGCCCGAATGCGCCCGCAGTTCGCCTCTACCTGCTCACTTTTCCCCTCGAGCCCATCGTTCATCCCGTCGCCTCCCCGTCTGAACCGACTTGACCGTCCAACCCCTGGTCGGCAGGAGCAGGAATTTTCCACCCCAGACCTATGCGACGAGGTTTATCTCCATGGCACTGACACGCGAACAGCAAATTGCAGCCCTTGAAAAAGACTGGGCTGAAAACCCGCGCTGGAAAGGCGTGAAGCGCAATTACTCCGCTGCTGACGTCGTCCGTCTGCGTGGCTCGGTTCAACCTGAGCACACCTTTGCGAAAATGGGCGCCGAAAAACTGTGGAACCTGGTCACCCAGGGCGCCAAGCCAGCCTTCCGTCCCGAGAAAGATTTCGTCAACTGCATGGGCGCCCTGACCGGCGGCCAGGCTGTACAGCAAGTCAAGGCCGGTATCCAGGCGATCTACCTGTCGGGCTGGCAAGTGGCTGCGGACAACAACTCCGCCGAGTCGATGTACCCGGACCAGTCGCTGTACCCGGTGGATTCGGTTCCAACCGTGGTCAAGCGCATCAACAACTCGTTCCGTCGTGCCGACCAGATCCAGTGGAAAGCCGGCAAGAACCCGGGCGACGAAGGCTACATCGACTACTTCGCGCCAATCGTGGCCGACGCTGAAGCCGGTTTCGGCGGCGTACTGAACGCCTACGAGCTGATGAAGAGCATGATCGAAGCAGGCGCCGCCGGCGTTCACTTCGAAGACCAACTGGCTTCGGTGAAAAAATGCGGCCACATGGGCGGCAAAGTATTGGTGCCGACCCAGGAAGCCGTACAGAAACTCACCGCTGCCCGCCTGGCCGCCGACGTTGCTGGTGTACCGACCATCATCCTGGCCCGTACCGACGCCAACGCCGCTGACCTGCTGACCTCCGACTGCGACCCGTACGATCAGCCGTTCGTGACCGGTACCCGCACCCAGGAAGGTTTCTACAAGGTTCGCGCCGGTCTCGACCAAGCGATCGCCCGTGGCCTGGCCTACGCGCCGTACGCCGACCTGATCTGGTGCGAAACCGCCAAGCCGGACCTGGACGAGGCGCGTCGCTTCGCCGAAGCGATCAAGAAGGAATACCCGGACCAACTGCTGTCGTACAACTGCTCGCCTTCCTTCAACTGGAAGAAAAACCTGGACGACGCGACCATCGCCAAGTTCCAGCGCGAACTGTCCGCCATGGGCTACAAGCACCAGTTCATCACCCTGGCCGGCATTCACAACATGTGGCACAGCATGTTCAACCTGGCGCACGACTACGCCCGCAACGACATGACCGCCTACGTGAAGCTGCAAGAGCAGGAATTCGCTGACGCCGCCAAGGGCTACACCTTCGTGGCTCACCAGCAAGAAGTGGGCACCGGCTACTTCGACGACATGACCACCGTGATCCAGGGCGGCACCTCCTCGGTCACCGCACTGACCGGCTCCACCGAAGAAGAGCAGTTCCACTGATCTTCGGCTTACTTGAGTAAACGGCCCTTGCGGACCGAATAAAAGCTAACCGCAAAGCCGACGATCTGACGCCCCGACTGGTTCGGGGCTTTTTTTCGCCTATGCTCTGCGAGACAAGACACTTCATGAGCAAGCCCGTGGGAGCAAGACCAGGAGCAAGGCTAGGAGCAAGCGTGTGGGAACAAGCCTGTGGGAGCAAGGCTTGCCCGCGATGAACGATAACGCTGTCCGCCTGGAAAGATCCCGTCGTCGGCATCGCGAGCAAGCTTTGCTCCCACAGGGGCATTTCCATACACAAATCTACGAACCGACAAAAAAATTGATCGAACGCAGTATCAGGCAGTCTGAAAAAGAGTAAAACGGCCGGCGCTGACAACTGCAGTTAACGAGCATGTAAGAAGAGTTCTCAGCCACTGCGCCGCAGTATTGTTCAGAAGCAACGCCAAACAATAACAATTATCATTTAGATGGAGCTTCCCTTGTTACAGCCTGCACGAAATATTATTGCTGAATAAAAGGCCAATGCCCGCCTGGCCGGGGCCGCGGGGGTCTGGAGGTACGCTATGTCCTTATTCCAATAAATAATTTCGCTATAGGAATTTTACTTGCCCGGTGTTTAGCCATAAAATCACCGCGATTGATTGCTGCGACATATCGTCACTGCGTTATTTCTTTTCAAGCTCAGAGACCTTTGCTCTCTGTTAAGGATTTCCAGCATGCCCGAAGCGACAGGACTCATGGCCCACAACTGGGGCTTTGCCATTTTCCTTCTGGGCGTTGTCGGCCTGTGTGCCTTCATGCTCGGCGTGTCGAGCCTGCTCGGGTCAAAAGCCTGGGGCCGCAGCAAAAATGAACCGTTCGAGTCCGGCATGCTGCCTACCGGTGGCGCCCGCTTACGGCTCTCAGCCAAATTCTATCTGGTCGCGATGCTCTTCGTGATCTTCGATATCGAAGCCCTCTTTCTCTTTGCATGGTCTGTGTCCGTCCGCGAAAGCGGCTGGACCGGATTCGTCGAAGCTCTCGTTTTCATAGCAATTCTGTTGGCAGGTCTTGTCTACCTTTGGCGGGTGGGGGCTCTTGATTGGGCTCCGGAAGGTCGTCGTAAGCGGCAAGCGAAGCTGAAACAATGAGGCTTTGGCAATGCAATACAATCTCACCAGGATCGACCCCGATGCTCCTAACGAGCAGTATCCGATTGGCGAGCGGGAAACCGTTGCCGATCCGTTAGAAGATCAAGTTCACAAAAACATCTTCATGGGCAAGCTCGAAGACGTGCTGAACAGCACGGTCAACTGGGGTCGCAAGAACTCCCTGTGGCCGTACAACTTCGGCCTTTCGTGCTGCTACGTGGAAATGACCACCGCCTTCACGGCGCCCCACGACATCGCGCGCTTTGGCGCCGAGGTGATCCGGGCATCGCCGCGCCAGGCGGATTTCATGGTTATTGCCGGGACCTGCTTCATCAAGATGGCGCCGATCATCCAGCGTCTCTACGAGCAAATGCTCGAACCAAAGTGGGTTATCTCCATGGGTTCGTGCGCCAACTCCGGTGGCATGTACGACATCTACTCCGTCGTTCAAGGGGTGGACAAGTTCCTGCCCGTGGACGTCTACGTGCCTGGCTGCCCGCCTCGCCCTGAAGCTTTCCTGCAAGGCTTGATGCTGTTGCAGGAGTCGATTGGCCAGGAGCGTCGCCCTCTGTCCTGGGTCGTTGGTGATCAAGGCGTCTATCGCGCCGAGATGCCATCGCAAAAGGAACAGCGGCGCGAACAGCGTATCGCAGTCACCAACCTGCGCAGCCCCGACGAAGTCTGATCCAGCTCTGCTCTGCATAAGAAACGAGAACCTGGCTTCATTCTTTACGTTGACCGAAAGCGATAAATAACCATGACTACAGGCAGTGCTCTGTACATCCCGCCTTACAAGGCAGACGACCAGGATGTGGTCGTCGAACTGAACAACCGTTTTGGCCCCGAGGCGTTCACCGCCCAGCCGACCCGCACCGGCATGCCGGTGCTTTGGGTTGCCCGCGCCAAACTCGTCGAAGTCCTGACGTTCCTGCGCAACCTGCCCAAGCCGTACGTCATGCTCTATGACCTGCATGGGGTGGACGAGCGTCTGCGCACCAAGCGTCAAGGGCTGCCCGACGGCGTCGATTTCACCGTGTTCTATCACCTGATGTCGATCGAACGTAATAGTGACGTGATGATCAAGGTCGCCTTGTCCGAGAGCGACCTCAGCGTGCCGACCGTGACCGGTATCTGGCCGAACGCCAACTGGTACGAACGTGAAGTGTGGGACATGTTCGGGATCGATTTCCCCGGCCACCCGCACCTGACGCGCATCATGATGCCGCCGACCTGGGAAGGTCACCCGCTGCGCAAGGACTTCCCGGCCCGCGCCACCGAGTTCGATCCGTTCAGCCTGTCCCTGGCCAAGCAACAGCTCGAGGAAGAAGCCGCGCGCTTCAAGCCGGAAGACTGGGGCATGAAACGCTCCGGGGCGAACGAGGACTACATGTTCCTCAACCTGGGCCCGAACCACCCTTCGGCCCACGGTGCATTCCGCATCATCCTGCAGCTGGACGGCGAAGAGATCGTCGACTGCGTCCCGGACATCGGTTACCACCACCGTGGCGCCGAGAAAATGGGCGAGCGCCAGTCCTGGCACAGCTACATTCCCTACACCGACCGCATCGATTACCTCGGCGGCGTGATGAACAACCTGCCGTACGTGCTTTCGGTCGAGAAACTGGCCGGGATCAAGGTGCCGGAAAAGGTCGACGTCATCCGCATCATGATGGCCGAGTTCTTCCGGATCACCAGCCACCTACTGTTCCTGGGCACCTACATCCAGGACGTTGGCGCCATGACCCCGGTGTTCTTCACCTTCACCGACCGCCAGAAGGCCTACACGGTGATCGAAGCCATCACCGGTTTCCGCCTGCACCCGGCCTGGTACCGCATCGGTGGCGTTGCCCACGACCTGCCGCGGGGCTGGGAAAAGCTGGTCAAGGAATTCGTCGAGTGGATGCCCAAGCGCCTGGACGAATACACCAAGGCCGCCTTGCAGAACAGCATCCTCAAGGGCCGTACCATCGGGGTCGCCGCCTACAACACCAAAGAGGCCCTGGAATGGGGCGTCACCGGTGCCGGCCTGCGTTCCACCGGTTGCGACTTCGACCTGCGCAAGGCGCGCCCTTACTCCGGCTACGAAAACTTCGAATTCGAAGTACCGCTGGCAGTCAACGGTGATGCCTACGACCGTTGCATGGTTCGCGTCGAGGAGATGCGCCAGAGCATCAAGATCATCGACCAGTGCATGCGCAACATGCCGGAAGGCCCGTACAAGGCGGATCACCCGCTGACCACGCCGCCACCCAAAGAGCGCACGCTGCAACACATCGAGACCCTGATCACGCACTTCCTGCAGGTTTCGTGGGGCCCGGTCATGCCGGCCAACGAATCCTTCCAGATGATCGAAGCGACCAAGGGCATCAACAGTTATTACCTGACGAGCGACGGCGGCACCATGAGCTACCGCACCCGGATTCGCACCCCAAGCTTCCCACACCTGCAGCAGATCCCTTCGGTGATCAAAGGCAGCATGGTCGCGGATATGATTGCGTACCTGGGTAGTATCGATTTCGTTATGGCCGACGTGGACCGCTAAGCATGAATAGCACGCTTATCCAGACAGACCGTTTCGCCCTGAGCGAAACCGAGCGCTCGGCCATCGAGCACGAGCTGCATCACTATGAAGACCCGCGCGCGGCGTCGATCGAAGCCCTGAAGATCGTCCAGAAGGAACGTGGCTGGGTGCCTGATGGCGCGCTCTACGCCATCGGCGAGATCCTCGGCATCCCGGCCAGCGACGTCGAAGGCGTCGCCACCTTCTACAGCCAGATCTTCCGCCAGCCAGTGGGCCGCCACATCATTCGCGTGTGCGACAGCATGGTCTGCTACATCGGCGGCCACGAGTCCGTGGTCGACGAGATCCAGAACAAGCTGGGCATCGGCCTGGGCCAGACCACCGCAGACGGGCGCTTTACCCTGCTGCCGGTGTGCTGCCTGGGTAACTGCGACAAGGCCCCGGCGCTGATGATCGACGACGACACCTTCGGTGACGTCCAGCCTGACGGCGTCGCCAAACTGCTGGAGGGCTACGTATGACCCTGACTTCCTTCGGGCCCGCCAACCGCATCCAGCGTTCGGCCGAAACCCATCCCCTGACCTGGCGTCTGCGTGACGACG
This sequence comes from Pseudomonas sp. Q11, assembly GCF_024494355.1. Lineage (GTDB taxonomy): Bacteria > Pseudomonadota > Gammaproteobacteria > Pseudomonadales > Pseudomonadaceae > Aquipseudomonas > Aquipseudomonas hefeiensis. The sequence goes on along the minus strand of NZ_JAKNQY010000002.1, from coordinate 179,885 downwards.
GCGAAGCGGTATGGCTGGACGAATACCAGGCCAAGAATGGCTACGCCGCCGCGCGCAAGGCATTCAGCGACATGGCCCAGGACGACATCGTCCAGACCGTCAAAGACTCCGGCCTCAAGGGTCGCGGCGGTGCGGGCTTCCCCACTGGCGTGAAGTGGGGCCTGATGCCCAAGGACGAGTCCATCAACATCCGCTACCTGTTGTGCAACGCGGATGAAATGGAGCCCAACACCTGGAAAGACCGCATGCTGATGGAGCAACTGCCCCATCTGCTGATCGAAGGCATGCTGATCAGCGCCCGTGCGCTGAAAACCTACCGTGGCTACATCTTCCTGCGCGGCGAATACACCACCGCCGCCAAGCACCTGAACCGTGCCGTGGAAGAAGCCAAGGCCGCCGGTCTTCTGGGCAAGAACATCCTGGGCTCGGGCTTTGATTTCGAGCTGTTCGTCCACACCGGCGCCGGGCGCTACATCTGCGGGGAAGAAACCGCGCTGATCAACTCCCTGGAAGGCCGCCGCGCCAACCCGCGCTCCAAGCCGCCCTTCCCCGCTGCTGTGGGCGTGTGGGGCAAGCCGACCTGCGTGAACAACGTCGAGACCTTGTGCAACGTGCCGGCGATCATTGCCGACGGCGTGGACTGGTACAAATCCCTGGCCCGCGACGGCAGTGAAGACATGGGCACCAAGCTCATGGGTTTCTCCGGCAAGGTCAAGAACCCTGGCCTGTGGGAACTGCCATTCGGCGTCACCGGCCGCGAGCTGTTTGAAGACTACGCCGGCGGCATGCGCGACGGCTACAAGCTCAAGTGCTGGCAACCCGGCGGCGCCGGTACCGGTTTCCTGTTGCCCGAACACCTGGACGCACAAATGTACGCCGGCGGCATCGCCAAGGTCGGCACCCGTATGGGTACGGGCCTGGCCATGGCGGTGGACGACAGCGTCAACATGGTTTCTTTGCTGCGCAACATGGAAGAGTTCTTCTCCCGTGAATCGTGCGGTTTCTGCACGCCGTGCCGCGATGGTCTGCCGTGGAGCGTCAAGCTGCTGCGCGCCATTGAAAACGGCGAAGGCCAGGCCGGCGACATCGAGACCCTGCTGGGTCTGGTGGGTTTCCTCGGCCCGGGCAAGACCTTCTGTGCTCATGCACCGGGTGCCGTGGAGCCGTTGGGCAGCGCGATCAAATACTTCCGCCCTGAATTCGAGGCCGGCATCGCGCCAACGCGCGCAGGTGATCTCAATCAGGTGGTCACGCCGACCATGGTCGGCGCGTAACGACGCTTTAAAAGGCGAAGGGTCCGTGCCCTTCGCCTTTCGTCCGATGACGCCTTTGAAGGCTGTTTGGATTCGGACGAATAACAAGATTCCATTAGCCACGCCCGCTGACACCGGGCCAACGAAGAACTTTGAACCATGGCCACTATCCACGTAGACGGCAAAGAGCTCGAAGTCGATGGCGCAGACAACCTGTTACAGGCGTGTCTGTCGCTGGGCCTCGACATCCCTTATTTCTGCTGGCACCCCGCCCTTGGCAGCGTTGGCGCTTGTCGCCAGTGCGCGGTCAAGCAGTACACCGACGAAAACGACAAGCGTGGTCGGATCGTCATGTCCTGCATGACCCCTGCCACCGACGGCAGCTGGATCTCCATCGACGACGAAGAAGCGAAAGTGTTTCGCGCCAGCGTCGTCGAATGGCTGATGACCAACCACCCCCACGACTGTCCGGTCTGTGAGGAAGGCGGTCACTGCCACCTGCAAGACATGACCGTGATGACCGGCCACAACGAGCGCCGTTATCGCTTCACCAAGCGCACCCACCAGAACCAGCAACTGGGGCCGTTCATCTCCCACGAGATGAACCGCTGCATCGCCTGCTACCGCTGCGTGCGTTTCTACAAGGACTACGCCGGCGGCACCGACCTGGGCGTGTTCGGCGCCCACGACAACGTGTACTTCGGTCGCGTTGAAGACGGCACCCTGGAAAGCGAGTTCTCCGGCAACCTCACCGAGGTCTGCCCGACCGGTGTGTTCACCGACAAGACTCACTCCGAGCGCTACAACCGCAAGTGGGACATGCAGTTCTCGCCGAGCATCTGCCATGGCTGCTCCAGCGGTTGCAACATTTCCCCGGGCGAGCGCTATGGCGAACTGCGCCGCATCGAAAACCGCTTCAACGGCTCGGTGAACCAGTACTTCCTGTGCGACCGTGGCCGTTTCGGCTATGGCTACGTCAACCGCGCCGATCGCCCGCGTCAGCCACAGCTGGCGGGCGGCGCCAAGCTGAGCCTGGACGAAGCACTGGATAAAGCCGCCGACCTGCTGCGCGGTCGCAACATCGTCGGTATCGGCTCGCCACGGGCCAGCCTGGAAAGCAACTACGCGCTGCGAGAACTGGTCGGTGCCGAGCACTTCTACAGTGGCATCGAAGCCGGCGAGCTGGAACGCATCCGCCTGGTGCTGCAAGTGCTCAAGGACAGCCCGCTGCCCGTGCCGACGATGCGTGACATCGAAGACCACGACGCCGTGTTCGTCCTCGGCGAAGACCTGACCCAGACGGCCGCGCGCATGGCCCTGGCCCTGCGCCAGTCGGTCAAGGGCAAGGCCGAAGACATGGCCGACGCCATGCGCGTGCAGCCATGGCTCGACGCGGCCGTGAAGAACATCGGCCAGGACGCACTGAACCCGCTGTTCATTGCCAGCCTGGCTGAAACCAAGCTCGACGACGTCGCCGAAGAATGCGTCCACGCCGCTCCGGATGACCTGGCGCGCATCGGTTTTGCCGTGGCCCACGCCCTGGACGCCAGCGCCCCGGCCGTCGAAGGCCTGGACAGCGAAGCGTCCGCGCTGGCCCAGCGCATCGCCGACGCCCTGCTCGCCGCCAAGCGCCCATTGATCATCGCCGGCACCTCGTTGGGTTCCAAGGCTCTGATCGAAGCTGCGGCCAACATCGCCAAGGCGCTGAAGCTGCGCGAGAAGAACGGCTCCATCAGCCTGATCGTGCCGGAGGCCAACAGCCTCGGCTTGGCCATGCTCGGTGGCGAGTCGCTGGACGCGGCCCTGCAAGCGGTGATCGACGGCAGCGCCGATGCCATCGTGGTGCTGGAAAACGACCTGTACACCCGCACCGACAAAGCCCGGGTAGACGCCGCCCTGAATGCCGCGAAAGTACTGATCGTCGCCGACCATCAGAAAACCGCCACCGCCGACCGTGCCCACCTGGTGCTGCCGGCGGCGAGCTTCGCCGAAGGCGACGGTACCCTAGTCAGCCAGGAAGGTCGCGCCCAGCGCTTCTTCCAGGTGTTCGACCCGACGTACCTGGACGCCGCCATCCTGGTTCACGAAGGCTGGCGCTGGCTGCATGCCCTGCGCGCCACCCTGCTGAACCAGCCGATCGACTGGACGCAACTGGACCATGTCACCGCCGCCGTCGCTTCGAGCAGCCCGCAACTGGCTCGCATCGTCGATGCCGCGCCATCGGCCGCGTTCCGCATCAAAGGCCTGAAACTGGCTCGCGAACCGCTGCGTTACTCCGGTCGCACCGCCATGCGCGCTGACATCAGCGTCCACGAGCCACGCACCTCCCAGGATAACGACACCGCGTTCTCGTTCTCCATGGAAGGCTACTCGGGTTCGACCGAACCGCGCTCGCAAGTGCCGTTCGCCTGGTCGCCGGGCTGGAACTCGCCACAGGCCTGGAACAAGTTCCAGGACGAAGTCGGCGGTCACCTGCGTGCCGGTGACCCGGGCACTCGCCTGATCGAAAGCCAGAGCGATGGCCTGAGCTGGTTCGCCAGCGTGCCACGCGCCTTCAACCCGGCACCGGGCACCTGGCAGGTCGTACCGTTCCATCACCTGTTCGGCAGTGAAGAGAACTCTTCCAAAGCCGCGCCGGTTCAGGAACGTATCCCGACCGCCTACGTGTCGCTGGCCAAGTCCGAAGCCGATCGCCTGGGCGTCAACGACGGTGCCCTGTTGAGCCTGAACGTGGCGGGCCAGACCTTGCGTCTGCCGCTGCGCATCAATGAAGAACTGGGCGCCGGCCTGGTGGCCCTGCCGGCCGGCCTGGCGGGTATTCCACCGGCGATATTCGGCAAAACCGTCGACGGTCTGCAGGAGGCAGCGCAATGAGCTGGTTTACCCCTGAAGTGATCGACGTGATCCTGACGGTTCTCAAAGCCATCGTGATTCTGCTGGCCGTGGTGGTCTGCGGTGCGCTGCTGAGCTTCGTCGAACGTCGCCTGCTGGGCTGGTGGCAGGACCGTTACGGTCCGAACCGCGTCGGCCCGTTCGGCATGTTCCAGATCGCCGCCGACATGATCAAGATGTTCTTCAAGGAAGACTGGACGCCGCCGTTTGCCGACAAGGTGATCTTCACCCTGGCACCGGTCGTGGCCATGAGCGCCTTGCTGATCGCCTTCGCGATCATTCCGATCACCCCGACCTGGGGCGTGGCGGACCTGAACATCGGCCTGCTGTTCTTCTTCGCCATGGCGGGTCTGTCGGTGTACGCGGTGCTGTTCGCCGGCTGGTCGAGCAACAACAAGTTCGCCCTTCTGGGCAGCCTGCGGGCCTCGGCCCAGACCGTGTCCTACGAAGTGTTCATGGGCCTGGCGCTCATGGGCGTCGTGGTCCAGGCCGGCTCGTTCAACATGCGCGACATCGTCGAGTACCAGGCCCAGAACCTGTGGTTCATCATTCCGCAGTTCTTCGGTTTCTGTACCTTCTTCGTGGCCGGCGTGGCCGTGACTCACCGTCACCCCTTCGACCAACCGGAAGCGGAACAGGAGCTGGCCGACGGTTACCACATCGAATATGCCGGCATGAAATGGGGCATGTTTTTCGTCGGTGAATACATCGGCATCATCCTGATCTCGGCGCTGCTGGTGACGTTGTTCTTCGGTGGCTGGCACGGTCCGTTCGGCATCCTGCCGCAACTGTCCTTCGTCTGGTTTGCCCTGAAGACCGCGTTCTTCATCATGCTGTTCGTCCTGCTGCGCGCCTCGATCCCGCGCCCGCGCTACGACCAGGTGATGGACTTCAGCTGGAAATTCTGCCTGCCGCTGACCCTGATCAATTTGCTGGTGACCGCTGCGATCGTGTTGATGAACACGCCTGCGGCCGCGGTTCAGTGAGGATTTGACCCATGTTCAAATATATTGGCGACATCGTTAAGGGTACCGGTACCCAACTGCGAAGCCTGGTCATGATCTTCGGCCATGGCTTTCGCAAGCGCGACACCCTGCAATACCCTGAAGAAGCGGTCTACCTGCCGCCGCGTTATCGCGGCCGCATCGTCCTGACCCGCGACCCCGACGGCGAAGAACGCTGCGTGGCCTGCAACCTGTGCGCCGTAGCGTGCCCGGTGGGCTGCATCTCGTTGCAGAAAGCCGAAACCGAAGACGGTCGCTGGTACCCGGACTTCTTCCGTATCAACTTCTCGCGCTGCATTTTCTGCGGCCTCTGCGAGGAAGCGTGCCCGACCACCGCGATCCAGCTCACGCCGGACTTCGAAATGGCCGAGTTCAAACGTCAGGACCTGGTGTACGAGAAAGAAGATCTGCTGATTTCCGGTCCCGGTAAAAACCCTGATTACAACTTCTATCGTGTTGCAGGTATGGCCATTGCCGGTAAGCCAAAAGGCGCCGCGCAAAATGAAGCCGAACCGATCAACGTGAAGAGCTTGCTGCCTTAAGGAAGAAAGATGGAATTCGCTTTCTATTTCGCATCGGGTATCGCGGTGGTCTCCACGCTTCGAGTGGTCACCAACACCAACCCCGTGCACGCCCTGCTCTACCTGATCATCTCGCTGATCGCCGTGGCCATGACCTTCTTCAGCCTCGGCGCGCCGTTTGCCGGCGCGCTGGAAGTGATCGCCTACGCCGGCGCCATCATGGTGCTGTTCGTGTTCGTGGTGATGATGCTGAACCTGGGCCCGGCCTCGGTGCAGCAAGAACGCTCCTGGCTCAAGCCGGGCATCTGGGCGGGCCCGGTGATTCTCGCCGCGCTGCTGCTGGGTGAATTGCTGTATGTGCTGTTCGCTCACCAGAGCGGCCAGGCCATCGGCCACACCACCGTAGACGCCAAGGCCGTGGGCATCAGCCTGTTCGGCCCGTACCTGCTGGTGGTCGAACTCGCCTCGATGCTGCTGCTTGCCGCAGCCGTCACGGCATTCCATTTGGGCCGTAACGAGGCGAAGGAGTAATCACATGCCTGCTATCCCTCTCGAGCATGGTCTGGCGGTTGCCGGCATCCTGTTCTGCCTCGGTCTGGTCGGCCTGATGGTCCGCCGCAACATTCTGTTCGTGCTGATGAGCCTGGAGGTCATGATGAATGCCTCCGCCCTGGCCTTCATCGTCGCGGGCGCTCGCTGGGCGCAACCGGATGGACAAGTCATGTTCATCCTGGTGATCAGCCTGGCAGCCGCTGAGGCCAGTATCGGCCTGGCGATTCTGTTGCAGCTGTATCGCCGCTTCCACACTCTCGATATCGACGCTGCCAGCGAGATGCGCGGATGAACCTACTCTTTCTGACTTTCGTATTTCCCCTCATCGGTTTCCTGCTCCTGTCGTTCTCTCGTGGACGCTGGTCGGAGAACCTTTCGGCGCTGGTTGGCGTGGGGTCCATCGGCCTGTCTGCCCTCGTCACGGCCTACGTGATCTGGCAGTTCAACGTCGCCCCGCCTGAAGGTGGCGCGTACGTGCAGGTGCTGTGGCAGTGGATGGCGGTGGAAGGCTTCACGCCGAACTTCGCCCTGTACCTGGATGGCCTGTCGGTGACCATGCTGGGCGTGGTGGTCGGCGTGGGTTTCCTGATCCACCTGTTCGCCTCCTGGTACATGCGTGGTGAAGCCGGTTACTCGCGCTTCTTTGCCTACACCAACCTGTTCATCGCCAGCATGCTGTTCCTGGTGCTCGGCGATAACCTGCTGTTCCTGTACTTCGGCTGGGAAGGCGTGGGCCTGTGCTCGTACCTGTTGATCGGTTTCTACTACAGCAACCGCAACAACGGTAACGCGGCGCTCAAGGCGTTCATCGTGACCCGGATCGGCGACGTGTTCATGGCCATCGGCCTGTTCATCCTGTTCCAGCAACTGGGCACGCTGAACATCCAGGAACTGCTGGTACGTGCGCCCGAGCACTTCCAGGCTGGCGACTTCTGGATCGTCCTGGCGACCCTGATGCTGCTGGGCGGCGCTGTCGGTAAATCCGCGCAACTGCCGCTGCAGACCTGGCTGGCGGATGCGATGGCTGGTCCTACCCCGGTTTCGGCACTGATCCACGCCGCGACCATGGTGACCGCCGGTGTCTACCTGATCGCCCGTACCCACGGTCTGTTCGCCCTGGCGCCGGACATCCTGCACCTGGTCGGCATCGTCGGCGGTGTGACCCTGGTGCTGGCCGGTTTCGCCGCCCTGGTCCAGACCGACATCAAGCGTATCCTCGCCTACTCGACCATGAGCCAGATCGGCTACATGTTCCTGGCGTTGGGCGTCGGTGCCTGGGAAGGCGCGATCTTCCACCTGATGACCCACGCCTTCTTCAAGGCGCTGCTGTTCCTTGCTTCCGGTGCGGTGATCGTGGCCTGCCACCACGAGCAGAACATCTTCAAGATGGGCGGCCTGTGGAAAAAACTGCCGCTGGCCTACGCCAGTTTCATCGTCGGCGGCGCGGCCCTGGCGGCCCTGCCACTGGTCACCGCCGGTTTCTACTCCAAGGACGAGATCCTCTGGGAAGCGTTCGCCAGCGGTAACCAGGGCCTGCTCTATGCCGGCCTGGTCGGTGCGTTCATGACCTCGCTGTACACCTTCCGCCTGATCTTCATCGCGTTCCACGGTGAAGCCAAGACCGAAGCCCACGCCGGCCATGGTATTGCCCACTGGCTGCCACTGTCGGTGCTGATCGTGCTGTCGACCTTCATCGGCGCCCTGATCACGCCACCGCTGGCCGATGTGCTGCCGCAGAGCGTCGGCCATGCCGGCGGCGAAGCCAAGCACAGCCTGGAAATCGCCTCGGGCGCTATCGCCCTGGCAGGTATCCTGCTGGCCGCCCTGCTGTTCCTGGGCAAGCGTCGTTTCGCCACGGCGGTCGCCAACAGCGGCATCGGGCGCTTCCTTTCGGCCTGGTGGTTCGCTGCCTGGGGCTTCGACTGGATCTACGACAAACTGTTCGTCAAGCCATACCTTGCGATCAGCCACATTCTGCGCAAAGACCCGCTCGACCAGACCATTGGCCTGATCCCGCGCATGGCCAAGGGCGGCCACACTGCCCTGAGCCGTACCGAGACCGGTCAACTGCGTTGGTATGCGGCTTCCATGGCGGCTGGCGCCGTGCTGGTTATCGGCGCCATCGTGCTGGTAGCGGTCTGATATGAACCTTGCGAACTTGCGAAAGGAAACGAGCCCGTCATGATTCTGCCCTGGCTAATCCTGATCCCCTTCATCGGCGGCCTGCTGTGCTGGATGGCGGAGCGTTCAAGCTCCACCCTCCCGCGCTGGATTGCGTTGCTGACCATGTCCCTGGAACTCGCGCTCGGCCTCTGGCTCTGGGCGACCGGCGACTATTCATTTGCTCCGGCCCCTGGCGCCGATCCTACCTGGGCGCTTGAGTTCAAGCACATCTGGATCGAACGCTTCGGCATCAGCGTGCACCTGGCCCTGGACGGCCTGTCGCTGCTGATGATCCTGCTGACCGGCCTGCTGGGTATCCTCTCGGTCCTGTGCTCCTGGAAAGAGATCCAGCGTCACGTCGGTTTCTTCCACCTGAACCTGATGTGGATCCTGGGCGGCGTGATCGGCGTGTTCCTGGCGCTGGACCTGTTCATGTTCTTCTTCTTCTGGGAAATGATGCTGGTGCCGATGTACTTCCTCATCGCGCTCTGGGGTCACAGTTCTTCGGACGGCAAGAAAACCCGGATCTACGCGGCGACCAAGTTCTTCATCTTCACCCAGGCTTCCGGCCTGATCATGCTGGTGGCGATCCTTGGTCTGGTGCTGGTCAACTTCAACAACACCGGCGTGATTACCTTCAACTACGCCGACCTGTTGAAAGTAGAGATGTCACGCACCACCGAGTACGTGCTGATGCTGGGTTTCTTCATCGCCTTCGCGGTGAAGCTGCCGGTGGTACCGTTCCACTCCTGGCTGCCGGACGCCCACGCCCAGGCACCGACCGCAGGTTCCGTGGACCTGGCCGGTATCTTGCTCAAGACCGCCGCCTACGGCCTGCTGCGCTTCGCCCTGCCGCTGTTCCCCAATGCCTCGGCCGAGTTCGCGCCGATTGCCATGACCCTGGGCCTGATCGGGATTTTCTACGGTGCGTTCCTGGCGTTCGCCCAGACCGACATCAAGCGCCTGATCGCGTTCTCCAGCGTTTCGCACATGGGCTTCGTGCTGATCGGGATCTACTCCGGTAGCCAGTTGGCCCTGCAAGGCGCAGTGATCCAGATGTTGGCCCACGGCCTGTCGGCTGCGGCGCTGTTTATCCTCAGCGGCCAGTTGTATGAGCGCCTGCACACTCGGGACATGCGTGAAATGGGCGGCATCTGGTCGCGCATCGCTTACCTGCCGGCCATCAGCCTGTTCTTCGCCGCGGCGTCCCTGGGCCTGCCGGGCACCGGTAACTTCGTCGGCGAGTTCCTGATCCTGATCGGCACGTTCGCCAGCGCTCCATGGATCACCGCCATCGCCACCTCTGGTCTGGTGTTCGGTTCGGTCTACTCGCTGATCATGATCCACCGCGCCTACTTTGGCCCGACCAAGTCGGACGAAGTGCTGCGTGGCATGGACGGTCGCGAACTGATCATGGTGCTCGGCCTTGCGGTGCTGCTGGTTTACCTCGGCGTTTTCCCGCAACCGTTCCTCGACACCTCTGCCGCCACCATGCATGGCGTGCAGCAGTGGCTCGGCACCGCCTTCTCTCAACTCGCTTCGGCCCGGTAAGAGCGCTATGGAATTCACGATTCAACACTTTATCGCGCTTGCGCCGCTGTTGATCACCAGCGCCACGATCATCGTGGTGATGCTGGCGATCGCCTGGCGGCGCAATCACTCACAGACCTTCCTGCTGTCGGTGGCGGGGCTGAACCTGGCCCTGCTGTCGATTTTGCCGGCCCTGAAAGTCGCGCCGCTGGCGGTCACCCCGCTGATACAAATCGACAGCTTCGCCTGCCTCTACATGGCGCTGATCCTGGTCGCCACCCTCGCCTGCGTCACCCTCGCCCACGCCTACCTCGGCGATGGCGGTTCGGGTTACCCGGGCAACCGCGAAGAACTGTACCTGCTGATCCTGATGGCCGCCGCCGGTGGCCTGGTCCTGGTCAGCGCGCAGCACCTGGCCAGCCTGTTCATCGGCCTGGAGCTGCTGTCGGTGCCGGTCTACGGTCTGGTGGCCTATGCCTTCTTCAACAAGCGCTCCCTGGAAGCCGGCATCAAGTACATGGTGCTGTCGGCCGCCGGTTCCGCGTTCCTGTTGTTCGGCATGGCCCTGCTCTACGCCGAGGCGGGCACCCTGAGCTTCGTCGGCATCGGCCAGGCCCTGGCGGCCACCGGCCTGCCTAGCCCGATCGCGCAACTGGGCCTGGGCATGATGCTGATCGGCCTGGCGTTCAAGCTGTCGCTGGTGCCTTTCCACCTCTGGACCCCGGACGTCTACGAAGGCGCCCCGGCGCCAGTGGCGGCGTTCCTGGCCACCGCGTCGAAAGTCGCCGTGTTCGCGGTGATGGTGCGGCTGTTCCAGATCTCGCCAGTGGCCAGCAGCGGTGTGCTGAATAACGTACTGACCATCATCGCCATCGCCTCGATCCTGTTCGGTAACCTGCTGGCGCTGACCCAGAGCAACCTCAAGCGTCTGCTGGGTTACTCGTCCATCGCCCACTTCGGTTACCTGCTGATCGCCCTGATCGCCAGCAAAGGCCTGGCGGTGGAAGCCATCGGCGTGTACCTGGTCACCTACGTGATCACCAGCCTTGGCGCGTTCGGCGTGATCACCCTGATGTCCTCGCCGTACAACGGCCGCGACGCTGACGCCCTGTACGAATACCGCGGCCTGTTCTGGCGCCGTCCGTACCTGACCGCCGTGCTGACCGTGATGATGCTGTCCCTGGCCGGCATCCCGCTGACCGCCGGCTTCATCGGCAAGTTCTACATCATCGCCACCGGTGTCGAGGCTCACCAATGGTGGCTGGTCGGTTCCCTGGTGCTGGGCAGTGCCATCGGCGTGTTCTACTACCTGCGCGTGATGGTCACCCTGTACCTGATGGAGCCGAACCTGCGTCGCCACGATGCCGAGCTGCACTGGGAACAGAAGGCAGGCGGCGTGATGCTGCTGGCCATCGCCGTACTGGCGTTCTTCCTCGGTGTGTACCCGCAACCGTTGCTGACCCTGGTACAGCAGGCCGGCCTGACGGGTTGATCGCCCGAACGGTGTAGCCATCAAAAATGCCCGTATCGCCTGATACGGGCATTTTTTTTGGCTGTAGAAGTTGCCTGCGCCGGGCTATCCTGAGGCGCTTGAGCATAGACGACTCCAAGGGGAAAGGGTTTGGCCATGGACATCGAATGCGTGGTGGTGGGCGCTGGCGTGGTCGGGCTCGCCGTGGCTCGGGAAATGGCCCAGGCCGGTCACGAAGTGCTGTTGATCGAAGCCGGCGAAGCCATCGGCATGGGCACCAGCTCGCGCAACTCCGAAGTCATCCATGCCGGCATTTATTACCCTCCGGGGAGCCTCAAGGCGCAACTGTGTGTCGAGGGTCGGCAGCGGTTGTACGCGTATTGCGAGAGTCACGGGGTCGCGACCCACAGGCTTGGCAAATTGATCGTTGCCACGGATCAGGTTCAGGTGCAGGGGCTCAAGGCCTTGCTTGAGCGAGGCTTGAAGAACGGTGTGGACGACCTGCGTCTGCTCGATCAGAAACAGGCGCTGGCGCTGGAACCGGCCCTGGCGTGCGTGGCCGCGCTGTATTCGCCTTCCACCGGTATCGTCGACGCGCATGCGCTGATGCTGGCTTTGCAGGGGGATGCCGAAGCAGCCGGTGCCGACATCGTATTCCACACGCCCATGCTGAGCGCGCAGACCATCGCCGGTGGTTTCCTGCTGCACTTGGGTGGCACTGCGCAGATGAGTGTGTCCTGCCGCCAACTGATCAACGCCGCCGGCCTCCAGGCGCCCGCCCTCGCCCGCCGCATCGAAGGCCTGGCGCCGCACTCGGTGCCCCACGCTTACTTGTGCAAGGGCAACTACTTCAGCCTGACCGGACGCGCGCCTTTTCGGCATCTGATCTACCCCGCTCCGGAAGCTGCCGGCCTGGGCATCCACATGACCCTGGACCTGGCGGGCCAGGCCCGTTTTGGTCCGGACACCGAGTGGCTCGAACGCGAGGACTACCGCGTGGACCCGGCCCGGGCCGAGGCCTTTTACCCGGCGATTCGCAATTATTGGCCTGGCTTGCCGGACCAAAGCCTGCAACCGGGCTACAGCGGCATCCGTCCGAAAATTTCCGGCCCCAACGAGCCTGCCCAGGACTTCCTCATCAGCAGCGCCGCCGAGCATCAGGTCCCGGGGCTGATCAATCTGTTCGGGATCGAATCGCCAGGGCTGACCTCCTGCCTGGCGCTTGCCGGGCGGGTGCGGCAACTGATCGTCTAGCGATTGGGGCAGCGCAAAGTGCAATGCATTTTTTCATGCCCTCATGCAGCCTGCACGATGAACAAAAGTCAGGCTCATACAACTGACTGTTTTTAAACGACTTTGCAAAAATATTCGGCTGGCACGACTGATGCAATTTCTATGTGACGCGGCGTCGGCGCTTGAAGCCGGCCCGCACCCGTGAATTGCCAGGAGCTACCTATGAACGCCATCGACCTGTTGAAAGCCGACCATGAACGCGTCAAGGCCATCCTTGCCCAGCTGAGCGAATCAACCAGCCGTGGCATCAAGAAACGCACCGATCTGTTGGCGAAACTGGAAATGGAAATCTCCATTCATACCCGACTGGAAGAAGAGATTCTTTATCCGGCCTACAAGCAGGCCGGCGGCAAGGAGCAGGCCGAGATGTACTACGAAGCCAAGGAAGAACATCGCACCGTCGACTCGCTGGTGCTGCCGGACCTGAAGAATACCGATCCGTCCACGCCGGAGTTCGCTGGCCGGGTGAAAGTGGTCAAAGAGTTGCTTGAGCACCATATCGAAGAGGAAGAAACCGAGATGTTTCCTCAAGCCAAAAAGCTGCTGGGCAAAGCGACGCTGGAGTCGTTGGGCGAGCAGATGGAAGCCATGAAGGCGCAGTACAAAAAAGAAATGAGCAGCTCCAGCCTGGCCGCCTGATCAGGCACTGCCGATGCGTTCAGCCGTTTGCCACGGCTGAACGCAGCCGGGCAGCTCACTGCATCTGTTCGCGCAAAAACTCCACCAGCGCCTGCACCGGGCGTGAACTTTGCCGATGTTGCGGATAGACCGCCGACAGCGCCAACGCCTCTGTCTCGAAGCCTTCGAGCACCTTGATCAATCGACCGTCCGTCAACGCCTCCCCGACAATGAACGTCGGCAGATACGTGATGCCCATGCCGGCGACCGCCGCATCCCTGAGCAAATCGCCGTTATTGGCACGCATGCGCCCGGCGACCTCCAGGGTCAGCGGTTTGCTGCCTCCACCGAATCGCCATTGCACCTGACGGCTATGCCCATAAGGCAGGCAATCGTGAGTGCGCAGGTCTTCAGGCCGTTCGGGCGTACCGCGTCGCGCCAGGTAGGCGGGGCTGGCGCAGTACACCCGCTCAATGGTCGCGATGCGCCGGGCGATCAATGTCGAGTCCTCCAGCACGCCAATGCGCAGCGCGATGTCGTAGCCTTCCCCCAGCAAGTCAACCGAGCGATCACTCAAATCCACCTCGACACTCACCTCCTGATAGCGCTGCAAGAATAACGGTAACAGGCTGCCCAGGTGCGCGACCGCGAACGACAGCGGTGCGCTGAGACGAATGGTGCCGCGAGGCTCGCTGGTCTGGCCGCTGATGCCCTGCTCCACCTGTTCGACTTCACTGAGCAGGCGCAGCGCCGCTTCGTGATAGCGCTGGCCCAGGGGCGTTACATCCAGCCGGCGTGTCGAGCGATTGAGCAAACGCACACCCAGCCGCTGTTCCAGCGCCATGAGCTTGCGGCTGACGAACTGCTTGGACAGCCCCAGTTTGTCCGCCGCCGCGGTGAAACTGCCCGACTCCATGACCTGGGCAAAAATGCGCATTTCTTCGAAGGGATTCATTGTCATTCCAGCGGTGGACAGTCGGGATGTTCTGTTGGGTATTGTGGATGGGGTAAGACAGGTTGCATAGAGGGTGAAGGTGCCGCTGTCATCGCGAGCAAGCTTTGCTCCCACGGGTCCGCGTTGCGCCAACGATCCTGTGTGGGAGCAAAGCTTGCTCGCGATAACGGCGGACCAGCTTGCCGAGCAGTAGGTGCCCTGCACAAAAACGCCCGCACAAGGCGGGCGTCATCCAGCTGCAACCACCCAGCTTACTTGGCGGTCAGCGCCGAATAGCTGTTCATCAGGTTGCGATAGTTCGGAATACGCTGGGACAGCAGGTTGCCCAGGCCTTCGATGTCGTTGCGCCAGTCGCGGTGCAGCTCACAGGCCACCGAGAACCAGTTCATCATCTGCGCGCCGGCAGCGGTCATGCGTACCCAGGCCGCCTGTTGCACGGTTTCGTTGAACGTACCCGAAGCGTCGGTGACGACGAACACGTCGAAACCTTCGGCCAACGCCGACAGCGTCGGGAATGCCACGCAGACGTCGGTGACCACGCCAGCGATGATCAGTTGCTTGCGGCCGGTGGCCTTGATCGCCTTGACGAAGTCTTCATTGTCCCAGGCATTGATTTGGCCTGGGCGCGGGATGTACGGCGCGTCCGGGAACATTTCCTTGAGCTCCGGCACGATCGGGCCGTTGGGGCCTTGTTCGAAACTGGTGGTCAGGATGGTTGGCAGCTCGAAGAACTTCGCCAGGTCAGCCAGGGCCAACACGTTGTTCTTGAACTCGTTGGGCGAGAAGTCCTGGACCAGTGAAATCAGGCCAGTCTGGTGATCGACCAGCAGAACGACCGCGTCGTCCTTGTTCAGGCGGTTGTAGGCGGGAACGTTGCTCATGGGATGACTCCTTTGGGATGGATGTATTGAAAAACAATGTGGGAGCGAGCCTGCTCGCGATGACGGTGTGTCAGCTTGCGGCGATGTCGGATTTGCCGACGCCTTCGCGAGCAGGCTCGCTCCCACAGGGGAGAATCGGTGTGTCAGTCAGAAGGCAAAGCAGGAGCAGCCAAACGCGCCCCAGAAGCCCTGGAAATCGCTGACCGGAACGTTCGACAATCGCGCGCGCTCATGGCTGTGGGAATGCACCACACATGGGCCGCTGCACTGGTGGACTTGCGCCTGCAACGGTGAGGTCGGGCGCCAGTGGCCGGGGACCTTGACCACCGGTGACCAGTCGGGGAGTACCGGCACGCTGGCGGGGCCGAGCTTTTCGAAGTCGCCGGCGGCATACACCACCTTGCCGTCGACCACCGTCAGCACCGACTCGATCCACTTGATGGCTTCTTCCTCGACGCTGAAAAAGTCCGCGCTCAGGGCCGCCAGGTCCGCCAGTTGGCCGACCTTGATCTGGCCTTTCTTGCCCTGCTCCGACGAGAACCAGGCGCTGCCGTGGGTGAACAGTTCCAACGCGGTCAGGCGCGGCAGGCCCTCTTCGTGTAGCGCCAGGCCGCCGACGGTGCGCCCGCTGACCATCCAGTACAACGAAGTCCAGGGGTTGTAGCTCGACACCCGGGTGGCGTCGGTGCCGGCACCCACTGGCACGCCTTCGGCCAGCATGCGTTTGATCGGCGGCGTGGCCTCAGCGGCCTTGGCACCGTAACGGTCGACGAAATATTCACCCTGGAAGGCCATGCGGTCCTGGATCGCGATGCCGCCGCCCAGCGCTCGAACCCGTTCGATGTTCTTCGGTGTGATGGTTTCGGCGTGGTCGAAGAACCACGGCAGGCCATTGAACGGAATGTCGCGATTGACCTTCTCGAACACATCGAGCATGCGGCTGATGGATTCGTCATAGGTGGCATGCAGGCGGAACGGCCAGCGCTGCTCCACCAGATGCCGAACCACCGGTTCCAGGTCTTGTTCCATGCCCGGCGGCAGGTCCGGACGCGGCTCCAGGAAGTCTTCAAAATCCGCCGCCGAAAACACCAGCATTTCACCGGCGCCGTTGTGCCGCAGGAAATCATCGCCCTGGTGCAACTTGACGCTGCCGGTCCAGTTCTTGAAGTCGGTGAGCTCTTCCTTGGGCTTCTGAGTGAACAGGTTGTAGGCGATGCGCACCGTCAACTGCTGCTCACGCGCCAGCTGCTCGATCACCGCGTAATCATCCGGGTAATTCTGGAAGCCACCGCCGGCGTCGATGGCGCTGGTCAGGCCCAGGCGATTGAGTTCACGCATGAACTGGCGCGTGGAATTGACCTGGTACTCCAAAGGCAGCTTCGGCCCCTTGGCCAAGGTCGAATAAAGGATCATTGCGTTGGGCCGCGCCACCAGCATCCCGGTGGGCTCACCCTTGCTGTCGCGCACGATCTCGCCGCCCGGCGGGTTTGGCGTGTCTCGGGTGTAGCCGGCCACTCGTAGCGCCGCGCGGTTGAGCAAGGCACGGTCATACAGGTGCAACACGAACACCGGGGTGTCGGGGGCGGCCTGGTTGAGTTCTTCCAGGGTTGGCATGCGTTTTTCGGCAAACTGGAATTCGTTCCAGCCCCCCACCACCCGCACCCATTGTGGCGTCGGCGTGCGGTCGGCCTGGTCCTTGAGCATGCGCAAGGCATCGGCCAGGGACGGCACGCCTTCCCAGCGCAGCTCCAGGTTGTAGTTCAGGCCACCGCGGATCAGGTGCAAGTGCGAGTCGTTGAGCCCGGGGATGACGGTGCGGCCCTTGAGATCGACAATCTGGGTGCCGCTGCCGCGCAGGGCCATGGCCTCGGCGTCGGTCCCTACCGCGACAAAGCGCCCCTGGCTGATGGCGACCGCACTGGCGCGGGGTTTTTCACGGTCGACCGTATGGAACTGGCCATTGAATAGAATCAGATCGGCGTTCATCGGATTTCCTTAGGCGATAAATGTGCAGGTGAATCAATCGGTGGTGGCATTTAGAAGGGGCTGCTCCGCAGCCAGCGGAGATAAATCCCCTCGCCACAACAGTGTTTGTCACAACAGTTCGGCGCTGCTTAGGGCTCCAAGTGTTCGTGGACTTGAGAGGCCTCAAGCCACGGCGCGAACAGACGAGTCGCCAGCGGCATGCACACGTACACCACCGACAGCACAATGGTCAGGGTGATCAGGAACGTGGCGACTACGTAGTTGGAAAGAAATGCGTGCAGTTGCAGCATAGGCCCCCAGATCAGCGGCACCAACAAGGTGTGGGGCAGGATGACCAACAACGTCACCACGGCCTGTTTCCAGCGTGGTGGGGGGATGGAGGCATCCGCCAACGGGGCGAACCAGAATTCCTTGTGGGGGGCGACTTCGGTCTGGTCGCCATCGGCCAACAGCGGCGCGGCCTCTTCCACCAGCTCGCGGCGCTGGGGCGAATCCAGCCAGCGTTGCATCGCCTCGGTGGAGCAGAAACGCAGCACGCAGGTAAACAGCGACAACCCGCCCTGCTTGCCCCGGACGACATCCACACCCAGGTGCCCAGGCCACTGACCGGCCACCCGCACGGTGCGGCGCAACCAGGCCTCATAAGCCGCGTCCTGGCCGGGCTTGATCCGGTGCTTGATCACCAGGGTGACGATTTCGTCGAAGCCGGGTTTTACAGGATCGCTGGTCAATTCAACGGTTTGAGGTTCAGACATGACGAAGCACTCCAACAAAACGCGTGTTCATCGCCAGGCGTCCAGGCCCGGCAATCAACACGCTGGTAAATACGATCAGCAGCAGCCAGCCGAACTGCCCTTCTTCCAGGGTCCACTGCGGGTGTACCACTAGAAGCGCGACGGCCAGCAGAAACAGGATTGGCAAGCACGCCAGGCGCACCAGCACACCGGCCATGATCAGCAGCGGACACAGCACCTCGGCGAAAATCGCCAGGACCAGGGTCGGCGCCGCGCCGAGGTGAAACGGGTCTTCGATATGGGTCAGTTCGACGCTGTAGTGCAACAGCTTCGGCAGCCCATGGACCCACAGCAAAAACAACGCGCCACTCAGGCGCAGGAACAACAAGCCCAAATCCTGCAGGGAACGTTCGTCCGCGATGCTCATCGCTGCACTCCCTCCGGATCCGCATAGGCGGCAGCCGGCAACGGTTGAGACATATGGGTGGCAATGCGCGAGCGCAGCCAGCGCTCGGCCGGATCGTTGTCATGCACACCGCTCCACACCATCGACAGCTCGGCGGCATTGATCTGGAACGGCGGATCCTCCGCGCGCAACGCGCAGCCTTCCACCAGCGCGCAGGCGGCGTAGTCAGGCACGGTGGCGATCAGTTCGGTGCCTGCCAGCAAGGCTCGCAGACCGCTGAACTGCGGCACCGCCAACACCACTTTGCGCGTTCGCCCGATGCGGGCCAGGTCCAGGTCGATGTTGCCGCTCAGGTCGCCCGAAAACGAAACCATGGCATGGGGCCGCGCGCAGTATTCGTCCAGGGTCAGCGGCCCGGGGCGCTGGTCGCCGCGTAAGACCTTGCAGGGGATGTCGCGCAATTTCTTGCGTTTGGCATTGGCCGGCAGGTCGGTGGTGTAACTCACGCCGACGCTGATTTCGCCACTGGCCAGCAGCGACGACATCAGCAGGAAATTGGCCCGGCGCACCACCACAATGATGCCGGGGGCCTCTTCGCGCAGTTGACTGAGCAAAGGTGGAAACAGGCCAAACTCGGCATCGTCGGACAAGCCGATGCGAAACACGTCGCAACTGGTGGAGGGATCGAAAGCCTTGGCCCGGCTGACCGCGCCCGAGATCGTATCCATGACCGGTTGCAGCTCCTGCAGGATCGCCAGGGCCCGCGGCGTCGGCTCCATGCCGCGACCGTTGCGGATCAGCAACGGATCGTCGAACAGATCCCGCAGCCGTCCCAGCGCCGCGCTCACCGCCGGCTGGCCCATGAACAGCTTTTCGGCGACGCGGGTCAGGTTCTTCTCGAACATCAGTGCTTCGAAGATCACCAGCAGGTTCATGTCGAGGCGGCGCAAATCATTGCGGTTCATGGGTGTTGTTCCTGTTGAATACCAATCCTGTGGGAGCGGGCTTGCTCGCGAAAGCGGTGGGTCAGTGACACTTATGTCGAATGTGCCACCGCATTCGCGAGCAAGCCCGCTCCCACAGGTTAGTGCGTGATCAAGCCTGGATGAACGCCAGCAGGTCCGCGTTCAGCCGGTCCTTGTGCGTATCGGTCAGGCCGTGCGGCGCGCCGGGGTAGATCAGCAGCTGCGAGTTCTGGAGCAATTTGGCGGCCGCGATGCCCGCCGTTTCGATCGGGACTACCTGGTCGTCATCGCCATGGACCACCAGGGTCGGCACATCGATATAGCGCAGGTCTTCGGACAGATCCGTCTCCGAGAACGCCTTGATGCAGTCGTAGGTGTTCTTGTGACCGGCGAGCATGCCCTGCATCCAGAACCAGTCGATCATGCCCTGGGAGACCTTGGCACCCGGCCGGTTGGCACCGAAAAACGAACTGGCCACATCTTTGTATAGCTGAGAACGGTCAGCCAGAGAGGCCTGGCGGAAACCGTCGAACACCTCCACGGGCAAGCCACCAGGGTTGGCCGGGGTCCTGAGCATCAGCGGGGTCACCGCCGAGATCAGCCCGAGCTTGGCAACCCGGGCAGCACCATGTCGCCCCATGTAGCGGGCAACTTCGCCACCGCCGGTGGAGAAGCCCAGCAGCACCGCGTCCTTGAGGTCCAGCCGCTCAATCAGCTCGGCCAGGTCATCGGCATAGGTGTCCATGTCGTTGCCGTCCCATGGCTGGCTGGAGCGCCCGTGCCCGCGGCGGTCATGGGCGATCACCCGATAACCGTTGGACGCCAGGAACATCATCTGCGCCTCCCAACTGTCCGAGTTCAACGGCCAGCCGTGGCTGAAGACCACCGGTTGACCACTGCCCCAATCCTTGTAGTAAATCTCGGTGCCGTCGCGGGTGATGAAGGTGCTCATGACGTGATTCCTTGAGATGAGTGGATTGCTCAATGGTCCGGTCAGAGGGGGCAGTTGCGTGAGTTAAACGTTGTTAATTTTTTCGGAGCGTCAGTATGAAAAACTGCTTTTGTGGCGAGGGAGCTCGCTCCCGCTGGGCTGCGCAGCAGCCCCAAGACTGTCACCTCGGCGTGCCAGATTGATTGGGAGTGGGGCCTTGGGGGCCGCTTCGCAGCCCAGCGGGAGCAAGCTCCCTCGCCACAGAGATCGACGCCTTGAAGGCGGCGTCTGGAAAACGTTCACCGTTGCGCTTGAAACAAAACCTGAGGAATATGCTCGGGAAAGCCCAAGCACCGGGACAAGAAATTGAGAGCAACATGAGCCAATACCTCAGCCTGCCCGTCGAACAGACGGTGCATTTTGGTCCTTACCGCGTCCATCCTCGCCAGCGGCTGGTACTGGAGGCCGGGCAACCGTTGCGCCTGGGGCGGCGGGCGGTGGAGATTCTGCTGGTGTTGCTCGAACACGCCGGGCAAGTGGTGAGCAAGCAAGAACTGATGGCCCGTGTCTGGCCCACGAGCGTCGTGGAAGACACCAACCTGCGGGTCCACGTGGCGGCACTGCGCAAGGCCTTGGGAGACGGCCAGGCGGGGCAGCGCTACATCATCACCGTGGCCCAGCGCGGCTACAGTTTTGTCGCACCGTTGTCCCTGAAGCCGGTCGAGCAACTGGCACGCATCCCTCACCCTTCGCTGGCCCGCAACCTGCCGCCACGCCGCACTCGGATGATCGGACGGCAAGGCCTGGTGGAAAGCCTGGTGGCCCGATTGCCGCGAAAACGCTTCATCACCCTGGTGGGTACTGGCGGGATCGGCAAGACCACCGTCGCCTTGCGGGTCGCTGAACGGCTGATCGGCCACTATCGCGACGGCACCTATCTGTTTGACCTGGCCTCGCTCAACGATCCGTGCATGATTGCCCCAAACCTGTGTGCGCTGCTGGACCTGCCGCTGCACGACGGCGATCCGTTGGACGCCATCGCCCGCCGACTCAAGGACCGGCACTTGTTGCTGGTGATCGATAACTGCGAGCACCTGATCGACGCCATCGCCCAACTGAGCGAAACCCTGCTGCGCGGAGCCCCCCACTTGCATATCCTGGCCACCAGCCGCGAAGCCCTGCGGGCCGAAGGTGAGCATGTGCAGCGCCTGGACGCTCTGGCGTTCCCACCACGGGAGATGCTCATCGAGGGCTATCCAGCCCTGGAATTTCCGGCGCTGCAATTATTCGCCGAGCGGGCAATGGCCAGTCATGACAGCTTCGAGCTGACGGATCAGGACATACCGCTGGTGGTCGACATCTGTCGTCGGCTGGACGGTATCCCCCTGGCCATCGAACTGGCTGCCGGCCAGATCGGTGTGTTCGGACTGGAGGCGCTTCACCGGCAACTGCAAGGCAGCGTCGTCCTGCTCCACAATGACACCAACGACGTCGCACCGCGCCAGCAAACCCTGCGCGCCACGCTGGACTGGAGTTTCGCACTGCTCACGCCCTGCGAGCAGACCTGCCTACGCCGGCTGGCGGTGTTCATGGACAGCTTCGACCTGGCCTCGGCTGCGGCGGTGATCGTGGGCCAACATATCGCGCCTGATCAGGTTCTGGTGTCGGTCAGCCAGTTGGTCGCCAAATCGTTGCTTAATGTCGAGATCGGCGATGAAGAGGTGCGCTACCGCTTGCTGGATACCACTCGTCGCTACGCGCTGGAAAAACTGGCTGAGGCCGGGGAGCTGGCTGCCAGCCACGAACGACACGCCGAGCGCTGCCTGACGCTCATGGAACAAGCCGAAAAAGACTGGGAAACGACTCCCACGCGGCAGTGGATCACCCGCTACGCCACTTATCGTGACGACATCCGCGCCGCGCTCGACCGGGGGTTGAGTCCGCAGGGTTCGCACACGGTGGCGATCCGCCTGACCGCCCGCACCCTGCCTCTCTGGCAGGAATTGTCGCTGCTCAAGGAGCACGGGCTTTACGTGAGCAAGGCGCGGGCGTTATTACGCCAAGGCGCCGCGCCGTGCCCACGGCTGACCCTCGCCCTGGAACTGGCCCATGCCAGTTTCAATTACCATACTCAAGGTGGTGCGCCTGCCACTGTCGAAGCCTTCATCACCGCCCGGCGCCAGGCACAACAATGCCAGGACCTGGCCGGCGAGCTGCGAGCCGTGTCGGGGCTCATGACGGTCAACCTCAGCTGCGGCAACTACCAAGAGGCGTTGGCACAAAGCCTGGATTTCAACCGACTGGGCGTGCACGGCGATCCGATCCTGTCTCTGAGCACCCAACGCCTGCGTGTGCTGGCGCAGCATTTCACCGGTGATCAGACGGCCGCCCGGCGTGATGCCGAACAAGTGGTCCAGCGCCTGGCCCAGAGCGGCCACCTCAGCCGTTTCTCCCACGGTTTCGGCGTCCAATACGATCAGAGCGTGGCGGCACTGACCGTTCTGGCGCGCATTCTCTGGCTGCAAGGCTTTGCCGAGAAAGCCCGGCGTACCGCCGACCTTGCGCTGCAGATTGCCTTGCAGATCAACCACGGCATCTCGATCTGCTACACCCTGGCGCTGAGCGGTTGTGTCATTGCGCACTACAACGGCGATCACTCAAGCGCCCGGGAAAGGCTCGAACTGTTGAAGCACCAGGCCAAGAAACATTCGGTCATGCTGTTCCATGACTGGGCCAGCCACTACGCCCGTGCTTTCGATGACAAAACCCTGGAAGCGAACTCGACCAACGCCGGACTGATCCAGGATATCGTCGTCACCCTGCGCATCGATTGTGTCAGCCAGGCACAGGTCGAGCGCGCCCGCAACGGTGCGGCAGGCTGGTGTACGGCGGAGATCCTGCGGGCCGACGCCGAAACCCTGTTGGCGCAAAACGACCCCACCCTTGAGCGCCGCGCCGAAGAGCAACTGCTGAGCGCCCTGACGGTGGCCCGGAGGCAAAATGCGTTGGCCTGGGAACTGCGCAGCGCCATGTCCCTGGCCCGGCTATGGCAACGTCGGGGCATGGACAACGCCGCCCAGGATCTGCTCGGGCCGGTCTATCGACGTTTCAGCGAAGGGTTCGACACCCCCGACCTACAGCAAGCCGGCGCGCTGCTGCAAAAACTGACTCGGCGGCTGGGGCCTTGAACGACCAATCTCCCAAGCTTCTTGCAGCGCATGACGCTGGCTGAAAACAGCCCACTGACCACTGCGGTGCAGTTTTTCCAAGGCATAGGCGCGAGTGGTGTGGAGCAAGTGGAATCGAACTCCGTCCACGCACTGCTCGACCATCACGAGCGATTGGCTCGCCAGCCGTGACAGCAGACCAGGCAATTGCCCGGCATCCAGCTCAGCGCAACTGATGACGGCCATTGCCGCCTTGAGCGTAAACAGTCCATCGAACACGGCCAGACGTTGGAACGCTGTCTGCTCATCGTCACTCAAGCGCTCGAAACTCCAGTCCAGCATGGCCTCCAGGCTTCGATGACGCGCCACAGCCGTGCGGCGTCCGTGGCTCAAGAGTGACAGGCCATAATCCAACTGTTCCAAGACCCCCGCCACGCCCAACACGCCGACCTGGGCCGCCGCCAGTTCCAGCGCCAGCGGTAATCCGTCCAGGCGTTGACATAGCTGGGCAATCGTCGCCAGCTCGCGGTCATTGGGCTTGAAACCCTGCTGTCGGGCAGCGACCTGATCGATCAACAACTGCACCGCCGGACACGCCAATATCTGGTGCTCAGGCTCAAGGGCCGAGGCCACTGTCAGGCCCGATAGTTCTACGACACTCTCATCAGGCAGATTCAAGGGCTCACGGCTGCTGAACAACAGCGAGACCTGCGGGGCCGATGCGCCCAAAGCCAGGGCCAGATCCCGACAAGCGTCGAGCAGATGATCGCCGCCATCGAGTACCAGCAGCATTCGACAGGACTTCAGTTGCTGGCTCAAGACGCCGCGTTCCAGACCAAGAGTGCGGGCAACCTGTGCCGTCACCTGCGACCGGTCGCTGATGACGGACAGGTCAACAAACCAGGCACCATCATCAAAGTGTTCCAGCAACAGTTCAGCCACCCGCAGCACCACGGCGGTCTTGCCGACCCCACCCGGTCCGGTCACGGTGGTCAGGCGCTGACGGGGCACCGCGCTGAGCAACCGTCCCAGCACTTTGTCGCGACCGATCACCGGGCTCAGGCGCGCGGGCAGGTTATGCCGCTCGACCGGCTGCTCGAGGTCAGCATCCACGGGCACAGCAAAGCAATAGCCCTGCCGTGGATGATTGAGGATGTAGCGAAAACCATCCGCCGCGTCACCGAACGCCCGTCGCAGCGCCGCGATGTGTACCCGCAGGTTGATTTCTTCCACCACGCTATCAGGCCAGACGCGCGCGATAAGAGCTTGCTTGCTGACAAAGTGACCGGCGTTCTCCAGCAACACTTGAAGAATGTCCAGGGCGCGACCACCCAATGCCAGCGGCTCACCGTCACGGGTGACAAGTCGCTGCTGGCGGTAAAAGATAAACGGACCGAAGCTCACTGGCGCCTCGGTATCCGCTTTGACGAAACTGTTCATGGTGATCCAGCGCGGGATAACCGCTCCGGGCGAACGTTACGGATATCCGAACGCGTCTGCCCTGGCTCCTGCGCATCCTTTCCAGAGGGTTCGCCGTTATCTTGGCAGCCACTGCCCGGAGGACAATGCTGGCACAGGGCGCATCACGGACATCGCGGTGCCCTGGACGGACACCGACGGCTCAACTGAACTGCTGCCGATACTGCACCGGGGTCAAGCCGAGCTTTTCACTGAACAGAAAGCGCATGTGCCGCACACTGCCGAAGCCGCTGCGAAACGCCACGGTCTTGAGGGGCAAATCGGTGGATTCCAGCAACTGGCGGGCCCGGTCGATGCGCGCGCCTTGCAGGAATTCCATGGGCGTCATCTTCACTTCGCGAGCGAACATTCGGGCGAAATGGCGCGAACTCATGGCGGCCATCGCTGCCATGCGCTCGATGGTGAAAGGCTCCTCCAGATGCTCCATCACATGATTCTGCACCCGGGTAATGGCAGACTCTTGAGCCGCCACCGTCGCCACCAGCGGGCTGAACTGCGCCTGGCCGCCCTGGCGTTTCATCACCACCAGCAATACCTTGGCCACATCCAACGCGACTTGTCGACCGTGGTCCTGAGCGACAATGGACAGCGCCAGGTCGATGCCGGCAGTGACGCCGCCGGAAGTAAACAAGCGTCGGTCCTGCAGGACGATTTTGTCGGTTTCCACCCGTGCGTTGGGGAAACGCTGGATCAGGCGGTCGGTGTAGTGCCAGTGGGTGGTGACGCGATAGCCGTCGAGCAGCCCCGCCTCCCCCAGCACAAACGCTCCGGTGCAAATGGAGCCGCAGCGAGTGGCCCGTTGCGCCGCTGCGCGCAACCAGGTGTGCAATCCCGGCTGCTGGTCGTTATAGGCCCCCGGCCCACCCGGCACCAACAACACGTCGTAGGCCGCCCAGGCCTGATCGATGTGGATATCGGCCTGTACCGCCACCCCATTGGACGCTCGCAACGCGCCGCGCTCGGTACCCAGGGTCAGCAATTGATAATGAAGATCAGGTTCAAGGTAACGATTGGCGATGGAAAACACTTCAAGGGGCCCGGCCATGTCGAGCAGTAGAAAATCCGGGAACAGCACCATTGCAACGGTTTTCATCAGGGAATACGCCAAAAATATCGAGGATCTGTAGATGCCACCTGTGGGAGCGAACCGGCTCGCGACAGCGGACTGTCAACCAACATGGACGCAGGCTGGACCGGCCTTATCGCGCGCAGGCTCGCTCCCACGGGTTTTGTGGAGCATGGAAAACTATCATTATGTCGAAGCCAGGCACCTGCTGGTAGGCATCACTCACTGTCCACTCAGAAGGGACAGTCTTTCGTTTTCCAGCTACTTATTGAACACTTCAATAACCATTAACCTTCTTCTGAACCCGGCGAACGCCCGCCGTCGCCTACACAAATCAGGAGAACTACCATGCTGACTCTTCGCAAAGCTTCGGATCGTGGCATCGCCCGTCACGGCTGGCTGACCTCGTTCCATACCTTTTCCTTTGCCAGCTACCGCAACATCAATGAACAAGGCTTCTCCGACCTGCTGGTCATCAACGACGACCGGGTCGCAGCCGCCAAGGGCTTCGGCCAGCATCCTCATCGGGACATGGAGATTTTCTCCTATGTACTTGAAGGCGCACTGGAGCATAAGGACACCTTGGGCACGGGTTCGGTGATTCGCCCGGGTGATGTTCAATTGATGAGCGCCGGCAGCGGCGTGGCCCATAGCGAGTTCAACCACAGCGCCGAAGAGTTGGTGCACTTCCTGCAAATCTGGATCGTGCCCAACGTCAGTGGCGCCACGCCGCGCTATCAACAAGAACACTTCAGCGCCGAACAGAAACGAGGTCGCCTGCAATTGATCATTTCCCCGGACGGCGCCCACGGCTCGCTCCAGGTGCGCCAGGACGCACGGGTCTATGCCGGGCTGTTCGACGGCAAGGAAAACGCCACCCTGACATTGGCGCCTGATCGTTATGCCTACGTGCATGTGGCCCGTGGCAGCGTCGAACTCAATGGCGTGCCGTTACAGGAAGGTGATGGTGTGCGGGTGCGTGATGAACAGGTGCTGACGTTGAGCAACGGCCAGGACGCCGAGGTCCTGGTGTTTGACCTGCGCCCGCAGGAGTTGCCGCAAATGCCATGAAGGCAGGTCCTGTTCGCGATAGCGGTTTCTCATTCAGCCTTCCTGTTGAATGGAACACTTATATCGCGGGCAGGTTCTCCTCCCGCCGGGACTCACTACCCTCCATGCAGACTCAGCTTTGAATATTTAATTAATCATTGATGGGTGCTACATGACTGTAGGAAATAAGTGTCGAAGCGTTGCGACATATCATTTGGCCATCTATCACACCTACTAGCGAGTATCTATCGAAAGCATCTATAGAAACTTAAGTTGCATGAGCTGAGTGAACCCAACAATGCGAAGTGACGGCGCTTTCCGACCAGTGGTGCTCTGTCCTTATTAAAACTACAATATTGTCTGAATGTTATTGGCTGTCGAAATGATTTCAATTAGCCATCAACTATCCTCACTCAGTTAATCATGGAAGAAGTATGAAAACGGTTATGTCTCTTGCGGTGCTTTCCGTTGCCTGCTACGCGACAGCAGACGTTCAAAAAATCCAGTACGCCTACGACGATTCGAAGGCCGAATACGCCATCGTCTCGTTTACCGAAAATGGTTCGACCCTCCAGGTCACCGTCCAAAGATCGGGTCCCTACTTCACCAACTACACAAAACTGGCCCTCGACTGCGCGAACCGGAACGTCCGGCACATGGGTATGTACAACAGCCTCGAAAGACTGGAAAAAGCTCAATTCGACCCGATGCAGGAGCGCATCGTCGCAGGCTCGATCGCCGATGAAGTGCGCAAAGTACTCTGCCGCGGCACAAGCATGACCGCCTCGCAGGCCGATGAAGTGCCTGCCAAGGTAAAAGCGGACGATAAAATCTGATCCCAACGCCGCTAGCCTGCGGCGTTTACCTGCCATCTACAGGCCAAAGTTCTCTGACATGATGTTCTGTGCGGGGATTGTTGACACTTGCCATCAAGCCCCTCCCACCTCCGATCAGGTCACTCGCTATCACCGAACGCCCTGTTTTCGCTCAAACGCCGTACGGTAACTACCAGGCGGAACGCCAAAAAAATCCCGAAACCGACGCTGAAAATGCGGCGAGCTGACAAAGCCCGTCGCCACGGCGATTTCTGTCACGGATCGATTGGTCTGCTGAATGAGTTGGCGCGCACGGGTCAGGCGTAGCTCCAGGTAATAGCGCGTCGGGGTCGCCCCGAGGAAACTGCAGAACCGCCGCTCCAACTGCCGCTTGGAAATCTTCACGCATGCAGCCAGCTCATCGATGGTCAACGGCTCCTCGATGTTTTGCCACATCAATTCCAACGCCAGCTTGAGACTTTCTGGCAGTGTCGGATCGGTCTCAACGAAGACCGGCGGCAGATCAGACGCGTCGCCCGACTCATCACAGCGAAGGATTTCTTCGATCGCCCCCACCAACGTCTCTCCTCCCGTCTGGCGGATCAACTGAAGCATCATGCGCAGCGAGCTGTTCGCACCTGCGCAACTGACCCGCTGCCGGTCAACGACATAGGCTCGGCTGGAAACTTTCACGTGGGGGAAAACCTCCGCCATCATGGCGCGACTTTCCGGGTGAACCGCGCACTCGAAACCATCGAGCAAATTGGCATCGGCAACAAAAAAAACGCCGTTCCACAGCCCACCCAGTATTGCCCCGGACGACGCATGGGCGCGCAGCTTGCGTCGCAGCAGCGGCATGCCTTGCAACTTCACCCGAAAGCCACCAGCGACGATCAGGACATCCTGGTTCTCCGGCAACTGCGCCAACTCGCTATCGGCAGAGATGACGATCCCCAGGTCACTGGTCACCTGCCCCCCCGACGCCCCTACCGTCAGCACCTCATAGAGAGGCTTGTCGCTCATCAGGTTGGCTGTCACCAGCGCATCTACCGCACCGGTAAAGGACATCATCGAAAAATTGTCCATCAATACGAATGCGACACGAATCGGAGCCTGCCCAGGACCTGGCGACCCGACTGGCCGGTAAGCCATGTTTTTGTTTTTAAGTACGCTCTCGAATGCGCTTGGCATAGGGCCTCGTCAATACATGAAGGCGATCAGGGCTTGCGTCACTCTCGCGCCTTGAGCAGGAGAGCCACTCGCACATCTTCCAGATTAACCGCGACGGCTGCAATCGGCTCGCTACATCCCAGGCCGATCGCCCTGCCTGGCAGCCGAACGGCCTCAAGTACATTCGACTTTGGTCGATATGGTGTAGGTACGCATGGGCGCTTCCCCCGTTCCAGAAACTCGCAACGCGCACCGCTACTGTTTCCTGTTTCCGCCGTTTCAACACCTCTAATATCCGCGGGAGAAGTCATGAATATCAAACAGAAGCTGACCTGGGCGTTCGCGGCCATCGCCTGCCTGCCAGTTATCCTGGTGGCGGTGCTGGTCGTGTTAAACCTGCGCGACGCTGCACAAACCAATTTCCTGGACAGCAGCGGCCGTGAAATCCGCCAGATCGACAACGGCATGAAGCAATTCTTCGATGGCATCAGCCAGAACGTCGAGTTCTTCGCCAAAGACCCGCGGATTATCGCGGCCAAGGATCTGAAAAATTATTCCGGTGCCGACGCCGCACAAATTCCTCTCCCTGAGAACAACAAACAGCTGCTGGAAATCTTCGACAGATTCGCCAAAAGCCATCCGACCACCGCCTATCTTTCTCTGGGGCTGGCCGACGGCGGCTACGCCAGCTGGCCTGACGATCCCAAAATTTCCAACTACGACCCTCGCGTTCGTCCGTGGTACAAGGCCGCCATCGCGTCACCGGGCGCTAACGTACGCACAGACGCCTATTACTGGGAACCGGACGATGTGTCGCTGATCGGCATCGTCCACACGGTCTCCGACGCCGCCGGCAAGCTGGTGGGTGTGGTGGGCCTGGACGTATCGCTCAAGCAACTGACCGAACTGGTCAAGAACATCAAGCTGGGCGACAGCGGTTACCTGATGCTGGTCGAAGCCAATGGCAACGTCCTGGTCGATCCCAGCGATGCCAAGCACAACTTCAAGCCCATGGCGGAACTTGGCCCCAACTATGCCGAACTGGCCAAAAGCGGGGATGGCGTGACTCAGATCGAGATCGATGGCGTGCCCTACATGGCCAACGTCGTCAGCTCCAAAGACCTGGGCTGGCGCTTCATCGGCCTGATCAAACGCGACGAAGTCATGGCCGAAGCCGCGAGTCTGACCTGGTTGATCGCCATCATCGCCGCCGCACTGGCAGTGGTGTTCGCCATCGTCGGTGCCAGTTTCGCCAGCGTGATCGTGCGCCCGATTCGCGGTGTTGCCAATGGCCTGCAGGAAATCGCCGAAGGTGAAGGCGACCTCACCCGCAAGCTCTCGGTGCAAGGCAAGGACGAAACCGCCACCCTGGCGAGCTGGTTCAACCAGTTCCTGGGCATGATCGCGCAACTGGTGCAGCGCATCGGCAGCGCCTCCTCCGACCTGCAGAGCGCCGCCGCCGATACCCGCGAAGTGGCGCAAAACATGAACGAAGCCGCCGGACGTCAACGTCAGGCCGTTGAGTTGGTGAGCACGGCGTTCAACGAAATGGTCGCCACCGCCAACGAGGTGGCCCGCTCCTGCAGTCAGGCCGCCTCCAGCGCGGACGCGGGCTATCGCGACGTGCACGATGGTCAACAGCACATCGGTGAAGCCACGGGCAGCGTGCTGAAACTGAGCGAGGACCTGCAAAAGTCGACCCAGACCATGCAGGCGCTAGAGCAGGACAGCAAGAACATCAACACCATCCTCGACACCATTCGCTCAATTGCCGAACAGACCAACCTGCTGGCCCTCAACGCTGCCATCGAAGCGGCGCGTGCCGGGGACCAGGGTCGCGGGTTTGCCGTGGTAGCGGACGAAGTGCGCGCCCTGGCCCGTCGTACCGCCGACTCCACCGGCGAGATCGACAGCCTGCTCGGCAACCTCGCGCGCCGGACCCAGGAAGTCACCCTGCAAATGCAGGGCAGTCTGCAAGGGTCCAAAACCAGCGTTGAACGCATCCAGCAGGCCCGCGACAGCTTCGACAAGATCCGTATTTCAGTGGATTCGATTCGCGACCAGAACACGCAGATCGCCACGGCGGCCGAGGAACAACACCAGGTGGCCGAAGACATCAACCGGCACATCTCGCAAATCCATACCGATGCACAACTGGTGGAAGAATATGCCCACTCGGCGCAGACGGGGTCGGGCCGGTTGACGGATATTTCCGGACAGCTCAAAGGGTTGGTGGGGCGGTTCAAGTTCTAATATAAAAGCCTGAAGCCAAGGACGGCTCAAGGCGAATGAACACCCGCAAACCACTACCCTCTCGCTTTGATTGCATACATGCCACCGGCAAACACCAGGCACGCCCCCACTACTGTCCATGTGTCAGGTAGCTCGCCGAATACCAGCAGGCCAATCAGCGTGGCAAACACCAGCAGCGTGTAGTTGAACGGTTGAAGTGTGGCCGCCGTTGCATACTTCAGCGCCTGGAGAAATAACAGCTGGGCCACCACGCCTGTCGTGGAAAGCACCGCAATCAGGCCCCATTGCAGCGGGCTCGGAGCCACCCATCCGGGAAGGCCCAACAAGGTGATGGTGATCGCGCCGAAGAACCCCATGTAAAGCATGTTCGTGGCGAACGAATCATGTTGGCTGATCCGGCGGGTCAGCACGCTGAAGACAGCGAACCCCAAGGCAGACAAAAGCGGGATCAGTGCTACAAGCTCGAAAACACCGGTGCCAGGTCGAAGGATAATCAGCGTCCCCGTGAAGCCTATGGCCGCGGCAACCCATCGACGCACACCGATGAACTCACCCAGAAATACCCCTGCCAACCCCAGTGTCATCAACGGGAACACCGCATACAGGGCATGCATTTCGGCCAACCCCAGATAGCGCAACCCCAATCCAAACAAGACAATTTCACCCACCCCAATCAAGGCACGGATGACCTGCTGGTAAGGGTGGCTGCTTCGACAGGCCGTGCGCAGGCTTCCTTGATAGACGCTATAGCCGACAGCAAAAGCCAGGAATACCCAATAGCGCACCATCACCAACTGCGCGATTGGGAGGTCTTTGACCAGTACCTTGGTGATCCCATCCTGGCTTGCGAACACCAGCATTGAGAGAAGACACAAGAGAATACCGAACTGGGGCCTGGGAACATTGTAAGCAGGTGCCGCGGTGTCCAATTGATCGCTCATGACTCATTCCATTTCGATGGGACTTGCTGCTTCGTGACAACATCATTCACGCCCGGCACGCCATTCGCGTAATCGTAAGTCAGCTTTCGCGCCGATGCTCAGGAATGGCTGGGGAGGAAGGTTTTTTGGCGAGTCATAATTGGAGAAAATCTCAACCAACTGCGAGTTCAGCCCCACGACTGCCTCGGCCGCCGCGATCCCGGCAGCCGTAGATTTCGAAGCCCCCAGGCCGTTGCACGCACAAGCGGCGAATAACCCGGGCTCGATTTCGCCAAAAATCGGCACGCTGTTCCAGGTCAAGGCCATCGGACCGCCCCATCGATATTGCATCTTCACGCCTGCGAGACCGGGGAAGCGATCAGCGAACTTGCCATCGTGTACGCGTCCCGCACTGCGTACATGGCCTTCATTGATTTCCAGCCCCGCGTGATAGGAATAACGCGAACGGATCAGGATGCGGTCACCCGCAGCACCACTGACCCGGCGCACAGTCGTGCCCATGGGCAGCGCCGGCGTGGCCGCCCAGTCGCGTTTACCGTTCAGGCGTCGTGGGTCGAAAGGCTCCGACATCGACGCATAGGTGAAGACATGCAGCAGTTGCCCAGGAAACAGACCAAAACTCTGTGCATGGCCGTTGTTGGCCAAAATGACGCGTTTGGCCGCTACAGTGCCCTTGGACGTTTTCAGTGACCAGCCTCCCGGCTGCTTGTCGAAGGACCGGACCGCAGAGTGCTCATACAGCGTTACCGGATTGCGCAGACTGTCTGCAACCGCTCGTATGTAGGCCGCTGGCTGCACCATCACCGTACCGGGCATGTAGAGCCCGGAAGTATAGAGTTGGCTCCCCGTCACCTCATGAATGCCTTTGGCATCCAGGATTTCATGGGACTCATTGAGCCCTTGCAATTGTCGGGCATAAGCCTTGATGTGAGCATCGCCTTTCTCGCTGATAGCCACACTGTAGCGACCGCATGGGTCAATGATATCGCGCGCCCAGCCGTGCTCCTGCGCCATGTCCGTGGCCAAGCCGATCGCAGTCCGGTAGAGCGTGATGTCCCGTCGAGCCCGGTCGGTTGATGAGCCACCGAAATCTTCCGAGCTGACCTCATGGGGCAAATCAATAATGAAGCCTGAATTGCGCCCAGTGGCACCCTCTGCGACAACGCCGGCTTCCAGTATCGCAACCCGCAGAGTCGGATCGAGCTGGGATAACCGTCGCGCGGCAGAGAGACCGGCAAAGCCGGCACCGATGATCGCAACGTCAACGGTCACTGCGCCTTCCAGCGGGAGGGTCGGTATGCGCGCAGGAAGCATGGCCACCCAGGCGGAAAGACTGCTGTTTTTTGGAAATTTAGTGGCCACGTACATGACTTGCTCCCAAGATCGTCAGGCGAGTTCGGACTCGAGAGCGATCAAGGGCTCAAGGGCTGTCTTTAGCACGGCGATCTTCTCAGCAGGCAGACGAGCCAATGGTCGGCGAGGATTCCCCGCTCCATAGCCTGTGATCTCGGCACCGGCATAAACCGATTGCACGTAATCACCCTGCCAGATCAACGACATCACCGGCTCGATCGACCGCCAGATATCCCGGGCACGCGTCCAGTCCTGCTCCATGGCGGCCTTCACTACCGCAACACAAGAGCGCGGCGCCATGTTCGCCCCGCCCCAGATCAGACCCGCTGCACCGGCAAAGAGCGCGTACGGCACCAGTGGATCAGCGCCATTCATTGTCGGCAGCCCCGTACGAATCAGCGACGCCTGCGCCGCCAGATCGCCGCTGCTGTCCTTGACCGATACGAAGTTCGGAATTTCGCTCAGTTGGCGAAACAGATCCGGGGTCACTTCCACGCCCACCGCCTGAGGCACGTTGTAGCCAATGATGGGCAGTCCGGCTTCAGACACGGTGGAATAGAAGTCGACGATGCCCTGGTCATCGGTGGGGCCTTCGAAAAATGGCGGAAGCACCATGACGCCGTCCGCGCCGCACTCGGCGGCATGTCGGGTGCGCTCCACCACCTCGTCAACCAATAAGGCAGAGGTTTGAACGATGACGCGGGCACGCCCGTTAATGACTTTGGCGCCAAAGGCAACCAGTTGCCTGGACTCTTCTTTGCTCAGGTAGACATGCATCCCTGTCCCGGAACTCAGTACGAAGCCATGCACGCCGGCGGCGAGATAGCGCTCGAGCAAGGCCTCAAAGCGCGGATAGTCGATCTTGCCCCGGGCATCAAAAGGCGTGGTGACCGCGAGGTTGAGACCGGGAAAAGCGAAGGCAGACATTGACTCAAACCCCTTCTTCGTCACTGGAAAGATCCAGCCAGATGGTTTTCAGTTGGGTGTACTGATCGTGGGCATGCAACGAGTTGTCGCGGCCACCGAAACCTGATTGCCTGTAACCCCCAAATGGTGTGGTGATGTCACCTTCTCCAAACGAGTTGACGGTCACTGTCCCGGCCTTGAGGGCACGGGCGACCCGCATGGCTTGCTTGCCGTTGTCCGTGAACACCGAAGCGGCGAGTCCGTAGTCCGTGTCGTTGGCCACTGCCACGGCCTCCTGAAGGCTGCTGACAGTGATCACGGTGAGGATCGGGCCGAAGATTTCTTCACGCGCAGGTCTTGCGTCATTGCTTGAGGCTTCGATGATGGTCGGGTGTACATAGCGCCCTTGGCTGGTCTGCCCGCCGAAGAGCACCGGCTCACCCTGGCCCAGGTAGGAACTGACCTTGCTGAAATGTTCGCTGGACACCAACGGGCCGACGCGGTTGGCCGGATCGAGTGGATCACCCACATGCCAGTCGCTGGCGAAGTGCTTGATGCGCTCGATCAGAGCAGGTTTGATGTCCTCATGCACGATCAGTCGGGAGATCGCCGAGCAGTTCTCCCCCATGTTCCAGAACGCACCGTTCACGATATGCGCGGCAACACTGTCCACATCTCGGACATCGTTCAGAACGATGCAAGGG
Source organism: Pseudomonas sp. Q11 (assembly GCF_024494355.1). GTDB lineage: Bacteria > Pseudomonadota > Gammaproteobacteria > Pseudomonadales > Pseudomonadaceae > Aquipseudomonas > Aquipseudomonas hefeiensis. Next base: position 144,826 of record NZ_JAKNQY010000002.1, on the reverse strand, counting down.
TTCTTGCCACCCATCTCCAGCACCACTTCCTTGAGATTGGTCTCGGCGGAGTATTTCAGGAAACGACGCCCGGTATCCGTCGAGCCGGTGAAAGAGATGACGTCGATATCCGGGTGACGGCCAATGGGCTCACCGACCTCAGCCCCGCCCCCGGTCACAACGTTGAAGACCCCGGCGGGGATGCCGGCCTCCAAGGCCAACTGAGCAACGCGCAGAGTCGTCAACGACGTTTCTTCCGCCGGCTTGACCACCAAGGAGCAACCCGCGGCCAGAGACGGGCCGATTTTCCAGGCCAGCATCAACAGCGGGAAGTTCCAAGGCAAGACCAGGCCAACCACGCCGATCGCCTCACGGACAACCAAAGCGAGATGACCGTCGGAGGCAGGCGATACCTGGTCATAGATCTTGTCGATGGCTTCGGCGTGCCAGCGCAGGCAGTTAATGGTTTCCGGCACATCGACGGTCTGGCAGTCGAAAATGGTCTTGCCGCTGTCCAGGCTTTCCATCACCGCGAGTTCCAGCGCGTTTTCTTCGATCAACGCAGCCAGGCGCAGGATCGCCTGCTTACGCGCACTGGGATGAAGCTTTGACCAACGACCATCATTGAACGCGGCCCGCGCGGCGGTGACGGCCACGTCCACATCGGCTGACGAACAAGCGGCCACATCGGCAAGGTGCTCGCCATTAGCGGGATTGACTGTACTGAACGTTGCCCCGGAAAGTGCCGAGCGTATTTCACCATCGATCACAGCCTTGTTTGGCAAGGTCAGCTGCCGAGCAATGGACTGGTATTCTTCTGTTGTTTTCAACTGAGTCATTATGGTCTTCCCCGCATTCTTTTTTTTGAGCGATAGATACCGACAACGTGACCACTACAACGGTTACCGGATCGGCACTGATGGGCAACTCGTTACTCATTCGAATGCTGCTGATAGTCGACGCCGAATAACCAACGCCAACGGAAACTGAATGTCCGGGCAGGCGAATACGACACGAACCGCACCAATAACCAGCACTCGTATTTGTTCGTTCAGGAAAGAAGGGTCAATCCTTCACCTTGAGACACGCGTTAGTTCTTGGCTCTCAAGGTGAAAGAATAAAGACAGGCGGGAACAGCACACAGCGACTTTTATGTGGAGCAACTGATGATCTGCGGTTATGTAAGGGCTACGTCCGGCTCCTCTAACCCGCCCCTGTCGAACTGTGCCAGGAGCCAGTCGCGCAGCTTGCAGCAGCTTGCATCGCGCGCTTTGTCTTCATTGAAGTTCAAATAGTGAAGGGTTTCCTTGTGCACCAGCTTTTCCTCGACCGGGCGCACCAGCAGCCCCTTCTCAATCAGCGGCGCTACCAGATGATCCCAACCCAACGCCACGCCCTGATTGCCCAGCACGAGCTGGATCAAGAGACTGTAGTCGTTGGCGTTGAAAAAGTGAGACGCCTTGCTGGAGCGCGCCTTGAGGTCGATATCGTAGTGGGCGAGCCATCCATACCAGTCCAAATGCTCGGCCACTTGCGAGCGCCCGAAAGGGCTGAGGTTCAGTAACGCGCTGTCGCGAAGGCCATGGATGGATTGCAGTTCCGGATGCTGCTCCAGATAGAGCGGTGTGCACACTGGGTAAATGACGTCGCACATCAGAGGCTCGCTGTGATAGCCGTCGTGACTCTTCATCATCTTGCAGATGATGATATCCGGATGCACCCCCGTATCCATCGACAGGAAGTTTTGAGTCACCACCAGGTTGAGATCAATCTCAGGGTAGGCTTCGAAAAAAGCCGGCAGTCGCGGCCCGAGCCAAAAGTTGGTAAAGGCCGGCGAACAGCACAGCGTGACCACATGCTTGGAGACAGCGTTATTGCGCATACGCTCAGCGGCTTGAGCGATGCTACTGAATGACAACTGCACGACATCATAGAAGTTGGAGCCGGCGTCGGTCAGCCTGACGGCACGCCCTGCCCGATCGAACAGCTCGGTCCCGAGATGCTCTTCCAAATCCCGTATATGGCGACTGATGGCGGCCTGCGTCACGCAGAGCGCTTCAGCGGCCCGGGTAAAATTCTGATACCTGGCTGCGGCCAGGAAAGCCTTGACTGCGCGCAGCGAGGGCATCTTGATCAGCGCCTGATCGGGCTCGGTCTGCTTAACCATGACAGTAGATCATCATTACCCCATAAAAAATGTCGATTCTTCAGGCCTATGGCCTCGTCCTAGACTATTTGCAAGCAGTGGCAACCGGAATTCAGGCGCATCCATGCCGTAAGGCTAGCTGAATTGGACGCAGCGTTGAAGCAAGTTCGCAGAGTGGCCAAGTCAGCGACTCATTTGCGCAACCGGAAACGCTGCACTAAGCCCCGATAATAAGGAGTGCATGAAAGAAATGCCTAAGTACACCGATGTATTAGACCTGATCAAGCAGCGCAAACCGCAGCATGCTCTTCCTGGCGCTGCTTATTCTGATGCCGATCTGTATCGCCAGGATCTGGAGCAGATTTGGCATCGGGCGTGGATTTTTGCGGGGCACACTTTTGAGCTGGAGAAAGCAGGCCAGTACCTGACCCTGCAGATCGGTGATTACCCGGTAGTCGTTGTACGAGGAAAAGACGGTAGCGTCCGGGCGTTCCACAACGCGTGTCGTCATCGTGGTTCAAAGGTCTGCACCGAGGAAAAAGGCAAGGTCGCGAAGCTGGTCTGCCCCTACCACAAGTGGACGTTCGAACTCGATGGCAAGCTTATTTACGCCGGCAACATGGGCCCGGACTTCAACGCGGCCGACCATGGGCTTATACCGGCGCATTGTGAAGTGGTGCACAGCTACATTTATGTCTGCGTCGCCAAGGTGGCACCGGATTTCGAGAAGTTCCGCAGCGCTGTTTCGCCGTTCATTGGCCCGCACAATCTGGAAGACTGCAAGGTCGCCTTCGAAGCTCACCTGGTCGAGAAAGGTAACTGGAAACTCGTCTTCGAGAATAATCGCGAGTGTTATCACTGTGACGGGACGCACCCTGAGCTGCTGAAGTCGTTTGTAGAAAACGTATCTGTCCAGGGCATCGGCGGTGACGAAGATCCGGAGCTTGCCGCCCACTGGAGCGCCTGCGAGGCAGCAGGTTTGGCGAGCCGGATCAACATGGATCCTGAAGGTCAATATCGGATGACCCGGATCCCCCTCAGCGACGGAGCCAGCAGCTACACCATGGACGGCAAGCCTGCCGTCGCCAGACGCCTGGATCGCAGTGGGGTCGATAATATCGGCGCGCTGCTGTACTTCAATTATCCATCGACCTGGAATCACTTTCTTGGCGACCACGCATTGAGCTTCCGAGTGCTGCCTAAAGGTCCGGGCGAGACCGTCGTAACCACCCGCTGGTTGGTGCACAAGGATGCACAGGAAGGGGTGGACTACGATATCGAGCGCCTGACCAAGGTCTGGATGGCGACCAACGACCAGGACCGACGCCTGGTCGAGGGAGCACAGGTCGGCGTCACGTCACCTGCCTATCAACCGGGCCCTTACTCACCACTGGTAGAGAATGGCGTCAACCAGTTCGTCGACTGGTACTGCGAGGTCATGACCCGACGCCTGACGGAAGCAACTTCAAGCGTTCTATAAGCAGCGCAAACCGAGGCGGACCGGGCATAAACCGTCCATTTGATTTAATTGTTTCTATGCATAAATAAGAACATGGCATTGGACGCCCTATAAGGCGATTAATGTCATACCGGGGGCGCTTCAGCCAGGGATGACTAAAAAGTTCAAGGCAGGACTATGGCGCACCGCAATGACTCACGTTCGGCATTCGAACGGACTGCCAATATGCGCTTGCCCTCCAGCTGTAATAGCGACCGGGACAAGTTAAATATTTGGTCATAAAGATAAGAAGAGGGTCGTATGAGCCATGACGATGAAATTCTTTCGGTCAATAACATTTTTAAGGTCTTTGGCTCTAATCCAGACATCGCCATGAAAATGCTGCGCAATGGCGCCGACAAGAATGAGATCTTTAATAAAACCGGCCATGTGGTCGGCGTATTTGATGCAAGTTTCTCGGTCAAGCGAGGCGAAATTTTCGTGATCATGGGGCTGTCAGGTTCTGGCAAATCGACCATGGTGCGTTTGTTCAATCGCCTGATCGAACCCACCTCGGGGAGCATTCACCTCAACGGCCGCGAAATTACCGGGCTTTCGGATAAAGCCTTGCTCGATGTACGGCGCAAGGAAATGGGCATGGTGTTCCAATCCTTTGCACTGATGCCCCACATGAGCGTGCTGGAAAATACCTCCTTTGGCCTGGAAATCGCCGGCGTGCCGGAGAAAGAACGCCATCTGCGCGCCCAGGAAGCCTTGAGCCAGGTGGGTCTGGCGGGCCACGAGCACAGCTACCCACATCAACTGTCTGGCGGCATGCAACAACGTGTCGGGCTGGCCAGGGCATTGGCCAACGATCCGACGATCCTGCTGATGGACGAGGCATTTTCGGCCCTCGACCCACTGATCCGCAGCGAGATGCAGGGTGAACTGATCCGTCTGCAGGCTGAACAACAGCGCACCATCATCTTCATCTCCCACGACATCGAGGAAGCCATTCGCATCGGCCATCGCATCGCGATCATGGAAGGCGGCCGGGTCGTGCAGATCGGCACCCCGCAGGAACTGATCAACCAGCCGGCGACGGACTATGTGCGCAACTTCTTCAAGGGGTTCGACAGTTCGAGAGTCCTGACGGCCGGGGATGTGGCTCAACTGGATCCGGAAATGATCTGCCGGGTGAACGGTAAAGCGCCCAGTTTCAAAGCAGGCACACCCTATGGCTACCTGATCGACGAGCAAGATCAATTGCTGGGTGTCGTTGATACCGATGGCAACGGGAGCGTAGCGCAGGACGTTGCAGGTCAACGCCACAGTCTGCATGAACAACACCCCGTATACCTCGATACACCGCTGCATGACGTGCTGGATATCGCCGCGACACTTCCTTATCCAGTACCGGTGCTTGACCGCGCAGGTGCCCTCAAGGGGACGCTTTCCAAGAGTCAGCTACTTCAAACCCTGAGTCGCCATTAAGTGTCGATGCAAACAAAAAAGAGGTAGCCACCATGTCAGATTTCAGTTTTTTAGACCCCTTCCAAACGGCGATCATCCCGTTGGGCGAATGGGTGCAAAACGCGCTCAACTATCTCGTCCATAACTTCCGGGACGTGTTCCGGGCGGTGCGCTGGCCAATCGATCAAGTGCTCAACGGCATTGAGTTCATCCTGCAAAGCATCCCGCCGACTATCGGAATCCTGATGTCGTCGCTATTGGGTTGGCAACTGGCAGGCAAGCGCATGGCGCTGCTTTGCCTGGTGACCTTGACCCTGCTCGGTATGATTGGGGTGTGGTCCGAATCCATGACCACGCTGTCCCTCGTCCTCACTTCGGTGTTCTTCTGTGCGTTGTTCGGGGTGCCGTTGGGCATTCTCAGCGCCAGGAACGACCACCTGGAACGGGCCATCAGACCTGTCCTGGACGCCATGCAGACGCTGCCGGCCTTCGTCTATCTGGTGCCGGTGGTGATGTTATTCGGCATCGGTAACGTCCCCGGCGTTCTGGTGACCATCGTCTTTGCCCTCCCTCCCCTGGTACGCCTGACTAATTTAGGTATCCGCCAAGTGCCGGAAGACAAGATCGAGGCGGCCCGCGCTTTCGGCTGCACGCCTCGGCAGATGCTCATGCGCGTGCAACTGCCATTGGCCACGTCAACCATCATGGCGGGCCTCAACCAAACCCTGATGCTCTCCCTGTCGATGGTGGTCATCGCTTCGATGATCTCTGTCGGCGGACTGGGCCAGATGGTCCTGCGTGGTATCGGCCGCTTGGACATGGGCTTGGCCACCGTAGGGGGGGTCGGGCTGGTGTTGCTCGCGATCTTCCTCGATCGCCTCACGCAGGCCATGGGCGAACGCATCAAAGCCGATCCAAGTTTACGCTGGTACCACACCGGTCCGGTCGGGCTTGTCATGCGCCTCTTCGGCTCACGCCAGCCTCCAGCGCAGCGCAAGACTGCATGAAATTTCGATTAGAACTGCCGCACTCAACTAAAAAAACGAAGAAAGGTATGTGACATGTGCGAATTGAAACTCTCCCGCAACATCCGGCGGTGCATCTCGACTGTCGCCCTGACCGTCTTGTCATTCCATGCCGTGGCCTCGGCCGACAAGCCCGGCGACGGTGTATCGGTAACACCGATCTTTCCTTCCATCGCCGAAGAGCACTTTCGGGGTGAAATCGCCATGGAGGGCCTGCGTGAACTTGGGTACAAGCTCAAGGAGCCGAAGGAAACCGAGTACTCCGTGATGTTGGTGGCCTTGGGCAGTGGCGACGCGGATTTCACCGTGCACATGTGGGACAACCTCCACGACACCTTCTACCAGAAAGCGGGTGGTGACGAGGACATGATCAAGGCAGGCGATATCATGCCTGGAGTATTGCAGGGCTATCTGATCGATAAAAAGACGGCTGATGCCTACAACATCAAATACCTGACGGACCTCAAGAAGCCAGAGATCGCAAAGCTGTTCGACGTCGACGGCGATGGTAAAGCGGACCTGACCGGCTGCAATCCCGGTTGGGGCTGTGAGCTCACCATCGACCATCACCTCAAGGCCTATGATCTTGAGAAAACGGTCAACCACAATCGCGGCTCCTACTTCGCGCTGATGGCAGACACCATCACCCGCTACAAACAGGGCCAGCCGATCCTCTATTACACCTGGGTACCTCAGTGGATCGCCGGTGTGTTGGTCGAAGGTAAAGACGTGGTATGGCTCGAAGTACCGTACACCGACCTGCCAGGCGGCAATAACAAAGTCGACACCTCCTACAAAGGCAAGAATCTCGGTTTCGCCGTAGACAAGGTAGAGGCGGTACTTAACAAAGACTTTGCCAAAGAAAATCCAGCGGCCTTGAAGTTTCTTTCCCAGATGCAGATCAGCACTGACGACGAAAGTGCGCAGAACCTGAGAATGCAAAAGGGTGAGAACAAGCCAGCGGATATCACCCGGCATGCCAAGGAATGGATTGCCGCTCACCGCCAGCAATTCGACGCCTGGCTCCAAGCTTCCCGGGCTGCGGCCCAAGCCAGCAAGTAACGGCCCTCCTCCTTCGCCAGGCGCACTTGTGGCCTGGCCACCCAGCCTGGCCTTGAATGACTGATGTGCTGTGTCCGATGGTTATCCAGTAATGAAATCAGGATGGAATTCATGACGACTTCACCTTTTTCTGTTCCGGCCGGCGCTCGCCGTATCGACCCAGCCAGGCAGCGCGCAGCTGCGCTGAAAGCCGACGGCTCCGTCGACGACAACAATCGCGTCGAGATAGGCCCTACGCCGCTGGCTTTCGCGGAGTGGGCTCAACTGGGCCTGCAAGCGCCTCATCTACCGACCATGCGCCAATACCGTCTGCAGCGGATCGTCGACCAACTGGTCGCTCGCGACCTTGGCGGCATCCTGTTGTTTGACCCGCTGAATATCCGCTACACCACCGACACCACGAACATGCAATTGTGGACGACCCATAATCCCGCGCGCGCGTGTTTCGTCGCGGCCAGCGGCCATGTAGTGCTGTGGGATTTCCATGGCTGTGATCACCTCTCCGCCCACTTACCGTTGGTTACCGAGTTACGCAGCGGCGCGTCGTTCTTCTATTTCGAGACCGGTGAACACACCGATCGCCATGCCAGGCATTTCGCAGGCCAGCTCGACGAGCTGCTGCGTCAACACGCCGGAGCCAACCGGCGCCTGGCGGTAGACCGGATCGAAGTCGCAGGCTTACGCGCACTGGATGCACTCGCGGTCGAGATTTGCAGCGGCCAGGAAGTGACCGAGTTTGCGCGGATGATCAAAGGCCCCGATGAAATCAAGGCTATGCGCTGCGCGGTGGCTTCATGCGAAGCGTCCATCGCCGAAATGCATCAGGCACTACGGGCAGGAGCAACGGAAAACGATGTCTGGGCCGCCCTGCACTCCGGCAATATCCGCCGGGGCGGCGAGTGGATCGAAACGCGAATACTCAGCTCCGGCCCACGCACCAATCCGTGGTTCCAGGAGTCCGGCCCACGGGTATTGAACGATGGCGACTTATTGTCGTTCGACACGGACCTGATCGGCACCTACGGCATGTGCGTGGACATGTCCCGCAGTTGGATCTGTGGAGGACTCGAGCCAACAGCCGAACAGAAGCGCCTCTATCGAATTGCCCATGACCATATCATCCATAACACCGAGTTGATAAAGCCAGGCGTACGCTTCACCGAGCTGACCGCCAAGGCGCACCGCCTGCCCGAACCCTGCCGGGCTCAACGCTACGGCGTGATTTACCACGGTGTAGGGCTGTGTGATGAATACCCAAGCATTCGCTACCCGGAAGACTTGGAGTCCTACGGATACGAGGGTGAATTACTGCCGGGCATGGCGCTTTGTGTCGAGGCGTATGTGGGAGAGGTGGGAGGGCAGGACGGGATCAAGTTGGAGAACCAGGTGCTGGTCACGGAGACCGGCTATGAACTGCTCACCCACTATCCCTTCGACGACAGTTTCCTGCGGGATACAACGCCCAATTGATGAGTCAATCGATTGAGACCGGCAAGCGATCAAGCGTAGGTTTTCTCCTGCTTGATAACTTCTCCCTGGCTTGCTTCACGCAATGCCTGGACGTGCTGGTGACCGCCAACCTCATCCGGCCCGGATCTATAAAAGTCCATACTTTCAGTCGCAACGATTGCGAAGTCATCCCCGTTAGGCCTGGATTTGCTCGCCGAATGCGTTCGACTGTCCAAGCGCCAAATCCAACGCTTGTTTCGCGAACAAATCAGCACGTCCCCCCAGCGCTACTACCTGGAGCTGCGACTTAGAGAAGCGCGTCGCCTGATACAAAACTCCAGACTGTCAGTCACTGATGTCGCCATTGCCTGCGGTTTCGTCTCCACCCCTCATTTCAGTAAGTGCTATAGCGCCATATTCGGCCATCCCCCGTCGAAAGAAGATCGCTACGAAATATAGCGTTTGCTGGCAGATAACCTCGGCTGTGCCGCCGGACGTTCGTTTCACTACGTGCGGCCGCGCGCCCACCTGCCTGCTCTTTGGCTACGGGTATCCCCCTATTTGCCTGGCACCAACTTATAACGCAGGGTCATGTATTGCCTTCAATAAATGTTAGTTGTTGCGCCAGTGTTGCCCCCCGTAATCTGCATACGAACCAAAACCGCAAACTATTTTAATAACAGGGCACTGTATGAACTTCGATGGCGTGTGGACTCCCGTTGTAACTCCCTTTAATACTTCGGGTTCCGTGGACTTCAGGTCGCTGGAAAACATCATTGACTCACTTATCGAACAAGGTGTGCATGGCCTGATCGTCGGTGGTACGACGGGCGAATACTATGCCTTGTCCCACGATGAACGGCTGGCGCTTTTCGATTTCATCGCCGACTACGCCAAATCGCGTATTCCCTTGATGGCGGGTATCAACGCCACCACCACCCAGGAAAGCCTCACGCTGGGCCTTCATGCAAAAAAAGTGGGCTTCAATGCCATTCTTCTTGCCGCGCCCTACTACTGCCAACCGACGCAACAAGAACTGCTGATCCATGCCTTGAGCGTCGATGACGCGCTCGACATGCCCATCATGCTCTACAACTTTCCGGCCCGGACCGGGACTGAAATGTCGTGGGCGTTCATCAACGGGCTCAAGGGCCGCCCCAACTTCCAGGCCATCAAGGAAAGCACCGGCTCGATTGAACGCATGCACGGGCTGCTCAACGAACACACTGATCAGCTGCAAGTGAGCTGCGGCATGGACGACCAGGTGCTGGAATTTTTCACCTGGGGCGCCCGCAGCTGGGTCGCTGGCGCGTCCAACTTCCTTGCGCCAGAACATGTTGCACTGTACCAGGCGTGTGTCGTGGAAAAGGACATGATCAAAGGTCGGGAACTGGCTACCCGGTTGCTGCCGATGCTCAACCTGCTCGAACAAGGCGGCAAGTTCTGCCAGTACATCAAACACGGCTGCGAATTGGCCGGCCAGCCGGTGGGTGTGACCCGCCTGCCTTTGCAACCGCTCAGCGACGCAGAGAAAAGCGCATTCAAGATTGTTTATGAACAGCTGACGGCTCATCGCGCCTGACCCATACGGCGGAGACGCTTGCCATGCAGCTTCAGTGTAATTTCCTACCTCAAAACGATGGTCAACCCGGTTGGTACGAAACGCTGCCACCGCCCGCCCCCGCCAACCTGCTCAAAGGCGCCGTCAGGGCCGACTGGGCGGTGCTCGGCGCAGGCCTGGCGGGTTTGGCTGCCGCCCGGAGACTGGCCGAACTTCTACCCGAGGCGTCGATTGCGTTGATCGACGCCAAGCGAGTCGGTTTCGGTGCGGCCGGACGCAACTCCGGCTTCATGGTGGACTTGCCCCATGACCTGACGTCCCACAGTTACACCTCCGACCGGACCGCCGACCAGCGAATCATTCGGTTGAGCCGTGGCGGCATCGATTTCATGCGCCAGATCGTCCAGCGCGAAGGCATCGAGTGTGATTGGCGCGAGCAGGGCAAGTTGCATGGCGCCGTCAATCCGCAAGGCATCGCCGCACTTGAGTCCTTTGCCAAAGGGCTGAGCGAATTGGGGGAGCCCTACACGATGCTCGATGCCGCGCGGATGAAAGCGATCACCGGTACCAACTTCTACAAATCGGGGCTGCATGCCCCCGGTTGCGTACTCGTTCAACCCGCCGCGTTATGCAGGGGCCTGGCGCAATCGTTGCCGGTGAACGTCACGTTGTATGAAGACAGCCCGGTATTGAACATTGAGCTTGGCAAACCTCATGCGCTGACGACCGCCCAAGGCGTGCTTTCGGCACCACGCATGGTCATGGCCAACAATGCCTACGCGGCACCGTTCGGCCAGCTGGGGCTCAAGGGTCGGTTGCTGCCCGTCTACACCTACGCCAGCCTGACCCGAGAGCTGACCGCCGAGGAGCAGGCCCGCCTGGGCGGCGAGCAAAGCTGGGGGCTCATTCCCGCTGACCCGCTGGGCACCACCGTGCGCAGGCTCGCCAATGGCCGGATTTGCATCCGCAACTCTTTCACTTACAACCCTCGCCTGGCAGCGAGTCCCCGTACGCTTGAGCGTGTACGCCGCGCTCACTGCCATTCCTTCGAGGCACGTTTTCCAATGTTGCCGGGCGTGCAGTTCGAATACACCTGGGGCGGCGCGCTGTGCATTTCGCGCAACTCCGGATCGGTCTTCGGCGAGATCGCCCCGGACGTGTTCAGCGCCGTGTGCTGCAACGGCTTGGGCCTGACCCGCAGCACCGTGGCAGGCAAACTGATCGCCGAATACGCCGTGGGAATGGACAGTGAGCTGCTGGACATCATGCTCGATCAACCCGACCCCTGCTGGAATCCCCCGGAACCTTTCCTGGGCCTGGGGCTGCGCTCTTCCATTGCCTGGAAGGAGTGGCAGGCAGGTGCGGAACTCTGATTGCCTGAACGCTTGGATATGCCCCCAAGAGGAGCACAATACCGTGTCTACTTCGCAGGGCCCTGCCCCACGATCCATCGGATTCCTTTTGTTGGATGATTTCACGTTCATCTCGCTGGCATCGGCCATAGAACCCTTGCGCATGGCCAATCAACTCTCCGGCAGAGAGTTGTATCGATGGCTCACCCTGGGCAAGGACGCAAAACCTGTGCGTGCCAGTGCCGGCTTGCAAATAACGCCCGACGCGAAAATGGAAGATGCCTCGGCGTTAAGTACCGTGATCGTGTGCGGTGGAATGGGTATTCAGAACAGCGTAAGCCATGAACAGGTGCTTTGGTTACGACACCAGGCCCACCTGGGCGTCCGACTGGGTGCCATCTGCACAGGAAGCTGGGCCTTGGCCAAGGCCGGACTGCTGGAGGGGCATAGGTGCAGTGTTCATTGGCAATGCCTGGCGGCGATGCGCGAAGCCTTTCCTGGAGCAGAGACCACTTCACACCTGTTCTCCATCGATAGAAATCACTTGACCTCTGCCGGCGGCACGGCGCCAATGGACATGATGTTGCACTTGATCAGGAGCGAACACGGTCGTGAACTGGCAGCCGCAATCTCCGATATGTTCATGTACGAACGCATGCGAGATGATCAGGACCACCAACGGATACCGCTCAAGCATACACTTGGCGAAAATCAACCCAGGCTACAAGCGGCCATCCTGTTGATGGAGGCCAATCTGGGTGCGCCCCTCGAGCTCAATGCGCTGGCATTCAAGGTAGGCGTTTCACGTCGCCAGCTGGAGAGACTGTTTCATAAGTATTTGGACCTTTCTCCGGCGCGCTATTACCTCAAGCTGCGTTTAGTCCGGGCACAACAGTTGTTGAAGCAGACCTCATCGCCCGTCCTGAAAATAGGCACGCTGTGCGGCTTTGGTTCAGCTGCACAGTTCACCAGAAGCTATCGCGGGCACTTCGGTGTAACACCTCGCGATGAACGTACTCCGTCGTATACCTATAGGTAGTCACCCCCCCGGGACAATCACCGTCTCTACGCAGACGGTGATTGTCCCGGGCTCCACCCATGGTTAGCGTTAGACGGCCTCGACAGCCTGCAGGTGAGTGTAGCTGGCGACAAAGCGACTGTATTTGTGTTGTCCGCAGGTGTAGGGCGTGTATTTGGCCGGGTTGCTGACGTTGATGCACGTCGCCACGGTCTCGACAGTCGCATCGAAGTCCAAGTCGATGAAGAATGGAATGGAATACCGTTCGACACCGCTGGTATTGATGACGCGGTGCATCGTCGACGTGTAGCGATCATTCGTCAGGGTTTGCACCAGGTCACCGATGTTGACAATGAACGTATCTTCCACCGGTGGGGCGCTTACCCATTCACCCGCGCGATTGCGTACTTGCAAGCCTCCGACCTTGTCCTGGAAAAGGATCGTCAGAAAACCATAGTCCGTATGTGCTCCAATCCCGATTTCCTTTTGTGAAATTTCGCCACTCTGCGAGGGGTAGTGCAACAAGCGCTGGATAGTGATCGGTTTGCGTTGCAGTTTTTCAAAGTAGTCCACTGGCAGATCGAGGCTCAGTGCAATGGCACTGATGAGCTTGCGCGCCAAGTCAAGCATCGCACCATGGTAGGCGTCACAGACATCCGAAAACTTCGGAAGCTCGGTCGGCATCAAGTTCGCTCCGAAGAAAGGCGACACTTCGTCGTAGTGGGCGCCGTAGTCGAAGCATTCCTTGAAATCGCGGGTGTTTTCCGGATCGACGTTTTCCGCGTACATGGGAATGTAGCCGCGAAGCGTGGGACCTGAATTGACCACATTCATCTTATTTTTTTTATCAAAAGGCATGGCAAAGAAGCTTTTCGTCTGAGCATACATCGCGTCGATCAATGCGCGCGAAACGCCATGATTCTTAATATAGAAAAAACCGACTTTCTCACACGTTTCGCCAATCTGGCGCGAGACTTTTCGCGGGTTGCTCCCGTCGAGTAACGGTGCGATGTCAATAAAGGGAATTTCTTCGAATGCGGTCTGTTTGCTTGCAAGCCGGGTATCGGTCATCTGAACCATCGGTCGATCCTCAACGAAAGCGCCGTGTTTAATTATCCTGAAGCGAGTTGTAGCTTTTGGGATCAAGCGTGTTCATCTTGACCTCGTATGCTGAAGTCATTGTTCAGGACTGAACAGGCACGAACAAACCATTTTTCATTCAATATTCATGAGAAAAAATCAATCATTAGAATAAAACCATGCCTATAACTTTCGATGTTATATGCCTGGCAGTTCATGGTTTGTTTAAGTCAGATCTCGTCAGTCATCGCCCCACTTGGCAGACCCAGGGTATGCATTTATGTCATCAAACCATTTCATCGGTACTGCAATCTTTGCGAAGTCGTCGTGCGATGCTGTGGCGCCTCGTATCCTTTTCCAAAAAATCGACCGCTATAAGCTCTTCGATGCCAGCCCCGGCCTCCACTTTTTCAATAAAATTCAGAATGGCTTTCCTCATGAACCAATGGGAGGTTCGGTCCAACTTAGCCGACGCAGACTTCAGCCTGGCCCGCGTTTCTTCATCCAACTTGATGCCCTGCGTGGTAACCGCCATATCTCATCCTCTCAATCGCTACCCGGGTTCATTTACTCTTATAACGAGGCATTAATGCATCAGGCCCCACAATGCCAGAAGTGGAACATCCGTCGACTTCATTGCATGGACACACGATGGCGGGTTGAAAACCAAACCTCCTGACCCGGGGCTCCACCAGCCCACGTCCTCCCGATACCAGTCCCCCGGCGACAGAACGAGGTAGAACTCGGCAGGCGGGTGTTGGTGATAGGGGTAGCAGGTCTCGGGCATCATCAGCGCCAACCCCAAGGTCAAGGTGGAGCATTCAAATAACCCTCCCGGGCCGGCGATCATCCCGTGGCGATGCCGCTCCACGAAAGCGCTGTCCTGGCCAGCCCGGGCTTGGCGGTTTATCCAGGTGACATGGGGCAAGAGCGTGCCTAACGCATTGTGTATCGACACCAAATGCTCATTGGTTCTTGGCGCAGCGCCGAGCGCTTCGGATAAATGCCCCTCCAGGAAACCCGGCAGCACATTTGAAGTTTCCGCCGTCTTCCTGATCGTCCATTGGGCCGTAGCAAGAGATGCGATATGTGCTTGCGCCGTATCGCTGGCATTGCCTGACAGGACGCTCTGCAGCGAACGCCTGAGCAAGTCGCCGCTGCGGATAATGTCCTGATCCCACGATGGATCTTCAGTGCTGTTCATCATCGTTTTCGATCCCATTGGCTTATAGACGGCTCAGCTGTCCCAACAGGTCAACAGGAACACTGATCCCATCATTCTGCGCGTTGATCATTGAGTGTTGCCGCTCCCATCCTGGCCTGTGGACGCCCATCTGCGTCAGGCGGGACAGTTGACTTGAAAGTCGCTGTTCGAATCCCGTGGCAAAAAATTCCGGCGCCAAGACCAGGATCAACAGGCCACAGCCAGGCGTCTGGGCTCCTTGATGGAAATCCGGCGCATCCAACGACCAGTTGGCGCCCGTGAGCCCCGCCGCCAGGACCTCGACCATGAGCATCAGATTGGCCCCACGATGGCCACCAAAAGGCAGCAGCGCACCGCTCAACGCCGCCAGGGCATTGCGTGTTCCGTTGCCATCCTGGTCCACCGCCCAGCCCTCAGGAATATCGCTGCCCGTCGAAGCGGCGTGGGCGATATTCACGAACGCCGCGGCACTGCACGCCTGATCGAACAGCAAAGGGATACCATCGGCTGAGGGCGCGGCAAATGAAAGCGGATTGGTCGAGTAGGTCTTGCTCTTGGCGCCAGGAACGGCGACCAACGCCGGCCCGTTTGCGACCGCCAATGCAATCAGCCCGGCCTGCGCAAACCGCAACGTGTAGTCACCCAGTTCGCCGCTGGTGAAACTGTTGCACTGGCTCAGCGCGGCCATGCCATTGGCGTGCGCGGCATGGCATAGCGAATCGAAGCATCGATCTACGCCAAGCTGGGCAATTCCGCCTCGGGCATCGGACTTGAAGATCATCGCGCCAGCGCGGGAGATGCGTGGCTCGGCACGTGGATTGATGCGTCCGGAAGAAAAGCCCGGAAGGTAATCGGCGAGGTGCCGAAACCCCACGGCCTGGTTACCACGCGCTTGCGCAGCCACGGTGGCGTGGGCCAATGAGGCGGCAACCGCGGCTGAGCAGCCTTTCGCTTCGCAGAGATGCGTCACCCAGTCGATCGCTTCATCAACGGTAAAGCGACGATAAGTTGTGGTCTTCAAGGGTATCGCCTGAATATTCGTTCGATGCATCCGATGCCCTTCACCACGGGCACCGGACGGCAACACAACTATTGGATAGCAACGGCCCTTACTGGGACGGTGTCGCGGAAGCAGTCTGGCTGCCGAACATCGCCTCGAAACGAGGCTTGTTGGCGGCGTAGTACTCTGCAACGACCTTGTCTGCCGAACTGTCGCGGGCGGTCGACATCAACTTCTCAAGGTCAGCCTTGGGGATCTTGAAGTTGGAGAAGAACCGAGCGACATCAGGATGCTCGGCGCTGAAACCTTTGCGAGCAACCGCATGGATTTGCTCAGCACCACCGAAAATCTGCTTCGGATCATCCAGGTAGCGCAGCGGCCACTTGGCAAACATCCAGTGCGGGCTCCAAGCGTTGATCAACGACCATTTGTCACGCTTGATGTTGCGATCCAGCTCGCTCAACATCCCGGACTCTGAAGAGGCGACCATTTTATAACCATCAAGCTTATATTCCTTGATGGCCTTTTCCGTCAGTTTGTACTGACCATTGCCCACTTCCGACGTCAGGATCTTGCCACCGAGTTTTTCCCGTACTTCAGGCTTGTTGAGGTCTTCGACACTGGCGATCTCGCTGGTCGGAATGGACGTTGGCACCGCCATGCCGATCCGACCTTCATACAGCACGCCGAGGTCTTCGAGCTTGTCTTTGTACTTATCGTAGAACGCTTTGTGAGTGCTCGGCAGCCAGACCATCGGAATCAAGTCGATATTGCCGTTAGCCAGGGCCTGGAACTGAATGCCAATATCGGCGAGTACCAATTTGACCGGTTGCTTCAAGTGCTCGCGCAATGCCGTATCTGCCAGCTTTACAGCGATTTCCGTATCCGACCAATTCACCCATCCAATACGGATAGGCGTGGGTTCCTCGGCGTGAGCCGTCAGACTACCGGCAGCTATCGCCAGGCCTGCAAGCCAGCCGATACAAGTTTTACTGGATAACGTAATCATGGTGCATCTCCGCGTACTGTATGAATAGTTATTGGCAGGGCAGCAGAAGAATTTACGTTCCCTCATCAAAGCAGAGAGCCATTACACCCTCGAGGGATCTTATGTTGTGCATGGATAAAATCTAGCTATGGGAAACCCTTCATGTATTCCGGTGGTTCAGCCCTCCTCCGCCCTTTGGCGGAACTCATGAATGCAAACACTCACAATGCTTTTTCGAGCGCCGGCAAGGCCTCGAACAAATCCGCCACCCACATGTAATCCGCCACTTGGGCAATCGGCGCCTCGGCGTCCTGGTTGATCGCAACAATGACCTTTGAACCGCTCATGCCCGCCAAATGCTGAATGGCGCCGCTGATACCCGCGGCGATGTAAAGCTCTGGCGCGACGATTTTCCCGGTCTGCCCGACCTGCAAATCGTTGGGGGCAAACCCCGAATCCACCGCGGCACGCGAGGCTCCTACGGCACCACCCAGCTTGTCCGCCACCCGCTCGATCAGGGCGAAATTTTCTTTGCTCTGCATCCCGCGGCCACCGGACACGACGACCCGAGCGCTCGACAGGTCGGGCCTTTCGCTGGCCGTCAGTTGTTCGCTCACAAAGCGCACGTTGCTTGCACTTTGCCCGCCCTCCACCGCCACCACTTCGCAGCGCTGCTCATGGGACAAAGCCTGGGCGAACGCCGAGGCACGAACGGTAAGCAACTTGATCGGGTCAAGGGACTGCACCGTGGCGATGGCATTACCGGCATAAATGGGACGCTGGAAGGTGTCCGCCGAGACGATCTGGATGACGTCGGACAGCATGCCGACATCCAGGCTGGCCGCGACCCGCGGCAACACATTGCGGCCCATGCTGCTGGCGTCGGCAACGACGTGCGTATACCCCTCGGCCACCAGTGAAGTGATCAGCGGCTGGGTATTTTCAGCCAGGGCGTTTTCGAACATCGCCCCTTGTGCGAGCAGCACCCGGTCCAGCCCCTGGGTCAACGCCGCCTGTTGCGCCACTGCCGATGCGTCCGTCCCGCCCATCACCAGCAAATCCGTCTCGGCACCCAGGGCCATGGCGGCGGTCACGGCACTCCACGTACCTGCCGCGAGCTGACCGGCACTGTGCTCGGCGATCACCAATGTACGCATCAAATCACCCCCGCAACGTTTTTCAGTTTATCCACCAGCTCGGCCACCGAACCGACGTTGATGCCCGCTTTGCGCACCGCAGGCGGGACAACCCCTAACAATCGAGCATGTTCCTTCACGCTCACGCCCAAAGTGTCAACGGCGATGATTTCCAGCGGTTTTTTCTTGGCTTTCATGATGTTCGGCAACGAGGCGTAGCGCGGTTGATTCAGGCGCAAGTCACACGTCACTACGGCCGGCATTGTGAGGGCGACCACCTGGCTGCCACCGTCGACCTCACGCTCGACGACCCATTGCCCGTCGACGTGATTGATTGCCGAGGCGTAAGTGGCCTGACCGCTGCCGATCAACTGCGCGACCATTTGCCCGACCTGGTTGTTCTCCTGGTCGATCGCCTGTTTGCCGAACAGGATCAATTGCGGCTTTTCCTTATCGATCACTTTGCTCAGGTACTTGGCGACGTTGAGCGGCTCGAGTAGCGAACTTGTCTCGACCAGCAGCGCCCGGTCCGCACCGAGTGCCAATGCCGTGCGCAGTTGTTCCTGCGCGGCCGAAGTACCCACCGAGACCACCACCACTTCGGATACCAGCCCCTTTTCCTTGAGGCGAATCGCCTCCTCCACTGCGATCTCGCAGAAAGGGTTCAAGGCCATCTTCACGCCATTTAGCTCAACGTCTGAACCGTCGGCTTTCACCCGGACTTTCACATTCGGGTCGATGGCGCGTTTTACCGCAACGAGCACTTTCATAGTTCTTTGCATAGCCCCCTTGCACTCTGGATCGATGCGGGATGACCGACCGGATACGCCGGATTACCCCTGTTTCGACTGGATGGTAATCCTGGTTTTTCCGCCGCGCAAGAAAAATGTACACAGGTGTCTCAATCGTTGACACACATGAACATTCGACATACCGTTATGTCAAACCAAGCCTGATGTTCTGTTCCCGGAGCGCAACACCATGTCCAGCGATCCTCTGCTGCAGCCCTATAAGATCAAACACCTGACCCTCAAAAACCGGATCATGACCACCTCCCATGAGCCCGCTTATCCTGTCGACGGCATGCCGAAGGATCTGTACCGCGCCTACCACGTTGAACGCGCCAAGGCCGGTGTGGCACTGACCATGACGGCGGGCTCCGCCGCCGTTTCCCGGGACAGCCCGCCGGTGTTCAACAACGTGCTGGCGTACAAGGACGAAGTGGTCAAATGGATGAAAGACCTGACCGACGAGTGCCACGAACACGGCGCCGCGGTGATGATTCAACTGACCCACCTGGGACGCCGAACCCGCTGGGACAAGGCCGACTGGCTCCCAGTCGTATCGCCTTCCCATCGTCGCGAAGCGTCCCACCGGGCCTTCCCGAAAAAAATGGAAGAATGGGACATCGACCGGATCATCAAGGACTACGTGGACGCCGCCGAACGCATGAAGGCTGCCGGTCTTGACGGTCTGGAGCTGCAGGCTTACGGGCATCTCATGGATCAGTTCTGGTCGCCACTGACCAATGATCTCGATGGGCCCTATGGTGGTTCGCTGGAGAACCGGATGCGCTTCACGTTTGATGTGTTACGCGGCATTCGCCAGCGTTGTGGCGAGGATTTCCTGCTCGGGGTGCGCTACACCGGCGATGAAGACCTGCCCGGCGGCTTCGGTGCCAGCGATGGCCTGCAGATCTCCCACATGCTCAAGGACAGTGGGCTGGTGGACTTTCTCAACGTCGTGCGCGGGCACATCGATACCGATGCCGGCCTCACCGACGTAATCCCCATCCAGGGCATGCGCAACTCACCGCACCTGGATTTTGCCGGAGAGATTCGTTCGGCCACCGGCTTCCCGACGTTCCATGCCGCCAAGATCCCGGACGTCGCCACCGCGCGACACGCCATCGCCTCCGGCAAGGTGGACATGATCGGCATGACCCGGGCGCACATGACCGATCCGCACATCGTGCGCAAGATCATCGAAAAGCGCGAAGAAGAAATCCGCCCCTGCGTCGGCGCCAACTATTGCCTGGACCGTATCTATCAGGGCGGCGCCGCGTATTGCATCCACAACGCCGCCACCGGCCGCGAAACCACCATGCCCCACGAAATCCCCAAGGCGCCGGTCAAGCGCAAGGTGGTGGTAATCGGAAGCGGCCCGGCGGGCCTGGAGGCGGCACGGGTCGCTGGTGAACGTGGCCACGACGTCACGGTGTTCGAAGTGGCGGATCAGCCCGGTGGGCAGATCCGCTTGACTGCCCAGAGCGAGCGGCGGCGCGAGATGATCAGCATCATCGACTGGCGCATGGCGCAGTGCGAACGCCTGGGCGTGAAGTTCCATTTCAACACCTGGGCCGAAGCCGAGACCGTCATGGCCGAGGCGCCGGACGTGGTGATCGTCGCCACCGGCGGCTTGCCCCATACCGAGGTGCTCAAGCACGGCAATGAACTGGTGGTGTCGACCTGGGACATCATTTCCGGCGACGTCAAGCCCGGCCAGAACGTGCTGATCTTCGACGACGCCGGCGACCACGCGGCGCTACAGGCCGCCGAGGTCATCGCCAACAGCGGTGCAAAACTGGAAATCGTCACGCCGGACCGGTCGTTTGCGCCGGAGGTGATGGCGATGAACCTGGTGCCTTACATGCGCAGCCTGCAAGACCTGAACGTCACCTTCACGGTCACCTATCGGGTCGATTCCGTGGAGAAGCGCGACGGTCAGTTGGTGGCCAACTTCGGTAGCGATTACGGCCAGGTGCATAAGCAGCGCGTGGTCGATCAGGTGGTGGTCAACCACGGCACCCTGCCCCTGGACGATTTGTACTTCGAATTGCGCCCGCATTCGAGCAATAACGGCGCGGTGGAACAGCACGACCTGATCGCCGGGAAAACCCAGAATATCGTGACCAACCCAGAGGGCCGTTTCCAGTTGTTCCGGATCGGCGACGCGGTGTCGGCGCGCAATACCCATGCGGCCATCTACGATGCGCTGCGGCTGGTCAAGGACATCTGAGGTCATGTCCCTGATCTTAAGGTCAGGGACTGATGTTGCATTTAAGGAGTTCGATGAACCCGTGGCGAGGGAGCTTGCTCCTGCTTGAGTGCGAAGCGCTCATAAAAAGGGGTCTGCTGCGCAGCCCAGCGGGAGCAAGCTCCCTCGCCACGGGTTTATCGTTCTCTCAAGTCAACTGCGTTGCAATTAGCGAGGCTCTTCCATGTCAGCACAGACCTTGAAATCAAGGGCTGCGGTCGCATTCGCGCCCAATGAACCGTTGCGGTTGGTCACCATCGATGTGGCGCCGCCCAAGGCCGGTGAAGTCCGGGTTCGCATCATCGCCACTGGCGTTTGCCATACCGACGCTTTCACCCTTTCGGGCAGCGATCCTGAAGGCATTTTCCCCACGGTGCTGGGGCATGAAGGTGGCGGTATCGTCGAGTCCATCGGCGAAGGCGTGACGTCGCTGCAAGTCGGCGACCACGTGATCCCGCTCTATACGGCGGAATGCCGGCAATGCAAATTCTGCCTCTCGGGCAAGACCAACCTCTGCCAGGCTGTCAGGGCCACCCAGGGCAAAGGCTTGATGCCCGACGGTACCTCGCGGTTTTCCTATGAAGACCAGCCGTTGTTCCATTACATGGGCTGCTCGACTTTTTCCGAATACACGGTACTGCCGGAAATCTCCCTGGCGAAGATTTCAAAAGACGCGCCGCTGGATCAGGTTTGCCTGCTCGGCTGTGGAGTGACCACAGGGATTGGCGCGGTACTCAACACGGCAAAAGTCGAAGCTGGCGCCAGCGTGGCGATCTTTGGCCTGGGCGGTATCGGCCTGGCCGCGATCATCGGCGCAAAGATGGCCAACGCTGGACGCATCCTTGCCATCGACATCAACCCAGCCAAGCGCGACGTTGCCCTGTCGTTGGGTGCAACGGATTTCATCAACCCCAAAGAACATGACAAGCCGATCCAGGACGTCATCGTCGAACTCACCGACGGTGGCGTGGATTACTCGTTCGAGTGCGTCGGCAACGTGCAGTTGATGCGCGCGGCACTGGAGTGCTGCCACAAGGGTTGGGGCGAGTCGATCATCATCGGTGTGGCCGGTGCCGGCCAGGAAATCAGCACCCGCCCCTTTCAGCTCGTCACCGGTCGTGTATGGCGCGGCAGCGCCTTCGGCGGCGTGAAGGGCCGCACCGAGCTTCCCAGTTATGTGGAGAAGGCCGGTCGCGGGGAAATCCCG
Organism: Pseudomonas sp. Q11; assembly: GCF_024494355.1. GTDB lineage: Bacteria > Pseudomonadota > Gammaproteobacteria > Pseudomonadales > Pseudomonadaceae > Aquipseudomonas > Aquipseudomonas hefeiensis. Next base: position 122,672 of record NZ_JAKNQY010000002.1, on the reverse strand, counting down.
CTGGAAACCTTCATCACCCACAACATGCCCCTGGAAGCGATCAACGAGGCTTTCGAGTTGATGCACACAGGGCAAAGCATTCGTACCGTCATTCACTTTTGAAACGCGGTCGAAAGTCCAATACCTCCACAGAAAGGAAACCAAGATGTCCGTTTTTACCCATGTCACCGTTGGCACCAACAACCTGGCAAAAGCACGTGCGTTTTATGACGTCACCTTGAAAGAAATCGGCCTCAAACGCGTTGCCGACCTCGACGAAGCCGGCTCCATCTGGGGCGTCGACAAACCATCCTTCTTTGTACTCAACCCGGCCAATGGCAGTGCGGCGACCATTGGTAACGGTGTTACGGTGAGCTTCGAGGCACCGAGCCGTGCTGCGGTTCTGGCGTTCCATACGGCTGCGTTGGCGAACGGTGGCGTATGTGAAGGCCTGCCAGGCCCCCGTGGTTGGGCGGACAATGCCTATGCGGCTTATGCTCGGGATCTGGATGGGAACAAGCTGGCGGTGTATTGCTTCAAGGCTGAATAGGATTTGATGTTGGCTTGAGGAAAACGGCGCTTTTCGTTTTTGGAGGAGTGCCGTTTTTTTGGGGGGGAGGTGTGAATATCCATTGCTGCGGTAACGCGGCTGGCGGTTCCGCTCTGATAGCGGGTCACTTTTGGAAGAGCCGGGAGCCGGACCTGCCAAAAGTAACCAAAAGCGCTTTGCCCCACCACTCGGCACCTCGCTTAGGCTCGGTTTGCCCCAGATCAAGATCAAAAGCGAGGCGGCCTGACAGCCGGCCTGGTTTGGGTGGGCCGCGTTTCTCCTGTGGGAGCGAGCCTGCTCGCGATGCGGTAGTGGCCGTTACCCGACCCCGATCGTTTTATCAGGCTTGAAGCCCCTTGCGGGCCACCGCGGCACCTGCTTGCAACGCCCTTCCAATCTGCTCTTCGAAAGGCCCCTGGCTCATCGCCTGCAAGGCGGCAGCCGTTACACCGCGATAGGCCACCAAAGCGTCGATCATCTGCTGTGCATCACGGTTGGCCAACAACTGGCTGCTGTTGACCACGACATTTTTCGCGGCAAGCTGCGCGATATCATCAGGTATGCCGGCCAGCATCGCCTGATGGGCCAGTGCCGTCATCAACAGGGCCGGAAAGGCCGGGCCGGTGCCGGAGAGTGCCGAGAGGTAATCGATGAAGTCTTCTTCCTGGACTTCAGCAGCGGTGCCCACACATTCAAACAAGCGCTGCACCAGGGTTTTCGTCGTCGCCTCTACCCCGCCCGAACAATACCAGGGCGTAAAGGACTGCTCGATTTCCACCGCCGCATTGGGCATAGCCCGTACGACTGCCGCAGCCAGGGTCTGTGTAGCTATTGCCTGTGCCGTGATCCCGGCCATCAAGGAGATCACGGTTTTGCCCGTCGCATTGATGTTCAAGCTGGCGAACTGCTCGGGGCGAACTGCGATGATGACGACGGCGCTGCGATCCACCAGGTCCTGGTTGTCCGTGACCAGGCTGGCACCTTGTTGGACCAACGGGTGGTTTCCCGAGCGATTGGAAATGATCAGGTTTCCCGAGGGCACCAATCCCTTCGCCAAGACCGCCTTGGCAATCGCACCGCCCAGCCAACCGGTTCCACCGATGATCCCCACGGTCTCATTGATCATCGCCATTGCCTTCGAACGTGTCCGTCAACGGAACAAAGACCCCGGGCTCTTTTTCGGCATAGCCGAACTTCCCATAGAAACGGTCCAGCTCACGCTGCTTGGGGACTTTGCCGGTGAAGATGCTCACGTAATGAGGAATGCGCTGGAAACGCACGGTAATCAGCTCACTCGTATTCATGGTGATATAGCCGATCTGCGTCAGATAAATCGTTCGGGCCCGGGTATCAGCCCCCTGGCTGTCATAACCAAAGCGCTTGAACATGTTCGCCAGGGCGTTCATTCGCTGCTCGTCTACCGCAGCGACCTCTTGGGCCACTTCAGCGGACTGCAGCGCCCAGCTGCGCACGGCAAATTCGAACTGCGAGTCGAACAATTGTGGGTTGAGCCAGCACTCGAACACATTCAGGATCGCCTCGGAGATGCTTTCGGCATAGCTTTCACATTGCCGTATCAAGCCCCCCGTATTGTTCTCTCGCCAACGAGACAACAACGCCGCCAGCAGTTGCTCGCGATCCTCGAAGAACCAGTAGAAGCTGGTACGTGACAAGCCCAGGCGCTTGGCCAGCGGCATGACTCGAACCGCATCGATGCCCGACTCCTTCAGGGCCTCGTAGGCCGCTTCCAGCCAGCCCTCCGGCGAGCCCCGCCAGCCTGCGTCCTGGGCCTTGCCGCGTGCCTTCCCTACCTGGGGCATCTTTGCTTACCTTCTTTAAAATAATGCGTAACGCGAATGTACTCGTATGACCGTCAAATGTACACCTAAGTACATTTGATTGACTTTTCTGCCCGAGAAGGGGTGAATCATTAGTGATAAAAACTCATGAGGCGCTGACATAAAATGGTTTGTCAGCAAAAGGCACCTGGATAACTATCTCCCACAGGCAACGGACTCCAAACCAAAACAACAACGAGCCGCCATCATGAATCTTGCAGTGCACACCTCTGAAGGACACTCGACACCCGGCCAAAGAAAGCCGGGGCGACTGGCTTTGACACACACGTCTTCTGTTACTCATCCCCTGCCCAAACTTCGATAACTGCTTACGCGACGCCTCGCGCCGTCGCTTTGTGTTGCCTGGAAACCTGGCGCACGAAGCTGCGCCCGGGCGGTTGCTGGCGTGCGATTTTTTTCCATCAGCCGGATTAGTGATATGTGGATTACACAAGAGAAGCTTCCACTGGGCGAACACATGGCCCGGTATGTCGAATGGTTGACTCAACATGGCGCCGGTATTTTCGACGCCATATCGTTGTCGTTGTCGGGCGTCATCACCGCATTGACCAACGCGCTCCTTTGGTTCAACCCCTTGGCGTTGATCGTTGTATTTGTCCTGCTTGCCTATTACATCCAACGCAAGGTGAGCCTCACCCTGTTCGTGGCCCTCTCGTTCCTGCTGATATTCAATCTCGGCTACTGGCAGGAGACCATGGAGACCCTCGCCCAAGTGTCCTTCGCCACACTCGTCTGCGTGGTCATCGGCGTACCGCTGGGCATCGTTGCGGCACATCGACCCTGGTTCTATGCGATCTTGCGGCCAGTCCTCGACCTGATGCAGACCGTGCCCACCTTCGTCTATCTGATCCCTACCCTGACGCTCTTCGGCCTGGGTGTGGTTCCAGGGTTGATATCCACGGTGGTGTTCGCCATCGCCGCCCCTATTCGCCTGACCTACCTGGGCATCTGTGACGTACCCGAAGAGTTGATGGATGCCGGCAAGGCCTTCGGTTGTTCGCGCCGCCAATTGTTGGCGCGCATCGAACTGCCCCATGCCATGCCCAGCATCGCCGCCGGTATCACCCAGTGCATCATGCTGTCATTGTCGATGGTGGTGATCGCCGCACTGGTGGGCGCCGACGGCTTGGGCAAGCCAGTGGTGAACGCCTTGAACACCGCCGATATCTCGATGGGTTTTGAAGCCGGCCTGGCGATCGTGCTGCTGGCAATCATCCTCGACCGAATCTGCAAACAACGTGAAGCCGTGAAAAGAGGTGACGCATGAGCATCATCCGTTTTGAAGACGTCGACGTCATCTTCGCTGCCCGCCCCAAGCCTGCCCTGGATTTACTCGACCAAGGCTTTTCGCGTCCGCAGATTCTTCAGAAAACCGGTTTGATCGTCGGCGTGGAGAAAGCCAACCTGGAGATCAACAAAGGTGAGATTTGCGTACTGATGGGCCTGTCAGGCTCAGGCAAATCCAGCCTGCTGCGCTGCATCAACGGGCTGAACACCGTCAGCCGCGGCAAGCTGTTCGTCGAGCACGAAGGCCGACAGATCGACATCGCCTCCTGCACCCCGGCCGAACTGAAGATGATGCGCACCAAACGCATCGCCATGGTGTTCCAGAAGTTCGCCCTGATGCCCTGGTTGACGGTACGCGAGAACATCGGACTCGGCTTGGAAATGCAGGGCCGACCGGAAAAGGAACGCAAGAAGCTGGTGGATGAAAAACTCGAGCTGGTGGGCCTGACCCAGTGGCGCAACAAGAAGCCTGACGAGTTGTCTGGCGGCATGCAACAACGGGTCGGCCTGGCCCGCGCCCTGGCGATGGACGCCGACATCCTGCTGATGGACGAACCCTTCTCCGCCCTCGACCCGTTGATCCGCCAAGGCTTGCAGGACGAGTTGCTCGATCTGCAGCGCAAGCTGCACAAGACCATCGTGTTCGTCAGCCATGACCTGGACGAAGCCCTGAAGCTGGGCACGCGCATCGCCATCATGAAAGACGGCAAGATCATCCAGTACAGCAAACCCGAAGAGATCGTGCTGAATCCGGCCGACGACTACGTGCGTAACTTCGTCGCCCACACCAACCCGTTGAATGTGCTGTGTGCGAAAAGCTTGATGACCTCGCTGGACCAGTGCGTTTTCGCTCGTGACGAATACTGCCTGGATACGGCCCAAAACCTGTGGATGGTGGTGAACCCGCAGCGTCATTTGACCAGCGCTCGAAAAGGCGCCACAACCGCACACGTCCAATCATGGAATCCGACCGAGCAAATCGAGACCTTGGCTCGACAGCCCACTTGCGTACCGTCGACGACTACCATGCGCGACGCCCTGAAAATTCGCTACGAAACGGGCCATCCCCTGATCGTGCAGGACGAGGCCGGTACTGTCCTGGGCATATTGGGCGACGGTGAACTGTATCGGGCACTGCTGGGTCACAACCTGTCGCAGCCCGCGCTTTCTGAACCCGCAAGAGAATCTTCGGTGGCTTGATTTGCCAGGCAACGGCGTTGGAGCACACCTATGCAACCCAGCGATATCGATAAAAAGGTCAAGGGCTATCGGCGGTTGATACCGTCGATGACGGCGTTGCTGGAATTCGAAGCCGTGGCGCGGCTGGCCAGTTTCACCCTGGCCGCCCAAGAACTAGGCGTGACCCAGGCCGCCGTCAGCAAACAAATCCGGTTGTTGGAAGATACCCTGGGGACCAAGCTGTTCCATCGACTTCATCGGGCGATCAAGTTGACTCACGAAGGCTATGTCCTGCACTTGGTCGTCTCCGAGTCCATTCATCGCATGGCCAGTGTCTTCGACAAAATTGCCGAGGGCATTGGTGAGCAAGAGATCACCATCGCCTGCACGGAGGCGTTTTCTCACTTGAGGATACTCCCCAGATTGATCGCTCTGCGCACCCTGCAACCGAAGTTGAAATTGCGCTTGATGACGCAGCAGATCTCGCCAAGTTCATATCGGGATGACGTTGACCTGGCCATCCGTTTCGGCAATGGAAAATGGGAGGATGGCAGCTCGGTTTTCCTGTTCGATGAAGAAGTGTTTCCCGTTTGTTCGCCGGCCTGGCTTGCCGCCAACGCGGCCCCTTCGTCCGTTACCGATTTTTTGGACACGGCGCTGATTGATTCGGACTCCACCCTGGAAGGCTGGATGACCTGGAACCGTTGGTGCCGGGAGCTCGGCGACCTGCGCCCCAAACTCAACTATTCATTCCGCTGCAGTTCCTACAACGATGCGATCCAGGCGGCCATCCAAGGCCATGGCATTGCACTGGGATGGAGTCGGCTGATCGCGCACCGGCTCAACAGTGGTGAACTGATCAGAATTACGCCCTACGTGGTCAAGCCCAAAGATGCTTATTACCTGGTGATTCCGAGCGGTCGAAAGCTTGAGCCCATTACCCAGGCACTGGTCGATTGGCTGCGCGATGACAGTTATATAACTCACTGATAATCAATAATTTAAATTCATTTTTCACGCATAACGCAAAGTTATGCGAGCGTGAAAATAAAGCGCGTTGACGGTCTTATCCCACCTTTCCAAACTGTACTCGCCGCCTGATCAATTTGAATGTGAGCGAGACCTATAATGACAATCAATGCCGTGAAGACCCATCGTGAACTCTTGGCCGACCGCACGCCCGGCCACGGTATGCCAGGCGGTTTGTTTGGCCGCCAGGATATCTTTGAAACCGACGTCGATGTCTTCTTCACCAAACATTGGATTCTGGTCGGTGTCACCAGCGACGTCCCCGAACCCGGTGATGTCTCGACCATCGATATTGGCAAATCCTCCATCCTCCTGGTGCGCGATGACGATGAGCATGTGCAGGCGTTTCGCAATGTCTGCCGCCATCGCGGGGCTCGTTTGAAACAGGCCGGCAAGTCGACGGTGGGCATGCTGGTTTGCCCCTACCACCAGTGGAGCTACGACCTGGACGGCAGCCTGAAACATGCGGCGCACATGGGCAAGGACTTCGACCCAAAATGCAAAAGCCTGATCCCTGTGCACACTCGGGTCATCGGCACCCATGTTTTCGTCTGCCTGGGCGACGAACCACCAGAAGACATCCTGTACCTTGACCAGGTCATGACGCAGCGTTTCGCCCAATACGACATTGCCCACTCAAAGATCGCCCACGAATCGGAAATCATCGAGAACGGCAATTGGAAACTGGTGATCGAGAATAACCGCGAGTGTTATCACTGCGCCGCCACCCACCCGGAATTGACCGCGTCTTTCCTGCCCGAAGATTTCGGCTTCTGCACCGATGGGCTGGGCGAGGATTCACTTCAGGCACTGGCCGAGTATCACCGCCGCAATGCCGACACCAAGGCCAACTGGGAGCGCGAAGGCTATATCTGCGATGCCGTCGAACACCTGGGTGAAGATGCCGTGACCCAATTCCGCTCGCAGCGACTGGCCATTGCCGGCAACGGCGAATCCCAGACCCTGGACACCCGCGTGGCGTGCACCCGGCTGTTTGGCGAACTCACCCGCCGCGACTTGGGCGACGTGCACCTTTGGACGCACAACTCCTGGACTCATGTCATGAGCGACCATGCCGTGGTCTCCTACATCATCCCACTGGCGCCCGATAGAACCCTGGTACGCACCAAATGGCTGGTCCATGCCGATGCCGTCGAAGGCGTCGACTATCAGGTGGATAAGCTGACCGAAGTCTGGGCAGCGACCAATCTGCAGGACGCCAACCTCGTCGGCATCACCCACAGCGGCACCCAGGATCCTGCCTACACGCCTGGGCCGTTCTCGGCCTTTACCGAAACCTATGTCGACCAGTTCTCGCGCTGGTACGCGACGCGTCTGGCCGCCCATGGCGTGTGAGGAATGAACATGACGACTTACGAAAACCTGACGCGCCCTGGAAACACCAGCGCGGTCCAGCGCTTTACCGACCCGACCACCTGGGGCACGTTCGGTGCGCAATGGCACAGCGGTGAACAGAAAACCCTGCAATGCTGCGCTGTACGCCAGGAAACCCATGACGTAAAAACCTTCATTTTTCGTTGTGCGGACTTCAGCGCGCTGAGCTTCGAGCCCGGTCAATTCATCACGATCTCACCGGTCATTGGCGGGCAGACCCTCTTCCGTTGCTACACCCTATCGTCCTCCCCGACCCGGCCCTTTGCGTTTTCCATTACCGTCAAGCGCGTGCCGGGGGGCGCGGTATCGAACTGGCTGCATGACCACCTCAAGCCCGGCGACAATCTGAAGGCGTCCGGTCCGGCGGGCAGCTTTACCCCGGTCGGCCATCCTGCAAGCAAGCTGTTGTACCTGTCGGCCGGCTCGGGTGTAACGCCCCTGATGTCGATGACCCGGGCCGCCTGCGACATGGCCGGCAACCTCGACATCGTGTTTGTGCACAGCGCCCGTACGCCTACCGACATCATCTTCCACGCAGAGTTGACGCGCATGCAAGCCGCCATGCCGGGGCTGCGAGTCATCAGTATTTGCGAAGGGCTCGGCGACACCACTCAATGGCAGCAACCGATAGGCCGGCTCGACTTGTCGTTGTTGAGTCAGCAAGTGCCGGACTACAAGGAACGGGAAATCTTTACCTGCGGTCCCCAAGGCTACATGGAAGCGGTCAAGTCGCTGCTCAGGGAAGCGGCGTTCGATTTCGCCCACTACCATCAGGAAAGCTTCGACATCACCGCCCTGAATGAAGAACCGTTGGTCGAGCAGGCCGCTACGCTCAATCAGCAGGACGTTTTCACGGTGACCCTGTCGCGTTCAGGCAAGACATTCAGCATGCCGGGCAATCAGACCGTGCTGGCCGCCGCGAAGAAAGCCGGCGCCATCGTGCCCTCCTCCTGCAGCCAGGGCGTTTGTGGCACCTGCAAGACCGCCCTGCTACAGGGTACGGTCGAGATGAATCACAACGGAGGTATCAGGCAACGGGAAATAGACAAAGGCCTGCGTTTGCTGTGCTGCAGCAAGCCCACTTCTGATCTGGTCCTTGATCTTTAGTCGTGTCTCACTAATTAGGTAGTCACTGCGCACAGGCTTCTGCACAATCTCCGTGCACCAAACATTTATAAGGCAGTGAAGCCTGATGAAACTGCAACCCTTGCCGCCCCTCAACAGCCTGGTGGCGTTCGAGTCCGCCGCCCGCCACTTGAGCTTCACCGTGGCGGCACGCGAACTGAACGTCACCCAAGGCGCAATCAGCCGCCAGGTACGCTTGCTCGAAGACTACCTGGGCACGGCGCTGTTCACCCGCACGACGCGGGAAATCAACCTCACTGTCTCGGGCAGCCAGTATTACGAGAGCATCCGCGATACGTTGCAGCAAATCGCCCAGGCCACCGCGGGAATGCGCCATTGGCAAGGCGCGCAACAGGTCACTGTTGTCACCAGTACGGCGATGGCGTCATTGTGGCTGCTACCGCTTGTGTCGGAGTTCCAGTGCCAGAATGAAGAGATTGACCTGCGCATCATCGCGACGGATCAAGTCAGTGATTTTTCCCGGCTGGACTGTGACCTGGCGCTGTATTACTGCAGCACGCCGCCGAAAAACATGAAAGTCACGCCGCTGTTCAACGAAGAGATTTTCCCGGTATGCAGCCCCGCCTATCTGGCGCAGCACCCAGGGATCGAGACGCTCGAGCAGTTGGGGGGATGCACCTGGTTGTGGCTGGAAGACCAGCACCGGGACTGGATTGGCTGGAAAGAATGGTTCCAGCGCCTTGGCTACCCCGCGCCAGAACCTCGGCGGCGCATCAATATCAACAGCTATTCGATGCTGATCCAGTCGGCGCTGGCTGGCCAGGGGATCGCCCTGGCCTGGTCGGGCCTGCTCAGCAATCACTTGCAAACCGACAACCTGGTGCGGCCGACGCAAGCCATCCTGCGTACCAACGCACAGTTCTGCCTGCTGGAACCCCAAGGCCGGGTGCCGAACAGGCAAAGCGTCAGCCGCTTCCGCCAGTGGTTGATGGCGCATCTGGCGGAGACGGTCGACGTTTGATGGGCCAGGCGACCTAGCCGATTTTCACATTCATGGTGATGCGCGCCGTGAAGACCTTCACGCCAGCCTCGTCGAAGATCTCGACCGGGACGACCTTATCACCCGAGGTTTGCCAGTCGAGTTCGCTACCGTCGGCAATCGCATGGATGGCGGTCTTGGCCTTGGCCAAGTATTCGACAGTCATGCCTTTGGGAATCCAACGAGCGCCGCGGGGGATGGACACCTCGGTCATCATGCCGCCCGCCAGTTCTGCCGCGTCGCACAACGCGATCGCGTGAACGGACGAATGGAACCTGTCGATCTCCTCGAGCGCTGCTATCCAGGGCGCCGTGCCGAGTCCAAGCGGCACATCCTGCGATGTGCCCTGGCGCTGTTTAACCAACAGGGCATAGAAGCGACCACCATCGACATCATCCGGGCCGAAAGCCAGATGAGCGTGGGGGCCATTTATCACCATTTCGATAACAAGGAAGGCTTGGTCGCAGCGTTGTACATGACCGCCCTGGATGATCAGGCACGGCTCAGGGACAGCTACCTCAGCGCTGTCACGTCGACCAGGGAATGGGTCCACGCCTTGGTGTTCAGCTACGTGGATTGGGTGGTCAGCCAACCCGATTGGGCGCGGTTCCAATACCAGGCTCGCTTTGCGGTGGCGCGAAGCAGCTTCAATGAGCGGCTCGCCGAGGCGAATCTCGCCAGGAACGCCGCACTCAAGCAATGGTTCAGCGACCCTGCCCACCAGCAGGATTTGCAGGACCTGCCTTTTGAGCTGATCCCGTCACTGATCATCGGTTCGGCGGAGAGCTATTGCCGCGCCTGGCTCTCGGCCCGAGTCAAACGCAGCCCTGAAAGCTACCGGCAGCAGCTGGCCGAGGCCGCCTGGCGCGCCGTGGGCGCTGGCGGCTGAGCAGTTCGTCCTGCGTTTCTCCCGGTTCCGCAATACTCACCACTTATCAATAAATCTCAAAAACGGAGAAGAACGGCCGATATCAAGGATAAGACCCTGCAACTGGGGCGCAGGACAGAACGGTAGGTCAGTCATGACAGAGATTTATTTGCTGATAGCGCACGGCACGGACCAGGGCGAAGCTTATGTTCTGGGCTGGTTCGATGACCGGAGCAAAGCCCGGGAAGTGGCCGAGCAGAAAGAATGGGAGGCGTACCGCGCCAGCCTGAAGGAGAAACATCCATGGTCCAGCCACAAACCACTGGCACCGGACCAGACAGACTATCGCCGCTACTGGATCAAGACCGTTTCGAAGTTTGATCAGGTGCCTGTTCCGAGGTCCTGGGCAGTTCATTGATCACCGGCAGGTGAAATTCAACGAAACGAGCGTTGTCGAGGGTGGTCTAGAAAATTAAGCCCATCCGATGAGAGCATCATTATGTTGAAATTTCTTGGCGGCACCGTAGGTATCATTTTCATAATCGGCCTGATCGTGGTCATCGCCCTGTTCAAGCTCGTCTTCTGACGGCGACAGTGTCAACCACAGGCCTGGGGACCAGCGTTTCTCAAGGCGTGAAAAAGCCCAATCTTTTCAGATTGGGCTGAGCCGCTCCGGGAACACGCTAACGGGCAAATGCATAATAGCTCTTTGCCACTTATTTCAACCGCCCCGCTTTCAATCGGGTGGTGAATTCACTACATTGAGCGTAACTCTGCTCCCTCGACACGGACTGTCATGACAACCCTATCCCCGATCAGCCCTGCCATTCCTATCCAGATCCAGACTCGCTCTGCCGTCGCGGCATCGCCTGCAACAATGATAGAGAGTGCTGATGTCCTCCCGGCTCGACCAGCGGCAATCGTCAGCCTGGGCAACCCCGTGGCCGATGTCGAATCACAGACCTATTCCCGACTCGGGCAACTGCCCGGCCAGGAGATTGTTCGTGTCTGGGAAAAGACCAGTCAGGATGCCGTCACTCGCGTCATGGGGACCAACCCCAGATCGCTGTCGATCGCCAACCGTTTCCACGGCCTGGGCGCAGCCTTGGTGGAGCAATTCGCCAAGAGTAGTTCGAGCATTTCCCAGTCAGTGCTCCATACCACCACGGACAGGGCTTACGACGTCGCCGGGATAAAATCCGAACAGACGCTGCTGCACAATAAAGCCGACAACCTGATCAGCCTCAGTATCAAGACCGCCAGCGGCAAGACGGTCACCTTCAGTCTGACAAGCCAGGACGATGGTCTTGGCGTCCAGGCTACGGTGGATGGTGGCCCGCTGAGCGAGGATGAACTCAAGGCGATTGGCGCTCTGGGCGATGCGTTTCAGGCGGCTGTCGACGGGTTGACCGCCGAGCCGCCCAAGCTCGATCTGGGCAAGCTGACTCAGTTTGACTCCAGTGTATTGGCATCCATTGACCTGAACGCCAAGCTGAAGGGCGTGGACGGTGAGGATCTGACCCTCGCCTTTAGCGCCGACGACCAACGCCGCACCACGCAAATGAGCGGTCCGGATGGCAAACTGAACCTGAGCGTGGACCTGAAGAACAGCGCAATCCTGGGCGATGCCAAGCAACAGGCCAGCGCACTGAACAGCTACCTGGCCCAGTTTGACCGGGTGCAGGAGCGCGGCAGCGCCAAGGCGGCCCTGATGGAGATGTTCAAGGATGCGTTCAGCGCCATGAACAGCCACTATCCACAGGGCACCCCTCTACCTGAGCGATTGACCCGTAACGCAACGGACAAAGGCCTGTTGACCGGGCTGGCTGACTTCGAGGCGTCCATCACGCAGACGAACAACGCGTCGAACCCGATGCACCTGTCTGAACTCGATAGCTTTGCCTATACCCTCTCGCAAAAGACTGTCGTCGCAGGTTCCATCATGCGTGACCGCAAGATCGATCAAGTCCAGCAATCGAGTCTGTCGGCCAGCTTTCACAAAACCCTGAAGGGCGGCAAAGCACCTGCGCTAGGCAAAGATAACGAATCGCAGAACTACCTCTACGTACAAGTGAATGACAAGGCCAGCAGCTCGGCCAGCCTCGCCTACAAGGACGGCCGCCTGACCAAAGCCTCCGTCACGCAATCCGCCAGCCAGGACACCCGGACACAGAAGTATGTCATGGGCAAACTGATTGAAGAGACCGTGGTGCCCAAGCAAGCGTCAGCCAGCCGCAGCCACTTGGTATTGCTGGAGTACGCCGCCAAGGAAAGCAAGAAATCCAAGGATGCGTCGGAGCAAACCTTACTGAAGGAAGCGCTCGCTACCCTCCACGGTTCGGTGATGCTGCAGGAAAACCCTTCGGCGTTGATGCGTTGAACACAGTGCTTTGCGCTGGAACAACCGTCAGCCGGTTTGATTCGACCGTCGCAGTCATCTGCATTGCCTGCGGATTAGCCAGCAAACACTCAGCGAGGGCAGGCTCCAGCTCGACCCGCACTCGCCTTGTCAGGGCCCGAGCACCAAAGCGTGGGTCATGCTTTCGGCACAGCCAGTTGCTTGCCGCAACGTCCAGGACCAGCGTACGGCGATGCTGACCGAGACGCTGGTTGAGTTTGTTCAGTTCGATCTGCAACAACGCTTCCAGCCATTGGCTTTCGATGCGTTGGAAAACCAGGATGCGATCAATACGGTTTAGAAATTCCGGTTCGAACCAGGCGTGCAACGCTAGCTCCAACATAGCCTGCTCACCTTGTGGGGCGATGCCGAGCCAGCGCCGCCAACCGCGTGAAAAACGTTCCCTGTAGGTGGTCGCTTGCCGGGCTCCAATGTTGCTGGTCATGAAGATCAGGCTATTGCGAAAATCCAGCGTTCGGCTACCGCCCGCCAAGGTCAGCTGGCCGTTCTCAAGAATGCCCAACAAGCTGCGCACCACTTCCTTGCTGGCCTTTTCCAGTTCATCGAACAGCACGATGCCTGGGCGACTGTAGGTGCCTTGAATCAATTCACTATCGAACAGACTGACGCCCTCTTTACTCCCCACATAACCCGGTGGCGCTCCGGTGAGCGCCGCCGAGTAATGCTCCTGGGCCAAGGTGTGCATGTCGATGCGACAAAAAGCATCGGCGCGACCGTGTATGGCCAGTGCCAGCAGACGGACGATTTCGGTCTTGCCGACACCGGTCGGCCCCATGAACAGGTTCACCGACAACGGCCTCTCACGTTCACCAATATCGACCTTAACCACGTTTAGCAACGCCTCGACCGCGCTCATGGCATGTTCTTGGCCGACAATGCGACTGCGCAACAACGCCATGACTTGGGCGGGATTGAAGACGAAGCGTGAGGTCAACACATCTGCTGCCGGTGATGCGCTGGTCAGGCCAGGCTGTGGGTGGTTTGGGTCGATGCGATCATTCACCAAAGGCATGGTTTAGCCTGCGTGTTTTTCTTTACCGTCGTGGGGAATCTCTCCCACCGGGCAATGAGCCACGCCGACGGTGCTACGGGTAAGTTTTTCGACGTTTTCCCGGGCTTTCTGCGCATCCAGTACCCAGGTGCGGTAAAAGTCGAACGGGCAGTCAGCCACGCCCTTGTCGCCGTCCCCGGAGTTATAAACCCCGGTGTAACCGCGATGCAGCAGCTTGAACAAATGATTCTGTGATTGGTCGTTCGCTCGCGCATCGCGGATTTGCGAAACGGATAATTGTGCGTACTGAATGCCCATTTCCTCTTCACCGCATTCGCCCAGGGTGCGACCGTCGAAGCCAATGATCGCAGAGTGACCAAAGTAGGAGTAAACCCCATCGAAGCCGGCCGCATTGGCCACTGCCACATAGCAATTATTGGCCCAGGCCATGCTCTTGGACATCATCACCTGCTGCTCTTTGGCCGGGTACATATAGCCTTGGCACCGGACGATCAACTCCGCCCCTTTCATGGCACAGTCGCGCCAGATCTCCGGGTAGTTGCCGTCATCACAAATGATCAAGCTGATCTGCAGGCCCTTCGGCCCCTCGCAGACATAGGTCCGATCACCCGGATACCAGCCTTCTATGGGGCACCAGGGAATACACTTGCGGTACTTCTGGACGATTTCGCCCTGGTTATTGATCAACACCAACGTGTTGTAAGGCGCTTTGTGAGGATGGTCCTCATGCCGTTCACCGGTCAGTGAAAACACCCCCCACGTGTCTGCCGCACGGCACGCGGCGGAAAAGATCGCAGTCTCTTCGCCTGGAATGCTGGCGGCAGTCGCCATCATCTCATCGTGGTCGTACATGATGCCCATGGTGCTGTATTCAGGAAACACCACCAGGTCCATGCCGGGGAGGCCGCTTTTCATACCGGTGATGATGTCGGCGATCTTGCGGGCGTTTTCAATGACCTCGGCTTTTGTATGCAGCCGCGGCATTTTGTAATTGACGACCGCGACACCCACGGTGTCCGGGCTGCTGGAAATATCACCATGACGCATGAAATTTACCTCCGTTAATGGCTGATCATCCAAGGTCTGGAGCCGGTTTTACTCTTGAGCCCCTGTGGATTGGCGTTGGTCGGGGCCAGCGGTTTGTTCGGTGCGCAACAGCTGCACCCACTGGGGTGACGGCGGTTCTGCTGATACTCACCAAGGGTCTGCGGCGCGTGGGCACTTCGCTCGTTGGTCGCCATGGCCTGGCGTTGACTGCTCGACAACGTCGTCAGTGCCGGCGCAGACAACAGCAACCGCCCTCCTGGGCCCGCGCAAGACGGGCACTGGCACGACTCGTGCCGTTGGGCCATGGGCCGCAACATTGTGAAAGAGCCACAGGTTTGGCATTCGTACTCATAGGTCGGCATGGCGCTCTCCGGACATTGATCGGGCTCGGGCGTGTCTCACAGGTCCGGGGCGATCGGCAGATCGATACTGCCATCGAGGTGTTTGATGGGGCCGTTGGCGTTGGGGTTGATGTCGAACTCGAAGATTTCGGTGGGTAACCAGAGGGTCGCGCAGGCGTTGGGGATGTCGACCACGCCGCTGATATGCCCCTGCACCGGCGCAGAGCCCAACAGTGCATAGCCTTGGGCGGGCGAGTAGCCAAACTTGGTCAAGTAGTTGATCGCATTCAGGCAGGCCTGGCGGTATGCGATATTGACGTCCAGGTAGTGCTGTTTGCCGGCTTCATCCACCGAGATACCTTCAAAGATCAGGTAATTCTGGTAGGTCGGGATGATCGGACTAGGTTTGAACACCGGGTTCTTGATTCCGTACTTGGCCATGCCGCCCTTGATCAGCTCGACTTTCATATGCACCCAGCCGGCCATCTCGATTGCGCCGCAAAAAGTGATCTCGCCGTCGCCCTGGCTGAAGTGCAGGTCTCCCACCGACAACCCGGCGCCGTTGACGTAGACCGGGAAGAAAATTTTCGAACCCCGGGACAGGTCCTTGATATCGCAGTTACCACCATGTTCACGCGGCGGCACCGTGCGTGCGCCCGTGGCCGCGGCATCATCCCGGGCCTGGCCTTTGAGCTTGCCCATGTGCGCGGTGGCGGCCAGCGGGGCGTTGGCCAAGGGCGGCACGCGGGTCGGCTGGGTGTCGATCAGCTCCTGCTCACGGCGGTTCCAGTCGCCGAGCATTACCGGGTCGGGCAGGCAACCGATCAATCCGGGGTGGATCAGGCCGGCAAAGTTGACCCCGGGAATGTGCCGCGAGCTGGTGAACATGCCTTTGAAATCCCAGATGGCTTTCTGTGCGCTGGGAAAGTGGTCCGTGAGGAATCCGCCACCGTTCTGTCGCGAGAAGAAACCGTTGAAGCCCCACATCGATTCGGCTTTGGCGCCGATGTCCAGCAGGTCGACCACCAGCAGATCCCCCGGCTCGGCGCCATGCACGCCCACTGGACCGGACAGGTAGTGCACGGTGGACAGGTCGACGTCACGCACATCCGAGGCGTCGTCGTTGTTCTTGATCGCGCCGGCGGTCCAGTCGTAAGTCTCAAGAATAAAGTCATCCCCCGGCTTGACCCAGCAAGCCATGGGAATGTCCGGATGCCAGCGGTTATGGATCTGTTCGTTCTCGGTGGCGGGCTGGTTGAGGTCGACTTTGATCAAGGTATCGGTCATGGCGAAGCTCCTGAACATTAGGGGTGTACCGCGTTGGAACCAGTCTCGAATGGCGGCACGAATCGGCCAATACGTTGGATGACGTACCCCTGTAGAAGCTGGTTTACCAACTGCTACAAGGGGGGCCGATAAACCATCGCGCCGCCCGGCCGCACCTACACGGAGAGGTAGCGACTGATGGTGGCTTCGTCGACCTTGTCCCGGGTCTCTTCAATCACGAAGCGGCCCTTCTCGATCACCAGGAAGCGGTCGGCGATTTCCAGGGTGAATGACAGCACCTGCTCGGAGACCACAATGGTCAGGTCGCGCAGGTTACGGATCTCTTTCAACGTGCGGGCGATGTCCTTGATGATCGACGGCTGGATGCCTTCGGTAGGTTCATCGAGCAACAACACCTTGGGATTGGTCGCCAGCGCCCGGGCAATCGCCAGTTGCTGCTGTTGCCCACCCGAAAGATTGCCGCCCTTGCGCGAACGCATGTCGTGGAGCACCGGAAACAACGCATAGAGGTCTTCGGGCACCTGGCCCCGGGCCGATGCTGGCAGGCCGGTCTGTATGTTTTCCAACACCGTCATGCTGGGGAAAATCATCCGCCCCTGAGGCACATAGGCGATGCCGTGCTCCACCCGCTCGTGGGTTTCCAGGTTCGAGACGTCCTGGCCATCGACGCTAACCTGTCCCCGCCACTGCGGAAGGATGCCCATCAAGCTCTTGAACAGCGTGGTCTTGCCCATGCCGTTGCGGCCCATCACGGCGACGATTTCGCGTTTGGCCACGGCCAGGTCGAGGTCGTGGAGGATCTGGCTCTGGCCGTAACCACAGGACAGCTTGTCTACATTGAACATGCCTGCTTCCTCAATGGCCTAAATAGACTTCGATGACTTTCGGGTTGTTCTGCACCGACTCCATGCTGCCCTCGGCCAGGACCTTGCCCTGGTGCAGCACCGTGACCTTATGGGCGATGCTCTTGACGAACTCCATGTCGTGTTCGATCACCAGCACCGAGCGTCCCTGGCTGATGCGCTTGAGCAGTTCTGCGGTCTGGACGCGTTCGTTGACGCTCATCCCTGCGACCGGTTCATCGAGCATCAACAGGTCAGGGTTCTGCATCAGCAGCATGCCGATCTCCAGCCACTGCTTCTGACCGTGGGACAGCAGGTCGGCCTGTTGCTGCAACAGCTCGCCGAGAAAGATCTCCCGCGCCACCTCTTCTACCCGGGCAATCACTGCGGCGCTGCGTTTGAAGAACAACGCGCCAAACACCTTGCGCCCCGCCGGGTAGGACATCTCCAGGTTCTCGAACACCGTGAGGTTTTCGTAGATCGACGGGTTCTGGAATTTGCGCCCGACACCGGCACGGACGATGTTGTACTCGCGCATCTTGGTCAGCTCCTTTCCATCGAACTGAATGCTGCCGCTGGTGGCGCGGGTCTTGCCGCAGATCAGGTCGAGCACCGTGGTCTTGCCTGCGCCGTTGGGCCCGATCACCACCCGCACTTCATTGCGGTCGATGTACAGATTGAGGTTGTCCACGGCCTTGAAACCGTCGAAGGACACCGTCAGCCCCTCGATAACCAGCACCGGCTTGTTCATTTGAAAACCCACGGCGGTCATGGCTGCGTCTCCAGCGAAGGACGTTCAGGAGCCGGGGTCGGCGGCGCAGTGCGCGGCGTCTCCGGCTGGGGCGCGGCAACGGCACTTTGCTGCGGGGTACGCCGCAATAAACGGCCAAGGGTCTGGCGGCCATGGCTGTCCCAGAGTCCGGCCAGGCCATTGGGGAAATACATGACCACGGCAATGAACAACCCGCCCATCAGGTACAGCCACAATTCGGGGAACGACTCGGAGAAATAGGTCTTGCCGTAGTTCACCAGCAAGGCCCCATACACCGCGCCGAGCAGCGACATGCGCCCGCCGACAGCGGCAAAGATCACCATCTCGATGGACGGCACGATGCCGACGAACGAAGGCGACATGAAGCCCACCTGCAAGGCGAACATGGCGCCGCCGATGGCCGAGAAAGCAGCAGCGATGCAGAACACGAAAATCTTGAAACTGGCCACGTCATAACCGGAGAAGCGCACCCGTTCCTCTTTATCGCGCATCGCCATCAGCAGCCGCCCGAGCTTCGATGCGAGGACGAAACGGCCGATGAAAATGCAGCCGAACAACAAGGCCGCGTTGATGAAGTACAGCAGCAGCTTGGCGCTGTCACTGCGCAGGTCCCAGCCGAGCAGAGTCTTGAGATCGGTGATGCCGTTGACTCCGCCGGTCAGGCCCTGCTGGCCGACGATCAGCACCGTGAGAATCAGCGCGATGGCCTGGCTGACGATAGAGAAATAAACATCCCCCACCCGCCGCTTGAACAGCGCCATGCCAATGATGAAGGCCAGCACCACCGGCACCAGGATCACCGCCAACAGGGTGAAGCTGAAACTGTGGAACGGCACCCAGAGCCACGGCAGTTCGGTGATCTGGTTCCAGTCCATGAAATCCGGAATGCCCGGCGTCGACTGGATTTTGGTGCTCTGCGGGTCGGAGGCTTCGAGCTTGAGAAACATCGCCATGCAGTAGCCGCCGACGCCGAAGAACACCCCTTGCCCGAGGCTGAGAATGCCGCCATAGCCCCAACACAACACCAGGCCGACAGCGACGAAGGCATAGGTCAGGTACTTGCCCACCATGTTCAGGCGAAAGGCATCCAGGGTCAGCGGGAAGACCACGAAAATCAGCAGCGCCAACAGGGCCACGCCCAACAGGTTCTGCTTGCCCGCCAGCATCTTGTCTAAAAGCTTCATTGGCTCGCCTCTACTTGCGCACTTTGATGGAGAACAACCCTTGAGGGCGCAACATCAGGATCAGAATCACCCCGGACAGGGTCAGCACCTTGGCCATCGAACCACTGAGGAAAAACTCCGAGATCGATTGGGTCTGGGCAATGACGAACGCCGACGCAATGGTGCCGAACAGGCTTTGTGCACCGCCGAAGACCACCACCAGGAAGGTGTCGACGATGTACTGCGAGCCCGCGGTGGGACCGGTGGAGCCGATGGTGGTAAAGGCCGCGCCGGCCACCCCCGCGACACCACAACCGAGGGCAAAGGTCATGCGGTCGACCTTGCGCGTGTTGATGCCCACGGCACGGCTCATCAGCCGGTTTTGCACCGTGGCCCGCACTTGCAGGCCCCAGCGTGAGCGGTAGAGCAAGAGAAAAATGGCCGCGGTGAGCAGCAGGGTCAGGGCCATCATGAACAGGCCGTTGCGCGGGATCTCGATGGACTCAGTGAAGTTGAACGAGCCCATCAGCCACTCCGGCGACGTCGCGCTGACTTCACGGGCGCCGAACACCGAACGGAAGGTCTGCTGCATCACCAGGGACAGCCCCCAGGTCGCCAGCAATGTGTCCAGCGGACGCTTATAGAGCCGGCTGATCATCGCCCACTCCACCAGCCAGCCGATGGCCCCGGCCACCAGAAACGACAGGGCGATGGCGATGAAAAAATAATAGGGTTGAAACCATGGGGCGAAATGACTGGTCAGGCTCGAACAGACATAGGTGGTGTAGGCGCCGATCGTGAGGAACTCGCCGTGGGCCATGTTGATGACCCCCATCTGGCCAAAAATGATCGCCAGCCCCAATGCCATCAACAGCAGCACGCAGAACACGGACAAGCCGTTGAACCCCTGCATCGCCGCGATGGCACCAAATTCCGATAGCCATTCCATGATGATGGACTCCTGCTTGGAGGGAGGATGTGGAAAAACGATGGAGTTCCATCGCCGGCAAGCCAGCTCCTACAGAGTGTTGGAGTCGGCTTGCCGCGATAGGCCCAGACCTTACTGATAGCCTTTAGGGAACGGGTTCGGTTCGATCAGATCGGACTCGTACACCACTTTGAACTGGCCATCGGGCTGCACTTCACCGATGCGGGTCTTGCTCCACAGGTGATGGTTTTCATGCACTTTGACGTAGCCTTCAGGCGCGGTTTTCAGCTCGATACCCGGCGAGGCTGCAACCACTTTGTCGATATCGAAGCTGCCGGCTTTTTCCACTGCAGCCTTCCACAGCCATGGGCCCAGATACGCGGCCTGGGTCACGTCGCCGATCACCGAATCCTTACCGTACTTGGCCTTGAAAGCGTCGACGAAGGCTTTGTTGTTGGGGTTGTCCAGGCTCTGGAAGTACTTCATCGAGGCGTAGAAGCCGGCCATGTTTTCGCCGCCGATGCCCAGCAATTCATCCTCGGTCACCGACAGGGTGAGCAAGGTCTGCTTGGCCGAATTGACGCCCGCCGCATTGAGTTGTTTGTAGAAGGCCACGTTGGAGCCACCCACTACGGCAGCGAACACCACGTCAGGCTTCTTCAGCTTGACTTTGTTGATCAGCGAGCCGAACTGGGTGTTGCCCAGCGGGTAGTAGTCTTCGCCGACCACGGTGCCGTGCAGCACGTTTTCAATGTGTTTGCGCGCAATCTTCATCGAGGTGCGTGGCCAGATATAGTCCGACCCCACCAGGTAGAAGGTTTTGGCGCCTTTGGTCTTGGCGATCCAGTCAAGGCTGGCGAGGATTTGCTGGGTGGCTTCCTGGCCGGTGTAGATGACGTTTTTCGACTGCTCCAGCCCCTCGTAGAAAGTCGGGTAGTAAAGCAGGCCGTTTTCTTTCTCGAAGATCGGCAGCACAGCCTTGCGCGAGGCCGAGGTCCAGCAACCGAACACCGTGGCCACCTTGTCGTTGACCAGGAGCTTCTTGGCCTTCTCGGCGAAAGTCGGCCAGTCGGAGGCGCCGTCTTCCTGAATCACCTTGATCTGCCGACCGAGGATGCCGCCTGAAGCGTTGATCTGCTCGATGGCCAGGCGTTCGGCCTGAATCGAGCCGGTCTCGGAAATCGCCATGGTGCCGGTGGCCGAGTGCAACTGGCCAACCGTGACTTCAGTGGCGGTCACCGCCAGGCCAGTGCTGTTGGCCTCGTCCGCCCATACACCCTGGCTGAACACACTGGCAGCCAATAACGACAGGGCCGCCGCCCCCAGCGCCAGGCGGCGCGGCAACAGGCCTTTAGTCCGGATCAATCGTGGTTCCATGCTGCTACTCCTCTGCGGTGACGCTGACAGCTCGCCTTGGGGCGGCCGGCAACGGTGGTGGCATCAGCATGGCGACGCGGATCGGCGACGGGTATACGCAGCCTGACGTAAGCGCATACGTCATTTGACGTAGGGAAAAATGCACCAAGGCAGCGCAGGCTGTCGCTCCAGGCCCCGCCTGAACGGCACTGCGCGCACGCGCGCGCAGGCAACAGCTACCGCGGCAAGACGGCGCGGTGCAGGGCATGAAAATTGCTCGGCTATCCGCCACGGGCACACTCGCCAGGCACGGAGCGCCTTGACCCCAGGAGTCTTTCGCCGTGCTTCCACCTGGCACCCAGCGCATCGCCAAGATCCGTCGCGACTACAACAGTTGGGTCGCCGACGAAACCATGGAAGACTACGCCCTGCGTTACACACCAAAGTCCTTTCGCAAGTGGTCGGAGCTGCGCATCGCCAACACCGCCCTGGGTGCGGTGTCGTTCCTGGCCCTGGAGGCGATTGGCGGGGTGTTGGCCCTGAGCTACGGCTTCACCAACACTTTCTGGGCGATCCTCGCCGTGAGCCTGATCATCTTCCTCACCGGCCTGCCCGTCAGCTACTACGCCGCCCGCTACGGCGTCGATATGGACCTGTTGACCCGCGGTGCCGGCTTCGGCTACATCGGCTCGACCATCACCTCGCTGATCTACGCCAGCTTCACCTTTCTGTTCTTCGCCCTGGAAGCAGCGATCATGGCCCTGGCCTTGGAGCTGTACTTTCATATCCCATTGGCCTTTGCCTATGTGATCTGCTCTGTGCTGGTGATCCCCCTGGTGGCCTATGGGGTGACCCTGATCAGCCGCCTGCAACTCTGGACCCAGCCGTTGTGGCTGGTGCTGCTGGTGTTGCCCTATCTGTTTGTGCTGCTGAAAAACCCCGACGCCTTCAGCGACTGGACCAGTTTCCAGGGCCGTGATGCCAGCGGCGACTTCAATCTGCTGGCGTTTTGCGCAGCCTGTACCGTGGCCCTGTCCCTGGTGACGCAGATCGGCGAACAGGTCGACTACCTGCGCTTCCTGCCGGAAAAAACCGCGGCCAACCGCAAACGCTGGTGGGCCGCCCTGCTCTGCGCCGGCCCCGGCTGGATCCTGCCCGGCGCCCTGAAAATGTTCGCTGGCGCCTTCCTGGCGTTTCTCGCCCTGCAACACGAGATCCCCATCGAGCGCGCTGCGGAACCGACCCAGATGTACCTGGTGGCCTTCGGTTATGTGTTCGCCTCGCCGGATTGGGCCCTGGCGGCCATGGTGCTGTTCGTCTTCGTCTCGCAGATGAAGATCAACCTGACCAACGCCTACGCCGGTTCCCTGGCCTGGTCGAACTTTTTCGCCCGGGTCACCCACAGTCACCCCGGCCGTGTGGTGTGGCTGGTGTTCAATGTGGCCATTGCCCTGATGCTGATGGAGCTGGGGGTATTCGACGTCATCGACCAGGTGCTCGGTCTCTACGCCAACATCGCCATCGCCTGGATCGGCTCGGTGGTCGCCGACCTGGTGATCAACAAACCCTTGGGGTTGTCACCGAAATACATCGAGTTCAAGCGCGCTCACCTCTACGACATCAACCCGGTGGGCGTCGGCTCCATGCTGATTGCCTCGCTGCTGTCGGTCCTCGCCCACTTCGGTCTATTGGGTGCACTGGCCCAGGCCGCTCCGCCCTTCGTCGCCCTCGGCACCTCGCTGGTCATGACCCCGCTGCTGGCCTGGGCCACCCGCAGCCGCTATTACATCGCCCGCACCAGCGATCCGTTACTGCTGCAACCGGTGGCACCGAGCACGCAAATCACCTGCGGCCTGTGCAGCAACCCGTTCGAAACCGCCGACATGGCTTTCTGTCCGGCCTACAGCACGCCCATCTGCTCACTTTGCTGTTCGCTGGACGCGCGTTGCGGCGATCGCTGCAAACCCCACGGGCGTCTGTCGGCGCAGTTCGAAGCGCTGTTACATTGGTTGCTGCCCAATGCCACGGTGCCGCGCCTGCACACCCGGCTGGTGCATTACCTGGGCCTGCTGCTCGCGCTGATCCTGATGCTCAGCGGCGCTCTGGCGCTGATCTATGGCCAGGCCTCCCAGGGACTGCCCCACTCGCCGCAAGCCCAGGCGACGCTGTACCAGGCATTTTTCCAGGCCTTCCTGACGCTCTCGGTACTGGCGGCCATCCTCGCCTGGTGGGTGGTTCTGACGCGGGAAAGCCGCCGCGTGGCCCAGGAAGAATCGGATCGCCAGACCCTGCTGCTGATGCAGGAAATCGAAGCCCACCGCTTGACCGACCAGGCCCTGCAAGATGCCAAGGAGGCTTCCGAGGCGGCCAACGCGGCCAAGAGTCGCTACGTCACGGGACTTTCCCACGAACTGCGTACGCCGTTGAACAGCATCCTCGGTTTTACCCAGATCCTGCAGCGCGACGCGGCCATGCCGGAGCAGCATCAGGATGCCCTGGCGACCATCCTGCGCAGCGGCTCGCACCTGCTGTCGCTGATCGACGGCCTGCTCGATGTGGCCAAGATCGAGGCCGGCAAATTGCGCCTGGAACCGACGGAAATCCCCTTCCCGGAACTGATCCACGATCTGGAGCTGATGTTCACTCCACAAGCCCGGGACAAAGGATTGCGCTTTCGCCTGGAGCTGATCGGCAAGATGCCGGCGGTGGTGCGGGGCGACGAAAAGCGCGTCCGGCAGATCCTCATCAACCTGTTGGGCAATGCGGTCAACTTCACCGACAGCGGCGAGGTCTGCCTGCGGGTCAGTTACATGCGCGAGACGGCAACCTTCGACATTATCGACACGGGTATCGGCATCGACCCCGAGCACATCGAGCGAATCTTCCAGCCTTTCGAGCGCGGTGATCTGATGCGCCAGGACAAGGGCGTTGGCCTGGGCCTGACCATTACCCGCATGCTCACCTCGCTGATGGGCGGCGAGTTGCAGGTCAAGAGTCAGCAGGACAAAGGCACCTGTTTCCAGGTGCGCCTGTTTCTCTCGCAAGTACGGGTGCCGCAAGCGGTGATCCATGTCGAACACGACATCATCGGCTACCAGGGGCCGCGGCGTCTGGTGCTGGTAGTGGACGACCATGTGGACCATCGCAAGGTCCTCAGCGGCATGCTTACGCCCCTGGGCTTTGAAGTGGTCCAGGCCAGCAACGGCCAGGAAGCGATTCGCCAGGTCGCCCTGCTGGGGCCGGACCTGATCCTCATGGACCTGTCGATGCCGACGATGGATGGCTGGGAAACCAGCCGGCTGATCCGCCGCAATGCGTTGTCCATGGCACCGATCATCGTGATATCGGCCAATGCCTTTAACGACGAGCGCGAGCGCAGCCTGGCCAGTGCCTGCAACGACTACCTTGCCAAGCCGGTACACACCCCGGAGCTGCTCGAACGGATCCAGCAGCAGCTCGACCTGCACTGGCTGCGCCGCGAAAAACCAGCCCCTGCGACATTTCCCGAACCGGGGGTATTGCCCTCACAGCCTGACCTCATCGCCCTCGGCGAACTCAGCGCCATCGGCTACGTACGCGGTCTGCACGAAAAACTCGACGCCATCCAGGCCGAGACGCCCGCCACCGCCCCGTTCATCAACTCGCTACGCAAGCTGCTGAAAAACTTTCGCCTGGACGAAATCAACCGCGCCCTCAAGGAGGCAGAAGATGAATGCACTGACCACAGTCGCTGAACCCGGTGTCGTGCTGATTGTGGACGACACCCCGGACAACCTCGCCATGCTCTCCGACGCCCTCAACGATGTCGGCTACATGGTGCTGGTGGCCCTCGACGGGCTCAGCGCCCTGAACCGCATCGAACGCCGGCGTCCGGACCTGATCCTGCTGGATGCGATGATGCCGGGCCTGGACGGCTTCGAGACCTGCCGACGGATCAAGGCGCAACCGGCCAACGCCGATATTCCGGTGCTGTTCATGACCGCGCTGACGGAAAGCAGGCATGTGGTCCAGGGCTTTGAAGTGGGTGGCAGCGACTACGTGACCAAGCCGATCCAGACCGACGAAGTGCTGGCCCGGGTCGCCGCACACCTGCGCACCTCGCGCATCCTGCTGTCGGCCCGAGCGGCGTCACAGCCCGCCGCGTCGAGCCTGGACGACGAGCCGGCGCAGAGGGTGCTGTCGGCACGCTTTCAGCTCACCGGTCGGGAGGTCGAGGTTCTGCGCTGGGTGGCCTGCGGCAAGACCAACCGCGACATCGGCACCATTCTTGACCTGAGCCCACGCACCGTGAACAAACATCTGGAGCATGTGTATGTGAAGTTAGGTGTAGAAACGCGCACAGCAGCGACCTCCGTGGCCTTGTCGGCCATGACCGATTCTCGCAACAGTGCTTCAAGGTAAGCCACGATAACCAGACGTATTGTTGGATGAGCACTAGGGCCGTTTCGTCCTAGAGTGCCTTGGCCCAGCCGCGCAGTACGTACTTCTGGATCTTGCCCGTCGAGGTTTTCGGCAACTCGCTGAACACGACGGTTTTCGGGAGTTTGAACCCCGCCAGATGCTCACGACAGAAGCGGATGATCTCGGTTTCCCGAGTGTCCTGGCTGTCAGCTTTGAGGGTGATGAAGGCACACGGCGTTTCACCCCATTTTTCGTCCGGACGGGCGACCACCGCAGCCTCCAGTACCGCCGGATGACGATACAGAACGTCCTCAATCTCGATGGTGGAAATGTTCTCTGCGCCAGGCACAAACGGTCACAGGGCCGTAAACCTCGGTCAATCCATAGACGTGAGTGATCTTGATGCCCATCTCCTCGACCGCACCGATGACCTTGGCCGGCGGCGCGGCGCCCGCCACCATCGCGTTGACCGGATGATCGAAAGTGACCTTGGCCGAGTCTGGCAGGTTGACCAGCGCGTTGAGCACAATGGGCGCACCGCACAGGTGGCTGACCTGGTGCTGGTTGATCAGGGTGAGAATTTTTTTCGGGTCCACGCGGCGCAAAAACACATGAGTGCCGGCCAATGAACCCAACGCAGCCTCCAACGGTTGATCGATGAAGGGACGATTCGCAAGGTCAATACCGAAGCGACGGCGCGCCTGATCATGGGCGCCCTGCTCGGCGCGTCCTTGTGGATAGCCAATGCCGAAGATCCGCACACGGCGTCCGAGCAAGTGGTCGAGGGCTTCGTCGCATTGGCGTCCGGATTGCTGCTGGCGCCTGAAACAGCAGGTCAGTAGCGATCAGGTATTACAGGGCGACAGGTTATCCATCCTGCTCGAACTGCTGCACCGCCACATCACCCGCCATTGTACAAACCTACTAGTTGGTAGATGATAGGCACTTGAACAAGATTCTGTATCTTTCAGAAGCGCCCTACCCCACCCACACAGGAGAGACTGATGGACCTGCACAAGTTGCCCGGCCTCGACCTGACCAGCGCGCCGCTCATAACTATCTCGCAACCCTTAGCATTTGCAGCTAACAGGAAGACGGGAGTTACGAATGGTACGCCAGCCTCTGATCATGAGGCTCTCTTATGACCAGCATTCCTGCCTTGTCGCCAGTTACTTCTGTCTTACCGAATGCTGTAGAGGCTGAAAACAACCCGAGAGCGCTGACCACTAGCCCAGATTTTCAATCCCAACTGAAGGCTCAATCCAAGCCCCCTCTGTTACCGCCCAGTCCGGCAACCGCGCAGGTATTGACGGAGTCGACCGCAGATACGTCGCGCCGGCCGGACGTGGAAGCGATGCTTCAATTGCTGGCATGGCGAAAGATCACGTTCAATGCCCCGAGCAAGATTGGTCGATCGGTGCCTGGGGCTTTAGCGAGTGGCTTGGCTGTCCCGGACTACAGTTTCGCCGATCATACTTTTCTGGTGGGTACTGAGATGATCGACCTTGCTCGCGCCGACGAGCACAGTACCGTTCTGTGTCCAGAGCCTATCGAAGATCCGACCGCGTGGCGCGCCGACTCCTGTGGGAGCGATTTCACCGCTGGCGCTTCTTGCGAGGGCGGACTAAATGCAGCAGCAATTGCCGTGGCGCTGTCCGCAAGCACCCTCACCTGGATACCGATCGAAATAGTTCGAGCGCCACTGCAATCGCCCCGCATTCAGATTTGGCGCCGACGCAAGCCTCGTTCAGCCGAGGGCCATCACCCTGATCAGTCGGATGCGGATGTCGACAACAATCTCGGGTGATTGAAGCGGCGCTCGCTTATTAGAGCGAATGCCGCGGGCCCCCAGAGATACGTTATGCGGCCGTTAAAGTCGTGTGCAGCTTCTAGTTATTTACGTGTTTGCTTCATCAGATCCCGCTAAACCAGTTATAGCCCTGATCTTCCCAATATCCACCCGGATTATCAGTACTGACAAAGATCTCAACGATATGCTTGGGATTTTTGAAGCCCAACTTGGTCGGTACTCGAACCCGTAGTGGATAGCCATACTCCGGCGGCAAAGCGACGTCGCCGAAATCCAGTGCCAGCAGTGTTTGCGGGTGCAATGCCGTCGGCATGTCCAGG
This sequence comes from Pseudomonas sp. Q11, assembly GCF_024494355.1. Taxonomy (GTDB): domain Bacteria; phylum Pseudomonadota; class Gammaproteobacteria; order Pseudomonadales; family Pseudomonadaceae; genus Aquipseudomonas; species Aquipseudomonas hefeiensis. Next base: position 94,703 of record NZ_JAKNQY010000002.1, on the reverse strand, counting down.
CTGGAGTAATAGCGGTCAGCACACTTGAAGCCGACAAATTTAGCCGTCGTATCAGCCCCGATATGTTCCAGGAAGGCTTTCAGCGGCACCCCACCCCATTGCCCGATAGCGCTCCAGCCTTCTACGCAGATCAGGCGCGTAATGTCGGTGCGCTGCGGCAATTTGCGCAGCCCCTCTAGTGTCCACGGTGCCTTGTCCCGAACCAGCCCGGAAACGGCGAGCAAATAATCGCTCAGATCAAGGTCCGGGATATCCTCCTGGCCGTAGAACGCGTTGAAGGGGAATGGCTTGGTCATTTGCGCCTGGGTGAACGTCGGCGCGAGTTTCTGCCCGCTGAACAGCCAGGCTTGAACCCGATCGTTCCAACGCGACATGGCCCATAGCACCTTGTCGACCTGATCGCCGTCCTGCAAGTTGCAACCGGTCAGCATCGCCATCGCGCCGACGGTCAAGCCACCGCGCAGAAAGTGGCGACGCTGGAGGTTTTCCAACTGAAGCTGCTGTGCGGGTTCAAGTTTGATGCGCTCAATGGCGCGTTTTTTTGGCTCAATCATGGTCGAGTTTTCCGCCAGTGATCATGGGCAACAACGTTTTCGGCACCAGCAGCACCAACGTCAGATGCACAACGACGAACGCGCCAATCACCGCCATCGCCGCAAAATGCACGTAGCGGGCTATGTCATAGCCGCCCAGGAGCGCGACCAGTTCTTGCAATTGAATGGGCTTCCAGATCGCCAGCCCCGAGATCACGACCATTGCACCTGCAGCCAGCACCACCCAATACATCAGGCGCTGCACCGCGTTATAGACGCCCTTCTCGTGCACCAGTCGAAACCGCAGTGCATCCGTCAAATCACGTTTTACCGCCGGAACACTGATCGGCAAAAAATCACGTCTGAAATGCCGACTGATCAAGCCATACAGCACATAGATGAGGCCGTTGATGAACAGCAACCACATAAATGCGAAGTGCCAGGCCAGCGAGCCGCCCAGCCAACCACCGACCGTCAACGCCACCGGAAACCGAAAGGCGAACAGTGGCGAGGCGTTGTAAATCGCCCAACCGCTCATGAACATGCAGACCATGCATACGGCGTTAAGCCAGTGAGTGACGCGGACGGGCCAGGGATGGATTGCTTTTTTACTCATATTTTTCCCTGCCTTGGAAGCGCTGCTCCTGTTGATGCGAGGCCCGGCGGCCTCACGCCAACAGGTTCAGGTGATTACATCGGTGGCTGGAAGCCATCTTTACCGACAGCAATACCGCGTGCGGTGGTGCCATCCTGAGCGGGGAACACGACAACTTTCGCGCCTTTGACCAACTCATCGGCTTTGCCTGGTTCAACGTAGGCGATGGGCACATCATCCGGCACGACGAGCTGCTTCTCGCCCCCCTTGTAGTTGACAGTCAGCGTGCGGCCGTTGGCTTTGGACAATTTGCCCACGGTGCCGTTGGTCATGGTGCCGGTGCTGCCATCCGCATTCTGCCAACCGTAATGGCCTTCGCCGCTGCCCTTGAGGCTGGACTCGAACACCGTGACTTCCAGCGCCTTCAGCGAACCGTCAGCTTGTGGAATGGCTGCAGAGCCAACGAAACTGTCCGCTTTGATCGAATCGATGGCAGCCTTTGACACCCGTTTGATATCGGTCTTGTCAGTCAGGCCGATGGTCTGCTGTGCGCCGGATCGAGTAGCGAAAGTCAGCGTGTTGTTGCTGACACTTTCGACGGTGCCGCGCAGCGGCTTGATCACCGGCATATCGGCCGCAGTGGCCATGACAGCAGCACTGAGCATCAGCAAACCGAACGTGGTGGAGAGAGCAGTCTTGAGCTTCATTACGACGATTCCTCACTGGTTTATGTGTCGCCATCCTCGGCCCCCGACCGGGACCTCACGATGACCGCCGGATGACATTTTTGTCATTCGCAACGACGCTTTCACGAATGACAGAAATGTAACCGACTCAACCTTCTCAGCTGGTTACACTGCAATCCTGAGATACCGATGCCGCGGGTTGAATCCCGTCATAAAAGAAACCCGAGCGCCCCCTGAAGATGCATATTCTGCTGATCGAAGACGACACCAAAACCGGCGAGTACCTGAAAAAGGGACTTGGCGAGTCCGGCTACAACGTCGACTGGACCCAGCACGGCGCCGATGGCTTGTACATGGCACTGCAAACGAACTACGACCTGATCGTGCTGGATGTGATGTTGCCCGGCATCGATGGATTTCAAATCATCGAGCTATTGCGCGCCAAGCAAGACGTGCCCGTGCTGTTCCTCACTGCCCGCGATCAGTTGCATGACCGCATTCGCGGCTTCGAACTGGGCGCCGATGACTATCTGGTAAAACCGTTTTCCTTCACCGAGTTGCTGTTGCGCATTCGCACCATCCTGCGTCGTGGCGTGGTCCGCGAAGCCGATCATTTTCACATCGCCGACCTGGAGCTGGACCTGGTGCGTCGCCGCGTCACGCGCCAGCAGCAAGTGATCGTGTTGACCAACAAGGAGTTCGCCCTGTTGCATCTGTTCCTGCGCCGCGAAGGTGATGTCCTGTCCCGGGCGCAGATTGCCTCGGAAGTCTGGGATATGAATTTCGACAGCGATACCAACGTCGTGGACGTGGCTGTCAAACGTCTGCGCAACAAGGTCGACCAGCCCTACCCGATCAAGCTGATCCATACCATTCGCGGTATCGGCTATGTGTGCGAGGTGAGGCCATGCGGCCCCGACGCCAACCATCCCTGACCCTGCGCTCGACCCTGGCGTTCTCGCTGGTGGCCATGGTCGCCGTGGCCGGGGCCGGGTTTTATTTGTACCAGTCGATGAAAGCCTCGGTACTGATCTACAGCGACCACGCGGTCATGGGACGTCTGGATCACTTTCGCAAACTGCTGCATTACGAACTGGCCATCGAGAAGCTGCGCGACAGTCCGCAGATTTTCAAGAACATGCTCGACAGCGAAGACGACATTTTTATCATCGCGGAGCCCGGCCAGCAGCCGGTTATCCTGGTCAATCCACTGAACGTCACGCTGCCCGATTTGCCCGTGATCGGCCAAGAGGCGAAGCTGAGCGTAAACGACCTGCGCAGCGGCGTGACCGACTCTGGAGCACCGCTACGCGCCGCTTCCGTACAAACGACCTCAGGCGGGCGCGAAGTTCGCCTGACAGCCGCGCACATCATGGGCAAGGAAATGGCCATGCTCGCGGCGTTTCGCGAGCGTATTTACCTCGCCGTGACACTGGCCTTTCTGCTCACGGCATTGCTCGGTTACGTGCTGCTGCGTCGCGGACTGCGCCCGTTGCGCAAAATGGCCGCGCATGCGGCAAACATAACACCTGAGCGGCTCGACAGCCGGATGGACAGCGCCGATACACCGGTTGAACTACAACAATTGAGTGACGCCTACAATGCCATGCTCGATCGCCTTGCCAAGGGTTATCAACGACTGACGCAGTTCTCCGCCGACCTGGCTCACGAAATACGCACGCCTGTGGGTTCGTTGATGGGGCACTGCCAGGTCGCCCTGCGCCAGCCCCGCAGCGAGGACGACTATCAGGCGCTTATCGCCTCGAACCTTGAAGAACTGGAGCGTATTTCCCGGATCGTCGAAAGCATCCTGTTTCTCGCTCGCGCCGACGAAGCCCAATCGGTGGTCGAGCGCCAGCCACTGTCGCTGCACGATGAATCACAGCGCATCGCCGGTTATTTCGAAGGCCTGGCCGAAGAGCGGCAGATGACCCTCCAGACCACCGGCGATGGCACCGTGCATGCAGACCCTTTGCTGCTGCGCCGAGCATTGAGCAACCTGGTGGCAAACGCGATTCGCTACGCCGACGAAGGCACCGAGATCCTGATGCGGATCATTGCAGCCGACGGTGGATGCCGAATTGAAGTGGAGAATCAGGGGCCCGTGCTGAGTGACGAAACCCTACGCAAACTGTTCGACCGTTTTTACCGAGGCGATGCGTCCCGTCACCAAAGCTCCGACTCATACGGCCTCGGCCTCGCCATCGTCGTGGCGATCATGCAATTGCATGGCGGTAATGTGAGTGTTGAACAGCCCAAGCCGGGGACCATTCGTTTTTCGCTTTTATTCCCTAGTGCTTGAGCGACACAACCGGACATTGCCTATCTATCCGGGCTCTCGCAGCGGGCTAAACGATCAAAATCAACCTCTTGATAGTGCGCTTCAGGTAAAGCTTTTTGTCATAACCGCGAAACGCAATCCTGGCTTGGTTGGCGTTCCGAAACGGCTGTCTTCATAAGGAAAAAGTTCAGTCTCACCAGACTTGGAATATCCGCGTCGCTCATACCAGGCAATCAGAGTTTCACGAGCTTCGAGCACTGTCATATGAATAGCCTGAGCGCCTCGTGCCTGGCACCATTGCTCCGCAGTGCTGAGCAACCGACGCCCAAACCGGGCATTCTGTGTCTGTGGATCAACGGCAAGTGAACCCAGATACCAAGTGTGACCACTCATTGGCTCGACCCATACACAGCCTAAGAGGCTTTCGTACTGCTTCCATACCAATAACGTTGCGTGGGGTTTTTCAGCGATTTCTGCTCGAAGCGTCGCTTGCGAAATGCGATCTCCGCTGATGAGGCCAGCTTCCGTTGTCCAGCCACCCTCATCACCATCGCCACGATAAGCCCGATTCAGTAACGACACCACATCAGGGATATCAGCAGCACTGGCTGGCACTAAGTCGACCGAAGTCAAAACACTATCGATTGACCTAATGGGCGTGGACGACTGAGTATCACTTTTGAAGATTTGTGCGTACAGCCTGGAAACATTCGGCGTCAAATTTTGCTCTATCGGAACGATGAAATCTGAAGGGTCAGCGAGTGGTTTTGCGTAAATCACTTCATAAACACGATGCACCACGCCGGGTTCTCGTTCTTCACGATCAAAGCCTGGCATTATGCCGACGGCTGTATAACCCGCCTGTTCCAACGCTTGTTGCATGTAAGGGCTGGTCGTCGTCGCCATGCCATAGATCAACCCCGCCCCCATGTGTTTGCCGATCTTTTCGCCTAGATGCTGAGCTGCAATGGCAAGGTTCGACTTCCGATGAGGCCTGGCCACAGCACCTACGCGACCATAGATAACATCAGCCCCGTCTATTTTCTCCCATGTCGCGATAGCGACGATCTCAGCTTGGTGACGAACAACCACCGCTAAAATGTCCCGGTCGACGCAGTCTGAAAACACCACCTTTTCTTCATAAAACAACCTGTTAAAAAATGCGCTGCCCGTGCCTACGGAGATGGAAGGAAACCATGTTTCGAGAAAACTTATGGCAACGCTGATCTCGTCGCGCTCCAGGTAGTCCCATTCATAGTCCTCAGGCAAGGGGGTAAAGCCTCGGACTTCGTCAATGGTCGGCCATTTCATTGTGATTTCCTTGTGATGCTTTGTTTTGCAAGATGGGTCGGTTTAAGCGCAACCTGGTTTCGCTAGCAAAGCCGAAACAGTCAGCGCAGATGTGCTCTGGATTTCCCGACTGGAGGTTCGCCTGCCTCTGCGCAATTACCCAGCCGGCAAGCGTTTGTCCAGACAGGCATCCATTAGATTTGTGAGAGGCCACCGTCGACCATCAGTTCTACGCCGTTGACATAATTGGCGTCAGTGGATGCAAGGAAAAGTGCGGACGACGCTATTTGTTCCGGTTGGGCCATGTAGCCCAGCGGCACGATTTGTTCTACGTGATTTCTGAGTGCTTCGATCTGGCTCTCATCCATCTTCAGTCCGTTGTCCATCAACGGTGTTCTGGTAAAGCCAGGGCTGAGCACGTTCGCGCGAATTTTTCGGCCTTTGAGCTCATTCGCCCAAGTACGTGCAAATGAACGCACAGCAGCCTTTGAAGCATTGTAAAGACTCAGACCTTCCATCCCGTTGCTGGAACAAATGGAGGCGGTCAGAACAATTGACGAGCCATCCTTCATCAACGGCAACAGCGTCTGAACAGTAAAAAACACACCCTTAACGTTAATATCGAACATGTTGTAGTAAGCGGCTTCAGTCGTTTCGCCCACTGGGTTTTTTTCGCAGACACCGGCATTGGCGAACACTGCGTCGAGTTGACCGTCCCGTCCTTCGACCAATGCTTTGAGCGAATCGAGATCGGCCTGCTGAGCGACATCCGACACCACCGCCACCGCATTATCGCCCAGTGCAGCAACCGCAGCGTCCAACGTTGCCGCCGAGCGTCCGGTGATATAAACGCGTTTAGCGCCCTCGGCTAACAGCGCTTGGGCAATCGCAAAGCCGATTCCAGTCGAGCCGCCCGTGACGACCGCCACTTGATTGATAAATTTACCAGACATGTTTTGACTCCTGAGTAACGCATTTAGGGTGAGTTGAAAGTTTGGCAACTGCTCGGTGCTGGAGTCAGTCAAGGTTCGGGCTGACCGAAACGCCGAAAGGAGCAGTTACTTTTGGTAAACGAGGCATCGAGGCATACACCGACAGCAGTGCTGAAACGACCAAGCAGGCAGCGATGCCCAGCAGGCTGGCAATGAATCCGGAGGCTAGCGAGGAAGGGGTTTGCGCAGGAGTAGCCAGTGCGTAAAACACGCCACCGAGTACTGCCACCCCCAGCGCGGCGCTGACCTGCAATGCCGAATTGACTACGCCGGAAATCATTCCCGATCCGCCGGGTGGTGCACGATCTATCACGGTTCGAATAAGTGTTGGCAGCGCCCAACCCTGGCCAAACCCGAGTAATCCCACCGCGAGGATCACGAGCGCCAATTGAGGGTTCTCCCCTGCCGGTGCGATAGCGACCGCTGCGCTCAGGATCAGACACCCCAGTACCTCAAACATCATTCCAATGGCGGGAACAAAACGGCCGAACAAGCGGATGGCAAATGGAGTTGTCAAAGGGCCAATCAGAAAGCCCACGCCAAACGGGACGAACATCATCCCCGAGGTCAATGGCGTTGCCCCCAGCGCGTCCTGTAGGTAAATCGAAAACGTGAGAAAGAATGCCGATATCACGTAGAAGAACAGTACGCCCGTCAGCCCGGCGACCAGGCCGGGGGCTCGACTGAGTTGCGGACTGACCAATGGTGTGCCGCCTCGACGCTCCAGCGCGACCTCGTGGCGCCAAAAGGCAGCAGCGACTGCCGGCGAGCCGAGTAGCAACAGACACAACCACCATGGCCAACCTGCTTCCCTGCCTTCAACCAACGGTACAACCAGCAGCCCAACCGTCAGCGCACACAGCAGTACTCCAAGGCGATCCAGTGGCGCCGGAGTTTGGCTCCGGGTTTCGGGAAGCAGCCGTATTCCGCCAATAAAAACAGCGATGACGATGGGCAGATTTATCAAGAACACTGCACGCCATTGCAGGCCCCAAACATTCATCGATATCAGCAAGCCCCCAAGTGCTTGGGCGACAACCGCCGCGAAACCAATCGTTGCGCCATACACGGCTAACGCACGCGAACGTTCATGCTCCGGAAACAGGACATGAACGGACGCCAGTCCCTGCGGTGCCATTGCCGCCGCGCTCAAACCTTGCAACACACGTCCGCAGATCAATATCGTCGGCGAGTTGGCAAGGCCACAGATCAAGGAGGCAACGCCGAAACCGGCCATTCCCGCAACGAACACTCGGCGGCGGCCAAACAGGTCGCCCAGCCGACCGCCCGTGATAAGGAAGATGGCGTAGCTAGCGGCATAGCCTGAAATGACCCATTCGACCTGCGCGGGGGTAATCGCCAGGCCGCTACGAATTGACGGCAACGCAACATTGACGACGAAAAAATCCAGCGGTGGAAGAAAGGCGCCGACCAGAAGAACGGCGAAAGCAAACCATCGGCGCGAATAGGCCGCCGGGGCGCAATCCAGTTTGAATGTCATTGGGCAACTCCAGAAACACAGCTAGCCAGCGCAGGCAGACTTCATATTCATTCATGTCCGCTGCCTGGCCGATAAAACGGCAAGCCATAGGGTTTGTTGCGGTTGTTGAGGGTCTATTGTCCGAGTCAACGAGCGACAGCGGCACTGCCAGAGATGCACATTCCTCGTGCATTTTTGTAAGGCCGCCGCTCGTTGTGCAATTTCTTCAGTCAGGGGCAACAGCCAACTTGAAATGTTCACTTCCAGCAATGGGAGCCCAGTCTTTGAGAGGCGTCAGGTAGTGCAACTCAAAGCACCGGGACACGAACCTCCACTGGTCATCACGACGCTCGAACCTGTCGTAATAGAGGCCACTGACTTGCACCGGTCCTTCCTCGATGTCGTGAAACAAGCAATTGGCGGCTACAGTCCCAACAGCGCTGTCGCCCTCGATCTGGATCAGAGGGTTGGCCATCCAGTGATGCATATGCGGCATCTGCCGCCAGCTCTGTTCAGCCATGGTGAGGATTTCGCTCCGACTCCGCGCGCTGCCGAATCCGGGCAGATCCAGAGTCGAATCCTCATGCCAGATCTGCTGCAAAAGATCGGTACTCATACGGTCGAACGCGTTCGCATAAGTGGAGATAAGCGTTTCGATCGCCAAGCGACTTTCCAGATTGTTCAGTCGTGCGGCCAGTGCTTTGATATTCATCGCGTTATCCTATTTCTCAGAATCCGGTTGCGTCTGCTGGACCTGATGGAGTGACTGGCTCAACCAGCGCAAAACCACCCCGAACGCCTCATCCGAATTGCGCTCATAGATCAAGCCATGGCCATTACCGTGAATGCCGAACGCCGGGAGATCCAGATGATCAACGCAGGCGCCGGCGGTTCGCAGGAAAGGCACAATGGTGGTGGCGTAGGTGGCGAATTTCGAAGCCTCTCCCGTCAGCAGCGCGACAGGTAATCCCTTGAGTGCGGGTATCTGTAGCGTGGAGGGATCGGCGGCTTGCACCTCCTGCGCCGATGCGCGTGGAGGATCGTATGTCATTGAAGTCGCTGTCAGTCCCCATTCCAAAGTGCCGATACCGGGCGTATCGCCAAAGACCGGGCCCATCGGTTCCACAGCAACAATGGCTGCAATCAGCCCAGGCCTGCGATCCGCCAATAACCAGCCATCAGGACCGGAAGCTGAGTGGGTGACGATGATTGCCTTGCCGATTCGGTCCAGTAGTTGGGCCAAGCGATCCGCATCCATCGCCTGGGAAGCCGCAAGGTCTGCGGGCATTGGGCCGTATCCTGCTATGAAGGCATCAAAGGCACTATCGTCGTCCACAGCAAAGGGCCATTGGGTCTCACTGCCGCCCTCCGGAAAATAGACCTCTCGTGCACGTTCATAGGAAAACGCCGGCCCCATCGGCCCTAAAATATCCGAGTGATAAGGGGAGCGGCCATGGCCAGGCCTGTCGACGCAAAACACCACGTGACCGGACTCCACGAAACGCTGAGCCCACCCGGGCCGTCCGTCCGGTGTATCGAACCATTCAGTCGCCTGCAACGTACCTCCATGTACGAGCACCACGGGGTACGGTTGAGTGATCACCTGCGGCGACTCCCACTCCACGTACATCGGACCTTTCTGGAATTGCTTGCCCTCTTGAACAACCCGCTCGCCGGTGATCCAGAAATTCCCCCGACGGGAACTCGTGGGAGTGTTCATGTGCCATGGCTCTTCGCTCAACGCATCTGCTGGAACACCTTTCGTCGTGATCGAAAACACAGACCAATCCTGATTACCCAGTCCGTTTGCGACGGCCGCTTCCATTCTCGAACGCACCACACGTGCGGCGGGCAGGCAGAGTCCCCGGTCTTCCGCTGCCCGCAACGCAAGATTCACGTCTTTCAAACCAAGGGACAGCTTGAAGCCTGGCTCGTAGCGGCTGTTCACTATGTTTTGCCCATAGCGCTGGTAGTTGGGGCAAGCGAACAGCGTCTGGGTGACGACTTCGATGAATGCCGCCGGGCTCAGCCCATATTGCTCAGTGAGTAAACTCGCTTCAGCCAATGACTGGATGGCTTGGGTGATCATCATATTGCCGGCGATTTTTGCGATACAGGCCTGCACGGGTCGATCGCCCAGACGCCAAGTCTTTTGGCCGAGCACATCAAACAATGGCTGAACGCGGTCGATGGCGGCTTCAGGTCCGGCCGCCAGAATGTTCAATTCCCCCTTGGCGGCGACAGCAGGGATGCCGAAAACCGGCGCGGCAATGAGCACCAGACCCGCCTCGTCATGTTCTTTTTGCAGTTGCTCCATCAACGCTGGCGACAGCGTCGACATAACGATATGGATGCAGCCGTCGCAGGCCGTTTTTAACGCCGCTGACTCCAGCAGCACCTCGCGCACCGCAGTGTCATCGGCGAGCATGCTGATGACCACCTGCTGTTGAAATGCAGTCGCCGCGGACGCAAGCACATCGATTTCACTTAACCGGCAAAGCGCGTCGGTACTGCGATTCCATGCACTCACCCGATGGCCCGCCTGAACGAGCAGCGCAATCATGGCTTGCCCCATGCTTCCGACACCTACAAACCCGATATTCATGTGAAGCCCTCCTGCTTGCCGCGCAAAGATTGATGGATCAATTGTGTGCGGGATGGGGTTGCAACGGGACTGCCATTGCTGCATCTTCGCCGTTCATTTTTGTGGGGGATGAGCCATGGACTGGAACGACTTGCGCGTCTTTCTGGCGATTGTCCGCACCGGCTCGCTGGGCGCTGCCGCGAAGCAACTTGGCGTCAGCCACCCCACTGTCGGGCGACGTCTTCACGTTCTTGAACAGGACGGCGGCCAGGTCTTTTTCCGCCGCACCAGCCAAGGCCTCGTACTGACCGACAGCGGTGAAAAAATCCTGTACTTGGCCGAGGAGATGGAGCGAAGCGCGCTGTCCATTGAGCGGCACCTGGGTGGCAACGATCAACCTGAAGGGCTGCTGAGGATTTCATCGGCGGACTGGTTTGCCTGCTATGTGCTGGCACCCGTACTCACCGAACTGTCGCGACGCTACCCGAAGATTGTCCCAGAGGTCATCCCCGGCCATCGCCTGTTCGATCTGACTCGCCGTGATGCGGATATCGCCTTTCGCATCGTGCCGTTCACCGAACCGGACATCGTTCAACGTCGACTCACAACACTCAGCTACGGGCTCTATGCCGCGGCAGACTTGCCTTTCTCACCTTCCCAGAACGGAGAAGACCTCGGGTTGATTCTCATGAGCACGGCTCAAGCTCACTACCCCGACGTGCTTTGGCTACAGCAAATGTTTCCTCGCGCCAAAACCGTGCTCACCAGCAGTAGCCGTACCGTGCAGGCGCAGATGTGCGGCCGCGGATTGGGCGTAGCGGTTTTGCCACGGGCGCTTGGCGATCAGTTGACCGCCCTGAGATTGGTAGACGTCGGCAGTGAACCACCAGGACGCGATATCTGGATGGGGTATCACCACGACATGAGACAGATGGACAGGCTCCGCGCCCTCGCGGATCTCGCTGGCGAAATGATTGGTACGTAGGGTCTTACGCTGCGAAATATTGCCGGAACCCGCTCTCCACATTTGCGGTGTTACAACCCTTATGCTGGTTGTACGTTTTAGTGTTCCCCCCGACTACAGCGCGCGCACAAATGCGCGTGATGTTTTGTGACCAGCACTCAATTAGCCGCAGGCAGCTCCCATATGCCCCCCATGCACACGCAACCAGATATCTTCGAGCCTATCCAATGGGAAGCTCACGCTTGCCTGCCGTTGCTTCCCGGGCAGGACATGTCTGGCTTGAGACGCTACCGCGATGCAGGCTTTCATCATGTATCGATCAACGTGGGCATGGACATGACGCCTTTTCCTGACGTGATCCGAGTGCTCGCCGGTTTCCGGCACTGGCTGGCGCAACATGATGACGACTATCTTCTGGCGGGTACGGTCGCCGATATCCAGCGCGCCCGTGACCAGCGCAAGCTGGCGGTTTCTTTCGATCTCGAAGGTTCGAACATGCTGCAGCAGGACGTCGCCATGGTTGGGCTGTTCGCCAGACTGGGCGTGCGCCAAATGTTGCTGGCCTACAACCGCGATAACAGTTGCGCCGGTGGTTGTCATGGCGCGGGCGGCGGCTTGACCCCTCTGGGCCGCGAGGTGGTGAGTGAAATCAACAGGTCCGGTATCGTCATGGATTGCTCCCACGCCAGCAAGCGTTCAAGCCTGGAGGTCATGGAGTTCTCGCAGCGGCCGGTGATTTTTTCCCATACCAATGTGAAGGCCATCCACGACCACCCGCGCACGATCGACGACGAACAGATCCTCGCGTGTGCGGCCCAGGGTGGCGTGATCGGCCTCACTGGCCTCGGGATTTTTCTGGGTGACCCCGACGCTTCAGTCGCCGCCTTCATTCGTCAAATCGATTACCTGGCCGAGCGAGTCGGGACCCGCCACATCGGCCTCGGCCTGGACACCGAACTGCACCCCGACCACCGAGACCTGCCCGAGGGCGTGGAGGAGAACGATTGGTGGCCAGAGCAGCATTACGGAAACATGAATGGCCATCGCCAATTACAACCAGCAGCCCTCGAGCGGGTGGCCCGGGAGTTGAAGCGGATGGGCTACAGCGAGTCGGATGTTCACAACATCTACGGCGAGAATTTCCTGCGCGTGGCGCAATCCACGTGGCCGTTGCCTGAAACCGGTTGAGCGCAGCAGGGTGCCTTCAAGCATTTTGTGAGCGAGGCGCGAATCTATCTTTATGTCCGGACCAGTTCCCGCTTCTGTACATACACAAGCCGGCATTGCGCAGCGAATCCCGCTACAAATAAACAAAACAGCACCAGCAAAGTGACCTTCACCACGCTCGCAGTCGGCCCCGCGGCCAGAGGCTGGGAAGGTGGTAGTCGAGTGAGCGTTTCGTTGATGGCGGGCACCAGCGACAGGAAGAAACTAAACGACAACCCAAAGACAGACAGATAAGGACGCAGCGCTCCGAAAAAGGTGAATCGATGCGCAAGCACACCACCGAAAGCTGCAAGCAGGACCACGATTCCAAACGCATGCCCAGCGTTTAAACCTCCGGTACTGGATACGCCAAATGAGGTGATAACCGCTAACACTAACCCCACCAAATAGACTTTGCCGGAGCGTTTCTTGTCATCGATCTTGCTGTAGCGGGCAAAGCTGTAGATCCCCGCGAGGACGGGAACCAGGCTGACCAGCGTGTGGATGATGCCTACAAACGACATGGGATGCGTCATGGCTATCTCTCAGGAAAAATAAAATCGGCGCCACACTTGCGGCGATTACGAGCCAGGCACCGATAGTTCCAAATGCCGTGTTGAACTGATCGATATCGACGACCCCATGGCTAGATGGGGCTGCCTAAACATGTCCTGCTCAACCACTGGTTTGACTCGATGCAGACGTTAAAGAAACATAAACCTACCAGTAGGTAGGGTTAACCGTCAAGCGACCCCACCCCTCACATCAACTATATTGACTTGATGTGTTCGCAACGTATAGCTTGTCTGCAGGCCGTGTTGCACTGCGCACCGCGACCACAGAAATCCTCATGCCTTAATAACTGGCGCAAAGGTGGCAACGGGCTCAGCGCACGGGGGCGGGCCACATAGGAAATCACATGACCGAACACGAGATATCTGGGTTGCAAGCGCTGCGCGCGCTGATTCGCGGGGAAATCCCCGCCTCTTCTATCGGTCAGACGATGGGCCTGACCGCCGTAATGGTAAGCCCGGGTAGAATTACTCTGGAGGCTCGGCCAGACGATCGTCATCTGAACCCCGCAGGTGGCGTGCATGGAGGTTTTGCCGCAACGTGCCTCGATGGCGCGGCGGCGTTGGCGTTGTTTTCAACGCTGGATACGTCCACTCCCCATTCAACCATCGACCTGAACGTCAAATACGTGCGACCGCTACGCGCCGGCCAGATCTATCGTGTCGAAGGATGGGTCGTGGAGCGTACAAGGAGCCTAGCGATTTGCGATGCCCACGTGGTCGATGATGCAGGCAAGCTTTTCGCCAAGGCCACCACCACGTTTGTAGTCGCTGGAGCCTGATCCAATGAAAGTATTGAGTGTCCAAAGTGCTGGCCGATTGGCTTGGATCGAGGCTCCGTCACCCAAGCTTTCCAGCACCCACAGCGCGCTAGTCCGCCCTATAGCTTCCGCTTCCTGTGACCTGGACCGGCGACTGATTGCCGGCAGTACACCCTTCAAACCGCCCTTTGCGCTAGGCCACGAATGTGTTGCCGAAGTGTTGAACGTGGGCGAAGCCGTGCTGACCGTCCGCCGCGGCGACCTCGTTTCCGTACCCTGGAAGATCGCGTGTGGAACCTGCCCTCAGTGCCTTGCCGGGCGTGCCACCGCCTGCACCGCAGTACCACGCCACGCTGCCTATGGTGTCCCTGCAGGCGGCCATTGGGGCGGGTTGTTTTCGGAAGTGGTAGACGTGCCATTTGCCGACGCGATGCTTGTCCCCTTGCCGGCGGGGCTCAACCCACTGGCGGTGGCAAGCGCCAGTGACAACCTCACAGATGCCTGGGTAGCCACCAGCCGCCCAATCAGCACCAGGGAGAACGCCCGCGTTCTAGTGGTGGGTGGCACCGAAAGCCTCGGCGTGCTCGCTGTCCAGATGGCCGTCGCCGCAGGCGCTGGCAGCGTCGACTATCTGGACGACAATGAATATCGTCGGGATCTCGCTTTGCGTAGCGGTGCCAACGTGGAACTGCCCACGATACTTGACGAGCGTTACGACGTTGTAGTGTCCGCCACCCGCGATCATGAGTCACTGCACCGTGGGCTGTTGGCACTGGCGCCGGGCGGACACTGCTCGTGCATCGGAATCATCTTCGACGATCCGAAGATTCCCCTTTTCGGCATGTACTTGCGCGACGTCACTCTTTCGGTGGGGCTCTGCAATGTGCGTCCACACATTCCCAAGGTGTTCGACCTTGTCGGCAGCGGGCGCTGCGATCCTCTGATGGTAAGCCCTACCGTGGTCTCGCCCGATGAGGCAACCGAAGCGCTGCTTCAACCACTCGCCAAGTGCATCATGGTGCGAGAGCGCATCACCTGATTTCAGTTCAAATTGTCTGCCAGTGACGCCATGACGGACGTCCAGGCCTCTTGCCCTTCTACCCCTACATTGCGAAGGGCTTGATCGAGAGTCTGCCGCTCCAAATCAGTGGCGGTCTGTTCCACCGCCCTCCCCACTTCCGTGAGCGCCAGCAGCTTGAAACGATGGCGCTCCGGGGAGCGTCTGAAACACACCAGATCCTGATCGATCAAGTGCTTAAGAGGCCGATGTAACGCTTGCTTGCTGATGCCTAATGTCATCGCCAGATCACCGACATTGATCTCATCTGCCCGGGCGATGATGTAGAGAACACGATGATGCACGCGAGACAGTTCGCGCGTCGCCAGAAACTGATCGGCCTTGATGGTCAACCCGCGAAATCCGAAATGCAGCAACTCAAGAGCATGATCGAGTGGATGCAGCGACTTCATGCTGACCGATGCTGTGTTTATCTTTTTTTCAATGACCATGTGCACGGGTTCCCTGAACTCCGGCGCAGCCTAAACCGTAGTGGATACGCAGGGCAACTGCGAAGCCGGTCCGATGCGCTCCATTTGTGCGAGGCTGGATTGAGAAAAAGGAGCGTTTACGATGCAGCTGTCAGATAACTGGAGAAAGACCACCATCAATACGTAAATTGACTCCGGTTATGTACCCGGCAACCGGACTTGCCAGAAAAGCAACAGCGGCCGCGATCTCGTCAAGACGACCGACTCTGCCGAGAGGAACCTGAGCAAACATCGGCAGGACCGCACGCTCGACGGCTTCCCATGGCGCGTCTTTACTCGCCAAGCCACGTTCCTCGGCGACCTCACGAAACCGAGCGTCAAGGGTGGCACTGTGTATCGTGCCGGGAGAAATGGCGTTGACCGTTATCCCCTCTGCGGCTACAGCTTTCGCCATGGAAGCGGTCATTGCGTTCATAGCGGCTTTGGCCGCGGAATAGTCAGGTCCAGTGGGTGGCGGCATCGTTGCAGCCATACTGGAGATATTGATGACGCGTCCCCATCGCGCCTCCTGCATCCTGGGCAGAAGTCGCGTGGTAACACGTAGGGCGGCGAGCACATTTCGATCGTAGGCAGCCGCCCAGGCATCAGGCTGTGTGAGACTCCAGCTGTCTTTCGTGCTCCCTGAGCCGCCGGCATTATTGACCACGATGTCGAGAGGACCCGCGAGCTTTTCCGCGGTGTCGACAAGTTGCCGGACCTGGTCATCGTCCGTCAGATCACCCACGACCACAAAGGCACTGCCGCCCAGCATAATAATGTCTTTGGCCACTCGTTCTGCCTGAGCTCTATCGCGCCCGTGAACGATGACGATTGCACTCTCAAGGGCGAGTTTTCTGGCGATCGCTTCGCCAATGCCTTTGCTGCTGCCGGTGACCAACGCTTTCTTACCACTTAATTGCAAGTCCATGTACCCACCCACTATTCAAGTATTGTCAACGTCGCAAGGTAAATAGAGATGATGGATGAAACCAGTACGCACTTTTATGTGCCTATCAGTCAGGAACAACGTGAGATTTGTCTTGGGCCTGAGGGTTCAGCCTGGCACGTGGCTCGGGTGATCAAAATGATCCAGAGTCGATGGAAACTACCGATTCTGTTCAGGCTCTATGCCGACCCATCGATCCGCACACTGCAATTGAAGCGCGATCTGCCAGGCGTTTCCCAGAAGATGCTGACGGCCCATCTTCGCGAACTGGCCAGAGATGGCTTGATCGAGCGACGCGATTTCGGTGAAAAGCCCCTGCGTGTCGAGTATCAATTGTCAGAAATGGGGCGCCAGCTTCTTCCTGTTCTCATTGCGACGCGCAGATTTTCGGCAAACCATTTACCTGAGCCTGACGACTCGTCAAAGGACGTTTGAGTAGGTCCAGGAGAAGTTTTTGTAGGCACCGCCATGCGCAGCCAAATCGACGTGGGTGTCTTTGCGCACTATGGGATGACAGATTTTGAAAGCCATCTGATCTACAAGGACGCCAGGCGCCCTTTCTATTATTGCTTGTTAACCAACCTGTCGATGAGCGGGAGAGTAATCACGCCAAACACTTTGGGATCACCGTATGCACGAGCCGAGAGCATCGCACCATGAACGGTCGCCATGAACGCCTCTGCCTCGGAGCGAGCATCGCCGGATAACATGAAACTACCTTGCTGTGATCCCCGCTCAAGGACGGAAGTGAGCCAGGCGCAAAGCGCTCGAAAGTGAGTCCGCACTTCTACAACCACCTCCTGCGGTAACACCGGAATCTGGGTCGCCAGTAAAGCGCAGACGCAGTAGCCCTTTGTTACATCGCCTATGCAGGATTGCCAATAACCCATATAGGCACGAAGCTGGTCTTCCGGGGCTGGACAGTGGCGTTCTATCTCGCCCATTCCAACTTCTGCTTCCTCTCGGTATTGCCTGACGAGCACGCGTACAAGGTCCACCTTGGTAGGAAAGTGGTGGTGAATACTGGCTTTGCGAATACCTACAAACTCGGCTATATCCGCATAGCTGAAGCCGTTGTACCCGCCCGCAATAATGAGCGAGCGGGCACAGTTGAGAATTTCGTAAAAAGTGTTTGAGTGATTAGTCATGGCCGGACGCTACCTTCTGGTAGGCCGAGCGTCAAGTAAGTCAATTTCGGTCGACTGGGCAGTCCCGAGGAATGACATATCAGTGGCCAGGTATCCATGCGCACGAGGTGTGAAACCAAGCAAAATTTTCGAATAGTTTGGAAATCGGGTATTGAACTGCTACCTACCATCTAGTAGGTTTGATTGGATTATGTTGTTGACTGCCTCTAGGCGGAGCTCCGCATTGGCATACAGTTCACTTCCGGACGGAAACTAAATGGTGGATAACATTTTACCTGCGCTTGCGATTTTCGCGGTTGCGGCGAGCATAACCCCCGGACCAAATAACATCATGGTGATGGCTTCGGGTGCCAATTTCGGCCTTGTTCGATCATTGCCCCATCTTTTCGGGATTTCGGCCGGAGTTTTCGCAATCATTTCTCTGATAGGCCTGGGACTGATGACTGTCTTCGACACTTTCCCGGTGCTGCAAACGGCTTTGCGCGTCGTATCTGCACTTTATCTTTTATGGTTGGCCTGGAAGATCGCCATAGCCGTGCCGCCTGAGGCAAAAGCAAGAGGAGCGCAACCGCTAACATTTTTCCAGTCAGCAACCTTTCAGGGGGTCAATCCCAAGATCTGGGCCACCGGTTTTTCGGCTATCACTCTTTTTGCTGCCGATCGAATGCTGACCTCGGTCATCCTGGTTGCGATGGCTTTCGCTGTCATCGGCCTGGCCTCGAATGCAATTTGGACAGGGCTGGGAACCGCTCTGCGGCATTGGCTTTCCGGGGTAAGGCTCAGGGCATTCAACATTGCAATGGCATTACTTCTCGTTGGCTCTCTGTATCCGGTTTTGTTTCCCTAGCCATTATTGTAAAGAGAACATTTTATGGATACGTCCGATATCACAGTTCAACTCTCATCCTTTCGACAGACCATTGACAACATCGACGCCGCACTCATCCATATGCTTGCAGAACGTTTTCGCTGCACCGATCAGGTCGGCGCATTGAAAGCAGAACACCATTTGCCTGCAGTGGATAAGGACAGGGAACAGCATCAATACGATCGCCTGACGACACTTGCAGAGCACGCCAATCTGGATCCTGTTTTTGTCGAAAAATTGATGCGGTTTGTCATTAGCGAGGTCGTGCAGCGACACGAGAAAATAGCAACAGAGCATGGCGCCGCAAGCGCAGCCATGCTCTGACGGCAAACGGATCGTGCAGCGCAATGCTGCCAGTACATCAATGACCGGTGATCATTTGACTGGATTGTCTGTCACCTTGTGTAAAACCATGGACTCGCGCTCGTGATGCAATGACCAGACTTAGAAGGAGCAACATTAATAAGACCCAAGGAAAAGAACTCACTCCCCATTGACCGAGCAATACGCCACCCAGTAGTCCACCGCCGGCGATAGCGCCATTCCAGACAACGACGTTCATCGAAAGCGCAACGTCAGCGCCCTCGCCTGCTGCGTCGGCAAGCGCGGTTTGCAGAAGCGTGGCAGCGCCACCAAAGGTCAGGCCCCAGATAAAAGCACCAGCATAAATTGCCAAGGCAGAGCCTGAGAAAAAGCCGAAGAAAACCGAAACTGCTGCGAAGGTTGCGAGACTCGCCAATACTGTCTTTCGCAGATGACGATCAACCAGCCGTCCTGTTACCCAGATGCCCGCCAGCGCCGCGACACCAAATGCCAGCAATACAAAATCAACGTCACTCGCCAACCCAGCCTTGGAAACAAAGGGCGCGACGTAGGTGTAAAGAATATTGTGAGCCAGCATCCAGGTGAAGACGACTCCCAGCACTGAGCGTACGCCGGGGATAAAAAACACCTGACGTAGCGGCAGGCGCTGTGAGGAAGATTGGCCTGGGTAGTCCGGCACCTTGATCAGCACCCAAGCGATCAGCACTAAGGTCAACCCGGACATCAATCCGAAAGCCATGCGCCAACCCATGAATCCACCCAGCCAGGTTCCCAAAGGCACCCCCAGCGATAACGCGATGGGCGTTCCCACCATCGCTACCGCCAGCGCGCGGCCCTGCAATTGAGGGACAACCATACGTCGTGCATAACCCGCGATGAGGCTCCAGGCCAGACCCGCCGAAACGCCAGCGAAAAACCGTGCAACTAAGGTCAGCCAATAATGGGAAGACAGCGCCGTGATGGAGTTGAATACCAGAAAGCCCACAATTGTTAGCAGCAGCACCGTTCTGCGGCGCCAGCTTTGCGTGGCAATAGTCAACGGAATGGCTGCCAGCAGCGACCCCAATGCGTAAACGGTCACCATCTGTCCCGCCAACGATGCCGAGACCCCCAAGCCACTGCCGATCTTGGGCAGCAAACCCGCAGGTAACGTCTCAGTTACGATGCAAATAAAACCCGTCATCGCCAGTGCCAGTAACGCCCCAATCGGAAGCTTTCCGTCCTGCTGCTCATCTGTAGCCATTCGACCATCCTCACTAATATACTGGTCGGTATAAATGTAGAGAGGAACAGCCTGGTGGTCAATGACTTATATATCGATTAGTATTTAAATACTTCTGGAGGAAATCCGACATGGCACAAATGGGACGCCCACGCACGTTTGACCGTGATGTGGCAATCACTCAGGCACTGCATTTGTTTTGGGAACATGGGTACGATGCAACATCGCTCAGCCAGCTCAAGTCGAAAATCGGAGGGGGCATTACTGCGCCTAGCTTTTACGCCGCTTTTGGCTCGAAACAGGCCCTGTTCAATGAGGTAATGGAGCGCTACCTCACCACCCACGGCCGGGTCACTGACAGCCTGTCTGATACAACCCTTCCGCCCAGGGACGCGATTGAACTCACCCTTCGCCGATCAGCGAAAATGCAGTGCGAACCCGATCACCCCAAAGGGTGTCTGGTGGCGTTAGGCTTGATGAGTGCTTGCTCAGATGAGAGCAAGGCCATCTCCGAGCCTCTTGCACGGGCGAGGAACGTGAACCGTGCAGGTATAGTTGCCTGTATCCACCGCGCCATTGCCGCAGGGGAATTGCCCGCGACGGTAATACCGGAAACGCTCGCCACCGTGTTCGACAGTTTTCTCTTGGGTTTATCGACACTGGCGCGCGATGGTCTGCCACATGCCACGCTGGATGCAGCGGTGACTCAGGTAATGGGGGTATGGGATAGTCTGCGTATTGTTGCGACGATTGACGACCCGGAAGTTCAAAATGAGCGAGAAGTTCCGGTATCCGATGAATCACGTCATCCCGAAGATCCCCTGCCTGAGTAAATCCGCCAAGCGTGTAAGCATCAGCCTAATACACCTTCAGGGGTTGATTGCTTAATGAGGAGTGACTCGCGTGGACGACGCTCTGGTACCTGGGTTAGGTTTCGTATCCGTTTATATTCTAGGCTTCACGACCATGACTGATCGTCAGATCATCGTTCCAGATGGCATGAAATTGCTCTGCGAGCATGCTGGTTATGCGCCAGCTGTAAAGGTTGGAAAAACTCTCTACTGCGCTGGTCAGGTAGGCCGGACGCCGGAGTTATTAGTCATCGAAAATCCGGAGCAGCAGTTTCTGGCAGCGTGGGAAAATCTCCGGCTCGTCTTGGTCGCCGGTGGCTGCGAATTTGAGGATGTCGTCGAAATGACGACTTATCACGTCGATATGCAACGCCACATGCCAATCTTTAGACAAGTGAAGGACGAAGTCTTTCCTAGGAGCACTTGTGCATGGACATGCATAGGTGTCGGGGAACTGGCTCGACCGGGCCTCCTCGTGGAGATCAAATGCATCGCCGTGCAGCGATAATTTTTCGGATAGGCACGTGAATATGAAAATATTAGATGGGTGTGTTGCCGCTGTCCGAAAATTGACCCGGTAAAGGCTGTTTTGCCGACTCAAAACTGACCCCGGAGTTCAACTGCTTCTGCTCACTTTCCGAGCAAGAGAACACAGCGTGATCAGCATGGAAATGTTGGGAAAAATCCGGCGGATGTACTTCCGCGACAAGCTCTCACTACACCAGATAGCCAAGCGTATCGGGCTTTCGAGAAACACCATCCAGAAATGGGTCACAGCGCCCGAAGCCACTCAGTCGGCGTACCAGCGGTGCGCGACCTTCGACAATGATGTCGGCCAAGTCAGCCCGCAAGCGTTGAGGCGGTGCAGGTAATTGCCGGCCCTGCCGCTGCTGATGCGCAGATTGGCGACAATCTTGCGCACGGACAGGCCGGCGTCGAACTTTAGGCGTAATACCTCCCGGATTTTACGCATTGGATAAACGCTCCACGGCAAGCGCAAACCACTTGCTGCCCGCACCACCTATATGCGCGAACTGGCATTTGAACGGCTGGCTAACAGATCGAAACATTCGGTCAGCAGCAAGTCGATGGCCTGGGGCACCGAGGTTGAGCAGTCGATTCATGACTTTTACGAAATCCTGACCGGAAATAACGTCATCAAGTCGGGCTTTGTGGTTCGCCCAAAGTACGACTGGTTGGGCTGTTCGCCGGACGGCTTGATTGGTGAAGACGGGCATTGAGTCGAAATGTCCATTCAATGAGGCCGTCCACGTTCGCACCTGGCTCGAAGGCATGCCCGAGGAACATAAGCCGCAGGTTCAGGGCTGCATGTTCGTCACAGGCCGGGAATGGTGGGATTTCCTGTCGTTCGATCCGCGCCAAGATGAAGACTGCCGCCTCTACATCGAGACCATTAAGCGCGATGACGAGTACATCGCAATGCTCCATCAAGAGCTGGTCCAGTTCAATCTAGAGCTTGGCCGGATGGTTGATGAGGTCGCCGACAAAGCGCGGGCGCAGGCCCATAGATTAGGAGCTTGATCATGATCAGCACCCCCTCAGCTTGGTCGAGCACCATCGGCCACAAGCGGACTCACTTTCCGAGAAGGTCGCCCAGTTCCTCGCGGCCGGCGGGCAGATAGCCGCATTGAAAAGCCCGCCGCGCAACCCGATCCCACCTCCCCGCTCTCCGAAAATAGACCCTGAAACAGTCCTCAAGCGACGGCCAAAGAAGCTGACCCTGGCCGAGCGCAGGGCGCTTCGCAAAATGGCGGACGCACTATGAGTAAGCGCAAAGCGAACAACGGTTTCGCCCGGGCTGAACGAAGTTGCCGGGCGCTACTCAGGACTAATCACGTCGCTGTCGTGGACATCGACCCGAGCGGCAGCCGGATCATGGCGAACTGGAAGAGCTGTCGGCAGATTCGCAGCTTGGCGATCGCCAACGCCATTTTCGACTTCTCCTACCGCTGGACGATTTACATCGGCGCCATGTGTCGAGACGAACGTGGCGCCGAGTACATCAAGTCGGTGGAGATATCGCCCGAGGGCATCTATAAGGTCGAGCGCCTGACGGATGCCATCGAGCATTACTATCTGGAGCTGCGCGAAAGCTGCAACCCGAACCACCTGGTGGCGTCAGGCTGGATCGCCATCCCGGACGAGGTTTCGATGGATGAGGCCCAGGCCGCGAAGCTGTTCTACGCCGCCGGCGCCTGGCACCAGGTGAAGGTAGCAGCGTGAGACGTTTCCACACCCAACGACGCAAACGACAGACCTGGCTGGCACTGCCGGCCAGTGGAATTGAAGGAGCAGGCCATGGCGAAGACCGGGCAAGAACGGTCGGCCAAAGCTGCATTGAAGCGGATCGAGTACGACGAGAAGGAGTTGCGGCACCGGTTACGGCTGGGTGCGCGGCAGAAGCTTCAAGAGCTGATGGTCTGGAACGATATCGAGGAAATCAGCGAGGCTGTGCAGAACTTGATTCTGAACGCTCACGCCCTCGGGCCGACGCTCTCATATATGGCGATTCAGAGTCCGCACCACAAGTTCAGATTAGCGAAAACGTGGCGCGGGTGTTTTTCGAGATCAGAGCTTAGCGGAGCTGAAGCGCGATCCGGGCGACGAGATTGTTGATTCAGTTTTAATCTAGATACCTGTGCCCTGACCTTTCTATGTATGCGAGCGTCTTGTCAATCTCTTCAATTACAGCGCCTACGTGTTGATTTGGAGATTTGCTCCATGAAGTCTTAAGCCTGCTTAGAAGCCTGTGCGTCGCTGGGAAGTAAGCCGGGTAATGCCTCAGCTCAAAAACCGCGGCAACCTGCCTATCGATGTATGTCGCAGTTTCCACCAGATTCTGAATCATCCCATGATAATTTTTGAACTGGCGATCCTTCTCTTCCGCCCGCTTAATGAGTAAGTACTGAAAAGCCCCCCAGATAACCGGAATAGCCGTTACGAATGCGGCTCCGATTGTCACCCAGTCGCTTAATTTTAGATCCATTCGCAGCTCTGCCTTAAGTTCAAAGCTCCCTAATACCCCAACCCACACCAAATTGCCACCACCGGCCACGGAGGGCGGCGCTATTGCTCGATTCTGATCTTTACGTTCGGTTCCGACTACAGAGTTGGCCTGCGCAGCTCGGGATCGTTTGCACTGAGACAACGGAACTGCAACTCTGCATTGGCATAACGACCGTTCCAGCAGCGGGCACCATGCGGTATCAGCGGCGTTTTTCGAGCAAGCGAATGGTGGTTTCTATGACGGGGACGGCCGCGCGGCTGACTCGCCTCTCTCGACCATCTGCCAATCCGGCGCCAACCAGCGCCTGATCAACGCTTACCTGGTGAAGTACTACGGCAACGAAAAGGACGGCATTTCACTGACAGAGCCCATGCATACCCTACCTATGAAGGATCGAGTTGCGTTGGTTGAGGTGACTCAGGTGCTGAACACCCTGACGTCCGAGCAATTGGAGGGTGCCCGCCGCTGCGCAGCATTCATGCACAAATATCTGCCAGAGCACTTCAAGGACCCCGCCGACATGGTGATGGTCGGCGGCTACGTGTTGGTGGACATTACGCTGCGCATGCTGCAACCACCGGAATTGAAGGCGGCGCAGGGGATTCGGCAAGGATTACATCATTGATCGTGGTCTTTTCGTTGATCCGGTTACTGGCGCTGAGCAGTGGCTGCCGATCAACAAGACTGACCAAGTGAAACTAATCGGAAACAGCGTCTGTCCGGATGAACCCGAACAACTGGTCAGCGCCAATGCCGCGAACGTCATCGAGCTTTACCACCGCCTAGCAGCTTAAGTAAGTCAATACTGAAAGATCAATTTAGAAAAGGAAGCTTTCTCACATAATAGTCATAGCCATTACCCTCTTCATCATAACTAGCAGCACTAAACTTTTGCGAGTTAAACGCTCCGCTTCTTGTTTTGTACTCAACGACAACTTCAAAATCCTCCCATTCATGAAGACCGTCAAATCGTACAGAACAAGACGCTCCGGTTATGAGTGGGTCAGCGCTTCTTTCACCATTATCGGTCGCAAATAATTTTATGATAACTGACTCACAGTATTCGCCGGTATTATTCACATTCAGGCTGACATAGAACCCCCCTTCGCTCCATCCACTGTCACTAACATCTAGATGCAAGAGAGGCTCTAGCGTCCTTTCATAATTCAGCAGACTGGCTTTTTGTGCCGCAACCATTTCGCACTGCTGAACAACGGAATTATTTAGCTCTTGAGCTTGTAACCTGAGAGCATCAGTTCCTTGGCGAAGCTCTACACCTTGCTGAAAAAAACCCAAAACAAGCCAGAGGATTGCTAGAGGGCCAAAAGCGCCAGCAAGAAAATCTCCGACCTCGTTCAGCCCCATAGATCGAAGCGTTTGAATTCGGTCGCCAACTAACCACCAAGCAAAAACCGCGTAGAGAACAGTAAGAACAACCCCAATTATCGCAAGCACCCTGCCCATAAAAACCACCTTCCTTATGACCTGCTTCCGATTCTACAGTGCAGAAGCATTGAGTTATCCCCATGCCCACAGAAAACAAACGGTCCGAGCCGCTGAAGGTTGAGCGCTCGACCGTCACAAAGCTGGTAATCACCGGCGCAAAGGCCCTGGACCCAATCACGGTATTCCTAGAGGACCTGGCCCCGAGAAAAGGAAAGATCACAGTCAGCTGCCGGGACAAGAGCTGGCACGCCTACTGGGGTGGAATGTGGGACGGGCACACCCTCGCTCAGTTCTTTTGCCAGCTGGATGAGCACTACATCATCGGCTACTTCTCGCCCAGCATGGGCGCCATGCGCTTTTCTAACGACACCCTGATGAAGCTTGCGAGAAAGGCGGTCGTCGACCGGCGCCGCATGCGCAAGAGCTATTGGGAATTTAGCGATATCCTTGATAACGAAGACGCTCGGGATCTTTTCGACCAGATCGAAGACCTGCGCAATGTCGAATCGATCATGAGTGCGCACCGGCACGGCGAGCTTTTGACCGATTTGTTCGGCGCGGAGTGGTGGCGCGTGGTAGATGAAAAAGCGATCGAGCTGAATCCAGCCTGGACTTACTTGTGCCGTATCGTCACGGCCGTACAGCAGGACCTCGGCTAGGAACAACAGCAGGCCGCATAGAAATTATGAATTTCAGACCCGTTGGTTGTCGATCCACCGTTCGCCCACGGACATCGCCTCGGCCAGAGCGCTGTGATAGCTGGCCCACGGCCCATGGAGTTCCGCAACCTCGCTTGCCAATCCCGGCACATCGCAATACGTTAGTACATGTGCAGTAACTGGTGAGTCGTCGTTAGGTTTGTGCCATGTGAACTTCACAACCACATAATGCCCGCGGTACTCGTGCGTGATCGGCATATCCAGGCTGTGTGACATGGCCCTCTCCTTGAGCAGCATCGAGCAGAGGGCCGGATCTTCACAAATTCTGGCCAGAACCTCTATCGAGGCTAAAGGCCACCTTTCTCCCTTTCAAAGTCACCCGCACGAGCGGCATACGGGGGCTTGCGCGGATCAGCTAACTACACGGCCTGCAGGGTCGATAACCCGAGCAAACGGGTATTTCTCGCGAAGCCGAGCCAACTCTTGCATGCATCCCATCTCTGAGCCGTAGGTTTTTGTTTGCCATTGCTGAGTTGCAGAAGATTTGTACTGAGCTTGGTAGTTGGAAGACATCGCAGTTCCCTCGGCTAAAAAACGCTATATAGCACAAAGCCATCAGAAACACCTCCCCTCTTTCAAACTCAGTCGCTAATCCCGTAATTCGTCATAGTCTTTGCCTGACTTGTTTTCCTGACTGCGTCTTGGAAGGATCTCTTGCATTGCCAGCTGCGCATCAGGGTCCCCGCATTCAGCCATGCACTCAGACAATCACCGCCACAATCTTCGAGTTCTGGCGCGGTATCGAGTCGAATCTCAATCCGCAAGGACGGCGTGTCGCTCAGCTTTTACTAACGCTATCGGTTGGGAAGAGCGGAATAAAGAGTCCACCGCGACAGAATCACTAGGGTCTCCATAAATCGGCTTAGTTAGTGCTGCGTTTTCATAGTGCCATAAGGATCGCCGCGCGTTTTTTTCAGGTCGACTCCAGCCGTCATGACTGGATAAATCGGCCACAAGCAGACAGTCGTGATGGGCAGAGAGCAGCCAGGAGCTGTACCAACCGCTCTAGCGTACGTCCTTAGTATTGACAGTAATAAAGCTCTAAAAAACCTATTTTTGTTGGGTGGTATTTGAACGCGTTTTTTTACGAGAAACCCAATATTTAAATTAGCAGCCTTGATATTTCGGATGGCGTTTTTCAGAAAAAGCGGCAACCCCTTCGGCCGCATCATCCGTAAGCAGTAAATGGCGTTGCAGTTCGGCCTCTTTTGCTAGCCCTTGCTCCATCGGGAGTTCGAAACTGGCAAAAAGAGCCTGCCGAGCTGCTACTACTGCTAAGGGGCCATTTTTT
Source organism: Pseudomonas sp. Q11 (assembly GCF_024494355.1). Classification (GTDB taxonomy): domain Bacteria; phylum Pseudomonadota; class Gammaproteobacteria; order Pseudomonadales; family Pseudomonadaceae; genus Aquipseudomonas; species Aquipseudomonas hefeiensis. The sequence continues at coordinate 67,389 of NZ_JAKNQY010000002.1, read as the reverse complement.
ACAATTCGATCAGCGATGGCGATTGCGGTATTTTCGAGCTCTGACTTTTCAACCAGGTCAGTCACCAATCCACAGTTCAAGGCCGCATCGGCACTTATCTCGTTTCCGGTCAGAATCATTTTCATCGCAACACCGAGGCCGACGATTTTACCGAGCCGCTGCGTACCGCCGCCTCCGGGGATAATCCCCCACCTGACTTCAGGTAAGCCGAAACGTGCATCGGGCGTTGCAATACGAATGTCACATGCCAGAGCCAACTCCAAGCCTCCCGCCACACAAAAGCCGTCAATTGCAGCAATTGTGGGTTTCATAACATCTCTAATCGCTGTCAGCCCGCCGAAGCTGATGGTGCCTTGTTCGCCCTGGCTTTCGGCAATCCTTCGTCGGTGCGGGATATAGTCCAGGATATCTGCGCCTGTACAAAATGCGCGCTCGCCTGATCCCGTCAAAATTGCGACCTTCAAACCTGAATCAGTATTAAACCGTTTCCAGGCAGCCGCTAGCGCGCGCTCGTGCTCAACATCCAGAGCATTGAGTCGCTCGGGACGATTAATCACGATGTGTGCGATGTTTTGATTGATAACTTTAAAATCGATTGGCATCGGAGCATTCTCGCTACGCAATGGATCGGTGTTCAGACTTCCGGGCGAAACATTTCAAATATTTCCCCGATCTGTGCGTAATCGCCGCGGTATCCTGCTCGCAGGATCGGTTGCGCAGCGTACGTATCGAACAGTCCATCCTTCAGATACGCCTCCTGGATGTGCACACCAACCACCTGCCCCAGCACGAGCCAGTTGTCTGTTGGATTGCCGTCAAGATCGAGCAACTGCGTGATCTGCAACAGCTTGCATTCCAACGCTGATGGCGACTCGCCGACTCGCGGCACCGACACGTTACGTCCTGCCACCGGCGTCAAACCTGCCAGTTGGAACTCGTCGACATCCTGAGCGACGATGGCCGAGGTAAGGTTCATCTTCTCTGCAAGCGGACGCGTCGCAAGATTCCAGACAAATTCGCCAGTCTGTTCAATATTGCGCAGGCTGTCTTTGCGGCCCTCACTGCAAAAACCGATGATCGGCGGGAACGCCGCGAACGCACCGCAGAAGCTGTAAGGTGCAAGATTCAATCGACCGCTCGACGAAGTTGTCGATATCCATCCGATCATGCGCGGCGCAACGATTGCCTTGAACGGATCGTGCGGCAGGCCGTGGCCGCCAGCAGGATTATAAAACACGACATCCGAATCAAAATCGACTTCGCCGTGCCTCAATTCACTACTCATGCGTAACTCCAGTGTCTCAACGTGTGCAAATAAAGGTCAGCAAAACCTGGAGCCTGCGTACCTTATAAAGGCAGCACGACAGCTCCAGGTGATGGCTGCAATTAACTGGCTTGGGATAGATCTGGTGCGGACTACGATACGCGGGCCGGGAGCGCTATCTGCGGGAGGGATTGGCTTGTTCGATCAAATCCGTCTGACCAAAGAGGTCTTCGGCGGGCGCAATGCTCGAGAGATCCCGACCGCGTGTTTCCGGCAGGAGCGCCAGGGCAAGTAATGCGCAGGAATAGCCAACGAAGCAGTAGAGAGCGATCGAATTCAACAGGCCGACATATTCTGCCGTTACACCAACCAATGCGACGCTCATCGCGCCAATCGACTTGCCGACGTTGTACGAGAATCCCATGCACGTCGTTCGAATCTGAGTCGGGAAAAGCTCTGACAGCATGGGGCCGAGTCCGGCAAATACACCGTTGATGCCCATACCCACCGGAAGCCCTAAAAGTGCCAGCACCCATGCGTTCATTGGCACCAGCAAATAAACGCCCGTCAGGAAGGCTGAGAATAGACAGAACGCCATGGTGGTGAATCGACGTCCCAAAGAGTCGTTCAGATAAGCGAAGCCGACTTGCCCGATAAAGGACCCGACACTCATCATCGTCACCATCATTGCGACAGACGACGCTGGCAAGCCACGCACCTGAATCAACATTGTCGGCAGCCACACCATGATGGCGTAGCTACTTCCTTGCAATCCGGTGATCAGTAGCGCAGAGAGAAGACTTGAGCGCCGAACGTCCTTGCGAAACGATGAGCGCCATGTCGCAACAGTTACGCCACCTGTGGCTTCTTTCATCTCGCGGAAAATTTCCGGCTCAGGAATGTATCGGCGGAGCAGCAGCACGAACACTGCAGGAATAACACCAACCCAGAACGCCATTCTCCAGGCGATCGACTCCGGAAAGTACGCCAGCAGCAGGCCAGTCACCATTGCTGCAAGTGCCCAGCCTACGGAAAACCCGCTTTGCACTAAGCCTAACGCTTTGCCCCGATGCGCCGGGTTGATAACTTCCGCCATCAGTGCGGCACCGACGGCCCACTCCGCGCCGAAACCCAAACCTTGCAGCGCTCGCACAACCATTAACTGGTTATACGAATTTGTGAGCCCAGCAACGATACTGAAGCCGGTGAACCAGATGATGGCCCACGTTAAAATACGCACACGCCCGTAACGGTCGCTCAGAATACCTGCAACCCAACCTCCCAAAGCAGCGGATAGCAATGAAGACGTAACGATCAAACCCGCCTCCGGCTTGGAGAAATGCCACGTTGCCATCAGGACAGGCAAAAGAAACGCCAAAACCTGATTGTCAAACGTATCCAGAGTCCAACCGCCGAAGCACCCCCAAAACGTCCTTTTTCCCGCGGGGGTGGCCGCTCTGTACCAGTCAAACATCTTCATATCGATCTCCTCTTGGGATGAGACATTCTGCGCTCGCAGTGCTGTCTCAACAGCATTTCCTCAGGGCAGCGCGACGTACTGACACTACTTTCGCGCGACATTCATTTAATTGTTTTTGTTCTTTATGAAACGTCACTGCATATGGCGATCGCGCTAATTTCCACCAGTGCTCCGTAGTGGAGTTCACCACATGGCACGACCGTTCGAGCCGGCGCCGGCTCCCCGATAAACTCCCGGTAAAGCTCATTCACACGCGGCCAGTTATCGATGTTTGATACGTAGATCTGGACGCTCACCAGCGATCCAACGTCAGTGCCTGCCGCGAGAAGCACTTCTCGCATGTTGGTAAGGGCCTGATGAACCTGCGCCTCTAGTCCTTCCGGAAGAGTGAGCTGGGTATCGGTTGTCAGCGGCAGCTGCCCCGACACGAAAACAAAGCCGTTGGCCTTGGTCGCTTGCGCATAGTGCCCCCGCGGCAAAGGGGCTTTGTGAGTCAGAATATGTTTTATCAAAGCGTTCTCCACTGATAGACCTGCCGGGATTTCCGCTCCGTCGCGCTCGCAACACTGGAAGGTTCTCGATGCTCGATGGAATTTTTGTTGTTTCGAAATCGATTTCGATAAAACATTACCACTGAGGATTTGCAAGTTCAACTGCCATGATAGATTTTTCGAAAACGTTTTTAAGGCCAGTAAAATCCAAATGATCTATACATTTATCGTCGCTTAAAGCACCATGATCGCTAAAATAGCCGGCGGACATGGAGTACATCCCCAAAATTGACACTGTCAACAGTCAGCAAAAAATGTGAGTTTTCCAAAAAAATTTGTATGATTTACGAAATCGTTTTCTATCAAAACATGAAGGATGTCGCCATGCGGAGTGGTAAATCGATTTCGATCCACCCATCCAGGTGGTTTCAGAGCGAAGCAAAATGAATATTCAGGAATTTGCAGCCACGCTCAGCCTGTCCATCAGCACAGTGTCAAAGGCACTGAACGGCAAGGAGGACGTGAGCCCGGCAACTCGTAAGCGTGTACTCCAGGCGGCGGCTTTGCTCGGTTTTACTCCGGACCCTTCCGCACGCCGCTTGCGTCGGCAAACCGCCGACACCATTGCGTTCGTGTTATCTCCACCGCAGACCTCGTTCGCTCATCCCTTTTTCCTGGACATGCTGATGGGTGTGAATGAAGCCATGGACAACAGTGGCTATCAGGTCATTGTCGCTTGCGCACGAAACGTGGAAGCGGAGATGGAACTCTTCAAGCGTCTCATCAAACGACAGCGCGTCGACGGCCTACTCTTCGCCCGGACACGTCGGCAAGACGAGCGCATTGCCTATCTTCTCGAACAGGACATTCCCTTTGTCGCTTTTGGCAGAAGCGAAACGTCCAACGCGTTCCCCTTCGTCGATATCGATCATCATGTTGTTGGCCGCTCCGGCTGCGCACGATTCATCTCCTTGGGTCATCGACGGATAGCCCTGGTTCATGCTCCTGAGTACCTCATGTTCAGTCACCTGGAACATGCGGGGTATACCGAAGCATTACATGCTGCGGGCATCCGGTTCGACGAAGCACTTTGTGTAGAGGCCGATATTTCCGAAGAAGGCGGGGCTGAGGCCGCACGCCGGTTGCTCGCGCTCCCGGACCCGCCCACCGCCATCGTATGTGGCCACGACTTGATAGCCTTGGGCGTGTTGCGCGGCATTGCTGAAACGGGCCAATCGCCAGGGCGTGATGTCGGTGTGATTGGCGGAGACAATCATCCCATCGGGCGCTTTGTACAGCCTTCGCTGACAACGTTTTCAGCGGAGACGCATCGTGCAGGTAAGCGAATGGCAGAGATGTTGCTCGAACGTTTGGCCGGTCGGTTGCCCCAGGAACTCCAAGAGGTATGGATACCAGAATTGATCATCCGCGCGTCTGACGGCCCTCATCGTGTCCACAGTCAAAATTCTGCAGAGAGTGTTTTCAATCGCAGGGCTGCAGGTAAGAGGGTTGAACATTAATTTTTGATCTGAGATATGGCACAGGGTGAAGAGGTCGCCCGCCGGTCCGTCATTCAAGGCGACCAAAGGTCCAATGCTGGCGCTGGCCCTCTTGCCCGCGGCTTACTGCCCTGCCATCACCGTAATCAGATGGCCGCGGTCAACGCTGGCACGACCTCAAAGAGATCCCCTACGAGGCCGTAGTCAGCCACTCCGAATATAGGTGCCTCTGGGTCTTTGTTGATCGCCACGATCACTTTGCTGTCCTTCATGCCAGCCAAATGCTGAATCGCTCCAGAAATGCCGATGGCGAAGTACAGGTCAGGTGCAACGATTTTCCCCGTTTGCCCCACTTGATAGTCGTTGGGCACGAACCCCGCATCCACTGCCGCGCGCGAGGCACCCAGTGCCGCGCCCAACTTGTCCGCCAGCGGCTGCAAAAGGTCCCGGTAATTTTCGCCGCTGCCCAAACCACGCCCGCCCGACACGATGATCTGTGCGGCGGTTAATTCGGGCCGATCCATTTTCGTAACCTCTCGGCTCAACAGTGTCGAGATACCCTGATCAGGTGCCGCTTCGATTCGCTCAATCGTTGCGTTGCCGCCACTGGCGGCAGCGGGTTCAAAGCCGGTTGTACGAACCGTGACAACCTTGTGGTTGTCGTCGGACTGCACCGTCGCGATCAAACTTCCCGCGTAAATGGGCCGCTTAAAGGTATCTGAACTTTCAACCCCGATCACATCACTGATCTGCGCAACATCCAACGCAGCGGCAATGCGCGGCGCGACGTTCTTTCCGAACGCAGTCGCGGGTATGAATATATGGGAGTAGCTCTTCGCCAGTTGCATCACGGCAACTTGAACGTTTTCTGCCAGGTTATCCGCAAGGTGCGGAGCCTCTGCAACAAGGACTCGCCGGACGCCCAGGATTTTCGACGCAGCATGGACCGCTGGCTGCAGATCATTTCCCATGACCAATAAATCGATATCGCCACCAATTATCTGTGCGGCTGCTAGCGTGTTCAATGTGGCGGGCTTGACTGCCTTATTGTCATGTTCAGCAATTACCAGAATAGTCATTTTCTACCCAGCCCTATAGCACGTTGGTTTCAGTCAATTTTTCGAGCAACGTCCGCACATCCGGCACCTTGATACCAGCGGAGCGATTTGCTGGCGCCGCGACGCGCAGCGTTTTCAGCCGTGAAGTCACGTCGACGTTGAGTACCTCGGGCGTCACTATTTCCAGAGGCTTCTTCTTCGCTTTCATGATGTTTGGCAGCGTGGCGTATCTAGGCTCATTGAGCCGCAGGTCCGTGGTCACCACGGCAGGTAGAGTTAGCAACAGTGTTTCAAGGCCACCGTCGACCTCACGTGTCACTTGAAGTTTGTCCTGCGTAATCGAAACATTTGAAGCAAACGTCGCTTGCGAAAGCCCGGCCAGGGCTGCAAGCATCTGGCCGGTCTGGTTACTATCATCGTCAATGGCTTGCTTGCCCAAAATGATTAACTGCGGGGCTTCGCGGCTGACGACCGCGTGGAGAAGTTTTGCCACAGCCAGCGGCTGTAATTCGACTGACGTTTCGACAAGGATCGCCCGATCGGCCCCCATCGCCAACGCGACTCGCAGTGTCTCTTGGCATTGCGACGGCCCACACGAGACAACGACCACTTCAGTCACTGCGCCCCTCTCCTTTAGCCGAACGGCCTCCTCCATTGCGATTTCGTCGAAGGGATTCATGGACATTTTTACGTTGGCGAGTTCGACACCGCTGCCATCGGCTTTCGGCCGCACTTTCACGTTGTAGTCGGCGACTCGCTTAACTGAGACTAATGCTTTCAATTCGCTCTCCTGCGCAAAATAAACAACAGATTTGCATGTCCTGCCGAGCGGGATATCAGGCTGACCCGATAGCGCGCCAAAAGGGTTCGAAATCCGGGTCGCGTTTTTCCGTAAACGCATCCAGCCCCTCCTGCCATTCGGCGCGGGGAACGTCGGTAACCGAACGCTGCACGCGTGCCCAGTCATATCCAGCATGGGCATGCAGATTCCGCTTGGCAGTCGACAGTGCAACCGGAGGCGCCTTCGAAACGATCTCTTGCGCCCATGAAACGGCTCTTTCGACGACGGACTCACGTGGGACTACTGCATTGACCAGGCCTCTGGCAACGCCTTCGGCGCTATCGACTCGTCTACCGCTCAAGACCAGCTCCAGAGCGACCCGAGAACCCACCATCGATTGAAGGAGTGCCAAACCGGTATTCGGAATCACCCCGCGCGACACTTCGGGCAGGCAGAACCATGCCTCCTCTGCGGCCACGACCAGATCACACGAAAGCGAGAGCTCAAAACCGCCTCCTAACGCCCCGCCCTGTACCGCGGCGATGACAATACGAGGTTCCTCAACCAACCGTTTGAACAACAGCGCAGGATCGGTCGCCGGATCAGTGTGCTCCATCCAGCCATCGCGTAAATCGTCGATATTCGCACCGGCGCAGAACGCTGTTCCAGTCGAAGCAATCACGATCGCGCGCGCGGATGCGGCGGTGCTGAGCTCAAGCGCCTCGAACACTTCGCTGACGATACGGCGGGACAGCGCATTGCGCCGCTCCGGGTCGTTAAGCGTGATGACAGCAACGCCGTCACGCATCTCGAAAAGAATTTTCGTGAAATTTCCAGACATTTTTATTACCTCACAGGAGCAGTGGAAGGTGACGCAGAGCTCACGCTCACTGCCCCTTAAGCAAATGAACTCGGATCGCGTCCGGAATGACCGTTGGCTCGCGACGCTCGATGTCGATGAGCACGCAGATCGCCCGCGCAGACGCGAAGCATTGAGAACCGACGAACAGTCCCTGTGCCAGCTCAAAAGACGTGCGCCCTACTCTGATGGTGGCGGACCCAATCTCGACGCCCCCTGGGAAATACACTTCGCTCAAGAAGTCGATCGACAGGTGCGCAACCACCACGATCTTGCCCGCCATCGAAGTTTTCAACGCCTCGTCGGCGAGCATTTCCATTCGCGCCGCTTCGAGCAACGTCGATATCACCGCATTGTTCACGTGGTGAAACTGATCGGTATCAGCGTTGCGAAGCTTCTCACGGGTCCAGAAACCGCACTCTTCGCGCGCGAGAGGCGGGTTCCGAACGGGTGATTCAGCACGGCTCGACGTTGATGAAGGCGCGGTTGACATGCCGCTTACTCCTCGTGCATGTGTACCGTCGCTTCATGCTCGGTTCGCAGATAGAGCGTCTCGGCCATGGGTTGACGCATCTCTTCCAGCACATGCCCGACCAATCCAACGGCTCGCGCCGCGACCGCCAGACCACGACAGATTTTCCAGGTGATGCCCATCTCTGAAGCGACGGCGCCCATGGCTCCTGTCACATTCAGGGGCAGTGGGCGGCCGGCCTGACGTGTAGCTTCCTCAGCGATCGCATCCATCAGGGCGACATAAGGCCCGTAATAGCCGGTCTCTTTCGCGACCTCGAACAGCGCAACGCTGCGCGGGTCGATAGGCTTATGGAAAGGGTGTCCGATACCCGGGATGATTTCCTTGCGGGAACGATATGCAGTGACGATCTCGACCGCCTTTGCCTGTGGGTCCGCCAGTGTTGTATTGGCAGGAATCGTTTCCTGCAACAGCTTGGCGGCATTGTCGAGCGAGCCGACAAAGACAGACCCAAGGCCCAGCAACCCGGCAGCTACCGCCGCCTGAACGGCCTCTGGCGCGCCACAATAGGTGAATCGCGTGGCCAGGGACGATGGCGTGATCCCATGCTCGACCAGAATGACCATCATTGCGTTGAACATCCGTAACTCGCGCTCTTCTGGCAGTCGACCGAACAGTTGCAAGAATGTCATCTGGCCAAAATCGATCTTCCCTACAATTTCATCGCACAGATCGAGCCCGTGAATGACCACTTTTGTAGGGGTCGCCCACGCGATATCAGACCTCACTTGAGTGTCTTTCATTATTTCGCTCCTATTGTTGTCGTGATGCAATTAAACGGAAAGTTCGGCCGCTGCCATTTCGCGCAACTTGGTCTTTAGAATTTTCACGCCATTCGGACCAGGCTTCTCCGGAAACTCATTTACAAAAATAATGCGTTTCGGAACTTTGTAATTGGCAATCCCGGCCTTGCAGTAAGCGAGCAACTTTGCTTCCGATAACTCCGTATCGGCGGAGATAACGAAAGCAACCGCAACATCGCCTGTGCCCTGCTTTTTCACGGCAACCACCTGCGCGCCGATAACACCCTCGTGCTGAGTCAGGAACCGTTCGATTTCCGAAGGATCGACCAGGTAGCCGCCGAGCCGCATACCATCGTTAAGGCGTGCCAGATAGATGAAACCATCGGCCGTACGGCGCACCAGATCTCCGGTCTTGAACCAGCCGTCCGCGGTGAATGCGCCTGCAGAGGCGGCCTCGTTATGCAAATAACCGGTCATGATGTTGTAACCCGTCATCTGCAATTCACCTTGGTCTCCTTCGGTAACTTCAAGACCAGTGTCACCGTCAATTACACGCAGGCGAATCTCAGGAGATACCGGTGAGCCGCCACCGAGTGCGCGAACGCCCGGGTCGTCCTGTGGAAAGCGTGTCGCCGCAATGGCGAGACATTCCGACATGCCATACAAGCCAGTGAGCAACAGATTCAAATCCTGTTCGGCTTTTTTACAGATCGCTTGGCCAAGGCCCGCAAATTCGGTGAAACCAGCGCGCCGCCAGGAAACCAGCGAATATTGCGTAGTGTCGAGAATCCGCTCAAAAAGCCCATCGGAGCCGAAACTGTGAGTGACACCGTGTCGCTCGATTGCTTGCGCGGCATCCTCACCTTTGAAAACCGGCATCAGGACGCAGGCAGCGCCTACGGCAATGGCAGCGAGTGCCTGCCCAAATCCCAGGACGCCGTACAACGGCAATGCACACAGCATCACGTCGCCCGCGCGGACTTCCAGTGCGCGTGAGACGTTCAGGGCGTGTTTCGCAATGCCCAGCTGTGTGTGCAGCGCCAGTTTCGGATGCCCGGTAGTTCCTGAGGTGCTGAAGGTGATCAGAGGTAATTGAATAGACGCCGTCACTGCAGACGAGTGCGCCACCGCGCCGTCACTCATGAGGCCGGCGTTAATATCGACGCAGATAATATGTTCGAGCGTCGAATTACTCGACTTGAGCGAAGCTGCCGCGGTTACGTAGTCGTAATCAAGAAACTCCTTCGCAATAACCAAGCCTTTTGCACGGCTCTGGTCAATCACATGGTTCGCTTCCGCAACCTTGTACCGGGTACTGATCGGTACAACGATCACACCCAGCGAAGCCGCCGCGAAAAGCAACTGCAACCACGCTGGACTGTCTGGAAGCCAGACAGCCAGTACATCACCCGATGTGAAACCCAATGATGAAAGATAATTAGCCGAATTGGACGCACCGACGCTGAGTTCAGCGCGGCTCACTGACAATTCGCCGAAATGACAGGCGGGCAGCTCAGGGTGATGCGCCAGCAAATCACCAAATGCTTGAATCGAAATATCAGTATTGGAGATACCGTCGTACTGAGCCGAAACACTCAACGTTTTCGGCAAAGCCGACTCATTCAAATCAGAAGTCGTTTTCAAGATGATGGCCTTCCACGAAGTCTTAAACGGAAAGCGCATATCGCGCAATTTGCAGGCGTTGCATTTCCGAGGTGCCCTCTCCGATACGGAAGGCTCGAGCATCACGATAAAAACGCTCGATCGGCAGTTCGCACATGTACCCCATGCCGCCAAATATCTGTAATGCCCGGTCCGCGACACGACAGCCCATTTCACTCGCATACAACTTGGCCCGGGCGGTCGCAATCCTCGCCTGAGGGACATCAGCCTCGACCAGTTCCGCTGCCCGTTGAATGAGCAATCGTGCGGCTTCAATCTCGACATCGTTGTCGGCGATCATCAATTGAATCGCTTGATGGTTGGCTATCGCCGTACCGGAAGCGGTGCGTTCATTTGCGTACTCACAAGACATGGTGTGCGCGCGAGCCGCGAGGCTGGTCGAACGGCATGCTGAAAGAATCCGGTCGTGGTTGATCGACTCCATCATGACCAGGAAGCCATCACCCGGCTCGCCGAGCACATCTGCATCGGGCACGAAACAGTCTTCCAGCGAGAACCCGTTGAGGTGGTAACCGCGCCACCCCATCTTCTTGTATCGAGTCATGCCAACGATGCCCGGATTGCGCCTTTCGACGATAAACGTCGTTAGCTTGCTCTTGAGGGATGCGTCGGCATCAGTGACGGCGAGCACGATGATGTAATCCGACGTTTCCGCATGCGAAATGAAGTGCTTGCTGCCGGTGAGCAACCAGCCCCCTTCAGTCTTCGTGGCACGGGTACGCAGATTGCTCAGATCGGAGCCAGCGTTCGGTTCGGTTAATGCGTAAGTCAGGATCTTTTTACCCGATAGCAGATCCGGAAGAAGCCGGGCCTGTTGTTCGGCATTGCATCGCCCAAGCGAGAGCGGAAGATGACCGAAGACTTCGCTCAAGGGCACAGAGGTGTAGGTCATTTCCTCGAGGACCGCCAGCTTGGCCGCGGCGTTTAGACCAGGACCGCCAATCGATTCGGGCAGGTTGAAACCATACAGGCCCAATGCCGCGACTTCGGAGCGCAATTGAGCGAGCAGCGATTCGTCGACATCGTCGGCCGTCTCGATCTGCTCTTCCAGAGGGACCAGGCGCGAACGTACGAAACGGCGCGTGGTTGTGCGAAGCATTTCGATATCTTCACTATCCATTATTATTCTCCAATCGGTTTGACGAAAACGATTTCGAATTAATATAGATAGGTAATATTTGAATTACAAGAGCCGAGGGTCGGTTTTTCGAAAACGTTTTCGATAATTGATAAACGTCACTCGTCCAACAGGCGCGTGACAGAAAAATCAGTCGTTAGAGGGGGTCAGCGGCATGCCATGGGACGAGCGAAGAATCAGTTCTGGCGTCCAGACTTCCTGCAATTGCTCGGGCGATTGGCCCTGCATCAGCGCCAATAGCAACTCGACCATACGCTGCCCGGCGGCAACGGTCGGCGCGGAAAAAGTCGTCAGGGGTGGGTTCAGGTAAGGCCCGAGCGGATGGTCGTCACAGCCGATGATTGCGATGTCATGCCCTGGACGTCGGCCGGTTTCGAGAATGGCCTGAATCGCACCGGCGGCCATCAGATCGTGTCCACACATGATCGCCGTGGGAGGGTTCTTCAACGCCAGCAGTTGTCGAGCACCGACCAGACCGCCCTCCTCGCTCATGGGTGCCTCGACCACCAGCGCCGGGTCGAAGGGAATCCGCGCAGCATCAAGCGCCGCGCGGCTGCCGTCCTGCAAGTGTTTACTCATCATCAATTCAGCCGGGGTGCTCAGCAGACCGATGCGCTGATGGCCCATTGCAATGAAGCGTGCCGTACCGTTGCGCCCGGCCACCGTACGGTCGATGTCCACGTAGGGAAAAGGCTCACCCGTTTCACTTCTACCCAAGGTAGCGAAGGGCATTTTGCGCTCTTGAAGGTAGCGGATCCGTGGGTCATCTCGGCGGGTTCGTCCGAACATCACCGCATCGACCCGATGACGTTCAACCATACGACGAAAGCTTTCAAGCTCGCCCTCAGGGGTTCTCCCGGAAACGATGACCAACTGGAATGGGGTCTTTTCCAAGGCCTGGTCAATACCCATGAGCAGGTCTAGAAAGAACGGGTGAGCGAAGTGAGTCTGCGGAGGCGACAATACGAAGCCGATGGTCTCGGAGCTCTGAGTGCGCAATCGTCGGCCGGCCGGGTCGACCACAAAGCCAAATTCCTGCGCGGCTTCAAGCACCCGTTTGCGGGTGGCTTCGCCAACGTCCGGGCGATTGTTGAGGGCTTTTGAAACGGTGGATACCGCTATTCCCAAATGACGGGCAAGCCCTGCAATGTTGATTCGTTGTTCCAATGGAAGCTCCGCCGTAGTCCCGCTGATACGAGGGGCCACTCTACCATTGCTACAACGGGCGACGAATTGGTTTTCCAGTGGAAACGGGCGTTGCGACAAACTCAAGGCATACCTCTCATGCACCTCAGTCAGTCGGAACAGCCCGCGAAAGCCACCGACGGTTGGCCAGAAGCGGCTAAGTTCCGGGTCTCAATACCGCCCTGAATGTCACCCTGCCCCCCATTACTCTCTCGTATGCTTGCGCCGCACGGGATAGCGGAAACTCCTCGATCATCGGCTTTACGCCAGACAAAAGACTGAAGGCCAGCGTTTCCTGAGATTGCGCCGCTGTCCCTGACGGCCAGCCGAGAATGGAATTGCGCCGCATCACAAATTGCGGAATCGGTACTTCAACGGGTTCTTGTGACCAGCCCACCAGGATCATCTTGCCGTTGATACCGAGACCGCCAATCGTGGCGCTCATGGCCTTGCCGCTGGGAACGGTTGCCAGGATGACCCGAGCGCCGCCCAGTCCCAGGAGCACTTGCGCTACGTCCTGCGCGCTGGCATCGATGTAATGGTGGGCACCCAATTGTTTGGCCAGCGGCTCGGTGCGCGCCCCTCGGTCAATAGCCACGGTGACAAATCCCATCTTGCGTGCAAACTGCACGGCCAAATGCCCCAAGCCGCCGACGCCGAGCACAGCAACTACATCCCCAGGACGCGCACCACCATTGCGCAATGCGTTGAAAGTCGTGAGGCCTGCACACAACAGAGGCGCGGCATCGACATCCGCCAGGTCATCTGGCACGCGTACCAGCGCCTCTACAGGGGCAATCATGTACTCGGCGTATCCACCATCGTAGCTGATGCCGGGAACGCGCAGATCGGCGCAAAGCACAAAATCGCCATGCCGGCAGTTCTCACATCGCCCGCAATGCCCACCGTGCCAGCCCACGCCTACGCGATTGCCGCTGTGCCACCCTTCGACACCCGGGCCAACCCGTTCGATCACCCCGGCGACTTCATGTCCAGGCACTCGAGGGTACTGCAGACCAGGCCACTCGCCGTCCACGGTCAACGCATCGCTGTGACAGATCCCGCAGGCCTGTACCTTGATCAAGACATGCCCTTGGACCGGTTCCGGTATATCGCGTTCGACAAGTTCGAGCGGCCCTCCCGCGGATGAAACCTGAATCACTCTCATCGTTTTCTTGACTGCTGCCTGTTCCGTCATCGCTTCAGACTCCTGCCAGTAATAAACAACGCCGGCTTCCCGACCTGGCAGTCGGCAGCCAGCAACGATCAGCGTGCGTCAGTGCAATGCACCTTCTCGGCTCTTGGAGATATCTTCGGGTGTGATGTCGCCCTTACTCTGGCCAAAGCGGCGCAACACAAAGGTGCTGATGGCCGCCAACTCGGCATCGTTGTAGCTATGGGCGAAATCAGGCATGCGCTGGTCAGCGCGCGCGGCGTTAGGTGTATGGCCTTCCAGCAGGGTGGCGATCAAGTTTCTGCCCGCCGGATCGTTGACCGTTTTCAGGCCTGCCAACCCGCCCGCCGGAGATTGCCTGCCGCTGCCGTCTAGCAGGTGGCACGCCACACAGGTGTCGTTGAACAGCTTCGTGCCTTGGCCCTTCTGCAACGCTGCGTCATTCAATGCGAGGACGGGACGCGTCACCCCTTGAGCTTGCGGCGCGGTGCTTTTGAGGAAGACAGCAATGGCTTTGATGTCTGCGGGTTCCAGATAACGCAGGCTGTGTTCGACGGCATCCGCCATGGGTCCGCCTGCACCGCCATACCCCGGCGCATAACCTTTGGACAAGTAACTGATCAACGCCTCTTCGGGCCACTCGCCGATGCCGTGTTGGCGGTCGGAGCTGATGTTATAGGCCTGCCAGTTTCCCAGTTCCGCGCCGGCCAGGAACTTGCCGGAATCCATGGCCTGGAACAGGTTGCGTGGCGTGTGGCACTCGCCGCAGTGCCCCGGCCCCTGGACCAGATAGGCACCGCGATTCCACTCGACGGACTGCTGGTTGTCGGCGACAAAGCGCTCATCCGGCGCGAATATCCAGTTCCAGAACATCATTCCCCAACGCTGGTTGAACGGGAACCCGATAGTGTTTTCCGGGGGGCGCTGGCTGATCGGCTCCAAACTGAACAGATAGGCCTTGATCGCCAGAATGTCCTCCCGGGACATCAGGGTATAGGAGGTGTAGGGGAACGCCGGGTAATAGTGCTTACCCCCCTTGCCCACACCTCTTTGCACGGCGTTGACGAAATCGTCATCGCTCCAATCGCCAATACCGGTGTCCTTGTCAGGGGTGATATTGGGAGAGTAGAGGCTACCGAATGGCAATTTGAACTCCAGCCCTCCGGCATAGGGTTTGCCCCCCGGCACGACGTGGCAGGCCACGCAGTCGGCGGTTCGCGCCAGGTACTCGCCTTTACTGACCACGGTCGCCTCGGCTGCAGTACTGGGTAGCGCAAAGCAACCGACAAGCAGCCCGAGCACAGTGTGGATATGCTTCATGCTGCGCTCCTTAAACGGTGAAATAGCCGAAACGGCTCAATGGCAATCGACGCTCGCGCACGCCCGTCGCGGCGAACAGTGCATTAACCAACGCTGCCGCAGCCGGGACCGCACCGGTTTCACCCACACCGCCGGGACTTTCCTCGCTATTGACGACATGCACCTCTACCGGTGGCGCGTCGCTCATGCGGATCTGCCGATACTGATGAAAATTGGTCTGTTGAACCTGGCCTTGTTCAATCAGTATTTCGTTGAACAACGCGGCCGAAAGGCCGAACAAGGTGCCGCCCTCCAGTTGCGAGGCCACAGAGGTTGGGTTGTGAGCAAAACCACAGTCGATCACGCTCACCAGACGCTTAATGCGCAACCCCTTTTGACCCTGCGCCTCAAGCTCGACGATAGTGGCGACAAAGCTGCCGAAAACGGCGGACACCGCCACGCCCCTGCCGGATCCGGCGGGTAGCGGGGTGTCCCAGCCGATCAGTTCAGCGGCCTGGCGCAACACCGCCTTGGCGCGCGGCTGAGCCTGCATAAGGCTCAGGCGGTACTTCACCGGATCGACCTTGGCGTTATGTGCCAATTCATCGATGAAACTCTCCACCGCGAAGGTACCGCGAAGGGGCCCGACCCCACGCCACCAGGACACGGGGATCACTTCGGGCTCGTGGCGAATGTAGCGAACCTGCAAACTGGCCAAGCTGTAGACAGGGTCTTTCGCGACTTCCACGACGTCGAAGTCGACGCCATCAGGCGGCAGTGATCCAAGGTAAGCCGCCACCACTGAAGCGCCGGCAATTCGATGTTCCCAGCCCACCGGGCGCAAGTCCTCGTCGAGGGCCGCATTCAGACGGTCGACGTATTGCGGGCGATAACAGTCATGGGTCATGTCTTCTTCACGGCTCCAGATCAACTTGATCGGGTAGCTGAGATGGCGGGCAATATCCACCGCCTGAAAGATGAAGTCAGATTCCAGCCGCCGACCGAACGCTCCGCCAATCAGTTGGTTGTGCAACACAACCTTGTCGACCGGTAGCCCGCATATTTTCGCGGCACCCGCCTGAGCGATACCGGGCGCCTGGCTGCCGACCCAAAGCTCGCAACCTCCGGCATGGACATGGGCAACACAGGTCATGGGTTCCAAAGGTGAATGGGACAGGAAAGGTTGTTCGTAGATCGCCTCGAAACGGCTGCTGGCATTTTTCAGGGCGGTCGCGATATCTCCACTCTGATGGGCAAACACACCGTTACCGGCGCTCGCCTCAAACAGCGATTTATCCAGTTGCCTGGAGTCCAGACTCACGCGAGGGCCGAGATCCCAGTCGATCGCCAGGGCTTTGAGTGCCTGCTGACAGGCCCAAAAGTTGCTGGCCGTCACCGCGACCGCGTTATCCAGACGCACAATATCGCGCACACCCGGAATACCTAGAGCCGCGGCGTCATTGGCGACCCCGCGCAAGGTGCCGCCATGAACCGGGCAGGTGATCGTCGACGCGATCAGCATGTCGGGGACGTATAGGTCGATGGTGTATTTGGCGTTGCCATTGACCTTGTGAGGTGTATCCAGTCGTTGCGCGGGTTTGCCGAGGAGTTTGAACTCGGCGATGGGCTTGAGCGGTATATCGGCGGGCAGCGGCAGCGCAGCTGCGGCGTCCACCAAATCACCATAGGCCGCGACTTGTCCATCAGGGCCCAGCACCTGGCCGTTGAGGGCACGGCATTGACTCGGGGCGACCTGCCAACGCAACGCAGCAGCCTCAATTAAAACGATGCGGGCGCAAGCACCTGCCTTGCGCAGAGGCTCCCAGGCGTAACGTGTCGAGGTCGAGCCACCCGTCAATTGCGAATGCAATAACGGATCGGTATATAGCTGCTCATTAGGCGGTGCCTCGGCAATGCTGACCTGGCTTAACGGCACTTCCAGCTCTTCGGCGACCATCATGGCGATGCCGGTCTGGATGCCTTGTCCCATCTCTATTTTGGGCGAAATCACGGTCACATGACCGCTGTGATCCACCCGAACAAAAGCGCCGTAACCCTTTTCAGCGGCATCGCCCAGTTGCGCGCGTTTAACTGTGCTGGCCGCAAAACTGCGGGAAATCGCTGGAGGCAGAAAAGTGCTGATCACCAACCCACTCAGTACTGCGCCCCCCTTGAGCACACCGCGTCGCGATAACACGGCGGGAGAGCGTTGTGTATCTGACATGATCACTTCCTCAGGCTTGGCTGACGCTTTTGATCGCCGCACGGATGCGCGTGTAAGTGGCGCAGCGACACAGGTTGCCGGACATGGTGCTGACGATCTGTTCGTCATCGGCATGGGGGTGAGCCTGCAGCAAAGCGACTGCAGACATGATCTGCCCCGGCTGGCAGTACCCGCATTGCACCACTTCATGTTCCAGCCATGCCTTTTGTAGCGCCTGGCCGATAGGATGTTCGGCTATCGCCTCAATGGTGGTGACCTTACGACTGGCCACGGCGCTGACAGGCAATACACAAGAGCGGACTGCTTGCCCATCCAGGTGCACCGTGCAGACGCCACACTGCGCGATACCGCACCCGTACTTGGTTCCGGTCAGCCCTAGCACATCACGCAAGACCCAAAGCAATGGCATGTCATCAGGGACATCCACTTCACGCTCCAGGCCGTTGATCATCAGATTTTGCATCGCTACCTCTACGGGCAATCACGGTAAGTGCGCCTCCCGGCATAAGTGATCTCATGGGATGACGCGACAGTTTTGGTGTTGAATCGATCGCTGCGATCACAAACGCAGCGTTGTGCATGTTGGTAAGTCTTCACTGGTCGCTTGCACATAGCGGGCGCGCCCGGCTCCCAGGCCAGCGATGATGGCAGCGCCACCGATCAGCGCGAAAATCCAGCCTGCCGCATTCCAGTTTCCCGTTTTATCGTGAACCAGGCCCACGGCGAGTGGCCCCATGGATGCCAGGGTGTAGCCGACGCCTTGGGCCATGCTCGACAAGTTCGCGGCCACGTCGGAATCTCGCGAGCGCAATACGATTAGGGTCAATGCCAGGCTGAAAGCGCCCCCCTGCCCCAAGCCCAGCACGATGGCCCAGCCCCACAAGGTGCCAAGGGGCGCATACAGACAGCCGAACAGCCCACCCAGAGTCAGCAGCATCACAATCAGGATCGCCCCGCGTTGGTCGGTCCTACGTGCAGCCAACCAGGACGCAGCAACCGCGCCGACCAGTTGCAACATCACAGAGCCGGAAAGCACCCAGCCTGCCTCGCCCGGCGTGAGCCCCCGGCCGATGAGGATCGACGGCAACCAACCAAATACGATGTAGCTCAGCGATGATTGCATCCCCATGTACAACGTCACCTGCCACGCCAACACGTCCCGCAGCAAACCATTCACCCGATTTCGCCTGGGCTGCACACCTCGCGGGTGCCGAACCTGCGGCAACCAGAACAGCGCAGCCACCATCGCAGGCACCAGCCAAACACCCAGTCCCATGCGCCAGTCATTTCCGAAGTAGTGGCTCAGCGGCACGGTAAAACCGGCTGCAAGCGCAGCTCCGAGACACAGGGCCGTCGTGTAAATGCCGGTCACAGTCACGGCCCGTCGAGCAAAATCACGCTTGACGATGAGCGGCAGTAACACACCCAGTACCCCAATACTGGCGCCTGCCAGCAGGCTGCCGATAAACAGGCCGGCCTCACCCAATGAACTGCGCATCAGAATTGCAGTCGCCAGGGTCAGAAGGACACCCAACACCGTTCGCTCAGGGCCAAAACGCTGGGCCAGAATCGGAGCCAATGGCGCAAACAATCCAAGGAACAGGACCGGCATTGTGGTCAGCACGCCCGCCGTCGCCGCTGAAAAGCCCAGGATTGCGCTTACCTCACCGAGCATCGGTGACAAGCTCGACAACGTCGGGCGCAGGTTCAGTGCCACCAGAATCAACCCCAGCAACAAAAAACAAGGAGCACGCAAAGCCGCGCGGGACATGGTTTTTCTCGTGTAGAAAATTCGGAGGAAGGCGTTTCATCGACCAGGGCTCATCCACGACACAGCAATCCGCGGCCAAGCGCACCGAAGGCTGTGTCGTGGCAAGTTTCAACAGATAAAACGGCGCGTGTTATGCAGAAGGCGCGACGCGGATCAATTTACGATTGATGAATTCGCTGATCCCCAACTCCGAGAGTTCACGCCCGAAGCCAGAATTCTTGATCCCACCGAACGGCAGGCCCGGCGAATCCGCGTAGCAGGAGTTGATGTAAACCATGCCGGACTCGATGCGCGACGCAATGCGCTTGGCGTTCTCGATGTCGGCATCGAATACGTAACCGCCAAGGCCATAAGGCGTAGCGTTGGCCAATTTGATCGCCTCTTCCTCAGTGTCCACCATATAGAAGGACAATACCGGGCCGAACGCTTCCTCGCGGTACAGCGGATTGTCTTCGGAAATGTCGGTGATGATGGTCGGTTCAAGGAAGAAGCCTGGTCGGTCTACACGATGACCGCCAAAGACAATCCGTCCACCCGCAGCTTTGGCGGCGTCGATCTGTTTGAGTAAACCGTTGAGCGCGGCTTCGCTGACCAGCGGTCCGAGCAAGGTGGATTCATCAGTTGGATCGCCAACTTTGACGGCCGCAAAGCGTTCTTTGAGACCCGCCAGCGCCTTTTCCCCGCGCTCCTTGCCGATCACGATGACTCGCTTGATGTTCACGCAACCCTGGCCTGAGTTGTACAGGCGACCTATGGTGCATTGATCCAGGGCATGCTCTAGAGGAGCGCCGGGCATGATGATCGCCGGGTCACTGCCACCCAATTCAAGGATGACCTTCTTCATGTGACGGCCAGCCCGAGCGCCAACGGAGGCACCAGCCCGCTCACTGCCGGTCAATGCCACACCACGCACGCGACTGTCGTCGATCAGGCTAGCGATTTGGTCGATGCTGCAAAATAGATTGGTGTAAGCCCCTTCCGGTGCGCCGGCCTCCTCAAACAAACGCGCAAAAGCGAGCGCACATTGCGGCACGTTTTCAGCGTGCTTCATCATAACCACGTTGCCTGCGATGAGCTGAGGTGCGGCGACACGGGCCAACTGATAATAGGGGAAATTCCACGGCTCGATCGCGAGGATAACGCCGAAGGGTTCGGCGACCAGTGTCGCCCCAGGCTCGCCTGGCAACGCCTGTTCAGCCAGCAGTCGCTCACCGTGCTCGGCGTAGTAATCGAGAATGTCGGCCACCAGATCGACTTCAAAATGGCCGAAACGAGTGACCTTGCCCATTTCCAGTGTCGCGTACTGCACGTATTCATCACGCTTGGCTCGTAAAATCCGCGCGGCCTTGGCCACGATACCCGCCCGCTCGGACACTGTCCGGTGCCGCCAGTCCTGTCGAAAACACTGCTCGGCTTGATCCAGTGCCGAAAAAACCTCTTCGTCTGTTTGAAGTGGAAACTCCTTAACCAACTCGCCCGTTGCCGGGTTAATCGAACGAAAGCTCATCACTCATTCCTCGTCTTGGACGTTATGAATTCAAATCTTAGGGCTTCAAGCCTGCGGAGCACCGGCGAAGCGCGTAGTGCCAGCCATCGGCACGTGCCACTTCGCAGCGTGCCGGGTATAGATTTCCAACTGCGGCTGCACGTCACTTCGCTCATCGAGCGTTCCGGACTTGACCAACAGCAGCCCGGGCAAATTGGTCGCAACGGTGATCACGGGAGATCCGCAACTGGCGCAAAAATGGCGATAGGACGGCAGACCGCTGTCACCGACATCGACAAAAATGTGGGTCTCGCCCCGTTGCTCGTATTGATCTTCTTTCACCAGCAAGTTGACGGAAAATGCACTGCCACTGGCTTTCTGGCAGTGGGTGCAGTGGCACACCACCGTCGCTTGCGGCTCACCCTTGAGCACATATCGAACCGAACCGCATAAGCAGCCCCCTTCGCGGTTTTGCATGATGCTTTTCTCCTACCGAGGTCACTTGATTGACGGCCAGATCCTTCTCACGGGTTATTACCCCTGGAACGAAATCGTTTTCGCAAAATAGCCGTGGTTGTACGATGCGTCAAGCGAGTGATGAAGAATATTAAGGCGTCAGCCGTGCAGGACCCTGACTGCGCATGAAGTCGATGAAAGCCTGAATGCGCGCGTCAGTCGGGGAGCGCCTGTAATAGGCGATGTGCACCGGACTGGATGGAGCCTGGTTGTAAGGCGCCAGTAGTTCGACCAGCTCACCACGATGACGATCAGCCACCACCGAAAAGTCCATCAGACACGCAATGCCTTCATGGGCCAATACCAATTGGCGCAGCATTTCGCCATGGGACACACACAATGCCGGGGTGATCGCGTAATCGCCCTGTCGGCCGCTCGATAGTGGCCATCGATTCAACGGATCTGCACCGATGTATCCCAGCAGCCGATGACTCGCAAGATCCTCAACGCGTTGCGGCGTCCCATGGCGTTCCAGGTAAGTCGGCGACGCCATCACCACTCGCCGACAATCTCCCAGGTGCACGGCTCGCAAGGAAGAGTCCGCCATCACACCAATGCGAATCGCCACATCGGCGTGTTCCTGGATGAGATCGATCATCTGATCACTGGTGCGCAGCTCTAACGTGATGTTGGGATAGGCTTTGGCGAACTGTGGCACCAGCGGCAGCAGCAAGTGATCCATGAACGAAGCCGACGTGTTGATGCGCAGCAGTCCACTCGGATAGTCGATGGTCTGCGTCAGATTGGCCTCGATGTCGCTCAGCGACTCCAGCACGTGATGACTGCGTTCCAACAGGTATTGCCCGGCCTCGGTCAGTTGCATACGCCGCGTGGTGCGCACCAGCAACGCCACCTTGAGACACTACTCCAGCGCTTTCAGCAATCGGCTGACCGATGAAATCGGTTGTCCCAGTACGTCGGCGGCAGCACTGAGCGAGCCCTCTGCAGCCAAGGCTTGCAGCAGTTAGCAAAAACGGAAAGATGCCTAAGACGTTCATAAAGCCCGTTGCGTCGCTTCTGTCCCATGTTAGTATGCAGAAAATCCAACGAATACGTTTTCGTAAATTTTGTTTTTATCAACCGAAAAGCAGACCGCACACCAACACGAGTTATTGGAGGGTGCCCATGACCTGGTCCGGACGCGACATGCGATTTGCGATCCACGAGAACGGTACGGTGGAGCTGTCGCGGGAACAGGTCGAGCCAACAGAACCGGATGGCGATGAGATCGTGGTCCGGATTGAGGCTACACCGGTCAACTCCCGCGACGTCGGCCTGCTGTTAGGTCCAGCCGACCTTTCCCGGAATGAAGAAGTCGGCGATGAAAACCGTTACCTACTGACCCTCAACGTCTCCCCCCCTGCCCCCTTCCATTGCCTGTCGACTCGTGAGTCGCTGCCCATTGGCAATGAGGCCGCGAACGAGGAATTTCTGATTGATCCCCAACTGGGCTAGCACTATCGAACGTTCGCATTTTCCTTGATGGAGCCATCATGCTTGCTGTCGACTCATCATCCATTTCGCCATTCAGCGTCCGTCAGCGGCTCGTTGACGCGGCAGTCGAGTTATTCGCATCCCACGGATTCCAGGCCATCAGCTTGCGTGACCTGGCAGGTCACGTAGGGCTGCACGCCGGGTCGCTGTACCACCACATCGAAAACAAGGAAGGCTTGTTGTTCGAGCTCATTGAGTCCGCTTTGTCAGACCTGCTGGTCACGACCGAGCACCGCCTGAACGATGCCAAAAGCCCTGCCGGACGGCTGCATCGCTTTGTCCAGGCCTTTGTCAGCTTCACTTTGAATGAGAAGGACCGATTGGTATTGGTGACCCGAGAGTTCGTGAATCTCAATGAAGAACATAAACATCAGGCAAATCGGTTAAAAAATAATCATCGAACGTTGTTGTACGAAATTATCGCAGAAGAATGTGGCGTGCAGGACAAGCAGGATGTGAAGACCAGCCTAATCACCTGCACAATCATTGGAATGCTCTACGGCCAATTACAATGGAACGAAGTAGAGACTACTGAACAACACCTGACGGAACTGCTCACCGATTGCGTCTGGTGCATTATTGCAAGCAGCAAGGATGATGCTCGGTAAGCAAAATATTGAGTCGATGACGATTTGACTGAAGGCAACCAGGTGTCGGTGGCTGCGATAGCCAGCCTTCGAGAGCCGATGCTTATCTGTAAAAGTCTCAACCCGATCGGACACCCGTCCTGAAAAAGAACGGACTACCGGGTTTGATGGTGGTGCGAGCAATCACCAACCCAAGAGGGGTGGTCCCGCATGAACGTTGTAAATCAACCGCTGACGCCCCGCCTGAGCAAGCTTGCTTGCACCTGCGTCCTCCACGACAGCATCTATCAAGGACTCCCCTTCGTGGCCCTGCTGCGCTATCTCATCAACCAAAGTATGCAATTCTGGCAGGCAGATAGCCCTCTAGCGGAATCTTCTTCGCCAGGCTTACGGAAGACAACATTGGTATCCGACTCGATATGAGTAGCGCTTGTCACGCACGAAAGGAATGAACCCAAGCTATCGTCAACTTACTTATCATGCTGGGACTAAAAGCCTCTGGGACAAATTTCGATATTGGTATCACATCCGAAAAACCCACCCAGAGTCAGCCGTTTTGTGGGGTAAAACGCGGAGAAATAAAAAAGGGTCGCGAGATAAAATCTCGCAACCCTTGAATAATATGGCGGGACGGAGTGATTCGAACACTCGACCCCTAGCACCCCATCTCCTTTTGCATACTTCTTGAAAGATTTCAAAATCTGGCTCTGGACTTTTCTAAGCTAGTAATTACTTGAGCCCCAGCGGTGTTCTGCTCTACGAGAGTCCAGTAACGTCCATCAAGAGCCGACGTTTTTGTGGGGGTAAAAGTAGGGGGAGTCCATTTCATGGCCAAAATCACCATCAAAGAACTCGAGTCGCTGACCGCCAATGATGCCTGCCGCATCCTCAGGGAAGATGGCAATCTCGCCGGTCGAGTCTCAGTGAGTAAGGACGGTGTGTCGGTCAGCTTTTTATCGTTATCGCTGGGGCGGCCAGAACAAAGAGTCACGCCTGCGGATCCTGGCCACGCAAATCCCTGACCGACATCCGCAAGGCGCGTAACCAGGCCAGGGCGCAGTGATCAGCGTCTCCGAACACGATGTTTGGACGCTGATCCGGGCCGTGGTCAACCGCGGCGTTCACCGACAAGCCATCAGTTTCTTCGCCGACCTCACTCAGATGTTCATCTGGGCCAGAAAACGTCAACCCTGGCAGGTCTTACTGATCGAGGGCGATCCATTATTCCCGTGGCCGAGATAGCAACCGGATCTAGACCGGACGGATCCCGGTTTCCTCCTGAGAGCTCTTAAGGATCTCCGGTGGCAAGACAGTATCAAAGATTTATCCTATCCATGCTTTCGAGTTCGAGTACCCGTAACTGTTGCAACCGACTGCATGTCCGCGCGTAATCCATATGCGCGCTGGCGGTAAACAATGCCAGGGGACCTTCCTCGGTGATCAGAATTAACTCAATACCGCTGTCGTAGAGAATGTCGATTAAATTGAGAAAGCGCTGCTGAACGTCGATGCCCTCACCATCAAATGTCGGTACTGCGGTAATGGCCAATCGTTTGAAGGTGCAGCTGAGCCAGAGAAAGTCGCCGCAGGAACGGGGCATGCGGCACAAGTCCTCAAAATCCAACCAAGCCGTCGCTTGCTGCCGCGCCCGCAATTTCATGGGGCGATGATTCACCTCCACCAGCACGTTGCGCTCGGCTGACCAGTCGAATTGCAGTCGTCGCTCAACCCAGTCCGCCTGGGCATCAGCCGCTACCTGTGCCAACACACCCCAAACGTTACCGCCCTCGACGTTCAGCCGATAATCTTCGTCACCGTCTAGATGATGGATATGGAAGCGGCGGTCAATCATCTCGATGGTCGGCTTGAAGCGGTCCCGGTAAAGAGGGTTCGGACACAGCGCTTGGGGAGCATAGTTGGAAGTGGCTACCACCCCGACCCCCTGATCTACCAGTTGCAACAGAAGACGGCCAAGCAACATAGCGTCGCCAATGTCATGCACATGAAACTCATCAAAACATAACAGTTGAGTGTCCGCTGCGATTTCGCTGGCGATAAGAACCAGCGGATTGCGCTGACCAGTGAGCTGTTTGAGACGTTCCAGAACGCCTTGCACAAAGGCGTGAAAATGCACGCGTCGCTTCGCCTCGAGCGGAGCAGCGGCGAAGAAGGCATCCATCACGAAACTCTTACCGCGCCCGACACCACCCCACAGATATACTCCAGCTTTCGGAGCCGGTAACCAAACCCGTCTTTCACGCAGCCAACTTCCCAGCCACTTGTCGAGAAGTTTGATGGCGGCCCGCTGAGACGGGTCAGCGCGATAACCGCGAGCCATGAGCCGCATCTCTATGTCCTGTTCGACTTGCGACACGATAAGTTCGCCTCTTCTTTGACGCTGCCGTTGTAGAGTTTCATAAATCAACGAATACGAACTTCACTCTCCATGAAAGTAATTCAAAGCGGCATGCTAACCTGGCTAGAGAGCCACTTGAGTACTAACTCTCGAAGAGAGTTGTCTGCGAGAACTTTCGTAATAGAACAACCCGAATTATTTACTCGTAAATGGATGTTTGACGCTCAGATCGAAAAGCGCTCTACGAGCCCGTGCATGTCGGCCGCCAGCCGGGAGAGCTCGGCACTGGCCACAAAGGTCTGCTGCGCTCCCGTGGCGCTGTGCATGGACAGATCGCGAATACTCGTTAAATTACGATCCACTGCATGCGCCACTTCGGCCTGCTCTTCAGAGCTCGCGGCAATGTGCATGTTCATCTCATTGATCTGGTCGATAGAATGGGAAATTTCCGTCAGAGCCGCTCCCGCCTCATGGGCGATCAACAGGGTGTCCTGAGCCTCCAGGCAACTATCGCGCATCGCCTGGGTAACCTGCTCGGTGCCCAGACGGATCCGCTCGATGATTTGCGCAATTTCCCCGGTCGACTGCTGGGTACGGCCCGCCAGAGCCCGGACTTCATCCGCCACCACCGCGAACCCGCGGCCCTGCTCCCCGGCCCGTGCAGCTTCAATGGCCGCGTTCAGCGCCAGGAGATTGGTTTGTTCGGCAATGGCCCGAATGACCGCCAGCACCTGGCTGATATCCTGAGATTGCATGGCCAAATGCTGCACATCGTTGCTGGTACTCTGGACGGTCATGCTCAATTTTTCGATAGCGGTAATGGTGTGCTTCACACGATCCGACCCCGTGTGGCTCGACGCGCCCGATGAGCGCGCTGCCACAGAGGCTGAGGCCGCGTTACGGGCCACTCCAACTACCGCGACCGCCATCTGGTTCATTGCCGTGGCGGCCTGTTCAATTTCATGATTCTGCCGGAGCAGACCGCGACTGGACTCACCAGTGACTGCGCTCATTTCTTCAGCGGCCGATGCCAAGTGGGTCGACGAATCACCGATCAGGCGGATCGTCTCACGCAGGCTAACTTGCATGGTCTTTGCCGATTTGAGCAAAGCCGAGAGTTCGTCTTTGCCTTCGATCACAATCTCGCTTCGCAGATCGCCGCGAGCAATCGTGTCGTTGATCGACAACGCATATTTCAGCGGTACCACAATGCTGCGAGTAAAAAAATAGGCCAACGCCAAGGTCGCCAGCACAGCGCTGAAGATCATTGCGATAATGAACTGAACGCCGTTGTCATAGGTTCGCGCGGAATCAATGCCAGAGCGGCGCACCTTATCAATGTTCAGTTGTATCAGTTGGTCGAGGGCCTGCTGCATTTGCCTGGAGCGCGGCACATGCTCATCCAGCAGGGCCTCGCCCTCTACGTTCCGGTCTTTCTGGCTGAAGTCGATGCAATTCTGCGCCAGGCGGGTCAGACGCAGGATCCCATCGGAGACCACTTTGAACAGCTGCTGCCCATTGTCGTCGTTGACGTACGCGCCATACCCCTTCATTTGCGTCAGCAGTGACGCGCGAAGATCCCGGATGTTTTGGATAATGACGTCCTTGTTCGCCATGTCGGGTTGCCCAACGAGCCGGCGGCTTTCGAGCATCAGCTTCAAGGCTGTGGCGTCGATCCGGTCGGCGGCTATGACACTGGCCATTGAGTGCTCTTCGACATCCGCGGCGAAAGTACGGATGGCGTGCAGGCTCCACAGCGAGATCAAGCCCAGGATAATCAACAGTGTAGTAATAACGGCAAAACATAGAGCGGCTCTAACAGAAATTTTCATATTCCTAAACAACATCGCAATTTTCCTACAGATGGCGCTCACCCATAAATTTCACAAACTTTTAGGTGGTGAAACTGGCTGGCAAAGTTGGGGGTTACTGCATAAAGCTGGACCAAGCGCTCGACAGCATTAGTATCAACCAGTGGAAAAAACCAAGCAGCGTCTGAGGTCCATCACAACTTCCGGGGGACGTGCGCCGTGTGGCGGGTCTACTACTTGAAGGCACAGTAATAGAAAAACCATTAGCTTCATGAATATCCCAAAAGTCGCACGATACTGTGCGCGACCTAGATGCGGTTCACGCAACAGGTGTAAGAATAAGTTATAAACAGGGCGTTGCATCCAGCTCTGTTTATCCTAAGCTAACTCACTGAAAAAATGTCTACTTCCAATTGTTGCGACGCTTGCGCCAGACTTTGTATGGAAAGGTTATTGCTGCGAGACTTTCGCGCCATGACATCTACCCGTGAAGCTATTTCCACTACTGCTTCAGTCTGGTTACTCAACGCTTGGGAAATCTCATCCACAAGTATCGCCGATGAGTGTGCACCTTCGCGGATGTGCTCCATGGCGAGCCCCGCTTCTTTTGCCAATGCAACGCCATTATTGGCCCGCATGACTGCCGCTTGCATACTGTCCACCACCTGCGTCGTGTGAGTTCTTATGCGCTCGATCATCTCAGTCACTTCCCGGGTGGATTGTGCGGTCCTGGCGGCCAGGTTACGGACCTCGTCGGCCACTACGGCAAATCCTCGACCGGCGCCCCCTGCTCGTGCGGCTTCAATGGCAGCATTCAGTGCCAACAGGTTTGTCTGCTCAGCGATGCCTCTTATGACCTGGATAATGGAATGAACTTCCTCAGAGGATCGTCCAAGGGCGACAATCCGGGTAGAGGACTGATTGACAGCCTCGACGATCCCCTCAACACCCCCGATGACGTTGGCAATCACGTCGCTACCTTTTTGGGCCAAGAGCTCCGACTGACTTGAAATACTTTTCGCAGTGATAGCCTGCCCAGCAATCTGACTGATTGCAGCACCCATCGACTCCAACGCTTGTGCCATTGTCAGAGCACCCGTTGCCTGAGTGCCGGTGCTGTCAGCGATGGAAAGAATCTGGTCATTCAATGATCGGGCTGAGCCCCGCAATGTCTGCTCCTGTTCGCAGCGTTGTAAACACCTCGCTCGCCAACTCAATTGGACATCTAACAGGGTCTGCGCAACTTCCCAGCCGCTCCCCCCCTTTGCTGTAATAGGTTCCTGGCTAAAGTCACCGCCACCCATCGTCTGCGCCACAGCTACCGCGTGTTCACAGACTACAGATAGCCTCGTCAGATACCGGTTTACCTGCCAGGACGTCACGAGCAAGCCAATGGCCAATACGGTGAAACACCGCCGGGCAAAACGCTCGTCGGTGCTCAATGCGCCGAATACGGCGATAGCCACCAGCGCCAACGTCACGACAGCCAGAGCTCGCCTGGTACATATACTCATTTCGAGATTTCCTGACAGAGCGATAGGGGTTTAGATTGGCCCGTTAGCCATCATCAGGGTAACGGCCCGATCCGCCACGGCCATCACTGGTGCGTTAGTGTTAGCGCTGATGATATTAGGCATCATGGAGGCATCAATGACCCGCAACCCCGATACACCTCGCACACACAGATCACCGTGTAGCACGCTCATTGGGTCATGATCAGGGCCCATTTTGCAGGTGCCTACGGGATGGTAGTTGCTCTCGGTGGTGCGCTTGAGGTACTCCATCAACGCCTCGTCCGTTTGCACTTCGATACCCGGCTGAATCTCTTTGCGGATGATGCCAGCCAAAGGTTCTGTCGCAGCGATCGAACGCAAGTACTTGAGTGCCTGCAACAGGCGCGAGCAGTCACTGGGGTCGCTGAGCCAGTTGGGATTGATCAGCGGTTCATCATCAGGATTCGCCGAGCGTAAACGCACAGTGCCCCGGGACAGCGGCTTGACCAGATTGGCCATCAAGGTGAAGCCGTGCGTCACATTCTCTTCATCCTCCATGGGCCACATCACACCGACTCCGTAGATCTGTAAGTCTGGATCCGAGAGCGGGTCATCCAAGTTGATGAAAGCCATGGTTTCGGCACCGTTTGAGGAAATGGGGCCATCATGAAAAGCAAAGTAACGCAGCGCATTACGCACCGCTGGCCACCCCTTGTCTTCACCGTAGTAGCCATAGGCGCCGTTGGTGGTCATCGACAGCAATGCCGTGTTGTGGTCTTGCAGATTCTCCCCCACCCCCGGTAAATCGACTCGCACGTCGATGCCGTGCTGGCTCAGGTGCTCGGCAGGACCAATGCCTGACAACATCAGCAATTTTGGCGTAGCAAAAGCGCCGGCGGCCAGGAGTACTTCTGCGTCGGCATGAGCCTGGTGCAGCGATTGCTTTTGCTGATACTCGACCCCAACGGCCCGATCATTGTCGAACAGGATTTTATTGACGCGAGCGCCAGTGATGACCGTTAGCAAGGGGTTGTCGAGGATCGGTTTAATGAATGCCGTGGATGCGCTGCTGCGTTCACCACGCCAAGTGGACGTCTGCAGGTAACCGACTCCGTAAAGATCACCGGCATTGAAATCCGACCGGAACGGCAGGCCCGCACGCTGCATTGTGCGCACAAAAATGTCGGCAGCCTCAACCCGGTAACGTGGATCTGAGACCTTCAGTGGCCCCTCGGCGCCATGTGCATCGTTATCGAAACGCTGATTGCCTTCCTGACGCTTGAAGTAGGGTAGCAAGACGTCCCAGCCCCACTGCGGCTGTCCCAGTGCGATGTTCCAACGCTCGTAATCCTGGCGCGAGCCGCGAGTGTAAGCCATGGCGTTGACAGAGCTGCCACCGCCCATGACATTGCCTTGCGGCACGCGCACCACACGCCCGTTCATCCGCAACTGCGGTTCGGATTCATACTGCTTGACGTAGGGGCTTCCTTCGAAAAGCATCTTGAACGTCGCGGCTGGCATTTTCAGCAGCATGCTTTTGTCCACGGCGCCCTGCTCGAGCAATAACACTCGCTTGCCGTGGTCCACAACAAGGCGGTTTGCGGCAACACAGCCGGAGCTGCCCCCACCGACGATAATGTAATCGTATTTCATGAGATACCTGCGGTAGAGGGCTCAAATGCCGGGGAAGTAGATCGCTTGGGACTCGAGAAAAGCGTCCAGGCCTTCGAGACCGCCTTCACGTCCCATACCTGATTGTTTGAACCCGCCAAAAGGAACGTTGGGCGCCATCTGCAGACCATTGATGGTCACGTTGCCGGTCTTGACCTGACGCGCAAAGGCAGCCGCACGCTCGGTGGATGCGCTGAAAACGCTCCCACTGAGGCCGAAATCGCTGTCGTTGGCCAGGCGCAGAGCATGGGCATCGTCGTCGTAGGCGATGATCACTACCACCGGACCAAAGATCTCCTGGCGTGCAATCGTCATTTCAGGCGTCACGTCGACGAACA
Organism: Pseudomonas sp. Q11; assembly: GCF_024494355.1. Taxonomy (GTDB): domain Bacteria; phylum Pseudomonadota; class Gammaproteobacteria; order Pseudomonadales; family Pseudomonadaceae; genus Aquipseudomonas; species Aquipseudomonas hefeiensis. The sequence goes on along the minus strand of NZ_JAKNQY010000002.1, from coordinate 36,456 downwards.
CCGTTGGCTGAATGAAGAAACCCAATTCACGTCCTTCGACCCGCGCACCTCCCGTGACGATTCGCGCGCCTTCCTCTAACCCGGTCTGGATGTAAGTCAATACGCGCTCATATTGAGCAGCGCTGGCCACCGGCCCCAAGTGAGTCGTGTCGTCCCAAGGGTCGCCAATCGTCAGGGTGGCAATCGCCTGTGTATAGGCGGTGACGAACTCTTCATAGCGCGACCTGGGAATCAGCAGCCGGGTTTGTGCGAAACAAATCTGTCCGGAAAACGGCATGCTGAAATGGGCCAGAACGCCGACAGTCGTTTGCAGGTCGGCGTCATCCAGCATGATGGCGGCGGATTTACCGCCCAACTCCAAAGTGAAACGCGCCATGCGCTGGATGCACACGTTCGCGATGACTTTGCCCACTGCAGTGCTGCCGGTAAAACTGACCTTGTCCACCCCGGCTGACGCCACAAGATGGGCACCTTCCTCGCGATCTGCAGTGACAACATTGATCACGCCGGAAGGAATTCCAGCTTCCTCAGCACATTCGGCTAACACTAGAGCATCAAAGGGTGATTCCGGGGGCGATTTGATAACCACGGTACAACCCGCCGCGAGCGCGGCGCCCAACTTGTAGGCCAGGATAGGTAACTGCGCGTTCCATGGAGCAATTAGTGCAGTGACCCCCACTGGATGACGGACGACATTAGCCTTCCCTTGATAGGTATCGCGTATTTGAGTGAATTCGAATGTTTCAGCCAGCTGTGCGTAATACTCGAGCATGCTCGGCGCAACACCGGAAAAAAGGCCGGCAAATGCCACCGGCGCCCCAACCTGTGCAGTCCAGAGACGGATGAACAATGGCAAACGATCATTGACGATCTCTGCAAATTGCCGCAAATGCACCGCCCTCTCCGGACCTGTCATGCGCGCCCAAGGCCCAACATCGAAAGCCTCACGTGCGGCAGCAACGGCTTGATCGATATCGGAAAAATTCGCCAATGGGATATCGCATACGGGCACTTCGCTCGAAGGATCAATCAGCACGTTGCGCTGGATTCCTTGCACCGGCAACCACTGGCCGCCAATAAAAAAACGTGAACGAACATTATCCGATAGCTCTCTTTTGAAATCGAAGACAGGCTGTTTCATGGCAACTCCCGGTAATTAGCGATGGTTGTTCAGAATTTGTAGCCATAACCCATCACGACATAGCCGTACTTGACGTCGATGGTCGAACCGCTGCTTTTGCCGGTGCCAGTAACGTGTTCACTGATGTCCTTGACCAATCCAAAGGTCGCCTCCCCGCTATCGCCTATCGTGCGTGTCACGCCAGCGCTGTAGGACTTGTGCAGCAGCCCGGGGATCAGAATGTTGGCGACGAGCGAATCACTGGCGTACTGACGGTTGGCGTAATTGATGCCCGTACGAACCGTCCACTGATCATTGAGTTGATAGGCCAACCCCAGGCGCATGTTGTGCTGATCGCGCCAACCGAAGGTCTGGTCACTGTTCAATGCTTCGACCTCTGACCAGCGAATCAACCTGTAATCGAATGCAACTGTCAGTTTGTCGGTGGGTCGCCAAGCCAATCCGGCACCGAGAATCTCGGGACTATCGAGCTTGCCGTCGGAGACCGCCAATAGATCATCCTTGTAGCCGTCGAAGCTGCTGGCTTTCTGTTTACTGATATAGGAAACACCCAGTGTCAGAGGAGCAATGGGAGTCCACAATGCACCTAGGCGGACCCCATAACTCCAAGCGCCTTGGGTGCCGTGGTTTGGCAATATGGCTGGACCAGCAGGTGTCGGCAACGCAGCGCCTCGCACAAACAGTGACTGGTAGGCCGCAGTAATTGAAACACCTACCGAAAAGTTGTCAGTCACTTTGTACGCCAATGTCGGTGCAACGCCGACCTGTTTAAGCATCGCCTGAAACCGTGGCAACCCCTGATTCTGAAACAACGGGCCATCGTAGTCCCAGCCCACACCTGCACCAATTGAGGACACACCAACGCTTAACTTCGGTGAAAGGTCGTAATTGAAACCAAACTCGGGAATAGGGACTGTTTTATGGCCGCGCAGACGATTGTCCGGGGAGCCGTAAGTCGCCTCATTGCTGCCGATGAACAGTTGAATGTCCCCGTCAACTCTATTACCTACATAAGCCATGCCTGCCGGGTTAGAAGCAGCGGCCATGGAGTCTTGTGGCAATGCAATTGCAGCCCCGCCCATCGTCACACTTTTCAACCCTTGCCCATCGGTATATAGACCGTTGGAAGCCTGTGTTATCGCTGGAGCGCCTAACACCAAGCCTCCCATACAACCTGCCAAAGTCCGGACGACGTAATGCCTGAACGTATTGTTCATGTTCCCTCTCTTTTATTTTTATGGTGAGGCGACAGCAAGGTAACTAAGCCGAAACCGGATAGTCGTTAGTGTAATTTTTTAGGGCGCAATCATGCCGGTATACCCCCAGCAAGCTTGATACTTCGCTCATGCCGAATCGAAGGCAAAAAGGTCTTATTGGTCAGAGCGTAACGGCATGTAACCGCCGTCCTGTGAAGCGATGGTAGGGAGGCCAATGGACACTAGCAATGCGATCTGGCGCATGACTGTTATCGAATAAAAGCATCGCTCAGACGGGTAGCATCAGTGAGCGCACGGCGATGGACCTTTGTCGGATTTCTTCACGAATCACTGAGTCGATAAGTCCTAATGCTTGCTGGGTTAACAGGTTACATGGCCGATGAGTCGAAGTGGCCAACCAAAGACTGGTGGCCAGTTCCGGCTCTATCGCCCGAACACTCAGAAGTTTGTCGAGGTGACAGTTATCATCACCGATGGCGTTCATTGGCAGGAGTGCGTGGCCGTGTCCCCGCCGCACCAGCTCGTGGATGGCCGGGATGCTCTCTATCTCGTAACGAACTTTGATTTTTCGCTCCACCGTCGCCAGGGACTGCTCAAGCAAGAGACGAATATTGTTCGGTCGTCCCGGGATGATGAATTGCAGCTCGGCGAGCGCTTCAAGGCTGATAGATCCGCCAATCGTGACATCGTCGTCTGGGGTGCGCGGCGAGATCAGAAACAGTGGCTCTTCCGCCAGAGGCAGGAGATCCACATTCGCCGTAGGCATGGTGTTATAGACCACTCCGCAATCGAGTCGGCCAATACCCAACCACTCGAGAATATGGGTCGACAGCCCCTCCACCAGGCACAGCGTCACACCAGGAAACTGTTCACGGAACGCCTCTACCAATGGAACCGTAGCGGTGCGCCCCAAACTGGGTGGCCAGCCCAGAACCAAACGCCCTTCGGCGACATTTCGGTGTTGATCAATGTCGGCTCGAGCCAGATCGATTTGCCGAAGAATGCCTCGCGAATGTTTGAGCAAACGGGTGCCCGCCGCCGTGAGCGTAACGCCACGACCTGTGCGCTCGAACAGTGACGTGCGCAGTTCGATTTCCAACTGGCGGATCTGACGGCTCAGTGCCGGTTGAGCGATATCGAGAAAAGCCGATGCCTTACTGAAACTACCCAGTTCCGCGACCTGACTGAAATATTCAAGCTGTTTGATGTCCATTCCAATCCCGTTTTTTTAGTTGTTAGGGTTGGCTGATTGTGCCGTTGCATTACTTAGCAGAATGCACCCCACCGGCTGGTATCACAACTACAAGCACTAGCGAACAGCGTTATCGAAATTTTGCATAACTGCTAGTGGCGGTGCGTCATTGATCGACTCCGCCGCTAGCCCTCACTGTTGACCCCAGCTCATGACTAATGGGCCTCCAATAAAAACGTAACCGTCCGCCTGCGCAGGTTCACTCCTCCCGGTAGTTCGGTACTTCAAGAACAGGATTTAAAAGATGGACCAGACAAGCCTGATCCCTGTGGTTCAAGACAGCATTCCCGACGAGCGCGGCCCTGGACGCTACCAATATCTCACCCGCACCAACCGCGGAACACCGGCCGGCGAACTCCTGCGCCGCTACTGGCAGCCCGTTGCTCTGGCTGATGCCGTACCACCCGGCTCGGCGCCTTTCCCTGTGCGGATCATGGGCGAAGACCTGGTGCTGTTTCGCGATGATAAAGGTGAAGTCGGCCTGATCAATCGCAAGTGTGCGCACCGCTGCGCAGACCTGGCTTTGGGTCGTATCGAAGATGGCGGTCTGCGCTGTCCATATCACGGCTGGCTGTTCGACGGGAAAGGCAAATGCCTTGATCAACCGGCGGAACATTCCGCCACTGCGAAGGACAAGGTACGCACTCACTCCTATCCATTGCATGAAGCAGCCGGTGCGTTTTGGGTCTACATGGGGCCTGGCGAGCCGCCGATTTTTCCTAACTATCCGGCGCTCGCAGGCGGTGATGAACACCGTTATACCTGCCGTTGGCGGGGTGACTGCAACTGGCTGCAAGCCAGTGAAGGCAACATTGACCCGGTGCACACCTCCTATCTGCACCAGGTGAATCTGGCCGACGAAACCATGCAGGCGCGCTGGGGTGTATTTTCAAACAAAGCGCGTCCGATCATCAGCATCGAAGACACCCGGTTCGGCGTTCGTCTTTATACCAAGCGCGCCATTGGCGAAACCCGCGACACCTCAATCCGAATCACGAATTACGTCATGCCTAACGCTTGTGCGGTCGGTGGATTTGAAGGTTACCTGGGAGATGGCGGGCTCACCATGTTGTGGGACGTGCCGATCGACGACCACGCACACTGGCGTTGGGAATTCATCTATCACCGCAGCGGACAACTCGATAAGGAAAGTCTGGAGAAGCAATACCAGGCCGAAAAAGATGAGCACGACCGCATGCTGCGTGCCGATGACCCGCTCTTTATGCAAGATCGCGATTCGATGAAAGAAGCTGCCTACTTGGGCATGGGCGAATGTTTCTCTGTGCACGATATTGCAATCACCCAATCCCAAGGCGTCATCCACGATCATACCCATGAGCATTTGGGCGCAACGGACGTGGCGATCATGCGCGCACGCCGGATGCTTGACGAGGGCGCCCGCGATGTACTCGAAGGCAAGGATCCACGCGGCGTGGTGCGCACGATCGAAGAAAACAACTTCAAAGACATGGTGGTGATCACAGGCGTCATTGACCCTAATACCAGCCAGGAAGCGTTTTGCACGCTCCACTCCGAGGACCACCTGTTCGCACCTGAAACCAGCGGAGGTCGTGATGTTTGAGGTCACCCTTACCCGCAAGGAGCTTGAAGCCGATAATATTTTTCTGTTCGAGTTCCAGCACCCTGATGGTAGTGCGTTGCCACCCTTCACGGCGGGCTCGCACATCGACGTACAAGTCCGGCCTGGACTGATTCGCCAGTACTCGCTCTGCAACCACCCGCAAGAACGCCATCGCTATCAGTTGGGTGTATTGCAAACCACAGACTCCCGCGGCGGCTCCAAAGGCATGCATGAGGATTTGCACGTTGGTCAAACGGTGTGGATCAGCGAACCACGCAACCTGTTCGAGCTGGAACCGGAGGCCGCTCATTCCCTGTTATTCGCTGGCGGTATCGGCATCACTCCCATCCTCAGCATGGCTGAAGTCTTGAGTGATCAGGGGCAGTCGTTTTCCCTCTTCTACTTCGCCCGGAGCGCCGCCAGCGCTGCATTCGTCAAGCGAGTCGAAGCGTCGTCCTACAGCAGCAGCAGCCGATGCCAATTCGATGACGATGGCGGTCAGGCGCGCCTGGACGTCAGAGAGTTGCTCAGTCATCCGCAGCCGCACAAGCATCTCTACATTTGCGGCCCCGGTGGGTTCATGGATTTCGTCCTCGGCGTCGCACGCGAACTGCATTGGCCAGAGGCAAATCTGCACCGTGAATATTTTAGCGCGCCCGCTAGTGGCGAAGAACAAAACAGTGATCAGTTCGAGATCCAAGTAGCAAGCACCGGCCAGGTTCTTGAAGTCGGCCCTCAGCAAACGGTCACGGATGTGTTGCTGGCGGTGGGTATCGAGATCCCGGTTTCCTGTCAACAGGGCATCTGCGGCACATGTGTGACGAAGGTGCTGGATGGGGTTCCTGATCATCGGGACTACTACCTGAGTGATCGCGAAAAAACCTCAAACGACCAATTCACGCCTTGCTGTTCACGCGCCAAAAGCAAGCGGTTGGTTCTCGACCTTTAACCCGGAGCCGGCGAGTGACCCCGCTCACTCACCGGCACTGCCTTTTTCTTAATGGTCTGACTCGTAACAGTCACCAGAATAATGATCGTGTATTCCGAACAAAAACAACAACGGAGACAACGCATGATTTTTTTACCTCGCTGTATACGCAACGCCGCTATTCCCGTCGGAGCATTCGCTTCGCTTGGCGGTTTTTCAGAAGCCTGGGCGCTGGACGTCTCGCCCGGTGCTTACCTGCCCGCCCCGGCTGGTAGCAGCATCGCAATGCTGTATCTGGGAGGTGGGCGGGCAACTGAATACCACCCGGAAAAAGGCGCGACCCTGGACCACGGCACGCAACTGGATACCCGGACTGGACTGATTCGGCTGTTCCACATGATTGATATCGACCAGACGAGAGTTCAGGTGCAACTCGGGCTGCCTTTCGGTTCACAAAAACTGAAAGTGAGCGGCAACCATGTTGGCGATGATTCAGGCCTGGCCGATCCATTCGTGGCGGTGACAGCGTGGCCTCTCAACGACACGGTAAATAAACGTTATCTGGGGATCACCGGCTACCTATTTTTGCCGCAGGGCAGCTATGACCACGACAGCAAAGTAAACATGGGAAACAACCGCTATTCCGCCGCCCTGCAAGCCGGCTATGTCCATAGCTTCGGCGCCTGGCGCGCTGAGCTGACCGGCGACGTCAGTTGGTACGGCGACAATACGGAATCAACCCCCGTCAATCGCACGTTCAAGCAAGATCCTGTCTACACCCTGCAACCGTGGCTCAGTTACACCTTCGCCAACACGGTCACCACTTCTATTGGGTTGACCCGAACCTGGGGAGGTGATTCGACCTTGGATGGCATTGATACCGGGAGACGTTCGGACTCTACCCGCGCGCGAGCCGGATTGGGTTACTGGATCAGGCCAGACGTGCAGCTGTATTCCGAGCTTACTCGCGACCTGCAAGTGGATGGTGGCTACAAGTTCGATTACTCAGGCTTTGTGCGTATTGGCTACTTCTTCTGATTATTGAAAGACAAAGGTACTCCAACATGTCAAACGAACAAAAATCCGCACTGGTGGTGAGCGCACATTCGGCCGATTTTGTATGGCGCGCCGCTGGTGCGATTGCGCTGCATACCCAGCAAGGCTACAAAGTTCACATCGTATGCCTGTCCTTTGGCGAAAGGGGCGAGTCGGCAAAGATGTGGCGCAAAGGTGAAATGACAGAAGATAAAGTCAAGGCTGGACGTCGGGCCGAAGCCCAGGCTGCAGCAGACATCCTTGGCGCCAGTATCGAGTTTTTCGACATTGGTGATTATCCAATGAGAGCGGACAAAGAAGTGTTGTTCCGTCTGGCTGATGTATTTCGACGGGTGCAGCCGGCATTTACATTGAGCCACTCTCTCAAGGACCCCTACAACTACGACCATCCATTGGCGACGCACCTCACCCAGGAAGCGCGCATCATTGCCCAAGCCGAGGGCTATCGGCCCGGGGAAAAAATCGTTGGCGCCCCACCGGTTTACAGCTTCGAACCGCATCAACCGGAACAGTGCGAATGGAAACCCGACGTACTGCTAGACATCACGCCCGTGTGGGAGCAAAAGCTGGCCGCCATCAAATGCATGGCCGGGCAGGAGCATCTCTGGGAGTACTACACCCGTGTAGCTTTACAACGTGGTGTTCAAGCCAAGCGGAATATCGGAATCACGGCCCAGCGCGACATCATTTATGCAGAGGGCTATCAGAGCATCTTCCCACGTGTAACTGGAGACTTGTCATGAGCGGGGTCGCAATTCGAAATTTACCGCGATTCTCCCCGCAAATCGGCGAGGAACTGGCGGCATTGGGAGTGGCAACAGTCCATGAAGCTCAGGGCCGTAGCGGGCTGCTGCAGACCTACATGCATCCAATCTACAAGGGCGCGGCGATTGCTGGTCCGGCGGTGACTGTCCTTGCTCAACCCGGTGATAACTGGATGCTGCACGTGGCGGTGGAGATGTGCAAACCTGGAGACATCTTGGTGGTGGGCTGCACCTCGGAAAACCAAGACGGTATGTTTGGGGACCTGCTTGCGACCTCGCTCATGGCCAGGGGCGTGAGGGGCTTGATCATAGATGCAGGCTGTCGAGACGTGTCCACGCTAACCCAAATGGGTTTTCCTGTCTGGTCGCGAGCGATCAGTGCCAAGGGCACGATCAAGGCTACCCTGGGGTCGGTCAATGTTCCAATCGTCTGCGCCGGCGCTTACATCGTTGCCGGCGACGCAATCGTGGCTGACGATGACGGTGTTGTCGTAGTGCCCCATTCAAACGTGGAGAAAGTGCTCGCCGCAGCCAAGCAACGTGAAGCACTGGAGATTGGCAAGCGTAATCGGCTAGCCAGCGGCGAGCTTGGGCTGGACATCTATGATATGCGCCCAACCTTGCAGGCACATGGACTCGTCTATTACGACGACCTGCTTCAATACCAAGATCAAAACGCTGGCTAAAACACGTTTGTTAAACCGACCCTGGTTAATGCCGGGGCCGCATTAAAATTAAACTTAAACTAACACTCACTGCAATGCGAGCTTGCTTGTCTATAAACTTCATCCAAGAGACTTTTATATAACTCATTGAATCGGGCACTCCCGAAAAACTGGAGTACACAAAGGGTTCCAAGCCGAGCAGGCAGTTATTACCAATAACATCGTCGGCTTGGATGAGTCGATTTACTCCGAATAGCAGTTTGACAACAACCGACACTTCGGACTGGCGTTTTGACTCGACGTGCAATGGGAATTCGCATGACCAGATCTGTATGGGGCAGCTAATGCCATTCATACCGCGACGACTCGTGCACTCAATGCTAGTAGCAAATTGAGCGATGCTTTTATTCGATAACAGTCATGTTCCGGATCGCATTGCTGGACTTGGTAGGGCTACCTATCATGATTTAACGGGACGGCGGTAATTAAACACCTCTGCATCCTGACTAATAAGAAGCGACGATTGCGAGCACAATGATGACTCAGACTTCGATCCCTTGCCTTTTCATGCGTGGAGGTACTTCACGCGGACCTTTTTTTGATCGGGCTGATCTGCCGGGCGATATCCCTACCCGCGATCGTGTCCTGCTCGCCATCATGGGCTCCCCCGATCGTCGACAAATTGACGGCATGGGTGGCGCCCATCCGCTGACGAGCAAAGTGGGCATTGTTGGTATCAGTAATGTTCCGGGTGTGAATCTGGAGTTTCTCTTTGCACAACTCCAGCCCGACAGCGATCGAGTCGACACCACGGCCAATTGCGGCAACATGCTCGCTGCCGTGGTGCCGTTTGCCCTGGAGCGCGGATTGGTTAAAGCCCAAGGCGATGTGACAACATTGCGTGTACTCACACTCAACACCGGAATGCAGTGTGACATCACCGTACAAACGCCGAGTTCCGGTGACGCGCGTCACGTCGAATATGCGGGCGCCACACGCATCGATGGTGTACCGGGGCAGGCTGCTCCTATCGGTATCAACTTTCTTGAAACCGCCGGATCGGTCTGTTCAGGTTTACTGCCTACCGGCAATCGGCGCGATCGAATCACATTACCGGACGGCGTCTCCTTGGACGTGACTTGCATTGACAATGGCATGCCAATGGTCCTCATTCCCGCCAGCGCGCTAGGGCGCACAGGTTCAGAACCCACTTCAATGCTTAACGCCGACGACGAGCTCAAGACCCAGCTTGAAGCTTTGCGACTGGTGTGCGGCGACTTGATGGGGCTGGGAGACGTCAGCGCGCGCAACTACCCAAAAATGTGTCTGATTGCCTCCCCGCTACAAGGTGGCAGCATCGTCACTCGCTGCTTTATTCCCCATGTATGCCACGACGCTATCGGTGTGCTGGCCGCTGTCACCGTCGCCACCGCCTGCGTCCTTACCGGCACGGTAGCTGACGGACTGGCCGAGGTGTCCGGTGGGCTTAAACAGACCGTCAGCGTGGAACACCCGACAGGCGAATTCACTCTGGAACTGGGCCTTGAATCTTCCCCCGACGGTCGCGACCCCACGGTGACGAGTGCCACCCTGTTACGAACCGCTCGGCTGTTGATGCGCAGTGAGGTCTTCATCCCGCGGGTCGTCTGGCCTGGATTCATGGACTGATTCCAGTCTAAAAAATGCAGCGTTCCACCTCCATCGAGAGTAATCATGACTAGCGATATCACCCCCGGCTGGCTTAATTTTCACCCCGATCCAAGTAAGCCATCCTTTCAATTGCCTCCGGGCGCTGTGGATGCTCACTGTCATGTGTTCGGTCCCGCGGCCAGTTTTCCCTTCGCACCAGAAAGAAAATACACACCGTGCGATGCGTCCAAAGAACAGTTGTTCGCCTTGCACCGACGCCTGGGGGTTGACCGCAGTGTGATCGTGCAGGCCACCTGCCACGGCAGTGACAATCGAGCATTGGTCGACGCCTTGCTGCACTCAGGCGGTCGGGCTCGTGGCGTCGTTACGCTCAAGAACAACGTAACCGACGAAGAATTGCAGGAGCTTCATAGCGCAGGTGTAAGGGGCGTGCGATTCAACTTCGTCAAGCGACTGGTGGACTTCACTCCTCGTGAAGAATTACAGGCTATTGCTCAGCGTATCGCGCCATTAGGCTGGCATGTGGTGGTGTATTTCGAGGCGCAGGACTTACCTGAGCTTTGGGATTTCTTCGTTGGTCTGCCACTGCCAGTGGTGGTCGACCACATGGGTCGCCCGGACGTCGGTGAGAATGTTGACGGACCGTCATTCGGCCTGTTCCTGCGCTTGCTCACCGAGCACTCCAATATCTGGACGAAAGTCAGTTGCCCGGAGCGTTTGAGTCTCAGCGGGCCTGCGGCCTTGAATGGCGAATCACATCCATATCGCGATGCCATTCCTTTTGCCCGAAAGGTCGTCGAAACGTTCCCTGACCGAGTGCTTTGGGGGACGGATTGGCCCCACCCCAACCTCAAGGATCACATGCCCGATGACGGGCTGCTGGTGGATGTCATCCCACGCATAGCGATCACCGCCGAGCTGCAACGCAAGCTGCTGGTCGACAACCCGACACGTTTGTATTGGGCATGACTCATCGGCGAAACCAGCCTTTTCAACCCTGATTTTTCTTACCGGAGCCGCTATGAATCGGCCAAAAGACTACGACGACATACCCGGCACTTATGTGTTCGACGGTAGCCACCATCGTAAGGGCTATGCGCTGAATATGTTCTGCAAATCTCTGGACCTGGCTGAAAACCGGGAGGCGTTTCGACGCGACCCCTTGGGGTATCTGCAGCGTCACCCGATGACAGAACAACAACACGCCGCAGTGATGCAGCGCGAATGGCTAGAAATGTTGAGGCTGGGTGGGAACATCTACTACACGTTCAAATTGGCCATCTTCGATGGGCTGAGCATGCAGCAAGCAGGTGCAGCCATGTCTGGCAACGGAATGTCTCTCGAGGCGTTCCAGAAAATGATGCTCGATGGCGGTCGCTCCATCGTTGGCAATCGCAGCAAGAAGGAGCAAATGCATGGCTGACTTAATTGGCGGGATAGGCACGTCTCATGTGCCAGCCATTGGCGCGGCAATCGATCACGGCAAGACCGGCGAATCCTATTGGAAACCCTTATTCGACGGAGTAGAACCTGCACGCGCGTGGATTGCCGAGCACAAGCCGGACGTTTGTATCGTCGTCTACAACGATCATGCTTCGCAGTTCGATCTGTCGCTGATCCCGACCTTTGCCCTTGGCATGGGAGCGACGTTCGATATTCATGATGAAGGTTATGGGCCACGGCCTGTGCCGCAAGTGCACGGTGATCCTGACTTTGCCTGGCACCTTGCCGAGTCCCTGATTCTCGACGAGTTTGACATGACTCTGGTGACCGACATGACCGTCGACCATGGGTTGACGGTGCCATTATCGTTGGCCTACGGGCAGCCTGATGCATGGCCGTGCAAGGTGATCCCTTTGTGCGTGAACGTCATTCAATACCCTCCCCCAACGGGTAACCGCTGCTTCCAATTGGGCAGGGCACTACGTCGTGCCATCGACAGTTACGACAAAGACATCAAAGTCGCTATTTTCGGCACGGGGGGCATGTCCCATCAGCTTCAGGGCGAACGGGCAGGATTGACCAACCGGGAGTATGACCTCCAGTGGCTGGATCAATTCGTTAGTGATCCGGCCACGCTTCTGAATATCGGACACACCGAGTACCTGCGTGAAACAGGCTCGGAAGGTATCGAACTCGTGATGTGGCTGATCATGCGTGGTGCTATGAACGAGCGAGTCCGCGAGCTGCACCGCTTCCACCATATCCCCGTCTCCAACACAGCCTATGGTCTGCTGGTGCTGGAAAATGACTGATTCAGACACCGGGGCCAGGGTACGGATTGCGCTGGTAGGCCTTGGCGCGTTTGGGCGAAAACACCTGGACGTGCTGGCAAACATTGAGAGTGCTGTAGTCACAGCGCTGGTGGGTATCGATCAGGCACAAAACTGCTTGCTCGCAGCCCACTATGGTATTGACAGGACTTATTGCGATTTCGATTTTGCGCTGGCGGATCCAAATATCGACGCGTTGATTTTATGTACGCCCACGCCCTTGCATGCTTCCCAGGCCATGCGGTGCCTGGCGGCTGGCAAGCATGTACTGGTGGAAATTCCGATGGCGGATAACCTACCTGATGCCGAACGCCTCTTGGAGGTAAGCGCCAAAAGTTCTTGCGTCGCGATGGTCGGGCACACGCGGCGCTTCAATCCTTCTCATCAATGGCTCCATCAGCAGATATATGAGGACCGTCTACGTCTCCAGCATCTCGTGGTTTCCACGCATTTTATGCGTCGTGAGAATCTGAACGCCGAAGGCCAGCCTAGACAATGGACCGACAGTTTGTTGTGGCATCACGCTGCACATACCGTCGACCTTTTTCAGTATCAGACAGACAGTGAAGTCATTGCTTGGAACGTGCTGGAAGGTCCTCTGGATCCGCAATTGGGGATCGCCATGGACCTTTCATTGCAACTCAAGAGTAACAACGGAGCGTTATGCAGCTTGAGCCTGAGCTTCAATAACGAAGGCCCCTTTGGTAGTCATTTTCGTTTTATCGGAGATCGAGGTACCTACCTTGCCCGGTATGACGAATTGAGCGATGGCTATGGGTTGCCCGTCGACCTGTCGAGTACCGGTCCATATGCCGATGGCATCGAGTTGCAGGATCGGGAGTTCATCGATGCGATACGCAACGATCGCGAGCCGCGCTCCAGTGTGAGCGGTGTCATGAACTGCTACCGATTACTGGGTGCGATACAGGATTCGATGCCCGCCCGCATAGGCTTCACCCCACCCACGGACTGACGTTCGTACTGATCAATAACCCAATCACAAGGCAGAACAATAATGAATAATGCTGCTGATATCTTGGACACTATCAAACAGGGAAAAATGAGTAACTATCAAATATTGATCGTTGCGCTTTGTACCCTTATTGCTGGCCTGGATGGCTTTGACGTTCTTGTGGTGGCCTATACCGGTCCCGCAATATCGATAAATTGGGGACTTGCCCCCACCGACCTTGGGTTCTTATTCAGTGCCGGTCTGGCAGGAATGGGACTCGGCGCTGTTGCAGTTGCGCCGATCGGCGACATTGTCGGGCGAAAGCCGACGATCATGTTTTGCATGATGCTATTGCTGGTAGGGATGGGATTATCCGCGTTTACAAGCGGACTCGGCGAGCTGGCTTTTATGCGTGTGGTCACGGGGATCGGCATTGGCGGAATTCTGGCCAATGTGAACATCATGGTGACTGAATATTCGTCGGCTCGCCGAAAAGCATTGTGCGTTTCGCTTATGGCGCTCGGGTATCCAGTAGGCGCTACGTTGGGCGGAATCTTTTCCGTGTTTCTCATTCAAGCGTACGGATGGCAGTCGGTTTATTTGTTTGGTGCTGGCGCCGCGGCGCTATTGCTTCCTCTCATCTGGATTGCCATGCCAGAGTCGGTCGACTACTTGATTGCTAAAAAACCGGCCAATGCTTTGGAACGTTGCAACCGGATTTTATCGAAAATGGGAATGCCCCAACTGGACCTGCTTCCCACTCATCACTCCGTAACGGACACCAAGCCTGGCTTATTTGCGTTGCTTAAGAGTGGCGACATGGTCAGTCGATTGTTTTTCACCAGCGTCGTTTATTTCACAGTCATGATGACTTGTTACTTCCTACTCAGCTGGACACCGCAAATCCTCACACAGAGTGGTATGACTCAAACCATGGGAATTTCAGGTTCTTTGTTAATGAACCTAGGGGGAATAGTAGGTTGCTTGGTCTATGGCTTTCTGGCTCAGAAACTGGGGCCTAGAGCGTTAGCTGCAGCATTCATGCTGGGGCTGGTCATTACCGCCGTGGCGTTTGCCGCCGCACCGGGGGCGAGCATGGCTCTACTGGTAGCAGCCATTGCAGTAGGCTTCTGCTTGTTCTCCGCGGTCAATTCGCTTTACGTACTGGTGCCAGGCGTCTTCCCTGTACACGTACGAAGCACTGGCACCGGCATTGCCATGGGCGCGGGCCGGCTTGGCGCTGTGGCAGGGCCGCTTTTAGCTGGGTATCTGATAGCGATGGGTCTCGATAAAACCATGTATATCGCGATTCTCTCGGCACCTATGATCATTGCAGCGATCGTCTTGGTTAAGCTAATACCTTTCCAGGAATCGGCCAAAAAAACGTAGATATTTCGCTAAACCCAATAGCAACGAGCAGCAGCCCCCTCGGTGAAAATAGCCATTAGTCTGCCTAAGCGTTTAAACCGCAGCAGTAGTCGAGCCGCATATGAAGCCAGATCTCTTACTCCTGTCAGGTCTCATGTGTGACGACACCATTTGGATGAAAGTGATGCCAGGTCTGGCACGCCACGCTCGAATCATGACGATTGACTTCAGCGGGTTCGATGAAATAGGCGCGATGGCCGAGCGGGTACTAGACGCAGCACCCGATCGGTTCTCGCTCGCAGGTCATTCTATGGGGGCTCGAGTTGCACTCGAAGTCTACCGCCGTGCGCCGCAACGAATAACCCGTATAGCCCTTCTCAGCACAGGTGTGCACCCCGTCAAATCTGGCGAAAGTCATTCCCGCCAGGCGCTGGTGGACCTTGCGTATCAACACGGCATGGTCGCAGTCGTGGAGCACTGGCTACCGCCTATGTTGCTTCCTAAGCATGCCCAAAATGCTGCCTTCATTGAGCCACTCCGTGAAATGGTTTTGCGTATGACGCCAGATATATTGGCGCGTCAGATCAAGGCATTGCTGAATCGGAAGGACGCCTCCCCGCAACTAGCGGCTATCAATTGCCCCACTCTGGTTGGCGTAGGTCGGCAGGATGCATGGAGCCCTGTAACGCAGCACGAATTCATAACTAGCCGAGTTACCGGCTCCCATTTGAAGATATTCGAGGACAGTGGACATATGGCTCCTTTTGAGGCTTCACTCCAAGCTCAAAACGCCTTGCTCGATTGGTTGAAGCTCGAATCAGCATAAACTCCGTTGAATTCAGACGAGCACGGCGGCGCTAGCGACCTTTCCCGTTTCATGTCGGCGTTCAAAGGAATTCCTTCTGGACGTCAATATCCGATCGTTCGCCAATATTCCGGTAGTTTCCGTGCGCCACCGAGAACGTCTCCAGCGTGACTCCGCTGGGGGGACCCTCCGTTCTGGCCGACTTCTGCTGCCGCCACCGGCAGCTATTACCGATTGCAGCCTTTGGCGACAGGCAACAATCGGCCAGCCAATAGTGCCGGTAACGTTTGGCAGAAATGAACCCATAAACCGTCGTCAACTCAAGCTGGGACTAAAGCCAACGGGGAAAATTCCGGCCTTGGTATCAGGTGAAGATTCCACCCAGAGCCAGTCGTTTTGTGGGGGTAAAAACGACCAAAAATAAAAAAGGGTCGCGAGATAAAATCTCGCAACCCTTTGAATAATATGGTCGGGACGGAGTGATTCGAACACTCGACCCCTAGCACCCCATGCTAGTGCGCTACCGGACTGCGCTACGCCCCGACTAGGCGTGAATCTTGTTCCGTCTCTCAACGGAACGCTCAAGAATATATCGCAAGCTTTTGAAAACTGGAAGATTTAAAAGCAGAAATTTATTTCTTGAGCACCACCAGCACATCTTCAAGCTCGGCGATCATCTGGCGGATCATCTGTTTGTACTGGGTGGTATCGTCTTTGGCCTCATCACCGGAGAGGCGCAAGCGCGCTCCGCCGATGGTGAACCCCTGGTCGTACAGCAGCGCGCGGATCTGCCGGATCATCAGCACGTCTTGTCGCTGATAATACCGGCGGTTACCGCGGCGCTTGACCGGGTTGAGTTGAGGAAACTCCTGCTCCCAATAGCGCAGCACATGCGGTTTTACCGCACACAGCTCGCTGACTTCACCAATGGTGAAGTAGCGTTTGCCCGGGATGACGGGTAGCTCGTCGTTATGACTTGGTTCCAGCATAAGCCTCAACTCGGGCCTTCAACTTCTGCCCTGGACGAAAGGTGACCACACGGCGAGCCGTGATCGGGATTTCTTCACCCGTTTTCGGATTGCGGCCAGGCCGCTGGCGTTTGTCCCGCAGGTCGAAATTGCCGAAACCGGACAATTTGACCTGTTCGTTGTCTTCCAGAGCGTGCCTGATTTCTTCGAAAAACAGTTCGACCAATTCTTTGGCCTCCCGTTTATTCAGGCCCAGCTCCTCATACAGACGTTCCGCCATCTCAGCTTTCGTCAGAGCCCCCATACGTCACTTCCTTAACGTGGCGTTCAACCTGTTTTCGAGCGAGGTGAGGATATTCTGCGTTGCGGTATTCACCTCATCGTCATTAAGAGTGCGCGATGGATGCTGCCAGGTCAAGCCGACTGCAAGGCTTTTTCTATGCGGATCAATGCCTTTACCCTGATACACGTCAAATAGCCTGAGGTCCGTGAGCCATTCGCCTGCATTTTCACGGATTACATCCAGTACGGCGCTGGATGCAACGTCGCGGTCGGCCAGCAGCGCAAGGTCACGCCGCACTTCAGGAAAGCGCGATAACTCCTGGAATTTCGGCATTTTCCCCAATGCCACTTCGCCCAGAACCAGCTCGAAAACGAACACAGGACGATCCAGGCCCAAAGTCTTGGACAGCTCAGGGTGAATCGCCCCGACATAGCCGACTTCACGCCCATCACGCTCAATGCGCGCTGTCTGCCCCGGATGCAGCGCCGGATGCTTGCCCGGCACGAAGGTGAACGCGTCGAGCGCGCCGGCGAAGCCCAGGACCGCTTCCACGTCAGCCTTGACGTCGAAGAAGTCGACGACATCGCGACCTTGCGCCCAGCCTTCCGGCAAACGACTGCCGCAAACGACACCGGCCAGCATCGGCTCTTGCTTCAAGCCTTCCAACTGACCAACGAAGCGCAGGCCGCTTTCGAACAGACGTACACGATCCTGTTGGCGGTTCAGGTTGTGCTGGAGCGACTTGACCAGGCCGGGCCACAGGGACGAGCGCATGGCCGCCATGTCGTTGGAAATCGGGTTAGCCAGTAACAGCGGCTCGGCACCCGGGTTGAACAGTTCAAACTGACGCGGGTCGATGAAGCTGTAGGTGATCGCTTCCTGATACCCACGAGCCACCAGCAGACGGCGCAGTTCCGGCAGGTCGCTACGGGCCTCAGCCTTGGCCTGTGGGGCCAGGCGCGCCTGCGGGTAGCGAACCGGCAAACGGTTGTAGCCGTACAGACGGGCCAGTTCTTCGATCAGATCGACTTCCAGGCTGATATCGAAGCGATGGCTTGGCACTTCGACACGCCACTGCCCTGCCCCGTCGGCGCTGATGTTCAGGCCCAGAGCGCTGAGCAGGCGCTCGACTTCGGCCGGGTCCATTTCCATGCCAAGCATTTGGGTGATGCGCTGGGCACGCAGGGTAACCGGTGCGATGTTGGGCAGGTGCTGTTCGCTGACGGTTTCGATGATCGGGCCGGCTTCGCCGCCAGTGATTTCCAGCAGCAGGCCAGTGGCGCGCTCCATGGCTTCACGGGCCAGTTGCCAGTCCACGCCGCGCTCGTAACGGTGTGAGGCATCGGTGTGCAGGCCATAGGAACGGGCCTTGCCAGCCACCGCAATCTGGTCGAAGAACGCACTTTCAAGGAACACATCACGGGTCGTCGTGGAGACGCCGCTGTGCTCGCCACCCATGACGCCGGCAATCGCCAGGGCACGGGAGTGGTCGGCGATCACCAGCGTATCGCTGCGCAGGGTCACTTCCTGGCCATCGAGCAGTACCAGCTTCTCGCCTTCCTCAGCCATGCGCACGCGGATGCCGCCGTTGATTTCGGCAAGGTCGAACGCGTGCAGCGGCTGACCCAGCTCCAGCATCACGTAGTTAGTGATATCGACAGCAGCGTCGATGCTGCGCACGTCGGCGCGACGCAGGCGCTCGACCATCCACAGCGGGGTCGGCTTGGACAGATCGACATTACGGATGACGCGCCCCAGATAACGCGGGCATGCCGACGGTGCCAGGACTTCAACCGAACGCACTTCATCATGCACCGCCGCAACGGTCGCCACCGCTGGACGTGCCACCGGGACGGCATACAACGCACCCACCTCACGGGCCAGACCGGCCAGGGACAGGCAGTCACCACGGTTCGGTGTCAGGTCGACCTCGATGCTCGCATCGTCCAGACCCAGGTATTCACGGATGTCCTGGCCAACCGGCGCATCAGCCGGAAGTTCCATCAAGCCATCGTTGCCCTCGCCAACCTGCAGTTCAGCCTGGGAGCACAACATGCCGTTGGACTCGACGCCGCGCAGCTTGGCTTTCTTGATCTTGAAATCACCCGGCAGTTCGGCACCGATCATGGCGAACGGGATCTTCAGGCCCGGGCGCACGTTTGGCGCGCCGCAGACCACCTGAAAGGTTTCCGTGCCATTGCTGACCTGGCAAACCCGCAGCTTGTCAGCGTCCGGATGCTGCTCGGTGCTCAGCACCTCGCCCACCACCACCCCGCTGAATTCACCGGCGGCCGGCGTCACGCTATCGACCTCAAGACCGGCCATCGACAGGCGAGCAACCAGCTCGTCCCGGCTTACCTGCGGGCTTACCCAGCCGCGCAGCCATTGTTCACTGAATTTCATCCTGCTCTCCTATTAGATTCGTTACGGGTCTGCGGCTTAGCGAAATTGCGCAAGGAACCGCAAGTCGTTGTCGAAGAACAGGCGCAAGTCATTTACACCGTAACGCAGCATGGCCAGACGCTCGACGCCCATGCCGAAAGCAAAACCCGAGAACTCTTCCGGATCGATCCCGGACATACGCAGCACGTTCGGGTGAACCATGCCGCAGCCCATGACCTCCAGCCAGCCGGTCTGCTTGCAGACGCGGCAGCCTTTACCGCTGCACATCACGCATTCCATATCGACTTCAGCGGATGGCTCGGTGAACGGGAAGTACGAAGGACGGAAACGCACCGCCAGTTCTTTCTCGAAGAACACCCGCAGGAACTCTTCGATAGTCCCTTTCAGGTCGGCGAAATTGATGTCGCGATCAACCAGCAGGCCTTCAACCTGGTGGAACATCGGCGAGTGGGTGATATCGGAGTCGCTACGGTACACACGGCCTGGGCAGACGATGCGGATCGGCGGCTGCTGCGATTCCATGGTGCGGACCTGTACCGGCGAGGTATGGGTGCGCAACAGCATGTTCGCGTTGAAATAGAAGGTGTCATGCATCGACCGGGCCGGGTGATGGCCTGGGATGTTGAGCGCCTCGAAGTTGTGATAGTCGTCTTCGACCTCAGGGCCTTCGGCAATGCCGTAGCCGATGTGGGTGAAGAATTGCTCGATACGTTCCAGGGTCCGGGTAACCGGATGCAGGCCTCCGGAAGTCTGGCCACGGCCAGGCAGGGTCACGTCGATGGACTCGGCGGCGAGTTTGGCAGCCAGATCCGCCTCCTCGAACAACGCCTTGCGCGCATTGAGGACCTCTGTGACACGCTCCTTGGCAACGTTGATCAGCGCGCCGACCTGCGGACGCTCTTCGGCCGGCAGGTTCCCCAGGGTCTTCATCACCTGAGTCAACTCGCCCTTCTTCCCAAGGTAGTGAACCCGGATTTGCTCCAGGGCATTGATATCTTCAGCGCTTTGCACAGCCTCTAGTGCTTGAGAGACCAGCGCATCCAGGTTTTCCATGTACAGACTCCAGATACAAAATAGGGGAAGAGCTTGAAGGCTCTTCCCCTATTTATGACGTTTAACACCTGGCCCCACAGAGGTGAGGCCGGGTGACTGTCGGGGGTACTTAAGCCAAGGTGGCTTTAGCTTTCTCGACAATCGCAGCAAACGCCGCTTTTTCGTTCACTGCCAGATCAGCCAGAACCTTACGGTCGATCTCGATGGACGCTTTTTTCAGGCCGGCAATGAAACGGCTGTAGGACAGACCGTTAACACGAGCACCAGCGTTGATACGAGCGATCCACAGAGCGCGGAACTGACGTTTTTTCTGACGACGGTCACGGTAGGCGTATTGGCCTGCCTTGATTACCGCTTGCTTGGCAACACGGAATACGCGGGAACGCGCGCCGTAGTAGCCTTTAGCAAGTTTCAGAATTTTTTTGTGACGCTTACGGGCAATGACGCCACGCTTTACACGAGCCATGAGTTACTTCCTCTATTCTTGATCCAAAAATTAACGAAGGCGCAGCATGCGCTCGACTTTTGCCACGTCAGACGGATGCAGCAAGCTGCTACCGCGCAGTTGACGCTTACGCTTGGTCGACATTTTGGTCAGGATGTGGCTCTTGAAAGCGTGCTTGTGCTTGATACCGTTAGCAGTTTTCAGAAACCGCTTAGCAGCACCACTTTTAGTTTTCATCTTTGGCATGTTCGGATACTCCGCATTCAGTTGATAAACATAATCGCAAGGCCTGCCGTGCCCTGTTGATTACTTCTTCTTTTTCGGGGCGATGACCATGATCAGCTGGCGTCCTTCCATCTTAGGATGCTGTTCGACCGAACCGTACTCGAGCAGGTCTTGTTCAACCCGCTTGAGGAGTTCCATCCCCAGCTCCTGGTGGGCCATCTCACGGCCGCGGAATCGCAAGGATACCTTGGCCCTGTCCCCGTCACTCAGGAAACGTACCAGGTTGCGCAGTTTTACCTGGTAATCCCCTTCCTCCGTCCCTGGACGAAACTTGATTTCTTTTACCTGAATCTGCTTCTGGTTTTTCTTCGCCGCAGCAATCTGCTTCTTCTTTTCGAAGATCGATTTGCCGTAGTCCATCAGTTTGCAAACAGGGGGTACTGCATCGGCGGAAATTTCCACCAAATCCAGTTTGGCCTCTTCAGCCTTAAGAAGCGCGTCTTCAATTGACACAATCCCAAGCTGTTCACCTTCAGCACCAATTAACCGAACCTCGCGTGCCGAGATATTCTCGTTGATCGGGGCTTTCGGTGCAGCTCGTTTATCTTGTCTCATTTCACGCTTAATAGTAATTACTCCGAATCTGGGCGACCACGCCGGGAAACCGCTTGCGCGAGGAACTCAGCGAATTCGGCGACGGGCATCGAGCCCAGGTCAGCACCTTCACGAGTACGCACAGCGACAGTCTGCATCTCGACTTCCCGATCTCCGATAACCAAGAGAAAAGGAACCTTGAGCAAAGTATGCTCGCGGATTTTAAAGCCGATCTTTTCATTTCTCAAGTCGGACTTGGCACGAAATCCGCTTTGGTTGAGAGTTTTTTCGACTTCAGCGGCAAAATCTGCCTGCTTGTCAGTGATATTCATGATCACTGCCTGGGTCGGCGCCAGCCACGCAGGGAATGCCCCTTCGTAGTGTTCGATCAGAATCCCGACGAAACGCTCGAAGGAACCGAGGATCGCGCGGTGAAGCATGACCGGGTGCTTGCGACTGTTGTCTTCGGACACGTATTCGGCGCCCAGACGGATCGGCAGGTTAAAATCGAGCTGCAGGGTACCACACTGCCAGACACGACCGAGGCAATCTTTCAGCGAGAACTCGATCTTCGGGCCGTAGAAAGCGCCCTCTCCCGGCTGCAGATCGTACGCAAGGCCCGCGCTGTCGAGGGCTGCGGCCAGTGCCGCTTCGGCGCGATCCCACAACTCGTCGGAACCGACGCGTTTTTCCGGACGAGTGGACAGCTTCATTTCGACTTCGGTGAAGCCGAAGTCCCGGTAGACGTCCATGGTCAGCTTGATGAAGGCAGCGGATTCGGCCTGCATCTGCTCTTCGGTGCAGAAGATATGCGCATCGTCCTGGGTGAAAGCACGCACGCGCATGATGCCGTGCAGCGCACCCGACGGCTCGTTACGGTGGCAGGCACCGAACTCGGCCAGACGCATCGGCAGCTCGCGGTAGCTTTTCAGGCCCTGATTGAACACCTGCACGTGGCACGGGCAGTTCATTGGCTTGATGGCGTAGTCGCGGTTTTCCGACTGGGTGGTGAACATGTTGTCGGCGTAGTTGGCCCAGTGCCCGGATTTCTCCCACAGGCTGCGGTCCACCACTTGCGGCGTCTTGATCTCCAGGTAGCCGTTTTCACGCTGGACCTGGCGCATGTACTGCTCGAGCACCTGGTACAGGGTCCAGCCGTTCGGATGCCAGAACACCATGCCCGGGGATTCTTCCTGGGTATGGAACAGGCCCAGGCGCTTGCCGATCTTGCGATGGTCACGCTTCTCGGCTTCCTCGATACGCTGGATGTAAGCCGCCAGTTGCTTCTTGTCGGCCCAGGCAGTGCCGTAGACGCGCTGCAACTGCTCGTTCTTCGCATCGCCACGCCAATAGGCGCCGGACAGCTTGGTCAGCTTGAAAGACTTCAGGAAGCGGGTGTTCGGCACATGCGGGCCACGGCACATGTCGACGTATTCTTCGTGGTAGTACAGGCCCATGGCCTGCTCGTCCGGCATTTCTTCCACCAGACGCAGCTTGTAATCCTCGCCACGGGCCTTGAACACTTCGATGACTTCGGCGCGCGGGGTCACTTTCTTGATGACGTCGTAATCTTTCTCGATCAGCTGCTGCATACGCTGTTCGATGGCCGCCATGTCTTCCGGCGTGAAAGGACGCTCAAAGGCGATGTCGTAATAGAAGCCTTCGTCGATGACCGGCCCGATGACCATCTTCGCGCTCGGATACAACTGCTTGACCGCATGGCCGACCAGGTGCGCGCAAGAGTGGCGAATGATCTCCAGCCCCTCTTCATCCTTGGGCGTGATGATTTGCAGCGTAGCGTCGCTGTCGATGACGTCGCTGGCATCGACCAGTTTGCCGTTGACCTTGCCAGCCAGGGTGGCCTTGGCCAGGCCCGCGCCAATGGATGCGGCGACCTCGGCCACGGAGACCGGATGATCGAATGAACGTTGACTGCCGTCGGGAAGAGTAATAGTTGGCATGGCGCCTCCTCTCCTAGTGGTGACCCCTACCAAAGGTCACGTGGGTTGGGATGAGCCAGTACAAGATCCAGTCCAGGCCATTCAATGACGAACGCCTGCCTTACAGCGGCAGGAGCCTTGCGGCCAACCGGGAAAACCGAACCAGAGTGACTGGGATTCAAATCAGGGTTAATCGAACATTTGCCGCCGCCGGGACCTGTTGTCCTCCGGAGCCTGAAAATACCCGAGCCCGGCATGCTAGCACAGATGAACGGTCATCGCCGCGCCCGGATTGAAGCGGACGTAAATCCACGGTTTTTATGCCAGAGTGCTGAACTGAACCGTCCGCTACGCCTCAGATAACAAGACATCGACCCGAAAGGAGCATCTTCGCATGCGTCTGAACACCTTATTTGCAGTAGTCGCCCCCCTCGCCCTGCTGCTTCCACTGACCGCCCACGCCGAATGGCCTAAAGGCGAGCGTGAGAAATACATGGCCCAGTGCACTGAGGCGGCAACGCCACAGATCGGCGCGGCGGCGGCCAAATCTCATTGCGCCTGTGGCGCCGATGCGATCAAGTCCTACCCGGCAGCCGACATTCAGGCCTTGATGGACAACAAGGCGACCCCACAGCTGCAGCAAAAAGCACTGGGGCAGATTGCAAAATGCAAGGCCGATAACAAGGCTAAAAAGTAAGAACACGGGTCTTTGGACAGAGCCGTGCATCGATAAAAAACGCTGATTTCAGGCCTTTTTGACCGATTTATTCAGGTTTTACAGCTTTTTTTATTGTCTTTACGTTCGGCCGAAAGCCTTTAAAACCGGGCCTTTCAGCCGGACAAGGCAGTAAAGAAAACACGACTGATTGGCAAACAGCGCGTCCGGGGGGCTCCCAAATCGAACATTTCGACTATGATACCCCGGTGTGCCCAGTTGGCCTGAGCAGCACAGTACACTGAAAATATATGTTTCTTGGAGATACACCATGTCTAATCGCCAAACCGGCACCGTTAAATGGTTCAACGATGAAAAAGGCTTCGGCTTCATCACTCCTACAGGTGGCGGTGACGACCTGTTCGTACACTTCAAAGCTATCGAAAGCGACGGTTTCAAAAGCCTGAAAGAAGGCCAGACCGTTTCCTTCGTGGCTGAGAAAGGCCAAAAGGGTATGCAAGCTGCACAGGTTCGCCCAGAGTAATTTCTCGGCGAGCACAAAAAACCCCGTCCATGTGACGGGGTTTTTTATGGCCGATTGAAAAATCAATCAGCCGCAGTTCACCCGGTTGATGACCAGGTTGGCATCGGTGTTGAGATTCAGGCGATCTGAGCGGTACTCAAGCGTCACCATGTCGTTGGGCTTGAGGATTCGCGCATTCTGCGCACCGGCACGGGTGCGGGCTTGTTCCAGCAGTTGCGGCGAGGCCTTCTTGCCAATGGCAAACTCGGCACCTTTTGCTTCGCAGCGGCTGTAACCCGTTTCTGTTGCCACTGGGTCAGGGGTCGATTCAGAGGTGCTACTGCAACCGCTCAAGAGTGCGACGGCCAGCAAAGTACTCAATGACGCGAGCTTCCAAGGCATGAAGCCTCCTTTTCTTGATAAATAAACAGAGAGCGTGCGACAGCCCAAACGACGCTTGGTTTCAACACCAGGGCTATCATGGTGCCCTCATCTGGAAAACAGGCAGTTTGCCTGAGCCGAGTTGCCGGTTCAGGCATGAATCGTGACTGAATATGAATGGTGCTCAGTAAACGTCAATGTAGTCAAAGGGTGGATTCGGCCAGTTGTCTTTCAACGCATTGTAGATCTGCATGACCCAGACCTCGTCGCTGGCGGCGACCCTTCCGACGTAGCCTGAACCTTTCGCCCACGTTTCCAGCCGAAACGATAGCCCGTCGATCTCCACACCGCCCACCACGCCCGAAGACAAATAGGCGATACCACCCTTGGTCACGCGCAGTTGGGTGTGTTCGTCATCACTGGCCGACGCCAGCAACTGACGAACCGCGTCAAGGGTCAACCCGTCAGGAGCGTTCAAATCGATCTGCACGGCGGGGGCCTCTTCAGAAATTCAAAAGACAAGTGTCGCACAGCCCTTCCCTGATGCCTAAGTCGCAGTGCCAAACGCCAGGCAAAAATGGTTAACTCAACCTACAGGCCTCCCAACTCGCGAGCCCGACCATGAGTACCGTCAGCATCGAAGCCACCATCAATGCCAAATGGTCGGAGGGTCACAGCTCCTACAGCCCTGGCAGCCCCGAAGAACTGGCAATCATCGGTATAGAACTGTTGGTCAAGGAATTGGGAACGAAGGCCGCCCTGAACTTTATCCAGCAAGCGTTCGAACGATACCCGAGCAGCATTGAAGCGATGGATTGAAACACACCCGCAGGCCCTGGCCTGCGGGTGTTCGGCAAGACCGATTACTTCAGGCGCGCCAGACGCTCGGTCAGCAGGTCAAAAAAGCCCTGAGCATCGCCATCCTGCACCCAGTACGCATTCTTTGGCGCCTTCAGGCCGTCGTACCAGTCAACGATGGTCTGTCCGAAAGTCGGGCCTTCACGGCTGTCCACCACGACGTTGACCGAACGCCCGGTAAACAACTGCGGCTTGAGCAGGTAAGCGACCACCGTCGCATCGTGCACCGGGCCACCCGTCATGCCGTAATGCTCCATATCACCTTTGACGTATTCGTTGAGAATGTCGCCGACGATCTTGCTGGCCTTGTTGTTCACGGCGGCGATCTGCTTCAGGCGCGCTTCGCTGGTGAGGATCTTGTGGGTCACGTCCAGCGGCAGATAGGTGAGCTTCACACCGCTCTTGAGCACCACTTCTGCGGCCTGTGGGTCAGCGAACAGGTTGAACTCGGCCACCGGCGTGATATTGCCGCCGTTGAAGTGCGCACCGCCCATGATCACCACTTCCTTGATGCCCTGGACAATCTCGGGCTCCTGTATCAAGGCCAGGGCCAGGTTGGTCTGCGGGCCAAGCATGGCAATGGTGATGCTATGGGGTTTGGCAGCCTTGAGGCTGTCGATCAGGTAGTTGACGGCGTTGCCCTTGGCCAGCCCCTTCTTCGGCTCATACACCTCGACACCCGACAGGCCTTCCTTGCCATGAATGTTTTCCGCGTAGATGGGTGTGCGCATCATCGGCTTCGGCGCACCGGCATACACCGGCACGTCTTCGCGGCCCGCCCATTCCCGGGCCAGGCGAGCGTTGCGCGATGTCTTGTCCAGGCGAACGTTACCGGCGACGGTGGTCAGCCCACGGATATTCAGCTCCTCGGGAGAAGCCAGGGCGAATAACAGGGCAACCACATCATCGGCGCCCGGGTCGGTGTCGATGATCAGGTCAATTTTTTCCGCCGCCTGGGCGCTCGTAGCGGTGATCAATGACAAAAGCAGCAGACTCCGCAACAGTTGATGCATTTTCTGAGCATAGTGGTGCATGGCGCATTCCTTGTGCAGGGTTGACAGGGTTAGAACGTTACTCCGGCAATCAATACGATGTTGCAGTACGGGGAGCATTCTCCCGTGCGAATAATCGCCCGAGCTTGCCGGCTGACCGCCTTGAACTGTTCATGGCTGACCAGCTCTCGCGCCCCCAGCGCGCCATCGGCATGAAGTGCCTCCAGTGTCGCCAGGGCCGAGGGTTGTTTATCGAAAATTTCTTCAGCAAGCACGTGGCTCTCCACCTGCATTTCGCTGAGCACCACTTTCAGGGTGCTGACAAAATCCGGAATGCCGTGGGTCAGGGCCAGGTCGATCAATTCGACCTGGGGGGGCACCGGCAACCCCGCATCCCCGATGACCACCTTGTCGCCATGGCCAAGGGAAGCGATCAGTCGCGACAGCGCGATATTCAACAACGGTGTCTTTTTCATGATTTGAAAGCCTGTACTTCCAGCCAGGTGGGAATGGAGGGCTGTGCCCCCGCACGGGTGACCGACAACGCCGCGGCGACCTGACCAAAACGAATCGCCTCGACCTCGCTTTTGCCGTCAGCCAACGCTGCCGCGAAGCCGCCGACAAAGGTATCTCCGGCCGCCGTGGTGTCCACCGCCTTGACCAGCGGCGCCGGGAAGTGCTCAAAGCTCGCGCCGTTGGCGAACATCAGGCCCTGGGCACCCAGGGTCACGATCACCTTGCCGGCACCGGCGGCGATCAATTGCGTCGCGGCGGCTTCGGCGGTTTCCAGGGAGTCCACCGTCAGCCCGCTCAGCACGGCGGCTTCGCTTTCATTGGGAATCAGATAGTCGATAGAGGCGTACCAGTCGGCCGGCAGCGCACGGGAGGCCGGTGCCGGGTTCAGGATGACGGTCTTGCCCAGTTCCCGGCCCCGCTTGAGTGCATGCCCGACGGTCGCGTCCGGCACCTCCAACTGGCAGATAATGACATCGGCGCTTTGCAGCACCTCATCGAACCGGTCCAAAACATCAGGGGTGAGCACACCGTTGGCGCCGGCAACGATAACGATCGCATTCTGGCTGTTGTCGTCGACAACGATCAGCGCTACGCCGCTGGAGCCGGCCACGATGCTGACAGACTGACAGTCGATGCCCTCGTCCAGCAGCGCCCCGCGTAATTGCTGGCCATAGGCATCACTGCCCACGCAACCGACCATGGACACCTTCGCTCCCAGGCGCGCCGCGGCGACGGCCTGATTAGCCCCCTTCCCTCCCGGGATGGTGCAGAACGATTCACCGATCAGCGTTTCACCACCCTTGGGCAGACGTGGCGCACGGGTCACCAGGTCCATGTTCAGGCTGCCTATTACCACTACTTTTGCTGGCATACATCGTCACTCATCAATTCGGTTCAGCGGTATTGGGCGAATGTACCGGACAGTGGTGCAGTCGACTCTCGCAAGACAATGCTGGGCGTCACGATCCGCTGATCGGTGGCAAGTCCCGGCGTTGCGATCCGCCGCAACAGCACTTCAGCGGCCATCTCACCGAGCTGCAGGATCGACTGCCCCACCGTGGTCAGCGCCGGATAGACATAACGGCTCATCTGAATGTCATCGAAACCAATGACCGACAGTTCACTGGGCACGCGCACGTTGCGCTCGGCCGCAGCGCGCAGCACACCGATTCCGATCATGTCGTTGGCCGCAAAAATCGCACTGGGTGGCTGATGCTCGAGCAGCCTGGCCGCCGCCTGGTAACCACCGGTACTGGTGAAATCGCTTTCGAGCATGCGCTCGACGGGCAGCTCGATCCCCGCCTCTTTCAGGGCGCGGCAGTAACCAGCCAGACGCATCTGCGCCACGCTGGTGTCCGCCGGACCACCGATAAAAGCGATATCACGGTGGCCCAACTCCAGCAGGTGCTGGGTGGCCAGGTACGCGCCGAGCTCATGGTCGATGCGCACCAGGTCCGCGTCGACGCCGTCAAGCCCACGGTCGACGATGACCATGGGCGTGCGCACGTTGGTCAGCCCCTGGGCGAGACCGACGTCGCCGCCAGCGGAAGCGACGATCAGACCGTCGATGCGTTTTTCCAGCAGCACCCGCAGATAACTGCGCTGCTTGTCCGGGTTGTCATCGGAGTTGCACAGGATCACGCAGTAGCCGTTGCGCTCACAGTAATCCTCGATCCCCCGGGCCAGTTCGGCAAAGTAGGGGTTGAGGCTGTTGGGCACCAGCAGGCCAATGGTCGCGGTGGTCTTGGCCTTGAGCGACCGGGCCACTGCGCTGGGCACGTAGTCGAGGCGCTCGATGGCGGCCTCGACCTTGAGCCGCACCTCTTCGCTGACCGGCCGCGTCTTGTTCACTACGTGGGACACCGTCGTGTAGGAAATTCCTGCGAGCGCCGCCACATCCTTGATCGTTGCCATGGTTCAGGCCCGCCGACTGGCGCGCTGGCTGCGGTAGGTGTCGAGCACCACCGCAACGACGATCACCGCGCCGGTAATGATGCGCTTGGTCGGTTCGGAGGCGCCAATCTGCGCCAGGCCCGCTGCCAGCACAGAGATGATCAGCACGCCAAAGAACGTGCTGATGACCGAACCGCGCCCGCCCATCAGGCTCGTGCCGCCGATGACCACAGCAGCGATGACCTGCAGCTCGAGCCCTGAACCGGCGTTCGGGTCTGCCGCCTCCAGGCGGGAAATCTGGAACAGCGCGGCCAGACCGGCCAGCAAGCCCATCAGGCTGAACACCAGGATCTTGTAGGGCTTTGGATTGATACCCGCCAGGCGCACGGCCTCCTCATTGGTGCCGATACCGATCAAGTAACGGCCAAACACGGTGCGGGTCAGCACAGCCTGGGCAATGAAGATCACCAACAAGGCAATGATGAATGACGGTGAAATGCCGAAGGCGATCGGGTTGGACAGCCAGGCGAAGGAATCCCCGATGTAGGCCGTCCGCGAGCCGGTCATCTGGTACGCCAGGCCTCGGGCCATTTCCAGCACGCCAAGGGAAACGATGAACGACGGGATCCGCCACGCCACGGTAATCGAACCGGTGACGGTGCCAGCCAGCGCCGCCACGGCCATGCCCAACAATGCCGCTGGCCAGACGCTCCAGCCCCAGCCCAGCACCGCCACGCTCACCGTCGAGGCGGCCAGGGCCAGCACCGACCCGACCGACAGATCGATACCGCCGATGATCAGGATGAAGGTCATGCCGACCGCCAGCACCATGAGGTCTGGAATCTGGTTGGCCAGGGTGCTGAAAGTGTCATACGAAAGAAAATGGCTGCTCAGGACCGAGAACAACGCGATCATCGCCAACAAGGCACCGGCCAGTCCCAGGTAGGTACCCAGGCCATAGAAGTTGCCACTCGGCTTGCCGACGGCAGATACGGTTTTCATGAGAAGTCCCTAGGCGCTGCTTCGTTGAGCAACGCATCACGTTTCTGGTAGCCGGCGAATGCGGCGGCAAGCAAGTCATCCTGGGTCCAGCTGTCACGCTCGAAGGTGTCAATCAGGCGTCCGGCGGACAGCACACCGATCCGGTCACAGATCAGCATCAATTCCCGCAGGTCGCTGGACACCACGACCAGCGCCTTGCCCTGGCGCGTCAGCTCACCGAGCAGCGCATAGATGTCGAATTTGGCGCCGACGTCGATGCCTCGGGTCGGCTCGTCGAACAGCAATACCGAGCAATCGCGTTCGAGCCAGCGACCGATGACGACCTTCTGTTGATTGCCGCCCGACAGTTCGGACACCAACTGCGTCGGGCTGGAGCTGCGGATTCGCATGGCGTCGATCTGCCGCTGCGCCAACGAGAACTCCTCGCCACCATTGACGAAGCCGGCGCTGGAGATTTCCGGCATGTTGCCCAGGGCAATGTTGGCGGCGATGGATTGAGTCAGCAGCAGGCCTTCGCCCTTGCGGTCCTCGGTGATCAGCGCGATGCCGTGGGCCACCGCATCGGACGGCGAGCGAATACTGACGACACGGGCCGGCGAACCCAGCGCCACCGTGCCGCTGTCGGCCGCATCGGCGCCGAAGATCAGCCGAAGCAGTTCGGTGCGCCCTGCCCCGATCAGCCCGGAAATACCAAATATCTCGCCGCTGCGCACCTCGAAGGACACATCGCGGACCTTGTCCGAACGGCTCAAGCCGTTGACGGTCAATGCCGGCGCGCCGATCTGGCGCGGGCCCAGGTCGATGTGCTCGCCCAGCTCCCGCCCGACCATCAGCGTCACCAGTTGCTCGCTGTTGTAGTTGGCCATCGGCTCGACGCAGACCAGATTACCGTCACGCAATACCGCAATGCGCTGGGCGACCCGAGCCAGTTCTTCGAGGCGATGGGAGATATAGATGATCGACACGCCCCGCGCCTGCAAACGAGTGATCTGCTCAAAGAGCATCTCGACCTCACGAGCGGTCAGCATCGCGGTCGGCTCGTCGAGAATCAGCACATGGCAATCACCGATCAGGTTGCGGGCGATTTCGACCATCTGCTGGTGACCGATACCCAACTCACCGACCAGTGTGTCAGGGTCGATCGCATCGAGCCCCACCTGGGCCATGGCCTCGACCGCCGCTGTGCGCAACTGCTTACGGCTGATCCAGCCACCGTGGCTGGGCAAGTTGTCGAGAAACAGGTTTTCGGCCACGGAAAGCGTCGGCAGCAGGTTGAGCTCCTGCATCACCATGCGCACGCCCAGCTCTTCAGCCTGGGTGCGGCTGCCAGGACGATAATCCTGTCCCTGGAATTGCATCTGCCCGGTGGTCGGCGTCACCAGCCCGCCGATGATCTTGGACAGGGTGCTCTTACCGGCGCCATTTTCGCCGGTCAGCGCCAGCACTTCACCCCGCATCAACGTCAGGTCGATGTCGGTCAGTACCGGCTGGGCATAGGTCTTGCCGATGCCGCTGACCGAAAGGACAGCGTTCGGGTCGCGAACGGACATAAAAAACTCTCCAATACGCCCGCCAGTAATGGCGAGCGTCGTTGTGTCGCCAGAATAACTACTGGGTCACCAGCTCGACCGGAGTTTCGATAACGCCGTTGGTGCCGCTGTCGACGGCTTCGCCCTTGAGGATCTTCAGGGCGGTCTCGATGCCGAAAACAGCCTGCTTGGCGGCGAACTGGTCGGCAGTCGCCAGAACACGACCGTCCTTGAGCATCGGCTTGATGGCGTTGATGTTGTCGTAACCGACCACTTTTACCTTGCCCGCCTTGCCGGCAGCCCGAATGGCCGATACCGCGCCGACCGCCATGCTGTCGTTACCGGCCAGCAGTGCCTTGATGTTCGGGTATTCGCTGAGCATCGAGGCGGCAACCTGATTGCCCTTGTTGATTTCCCAGTCGCCCGATTGCAGGGAAACGACCTTGATCTGCGCCGCTTCCATTGCATCCTTGAAGCCGGCGGTGCGTGCCTGGGCGTTGGTGGTGGTGGACACGCCTTCGATGATACCGACCTCATCACCGGCCTTGAGCTGCTTGGCCAGGTACTCACCCACCAGACGCGCCCCCTTGCGATTGTCCGGGCCTACGAACGGCACAGTGATGTTTTTGCTTTTGACCACGGCCGGATCGAGCTGGTTGTCGATGTTGATCACGGTGATGCCGGCGTCGACGGCTTTCTTGATCACCGGCACCATGGCCTTGGAATCGGCTGGCGCGATGATGAGGGCATCGACCTTGGACACGATCATCTGCTCAACAATGCGGATCTGGTTGGCGGTGTCGGTTTCATCCTTGATCCCGTTGGAGATCAGGTCGAAATCGGCGGAGTGTTCCTTCTGGTAGGCCTTGGCGCCGTCTTCCATGGTCAGGAAGAACTCGTTGGCCAGGGATTTCATGACCAGGGCAACCTTGGGTTTTTCCGGGGTCTGGGCGAATGCCGAAGAGAAAGGCAGCGCAGCGGATGCGGCCGCGAGCATGGCGACGGCGAGAAGGCGTCCAGCGAATGGCAACTTCATGGGTTCACTCCGATTTTATGATTATTTTGAGCAAAATCGTTGCACGGGAAGTCGTTCCACAGGCCGTCGCCAAGCATCAGCGAAGGCTGCGCAAACGTTTGCGTGAAAGGAACTATGGTAAAGCTTCCAGGATTTGTCAACGTGCGGATTTCACCGCGAGGCTGCGGGCTCAGACCATCGTGTTGACCAGGGCACCCGAGCCGGAGCCCTTGGCCAGCTCTGTGATCAGATGGCCGGTGACCTCCAGCAACGCGCCGCTGGTGTCGGCAATCTGGCCTTGTATCGCCATGACTGTCGAGGTTTTGGCTTCGGGTGTCGGATAGGCCTGCTTCTGCGCAGCAGCCAACTGTTGTTGCTGTTCTCTGAGCTGCTGTTGAAGCTCTTGCATGCGCTTGAGCAACACCTGCACGGCAATGCTTTGGGTGCTCGCGCTCTTTTCGGCCTTGCCTTCGGACGCAGGGCTCATGCTCGTACGGACCTGGCCTGGCGCCTGCGTCTGGCCGAGGGTCTCATCGGCTGCCTCAGCGCTCGCTTGGCTCAAGGCATTGAGCGTGGCCGCGGACTTGCCGCCGATGGTGACGGCAGCAGCATTTGGAAAGCCGACGGAAAACGACATAACAAAACTCCATGGATGAGATTCCTACAAAGGCCATCGACTGCTTGAGCGGCTTCTTTAGCTTAATTTTTCCTACACCAAAACGGAAAAAGCGTTGTCAGAGGATTTTCTTGAATTTTAAGCAGTTGCGTAAATGCCTACGGTTAAATACTGTACGCACGTACAGCTCAATAAGGATAATCCTGTGGCAACGCCGTCCGCTGCAACTACCCCCTTAGATTCCTATACCCGTCTTGGCCTGCGGGTCTCGAAAATCATCAACTCCCCCACCGCACAAAAAGCCAAGGCGGCCCTGATCTTCCGGCTTCCCGAGGAGCCGGTGGATGAGTGGGAGCGCCTGCTGGAAGAAATCGACGAGAACGACAATGTGACCCTCGCCTATCGCGACGATGGCGGTGTGCAGGTGTTCTGGGTTGTGCCGAAGGAAGATTGAGTCTGATGAGTGTTCGTTGTTTTGCTTTATTGCTTGTGATGGTCGCCATGGGCGCGCAAGCCGATGCGCCCCGTACGTTCCGCGAGGCCAAGAAAGTCGCCTGGAAACTCTATGCCCCCCAATCCACCGAGTTCTACTGTGGCTGCAAATACTCAGGCAATCGCGTGAACCTGGCAGCCTGCGGTTATGTGCCGCGCAAAAACGCCAATCGCGCCGCGCGTATCGAGTGGGAGCATATCGTCCCGGCTTGGCAGATCGGTCATCAGCGTCAATGCTGGCAACAAGGCGGCCGAAAGAATTGCACCCGCCATGACCCGGTCTATCAACGGGCCGAGGCCGACCTCCACAATCTGGTGCCAAGCATCGGGGAAGTGAACGGCGACCGCAGCAACTTCAGCTTTGGCTGGCTGCCAACGCAGAAGGGCCAGTACGGCTCGTGCCTGACCCAGGTGGATTTCAAAGCCAAGAAAGTCATGCCCCGCCCTTCCATCCGTGGAATGATCGCCCGGACGTATTTCTACATGAGCAAGCAGTACGGCCTGCGCCTCTCGAAACAGGACCGGCGCCTGTATGAAGCCTGGGACAAGACCTACCCGGTGCAGAGCTGGGAGCGCCAGCGCAACCAGAGCGTGGCGTGCGTGATGGGACGTGGAAACGAGTTCGTAGGCTCAGTGAATTTGAAGGCCTGTGGTTGACCTCGCATGAGTGAACAGCGCAAATCAACTGTGGGTGAGCTTGCTCGCGATAGGGACATGCCTGCCAACGTCAACGTTGGCGACCCACTGCTATCGCGAGCAGGCTCGCTCCCACAGGTGTTGTGGCTTATCTGACTGTTCTATTCTGCTGGGCTTATTGAGCGGTCGGGTAATCCACCACCAGCGACTCGATGTTGCGCTTTTTCGCTCGAACCAGTGCGGCGTTCAATTGCTCCTGCTTCGCCTCGGCTTCGGCCTTTGAATTGAAAGGCCCGACCAGAACCCGGTCCTTGCCATTCTCTTTCACCACGCTTGATACAAAACTGTGCTCGATGAGCCAGGCGGTCAGGTCACTGACAGCCTGCGGGATCTCGCCACGGACCTCGACACCCCACTGCGGCACAGCGACGGCTGGCGCGGAGGTCGCCGCCGGCTTCGGCGTTTCGACATCACGCCCTTCACCGCATCCTGCCAGCGCCAATACCGCGATTAAC
Organism: Pseudomonas sp. Q11; assembly: GCF_024494355.1. Lineage (GTDB taxonomy): Bacteria > Pseudomonadota > Gammaproteobacteria > Pseudomonadales > Pseudomonadaceae > Aquipseudomonas > Aquipseudomonas hefeiensis. The sequence goes on along the minus strand of NZ_JAKNQY010000002.1, from coordinate 1,269 downwards.
CAAGCCAATTTGCGCACAACGTTTACCCCGGAAGACATGGAGCGAGGATTTTAGCACTCAAACCCGCCAATACCGCCGCAAACAGTGCTCAAAACACGAGAAACCTGCACGGCGTCTCTGTATAGTCGCACCCTGGGAATTAATGCTGCGTCTGCGCGTCAGAAAGAGGCACCCACATTGTGACACTTGGCACTAATCTATAAGCAGTACCGACATCTGCACTGCCTGAATCAGGTGCCCTATAAAGCAATCAAGGAGAACACCATGCTGATACTCACCCGCAAAGTCGGTGAAAGCATAAACATTGGTGACGACATCACGATCACCATTCTGGGCGTTAGCGGCCAACAAGTTCGTATCGGCATCAACGCGCCAAAGAACGTTGCGGTGCACCGCGAAGAAATCTATCAGCGTATTCAGGCGGGCCTTACCGCCCCCGACAAGCCGCAAACGCCCTGAGCCCTGTAGCAGTCCGTAGCCAGCCCGTATGCATCGTCACAAGGCTGGCTAAAGATTCATGCCGACCGTCCTCCCCCCGCTCCATCCCGCCCATGATTTTTTCGTCCATCCCGTCAAACCGATACTAATGACATTGCTCGTAGCATGGCTGTCAGACGTTTCGTTTTAATGGCGACGAAGCAGGTATTCATGACGGGTTAACCCAGCCTCACGCCGCGAGCCATTCCTGTGGCAGCGACCACCATCAGCACTAGCAGCAAGGCTTCAATGTGGCTGATTCGTGCAAACCGGCCGGCTTTCGAAGGATCGATCGCGCCGCCTTTACCCAGTGCCATCCGCCATTTGATCAAGGCGATCATCGGCGCGATCTCGAGCAACAGGATCAACACGAACAAGGTCATTTTCAGGTGAAACAACGGCTGGTGCAGGTAATAGTCCGTGCCTTTTTCGAAGCCGCCGAAAGCTCGCATCCCACCGGTCACCAGCAGGACCACCGCCGATAGTCCCCACAGGTTGTCCGCCATCAAGACATTTCGAACCGTGTCCATACCGCCCGCCAGGCGTCGCAACGCCGTGCCACGGGCAAGTACCGCCCAGAACCCCAAGGCGAACGCCAGAAGATGAATTGCCGCGAGAGACCAATGAGCCAACATGGAGGACTCCTGTCAGAGGATGTCGAATTGACCTGACAGTACTAGCTCATAACAGGATGATTGCCAGGACCGGAATACAAAAAAACTGTGGGAGCGAGCCTTATAGCGCAAGGCCCGAAGGTCCCCTGCTTTCTCCCGTAGGACGTATGCGGTATTA
>NZ_JAKNQY010000029.1 GCF_024494355.1 Pseudomonas sp. Q11 | reverse complement strand
TAGGCGACCAGGTAGATGGCCACGGCTGCGACGACGATCCAGAGGGCGTTGATCGCCTCCCCCCGACGCAATGCCACGACGCCCAGGGCGCTCGCTCCTACGACGGCCAGCAGTAGCCAGGGTATGTGGCGCAGCAGGCTATTATTGTTTGTCATTTTTATATTCCGGCCAGGGTGGACAAGAAAGACAGCCAACGGAGTTTAGCGCTAACGGACATAAAGGCCACCCCTGGGACGTTCGTCTGTCGCCGACCGAACGGTGACAATGGCGCGCCAGTTGGGTCTATAGTCAATCAATCTCCAGAAAGGAATACGTAATGAGCGAACGCCGCCGCTTCGTACGAATCGAGTTCCATGCCAGGACCGAGCTGAGTCAGGGGCCCTTCACCTGGCCGGTGAAGTTGCTGGACGTATCTCTCAAAGGTCTGCTGATCGAAAAGCCCGAACCCTGGCTCGGCAATCCCGAGGAACTCTTCATCGCGGTTATTCATCTGAGCGAAGACAAAGAGAAAGAGAAAGCCGTGACCGTGCGCATGGAAGTCCGGTTGCGCCACGACGATCACGGTCACCTAGGCTTCGTCTGCGAGCATATCGACCTGGCTTCCATCGAACATCTGCGCCGGCTGGTGGAGTTGAACCTGGGCGACCATGATGAGCTGGAGCGGGAATTGGCGGCGTTGGTCCAGATTTAAATACGCCGCAGGTCCTGCGTAGCGAGAGGATCGATGTGGGAGCAAGGCTTGCCCGCGATGGCAGCGATGCGGCCTTTCAAAATCGAGTCGTCTGCATCGCGAGCAAGCTTTGCTCCCACATAAACCCCTTTCACAATTGCCAGCGTTATTCGAACAACGCATCCAACGCCTGCTCCAGGCGGGTCACGGCAATAATCTGCAACCCGGCAGGCGCTTCCTTCGGCGCGTTGCCCTTGGGCACGATGGCGCGTTTGAAACCGTGCTTGGCCGCCTCCTTGAGTCGCTCCTGTCCGCTGGGCACCGGCCGGACCTCCCCCGACAGCCCCACTTCACCGAACACCAGCAGATCATGGGGCAGCGGCCGATTGCGCAAGCTGGACATGACCGCCGCCATCAACGCCAGGTCAGACGCGGTTTCCAACACTTTGACGCCGCCCACCACGTTGAGGAAAACATCCTGATCGTGGGTAGGAATGCCACCGTGTCGATGCAGGACGGCCAGTAGCATGGCGAGCCGATTCTGATCCAGCCCCAGGGTGACCCTGCGCGGGTTCGCCAAATGGCTGTCATCCACCAGCGCCTGCACCTCCACCAGCATCGGCCGGGTGCCTTCCCAGGTCGCCATGACCACGCTGCCCGGCACTTCTTCCTGGGCGCGTGTGAGAAAAATCGCCGAAGGGTTGGAGACTTCTTTCAGGCCTCTGTCGGTCATGCCGAACACACCCAGTTCGTTCACCGCGCCGAAGCGGTTCTTCACGGCCCGTAATAAACGCAGACGACCGTCGGACTCGCCCTCGAAATACAACACGGTGTCAACCATGTGCTCCAGCACTCGCGGGCCTGCAAGCGCACCTTCCTTGGTGACGTGACCCACCAGGAAAATCGCCGTGCCACTCTGCTTGGCGTAGCGCACCAGCAACGCCGCGCTTTCACGCACCTGAGACACCCCGCCCGGCGCCGATTGCAGTTGTTCGGTGAAAATCGTCTGGATCGAGTCGATCACCATGACCTTGGGTTTCTCCAGGCGGGCCGTGGCGATGATGGTTTCGATGCACGTCTCGGTCATGACCCGCAGTTGATCCTGGGGCAGCCCCAGACGCCGGGCTCGCATAGCGACTTGCTGCTGGGATTCCTCGCCGGTGACGTACAACGCCGGCATGCGCGTGGCCAGGCTGCACAAGGTTTGCAGCAGGATGGTGGACTTGCCGATGCCCGGATCCCCACCAATCAGCACGACCGAACCGTCCACCAGGCCACCGCCCAATACACGGTCAAGCTCGCCGGAGGCGGTGGAAAAACGCGGAATTTCTTCGACGCTGACTTCGGCCAGGGTCTTGATTTGCGCCTGCTGACCGGCCCAGCCCGTGCGACCCGTGGGCGCCGCCGCACCGCCGCTTTCCACCATGGTTTCGGTCAAGGTGTTCCAGGCACCGCACTCACCGCACTGGCCGGCCCATTTGGGAAAGGTCGAGCCGCACTCGGTGCAGCCATACATGCGCTTTGCCTTGGCCATCTGAACTCCGGAATAAAAACCGCGATGATAGCTCAGTCGGTGGCCTGTACGGCCAGTTCGTTAGCTCAAATGCGGATGCCAGGAGTTCATAGCCAAGGCGCTGTGACGAGTCATAGCCCGCTATGGCAAGGAACAGCAACGCAGGATATGGGCTTCTGGCGCCGAAGTTGGGCTGACAGAACTGGCCACACAGGCCACTAGCGCGGGGCCGGCATTCTGATTTCACCGTTGGCCAGATTTGCCGCGGTATTGCCCAACGGATCCTGGGCCTGCAGGTCCGCCCCCTTGGCCGCCAAGGCATCGAGCAGCTCGACACGTTTGAACAGGCCGGCGTACATCGCAGCTGTCTGTCCGGCGCCGTTGCGCTGGTCCGGGTTGCAATCGGTGGACAACAAACGACGCGCGATCTGCACTTGGCCCTTGAAAATGGCGCCCATCAGTGCCGTGTTGCCACGGTTGTCCTGGACACAGGCATCGGCGCCAGCGGCCAGCAGCCGTTCCACCGCAGCGCCATGGCCGTGATAGGCCGCCAGAATCAACGCGGTGTAGCCTTTTTCATCCTGGGTGTTGAGCGAGTAACCGGCCTCGATAAAGGTCTCGAGCATCGGCCCGTCGCCTTGGCGGGCGGCATCGAAATAATAGTTCTGCAACTGCTCTTGTACAGCAGCCGGGTCGGTGGGCACGGGCTGATCGGCCCATACGCTCAATGACCAGGTTGCGAGCATCGAAAACAGCAAGTTACGCAGCATGACGTCTCCTTGGCGCAAGGCTGTAGATGCAGGGTTGTGGGAGCATGGCTTGCCCGCGATGCAGACGACTCGGTCAGGCTTCAGGTCGCAGCGCCTGCTTCGCCAGCAAGCTTTGCTCCCACAGGTGATGCACTTGCCAGGCTGTGGATCAGTCGCTCAACTTTTCCGCCAGTGCCTTGACCCGGGCCAGATCGCCTTTGGCGACACGGGCCACGCCAGTACCGTACTCAGGGTCAGCCTTGTAGAGGAACGACAGGATGATGTGTTTGCTCTCGTCATCAGTGGTCGCCAACGACCCACCGAAGCTTTCGATCAGGTCATTGCGCTCTTTCTGGTTGAAAGAGCGGTAGAGATCACCGGCTTGTTTGAAGTTCTGCTCACGCTGGATCTTCGCCTGCTGGGTACTGCCAGTCAGCGCGGTCTGGCTGTAGCGCGCCGTTGGCTGTTCCTGGCGAGGCATCAGGCGGCTCGGCTGATAATTCACGCCAGTGCTGGTGGCGCCCGAATTCATCGCGCCGTCCTGGTTGCCATTGTTGACCGCCGTCTTCGGCGCATTGATGGGCAACTGAAGCGCGTTGGGCCCCACTCGATACATTTGCGTATCGGCATAGGAGAACACCCGCCCCTGCAACAGACGATCTTCCGAAGGTTCGATACCCGGAACAAGATTGGCCGGCGCCATCGCCACCTGCTCGGTTTCCTGGAAAACATTCGCCGGGTTACGGTTCAAAACCATTTGCCCGACTTTGCGTTCAGGCACACCCGGCCAGATTTTGGTCGCGTCCAGAGGATCGAAATCAAACGTTGAAAGGTCCTGCGGGCTCAGCACCTGAACATACAAGTCCCATTTCGGAAAGTCGCCCTTATTAATATGACTCACCAGATCGTTAGTCATATGGCTGTAATCTTGCCCCTGAACTTTCACAACTTCTTTCGGATCGAGATTTTTCAGGCCCTGCAAACTTTTCCAGTGAAACTTTACGTAGCGAACTTCACCCTTTGCGTTCACCAACTTGTAGGCATGTACACCGTTACCGTCCATTTCACGATAACTGGCTGGCGTACCGGAATTGGAATACAACTCGGTCAGCGTGCGCGTTGCTTCAGGCACATGTGAAAAGAAATCGAAACGGCGGGCGTCATCGTCCAGGTTGGTCCGTGGATCGGGTTTGAAGGCATGGACCATGTCTGGAAACTTAATGGCATCGCGAATGAAGAAAGTCGGGAAGTTGTTACCCACCAGATCCCAGTTACCCTCGGCCGTGTAGAACTTGGTGGCAAAGCCACGGGGGTCTCGCAGGGTTTCCGGTGAATGGTTGCCATGCACAACGGCAGAAAAACGCACGAACACCGGCGTGGCCTGGCCTGCGGCGAAGACTTTGGCCTTGGTCAAGTCACTGAGGTCGTCGGTGACCGTAAAGGTGCCATGGGCGCCGGTTCCTCTTGCATGCACCACGCGCTCGGGGATGCGTTCGCGGTCGAAGCGCTGGAGCTTCTGGATCAGTTGCACGTCTTGCAACAAGGTCGGTCCGTTGGGACCGGCTGTTTGCGAGTTCTGGTTGTCGCCCACGGCCGCACCGTTATCGCGGGTCAGGGTGGCCGCGTTGACGGAAAAGGACAGCAGGCTGGCGGTGAGCACAAAAAAGGCACGGCGATGGGGGAAAGTCCCGCCGCCAAGGGAAATGTTCATAGGCGTTTTCCTCTGGTGTTATAGAGCGCATCCATGTGCGCCTTGCAGAGGCTAGTGCTCGAAAAAGGAAAACCTAAATAGAAATGCCGCACCGGTCCGATAGAAAAATCCTTGTAGGGAATCGGCTTGGGACCGCGTATCACGCGCGATTGATGGCACTTTGTAAACTTTTCAGCCCGGCCCGAGTCGATAACTGAAGCTTTGAAAGCACGTGTTTCGAGCGGGACGCGTTTGGCTGATTTACACTGCCACCATCAACCTCATCTGTCACAAGGAACAACTCATGGGCGTGATTAACGAGTTCAAGGCCTTCGCGGTCAAAGGCAATGTCGTCGACATGGCCGTCGGGATCATCATCGGTGCTGCTTTCGGCAAAATCGTTTCGTCATTCGTTGGCGACGTCATCATGCCTCCGATCGGCCTTTTGATCGGCGGAGTGGACTTCAGCGACCTGGCCATCACCCTCAAGGCGGCACAAGGCGATGCGCCTGCGGTGGTTCTGGCCTATGGCAAGTTTATTCAAAGCACGATTGATTTCATCATTGTGGCGTTCGCCATTTTCATGGGCGTCAAGGCCATCAACCGCCTCAAGCGCGAAGAGGCCGTTGCCCCCAGCGCTCCACCGGTACCGACCAAGGAAGAACTGTTACTGGGCGAAATTCGCGACCTGCTCAAGGCCCAGAACGAAAGGCCCTGACTCAATTCGCCGCCTGTAGCGTAGGATTTATCTCCTCGCCACAGGCGCATTTTCTACCAATAGTTTTCCACGGCCACCTGACCCGGCCGACGGGTGAGACTCAGTTGCAGGCCCCTGGCCTTGAGCAGCTTGCGCGTGTCATCAATCATCTGCGGATTGCCGCACAACATCACCCGCGAATGTTCCGGCGTCAGCTCGATGCCAGCCGCCCTTTCCAACTCGCCATTTTCGATCAGCGACGTGATTCGTCCGCTGAGCGCACCAGGGTACTGCTCACGGGTGACCGTCGCGATAAACCGAAACTTATGAGCGTACTCGGCCAGGTAGTCGCGCTGGGTCAACCCTTTGATCAGGTCCTGATACGCCAACTCCTGTGCCTCGCGGACGCTGTACACCAGGATGATCCTCTCGAATCTTTCCCATACTTCGAAATCCTGGAGAATCGAAAGAAACGGCGCGACGCCCGTGCCCGTGGACAACAGCCACAAATCGCGACCATCAACGAAGCGATCCAACGTCAGGTAGCCAAAGGCCTGGCGATCCACCAGCAGGCTGTCGCCTGGCTGCAGCCGGCTAAGTTCGCTGGTGAACTCGCCATCCGGAACGACAATGGAGAAAAATTCGAGGAAGTCATCGAACGGCGACGACACCATGGAATACGCTCGCCAAACGATGGTGCCATCGGCTTTTTCGACCCCCAGCCGGGCAAACTGACCCGCCCGAAAACGAAAACCGCGGTCCCGCGTGGTACGCAATGTAAACAAGTGAGGTGTCACTGGCTGCACATCAAGCAAGGTTTGACAGGTGAACTTCTCTGAGCTGTCGATCATGAGCCACTCCAATGAGACAAGGATCACAGTGTCCCGCATAGTGGGCACATTAACCACTGACGATCAGTAGTGGCACTTTAGGCATAAGTGACGATATTGACTGCCACACCCTCTACGAAAGTTGTACAAACTAAGCCTCGCCGTATCAAGAAGCAACTTCAGGGGGGCGCACCTTACATATCCACACTTGTAAGCAAATATAAAAATTCCAACTACAGGTTAAGAATAGTCCTACACTGATCTTCGCATCATGGATTGGATCCACCCCTGAATGCCAAACCAGGAGAGAGCAATGGACAAGTGGAAGGACTTACAGCTGAGGAAGTTGTCCTGCGAAAAAGACTTGCAGACGGCCTATCGTCTGGTTCTCAATTTCTTTAACAATCAAGGTTTTGAATACTGCGCATTTTCGGCTTACTCCGGTAGCCCCGAGAAATACACCAGTAAGGTGAACCTGAATAATTATCCCTATGGATGGGACCGGTTGTATGAACAGAATGGGTATGCCTCGAAAGACCCACTAGTAGCACATTGCAATCAATCACCGCTACCTATCCTGTGGAATGAACATGTTTTTGCCCAGGCGCCCAAGTTATGGCGCGAACTTAATCGACAGGGACTCAAATTCGGCTGGACCCAAGCTGTTCATGACGATCAAGGCACACATTGCAGCCTCTTCAGCCTCGCTCGAAGTCATTGCCCCATTGATATCGAAGAGCATTATGGAAATCTCGGCTATGCCATTTTCGCCAGTCAAAGACTGCATGCGCTGGCCAGCAAAAAACTGGCTGACGCCGCCGCGACCACACAAAAATGTCATTTATCACCCAGAGAGATTGAAGTATTAAGGTGGTCGGCCGAAGGCAAGACGGCCTCGGAAGTGGGCAGGATCCTCTGCCTCTCCGAGCGCACCGTGAATTTCCATGTCTGCAGTTGCATGCGAAAGCTGAACGTCAACAACAAAATCTCAGCGGTAGCCAAGGCGGCCCACATCCACGTGATCTGAACCGGGCGGCGCTCTTACCGGCCTGAAAAACCCGCGAGTAATGCACAGCAAAAAAACGTACCATTTACGGCTCCACTTGAATGATGACGCACCCAGCACGCGACGCAGTTCATTCAGGCGGTCCCGCTGAGACACCTGCCCCGGGGGCAGCGGGACATTCGTTGATTTCCAGAGTCCCCAGCCATGCCCTTGCTCGACAGTCCCTTCGCCCTACTCGACCTGATCCGCCAACCCGAACAGCAGAACGAACCACTGCAAGCCTTCGACGCAGCCGACGAATACCTGCTTGCACATCTGGCCGAGCAACAGCCCCTCGCCAATACCCGGGTCCTGGTCCTCAATGACAGCTTTGGTGCCCTGGCGGCGAGCCTTGCCGGCAAGGTTGACGTCATCAGCAGCAGCGACTCGTACCTGGCCTTGCACGCGCTGGAGAAAAACCTGGTGCGCAACGGCCTGCCCTTCGATGCGGTGTCGACCTTGCCGGCGAGTGAAGCGTTGACCGGACCTTTCGACCGCGTCCTGATCAAAGTGCCGAAAACCCTGGCACTGCTGGAAGAACAACTGATTCGCCTGCAAGGCCAATTGGCACCCGGCGCCCAGGTGATTGCCGCAGCGATGGTCAAGCATCTGCCCCGGGCCGCTGGCGACCTGCTGGAGCGTTACGTTGGCCCGGTGCAGGCCTCGCTGGCAGTGAAAAAAGCCCGGTTGTTGATCGCCACGCCAGAAGCGCTCTCGCCACAAAATCGTGTACCGGCCGTATCGCCCTACCCCACTCGCTATTGGCTGGAAGAACCGAAGATCGAACTGCGTAACCACGCCAATGTGTTCTGCCGCGAAGGCCTGGACATCGGCACCCGGGCAATGCTGCCGCACCTGCCAAAGAACCTGGGCACCGCCCGCGTCGCGGACCTGGGGTGCGGCAACGGTGTACTGGCCATCGCCAGCGCCCTGCAGAACCCCGAGGCCCATTACACCCTGGTGGATGAGTCGTACATGGCCGTGCAGTCGGCCGCCGAGAACTGGCGCGCCGCCCTGGGCGAGCGCGAGGTGACAATACGGGCTGGGGATGGCCTGGCCGGGCAAGAGGCGCAGTCATTGGACGTGGTGCTGTGTAATCCACCCTTCCACCAACAGCAGGTGGTGGGCGACTTCCTGGCCTGGCGGATGTTTCAACAGGCTCGCGAAGCGCTGGTGGTCGGCGGCGCGCTGTACATCGTCGGCAATCGGCACCTGGGCTACCACAGCAAACTGGCGCGGTTGTTCCGGGGGGTCGAACAAGTGGCCGCGACCCCGAAATTCGTCATCCTCAAGGCCCGCAAATAATTTAACCCTGCCCCGGGAAAATCAATGGGTGGTCAGGCCCGCGGCATTCATGAACATCCGCATCAGGCTGGCGACGATAAACAGCGCCAGCACACTGCCGGCCCAAATCAGCGACAGCCAGCCAAGCCGCTGCCAGAGCGGCTTCTTTTCAGCCGCTTCGATGTCTTTCAAATCAGGCTTGGCCATGTTCAACGCCTCTCTGGTCAATCAATGGTAGCCGTCGTCATGGGTCACCTTGCCGCGGAACACGTAGTAACTCCAGAAGGTGTACACCAGGATCAAAGGAATAATGAACAACGTCCCGACCAGCATGAACCCCTGGCTCTGGGGCGGTGACGCCGCATCCCAGATGGAGATGGACGGCGGCACGATGTTCGGCCACAAGCTGATACCCAAGCCGCTGTAACCGAGGAAGATCAGCACCAGGGTAAGGATGAATGGCGTGTAATTGGCATTGCGGGCCACCGCGCGGAACAACCCGTACATGGTCACCAGCACCAGGATCGGCACCGGCAGGAACCAGAACAGGTTCGGAAGGGTGAACCAGCGCGCCGCGATATCAGCGTGGGCCAGCGGGGTCCAGATACTGACGATGCCGATCACCGCCAGCACCCCGAACGCCAGCGGCCTGGCCAGGTTGTGCATTTGCTCCTGCAACTTGCCTTCGGTTTTCATGATCAGCCAGGTACAGCCGAGCAAGGCGTAGGCGGCGATCAAGGCCAGGCCACAGAAGACTGTGAACGGTGTAAACCAGTCCAGCGAGCCGCCGGCGAACTGGCGATCGACCACTTCGAAGCCATCGATGAACGCCCCCAGCGCGACCCCCTGGAAGAAGGTGGCCGTCAGCGAGCCGCCGATGAACGCCTTGTCCCACAGATGGCGCTTGTCAGCCTTGGCCTTGAAGCGAAACTCAAAGGCCACGCCCCGGAAGATCAGGCCGATGAGCATCAGGATCAACGGTAGGTACAGCGCCGAAAGCACCACTGAATAAGCCAGCGGAAACGCTCCGAACAGGCCCGCGCCGCCCAGCACCAGCCAGGTTTCGTTACCGTCCCAGACCGGCGCCACAGTGTTCATCATCACGTCGCGGTCACGCTCGCCCTTGATGAAGGGGAAGAGAATGCCGATCCCCAGGTCAAAGCCATCCATGATCACGTACATCATGATGCCGAAGATGATGACCACGGCCCAGATCAGCGGAAGATCAATACCCATGACTCAATTCCCCTTGTGCGAGCTGTCGTTATAGTCCACTTCGTCGTCGCCATCGTCGGCGGCCGACAAGGGACGGGCCGGGGTACGTTTCTGACCAGGGCCGCCATCGGCCGGCTCGTCTTCATGGGCTTCCGGCCCTTTGCGCACCAGGCGCATCATGTAGCTCAGACCCGCGCCGAACAGCGCGAAATACACCACGACGAACAACACCAGGGTGATACTCATCTGCGCAAAGCTGTGGCCGGACGATGCATCGGCTGTGCGCATCAAGCCGTAGACCACCCAGGGCTGGCGGCCGATCTCGGTGGTGAACCAGCCCGCCAGGATCGCAATCAGGCCCGACGGCCCCATCCACAGCACCATGTAAAGAAAGGGTCGGGACTGGTAGAGCCGGTCATTGCGGCGCAGCCAGAGACTGCACAGGCCGGTGAAAATCATCAGCAGCCCCAGGCCCACCATGATCCGGAACGACCAGAACACGATGGTCGAGTTCGGTCGGTCTTCAGGCGGGAACTCCTTGAGGGCCGGTACCTGCTTGTCCAGGCTGTGGGTCAGGATCAGGCTGCCCAGGTAAGGAATTTCCACGGCGTATTTGGTTTTTTCCGCCTGCATGTCCGGCCAGCCAAACAGGATCAGCGGGGTTGGTTCATTGCCGACGTTTTCCCAGTGGCCTTCGATGGCCGCAATCTTCGCCGGTTGGTGCTTGAGGGTGTTGAGGCCATGGAAGTCGCCGATGACCGCTTGTATCGGTGCCACCAGTAATGCCATCCACATCGCCATCGACAGCATGCGGCGAATGGCCGGGGTATCGCGACCACGCAATAAGTGCCAGGCCGCCGACGAGCCGACAAAGAACGCCGTGGCAACAAACGCCGCCGTCGACATGTGCAGCAGCCGATAAGGGAATGAGGGATTGAACACCACCGCCAGCCAGTCCACCGGAATGACTCGGCCATCAATGATTTCGTAGCCCTGCGGGGTCTGCATCCAGCTGTTGGAGGCCAGGATCCAGAACGTCGAGATCAGCGTACCGATCGCCACCATGACCGTGGAAAAGAAATGCAGGCCGCGCCCGACGCGATTCCAACCGAACAGCATCACACCGAGGAAACCCGCTTCGAGGAAGAACGCCGTGAGCACTTCGTAGGTCAGCAGCGGCCCGGTGACCGAGCCGGCGAAGTCAGAGAAACGACTCCAGTTGGTGCCGAACTGATAGGCCATGACCAATCCGGATACCACCCCCATGCCGAAGTTGACGGCAAATATCTTCGACCAGAAGTGGTAAAGGTCACGGTAGGTGTCGTCCCGGGTCTTGAGCCACAAGCCTTCGAGTACCGCCAGGTAACTCGCCAGGCCGATGGTGATGGCCGGGAACAGAATGTGGAACGAGATGGTGAACGCGAACTGGATTCGGGCGAGATCGAGCGCCTCCAAACCGAACATAAGTCTTCCTCTGTCAGGTAAAACCGGCTGCGGGCGGGGCTTGCATCACAACCTCCAGGGATATGGAGTGCGATGCTTTTCAAATCGTTCTTTTTTTAAACCGTCACAACGCAGGAACGTGGCCGGATGGCCGCCAGCCCAAGGCCCCGGAGGGTATTGACCTGGATCAAGCAATGTTCAAAGAGTAGTCGCATTATGGCCGATGGACGGCGTGGTCTTTTGTCGCGTGACAGGTTGTCTCAGTGCTGCAATCCCGCTCTAAGCCAAGATTTCTTAAATCTTGAGGAGTGCACTGTTGTGGCGAGGGGATTTATCCCCGCTCTGTGGGAGCAAAGCTTGCTCGCGAAACAGTCACCGCGATCTCTGGAAGACCGCGTCGCCCTCGTCGCGGGCAAGCCTCGCTCCCACAGACTCGATCTAAATCGATGCTTGGCTAACTATTTTTTCCGCCACCGCAACCTCCAGTTACAACTCGGTGATAATCTCGACGCCCTCATCACCGGACCCGTCATAGATGCCCAGCCAAGCGCCATTGCTGCTCCGCCACCATCGCCCCTTCATCGCCTTCTGGCTGGCGCGTATCTTCACCGCCAGTGGCTTCCAGATGCTCACGGTGGCCATTGGCTGGAACCTCTATCAACTGACTGGCAACGTATTGGACCTGGGTCTTGTCGGGTTGGTGGAGTTCGCTCCGCGTGTGCTGTTCATGCTGCACACCGGGCATGTGGCCGACCGCTATGATCGCCGCAAGGTCGCGGCGATCTGCCAGTCGTTGCAGGCGATAATTGCCCTGGTACTGGTCATCGGCAGCGCCACCGATAACGTCACGCGGGAGATGATCTTCAGCCTCGCCTTCCTGCTGGGGGCCGCCCGTTCCTTTGAGATGCCGACCACCCAGGCGCTGCTACCGAGTATCGTGCCGGCCGCGCTGTTTCCCCGCGCCGTGGCCGCCGCGCAGTCGGCGCAGCAGTCCGCGACCATCGTCGCCCCGGCCCTGGGCGGTCTGCTCTATGCCTTCGGCAGCGTCTGGGTCTATGGGCCGACCGTGTTGCTCTACGTCATCGCCTGCTGCCTGATGCTCAACCTGCCCGCCCGCCAGACGCCGCTGAACAAAGGCAAGGCAACCATGGATTCGTTGCTGGCCGGGATTCGCTTCATTCGCAGCCGCCCGGACATTCTCGGGGCGATTTCCCTGGATCTGTTCGCGGTACTGCTGGGCGGCGCGACCGCGCTGTTGCCGGTGTTTGCCAAAGATATTCTGCTTACCGGCCCCTGGGGCCTGGGTCTGCTGCGCTCGGCACCGGCGGTCGGGGCGCTGCTGATGTCGCTATGGCTGGCGCGGTTTGCCGTGGACCGCAAGGTCGGTCGGGTGATGTTCACCGCCGTGGGCGTGTTCGGCGTCGCCACCATTGCCTTCGGCCTCTCCACTTCGTTCTGGTTTTCCCTGGCGGTGCTGGTGGTGCTGGGCGCGGCGGACATGATCAGCATGGTGATCCGCGCCTCCTTCGTGCAGTTGGAAACGCCGGACGAAATGCGCGGCCGGGTCAGCGCCGTGAACGGGCTGTTCATCGGCGCCTCGAACCAATTGGGCGAGTTCGAGTCCGGGCTGACCGCCCACTGGTTCGGCACTGTGCCAGCGGTGGTCATGGGCGGCGTCGGTACGCTGCTGGTGACCGGGGTCTGGATCAAACTGTTCCCGACCCTGGCCAACCGTGACCGAATGCACGAACCGGTAGAAGCAGCGAAAACCTAAAGCAATTTATCGAGTGTAATGGGGAAGTCCCGGACCCGTTTGCCGGTGGCGTGATAAATCGCATTGGCCACGGCCGCCGCCACACCGACGATGCCAATCTCACCGACGCCCTTGGAGCCGAGGGCATTGACGATTTCATCGCGCTCTTCGACAAAAACCACGTCAATGTCTCCGATGTCGGCGTTCACCGGCACATGGTACTCCGCCAGGCTGTGGTTCATGTGCCGGCCCAACGCATGGTCAGTCAAGGTCTCTTCGTGCAGGGCCATGCCGACGCCCCAGACCACTCCACCGAGGATCTGGCTGCGCGCGGTTTTCGGGTTGATCACTCGCCCGGCGGCGATGGCACTGACCACCCGATTGACCTTCACCGTGCCCAAGTCCTCATCCACCAGCACTTCGACAAACACCGCCGAATGCGTGGCGGTGGCGTAGGCTTGGCGCTTTTCCTCCGGCTCGGCAGTGACCTGAACCTGCAAGGGCGTCTCGCCGCTTTTTTGCGCCAATTCTGCCAACGAGACGCAGGCCTCGCCCAACCGTAGCTGACCGTCGGCAAACATTACTTGCTCAAGGGTCGCGCCACCGAAGGCCGGACAGCTCTGCCGCGCCACAGCCAGCAGTTTTTCCTTCAGGGCTTCACAGGCCTGCTGCACGGCAGTGCCCACCGACGAGACGGTGAACGAACCGCCCTGCAGCGGCGCAGTAGGCAGCGATGAATCACCGAGGATAAAGGTGACGTTTTCCAGGGAAACGCCTGACGCTTGGGCGGCGATCTGGGTCATGACTGTGTAGGTGCCGGTACCGATGTCAGTGGTGGCGCTGCTGACGGTCAATTTTCCGTTAGCATCCAGCGAGGCCTGAGCGCTGGCCTTCTGCTGCATGGCCTCCCACACGCCGCCCGCCATGCCCCAACCCACCAACTGCCGACCTTCACGCATGCTGCGCGGTTCCGGGTTACGTTTGTCCCAGCCGAAACGACGGGCACCTTGGGCATAGCATTCACGCAGCTCCTTGCTGGAATATGGCTTGCCTTCGTTCTCGTTACGCTCGGCATAGTTGAGCAACCGCAGTTGAACCGGATCGATTGCCAGGGCACAGGCCAGTTCATCCATGGCGCACTCCAGGCCGATCAACCCCAGGGCGGCGCCGGGAGCGCGCATGTCCAGCGGCGTATAGACGTCCAGCGGCACCAGCTTGTAGGTCAATTCAACGTTGTCGCAGTGATAGAGCATGCCGCTCCACTCCACGACATGTTCGGTGAAATCTTCGAAGCGTGAGGTCTGGCCAATGGCGGTATGCGCCACCGCCAACAGTCGCCCGTTGGCCGCGGCCCCCAGTTGCACGCGCTGAAAGGTCCGTGGCCGATAGCCGAACGTAAACATCTGCTGACGCGTCAAGCTGACCCGAACCGAGCGTTTGAGCGTCAGCGCCGCCATCACCGCCAGGGGCAGCTGGTACTGTGGCCGCAGCCCGGAACCGAAGGCGCCGCCCACATAGGCGGCACACACTCGCACCTGGTCTTTCTCAAGCCCGAAGACCTTTTGCACATAGGCCTGGCAGTTTTGCGTGCCCTGGGTCTTGTCGTGGATGTGCAGGCTGCCGTCGGGTTGATACAGCACGGTGGAGGCATGAGGCTCCATCGGGTTGTGGTGTTCGATCGGTGTGCTGTAGGACACGTCCACACTGAGGGCCGAACTGGCGTACTCGCCCTGAAAATTCCCACGCGGCTTGGGCAATTCTGCTGGTGCCGGATGGGCTTCGTTCTGCAGGACTGCCAGATCGGTCTGATGGTCCTGGGCTTCATATTCGATTTCAATAAGCGAACCGGCGTAGCGGGCCAGCTCGAGATTTTCAGCGATCACCAAGGCCAATGGCTGGCCGCTGTAGAGTACCTGATCGTTGTACAGCGGTCGGAACGGCGAACCCTCTGCCGCATCGGCGTCCTGGTAAGGCTCGTCGTAGCTGGCGATCCTGGGGCGGTTGGTGTGGTCGATCACCGTGACCACACCGGGCAACACCAACGCTCGGGAGGCATCGATGCGCAGCACGCGGCCACGAGCGATGCTGCCGGAGACGACGCTGCCGTGCAACAAACCGTCCTCGGGGTATTCGCCGGCATATCGGGCCTGGCCGGTGACCTTGAGCAGGCCATCGACCCGGTCCAGCGGTTGCCCTATGGATTTGCTCGAAGCATTCATCAGGCTTGTCCTCCCACCAGTGCCGCATCACTCAAGGCACGGACCACCGCCCGCCGCGCCAGTCTGACCTTGAAGCCGTTATGTTCCAGCGGCTCGGCGTTTTGCAACAGCGCGTCAGCAGCAGCGGTGAAGGTTTCGCGGCTGACGGTCTGGCCGGTCAGCCAGCTCTCCACGGCCCGGTCGCGCCAAGGTTTGTGGGCAACCCCACCCAAGGCCAGGCGCGCCTGGCGGATCATCGGTCCGTCCAGCTCCAGCGCCGCCGCCACCGACACCAGCGCAAAGGCGTAGGAGGCCCGGTCACGAATTTTCAAGTAATGACTGTGTTCCGCGAAACCGGCGGCAGGCAACTCAATGGCGGTGATCAGTTCATCATCGGCCAGTTGGTTGTCCCGCTCCGGAGCATCGCCGGGCAGGCGGTGAAAGTCAGCGAACTCGATGGTCCGTGCCCCGCCCCGACCGATAATATGCACCACGGCCTCCAGGGCAGCCAGCGCCACGCACATGTCGGAAGGGTGCGTGGCGACACATTGCTCACTGGCGCCGAAAATCGCGTGCATACGGTTCAAGCCGCTCCGAGCCGGGCAACCGCTGCCGGGCCGTCGCTTGTTGCACGGCACGTTGGCGTCATAGAAGTAATAACAGCGGGTGCGTTGCAGGAGGTTACCGCCGGTACTGGCCATGTTGCGCAACTGCGGCGAGGCGCCCGCCAGGATGGCCTGAGAGAGCAGCGGATAGCGGCGCTGGATCCAGGGATGCCAGGCCAGATCGGCATTGCTCACCAGTGCGCCGATCATCACCCCACCGCCAGGGGTTTCGCTGAGGTCCGCCAGGGGCAGCCCGGTAATGTCGATCAGGTGCTCGGGGCGGGTGAGGTTTTCTTTCATCAGGTCCAGCAGGTTGGTCCCGCCGGCAATGAAGCGTGAAACCGGGCTCGACAAGTCGACGGCAGCCTGCACGGTATCGGGCTTGCTGTATTGGAAAGGGTTCATTGATCACCTCCCTGCTGCTGGCAGAGCGGCAATGCCTCTTCGATAGCGTCACGAATGTTGTTGTAGGCGCCGCACCGGCAGAGATTGCCGCTCATCAGTTCGCTGATCTGCCCGCCAGTTTGTGCCCGGCCTTCATTGGCCAATCCCACCGCGGAGCAGATCTGCCCAGGCGTGCAGTAACCGCACTGGAAGGCGTCATGCTTGATGAACGCCTGCTGCATGGGATGCAGCTGATCACCGTTGGCCAACCCCTCGATGGTGGTCAGCTCAGCGCCATCGCACATCACCGCCAGGGTCAGGCAGGCGTTGATCCGCTTGCCGTTGCGCAGCACCGTACAGGCGCCACATTGACCGTGGTCGCAGCCTTTCTTGCTGCCCACCAGATCCAGTTGCTCTCGCAGCAGGTCCAGCAGCGTGGTCCAGGGCAGCACATGCAGTTCGCGCGCCTGGCCATTGAGCGTCAGGCGGATCGGATGGCGGGAGAAGGACGCCTGTGTCGCGTCGGACAGGGTCGCGCTCATAAACACCTCACGGTTGGTCGTACACTCGCGGCGTTTTCGCAAACCGCCGTCATAAGGGGTACGACTTCGGGGCGGGGTGAGCGTTCAAGGCAATTTCGACGCGCCGAAAAAACCTCTGGCCATCGCAGGACACACAGATTTGCCTGGCATGTGCGGTATATATGTACCGCACCGAGTGTAATGCATCGCCTTACACTCTATTCCATGATTAAATCCTTCCGACACAAAGGCCTCAGGATCTTCTATGAAACGGGTTCGACCCGTGGAATCCGGGCTGACCATGGAAAACGCCTGGCTCGCATGCTCCAGTTCATGGACCGGGCGCAGTCGCCTGACGACTTGGATATCCCCGGGTGGCGACTGCATCCACTCAGAGGTGAGCTGGTTGAATACTGGTCGCTGAGTGTTTCGGGAAACTGGCGAATTATTTTCCGTTTTAGCGGATCGGATATCGAACTGGTCGATTATCTGGACTACCACTGACAGGAGGCTGGAACATGCCCATGCACAATCCGCCACACCCTGGCGAAACGCTACTGATGGATGTATTGCCGGAACTGGGCATCACTGTCACCGAGCTGGCGCGGCATTTGGGCTTCGCCCGGCCCCATCTCTCTCGGGTATTGCATGGTCATGCACCCGTCAGCCCCGATCTGGCGGTGCGCCTGGAGCGGGCCGGGATCGGTAAGGCCAGGGTCTGGCTGGGCGTCCAGACGGACTATGATCTGTGGCAAGCCGAGCAGCGTGAACAACCTTTGATCGAACGTTTCCATCACCACGCCTGATGCTTGTCAGGCCAGCAACTCCGCCGCCACTACGCCCCTCACGCCCTTGCCACAGAGCTGTTCCACCAGCGTCAAGGCAAACGCCAGCGCGGCCGCCGAGCCTTGGGCGGTGATGCAGTTGCCATCCACTACCACCGGCTGATCGACGAAATTGCAACCGGACAGTTGCTGGCTCACGGCGGGCAGGCAGGTCATGCGGCGCTGGCGCAGTACGCCGAACGCTTGCAAGGCCAGGGCCGGGGCTTCGGCAATGGCGGCGAAGAAACGTCCGGCGGCGGCTTGGTCCTTGACCAATTGTTGCAGAGGCTGGTGCGCCGCCAGGTGTTGAGCGCCGATGATGCCGCCCGGCAGGACGATCAGGTCAAAGCCCTGGGCCAACAAGTCCACCAGCATGCCATCGGCGGTCAACCGCGTGCCACGGGCGCAGGTGAGCATTCGTCGCCCCTCAATGCTCGCCACCACCACTTCGATCTGAGCGCGACGCAGCACGTCGATCACAGTGACGGTCTGCAAATCGTCGACACCTTCGGCGACGACAATCAGGGCTCGGGGCATCTTGGTTCCAGGCATCATGGGCGTTCTCCGCTGGGTGGTTCCTGAAGCCTAGTCAGGTTTGCCGGACCGCGTGCTGCTTGTCAGGCGGGAAGGTCATTTGATGTACAGCTGGGTCGACATCCGGTTGCCCGGTGCGTTGATCGACTGGTTGCTGAAGCTGAAGGTGCCTTCCTGTTTCCCCTTCAGATCGAAGATGTACAAATAGCCGACCGTTTTGGTCCGGACGGAGCAATCATTCAGGTTGCCATTGCTGAACGCACACACCGGCGAGCGGGTGCCATCGACTTCAAAGCCGTCCAGCGTGACATGGGGCTGACGGCCATAACCCACCTCCAGCACATAAATCTTGATATTCGGGCCGCTGTGATTGCAACGGGTCTGCTCTTGCCCCTGAGCGATGTCCTCGAAGCCACAGGCGGGCGACTCGACCTTGAGCACCTTGACCTCGCTCAGGGGCGGTGCCGAAGCGGCATTGACGGCCTGCCCGGGTAACCCCAGGCCCAGCGCGCACCCCAATGCGGCCAACAGGTGTTTTTTCATACGATGCATAAAGACCTCCCGGAACCGCGCGCAGTATGGCCCACTTGGCGCCTGGGCAAAACATCGACGAGGATCGCAGCCACAGCGCCACGCTGCTGGTATGATGCGCGGCTTTTTCCGACCCGCAGAAAATTCCCGAGCGCCCCTGGCGGTCTGTGCTTTGCTGTTGAGGTCGATACATTCACGGCGCCCGGCGCGCCACGGGGAGCAGACATGCTGGAAAGGCTGTTTCAACTCAAGGCACACAACACCAACGTGCGGACCGAGATCCTGGCGGGCGTCACGACCTTTTTGGCCATGGCCTACATTCTGTTCGTCAACCCGAGCATCCTCGGCGAAACCGGTATGGACAAGGGTGCGTTGTTCGTCGCCACCTGCCTGGCCGCAGCAATCGGTTCCGCAACCATGGGCCTGATCGCCAACTACCCGATCGCCCTCGCGCCGGGCATGGGCCTGAATGCGTTTTTCACCTACACCGTGGTCCTGCACATGGGCCATACCTGGCAAGTGGCACTGGGCGCGGTGTTCATTTCCGCCGTGTTGTTCTTCCTGCTGTCGATCTTTCGTATCCGCGAGTGGATCATCAACAGCATCCCGCTGCCCCTGCGCTCGGCCATCGCCGCCGGTATCGGCCTGTTCCTGGCGCTGATCGCCCTGAGTAATGCCGGCATCGTGGTGAAAAACCCGGCAACCATGGTCGGCCTCGGCGATCTGAAACAACCGGCGCCGATCCTCGCCACGCTCGGCTTTGTCCTGATCGTCGCCCTCGAAGCACTGAAGGTGCGCGGCGCCGTGCTGATCGGTATCCTGGCGGTCACCCTCGTTTCGATCCTGTTGGGTTTCACGCCGTTCGGCGGCGTGATGTCGATGCCGCCATCCCTGGCGCCGACCTTCCTGCAACTGGACATCAAGGGCGCCCTGGACATTGGTCTGGTGAGCGTGATTTTCGCCTTCCTGTTCGTCGACCTGTTCGACAATTCCGGGACCCTGATCGGCGTCGCCAAGCGCGCCGGGCTGATGGACAAGGACGGCCACATGCCGAAGATGGGCCGGGCGCTGATCGCCGACAGCACTGCCGCCATGGCCGGTTCGCTTTTGGGCACCTCCACCACCACCAGCTACATCGAATCGGCGGCAGGCGTCAGCGCCGGCGGCCGCACCGGCCTGACCGCCATCGTCGTGGCGGTCCTGTTCCTGCTGGCGCTGTTCTTCTCGCCACTGGCCTCCAGTGTCCCGGCCTTCGCCACCGCACCGGCCCTGTTGTTCGTGGCCGTGCTGATGACCTCGGGCCTGGCGGAAATCGACTGGGACGACATCACCGTGGCCGCTCCCGTGGTAATTACCGCACTGGCGATGCCGTTCACCTATTCCATCGCCAACGGCATTGCCTTCGGTTTCATCGCCTGGACCGCCATCAAACTGGTGTCCGGCCGTGGCCGTGAGCTGAACTCGGCGCTGGTCATCCTGTCGATTCTGTTCGTGATCAAGTTGGGTTGGTTCAACGCATGACTTTTGATTCCCAGGCCTACGCCGCCCAGCTCCAGGACAAGGTCCGTCGCTTGCGTGACCTGCTGGCTCCGTTCGATGCGCCGGAGCCAGCGGTGTTCGACTCACCGCTGGAGCACTTCCGCCTGCGGGCCGAGTTTCGCCTGTGGCGCGAGGCCGGCGAACGGCATTACGCGATGTTCTCCCAGGACGACAAGCGCACACCGATCCTCATCGAGCAATTTCCCATCGCCAGCCTGCGCATCAACCAGTTGATGCCGCAACTCAAGGCCGCCTGGCAGGCCAGCGCGGCGCTGAGTCATAAGCTGTTCCAAGTGGAGTTCCTGACCACCCTGGCCGGCGATGCGATGATCACCCTGTGTTATCACCGCCCGCTGGATGAGCATTGGCACGCAGCGGCCACGAAACTGGCGAGCGACCTCGGTGTGAGTATCATCGGTCGCTCCAAAGGCAAACGGGAAGTGATCGGCCATGACTACGTGGTGGAGAAACTCGACGTCGGTGGCCGCACTTTCAGCTATCGCCAACCTGAAGGCGCCTTCACCCAGCCCAACGGCACGGTGAACCAGAAGATGCTCAACTGGGCCTATGATGCATTGGGTGAGCGCAACGACGATTTACTGGAACTGTACTGCGGTAACGGCAACTTCACCCTGCCTCTGGCCACCCGCGTGCGCAAAGTGCTGGCGACCGAAATCAGCAAGACTTCGGTGAACGCCGCGCTGAGCAACCTCAGCGAAAACGCGGTGGATAACGTGACCCTGGTACGGCTGTCAGCCGAAGAATTGACCCAGGCCCTGAACGAAGTCCGCCCGTTCCGGCGCTTGCACGGCATCGACCTCAAAAGCTATGAATTCGGCAGCGTCTTCGTCGACCCGCCCCGCGCCGGCATGGACCCGGACACCTGCGAACTAACCCGGCGCTTCGACAATATCCTGTACATCTCGTGCAATCCTGAAACCCTCGCCGCCAACATCGCACAACTGCACGATACCCATCGCATCACGCGCTGCGCGATGTTCGATCAATTCCCTTGGACTCATCACATGGAATCCGGGGTGTTGCTGACTCGGCGCTAAACGCTGGGGCGGCCTCCGCTCTGGGCTGGACTGGGCAAAGCTCTGTGGGAGCAAGGCTTGCCCGCGATGCAGGCGACTCGATTTCTGAAAGACCACATCGCCTTTATCGCGGGCAAGCCTTGCTCCCACAGATTGATCCCTCGCCACAAGTGCCCTCCCTCCTCTCCTGACCAAGATCATGTTCGATCATCGAACACTTATTGCTCGATGCCATCGGCTTTGTTTGACCAAATTAACCATCTAGTACAATTTATCTCCACCGGCTGAAATCCGCCGACCCCAACAATAAAAATTGTGGAGAAATTGCGATGCCTCCGATCGTTCTGGTGCTCAACGGCCCGAACCTGAACCTGCTCGGCACCCGCGAGCCGGCCACCTACGGTCACGAAACCCTGGCCGACCTCTCGTCTTTGTGCGGCCGTGCCGCTGAAGAATTCGGCCTGGCGGTGGAGTTTCGCCAGACCAATCAGGAAGGCGAACTGCTGGACTGGATTCACGCCGCCCGGGGCCGGTGTGCTGGCATCGTCATCAATCCGGCCGCCTGGACCCACACCTCGGTGGCGATTCGTGATGCGCTGGTCGCCAGCGAAGTCCCGGTGATCGAGGTGCATCTGTCCAACGTTCACGCCCGCGAAACGTTTCGTCATCACTCCTTTGTTTCATCGGTCGCCATCGGTGTGATGTGCGGGTTTGGCAGTCATGGTTATCGCTTGGCCCTGGAACATTTCAGTCAGCGGTTGAAGGGTTGATGAGCATGTCGAATATCACCGTGCTTGCCGGCCTGATTGGTGCGGGCATCCAGGCTTCGCGTACCCCTGCGCTCCATGAGCGCGAGGGCGATGCCCAGGGCATGCGCTACCTCTATCGACTGATCGACCTCGACGCCCTGGCACTCGACAGCGGCGCCCTGGCCGATTTGCTCAAGGCCGCCGAGCGCATGAACTTCACCGGCCTGAACATCACCTTTCCCTGCAAACAGGCGATCATCCCGCTGCTGGACGAGCTGTCGCCGGAGGCCAGGGGCATTGGCGCGGTGAATACCGTGGTGTTCAAGGCGGGCAAACGCATCGGCCACAACACCGACTGCCTGGGATTCGCTGAAGGGTTTCGCCGCGGCCTGGGTGAAGTGGCGCGCAAGCACGTGGTCCAGATGGGTGCCGGTGGCGCAGGCGCGGCGGTGGCCCACGCGCTGTTGGCAGAAGGCACACAGACGCTGAGCATTTTTGATGTTGAAGTCAGCCGCGCCGAAGCGCTGGCAAACAACCTGAATCAACACTTCGGTCCTGGCCGCGCCCGGGCCGGGCATGATTTGCCTACCGCCATGGCCGAGGCGGACGGCCTGGTGAATACCACGCCCATGGGCATGGCTAAACTGCCGGGCATGCCGGTGCCGGTGGAGCTGCTGCGGGGCCAGTTGTGGGTCGCGGAAATTGTCTACTTCCCGCTGGAAACCGAACTGCTGCGCAACGCCCGCGCCCTGGGATGCCGCACGCTGGATGGCGGCAACATGGCCGTGTTCCAGGCGGTGAAGGCGTTCGAGCTGTTCAGCGGCGTGGCGCCGGATGCGCAGCGGATGCTGGAGCATTTCCAGAGCATGAGTCACTGAAAACCTGAAAAGATCGCAGCCTTCGGCAGCTCCTACAGGGAATTGCGAACGTCTGTAGGAGCTGCCGAAGGCTGCGATCTTTTAAGCCTGCAAATACTTCAACACCGACTCACAAATCATCTGGCGATGACGCTGCTTGATCGCTTCGTCCGGCAAATCGATCTGAAAAATCTCACCGAATGTGTGGCGGTTGGACACGCGATAAAAGCAGAACGAACTGATCAGCAGATGCACATCCAGCGGTTCGAGGCCGGCGCGGAATACCCCCTCTTCGGCACCTCGGCGCAGGATCACGCCCAGGGAATCAAGGATGGTATTGGTCATCGCCTTGATTGCGCCCGATTGCTTGACGTACTCGGCGTTGTGGATGTTTTCGATGCAGACAATACGCACGAAATCCACATTGCGGTCATGGTGGTCGAAGGTGAATTCCACCAGGCGCCGGATCGCATCGACCGGGGCCAGCTCCGCCAAGTGCAGGCGGCCCTCGGTGTTGCGGATATCGCCATAGAGTTTTTCCAGGACCTCGACGTACAACTGCTCCTTACTGCCGAAGTAGTAGTAGATCATGCGCTTGGACGTGTGGATGCGCTCAGCAATGGCGTCGACCCGAGCCCCGGACAGGCCCTGCTGGACGAACTCGACGATGGCTTCCTGAAGAATGTTTTCCCGGGTTTTCTCCGGGTTGTTCTTGCGACTCTTGCGCGGCTCGACGACTGGTTCGTCGAGGTCTGCGGAAAGCTCTGAATTCATAGTCATTGCGGGGCTCACGGCCATCACTGCACAGGTTGGCGATTATGGGCCGCACCGCGCAGTCAAGCCAAGCCACGGGGTTGCCCTTTACCGCCGCATTTACGATTTCCCTACAACTTGGCGTGCCGCAAGCCACCGCTGCGGGACTTGGCCATGGCTGCCAGCCGTACCGCGACATTGGCGGCGCCGTAGCCGGCATAACCGTTCTTGCGCTGGATGATTTCAAAGAAGAAGCGCCCTTCGAACGGCTCGGTGTAGACGTGAAACAATTCACCGCCCTGGGCGTCACGGTCGTACAACACGTTGAAATACGCCAGCTCGCTAAGAAACTCATCGTCAAAATCGAAACGCGCCGCCAGGTCATCGTAATAGTTGAGCGGAATGTCCAGCAACGGCACACCGGCCTCTTTGGCGCGGCTGACCTGGGCGAAGATGTCATCGCAGTCGAAGGCGATGTGGTGCACGCCGGAGCCGCGATAACTGGACAGCGCATGTGAGATCGCGGTGTTACGGTTCTCGGAAATATTGAGCGGTAAGCGGATCGAACTGCAACGGCTACGCAGGGCACGACTCTTTACCAGACCATACGGATCAGGCAACACCACTTCGTCGTCGGCTTCGAAATCCAGCAGGCTCTTGTAGAACAGCACCCAGCTGTCGAGGCTATCGGCCGGCAGCGCCATCGCCATGTGGTCGATGCGCTTGAGTCCGGCACCGATGACAGCGCCCGGTTGCAGGTTGAAATCGGTGCCGTAGACGTCGGCGTCCTGGTCCACCAGGTAGATCAGGCTGCCGTCCGGTGCGCGCACCGCCGCCAACTCCAGTTCGTTGGGCCCCACCAGGCCGCGATAAGGCTGGCCCTTGTAGGCCACGGCCCGCTCCAGGGCACTGGCGCTGCTTTTGACCCGCACCGCGGTGGCGCACAGCGATGGCCCGTGGGCTTCGAAAAAACTGTGGGCAAAAGAATAGGGTTCGCCATTGAGGATCAGGTTGATATCGCCCTGGCGCAGCAGACTCACGTTCTTGGAGCGATGCTGGCCAGCCTTGACGAACCCCAGCCGCTCCAGCCAATGGGACAGCTTCGCGCCAAGGTTGTCGTCCACCGCAAATTCAAGGAATTCGATACCGTTGTATTCACTGGCCGGTGGTGTGGCGAACAGGATGTCAGCATTGCTCGCCGGCTCAGCTTCTTCGGCCAGCCGCTGGCGGGTCTTCTCTTCCAGGTACAGCAACGAACGCAGGCCGTCGGCGGCATTGGCCCGTGGTGGCGCGGCGCGGAAACCGTCGTTGAAAATCTCCAGCGACAGTGGCCCGGTGTAGCCACTTTTGATGATCGGTGCCAGGAAGCCCGGCAAATCAAACTCGCCCTGGCCCGGGAAGCAACGGAAATGCCGGCTCCATTCCAGGACATCCATCGCCAGGATCGGCGCATCGGCCATTTGCACGAAGAAAATCTTGTCGCCGGGGATCTGGGCAATCGCACTCGGATCGCCCTTGAGGGACAAGGTGTGGAAACTGTCGAGCAACACGCCCAGGTTGGGGTGGTCGGCCTGGCGCACGATGTTCCAGACCTGTTGATAAGTGTTGACGTGTCGACCCCAGGCCAGCGCCTCGTAACCGATGCGCAAACCTCGCGCACCGGCTCGTTCGGCCAGCAATCGCAGGTCCTCCACCAGAATCTGCTCATCGCCGAGACTGTCAGCCGAGGCGTTGCTGCACACCAGCACCAGGTCGGTGCCCAGCTCCTGCATCAGGTCGAACTTGCGCTCGGCCCGCTCCAGATTGCGCGCGAGGCGTTCGCGACGACAACCTTCAAAGTCCCGAAACGGTTGGAACAGCGTGATGGCGATGCCCAGGTCGGCGCACATCTGCCTGATTTCCCGAGGGCTGCCATCGTAATAGAGAAGGTCGTTCTCAAAGATCTCCACGCCGTCGAATCCGGCGGCGGCAATGGCTTCAAGTTTCTCCGGCAGGGTACCGCTCAAGGACACGGTGGCAATGGAACGCTGCATGACTTCGGCTCCCGGGACAGGCATCGGCTACACAGAGGTGTGCCGCTTTTGAAAGAGTGGGCCGATTATTGAGCTGAAGGTTTGTTTCAGCAATTTAATATGTACCATTCGGTTAGTTTTTTGGGCGATTATCGAACACAATGCCCGATCAACGAATTGACGGTTTTTTGCTCACTGCGCACCATCGGCCCCTCATTGAGGCCGGCCTGATCACCGGCCTCTCTGGACAGACCCAGACCACACCATAAGAATTTCAAAAAACGGGTACACGTTATGATTCCTTCCCAAAGCTCCCGCCTGCCCCCCGTCCTGGGTGCTACGAACGCTGGCGTCGGTGACAAGATCCGCGGCGCCCTGGCCGTGGGCAAGACCCGTTGGGGCATGCTCGCCCTGGTGTTTTTCGCCACCACCCTGAACTACATCGACCGCGCCGCACTGGGCGTGATGCAGCCCATTCTCGCCAAGGAGATGAGCTGGACGGCGATGGATTACGCCAACATCAACTTCTGGTTCCAGGTTGGCTATGCCATCGGTTTCGTGTTGCAAGGCCGACTGATCGACCGGATCGGCGTCAAGCGCGTGTTCTTCTGCGCCGTACTGCTCTGGAGCCTGGCGACCGGCGCCCATGGCCTGGCCACCTCGGCGGTGGGCTTCATGGTCTGCCGCTTTATTCTGGGTCTGACCGAAGCGGCGAACTACCCGGCCTGCGTGAAGACCACGCGGCTATGGTTCCCGGCCGGTGAGCGGGCCGTGGCGACCGGTATTTTCAACGCCGGGACCAACGTTGGCGCGATGTTCACGCCAATGTTGCTACCGCTGGTCCTGCAGGTGTGGGGCTGGCAGGCTGCGTTCCTGTGCATGGCCGCCCTCGGCGGGATCTGGCTGGTGTTCTGGGGCCTGAAATATTTCAACCCGGAGGATCATCCCAGCGTCAAACAGTCGGAACTGGACTACATCCAGGCCCAGGACGAACCCGATCAGGTCCGCGTGCCCTTCTCCCGTATCCTGCGCATGCGCGGTACCTGGGCGTTCGCCCTGGCCTACTCGATCACCGCACCGGTGTTCTGGTTCTACCTCTACTGGTTGCCGCCGTTCCTGAACCAGCAATACAACTTGGGCATCAACGTGACCCAGATGGGCATCCCGCTGATCATCATCTACCTCACCGCCGATTTCGGCAGCGTGGGCGGCGGGATTCTGTCTTCATTCCTGATCGGCCGCGGCCTGAACCCGATCAAGGCACGGCTGGTTTCCATGTTGCTGTTCGCCTGCTGCATCATCGGCGTGATCATGGCCGCCGGCACAAGCAACCTGTGGATGGCAGTGTTTGCCATTTCCCTGGCCATCGGCGCGCACCAGGCCTGGACCGCCAATATCTGGAGCCTGGTGATGGACTACACGCCCAAGCACATGATGAGTACGGTGTTCGGCTTCGGCGGCATGTGCGCCGCCATCGGCGGGATGTTCATGACCCAGTTGGTGGGCCATATCCTCACGGTGACCCACAACAACTACACCGTACTGTTCACCCTGATCCCGGCGATGTACTTCATTGCCCTGATCTGGATGTACTTCATGGCGCCGCGCAAGGTGCCGACGCTGGAAAGCTGATACCCGTCAGCCCGGGATTCATCCCATGTGGGAACAAGGCTTGCCCGCGATTCATCCCATGTGGGAGCAAGGCTCGCCCGCGATGCATCCCATGTGGGAGCAAGGCTTGCCCGCGATGCAGACGATGCGGTCCTAAGTGGACCGAGGGGCCTGCATCGCGGGCAAGCCTTGCTCCCACAATCGATCCCACCACGGTCCGCGTCAGCTCCGGCGCTGTTGCCACGCTGCCGCCAGCCCGCTGAGGCAGATCAGCACGATGCCGAACACCGTGGTCAGCGTCGGCGTATGGCTGAACAGCAACCAGCCCAGCAGACCGGCAAACACAATCTGGCAATACCCGAAGGGCGCAAGCAGCGCCGGGGCGGCGAAGCGGAAGGCCTGGGTCAGCATCAGGTGCGCCGTCATCCCGCATGCCCCCAGCGCAAGCATCATTGCCCCGTGCGTCAGGCTTGGCACCTGCCAGAAGAACGGCACCAGCGCGCTCATCACCAACGTGTTGCACAGCCCGGCGAAAAAATTGCTGGTGGTGGGGCTGTCGATCTCGCTGAGTTTGCGCGTGAGCAGTTGATAGAAACAGAAAAACAGCGCCGAACAGAACGGCAACAACACCGCCGGCGTGAACAGGTCACCGCCCGGATGGACAATGATCAACACCCCGATAAAGCCGAAGATCACCGCGATCCACTGGCCGCGCGTCACGTGCTCGCCCAGCAAAGGCACCGACAATGCAGTGACCAGCACGGGCGCCAGGAAGTTAACCGCGGTCGCCTCCGCCAAAGGGATGTATAGCAGCGCCGTGGTGAAGAACAGGCTGGTACCCAACAGGCACAACGCACGCGCCAACTGCCATAACGGACGCTTGGTACGCAGCACCCGCAGCCCCGAACGCGGCAGGAAAATCCCCGCCATCAACAGCGTGTGCACCAGATAACGCGCCCACACCACCATGATGATCGGATAGAACCCTGAAAGGTATTTGGACAAGGCGTCATGGCTGGAGAACAGGAACGTCGCGCAGAGGATCAACAGGATGCCCTTGAAGGCCTGATTGACGCCGGAAAGCGGGGTGCTGACGGTCATGTAGGAATCCTGCGTTGCTTGATGTAGGGAGCCAATGTCTGCGACGGTGAATTCAGCTGAACAACTCCGACGCCTGGCTGGCGTGTGACAATTCCTCGGTGAACGCAAGCAAAGTGGGCGCCAGCTCATGCAGCCTCGATCGCGTCATCCGCGCGGTGGGCCCGGCAATACTGAGCACGCCCAAGACCCGGCCATCCAACGGATGACGCACCACGGCAGCAATGGCTGAGGTGCCGACCGCCGAACTTTCCTCGACACAGGCATAGCCCTGCTCACGGGCCTGGCGCAGGTACTGAAGCAATTCAACGCTGTTGCGCGGTGCGTTAGGTCCCACGTCCACCGGCATTTTCAGCGCCTGGCGGTCCACCAGCGACAGCGCTTCGGCGTCGCTCATGCACGCCAGCCAGGCATGACCCGACGCGGTATAGACCAACGGCGCCTCGCGGCCCATGTCGGGGTCGTAGCGCAACCCGGACCGGGCGCCCTGGGACTTGGCAATCCAGGTCTGGCGATCACCCTCGATCACGCCCAGGCGCACCAGTTCACCGCTTTCCTGAGCCAGGCGATCGAGCACCGGCTGCACGATGTCGGCACCACTGCGCGACAGGTAGCGAAAGCCCAGGGCGACCAGTCGGGTCGATAAGTGATAACGCAGGTTCTCGGGATTCTGGCGCACGTAACCCAGGCGCGTCAGTTCAGCAAGCAGGCGGTGCGTGGCGCTCTTGGGAATCTGTAATTGTTCGGCCAACCCTTGCAGAGCCCAGCCGTGGGGATCGCTGGCAAGGCTCTCCAGCACATTGAAAACCCGTTCGATTTGACTGCCGGCCATGAAAACATCCAGATGAGAGACGCTGATTCCAAAATATGAGAAGTGTAATGCAAATTCTGGAACCAGACATTCATTGTCAACCGATGAACCAAAACCCGTAGTGATTGCCTGAGAGCTCAGGCGTACGCCCTGGGCCTGCAAAAGCTAGACTCACTGCGAATGTCTGTCCGTGAACTGGCGGCAAACCCACTCAGCGGCAACACTCTTCACACGGTCAATCAGAGGATTCCCACATGTTATGGAAAAAAGGTCGCCGCAGTGACAACGTGGTGGACGCCCGCGGTGACGGTGGTGGCGGCGGTGGGATGCGTTTCGGCGGCGGCAAGGGACTGAGCCTGACGGCCATTGTCCTGATCGTCGGCATCGGTTGGATCACCGGGCAGGACCCGATGCAGATTCTTGGGCAACTGGCCGGACAGATGGACCAGACCTCGGCCCCCGCCTCCTCCCAAACCCGGCAGGCGCCGCCCGCGAACGATGAACAGGCCGAGTTCGTGCGCTCGATCCTCGGTGATACTGAAGACACTTGGGGCCAAGTCTTTCAGCAGGCCGGGCGCCAGTACCAGCAACCCAAACTGGTACTGTTCAGCGGTCGGGTCAACTCGGCGTGCGGCCTCGCTTCATCAGCCACCGGCCCGTTCTATTGCCCGGCCGATAAACAGGTCTACCTGGACATGAGTTTCTTCCAGGAAATGTCCCAACGGTTCTCCGCCGCCGGGGATTTCGCCCAAGCCTACGTCATCGCCCATGAAGTTGGGCATCATGTCCAGACACTGCTCGGTGTGTCGGCAAAAATCCAGGAGGCTCGCCGCCAGGGTCGCCAGATGGAAGGCGATGGTGGTCTGCTGGTACGCCAGGAATTACAGGCCGATTGCCTGGCGGGCGTCTGGGCCAACCATGCGCAGAAGCGCCTGAACTGGCTGGAGCCGGGGGACGTCGAAGAGGCCTTGACCGCCGCCAACGCCATCGGTGATGACCGCCTCCAGCAGCAAGGCCAGGGCCGGGTGGTGCCGGACTCCTTTACCCACGGCACTTCGGCGCAACGGGTTCGCTGGTTCAAGACCGGGTTCGCCCAGGGTCAGGTCAGCCAATGCGACACCTTCGCGGCGAAAAATCTGTAATGAAATGGGGCGTCCTCCTCAGCCTGATGCTGTGCTGCACCTTTGCCCAGGCAGACGAACAGGGCGTGAACGTGGTCGCTCAAGGGCGACTGCAACTCAAGTCCGGGGCCATGGTCGTCGGCGTGAGTCCGCCCCCGGCGTCTATCCAGCGCGTGTTGATCATCCTCCATGGCCGGCGGCGCAACGCCCAGACGTATCTGCACAGCGCTGAAAAGGCCGCCGCACATGCTGGTCAACTGGCCACGACCCTGATCATCGCCCCGCAGTTTCTCAACGAACATGACGTTGCCCGCCATCAGTTGCCCAATGATCTCCTGCGCTGGCAGGGCAACGAGTGGATGGCCGGCGGCTTATCCACAGGGCCCAATGCGGTCAGTTCCTTTCAGGTCATCGACGATATCGTTGCCCGGGTCAGTGACCGGCAGCAGTTTCCCGAGGTGAAAGAGATCGTCATCGCAGGGCATTCCGGCGGCGCACAGGTCGCGCAGCGCTACGCCTTGCTCGCGCGCGGCCAGACCCGGATCGCCCCGAGATTTGTCATCGCCAACCCGTCCTCCTATGCCTATTTCGATACACAGCGCCCCATGGCCTTCGACCCGGCCGGTTGTCCCGGTTTCAACCAGTGGAAGTACGGCCTGCAGAACCTGCCCGCCTATGCAGCCGGGCAGACACCCGCTCAACTGGAAGACAACTACATCAAGCGCGACATGGTTTATCTGCTTGGGCAACAGGACATCAACCCGGAACATCCGGCGCTGGATAAAGGCTGTGAAGCGCAGACCCAAGGGCCGTACCGGTTACTGCGCGGGCAGTTCTTTTTTGACTACCTGACCCGGCGTCATCCCGAAGGGCTGAATCAGCGGCTGATCGAAGTGCCCGGGGTTGGGCATGATGGGGATGGGATGTTCAATTCGGCTGAGGGGCAGAGGGTGTTGTTTGGTCAGTGAGTTTTGCAGTGGTAGACAGGGCCTCATCGCGAGCAGGCTCGCTCCCACAGTAGATCTGCGGTGGACACACACTTCTTGATCGACGCAAACCCCTTGTGGGAGCGAGCCTGCTCGCGATAGCTATCTATCAGTCAACCCATCTTTCAAGCCGACAGCATTCGCCGCAACTCCCCGCAATCGCGCGCATGCCAGTCCGCCAGCTCCGGCCACGGATTGTCCGGCAGGTTCACCAATACCGTCCGTGCGCCCGCCGCACGGCCGCAGTCCAGGTCGAAACGGTAGTCGCCCACCATCACCATCGCCTCGGGCGCCACACTCCAGGCCTCGGCCAGTTTCAACAGGCCGCCTGGATGGGGTTTGGGTGGTGCTTCGTCGCGGCCCAGCACATCCTCCACGGCGAAACAGTCTGCCAGGCCAATAGCTTGCAGGGTCACGTGGGCCAGCTCGCGGGCGTTACGCGTCAGGATCCCCAGGCGATAACCCCGCCCCGCCAGCTCGCGCACCAGCTCAACCGCCCCCGGCGCAGGCCTGGAGCCGAGCGCCAGGTCCCGCTCGTGTTCCAGCAACCAGGCATGCTTGGCCGCGGCTTCGTCGGCCGGCAATGCCGCCAGGTGGGTCAGAATGTCGTCTTCGGCCGGGATTGCCAGGGCCACGCGGATCGCCGCGAAATCATGCACGGCGATGGTCAGCGTACCGTCCATGTCGAATACCCAGTGCCGCACATCGGCCAGGCTCATGCCCAGTCCTTGCGGTGGCGGATCAGGCCTTCCTGGGTCACCGATGCCACCAACTGTCCGGTGCGATTGAACACGCTGCCACGGGAAAACCCACGGGAATTGCCGGCCCACGGGCTGTCCATCGCATAGAGCAACCAGTCATCGGCCCGCAGATCGGCATGGAACCACAAGGCGTGGTCGAGGCTGGCGACCTGCATGTCCTTTTGCCAAACCGATTTGCCGTGGGGCAGCATCGAGGTGGTCAGCAAACCGAAGTCCGAGGCGTAGGCCAGCAAGTATTTATGCAGGGCCGGCGAGTCTGCCAACGCGCCATCGGCCCGGAACCACACGTACTTGACCGGATCGGCCGGTTGCGGATTGTAGGGATCTTTTTCGGTAACCGGGCGCACCTCGATCGGTTTGGGACACAGCAGCTTTTCCCGCATGTGCTCGGGCAGCAGGTGCGCCCGCTGCTGGGTCAGTTCCAGCTCCGAAGGCAGGTTCTCCGGCCCGACGACCTGGGGCATGGTGTTCTGGTGCTCAAAACCCTGCTCGTCGTATTGAAACGAAGCGCTGCACGTGAAAATCGGGTTGCCCTTCTGGATCGCCGTGACCCGGCGGGTGCTGAAACTGCCGCCGTCACGCACCCGGTCCACCTGGTAGACCACCGGCAACGCCGCATCGCCCGGGCGCAGGAAATAACCGTGCATCGAATGTACATGACGGGCCTCTTCCACGGTCTGGCTGGCTGCCGACAGTGACTGGCCCAGCACCTGGCCGCCGAACAACTGGCGAAACCCCAGGTCCTGACTGCGACCGCGAAACAGGTTCTCTTCGATGGGTTCCAGGGTCAGCAGGTCGACCAGATCTTCCAACACGTGGCTCATTCAGACTTTCCTCACACAGCTCAACCGCGCAGTCGGTGCCGCGACGGTGGATCGATTGTTGGCCCAGGCCATTGTGGCGGGCATTGTAAACGTCCGTGTTGGCTAACCGTGCAGGGTCTGTAGCCACTGCTCACGGTTGATGCGATAGAGCACATGTTGACGCAATGGATGACCAACCGCGAGCTTTGGGTGTTCGAAGTCATCGGCCGGGTCATGATGCATGCCGATGGCTTGCATGACCTTCTGCGAGGGCAGGTTATCGACGGCGGCGAACGCCACCACCTCTTCCAGCCCCAGGCGATCGAAGGCACAGCGCAGGGCCGTCCATGCGGCTTCGCTGGCATAACCCAGGCCCCAGTGCTCCCGGGCCAGACGCCAGCCGATCTCGATCGCCGGAGTGAAGTGCGCGTCGAACCCGACCACGCCCAAGCCGGTAAAGCCGATGAAGGCCCCGGTATCCTTGCGCTGCAGGGCCCACAAACCAAAACCATGCTCGGCAAAATGCCCACGCACACGCCCGATCAGCGCGGCGCTTTCCAGACGGCTCAAGGGCGCCGGAAAATAACGCATCACCTGCGCATCGGCAGACATGGCGGCAAACTCCGGCAAGTCCGCGTCGCGCCACTGGCGCAGTAGCAGCCGTGCGCTTTCCAGTTCCAGTATCGGCTCCATTTCCTTCCTCTCCATGCCCCAACGTCTACTCAAGCGAAATCTCAACGCCCAAATAAACTGCCCACGGCCGCCGTGAACCACGCGGCTGCGCCAGGTATCAATTATCGACAGGCTTGGCTTTGCTGGCGAGGAGTTCGTCGCGCTCGTCGGGTGCTATCGGTTCAGACTGCGTTCGTAAGCAGCCAGAACGGTGCGCTCCGATTGCACCAGATAGGCTTCGAGCAACCGGGTTGCCTCCTCTGATCGTCCTTCTTCGATACAACGCAGAATTGAAACGTTCATATCGACATAGGGCATATGCAGGAATTGCGGATCTTTGAGCAACCCGAACGCCAGCCGCAGCTCGGCCGATATCTGACCGTAGAACACCACCAATCGCGGGCTGTCGGCCAGTTCGACGATAGCCTTGTGGAACATCATGTTGGCGGTGCCAACAGCCTTCCAGTCCTTGGCTTCACGCGCTCGCATGCCCGCCTCCACCGCTTCGCGCATATGCAACGCTCCCGGATGCAGCGGGTACCCCTGGGCAATGGCCTTGCATTCGATAAAACGGCGTACACGATAGATGTCGATGATCGACGCCATGTCGGGTACCGCCACGCTTACTCCGCGATTGGGCTCATGCTTGAGCAAACCCTCGCGGGTCAGGACCCTGAACGCTTCCCGCAAGGTGTTGCGGGAAATCTGCAGGTTTTCGGCCAGGGCCGCTTCGGACAGCCGTTGGCCCGGAACCAGTTCACCTTCGACCAGCATTCTGCGGACTTCCTGGGTGATGGACTCTCCCAGCGAGCGAGGAAGGGAAGGTGAAACGTCGTTCATGTGCAATCCAGGATAAGAGAAAGCCACGATGTTCCACGAGAGCTTGGTGCATGGCAAGGCGCCAGGGGCCTGCCTGCATCATTAAGTAACACGCACGAGTGACAAGGTTACAATTCGGTGCAAGTTGTAGCCTTCTATCAAATTGATTGTTGAACAATCCAGGCGCTATAGATCAACACATAGAGGCTGATAATTGAGTCCTGGCACGCTCGTTGCTCAATAAAAAAAATCTCCCACCCGCAGGAATGATGCCGTGACACAGACAGCCGTGACACAGACCGCTCAAGATTTTACAAAGACGCGACGCTCTTCCCTGATCGCAGCAGTTTTCATGATGGCGACGTCCGCCATCGGCCCTGGGTTCATCACCCAGACCGCCACGTTCACGGCCAAGATGGGGGCGGCATTTGCGTTCGGTATTCTGGCGTCGATTCTGATCGACTTCGTGGTTCAACTGAACGTCTGGCGTATCGTCACCCTGACTCGAATGCGTGCCGCAGACGTGGCCAACAAAGCCATTCCAGGCAGTGGTTACCTGTTGGCGGTGCTGGTGATCTTCGGCGGGCTGGTGTTCAACGTCGGCAACATCGCCGGTGCCGGGCTGGGTCTGAATGCGCTATTGGGGCTTGATGCAAAATGGGGCGGCGGTCTCAGCGCCCTGCTGGCCATCGGCATCTTCCTCTCCCATCGCGCCGGATTGGCCATCGACCGACTGATTGTCGTGCTGGGTCTGGTGATGATTGGCTTGACGGTGTTCGTGGCCTTTGCCTCTAACCCGCCACTGGGTGAAGCCCTCTACCAGACCGTACTTCCGGACCAGATCAACTTCGCCACCATTACGACCATTGTCGGCGGCACGGTCGGTGGTTACATCACCTATGCAGGGGCTCACAGACTGCTGGATCGCGGTACTACCGGGGTAGAAAATCTCCAGGCAGTGACCAAAGCAGCCCTGGGCGGCATCATGGTCACCGGCCTCATGCGCTACATCCTGTTTCTCGCCATCCTCGGCGTTGTTGCCAGCGGCGTAGTCATCGACACCTCGGGTCAGAGCGCCAATCCGGCCGCACAAGCCTTCCAGGCAGCGGCCGGGCAGTTCGGCCTGCGCGTCTTCGGTCTCATCCTCTGGGCCGCCAGTATCACCAGCGTGATCGGCGCCGCTTACACCTCCATTTCCTTTATCACCGTGTTCAAGCCGGACATCACCGAGCAGGGTCGCAACCGCGCCACCACCGTGTTCATCGCCCTGTCGCTGTTGATCTTCGTCCTGATGGGAACGGCTCCCGCCGCACTGCTGCTCTTCGCGGGCGGTTTCAATGGCCTGATACTGCCAATCGGCCTGAGCATCTTTATCTACGTCGGCTGGCGCCGGTCCGACCTCATGGACGGTTACCATTACCCACGCTGGCTACTGGTGCTGGGCGCCCTGACCTGCCTGCTGACCTGGTACATGGCAATCAAATCCGTTGGGCCGATCTTCGCCTTCCTCAACGTTGCCTGAGCCCGATAACGAACAAGGAGTCACGTGAATGCCAACGATAGATATCAACAGCGACCTGGGCGAAAGCTTTGGCGCCTGGCGCATGGGCGACGATGCCGCGATGCTCGATGTCGTGACCAGCGCCAATGTCGCCTGCGGTTTTCACGCCGGTGACCCGGCCGGCATCCTGCGCACATTGAAAGCTGCGGTGGCAAAAAATGTCACCATTGGCGCCCATGTCGCTTACCCGGACAAAGTGGGCTTTGGCCGACGAAACATGGACGTGGCCAGTGATGAGCTGACTGCCGACGTGATCTACCAGATCGGCGCGTTGCAGGGCCTGGCCAAGTCCGCCGGCACCTGCGTGCGCTATGTGAAGCCCCATGGCGCCTTGTACAACACCATTGCCCACGATCGCCGTCAGGCATTGGCCGTGATCGAAGCCATCCGCGCGGTCGACTCCAACCTCATATTGGTTGCCCTGGCAGGCTCAAGCCTGATTGAACTGGCCCGTAACGAGGGTTTGCAGTGTGTCGCCGAAGCCTTCGCTGACCGCGCCTATACGCCACAGGGCACCCTCGTCTCTCGCCGCGAGCCCGGGGCCGTGCTGCACGATCCCCAGCTCGTGGCCCAACGCATGCTGCGTCTCGTTGAAGACGGCACCCTGGAAGCCATCGATGGCAGCTTGACCCGCATCCAGGCCGACTCGATCTGTGTCCATGGCGACAGCCCGGCAGCGGTAGAAATGGCCCGCGAGCTGCGCCGCGTACTGGAACAGGCAAACATGTCCTTGCAGCCCTTTGCCGGAGCTCGCCCATGAGAGCCTTCGATCTCGCCCGCCAGGCGGCGATTGCCGCTGCCCGCGATGCACGCACCACTTACCGTAATGGCCTGGTCGCCCCCACGGCGGGTATCGCACCGGGCATGACCCAGGCCAACCTGAT
This sequence comes from Pseudomonas sp. Q11, assembly GCF_024494355.1. Taxonomy (GTDB): domain Bacteria; phylum Pseudomonadota; class Gammaproteobacteria; order Pseudomonadales; family Pseudomonadaceae; genus Aquipseudomonas; species Aquipseudomonas hefeiensis. Next base: position 42,666 of record NZ_JAKNQY010000029.1, on the reverse strand, counting down.
CGCCCTGCCGCGCGCCTGGGCGTACGACTTCTTGCTGTACGCCCAGCGTAATCCCAAAGCCTGTCCGATCCTTGACGTCAGCGACGCCGGCAGTCCGAGTACGCTGCTGGCTGAAGGGGCCGACCTGCGCACCGACATCCCGCTGTACCGCATCTGGCGTGATGGAAAGCTGGCCGAGGAAGTCAGTGATGCCACTCAGGCCTGGGCCGAACACGACGACATGGTGGCCTTTTTGATCGGTTGCAGCTTTACCTTCGAAACGGCCCTGCAAGAGGCCGGCATCGAAGTGCGGCATATCACCGATGGCTGCAACGTACCGATGTACCGGACCCACCGTGCCTGCCGTCCGGCCGGACGTCTGCACGGTGAAATGGTGGTGTCCATGCGCCCGATCCCGGCCGATCGTGTAGCGCAGGCCGCGAGTATTTCCGGGCGTTATCCTTCGGTCCATGGTGCCCCTGTGCACATCGGCGAGCCCGCGCTGCTCGGCATCCAGGACTTGAATCGACCCGATTTCGGTGACGCCGTTCGTATCGAACCCGGCGAGATCCCGGTGTTCTGGGCCTGCGGTGTAACGCCCCAGGCAGCGGTCATGGCGTCGGGCGTGCCCTTCGCCATTACCCATTCACCTGGCCATATGTTCATCACCGATGTGCCTGATAGCACCTACCACGTCTAGGAGTTTCCTGTGCGTTTTCTACCCGTCAACCTGGACGCCCTGCTTGTCGAATTGAAAGACCTGGACGAGACCCTGGCGTTGTTCGACGCCCTGATGGCCGAGCCTATTGCTGGCGTGGAGGAAATCATTCCTGCCGCACGAACGCTGCTGATCCAGTTCCGCCCCAGCGCCATCGAACGCCAGGCGCTGGTCAACCGTATCGCCGGCCAGGACCTGAGCCAGCGCCGCGCGATCGAGCATCGCCGGGTGGAAATCCCCGTTCACTACAATGGTGAAGACCTCGACGAGGTCGCCACGCTGCTGGGGATCAGCCGCGCCGAGGTAGTCCAACGTCACACTGCCCATGACTACAGCGTGGCCTTCTGCGGATTCGCTCCGGGCTTCGCCTACCTCACCGGAGGTGCCGGCTTCCAGGTGCCGCGCCGGCAAACCCCGCGCACCCGCATACCCGCCGGCGCCGTAGCCTTGGCGGGCGAGTTCAGCGGCGTCTATCCACAAGCCAGCCCCGGCGGCTGGCAGATCATCGGCGTAACGCCCTCGCGAATGTGGGATCTGAACCGCGATGAACCGGCGTTGCTACGTCCCGGTTACAAGGTCCGCTTTACCGATGCCGGCCCTCTCCCGGCCAGCGGTTTGCCGGTGCCCAACCCGCCGACATGCGCCGCCCCACCCAGCGGCGCCTGCCTGGAAATCCTCACCCCCGGGCTGCACAGCGTGCTGCAGGATTTGGGGCGTCCCGGCCAGACCGGCCAAGGTGTGTCCAAATCCGGCGCGCTGGACCTGAGTGCCCTGCGAGCCGCCAACCGCGCGGTGGGCAACCGCTCGGACATGGCCTGCATCGAAGCGATACTCGGCGGTTTGAGTGTTGTCTGCCATGGTCGCGCCGTGATCGCTGTCACCGGCGCCCAGACTCCGATCAGCATCACCACGGCCGGCGGCCTGCAATGGCAAGCGCCCAACTATCAACCCATCGAATTGGACGAGGGCGATCGCGTCAGCCTCGGTTCACCCAAGGCGGGACTGCGCAGCTACCTGGCGATTCGCGGCGGCTTCGACGTCACGCCCGTGCTTGGCAGCCTGTCCACCGATACCCTGGCCCAAGTCGGCCCCCCCGCCCTGGCAGCCGGTGACCGCCTGGGTTTTGCGACACTCAGCACGGGCACCAGCGTATCGCTGAACGAAGCGCCGGCCTTTGAACTGCCAACGGCGAGCGACATCGTCACCCTCGACGTGGTCATGGGCCCGCGTACCGACTGGTTTACCGAAGACGCCATCCAGCGTCTGGGCAGTCAGCTCTGGCGCGTTACCTCACAGTCCAACCGCGTCGGTATTCGTCTGGCCGGTGAAATGCCGCTTGCGCGCAGCAATCACCAGGAGTTGCCCAGCGAAGGCACTTGCGTCGGCGCCATTCAGGTTCCGGCCAGCGGCCAACCGGTTCTGTTTCTCGCCGATCACCCGTTGACCGGCGGCTATCCGGTGATCGCCGCAGTCGCCAGCTACCATCTCGACCTGGCAGGCCAGATACCTATCAATGCGCAGATTCGCTTCAACCCTGTGGACGGCTTCAAAGAGATTCAACCCATTACGCAAGCCTCTTCTTCAACTGCCGATGTGAAAAAACTTCCATGAAAAAATTACTGATTGCCAACCGTGGTGAAATTGCCGTCCGCATCGCCCGCGCCTGCCGCGACTACGGTGTGCAGTCTGTCGCGGTCTATGCCGACGCGGACATCGACGCCCTGCACGTGCGCCAGGCCGACGAGGCCTACTCACTGAATGGCCAACGCCCGGCCGAGACCTACCTGGATATCGGCAAACTTATCGCCGTCGCCAAACGCAGCGGCGCCGATGCCGTGCACCCCGGCTATGGTTTTCTGTCTGAACGGGCCGACTTCGCCCGGGCGGTGATCGACGCAGGGTTGATTTGGGTCGGTCCCAATCCGGAGACCATCGACGTGCTCGGCGACAAGGTCGAGGCGCGGAAAATTGCCCAACTGGTCGGCGCGCCTCTGGTGGCCGGTACGCCTGGCCCGGTCGAAAGCGCCGCCGAAGTACTGGCCTTTGCCGAACAGCACGGTCTGCCAATTGCCATCAAGGCTGCCTTTGGCGGCGGCGGACGCGGTATGAAAGTCGCCTGGCGTCTGGACGAGGTCGCCGAACTGTTCGCCTCGGCCGTGCGCGAAGCCGAAGCGGCCTTCGGTCGTGGCGAATGTTTCGTCGAACAGTTCCTCGACCGTCCTCGGCATATCGAAGCGCAGATCCTCGCTGACAAACACGGCAAGGTGGTCGTGGTGGGGACCCGGGACTGTTCGCTGCAGCGACGCAACCAGAAACTGGTGGAGGAAGCGCCAGCACCCTTCATCAGCGACGAACAGCGCCAGCGTATTCATCAATCCGCTCAGGATATCTGCGCCAAAGCCGGTTACGTCGGTGCCGGCACGGTGGAGTTCCTGCTCAGCCAGGATGGCACCCTGTCGTTCCTCGAGGTCAACACCCGCTTGCAGGTCGAGCACCCGGTGACCGAAGAAACCACCGGCGTGGATCTGGTGATCGAACAACTGCGGATCGCCGATGGGTTCCCCCTGTCCTTCAACGAAACGCCGACCCCGCGTGGCCACAGCTTCGAATTTCGCATCAACGCCGAAGACCCGGGCAAGGGCTTCCTGCCCGCCCCCGGCCACATCACCGCCTTCCAGCCACCCTCTGGCCCGGGCGTACGCCTGGACAGCGGCGTGACCCGCGGCTCGCAAGTGCCCAGCACCTTCGATTCGATGATGGCCAAGCTGATCGTCACGGGCGCCACCCGCGAACAGGCCATCGTGCGCGCCCGGCGCGCCCTGGCCGAATTCAATATCGAGGGTATCGCCTCGGTACTGCCCTTTCACCGGGCCGTGATGGACCATGAGGACTTCACCGGTACCGATAAATTCGCCGTGCATACGCGCTGGATCGAAACCGATTTCGCCGACCAGATCACCCTCGCACCACGCATCGTCCTGTCGGCCGACCCCGGGGTGTTACGCACGTTCGTGGAAATCGACGGCAAGCGCCACGAACTGGGCCTGCCGGCCGAGCTGTTGCGCGGTCTGAGCCTGAACGCCCCGGCCACAGCGGGCGAAAACACGACCCCGAGCGAAGAGGCCGATCCGCAGGCGCTACGCACCTCGGTCGCGGGCAATCTGCATACCTGGGTCGTGGAAGACGGCGAAGCGGTGAACGCCGGGCAAGTGGTCGCCGTTATCGAAGCGATGAAAATGGAAACATCGATCCTGGCCCCTTCTGACGGCAAGGTGCGGATTACTGAACAGGCGGGCGCCTATTTCGAAGCCGGTTCAATCATCGGCCGTATCGAAACCGCTCACTGATCCAAACGTTTTCCTTACGCAGGTAACACGCGCAACGGGTGAATAACCCGGTTGCCGCGTGCTGCCCGCAAAAAATGTTCGATGTCATGTTGCATAGACACTCACGATAAAACACAACCCTGAAATCTGGCGTTATCTGGAGCATAAAGAGCATGTTGATCAACAAGGCTTTTGCGGTGGCGGGTACCTGCGCGTTGGTTTTTCCATTGACGGCATCTGCAGATTTTATTGCCGACAGTAAGGCCAGTGTGGAACTGCGAAACTTCTACTTTGATCGCGACTTTCGCAACGGTCCACCCACGGCCCAGCGTGACGCGGCAAAAGAATGGGCGCAGGGCGTCATGTTGCGCCTGGAGTCCGGTTATACCGCCGGTACCGTGGGCCTGGGCGTCGACGCCGTTGGCATGCTCGGCCTCAAGCTTGACGGCGGTGATGGTTCCGGTGGCACGGGCCTGTTGCCGGCTGACCTGGGTTCGAAAAACGGTAGCGGCTCACAGGACGAATATTCCAAACTCGAACTCACGGCCAAGGCGAAAGTTTCGCAAACCGTTTTGAAAGTTGGCTCACTCGCCTTCCGCACACCCGTGGTATCGAGCAATGACACGCGCCTGTTGCCGTCTACTTTCGAAGGCGCGCTACTGACTTCCAGCGACATTGATCAGTGGGTTCTGCAAGGGGGCAAACTGGAACAAATAAAATTCAACAGTTCTTCCAACTATCAGGACTTCACCGGTAACCGCATCGGCGGTGTCAGTGATGACTTCCGCTTTGCCGGTGGTACTTACAGTTTCAACAAAGCCCTCAGCACCAGTTTGTTTTATGGCAACCTGGAAAATGTTTATCGACAGTTCTTTGGCGGCGTCGTCTATGAAATCCCCCTCGCCGCACAACAGTCGCTGAAGTTCGATCTGCGCTATTCGAAAAGTACCGATGACGGTCATTTCCGTCCTCTCGATAACCGGGCAGCGAACGGGCTGGTTTCCTACACCTTGGGCTCCAATGTGTTCACGGCCGCCTATCAGCGCATGAGCGGAGACGATCCGTTCCCCTACATCGCCAACAGCGACCCATACCTGGTCAACTTCGTGCAGATCAACGATTTCGCCAACACCCAGGAGCGGTCATGGCAGCTGCGCTATGACTACAACTTCGCCGCACTGGGCATTCCCGGGCTCACCTTCATGACGCGCTATGTCAACGGCGACAATGCCCAGCTCGCAGGCGGTAACACGGGCAAAGAATGGGAGCGCGATACCGACATCGGTTACGTGATCCAAAGTGGTTCACTGAAGAACCTCGGGGTCAAACTCAGGAATGCGACGGTTCGTTCGAACTTTGGCAATGACCTGGATGAGACCCGTCTGATCGTGAGCTACACCTTAGCGCTCTAAGAATCATCGCCCTCCCCGTGGGAGCGAGCCTGCTCGCGATGGCGGCGGATCAGCTTGCATGGATGTTGGCTGACAGATCGCTATCGCGAGCAGGCTCGCTCCCACAGGGATCTGTGCTGATAGAATGCCCCGCTTATTCCCGTCCTCCGTAGCTCACGCCATGACCCCAACCGTCCGCCCCCATACCCCGAACGTCGCCATTATCGGCGGTGGCCCTGCCGGCCTGATGGCGGCCGAGGTGTTGAGCCTGGCCGGAATACAGGTCGACCTGTACGACGGCATGCCCTCAGTGGGCAGAAAATTCCTGCTGGCCGGTGTCGGCGGCATGAACATCACCCACTCGGAAGACTTCCCGCCGTTTCTGTCCCGCTACGGCGAACGCGCGCCCAATATCGCCCCGCTGCTGCGGGCATTTGGTGCGCACGAGTTATGCGAATGGATTCACGGATTGGGCATCGATACCTTTGTCGGCAGCTCCGGGCGAGTATTTCCTACCGACATGAAAGCCGCCCCGTTGCTGCGCGCCTGGCTCAAGCGTCTGCGTGATGCCGGCGTGGTGATTCACACCCGCCATCGCTGGCTTGGCTGGAACCCGGACGCCAGCTTGAGAATTGCCTCCCCCGACGGCGAAAAGGCGTTGCAGCCCAACGCGACGCTGCTGGCCCTGGGCGGCGGCAGCTGGTCACGCCTGGGGTCGGACGGTGCCTGGATGCTGCCCCTGGAACAGCACGGCATAGCCCTGGCGCCACTGCAGCCGAGCAATTGTGGATTCCAAGTGCAGGCCTGGAGCGATCTGATGGTCAGCAAATTCGCCGGTGCCCCGCTGAAAAATGTCGCCATCGGCCTGAACGACGACAAACCGCGCCTCGGCGAGTGCGTGATCACCGCCACCGGCATCGAAGGCAGTCTGATCTATGCCCTGTCGGCGCCGATTCGCGAAGCCATCAACCAGCACGGTAGCGCGACGATCCATCTGGACCTGCTGCCGGGCCGGCCGCTGGACAAGATCCAGCAAGCGTTGAGCAAGCCTCGCGGTTCACGTTCGATGGCCAAGCACCTGCACAGTCAATTGGGGATCGATGGGGTCAAGGCTGCGCTGTTGCGCGAGCAAACGCCCGCCGATTGTTTCGCCGACCCGGCGCGGCTGGCTCAGGCAATCAAGACCTTGCCCATTACCCTGGTGAAAACCCGACCGTTGGACGAAGCCATCAGCAGTGCCGGTGGCGTGACCTTCGAAGCCCTGGACGAACGCCTGATGCTCACGCAGATGCCTGGCGTGTTCTGCGCCGGGGAAATGCTCGACTGGGAAGCACCGACCGGCGGCTATCTGCTCACGGCCTGCTTTGCCAGCGGCCGGGCGGCGGGGCTGGGAATGTTGGAATTCTTGAATCCGTAGGAGCTGACGAGTGCAACGAGGCTGCGATCTTGTCCCAGACCATTGAGTCGTGAGCGAAAGATCGAAAGATCGAAAGATCGCAGCCTCGCTTCGCTCGACAGCTCCTACAGGTCCCAGGAGGCCATTGATTTCAAGGCTTACGCTTACGCGGCCCGGTATTGAACACCGGTACTTTGCGCACCGGCTTGACCGAGGGCTCCACGGGCGAAGTGTCTCCGCTGTCGACCCACTTGCCCAGGTTGCGCTTGCCGCCACCGCCCGAGGCTTTCGGTTTCTTCGGCTTTTTTGGCTTCTTGATGACCTGGCCGCTGGCATCGGTGTCCGGCACCCGATGCTCAGGCTCGAAGTCCTGTTCCATCTGCCGTGGCAACGTCTGACGGGTCAGGGTTTCGATGGCTGACAGCAGATTCACTTCATCGGCGCAGACCAGGGAAATCGCTTCCCCGGTGGAGCCCGCCCGGCCAGTACGACCGATACGGTGAATGTAATCCTCGGCGACGATTGGCAAATCGAAATTCACCACCAGCGGCAAATCTTCGATATCCAGCCCCCGAGCGGCGACGTCGGTGGCCACCAGGATCTGGATTTCACTGGCCTTGAAACGGTCCAGCGCCCGCTGGCGGGTGGCCTGGGGTTTATCGCCGTGAATGCCGTCGGCATTGACGCCCATGCCCTGGAGTTTTTCCACCAGCGCATCGACACCGTTGCGGGTCTTGGCAAATACCAGCACCTGTTTCCACTTGTTCTTGCGCATCAGGTGCACAAACAACTCTGGCTTGCGCTTCTTGTCCACCGTCACCACCCATTGCTTGACGGTGTTGGCGGCGACGTTGCGCGGGCTGACCTCAATGCTCAGCGGATCATTGAGCATTTGCCCGGCCAGCAAGCGGATCGCGTCGGAGAACGTTGCCGAGAACAGCAGCGTCTGGCGCTTCTTCGGCAGCGCTTTGTAGATATTCGCCAGTTCCTCGGAAAAGCCCAGGTCGAGCATGCGGTCGGCTTCATCCAGCACCAGGGTCTGCAACTGGTTGAACTTCAGCGCATTCTGGCGAAACAGGTCGAGCAAGCGTCCCGGGGTGGCGACCAGCAGATCAACACCTTTGCGCAACTTCATCATCTGCGGGTTGATGCTGACGCCGCCGTACACCGCATAGGTGCTCAATGGCAGGTTTTGCGCGTATTGGCGCACGCTTTCGTGAACCTGCTCGGCCAGTTCACGGGTCGGCACCAGAATCAGCGCCCGCACCGAGTTGGCGCTGACCTTCGGCCCCTCGGTGGTCAGCAACTGCAACAGCGGCACGGCAAAGCCGGCGGTTTTGCCGGTGCCGGTCTGGGCCGCGGCCATCAGGTCGCGACCGGCCAGCACCGCCGGCATGGCTTGGGCCTGCACCGGGGTCGGGGTCTGGTAGCCGAGCGTCTCGAGGGCGCGCAGCAAGGGGTCGATCAGGCCAAGGGTGGCGAAGGTCATGGAAGTACCGTAGGAAAATCAGCGCAAGGTGTGCAATGCGCGGCAGTTTACCCTAAATCAGGATTCGGCCGGCGCAGGCTTGGGTTTGCGCCACTGGGGCAATCCGATCAACACCACGGCACTGATGATCACCAACATCGCCAGGGCCTCCTCGCTTCCGATGGTTTCACCGGCGAACACAATGCCCAACAACACCGCCACCGCCGGGTTGACGTAGGCATAGCTGGTGGCCGCCGCCGGACGTACGTGCTTGAGCAGGTACATGTAGGCGTTGAAGGCAATGATCGAACCGAAGCAGGTCAGGTAGGCCAGCGCGAGCCAGCCTTCCAGCGGCGGAATGCGGTCCAGGCGTTCGCCGCTGGCCACGCTGCCGATCAGTAGCACCACACCGCCCACCAGCATTTCCACGGCACTGGCCATCGCTCCCGCCGGCAGCGGCAGGTGCTTGCTCAGCACCGAACCGAAGGCCCAGGATGCCGCCGCGAACAGCAGCAAGGTCGCCCCCAGTGGGCTCGATTGCAGGTTGGAACCGAGGTTGAGCATGGCAATGCCGATCAACCCCAGCACAATCCCCGCCCACTCCAGACGGGTATTACGGGCGCCCCAGAAATATCCGCAGAGCAAGGTAAATAGCGGCACCGTCGCCACGGCCAGCGCCGCCACCCCGGACGCCACGCCCGTGTGCTCGGCGACACTGACCGCGCCATTGCCGAAACTGAGCAACAACACGCCGATCACCGCCCCCGCCTTCCACTGCGCCCAGGTCGGTGCCGGCGCCCCGCGCCAGCGCAGGAAACCGTACATCAGCGACCCGGCGATCACGAAGCGAATCCCGGCCAGCAACAACGGCGGCCAATGTTCCACACCGATGCGAATCACCAGGTAGGTCGACCCCCAGATGACGTACAAGGCAAAAAATGCAGCGATCAATGGCAAGGGGAAACGGCGTGGGCCAGGCATGGTCAGCTCGAAATCAGGACAATGAGAGACGCTATTCTAGAAAGGCGACAGGCGGAAAATAAGTTACAAAACCTGTTTATCCGAACCGTACACTTTTCAAAACACGGAGATTGGCGCTATAAACCGCACTTTCGAAAGTCAGCCCTCCGGGAGCCCGAACCGTGGATAAATACGATCGCATGCTGCTCAGCGCCCTGTTGGAAAACGGTCGTGCGTCCTATGCCGAACTGGCCCGTAAAGTGAACCTGTCGGCCCCGGCCGTGGCCGAGCGGGTCAGCAAACTGGAAGCCAGCGGCGTGATCACCGGCTACCAGGCGAAAGTCGACATGGCGAAGATCGGCCTGCCGGTCCAATGCGTCATCGAACTGCGGATGAACCAGCACGGCAACCAGAAGACTTACGATGAGCTGTGCAGGATCCCGCAACTGACCGAATGCCATCGGGTGACGGGCGACCCGTGCGTGATCATGCAGGCGGCGGTCGGCTCGATGCCGGAACTGGAAGAGCTGATCAACCGCATCGCCAAGTTTGGCTTCAGCAAGACCTCGATCGTGCTGTCCAGCGCGATTGAAAAGCGCGTGCCGTTGGGGCAGTTGGAAGGCAATGGGAATAATCGCGCCAACACATATCAGAACTGTGGGAGCGAGCCTGCTCGCGATGGCGGTGTATCAGTCAACTTAGGTGCCGACTGAACCGACGCTATCGCGAGCAGGCTCGCTCCCACAGTTGCTTTGCGGTGTGTTTAAAAGCCGCGATGGCGCTTGAGGTGCTCGTTGATCTTCGCCGCCGGCACTTTCTGCAAACTGCACAGCAAATCGTGGGACAACTCCCGCAGCCCGTGCTGTTGCCGCAGTTGCGTCGCCAGGTGCGCGGTGAGGTTGGCGGCCATTTCGGCGTCGGCCATGGCCCGGTGAGCCTGGCCGGTGTGGGGCAGGCCGGCGAAGGTGTTGAGCGTGCCGAGCTTGTGGTTCGGCGCCGCCGGCATCAGGCGCCGGGCCAGCAGGAGTGAACAGGCAAAATTCTGCAAACGGGTGCGCTTGATCCGGCCCAGTTCGAAGTCCCAGAACTTCTGGTCGAACGCGGCGTTGTGGGCCAGCAGCGGCGTGATGCCGACGAACTCGTTGACTTCGTTCATCACCTTTTCCGCGGGCGGGGCGCTGCGCAGCATGGCGTTGCTGATGCCGGTCAGTTGCTCGATGAACGGTGGCACACGCACACCGGCGTTCATCAGGCTCTGATAGCGATCCACAATCCGGCCCTGTTCGAGAATCACCACGGCGATTTCGGTGGCCCGGCAACTGCTGCTCGGCGTGATGCCGGTGGTTTCAAAGTCGATGACTGCGATGCGTTCCAAACCTGTCTGAACTCCGTAACAATCAATTCTTGAGCAGCAACGCGCCTTCGATCGGCACATAGCGGCTGGCGGCGCGGATCAGCGAGTTGGCCGTCAGCCCCGGTACGCCATAGGCCACCGCCTGGACGCCGTGTTTGTTGATGATGCGCTCAAGCAGCATGTCAAAGTCACCGTCACCGGACGCCAACACCACTTCGTCAACATGATCGGCGGCATCCATGATGTCCAGGGTGATGCCCACGTCCCAGTCACCTTTGGCCGAGCCGTCGCTGCGCTGGATATAAGGCTTGAGCTTCACGACAAACCCCAGGTTGCGCAGGATCTGCTGGAATTGCTGCTGCTTGCTGTCACCGCGATCGATCGCATAAGCGTAGGCCTCGACGATCTGCCCCTGCTTGCTGACATCGGCCCACAAGGCCGCGTAGTTGAAATGGCAACCATAAGCCTGGCGCACGGTGTAGTAGAGGTTCTGGACATCGGCGAACACTGCGATTTTTTTCACCGCGTTTCCTCTTGAATGCACAAGCCAGCAGCGCGGGCCCGAAAAGTTGCCCAGTATGCCAGCCCAGAGGAATGTTCCGCGAATAATCGGTCCGAGGCACCAGGGCGCCCCGGACGAATGGCAGGTCAGACGAAGGAATCGTCATCGCCGAAGAAGGATGAATCGTCGCTGTAGTCGGCGTCGTTGAAACCGCCCTGGTCGCTGCCATAGGCATCGTTACCGGCGACGCTTGAGTCATCGCCCCAGCCGCTGTCACTGCTTGCCGTGTCGTTGACCGGTTGGGCCGGTTCCTGCTCGATGACCTCGACGACTTCCTGAGGCTGCTGGGCACCGTGGAACAGACTGCTGATGCCCTGGGCCAGCATCACACCACCGGCCACGCCCGCCGCGGTTTTCAGCGCGCCGCTCATGAAACTGCCGGCCCCAGGCGCCTGCTGTTGCGCAGCGCCGTAGTTTGCCGGCGGCGCGGCGTAGTTCTGTTGGGGAGGGGCGTAGTTCTGCTGGGATGGCGCATTGAAGCCAGGCCGCGGCGGTTCGCGCCAGCCGCCACCGCTGGTTGGCGAAGCACCTGGAGCGGATGCTGGACGGGAGTCACGCGAGCTGCCACCGAAAATACTCGAGAGAAAACCACCACCACCGCTGGGCGCCGGAGGCTGTTGGCGGGCCTGTTGCAAATCAGCCTGCAACTGCTGGATCTGCTGGGTCAGTTGCTTGTTCTGCTCGTCGAGGCTTTTGAGCGCCGTCTCTTGCACCAGAATCGCCTGGGTCATGAAATAGCCCGCCGCGGGCTGGCCGGTCATATGTTCCTTGATCCGCGCCTCGGCCTGGGCGTCGCGCGGGGCTGAATCCTTTTCGGCCTGTTGCAGCCGTGAAAACAGTCCGTCGATCAGGGTTTGTTCTTCGCTGTTCATGGCGACCTCATCAGATTGCCGGGTAGAAAAACCATGCCGGTCCCACAGGACCGGTGCCAGCCAGTAATGGGGCTGGGCACAGAGGTTTCAATGGTCTTTACCAGATGTTTACGTTTGCTTGTGCAGGCGCCTGATCGGTTAAAGTGTCGGACCGCTTTTTGACCTGCGATACCGACTCATGAATCCGTTTGACGTGCTGCGCGACTCTTTGTATTTCTTCAAGCGCCATCTTGGCCGGATCGCCCAGCTGTGCCTGCCGCTGGTGATACTCGAGGCCGTGCTGCAACAAGGTGTGGACAGCGCCGTCGGCCCCGAAGGTTTCTCCGGCTACAGCCTGATCGTCGGGCTGCTGATATATCCGCTGTACACCACCGCGCTCATTCTGTTTCTCGACGCCCGCAGTCGCGGCGAAGCGCCCCGTCCCCGTGACCTTCTCGCAACGTCCCTGACCCTGTGGCCACGCTTTGCCTTGCTGACCGCACTCAATACGTTGCTGATCCTGGTCGGCATCTCGTTGTACTTCCTGCCGGGCCTTTGGCTGATGGTGGTCCTGGCCTTCGGCGAATACCTGCTGGTGCTGCGCGGCCTGACTCCGCTGGCGGCCATGAAGGAAAGCCTGCGCCTGACCCGCGGCAATTTCTGGCGCATCCTGTTGTGCATTCTTTGCGTGATGATCCCGCTGTGGCTACTCAAGGGCGCCAGCCTGTCGGTGTATCCGCCACCCCAGAACCCGCTGATCGCCTTGCTGATCGACAGCGTTCACAGCTTCCTGCAGCTGTTCACCACCGTGGTGCTGTTCCGGATGTTCATGCTGGTCGCGGAAAAACCTGACAGCCGCTGACGACGACTGCGAAGGTTACGGGCTTGGGCTCGGCAACTGCTCTCGGTTATGCTCGGGATCACTTTTGCGTATTGCCCATTTAAGTCGAGCCATGACCCGTCTATTGCGCTACACCTTGCTGGGCCTGTTGGTGATTCTCGGCCTGGCCGCCCTGTCGATCTACAGCCTGACCTGGCGCCCAGAACCCCGGGAAGCACTGCCGGTCAGTTGCGCCGCCAACACCGCAACGCTCACGCCTGGCCAGGCATTGAAGGTGATGACCTGGAATGTCCAGTTCCTGGCCGGCAAGCGCTACGTGTTCTGGCACGACTTGGCCCAGGGTAATGATGAAAGCCCGACCCTCGAAGACATGGCCTTCAGCCTCGACGAAGTGGCAAGGGTCATTCGCGACGAGCAACCGGACATCGTGTTGCTCCAGGAACTGGACGACGGCGCCAAGGCCAGCGACTACCAGAACCAGCTCAAGTTGTTGCAGGAACGATTGACCGATCTGTATCCGTGCAGCACCAGCGCCTTTGACTGGAAAGCCGACTTCATCCCCGACCCGCATATCTTTGGCAGCGTTGGCCGGCAGTTGGCGACGTTGAGCCGTTACCGCATCGATCAAGCGGAACGGGTGCAGTTACCGGTGGCCGGGGCCAATTTCATCAGCCGTCAGTTCCAGCCAAAAAATGCCTTGTTGGTCAGTCACCTGCCGCTGAGCAGTGGCGGCCACCTGGTCGTGCTCAACACCCATCTGGAACGGGCCACGCAGCCGGATGAGACCCTGCCGAACCAGGTCAAAGCGGTGAGCAAGGTACTGGACAAACTTGAATCGCGAAGCAAACCCTGGCTGATCGGCGGCGACTTCAATCTGCTCCCCCTGGGCCAATACCGGCGCCTGCCTGCCGCGCAGCGCACACCCTACTCCGCCGACAGCCCTCTACACCTGCTGTGGGACAAATACCCGATGATCCCCACCAACAACGAGGCCAGCGGCATCGATCGCCGCCACTGGCTGACCCACTACCCGAATGACCCTGGCCTCAACGGCCCTGACCGTACCGTCGACTACCTGTTCTATAGTCCTCGGATCAAACGGGTCGAGGCTCGGGTGCGGCAGGACGATACGTTGCGTATCTCCGATCATTTGCCGGTGATTGCACGATTCCTGTTGCCGGCCACGCCGTGATTCCAAGCCACATTCTTCGCCAGACGAATGTGGCTCAAGCCGGACGCCCAGGGTGAGTCAGGGACGAATACCGGTCTCAGCTTCCTGAACGGTCCAGGGTTTGACCTGGTCGCTCAGCGTCAGCCCCAAACCCGGACGGGTGGGCACCAGCATCCGACCGTCACGGGTTTCCAGACGCTCGTTGAACAGCGGCTCAAGCCATTCGAAATGCTCGACCCAAGGCTCGGTCGGATAGGCGGCGGCCAGGTGAACGTGCAGTTCCATGGCGAAATGAGGGGCCAGCATCAGGCCCGCCTGGTCGGCCATTGATGCGACCTTCAGATAAGGGGTGATACCGCCTACTCGTGGCGCGTCGGGCATCAGGAAGTCGGCGCCGCGCTGCTTGATGAACTCCGCGTGTTCAGCAACGCTGGTGAGCATTTCGCCGGTGGCGATCGGTGTATCGAACTGCTGCGCCAACGCGGCATGGCCTTCAGCGTCATAGCAGTCCAGCGGCTCTTCAATCCAAATCAGGTTGTACGCTTCAAATTGCCGACACATGCGCTGGGCCGTCGGGCGATCCCATTGCTGGTTGGCATCCACCATCAACGGAAAGTTGTCGCCCAAGTGCTTGCGCACCGTGCTGACCCGTTCAATGTCGATGGCGCAATCCGGTTGCCCGACTTTCAATTTGATGCCGCCAATGCCCTTTTCTCGCGAGAGATCAGTGTTCTTCATCAACTGATCGAGCGGAGTATGAAGAAAGCCACCAGAGGTGTTGTAGCAACGCACCGAGTCACGTTGAGCACCGAGCAAGCGCGCCAGCGACAGGTTGGCGCGCTTGGCCTTCAGATCCCACAACGCCACGTCGAACGCACCGATGGCCTGGGTCGACATACCACTGCGGCCCACCGATGCGCCAGCCCAGCACAGCTTGGTCCAGAGCTTGGCAATGTCACTGGGGTTTTCACCGATCAGCGCCGGGGCGATTTCCTTGGCATGAGCGAATTGTCCCGGCCCGCCGGCACGTTTGGAGTAACTGAAACCCAGGCCCTGATGCCCATCGACGGTCTCGATTTCGGCAAACAAAATGGCGATTTCAGTCATCGGCTTTTGCCGGCCGGTAAGCACCTTGGCATCACTGATGGGATTGGCCAGCGGCAGGATGACCGAAGCGACACGAACCCAGGCAATCCGGTCGTCGTCGGAGGACTTGAGCGATTGTTTTTGTACGAGCATAGGACTCTCCTTGGACAGGGTCTGAAAGCGCGATGATTGCGCAATCATCGCAAGACATAAAAAAGACCTTCGTCGGTGCTACAGAAGGCCTCTTGACTCGATACTACACTGATTGCGCAATCATTCAATCCCGTGAATCCCCGGAAAATCGATTGCCAGGTTCAGGTGCTGGCGCGGTCGATGAACGTGAAGCCGGTGTCAATCCGCACGGGCTTGAGATGGGCACCGGGATTTTCAAACCGCTCAAGCAGCGCCTCAGCCACTTGCAGGCCAATCCTGCCGCCGTCGACGCTGACGGTCGACAGCGCCGGGTAAACCTGCGCCGCGCTGCTCAGATCGCCGAATCCCATGACGGCCAGGTCAGCGGGCACCTGCAGGCCAAGACTAGCTGCTTGCGCCAACACACCTTGAGCCACGGTATCGGAGCTGCACACCACGATGTCGGGGCGCACCGGCAGATCCAGCAGCCGCCGAAGCCCCTCTCGCCCCACCTCCAGCGTGGCGGGGGGCGCCAGGACTTCCATGGGCACCTCCTCAATGCCCTGGCGCTGCAGCTCGGCGACAAGACTGTTGCAGCGACGCAGGCCACGAGGGTCGCTGATGGTCACCACAGAAAAGCGCTGGTAACCCTTTTTAAGCAAATGTCGCGCTGTCTCTTGTCCGACTTTTTCATGGGAGAAGCCAACCAGCATGTCCAAAGGGTCTTCACTCAGATCCCAGGCCTCGACCACAGGAATTCCCGCTTGGGCGAGGCGCAAGCGGCTTGATTCGGTATGAAGCGTACCGGTCAGTACGATGCCATCCGGACGACGACCGAGTACGGCTTCAAGCAGCTTTTCTTCCTGTTCCGCGCTGTAGCCTGTCAGACCCAGCAGGGTTTGATAGCCCGCTTGGGTCAGGCGGTCCATCAGCGATTGCACAGTGTCTGCAAAAATGGAGTTAGCGATGGTGGGAAGAAAAATCGCCACCAGACGACTTTTGTTACTCGCCAGGCTACCCGCCAGCATGTTCGGCACATAGCCCGATTGGCGCACCGCTTCGCGGACCTTCTCCCGCGTGTTCTCGCTCACCAGTTCCGGGCGATGCAAAGCCCTGGAAACAGTCATTGGCGAAACGCCTGCAATCTTTGCCACGTCGATCAACGTCAGGCTCGAACCCTTGGTGGTCACGGTCATCGGTGCCTGGGAGGTGGGCGCTGCTGGTTTCTTTGCCATGAACGGTTCCGAATCTGAAGCCAAGTAACCGGGACTGCGTATAAAGCAGTTGATGGGTCGGTGAATCTACCATTTGCGCCCCCGTGCTGGCGGGCCAAACCGGCGGATTTTCACTTACGGGGTTTGATCCGTGCCGTGGCTTCGGCCACCAGCGGATCGTCCGGCCAGTAATGCTTGGGATAACGTCCCTTGAGGTCTTTCTTTACTTCGGCATAGGTGCTGCGCCAGAAATTCGCCAGATCCTGGGTCACCTGCACCGGCCGCCGCGCTGGTGACAACAGGTGCAGTTTGACGACCTGTCGGCCGCCGGCAATGCGTGGGGTGTCGGCCAGGCCGAACAGTTCCTGCAAGCGTACCGCCAGAATCGGCGGATGCTCGCTGTAGTCCAGGCGAATCGACGAGCCCGAGGGCACGCTCAGATGATGGGGCGCCCATTCATCCAGCCGTTGCGGCAAGGGCCAGGGCAGCAGGTTGTGGACGATACTCGACAGGTCCAGGCTGGCGAAATGACTGAGGCGCGACACGCGTCCCAGGTACGGCATCAACCACTGCTCAAGCGTGTTCAGTAGCGCCCCATCGCTGACATCTGGCCAATCGCTCTCGCCCTTGGCTTCCAGGTCGAGCCGGCGCAGCAGGGCCACTCGTGCTTGCCATTGCCGCAGTTCCGGCGTCCAGGGCAGCAACTCGAGGCCCTTGCGCCGTACCAGGTTCACCAGCGCCTGGCTGCGGGCCGACTCATCCAGGCCAGTCAGTGGTTCACGGCTGAGCACCAGTTCGCCGACCTTGCGCTGGCGCTCGGCCCGCAGCACGCCTTCACGCTCATCCCAATCCAGTTGATCCACCGTGCGCACCTGCTCGGCCAGCACCGAATCAAACAGCGCCGGATCGAAGTCCGTCGCCAGGTAGATCCGCTCTTCCCGCTGCCCCTGACGGCTGCCCAGGTCGGCGATCACCAGCCACGCCTGTTTCATCAGGCTGTCCGCTTCGGCAAACAACGCTGCACGGCCATTGGCCAGGCGATACTCCGCCCCGCCGGGCCGCCGCTGTTGGGCAACACGATCCGGGTAGGCCAACGCCAACAGCGCGCCCAGCCAGCGCGGATGTTCGGGGTCGGCGACGGCGTCTTCGGCCTTGCCCCGCAGGTAACCGCGATATTGCCGGGCCAGTTGCCGCGCCCGCTGAACCCCGGCCTGGGCGCCACGGGCCGCCCGCTCTTCACCAGACAGCAACGCCAGGCGCGTGTGCAGGTCCGCCCCGGCACCGCGCAGAATGTCTCGCTCACCCAACAGGGCCGCGACGTTGCACGCCATGTCCGCCAACCCCAGCGACTGCCCACGCAGCAACAAATGAGCGATGCGCGGGTGAGCCGGCAGTTCGGCCATGGCTTGGCCATGACGGGTCAGTTGCTCGCCGTCCAGCGCGCCCAGGCGTTGCAGCAGATCCTGCGCCTGGGCATAAGCGGCGGCGGGCGGAATGTCGAGCCAGACCAATTGCTGCGGGGTCACGCCCCAACGTCCCAATTGCAGGGCCAGCCCGGCCAGGTCCGCCGAAAGAATCTCCGCGCTGCCATAAGCGGCCAGTTGTTCGTGCTGGTCTTCGGACCACAACCGGTAACACACCCCCGGCTCCAGGCGCCCGGCGCGACCGGCCCGCTGAGTGGCGCTGGCCCGGGAGATGCGCTGGGTGTCGAGGCGGGTCATGCCGCTGCCCGGATCAAAACGCGGCACCCGGGCCAGCCCGGCATCGATCACCACCCGCACACCGTTGATGGTCAGGCTGGTTTCGGCGATGTTGGTGGCCAGCACCACTTTGCGCTGGTCGGGCGGAGCCGGGTCGATGGCCGCGCGTTGGGCGGCGAGGTCCAGCTCGCCATGCAACGGACAGAGCAGCACATTGCCGGCCTCACCCAAGGCATCGGCCAGTTGCTGATGAACCCGGCGGATCTCCGCTTGCCCGGGCAAGAACACCAGCACGCTGCCGGTTTCATCGTGCAGTGCTTCGAGCACGGTCTGCACCAGGCGCGGCTCGATGAACTCGCCGGGCTGGAACGGCCGGCCCCAGCGCACGGCCACCGGGAACATGCGACCTTCACTGCGCAGGATCGGCGCGTCGTCCAACAATCCGGCCAGACGCTCGCCTTCCAGCGTCGCGGACATCAGCAGGATTTTCAGCGGCTGGTCGTCGCGAAACAGCTCCCGGCCGTTGAGGCTCAAGGCCAGGGCCAGGTCGGCATCAAGACTGCGTTCGTGGAACTCATCGAAAATCAGCAGCCCCACCCCCTCCAGCGCCGGGTCGTCCTGCAAGCGGCGGGTGAGGATGCCTTCGGTGACCACTTCAATGCGGGTCTTGGGGCCGACCTTGCTGTCCAGGCGAATCCGGTAGCCGACGGTTTCACCGACCTTTTCCCCCAGCTCGCTGGCCAGCCGCTCGGCCGCCGCCCGTGCCGCCAGGCGCCGGGGCTCAAGCATCAGAATGGTCTGCCCGGCCAGCCAGGGCTCATTCAACAGGGCCAAGGGAACGCGGGTGGTTTTACCGGCGCCGGGCGGCGCTTCGAGCACGGCTTCGTGACGCGACGCCAAGGCTTGACGCAGCGCGGGTAAAACTTCATCAATCGGCAAAGAAATCATGCTGGCTCCAAAACAGAGGGCCGAGTATAACGGCGAACTGTTTAGCGTGGTCTGGACTCCAACCAGCAACGCCTTTACCTGCTCAGGAGATTGCTATGCGTATTCCCTTTCGCGTGATCGGCGGCGTTCTGGTCGCCGCCCTGCTGACCCAGATCAGCGCCTGCGGCTCGATTTTCTACCCCGACCGTCGCGGCCAGATCGACGGCAAGATCGACCCGGCGATTGCCGCGCTGGACGCCGTCGGCCTGCTGTTCTACATCATCCCCGGCCTGATCGCGTTCGCCGTGGACTTCGCCACCGGGGCGATTTATTTCGAACCCGGCAGAAGCGTCCAGATCGAGCCAGAAAAACTCAAGCCAGCCATCAACGCCGACGGCAGCGTCAACAACCAAAAGCTGCAAGCGATTTTGGAGAGCGAACTGGGCCGCAGTTTCCCACTGGACGACCCTCGTTTGATCCAGGGCAAGGGCAGCGCGCAGCAATTGGCCGCCCTCGGGCTCAAACCGGCCGCGTGATGGGCGCTATTGAAGGAACGACCGCGTCATGACCACCAGCACCGAACATGCTCGCCTGCTGCGCCTGGCCACCCGAGCTTCGGTGGCCGTCGCGCTCATTCTGATCGTTGCCAAGGCTCTGGCCTGGTGGCTGAGCGGCTCGGTGAGCATGCTCGCCGGCCTGACCGACTCGGCGCTGGACGGCGTCACATCACTGCTCAACCTGCTGGCGGTGCATTACGCATTGCGCCCCGCCGACGAGGACCATCGTTACGGCCACGGCAAAGCCGAATCCCTGGCCGGCATGGCCCAGGCATTGTTCATCGGCGGTAGTGCCGTGTTGATTGCATTGCAGGCGTTCGAGCGCCTGAAAAATCCGGTCCCGGTGGAGGCGGCCTGGCTCAGTGTCGGAGTGATCGTATTCTCCCTGGGGCTGACCCTGGCCCTGTTGGCGCTGCAACATCGGGTCGTCCGCGCCACCGGTTCCAACGCCGTGCGCGCTGACTCGCTGCACTATCGCTCGGATCTGTTGCTCAACGGCAGCATCCTGGTCGCCCTGGTGCTGGCCGGGTTCGGCTGGTATCAACTCGACGCCTGGTTCGGCCTGGGCATCGCCGCCTACATCCTGTGGAGCGCCATCCAGATCGCCAGGGAAAGCTTCGCGGTATTGATGGATGAGGAACTGCCGCCTGATGTCAGCCAGCGCATGCTGGAACTGGCCTGCGCGGTGCCCGGCGTACTGGGTGCCCACGACCTGCGCACGCGTATCTCAGGAAACCATTGGTTCGTGCAACTGCATCTGGAGCTGCCGGGAGAACTGACCCTGTCAGTGGCCCACGGCATCAGCGACCAGGCCGCCGATGCCATACACCGCGCCTTTCCGAAAGCGGAAGTGTTGGTGCACGCGGATCCGTCGGAAGTGGTGAAAGGCGCCGGCGCTTGACGCCGAACACAGAACCCGTGGCGAGGGAGCTTGCTCCCGCTGGCCTGCGCAGCGGGCCCAGGTTTTGCGGTCGCTGCGCAACCGAGCGGGAGCAAGCTCCCTCGCCACAGGGGAGTATTTTTTTATGCTGAGTGCTCAGTACGTCACCTGATACCCACGACTGCTCAAGCAACTCCCCTGGGCCTGGCGATAGGTCTGCACCACTTGCGGCGCGGGTGGGTAGGTGTAGTTGCGCGGATCGAAACCGCTCTGCTGCACCGCCCAGCGATAGCATTCGTAGCCATCCTGATTGACCTGCTCGGGAGACTGGCCGTTGGCCGGATAAGCCACCACATCGTAGCTGTTGCCTTGGGGCTGGGGCTGTGGGTTGTTCACTGGCGCGTCGACGACAACGTAATCCTGGGTGTTGGCTTCGTAAATGTAATAGGCGCCAGCGGCGAGGAAAAACAGCGAGCTGCCGATCCAGACTTCCCGAGCGTAATCGGGTAGGTAACGGATGCGGATGCCCCGTGGTGGCTGCACGACGACGTAACGCGGCCCTTGGGGGCGATACCAGTAGCCACCCGAATAAAAATAGTCATGGCCACGGTAAGGCACGCGGTAGTTGCGATCCGGGAAACGGTCGATTACATACCCGGGACGGTATTGTGGTCCCGGCCCCCAACCGTTGCCATGACCGTCCGGCCGGCCGGGCCAGTGCTGGTCCGGGCGAGGGTCATGGCCCGGGCGTGGCCCACCGTTCGGATACCCATCGCCGCGGCGCGGGATATCGCGGTAGTAGCCCGGCTTCGGTTCCTGGGTCTGGGTCACGCTGTCGGGACGGCCGTGGATCGGCAGGCTGTTACCAGGCTGCGGCGGCGGACGGCCATTGGGATCCTGAGGCGGGCGGTTGTAGGGCTGGCCGCCTTGAGCGTGAGGTTGGACCTCAAACTGGCGGCTGTTGTCGCCGCGAATGATCTCATTGCTCTGTGGCCGAGGTTGGCCTGAATAACCCTGGCCGTTACCACCTCGCCCGTCCGGGCCGCCACGATTTTGCTGATCGTCGGCCACTCCCTGCGCACTGACACTTGCCCATAACAGACCAACACCTGCCAAACGCCAGATGCGCGACTTCATGAAATTCCTCACAACGGTTCAGGGCCTGATGAATGAGACTGGAAAAGCCTAGGCCGGTACTGCGACAGGTTATCAGTCGTCGCCATTATTTCGCAGGTATAAAAAAGGGAGACCCGTCGGCCTCCCCTTGAGAACTTCGTCCGTGCGCGACGCTTTTGACGTCGGCTCACCTCACGCCGTCTTCTGGACAGTGTGCAGCTCGGGGGTCTGCCAGACACCGGTGGGTGCTGCGACCGCAGCCGGCCTGATTGGGCGGGCCGCACTGGACTGTTTGTCCGAGCAGTGATCTTGGTGATTAGAATAGGCTTGGAGCACCGACGAATGATTGCGAAGATTGCGTAAATAAACATCACTTGCGCAATTTTTTACCGGCGATAGATAATATCCAGCAATTATCCGGACAAAGGCCCGACCAATGAGCAAACTTGACCGCTACGACCTGAGCATTCTGGCGGAATTGCAGCGCGACGCGCGCATTTCCAATCAAGAGCTGGCCGAACGTATCGGCCTGTCGCCATCCCCCTGCTCGCGGCGGGTCAAGCAACTGGAAGACGATGGCTACATTACCCGTCAGGTCGCTCTGCTCGACCGCAAAATGCTTGGCCTGAGCCTGACGGCCTACGTGCTCATCGGCATGGACCGCCACACCCCTGAACGTTTCGAGAACTTCGAAGCCGCCATCCGCAATCTGCCCCAGGTATTGGAATGCAGCCTGGTGACCGGCATGGATGCGGATTACCAACTCAAGGTCGTGGTGCCGGACATGGACCATTATCAGAAACTGCTGCTGGGCCACCTGACCCGGATTGACGGGGTCACCAGTGTGCGGTCCAGTTTCGTGTTGAATCAGGTGCTCAACAGCACCGAACTGCCGCTGACTCATCTGCGTGGCTGACGACAAACGAGCGCCGCTTCACAGCCGCTCACCGACGTACGCGCGCATCGGCCAGCCCCCGAACCCAAACCACACTCGCCTTGAAGCCACGAATCAGCCTTTGAATTCCCGCGAGGCGTATTCGGCGAGCTTGCCCTGGATGAAGTCCAGAAAGCACTGGATCCTCAGGGCCAGTTGGGAGTTGCGGTAATACACCGCGTTGATCGGTTGGCGATATCCGCTGTTGGCATCGGCCAGCAGCACCTTGAGCTGGCCGGCACGGATGTCTTCACGGGTCATGAAGTCCGACAGGCACGCTATGCCCTGCCCTTGCAGCGCCAAGTGGCGCACGGTCTCGCCGCTGGATGCGCTGATGGCCGGCTGGATCGCCCAGCGATCACCGTGCTCGTGACGCAGCGGCCACTGATTGAGGCCCTCGTTCTGCGCAAACCCCAGCAGTGCATGCCGGGCCAGTTCGGCGACAGTGCCAGGTGTGCCGTGCTGCTTCAGATAGACGGGGCTGGCCAGGATATGCAGTGGGCTGCATCCCAGGGATCGGGCATGAAGTGTCGAGTCAGTGAGCGTGCCGATGCGGATCGCGATGTCGGTACTTTGCTCGAGCAAATCGATGATCAGGTCGTTGCTGTTGAGTTCAAGCTGGATATCCGGGTAAAGCCCGCGGAACTCTTCGATGTGCGGCACGATAGCGTGCAACATGAAGGGGGACGCCGCATTGATCCGCAACCGCCCGGCCGGGTTTTTCTGGCGGGACGACAGGCGTTCCTCCAGCTCATCCATCTGGTCGAGAATGCCCTTGGCCTGCTCGAAGAAATACTTACCCTCTTCGGTCAGGTCCATCCGCCGGGTGGTGCGGTTGATCAACGTGGTATCGAGCTTGGCTTCCAGGCGCGACAAGGTACGACTGACCGCAGACGGCGTCTGCCCGACCTGCTCGGCGGCGGCGGAAATCGACCCGCACTCGATCACGCAGACGAAAATCTGCAATTCGTCGGATCTGGCTTTCACGTATCCCCCTGTCGATTGCGCTCTCTCGTGGCGAGGGGATTTATCCCCGCTGGCTCGCAAAGCGGACCTGAGCCACAGGATAGTATCGGGATACGTGACAAAAGAAAGGTCACGCCTTCAGGCCGAACACCTCAATCAAATGCTGCTCATAGCGCGCCACATCGGCCTCGATATCCGGGCGTTTCATTACGTCCACAGACAGGAAGGTCGGCAATCCGCTCATGCCCAGGAACTGGTTGGCCTTGTGGAACGGGAAGTACACAGCGTCCACACCCTTGGCCTCAAAGAAGTCGGTCGGGTCATCGAAGGCTTGCTGCGGGGCGTTCCAGGTCAGCGACAACATGTATTGCTTGCCCTGTAACAAGCCACCGCTGCCGTATTTCTGCGAAGCATCGGAGCGGGTGCGGCCGTCGCTGGCGTAGAGGCTGCCATGGCCCTCGGTGAAGACCTCATCGACGTATTTCTTTACGGTCCACGGCGCGCCCATCCACCAGCCTGGCATCTGGTAAATGATCACGTCGGCCCAGAGGAACTTGGCGACTTCCTCCTTGATGTCGTAACCACCGTCGATGAAAGTGGTTTTCACATCGAAACCGCCGCGGTCCAACACGCTAACCGCCGTGTCATGGAGGGTTGCGTTATAGCGACCGTCGGAGTGAGCGAATTGTTTACCACCGTTGAGCAGCAGGACTTTTTTCATGGAGAGCCTCATCGGATTCCAGGGGACACGGTTGAACGGTCACCCAATGGAAAGATTGAAAATGATGGCGGCAGAGTACCGATGAGTTTGTGGCGGAGTAAGCACCGCAACAGCAAAACTAATTTGACCTAAACGCACGAATAGACAGGCGATTCTTGCCGTAACATCCGCATACTTTTATTCAGGAGCCGCCCGATGAGCGAACTGCACGGTTTCATCCTGCACGCCAAGACCCGCCCGGAAAAAGCCGAAGCCTTCGAAACCCTGTTTCGTGCCTACGTGGAACCGAGCCGCGCCGAACCCGGATGCATCGAATATCACATGCTGCGCGACCAGCAAGATCCGTCACTGTTTATCTTCTATGAAATCTGGCAATCCCAGGCTCACTTGGACGTGCATTCAAACCTGCCGCACATGAAGCAGTTTTTTGAGCAGCGCATGGAGTACCTGGAGCGCGATTTCGAGATCCGCCGCGTCGACATGCTCAGCCCGTCCTCGGCTAGCCGCTAATCAGCAAATGGCCGCCGAGCACACCAAGACCCATGAAAAACGCCCGCTTGAACAGCACCGCGCTGATGCGCTGACGCAGCCATTGCCCCAGCCACATTCCCAACAGCGCCGGCGCCAGGGCCAGCAACGAAGCGCTTAATTCGCCACTGCCCAAGGCGCCGCGCCACAGCAAGCCGGCCGCCAGGGCCAGTGTCGAAACCGTGAATGACACCCCCAAAGCCTGCACCAGTTCATCCTTGCTCAAGCCCAACGCTTGCAGGTACGGCACCGCCGGAATGACGAACACACCGGTCGCGCAGGTGATGAGGCCGGTGAGCAGACCGCAGAACGGCGCGAGCCACGGCTCAACACTGGCAGCAACCCGCAACGTCGGCAGCAACAGCCCGCTCAGCGCATACAGCAACAACGCGCCACCCAACGCTCGAACGGCCCAAGGTCCACCCACCGTATCGAACCACAACGTGCCCAGACCGGTGCCGATGCAAATCGCCAGCAACAGTGGCCACAAGCGCCTGATCAGGGGTTGCAGATGACCGCCAAAGGTCAGTTGCCAGATGTTGGTCAGTGTGGCCGGGATGATGAGCAACGCCGCAGCCTGCGCCGGAGCCATAGCCAGGCCGAGCAAGCCCATGGAAATGGTCGGCAGGCCGAGGCCGATCATGCCCTTGATGGTGCCGGCCAGCAGGAAGGTGCCGATGACCAGCAAAGAAAGCATAAGACCGAGATTCTGATAGAAAGCGATGAGTGTGTTCATGGGTCTATCGTGGACCCTGGCTGCCGGGTTTTAAATCTGCCATATACTGAGACAGCCTATCGCTCAGCAAGAGGCTGAAGAATTTGCTGATGCTGTCGACGCCATCGCGAGCAGGCTCGCTCCCACCTTGGATCGGGCTCCTTCAGAAGCAATGCACTGTTCTTGTGGGAGCGAGCCTGCTCGCGATGACAATGTTCCAGACACCACAGCCCCCGGCACAGGATCACATCCCCCATGCACTTCGACCTCACCGACCTGCGTCTCTACCTGCACATCCTCGACACCGGCAACATCACCGCCGGCGCTGCCCGCAGCCATCTGTCCCTGGCGGCGGCCAGTGCCCGGGTCCGGGCCATGGAGGCCTCCCTGGGGATCGAGTTGCTCGAACGTGGGCGCCGAGGTGTTACACCTACGTCGGCCGGCAAGGCGCTGGCGCAACATGCCCGGGTGTTGCTGCAACACGCCGAACACCTGCAACAGGACCTGGGCGAATACGCCCGGGGCGTCAAAGGTCGGGTACGGTTGCTGTGCAACACCAGCGCCATGACCGAATACCTGCCGGAGTTGCTGGCCGATTTTCTCAAGGCCCATCCCAACCTCGACATCGATCTGCAGGAATTGCCCAGCTCACGGAGCACCCATGCGCTGCGTCAGGGCGCGGCTGACCTGGGAATCATCTCCGACGCGGTGGACACCAATGGCCTTGAGACCCGCCCCTTTCGCGATGATCCGCTGGTATTGATCCTGCCCTCGGAACATCCTTTGGCTGACGGCCGACCGCTGAGTTTCAATGAGACCCTCAGCCATGATTATGTAGGCCTGAACGCTTCCAGTGCTCTGGCGATCTACCTCGAAGAGCAGGCGCTGCACACCGGACGGCGCATGCACATCCGCATTCGCGCCGACGGTTTTGATGGCGTGATTCGCATGGTCGCTCATGGCGCGGGCATTGCCATCGTGCCAAAGGCCGCGATCGCGCGGCGCCCGCCCGAACCTTCCTGGCGATGGGTCTCGCTGCAAGAGGCCTGGGCTCAACGCTCACTGCGACTGTGTGCCCGCAGCTTCGACGACTTGCCCGCCTACGCCAAGGCCCTCGCCACGCACTTGACCATCCGCTGACGCGCTTCTGGATAGGCCGGTGTCGAGCACAGGCATCTGCCCGATCATGTCGCGCGTTAGGGTGCCTGCTCTCTTCTGCCTCTTTCGGAGTTCACATGACCGCCCCCATCACCGTCCTGCGCGATACCCATCCGCTGCCCGTACTCGATGCCTGCAAATGGGAAAAGCTTGAAGGCGATCCGCACACCGTCAACCTCAACGCTTACACCAGCGAAGACGGCAGCAAGATCATGGGCACCTGGATCTGTACGCCGGGCAAGTGGCGCGTGGACTATGTGAAGTGGGAGTACTGCCATTTCCAGGAAGGTTACTGCATCATCACCCCGGATGGCATGGAGCCGATCCACCTGCGGGCCGGTGACATCTTCGTCGTCGAGCCAGGCATGAAAGGCACATGGGAAGTGGTCGAGACCGTGCGTAAATATTTCGTCTTTGCCTGAAACAAAAAACCGAGAGACCACCCGACATGGTCTTTCGGAAAACAGCTTTCCAAATTGCACAGGTTCTGTGGCCAGCGAGGTATCTGTGGGAGCAAGGTTTGCCCGCGATTACAGGCGATGCGGTCTCTGAGAGAACGAGGTGCCTGCATCGCGGGCAAGCCTTGCTCCCACAGATAATCCCCTCGCCACAAAAAGCCGCCGATGCCCCAGCTCTTATTGCGGCTTGCGATAGCTGTTCACAATCGCTGAAAAGTCCTTGCCGCCCTCGCCCCGCTGACTCATCGCCTGGTACAACTGCTGCGCCACCGCACCCAGCACCACGGGCTGATGAACCTGCCGCGCCGCTTCGGTAGCCAGGCCCAGGTCCTTGAGCATCAGCTCGGCACCAAAGCCCCCGGTGTAGCCACGGGACGCTGGTGCCGTTTCGATCACGCCAGGCCAGGGGTTGTAGGTGTCCGAACTCCAGCAACGGCCTGTTGAGCTGTTGATGATCCCGGCCAGCACCTGCGTATCGATCCCCAAGGCATCGCCCAGGGCCATGGCTTCGCTGACGCCCACCATGGAAATCCCCAGCAGCAGGTTGTTGCAAATCTTGGCGATCTGCCCGGTGCCGACGTCGCCGCAATGCACGATGTTACGGCCCATCTGCGCCAGCACCGGTTGCAGGGTGGCGAACAATTCAGCGGTGGCGCCGACCATGAAGGTCAACGTGCCGGCCGCTGCGCCGCCGGTACCGCCGGAGACAGGCGCGTCGGCCATGGCCACACCTTGCTTGGCGGCTGCGGCGGCAACGTCGCGGGCGGTCTGCGGGTCGATGGTGCTGCAATCCACCGCGGGTGTACCGGCGGCGATGCCGGCCAGTACACCATCTTCACCCAGCCAGACGCTACGGACATGGGCAGCGGCCGGCAACATGGTGATCACCAGGGCCACGCCCTGGGCCGCATCGCGAGGTGAGGCGCTGATGGTGCCGCCCAATGTGGCCAATTCAGCCAGCACCGTCTGGTTCAGGTCGAACAGGTTCAGCGAATGGCCGGCCTTGAGCAGATTACGCGCCATGGGGGCGCCCATGTTGCCCAGACCGATAAATGCAATCTTCATGTCCGGCTCCTTAACGCAGATTGATGGTGGTGTTCACACCGTCATTGACGCTGTCATCATCGAACCAGCGCGCGGTAACGGTCTTGGTTTGAGTGTAGAACTGCACCACTTGTTTGCCGTAGGGGCCCAGGTCTCCGAGCTTCGAACCACGGGAGCCGGTGAAGCTGAAAAACGGCACCGGAACCGGAATCGGAATGTTGATCCCTACCTGGCCGACGTCGATTTCGCTCTGGAATTTACGCGCCGCCGCACCGCTTTGCGTGAACAGGCCGGTGCCGTTGCCGAACGGGTTGGCGTTGACGAGGGCGATTGCCTGATCAAGGGTGTCGACCTCCAGCACCACCAGCACCGGGCCGAAGATTTCTTCGGTGTAAATACGCATGTCGGTCGTCACGCCGGAAAACAGGGTCGGGCCGACGAAGTTGCCTTGCTCGAAACCCGGCACGCTGATGCCACGGCCATCAAGTTCCAGCTTCGCCCCTTGCTGCACACCACTCTCGATCAACTCAAGAATCCGCGCCTTGGCCCGCTTGGAAATGACCGGGCCGACATCCGTGCCTGACTCGCTGCCGGCATTGACCTTGAGCTTTTGCGCCAGCGCCTTGAGCTCCGGCAGCCATTGCTTGGCCGCGCCCACCATGACCACCACCGAAGTGGCCATGCAACGCTGGCCCGCCGCACCGAAACCGGCGCCGACCAGGGCATTGAGGGTCTGTTCACGATTGGCATCAGGCAACACCACCGCATGGTTCTTGGCGCCCATCATCGACTGCACGCGCTTGCCATGGCGGCCCGCCAGGTCATACACGTGGGTGCCGACCGCCGTCGAACCGACGAAGGAAACCGCCTTGATGTCCTTGTGAGTGCAGAGCGCATCCACCACATCCTTGCCGCCATGCACCACATTGAGCACGCCCGGCGGCACGCCGGCCTCAATGGCCAGTTCCACCAGCAACATGGTCGACAACGGGTCCTGCTCCGACGGCTTGAGCACGAAGGTGTTTCCGCAGGCGATCGCCATCGGAAACATCCACAACGGAATCATTGCCGGAAAGTTGAACGGAGTAATGCCCGCACACACACCAATCGGTTGGCGCAGCGTGTAGGTATCGACGCCGCCGGCAACGTTCTCGGCAAACTCGCCCATCTGCAGGGTGCCGATGGAGCAGGCGTGTTCCACCACTTCCAGGCCACGGAAAATGTCGCCCTCGGCATCAGCGATGGTTTTGCCCTGTTCGGCGCTGAGCACGGCGGCGATGCGTTTGGAGTGCTCGCGAATCAGCGCCTGCAGCTTGAGCATGATGCGCATCCGCGCGCCGATGGGTGTCAGCTTCCAGGTC
Source organism: Pseudomonas sp. Q11 (assembly GCF_024494355.1). GTDB lineage: Bacteria > Pseudomonadota > Gammaproteobacteria > Pseudomonadales > Pseudomonadaceae > Aquipseudomonas > Aquipseudomonas hefeiensis. Next base: position 13,152 of record NZ_JAKNQY010000029.1, on the reverse strand, counting down.
TGGAAGGCACGCTGGGCAGCGGCGATGGCGGCATCCACTTCAGAGGCGGTCGCGAACGGAACCTTCGCCAGTACCTGCTGAGTGGCCGGGTTGACGATGTCGTGCCATTCGCTGGACTGGGATTGAACCCACTCGCCATCGATCAACAGTTTGACGTTTTGCAGCGTGGTGTCGCTGGGCGTAAGGGAAACGTTCATGCTGGCCTCCGGGATTTGTTCTTATAGAGAGCGCTGGTTCAGCACAGATCAAGGTGCATAGACAGACACCTTGGTGATGAGACGGTTTTTGGAGTATAGATGTGCAAACTTCTAATAAGAACGCACATAAAAACCGGTCCATCATGCAAAAAAACATCACCTCCCTGGGGTCGCTGAATTGGGACGACCTCAAGTTTTTCCTCGAAGTGGCCCGCACACGCAAGGCCAGCACGGCAGCCAAGCGCCTGGCCGTCGACTACACAACGGTGTCGCGTCGCATCAGCTCGCTGGAAGCTTCGTTGGGAACGCTGCTATTCGAAAAGTCCCGGACCAACGGTTTTATCCTGACCGCCGAAGGCCAGCGTCTGCTGGGTTACGCCGAGTCGATCGAAAGCACCCTGCACATGGCCTGCGAGCAGGTGTCAGGCTCAGGGATGGCGCTGTCCGGTCACGTACGCATGGGCTGTACCGAGGGCTTCGGCAGCTTCTTCATCACGCCGCAGTTGAGTCATTTCGTCGATGCCTACCCGGCCATTTCGGTGGACATCCTCCCGCTGCCGCACTTCATCAGCCTCTCCAAGCGCGAAGCCGACATCGTCATCGCCCTCGAACGCCCCGAACATGGCCCGTATGTGTGCTGCAAACTTTGCGACTATCGGCTGCAGCTCTACGCCACCCAGCAATACCTGGACAGCCATCCGCCCATCCACCGCCCGGCGGACCTGAGCAAGCATTCGTTCATCAGCTATGTGGATGACCTGGCGTTCAGTTCCGAGTTGCTCTATCTGGCGAACGTACTGCCCGGTGCCCATGCTCATCTGCGCAGTACCAGCGTGATCGCGCAGTTCGTGGCAGCGCAGCAAGGACGATCACTGGCTATTCTGCCGTGCTTCCTCGCGGCCCAGGATCCACGCCTGCTGCCAGTGCTACCGGAGGAAGTCACCGTCACTCGACAATTCTGGATGTACTGCCGCGAGGATTTGAGGAAGCTCAAGCGCATCACCCTGTTGTGGGATTACATCCGCGAAGTGACTGAACAGAACCAGCCACTGCTGATGGGCGAGAGCCGCGAGATGGTGTTCGCCGACTAGTCGGCGATGACCACAATGGCGACGCGACGGTTTTCGGTGCGCCCCTCGACCGTGTCGTTGGAGGCGACTGGCCTGCTGCTGCCCAGCCCGCGCGTTTGAACGTTTTCTTCGCGCATGCCCACCCCAATCAATACCTTGCTCACGCTGTTGGCCCGACGTATCGACAGTTGTTCGTTATAGGTTGGGGAGCCTGATGCGTCGGTATGGCCATCGATCCGCACCCGCTCGATTCCGGCCCCCAGCAGAGCCTTGCCGATTCGCTCGACAATCTCGGTACTGGCCGGGTTGAGGGTTTCCACATCGCTGCCAAACAGTACTTTGCCGGACAGGCCGAAAGCCCATCCCTCATCGGTTAATTCGAACCCTTGTTGTTTGAGCACGGCGACTTGCGCCGGGGTAAGACCTTTTTGAGGTGTCGTCTGGCAGCCGGTCAGGGCCAGAACGGTGATGAACAAAAGCGCGGCGAAGCGCTGCAGGGAAAGTCGAGGATATAGGCGCACGAGTCAGCTCCTGGCTTGAAGATCAGCAACCGGGGGCTCCGCCCCGGCCGTGTGTTGGCCGCCTCTGGCGAGGCGTTTGGCCTGATACATCGCCGCATCGGCGGCATTGAGCAAGGTGCCCGGTGTGGCGCCATGATCGGGGTAAACGGCGATGCCGATACTGAGAGAGGTCAGCACCGAGGCATTACCGGGCAATTGAATGGGCATTTCCATGCTGGCGATGATTTTTTCGGCGATTCGCTCGGCATCCTCGGCCCGGTGCAAGGGTGCGAGCAATACGGCGAATTCATCCCCACCCAGGCGCGCCACCAGGTCACCTTCACGCAATTGCGCCCGGACCCGTGTCGCCACCGCCGTCAGCACCGCATCACCGGCAGCATGGCCGAAGTTATCATTGATACCCTTGAACCGATCACTGTCCAAGTAGAGCACGGCTACCTGTTCGTCGAGCTTGTTGGCATTGCGCAGTGCACGGATCAGTCGGCCTTCGAAAAACGCCCGATTCGGCAACCCGGTCAGGCTGTCATGACTGGCCTGGTGAGCCAGGGTTTCGTTCTCGCTTTGCAGGTGAGTCTGCCAGGACTCCAGTTCATCGAGCAGGGCGTTGAAGTCATTGCCCAGGTTGTCCAGTTCGGCAATAGCGGCCGGCGGTACGCGCCGGTCAAAAGCCCGTTCGCTGCGCGCAGCATGGGCAACTGCGGCAAGGCTGCGCAACGGCCCGGTGATCGCGCGTAACTGACGCCGCGCCAGATACAACGCCACCCAGGCGCTCACCGCCGTGCATAGGACAATTCCCGCCAGGCCGCTGAGCAAAAAACGCAAAAGACTGCCACCATGCCCCGACAGTAGGACTGCACCTATATCCTGTCCCTGATGGATGATTGGCAGCCTGATAGGCTTTTCCAGGAAGGTTTTGGCTATGTGCCTTTCCAATTCCGACAACAAGCCTGTTTCCGGCCGCTGCCAGCTGGCCAGCAATCGCCCGTGCTCATTGAACACCTCGGCATCGGCGACCTCTTCGGTGGAGGCAATCATGGCCAACGCTTCGGTAGCCGCTGTTGAATCATCGAACACCACGGCCGCTTCAACGGTATAGCTGATCGAGCGGGCGATCAGGTGCAGGTTGTGATCGGCATAGACTCGCAACGCAAGTACACCGAGCAACGTCAGGGAGACACTGGCCATGGTGATCGCCACCAACGCGACAATCAGGTGACCGCGACCAATGACCGAGCCCAGTGTGGGACGGATCCGTGCCGTGGGCAGATTCATGGCGCTGCTGGCCTGCGACGTGAAAGCTGCAGAACACTCGGGTGGATGCGCACGCCACTGCGCGCCACCGAATCCAGGTTGACCTCGAACGAGACCTGTTCGTCACCGACCCGCAGGCAGAACAGGCTGCCGACAGTGCACTGATCGCCCCCTTCGCTGATGCTCAATACTGGCTTGCCAATCAAGGACGCAAACAACCGGGTGCGCTCGTCAACGGTCAGCCTGCCGATGTAGACCGCGTTACAGTCAGTGGCGATGCTGGGGTGATCGGCCAGTACCCGTTGCACAGTCACAGGCCGACCGGTGGCCTGGGTGGTGCCCTTGACCAGATCGTCGGTGTATTGGGTCGGACCGACGATGCACAGCTGTAGTTGCGCAGGCTCCACGGGCCAACGAGCGTAGCTGAGAATTCCCAATACGACCTGGGTGACGGATTCGGCCCGCTGTTGAGCCCGAGTCGTGGATGCCAGATCCTGGCCAACCGCCAGAGGCGACAGCAAGCACAGAAGGCTGGCTAGCAAATATTGCCTCCAGCCGCTGCTGTGCACTGCCTCCCGAACAGCCACACTCATGGAAAGTCTCTTGGTCGATGCGATAAGTGCCGGAAAGATAGCACAGTGCCCAAAAGCCAGCGAGATACCGTCCCGCGACGCGTCTGACAGGGAGGGGGCAAAATTGCCGTCAACCGTATTGAGTCGTGGAAGACGATCGCTCAGACAGTTCCTTCCAGCTCCAGCATCAATCCGCTCAGGCGCTTGACCTTGCGCCGGACCGCCTCCTCAAAGACACCCGCTCTGGGTTCTACCAAGCTGAACCACTGCTTGCCCCGAGTAATGGCGGTGTACACCAACTCCTTGGTCAGCACCGGGTTCAGCGCGTCCGGCAGAATCAAAGCCGTATGGGCGAACTCCGAACCTTGGGATTTATGCACCGTCATGGCAAAGACGGTTTCCACGTCATTCAAGCGACTGGGCAGGACGAAACGCACGCCGCCCTGGCCATCGTTACGAGGAAACGCCACCCGCAGAACCTGCTTGCCCGCATCCGGCCCATCACGCTCGGGTAGCTTGAGCGCGATACCGATATCTCCATTCATCAAGCCCAACCCGTAGTCGTTGCGGGTCATCAGGACCGGGCGCCCTTCGTACCATTGGTGATCGCTGTCGATCAGTTGAGCCTTGAGCAGCGCAGTGGTGATTCGTCGATTCAGACCTTCGACACCCCACGGGCCTTTGCGTACGGCACAAAGCAGCTGGAACTCGTCGAAAGCCGACAGGACCTCCCGAGCCCAGTCGGTCCAGCAGCCGTCCTCAAGCGGTCGGGAAATGGCCGGGCGGCGCTGACGCAACAGGCTCAGGTAATGCCGGTAACCCTTCGGCCCTTCTGCCTTTCCATCGAGTAGCAAGCGCTCCAGCGCCCCATCGTGTTCGCCCTTCAGCGCCAGGGAAAACAGGTCGGTGAATTCGCCTTCGACCAGCAGTTGACGGGCCTTTTCCGGCTGTTGCTGGTTGACCCGGCGCGCCAGTTGACCAATCCCACTGCCCTCACCGAAGCGCCGCGAATGCCTGAGCATGACCACTTGCTGGGCCAGGGCATGAGTGCCATCGAGGTCTTGCTGCAGCTCACTGGCCGTCAGGTTTTCGCCGCTGACCGACTCCAGCCAAGCCAGGGTCCGGGGGCTGTACCACCCCTCCTCGGCGTCCCGACACAAATCCCCCAGCACCGCACCGGCCTCAACAGAGGCCAGTTGGTCCTTATCACCCAGCAACACCAGTCGCGCATGAGTCGGCAGTGCATCCAGCAGATTGGCCATCATTTCCAGATCGATCATGGACGCCTCATCGATCACCAGCACATCCAATGGCAAGCGATTGCCCCCATGGTGGCGAAAATGTCGGGTACCAGGCCGACTGCCCAACAAACGATGGACCGTGGTCACATCGCAGGGAATGCGCTCGCGCACGGCTTCAACCACATCGAGGGTGCGGACCTGCTGACTGATGGACTCGGTCAGGCGCGCCGCCGCCTTGCCCGTGGGCGCGGCCAGGCGGATCCGCAGCGGCTTGCCCGCCTCGACAGCAGGCGCCTGAAGCAGGGCGAGCAAGCGCACAACGGTGGTGGTCTTGCCGGTACCCGGGCCGCCAGTGATGATGCTGAAGGCTCCCCGGGTCGCCAGCGCACAGGCCAGCTTCTGCCAATCGATCGGGCCAGCGGCTGTAGCCGGCCCGAACAACCCGTTCAAACGCTCGCGAAGATCACCAGGCGCCGCTTCATGTTCGGCAAGGCGTTGACACAATGCCTCATCGATCCGCCGCTCATAGGCCCAATAGCGACGCAGATAAAGTCGCTTGCCCGATAGCACCAAAGGGCGTTGCCGCGCTTCTTCATGCTCATCGACAGCCAAGGCCACCAAAGCGCTGGCAGCCAGGACCTTGCACCAGTGAGCACCATCAAGTGTCCGTAGTATTTGCGAGGGCAATAGCTCTACGCCGGTTTGGGAGTCGCCTTCAGGCGGCAGCGACAGGGCGAAATCCGGCTCTTTGAGCGTTTCGAACAGGTCCAGGCAGACATGCCCGTGACCCAACTGATGGCTGGTAAGCGCCGCAGCAAGCAGCACCAATGGATCATCCTCAGGCGCGAGTTCATGGAGAAATGCGACGAATGCCTTGTCCAGGGCGCGCAACCATCCTCGTTCGACCCAGCGCGTGAGCAACAGCAGCAAGTCATCCGCACGACTCAGCGGGGCGAGATCCACAAGACTCTCGTCATCTGAGGATTTGGGTAACAGATCGGCAAAAGAACGACTCATAACAGCTCCCCCTGTTCCCAGGCCGGTTGAGCCTTGGGCTCGGGCGTCCCCTGGAACATACGGTCCAGTTGTTCGATCAACGCCCGTGGAGGCTTGGTGAAATAAACGCCCTGACTGGCTGAGCGGGTGCCGCGCAGGAACAGATACAACGCCCCCCCGACATGCCGATCGTAGTCATAGTCGGGCAGACGCGCCTTGAGCTGACGGTGCAGGGCCAACAGGTACAACACGTATTGCAGGTCGTAGCGATTGTCCAGGATTGACTGCTCCATGGCCTGCGCGGTGTAGGCCATGTCATCGGCACCCAGCCAGTTGGACTTGTAATCGGCCACGTAATACCGGCCGTCGTGCTCGAACGTCAAATCGATGAACCCCTTGAACATGCCGTTGAGCAACACCGGCTCAGCGGCCACGCGAGCGACACCGCCATGGGTGAATTGGCAAACCAGTTGGTCGAGCTTGAGCACATCGACCTTGTGGCTGGCAAACCAGAATTCCATCTCGACCTGGAACTGGGACAGGTTCTCAAGCACCACCGGCGCCTGGCCGCCACCTATGTGCATAGGTAGCTTGATCAGGTGTTGCAGCCAGTCGCCCAGAGTGGTGATCCAGCCCTTCCAACCTCGACGGTTGCAGCGCCGGGCTATGGCATCCTCGATGGCGATTGGCGGGGCTTCAAATCCTTCGCCAGCAGCCCACTCGAGAAGGCCATGAAGGAATGTGCCAGGACCGGGACCGCGAGGGAAACGGTGAATATCGCCACCCACGGCCACAATTTCCCTTGGGGCGTCGGGGTCAAGCCGCTCATCGTCGAACAGCTTCTGGGCCTGCGGGTTCTCCGGCGCATCATTGCCGCCCGCACTCAGGCGTTCCCCGATCCGCAAGGCGCTGTAGGAGGCGATCCACCAGTTTTCGCTGGCTTTACGTACCGGTATCAAAGGTTCAAGCAGCACCGCTTCGTTGCGTGGCGGCCGGTAATGCTCGTCGGTGGCCTGGGGCATCTCCTGATAGCTGACCACTGCGCTGCCTTGTTGCAGGTCCTCCAGCCAGCGTCTCAACTCCACCGACTCGACTAACGGCGCACCGCCGCCCAACAGATAGCCCAGTGCGGACAAGTGCAGGATCGAGCTGTTGTTATTGCCCCGTTTGAGATCAGCCACACCCAGCCAGCAAGCATGTTGTGCGCGGGTCAGGGCCACGTAGAGAAGCCGCAGATCCTCGGCCAGACGCTCGTCATCGGCCTTGGCTATCAACTCGGCGGTAGGCTTGAGGCTGATCTGCGCCTTGCAGGCCTCATCGTGATAATGCAAAGGCAATCGACTGCCATCCACCGGTTTCGTCGAACAGATGAAAGGCAAGAAGACCAGCGGATACTCAAGCCCCTTGGACTTGTGAATCGTGACCACCTTGACCAGTTGCTCATCGCTTTCCAGGCGCAGGATCTGTTCTTCGCCAGCCTGCCCGGACAGCGCCAGGTGCTCGGACAGATGCCGAATCAAAGCTTGCTCGCCATCCAGCTCACCGGCAGCCTGTTGCAACAGCTCGCAAAGATGCAGCAAATTGGTCAGCACACGCTCGCCGTCGCTGCGCGCCATCAAGGCCTGGGGCAGCTCGAAATCATGTAGCAGGCGACGCAACATGGGCAACACGCCCTGGGTACGCCAGACCGTACGATAGCCACGGAACTGCATGACCCGACGCTCCCAGGCCAGCTCATCCTGATTGAGATGCTCCAACTCCGTCAGCGCAAGATTCAACGTGATGCTGGCCAGCGCTGCCCGCAGCGGGCGCTCGACATCCGGCTCGGCGCAGGCTCTGAGCCAGGTCAGCAGGTCCCGCGCCTCCTGGGAGGCGAAGACCGAGTCTTTATCAGACAGATAGACACTGCGCACTCCCCGCGCAAACAATTCGTCGCGCACTGCCTGAGCTTCTTTACCGTCACGCACCAGGATGGCGATATCCGCCGGGCGTAATCCTTGAAGCGTCTTTTCATCGACCGTAAAGCCATCGCGCCCCGATTGACCGCCGTTGAGCAAGGCCGTGATCTCACTGGCACACGCCGCCGCCATGTGCTGCCGATACACCGCCCCGGAAAGCGGCTGATCAGAAGACAGGTGCCAGATATTCATTGCGGCAACGGGTAGCCCGGCGATCTGCAAGGACTCCTTGCGCCCTTGGGACTCAACGGGCAGGAACGGCACCGGGTTTTTGCCCGACGTTTCACGAAACAGAAAAGCACCGCGCCCTTTCGGGCGGGATTCGGCGTTATGGAAAATATGGTTCACCGCACTGACCATGGCGTGGCTGGAACGGAAGTTTGTTCCCAGCGTATGCAGCCTGCCGGCAGTGGCTTCTCGGGCGCGCAGGTAGGTATAGATGTCAGCGCCGCGAAAAGCGTAGATGGCTTGCTTCGGATCACCGATCAGGAACAGCCCGGTGTCAGGGTTGCTTTCTGCGATGTGGTAGATGCTTTCGAAGATCCGATATTGAATCGGGTCGGTGTCCTGGAACTCATCGATCAGCGCCACCGGAAACTGTTCGCGGATCAAGCTTGCCAGGCGCTCTCCACCTTCGGCTTGAAGGGCTGCGTCCAGACGCAGCAGCATATCGTCGAAACCCATCTCCGCGCGGCGCCGTTTCTCCGCTTCAAAGCGTGCTCCCACCCATTGCGCGGCATGTTGCAGCACCGCGGCATCGGGGGTGGGCAAGGCTTCCAGGCTGGCCTTGAGACCGGACATGGCGTCCAGCCCGGGATGGCTGGGCACTTCGCCTTTCCAGGCCTCGGCCATGCCCTCGGGAGTCAGGCGTGTGAATCCGCTGCCAATGTCCAACAGTTCAAGGCTTTCGTCCTCCACCCAGGCATTGATTTTCTGGAACCACGGTTCGAAGTACCGAGCCTGCATCTTGCGCCCGTCAACGCTTTTGTTGGCGACGCCTTGCTGGCAGATATCCAGCAGCTCCACGGCCCATTGCCGCCACGGTGCCTTGAGATCGAGCAAGGCGGCACTGCGCTCCTGGAGCGATGCAGCGATCAGTTCGGCCGGTTCAAGTCCCTCAGCAGCATCGCGTTCGCTGGAAAACAGGCCTCTGACTCGCGACAGCAGCGCAGCAGGCCCGCCCCAATGTGTCCGCACCCAGTTCAGTGCTTCCCCTTGCATTGAGTAGCAGAACAGCCGCCAATAGTCGCGCAGCACTTCGCCGAGCAAGTCGCTGTGATCGGTTTCCAGGGTCTGGGTAAACAGGCTACCGCTGTCAAAAGCATGTTCACGCAGCATGCGCTGGCACCAGCTATGGATGGTCGAGACAGCCGCTTCATCCATCCATTGCGCAGCAATGTCCAACCGGTTCGCACAGCCAGACCACTGGGCGGCATCGAACTCATCCCGCAACTCGGCGATCAGCGAGTCCGGGGCAGCAATCTCATCACGAAAGAAACGTGCCGCCTCGGCCAAACGCGTGCGGATACGTTCACGCAACTCCTTGGTGGCAGCGTCCGTAAAGGTCACCACCAGGATTTGCGGAGGAAGTAGCTCGCGACCAAACCCGGTAGCCGGGCCGCCATGCCCCAGTACCAGACGCAGGTACAACGCCGAAATGGTAAAGGTCTTGCCGGTACCGGCACTGGCCTCGATCAATTGACTGCCACGTAGCGGGAAAGACAGGGCGAGTGGAGGCTGATGACTCATGAGTGTGCCTCCTCGCCGGCCAATGAACGCCATGGCGCTTGGAGCAGTGGCCGGTAAAGCGCATCGCACCAGTCGGGAAATGTCTCGTCGGCCGTCAAGGCATCGAAGTCAGCAAACTGCCGGGCCAACGCCGGACTTTCCCGCCGCTCACCTTCAGAGTTTTGCCCGTCGCCTTCGTAGGCTTTTCGGGCAGCCGCATCGGCTTTGGCAGGATCACTCTGGCCGAGCCAGGCAAAGGCAGTCTTCACCGCGACGGGAAGCGGCTGGCGCATACCCGCCTGCCAGGCCTGCAATAGATCGCCGAGCAACCGCCGTGCCACGGGTTCTTCAAAAGGAGCGAGCAGCAAGCTGTCATCACTGGCCACCAATGCCGTCGTCATCGACAGCCCGTTCGCACATGCAACAAGATGATTGATCCAAGGACGAATCAGACGATGCCATTTACGGGTCTTGGGGGAGCCAATACCGTTGGGTATGGCGCTGATGGTGAGAACCGCTCCATCAGCACGCTGGTGCAGGCCACTCAGCCAGCCCTCGACGCTCACGCCATGCAATTGCAAGCTGACGGGCAAGGCACTGGTCAGCGGTGTGGGCCATAACGCCAGAAGCTGCTGGTAACGCTGGAGCAAATCAGGCAAAGGCTCGATCAATTCACGTTGCATGCATTCACCGAAGCCGGCCATCGGTAACAGACCGCTGTTCTGCAGTCTTTTGGCATGAGTGGCCAGTGCCAGATCCGGCTGGTCGAGGCGAACCAAGGCCGCCTCCAGCAAGCTGTCGCTCAGGCTATAGCGTTGCAGCGCATCGAGAACGAAGGGTTCGTCATCCGCCAAAGGGGCCTCGATGGCCTCGAAGAATATTTTGAGTCGTTGACTGAAGAAGTGCCGGACGGGATTGCGCAGGAAGTCCTGCAGTTGCCCAAGGCCCAAGGGCTCTTCCTGAACATAGGGATCCAGCACCTGGCTTTGGGCGGCGTGTTCATGGGCACCGTGAAGCATTCGCCATTCGTTGGCGTAACTGAACAGCGCACTGCCTTGATGAAAATAACGAGCACTGAACGGTTGCAAAGGATGTTCCTGGGTCAGCGCCTCAAGAAGGTCCTTGCTGTCGTCTGCCAACCGCCACCCGCTGGCGAGATGATCCCGCAGTTGGCCCACCAATACTGATGCAGGACGGTCGCTGTTGTCGCGGATGCTGCGACCGACCCAACTGATGTAGAGCTTTTGCCGGGCTGAAAGCAGCGCCTCCAATAACAGATATCGATCATCCTCGCGTCGGGAACGATCGCCCGGGCGATAGTCGCTGCCCATGAGATCGAAATCCAGGGGCTGCTGCGCTCGCGGGTAGTCGCCGTCGTTCATTCCCAGCAGACACACCAGCTTGAAGGGAATCGCGCGCATCGGCATCAAGGTACAGAAGTTGACTGCTCCGGCCAGGAAGCGCTGGGACAGTCGGCCCTGATCCAACCCTGCCAGCCAGGCCTCTCGAACAACAGTCAGGGGCAACTCATCATGCAGGGCAACCGACTCACAGGTTTCCAGCCAGGTTTCACGCAGGTCTTCGAGTTGGGCCAGCAGATAATCGTCATGTTCGTTGCTCGCCTGGAAAAACAGTTGCATCAGATCATGCAGACGCGAGCCCCATTCTTGCGGTGATGCTGGCCGGGTGAGTTCCTGATGAGCAACCTCCAAAGCATCCAGCAACGCAACCAGAGGACCGATCAACGCCGCATCCAGGCCACCGATTTCATCATAAGGCTCGATGCCGTCGTAGGCGTCCGAACTGCCGACGGCATACCCCAGCAACATGCGGCGCAGACCGAAACGCCAACTGTTCTGCTCAAGTTCCGCGGGTAATCCCAGCCCCGCACGATGTTCGGCGCTCATGCCCCAGCGAATACCGGCGCCCTCGATCCAGCGGTGCAGCGTAGGTAAGTCAGCTTCATCGATACCGAACCGCTCCCGCAACGCCGGAACATCGAGCAAATCGAGGATTTCGCTGACCGGAAAGCGGCTATCCGGCAGCTTGAGCAAATGTTCGACAGCGATCAATAACGGGTCACGTCCCCGCTGGCCCTGATCGGTGAGGGTGAAGGGAATGAAACGGGGATCACCTCTATCGAGCTGACCGAACACAGCGCGGATATGCGGTGCATAGCTGTCAATGTCCGGGACCATGACGATGATATCCCGGGGGCGCAGCGCCGGATCCGCACTGAAGTGGGCCAGCAACTGATCATGAAGGATTTCGACTTCACGCTGAGCACTGTGAGCCACGTGGAAACGGATAGAGCCGTCTTGCTCCGTATCGACGGCAGGCCAGTGTTCCCGGGTTTCGTTCAGGGGACGCAGCTCGAGAATGTCATCCTGCAACTGGCTGAGAAGAGTCGTGGGATTCCCTTCGCTGAACAGGTCGATCCGTCCATCACGAAATACCGAGCGATAACTGTTGGGGTCATCGTAGCTATCGAGCAGGTTGATATAGTCGCGCCCCTGCTTGCCCCACGCCGCCAATAATGGATGAGCATGCTGGTGCAAGGTTTGCGGATCAAGGACGACGGGCATTCCGGCCTTGCGGGCCTGGCGTTTGTATTGGTGGCGTAGCAGGTCCTTGTCGGCGACGATATCCGCCCAATGATGGCGACATGGGTTATGGACGCACAGCAGAACCTGGCTGAACCGTGACAGACCCGCAAGGGCTTCAAGGGCTTGGGCCGGCAGAGAAGAAATGCCGAACACTATCACCCGCGCGGGCAGGTTCCTGGGGGCCACTTCCAAACTGTTGATGCGCTCGATATACCGTTGATGAACCCCAGCACGGCTTTGGGCCATGCCTTGCTCCCCGACATCCACCAAAAGGGCCCGCCACAGTTCGGCTTGCCAACAGTTTTCTGGTGCGAGCGGCTTGATTTCGCCTCGGACATTTCTTGTCTGGTGCCGACCTTCCGCCCAGTCCTCCAGCCAATCAGCCCGGTACACCTGGTACTGGTCAAACAGATCGGCAAGGCGCTCGGATAACTGATAACGCTTGCGCAAGTCGGTGTCGTGGGTAAGGAAACGCCGCAGGGGCTCGAAATGGGGCTGCTCGATCAACTGCGGCAGAAGGCGCATCAATCGCCATGTAAGTGGAGCTTTATCAAGCAGCGACTTGGCCGGAATTTCGTCTCGTCCCAGAACCGTTCGATAGAGTTGCCACATGAAACTGCCGGGCAACTGCACATCAACGGCTGCTGCAATACCGCAGCCACCCGCATCGTCGTCTTCTGGATCCTCAGCCAATGCCAGCTTCAACCACTGGGCGATGCCGTTGCTTTGAACCAGCGCAATTTCATTTTCAAGAGGACCCAGCGGATAGCGCCGCATCAAGCTGATCACCAGGCTGCGCAACTCATCCAGGCGATTGCCATGGACCACCATGAAAGCAGGGCTTAAGGACGTCGCGTCCGGCATAAAGGCATCCTTGAAAATGCAAAAGCTAGGGCCGAACCTTAGCACTGTCGGGGGGCTGTGACAGCCGGGACCTGTCCGTGCTTGTCGTAAGAGCTTTCCTGCGGGCAAAACAAAACCCCTACCTGCATCAGCAGATAGGGGTTTCGGA
>NZ_JAKNQY010000028.1 GCF_024494355.1 Pseudomonas sp. Q11 | reverse complement strand
AGGGCCGAGGTCAGGAAGAATGGACACCCGAAGAAGGTTAAGTAAGTGCCATTCGAGACAGATTTATTTTTTGTGAGTTTCCCCACTTCCCTTCGCTACGGCTTATGAAGGCTCGAACGAGCGCCGCGAGGATATTGACGCAAATTCCTACACAAACCTCGGAAACCAGTGCATTGCAGCATCTGGATGTGCAACTTATTGTCTCTCTGTCGCCCAGATGGCGATTCGGGTTTGGCGACTCGATTGAATGAAGCGCAGAAGCTCCTGCTCCTTATCAATTGAATGAAGGTACTGCTCATGACCCGATACATGCCCATCACCGGCATCGACTTCATCCCCGCAACCCTGCTCATTGACACCGAAGCGCCTCTAGACGTCCTTTTCGAAACCGCCGACTACCGCATCCGCACGGTAACCCAAGTCTTGGAAAATATCGCGTTTCGCTCGGACATCAACTCAGACACGGTGGTGCTGACTGATTTTTGTAAATTGCTGACCACCTCGTTACGCGATGGTTGTGATGTCATGGATGTGATTGGAAGACGATTGCGGGCGCAGGCGGCGGAATGATGAAGACGGGCGGCTTATAAGAGGAGAACAGAGGTAGGCTACGATTCTGAGACGGTCCGATTTACAAGGCGAACTCAAAATCGCGGTTTATCCCCGGTGTCTAATCCGTTCTTCAGGCTGGTGAATGATTAACTGCATGCCCAGGCTGCGCATGAAGATCAATGCCTAGCGCATGAATGACTTTAAGTACAGTATCGAATCTCGGCTTTGATCCGGGGGCGAACGCCTTGTACAAGCTTTCTCGCCCCATGCCCGAGTCTTTAGCAATCTGCGCCATGCCACGGGCCTTGGCCACATAGCCGATCGCTCGGAGAAACTCCTCGCTATCACCATCAGCCAGCACCTGAGAAAGGTATTCGCTGATTGCTTCGTCGCTATCGAGAAGTGCCGCCATGTCAAATGTCGTCAAGTGTTGGCTCATGCTCAAATCTCCTTTGCCAATTTCTTTGCTCGCCGGATATCAGCACTCTGTGAAGACTTGTCACCACCAGCCAGTGGCACGATGACCACTCCGCCGCGCTCAATGCGACGGGCGATAGCGATTTTTGCTCGCAGATCACGGACCGTTGAATGCCAAGCAGCGAGCGTCTGCATTTGCTGGATGAGATCATTTATGAGTGGACTGTATCCAGTTGGATGGCAGTCAAGATGCCGGTGCTGGTCATCCCCAGTATTCTCAATCCGGGGTGGGTAGGGAAGAAAATGGGAACAGCCCATGACCTATGAACTCAGAACCATGGTCTGTCGCCAGTCTTTGCTGACCTCGCCCTTGACTCGTAGCAGCGAAGCAATGGTGCTAAATTCTGCGCGTCCAGCGTGTGGGCTCATCTGGCTCGGCGGGAATATTCAACGCCTCTCTCAACCGATTTTGTGGATATGGAAATTCAATGAACACACCCAAGCTTTCGATTGCGCTGTCCTGCGCTGTAGCTGTTTTGATGTTGAGCGGATGCGCTGCCTCTGTAAAAAGCGGCGGGACTGAAACGCTCGTCATTCAGGAGTCAGCCAAGCAGAATCTGGTTGTAAACTTTCAAGGCAATAGCAAGGTTCAACAAAACGAGGACTGGCCTCGCTTGAAGCAAGAGTGGAATGACGCCCTGCAAGTCGAAGCGACTCGCGCCGGCTACAGCCTTGCAGAAACTCAAGCATCAAGTGTCGAGGGCAAGGACGGTGTCGGCATCAAGATCAATGTGACCAATTTCCGTTACCTCACCCCAGGCGCGCGATACGGAGCCGGGGTCATGGTGGGGAATGCGTGGGTCAATTCCAGTGCAGACTATTCGGACTTGAAATCAGGCCGCCTGATTGGAACTCGGACATATGACACCTCGTCGTCTGCTTGGGAAGGCGTCATGTCGGCGATGACCCAAGAGCAGGTTCAGGCTATTTCTCAGAAAATCATAAGTGACATCAAGAGCGCAAAAGCTAAGTAATTGATCCTGGCTAACCAGTGTTGGTTGACCGGGGCGGGTGGTGATCCCAGTTTTTTCTTGAAGCTGATGAAGCACGCCCCGAGGAAGAGTGAATCAATGCCAAAGAAACATCAGGAAAGCAAAGCCGCGACGGCTGCTGACATTGAACGTTCTATCCAGGCACTGAACAAAATGGCAGAACGTCTCTGGGGCGACGGTCGGGAAGCTGAGGCGAAAGCACTGCTCGATGCCTTGGATGCTTTAAACAGGGCACTCGATAGGATCAGGATTGGGGAGAGTCGCAGGGTTCTTCATTGAAGCGTGAAGGAAAACGGGATACCCCCACAATATGAAACGGGAATAGATGTTCAAAGCCCAGCCATGCGCTGGGCTTGATTTGTCATTAGGCGTGTGCTGCGCGCTCAAACACCTCGTCGGCCCATTGGTTCAGGCTCTTGCCGGCAGCTTGGGCTGCAATGGTAGCGGCAGCATGCACTTCAGGACGAATGCGCAGCATCACCTTTCCAGAGGCTGGCTTCTCAGGGCTGACTCCTTGTTCGACACAGTCCGCCAAATAATCCTCGATAGCGCTAGCAAATTCGGCGCGCAGTTCTGTCACTGAGTCGGCGTGAAAACTGATGATGTCACGTACTCCCAGAACTCGACCGACGAAGATGTCGTCACGCTCATCAAACTCAACTCGGGCTGTATAGCCCTTATAGGTCATGCTGTTCATAGTTCAACTCCTGACCGCTGGAGAAATTCTCGAGCCTCTTCTACCTGATATTTCTTGGCTTCCTTTCCGGGGTGCGGCCGATGACAGCGCCACTGTGCCTCTCGCAACACGAGCTTGACCCGCGAGCCTTCGCGTTCCAACACTTGGCCACCCAGATGAACGACTAAAGCCTCAATGTCAGCAAACACTACTGCCGCGCTGGTTGGCGTGCGGTAGATCGCTTCTAGGATTTTCCGGTGCCTGTTCTTCATTTCTGCTCATGCTATCAAAAAAAGATAGCAAAATCCTACCAGTACCGAGCCATTGAAGCTTGGCGCCGTGATGGAATTTTCATTTCTGTCTTTTTCTACAGGCGTAGACCTTCCACGTCCTATTAGGGGACATACCACGATTGTGAATCGGGCTGATTACAAAAGGCCCCAAAACCGTGGCCTTTTCCCAGTTTCACCACGGACCCTATGGCAAAGGTCAAGTCCTTTTATGCGGCTCGTAGTGGCGAAGTAATGGTGCTAAATTCTTTATATCCAGCATGTATGGATCACCTGACGAGGCTGGGAGATATAGGCATCACGATCTACTCGCGTCGGTCAGCCAAATCGACGCAGGTCAGCAGCTCACGATCACAGGAAGTGGACCATGAAAATCATCACCCTAGTACTGGCAGCAGTTCTTGCAGTCACCTCTGTATCCGCAATTGCTCATGGTGGCCGTACGGACAAGCAGGGCTGTCATAACGACAAGAAAGCTGGAACACGCCACTGCCATTGACCCGAACTGCGCCGAGGCTTGAAGAAGCTGTGGTCTTCTCAAGTGGGGCGTCGATCTGATCCCGTCTGTCGCGCCCTGGCCGTTCATCCATTGCCCGGCACTTGCAGTTGCCCAGGCATCTCTGATGGTTAAGCGTGGAGATCCCTCGCGTCAGAACGGAGAGCCAGCATGGAAATCGACGAGAATGCTCCTGGGAATAAATCCCAGCAGGACGTAACCCGTGGTACGGATAACGAAACAGGCCACGATCCCAAGAAGGACGGCACGGAGCTTGAGCTGCCCTCGGACGATGAGGCCCCTCTCGAAGAGGATATGTCAGATGTAGATGCCGCCGACTCAGTGGCCAGTGAGCATCCCGACGCTTAGCTTTCGTCCTTGCTGATTTATGTCAAAAGCGGGCGACGTGTGAATCGCCCGTTTTTTGTAGGTCTCAGTTTCTAAAAAAACGACTTGGTCCGATTGTCCACCGCTTGCTGAGACATCAATCCGTCGACCCGCTTGATCTTGCGCGAAAAAATGATGCTGGTATGGTGGCGCCTCGTTTAAATCAGCGTTCAAGAGGGATCTTCTATGCACTCATTTTTCGCCAAGACCTTTGGGGGTCTTACTACCAGCTACTACATCCGCCAGTTCCTTTTTGGGCTGGTGTTCGCTGTGATGATCATCTCTCTGGCGGCCAATGGCCCTGGAGGAATCGGCGCGAAGCCTGGGTTGATTGTGTTAGCGGTAATCAACACATTGCTCTACCCGTATTCTCGGTTTGTCTACGAAAGTGTCGTTGGTTACATCATGGGCAACAATGTGTTCTTCGTGAACGCACTGTTCATGCTGATGGTGAAGGTTTTCACCATGGCGATGTGCTGGTCGTTGGCGATTTTCGTAGCGCCGGTGGGCCTGGCGTATCTGTTCTGGCGTAACAGCCGGTCGGCGGTTGAGTAAGCCAGCAGTTCAGTGCGTTCGCAGTGGTAACTGACGAGAATGGCTAAAGTAAGCCCTACATTAAATCGTAGGGCTTTCTCATGACTTCTTTGCTGACACGGTTCCTGTCTTGCCGCCCTTGGTTGTTCAAGTGACGCAGCAAATATTTAAAAGAGGCCATCCCTTGTCGAACGTAGAATCCCGCCTGCATGAACTAAAGCTCAATCACATCTACGACGGCTTCAAACAGCTACTCCCCATTTCCCTTTTCGTCGTTGTATTCGGCGTCGCCTTTGGCCTGGCCGCAGCGCAGTCAGGGCTGAGTGATGTTTCAGCCGTGCTCATGAGCACACTGGTATTCGCCGGCGCTTCTCAATTCGCCGCGCTGGATCTATGGGGCCAACAGGTCCCGGTTGTTCCGTTGATGATCACCGTCTTTGCCATCAACGCCCGACACCTGTTGATGGGCGCGACGCTCTACCCGTGGTTGCGGGAGTTGCCGGTGGCCAAGCGCTACGGTGTGATGCTGGTGGTCTCGGACGCCAACTGGGCCATGGCGATGCAAGCGTTCAGCCGTGGAAAACCAGGGCTTGGGCTTTTATTCGGCGGTGGCATCGCGCTCTGGGTCGCCTGGATCCTGGGCAGTTGGCTGGGCCTGCACTTTGGCAGCGCCATTAAAGACCCGGTCAGTTTCGGGCTCGACATGGTGATGGGGTGTTTCTTGTTGGCGATGGTCGTAGGCGGCAAGAAGAACCTGCGCATGTTCATTATCTGGACGGTGGCGGCCTGTTCATCGCTGTTGGCCTACTGGTACCTACCGGCTAACAGTCATGTCGTGGTGGGGGCTTTGGCGGGGGGGATCCTGGGCGCGCTGTGGATGGAGAAAAAACAATGAATATCGACATGGCGGGCCATGGCACCCTGATCATCATACTGATCATGGCCATCGTGACGTTGGCGACCCGCTGGGGCGGTGTTTTCGTGATGTCGTTCGTGCCGATCAACTATCGGGTGCAGCAATTCATCACGGCAATGTCCGGCTCGGTATTGGTGGCGGTGCTTGCCCCGTTGGCGATCGAGGGTGACAACGGTGCACGCCTGGCTTTGCTGACCACCGCGATCATCATGGTGATAGTGAAGAAACCTCTGCCGGCGATTGCGGCCGGGATACTTGCAGCCGCGTTAGTCAGGCAGTTCTGAAGCCATGTCGCCCGCTCACAAGCGGGCGATGAATTCCAATCAACAGAGGTCAGAAGTTCAGGGCCAATGCCTCCCCAAACGAGTGCTCCTGAACGCCGGCCATGAAGTGCCGTGGCATTTTCTGTTTCGCCTCGACCGGCGCAATGTCAAAACCACCGACTATTTGACCGTGAAGTGCGCGCAGCCGTATCGACTCTTCTTCCTTTGCCTTTGCCATTCTCGCGTGGTTCGCTGCGATTTCGTTGAGAGTTGACACGGTACATCTCCGGTGACTGACCAAGCAGTGATTGGATGGCCGCCGCGTCAGGGTTACGTCACCCCGGGGTTGCCATGACAAGTCGGTGCAAACCCTGAGCCAGACGTGGCGGCGAAATGCGCGTCACCTTCCATTAGCGACGAATGGTGCGCACCGGGAAACTCTAACCGCCCACAGATGAATATTTAAAGACGCGGGCGACTTCTCAGGCGTCTGTGTCGGCGCCATAGCCGTCCGGCATGCCTGCCGTCTTGCTGAAGAACACGACCACGGTGATGCCGATCAGGCTGGTGGCGAGCGCCAGCAGCAGGATCACCTGCTGCGTTCCGATGGGCGCTGCCAGCAGCGCGACCAGCAGCCCCGCCAAGGGCTGTGACAGGTTATTGAGCAGGGTAATGACGCCGACGGTTTTGCCAAAATCCTTGGCTGGAATGACCTGCTGGCGAATGCTGCGCATGTAGACGTTGAACATCTTGTCGAAGCCGACGATCAGCAGAAAACCGACGACGTAACCCCACACTGTCGGGCTGAATGCGCTGATGAAGGCGCCAGCGGCGATCAGCGTGTAAGACACACTGCCCAAGACTCTCAAGGGCAAGGTCACCCGCGCCAGGGAGAACAGAATGATGATGGTGGTCACGGCGCCGGCTGCCTGTAACCAGGCGTAGTAGTCCTTGCCGGCGCTGTACTCGCCGATCACCATGGCCGCCGAGGTGGCGAGGGTGACGCCGATGATCAGGTTGACCCCTACGGCCAAGCCGATGATTTTTTTCAGCTCAGCCAGGTTGCGGATGTGACCGAAGGCAATGCGCAGCGGGTTCAGCCAGACGTCGTGATGTTGCTCGAAGGTTTCCAGCGTCACCGCGCTGGTGCGCTGCCAGAACAGCATCGCCAGGTCCGCCAGCAGGAACAGTACGGCAATCGCCAGCACCACCCAGTGCCAGGCCCATACCTCCAGCATCAGCGCGGCGATCAGCGGGCCCAGCACCAGCCCGGTCTGGTCGGCGATCTGCGAGTACGACAAGGTCTTGGTGTAGGTGTAATGCTTGAAGATGTAGGGCATCACCACCTCGCGAGCCATGATGCCCTGGGTGGTCAATACACCGCAGACCGCCGAGAGGGCGACGATCCAATAAATGCCGCCAAAAATCATGAAGAGCACCACGGCGGCAACGCACGTCACCGCGCGATAAACCTGGCTGATGTGCAGGATTCGAATGGGCGAGAACTTGTCGCACAGCGCGCCGCAGATCGGGAACGACAGAAAGCGTGGCAGGGACTCGACGAAGAAAGCCAGGCCTGCCGAGGAGACGCTTTGGGTGGTTTGGAAAACAATCAGCGGGACGATGAACAGCAGTATCTGGTCGGCCAGCCGTGAGAGGAACATTGAAATGAAAAAGGCCAGGTAATCCTTGCGCATGGGGTTCTCGTGTCGAAGGGCGGACGGGCGAGGCTGGGGCTCAATAGGCCGAGCCGGAAGCGTCATTCAGGTTGTGTCGCTCGTCACCCTTGAGGGGCGGGTTGAAGACGCTGATCAGGATCAGGTCCTGGTCTTTCCCGCCACGCAGGTAGTGGCGGTCGTGTTGATCGAGTACGTAAATATCGCCGGGGCGGATCGGATATACGTTGCCTTCCATGTCCTCGACTTCACCTTCCCCGGCAATGCAATAGCACGCCTCGAGATGGTTGCGGTAGTGCAGCAACGATTCGGTTCCAGCACGCACGACGGTATGGCAGACGGTGTAACCCATGCCGTCCTTTTCAGTGAGTAACCGGTGGCTGGTTCCGGCTCCCCATTCAACGAAGTGGGCAGTTTTTTCGATATCGGATTTGTTTCGTACAAACATACCTGGCTCCTTGAGTTGGCTTTATGCCGTGGCTATCGTTTGGGTTCCGGCGGGCCCTTCGACGATAAAGTCGGCGAACCCCTGCATCGCGCTATCCCAGTGAACATCCCGGTGCACAACCATGGCTTGCAGGTCGCGCCAATAACGATGGAGGGCGTTGGCGCGGGTCATGGATGAGGCGCCCGAATGTTCCACCAGCCGTTGAACCGCCTGAAGGCAAAGCCGTGCCACATAGCTGCGGTCGCGCTTGAGGCTCAATAGCTCATCCGTGGAGAGGGGCCGTCCGGCCAGTCCGGATTCATGCAGCATGCAAACCAGTGTGGTGTACAAGGCTGCCGCTGCCGATAGCTGCGCCGCACTGTGGGCCAGCCTTTCTCTCGCCGGCGCCGCGATCGGGGCGTTCTGCTGCTTCAGCGATTCGATGTGACTTGCCAGGGCCCCTTCGGCGCAGCCCAGCACAGGCCCGAGAATGGATGTGGTGATAAAGGGCACGATCGGAACGCTGTACAGATAATCGCCAGGCGCTTCCAGTACTCGATGTCCAAAGACTTCCTCAAGGCTGAAAACCTGCTCGGACGGTACCAGCAGATCGCGGATCAACACGTCGTGAGAGCCCGTGGCGGCCATGCCGCAGGCGTCCCAGGTATCGAGTATTTCCACCTCGCGAGTGGAGACCACCACCAGCGTCCGTGCTGTGCTCGTCGTACCCTCTCGACCAGTCAGGGGCGCGTTGAGTAATAACCAGGTGGCCTGTTCAATGCCTGAGCTGAAACGCCAGGTGCCATCGACGTGAACGCCGTCGACTTCCAGCGATAAGCGACTGCGGGGGCCTACTGAGGCCGAAGCAAACAGTTGCGGCTGTTTATCCTGATATAACCGGTGCTGGCAAACCTGACTCAAGCGCCCGGCAATGGCGGCATGTCCGCCCACCAGGCTGATCATCCAGGCTGTGGAGGCGCAGGCCCTGGCAGCCAATCTCGAGGCCTCCATCATGTCGGGCCAACCGGGGCCGTTCAATGGCGCCCGGCAAGGGGAGAGCAGTTCAAGCAAACCATCACCAAACAGCTCATCGAAAGTGGACTTGCTCAGCCTTCGATTCCTTTCAGCCTCTGCCGCTCGCTCGCGCCAGCCTTCCAGACGCCGCTGAACCCGTTCCACTGGTGTTCCCAGGAGCGCTTGGTCGAGGTTGTGGACACTGTGCTCACGCATCGCAACGCTCTTCTTCGAAAGGTGTTGGGGCGCCGCACAAAAAACCTATGGCTGAAGCTTCGAAGCAAAACCCGTCCGGCTGATTCACGGGGCCGAGCAAGCTGATGAATTGCTCGAGTCGGCCATGGTCATCCGATGCGACGAACTCATAAAAGTTTGTGCTGTTCCACAGCAGATAGACGTACTTGAAATGACTGCAAAGCGCTTCGAGCAGTTCGTGCATAAGCACTTGGCCGTTTTGCATCTGTTCGAGCATTTGCTGGCGTTTCCACTCGATTTCTTCTGCTGTGAAATATCGGGTTTTGAAAACTTCGTCTTTTACTCGCTCCCGCTCCAGATACTGCTCGACGTCCTGGTGATTGAGCTTTTCAAGGAAAAAAGCCAGGGCACCAGGTTTGAGCAATGGCTTGATGTGCCCGATCTGAGCCTTGCGATCACGGGTATAGAACTGAAAAGCCGCCGTTTCATAGACATAGTCGAATCCTTCCTGAAACCGCTCATAGGGTGCTTCAGCGAACAGGCGAGGTTGAAGCGTCAGGAACGATTGCGGATAAAACAGTGAACGTGCCGGGTCGGCATGACGTTGAAAGTGCGTTTGATTGGCCTTGTTGGGGGATGTCGTGAAGGTGTTGATCAAACCTTTGGCGTGTGCGGCGAGTGCACGCCCGTTGCTGCCATCGAACGCATCGATCTCGAAGAAGTTGAAGGTTTGTTCGTCGTCGGTACGCAGGATTTGGGACAGTCGTATGAGTGCAACCCCGATCCTTGCCATTTCTTCAAGGATGTACGGGACGCTCGCCAGAAAGTGCAGGAACAGCGGCCCGGCCTTCGCAACCAGGTGATCGTGGTACGCCACGACATCAGCATCAGCAATGGCGTGCCTGAGATGACTACTCAACGACTGCGCCGGCACTTGCGTCGCGCCGGTGGCCAAACGGTGAAAGTGTTCGGCAAGTTGCAACATCGAACTGCGTTTCAGGTCATCCTCCAGGCTGGAAGGAGTCGCCGGTTGTGTAACGTCCATTGTTATCGCTCCCTGAATATCAGATCAGTCCTTTAGCGGTGATCTTTCCCGAGTCGGTTTTCGGCAACGTATTCATGAATACGCACTGAGTGGGCACCATGTGCCAGTCCAATACCGCTTTGCAGTAATCGAGCAACACCTGCTCTGTCGTGTCCTCATGGCCAGCCCTCAGCACGACGCAGGCCTTGGGGACGAAACCTGCGGACTCGTCCGCCACGGGAACGACTACGACCTGGGCAACTGAAGGATGGGACGCCAGGCATTGCTCGATTTCCCGAGGATTCACCTTCCAGAGATTGCGGGCGAACAGGTCGTCTTTTCGACACACGTAATAAAGATAGCCTTGAGCATCCCGGCGAAAAAAATCACCGGTACGGTAGTATTTTTCCCGACCGAAACAGTTGTATTTGAATGCCTTCGTGGTGGCTTCAGGCATCTTCCAGTATTCCAGCATCAGGTATTCGCTGCTGACCAACAGTTCTCCGACCCTATCCGGTTCTGTAACCGGTTCGTCATGTTCGTCAACGATCACCACGCTCACACCGTTGAGCGGTTTGCCTACCGAATCTGGGCGCTGAGTAATCTCGGACGGCGGAAGATAGCTCACTCGCTTGCATTCAGTGAGGCCGTAGTTGGAGAAGATATCAACAGTGGGAAGTGCGTGTTTTATATGTTGAATGTGCCGAGGGTAGAGCGGCTGACCGCTGCTGGATATATAACGAAGTTTGGGTAAGCGCTGTTGCCAATGAGCGCCCATGTCGGCCAGCAGGAAGAGTACCGGTGGAAAGACATGAAGGCCCGTGACCTGTTCGCGTTCGATCACTTCAAGTACATCTTCGGCGCAGGTCGCGGCCTGGCTTTCAATGACGGCGGTACCGCCGAAGAACAACGGCATCATGATATTGTAGACGCCATAGTCGGAAGCCAAGGTTGAATAACTGAGGATGGCATCTGCTTCGGTATTACCTAGATAATCAATGACACTGGATGCCGCCGCAATCATGATTCGGTGATTAACCACCACGCCCTTGGGGTTAAATGTAGACCCGGAGGTATAAAAGATAGACGTCGGCAGATTTTCATCAATGTTGGGGAAGGCCGTTGCAAGGTCGTCGGGGTCCAGCGTATGCAGTGCTTCCTCCAGGCTTGATGCTTGTGCCAGGATGTTCTGCGTTTGGCCAAGGACAATAATTGTCTCAAGGCCAGCCTCTGACGCCAGCGCCTGCAAATCCTCACTGCAGTCAGTGATCAATACGCGGGCGCCGGTGTGTTTGAGCTGATAATGCAGCTTGCTACGATTGTAGGTCGGATGCGTGGCGGCGGTAATCGCGCCTGATTTCAACACACCCAGAAAGGCGGCAATCAGGTCGGCGCTGATTGGGGCATATAAGGCAACACGATCACCGGGCTTGACGCCGCGCTTTATTAACAACGTTGCAATCAATGTGGCGCGCTTTTCCAGGACATCGTATCGGGTGCGTACACCATCAATGACCAACGCGGATTTGTAGGGTGCCCGTTTAGCATTGTTTTCAATGAACTGATGGAAAAGAGGCATAAGCTGTCCCTGGCGTGAACGGCCACTTGTTTTAATTAACGAGTTAGATCCTAAAGAGTCCGAGCACGCTCAATGTGCGAGAGAAATGGACATGCTCGCCCAGGGTCGGAAAGGCGCTCGGAGGCTGTGGGGAACTCAAAAGCGGAAAGGGACATAAACTGCATTCTCCTTGTTATTGTGTTGTCATCCTTGATGAGCGTGAGGCTGCGAAGCGGTTTGATAGTTTCACCGTAAAGTTCGGCTGTCAAGATCGTCAGGCGGTGTAGATAAGCGGTTTTTTGTCACGGTGTTGTGACATTTTTACTCTTCGGGCGGTGTAGGAAGTCTCTGAAGATTAGTTCGGTAATATAAGAAAGATTTTTCCTTCAACTTAAATCAGAAACGAGAATATGCGTTAGAGATAGAATCGCATCTCAGCACCGTAAGCTGCCGATGTGTAAGGTGTGGCCTTTTGTAGATTGGGCATCCACAGAATGTATTCGCCTTTGTGGCGTCTACAATTGTAGGGGATATCCCTTTTTCAGTGAGAACCACCATGCTCAAATCGCGCTCGTTGATTGTTGCGGTTACCTGCTTCGCCCTCGTGGCGGGTGCTACCGCTGTGGTGGCGAACCCGGGTAACGACAAGGGGAACGCCAAATTCGATCAAGGTCAGGGTCAAGGACAAGGAGGCAAGAGCGGGCAGGGCAACAAGGGCGGTCAAGGCAACCCCGGTAGCAACCAGGGCGGCAAAGGCAACCAGGGTGGCAAGGGCAACCCATCAGGTGGTGGCGGCGATTGGCACAACGGCCCCAGCATCGACCGCGGCGGCGTTCTTGGCCTGATCAGCGGCCACCGTGATTATTGGAGCCCAGGTCCGCCACTGCCACCGGGTATCCAGAAAAACCTCGCCCGAGGCAAACCGCTACCACCGGGCATCGCCAAGAAGCTGGACGGGCGTTTGCTGGGGCGCTTGCCGCACTATGACGGTTATGAGTGGCAGCAGGTGGGCACGGACCTGATTCTGGTGGCGATTGCCACTGGCATCATCTATGAAGTGCTCAACGGTGCGTTTGACTAAAGCGTCAATGGAATAGATAGCAGCCTCATTCGCAGTGATGCCAGTCAGTTAAGCGAAACGCCTGTGGGAGCGGGCTTGCTCGCGAAAGCGGTGGGTCATTCAACATTGATGTTGGCTGACCCGACGCCTTCGCGCGCAGGCTCGCTCCCACAACTGGATCGGAGTACGACCGGGAGAGCCAGGCCGGCCGCAAGGCCGCCTCGCGAGCAAGCTTTGCTCCCACAGATTGGATGGCTAAATAAACCATCCAAGACCGTTGCTCCCACAGGTTTTGTATCAGCTTTCAAGTTGCCGCAGGCGTTTGTACAAGGTGTTGCGGCTAACCCCCAGACGCCGCGCCAGATGCGAAATGTTCCCGCCCACCGCCTGTAATTGGCGGTTCAGGTCCTCGACATCGTTCAGGTCGACCGTCAGCGGCTCCGGTGTTTCCACCGGTTCCATTTCAAGATCAATGAAGAAGTCGTCTGGCAGATGTTCCGCGCGGATCGGTTGCTCTTCGGCCATTGCCAGGGCGACTTGCAGCACGCTGCTGACCTGGCGCAGGTTACCTGGCCACGGATGGCGTTCGAACAGATCCAGCACTTCGCGGCTCAGGCCAGCCCATTGCGTGGGTTCGCGGTGGTGTTCCCAAAGACGTTTGAACAGGGCCTGTTTGTCGTTGCGTTCGCGCAAGGGCGGCAGTTCCAGGGTCAGACCGCCGATGCGGTAGTACAGGTCTTCGCGGAACCGCCCCAACTGCACTTGTTCGCGCAACGAGCGGTTGGTGGCGGAGATGATGCGAATATCCACCGGGAATAGCTCGGCGCTGCCCACCGGTTGCACGCAACGCTCCTGCAATACCCGCAGCAATCGGGCCTGGGTCGGGAGGGGCATGTCACCGATCTCATCGAGGAACAGCGTGCCGCGGTCGGCCTTGCGGATCAGGCCGATGCTGCCTTTTTGATTGGCGCCGGTGAAGGCGCCTTTTTCATAACCGAACAGTTCCGATTCCACCAGCTCGGCGGGGATCGCCGCGCAGTTGACCGCAATGAACGGCTGCTTGCTGCGGGAGCTGGCCTGGTGAAGGGCTTTGACGAACACTTCCTTGCCGACCCCGGTTTCGCCGTGGATCAGCAGTGGAATGTCCTTCTCCAGCAAACGTTCGGCCTGGCGTACGGCTTTTTCCACGCGGCTGTCACCGAAGTGCAGGGTATTGAGGCTGATCACGTTTGCGGCGGGGGCGGACGAGGGCGCTGGCTCGGCGAAGACCCGGGCCTTGACCGTCACCTGTTGCGGGCGTCTGAGCAAGCATTGGAAACGATTGCTCCCTGACGCTTGCAGGGCGAACGGCAGGCCGTCGGGCTGGTTCAGCAGCTCCAGCAGCGAAACCTTGAACAGGCTTTCGATGCTTACCCGTGACAGGCGCAGGCCCAGCAGATTGTCGGCGCGGCGGTTGGCGGAAAGCACCTGGCCGGTTTCATCGAAAATCAGCAGTCCGGCCCACTGGCTGTCGAGGTTGTTCAATCCGGTGTTGAAGGTCAGCTGGAAATGTTCACCGCGAAACAGGTTGAGGATCAGCCGGTTTTCCACGGTCTGGCTCATCATCTTGACCATGCCCAGGGTGTGGGACGGCGGCAGGTAGCTGTCGCTGGAAACGTCCAGCACCGCGATGACCTTGCGCTCGGCGTCGAAAATCGGCGCGGCGGAGCCGGTCATGAAACGGTTGGCCTTGAGGAAGTGTTCATCGTGTTCAATGTGTACCGCCTGTTCACAGGCCAGGGCGGTGCCGATGGCGTTGGTGCCGCTGCAGCGCTCCATCCAGCTCGCCCCGGCGCTGAAGCCATGGGCCAGTTTCGGTTCGATGAAGCGTTGGGTGCCCCAGGAGGTCAGCACTTGGCCCTGGTTGTCGGCCAGCATGATCAGGCAATTGGAGTTGCTCAGGATGTTCTCGTAATACGGCAGGACTTCCTGGTGGGTGGTTTGCACCAGCGAATGCTGGCTTTCCAGCAACCGGGCAATGCCCTCGGCGGGCAATTGATCGAAGGCAGGCACGCTCTGGTGATTCAGGCCAAAGGCGCGGCAGCGGGACCAGGACGCCTGGATGATGGCATCGTGGGACAAGGCTGGAGCAGGTGCGGCCATGGGGCACTCTCGCAGATGTTGTTTTTATTGTTGTGATAAGTCTCGCACATACTCCTTGTGCTGGGGCATGCCTGAATGCCACTTGATACACGAAACCTGTGGGAGCGGGCTTGCTCGCGAAGGCGGTGTGTCAGCCAGCAGAAATGTCGACTGTCACGACGCTTTCGCGAGCAAGCCCGCTCCCACAGGATCTCGGTCAGGCCAGCCGAAAACGTTCATTCAGTGTTGTTCAAAATTGTTCATTGTCAACCCGTGATCTGTTCAGTTGTTCAGTCGGATTTGTTCAATTTCGTTCATCAACGAATGTGCTTTTCTGAAGAACAAGAGAAAAAATTAATAGAATCATTGACTTGTGATTCCTGGCACGGCTTTCGCTTTTAGACTCGGGTCGCTTGACTCCAAATAATAAAAAGGCCGAGCCATGTCATTAACGCTTGAGCACATCTGTCGCACCGTCGAGGGCCAGACCTGGATCGACGATGCCAACCTGAGTTTCGAACCCGGATCCTTCAACGTTCTGCTGGGCCGCACGTTGTCCGGCAAGACCAGCCTCATGCGCCTGATGGCCGGCCTGGACAAGCCCGACAGCGGGCGCATCCTGATGAACGGCGTCGACGTCACCCAGCGCCCGGTGCGGCTGCGTAATGTGTCGATGGTTTATCAGCAGTTCATCAACTACCCGACCATGACGGTGTTCGAAAATATCGCCTCGCCGCTGCGCCAGGCTGGTGTGTCCAACGAGGTGATCCAGAGCAAGGTGCTGGAAACCGCGAAGATGCTGCGCATTGAGAAGTTTCTGCAGCGTCACCCGCTGGAATTGTCGGGCGGCCAACAGCAGCGCACCGCCATGGCCCGCGCGCTGGTCAAGGACGCCGAACTGATCCTGTTCGACGAGCCCCTGGTGAACCTGGACTACAAACTGCGTGAAGAACTTCGCCAGGAAATGCGCGAACTGTTCCAGGCCCGCCACACCATCGCCGTCTACGCCACCACCGAACCCAACGAAGCCCTGGCTTTGGGCGGTACCACGACGATCCTGCATGAGGGCCGGGTGATCCAGAGCGGCAACTCGGCCTCGGTGTATCACCAGCCGCAAACCGTACTGGCCGCCGAGCTGTTCTCCGAGCCACCGATCAATCTCATGCCGGGCCGTATCGCCGGCAATGAAGTGAGCTTCGCCAATTTCGTGCACTTCCCGCTGAACGTCGATCTGCGTCCGGTGGGCGAGGGCGAGTTCCGCTTCGGCGTGCGGCCCAGCCATATTTCCCTGGTGCCGAGCAACGACGACGACCTGGAACTGGCGGTGACCGTCGAGGTGGCCGAGATCAGCGGTTCGGAGACATTCCTGCACGTGCGCAACGAGCATTTCCTGCTGGTGCTGCATTTGTCCGGCGTCCATGAATACGACGTGGATGAGCTGATCCGCATCTACATTCCGACCCACAAACTGTTTGTCTTCGATGCCCAGGGCAAGCTGGTCCAAGCCCCGGGCCAGCGTATTGCGAGGGTTGCCTGATGGCTGAAATTCGTTTGCAGAACCTCGCCCACAGTTACACCAGCACCCCGGCGGGCCCTGAGGATTACGCGATCCGCGAGATGAACCACATCTGGGAGCAGGGCGGTGCCTATGCGTTGCTCGGGCCATCGGGCTGCGGCAAGTCCACTTTGCTCAATATCATTTCCGGACTGTTGAGCCCCTCCGAAGGCCAGGTGATGTTCGACAGTAAAGTCGTCAACGACCTGACCCCGGAGCGTCGCAACATTGCCCAGGTGTTCCAGTTCCCGGTGGTGTACGACACCATGACGGTGTTCGACAACCTGGCCTTCCCGCTGCGTAACCAGGGCATGGCCGAGGCGAAAATCCACACCAAGGTGCAGGAAATCGCCGAGGTCCTGGACCTGCAGAACCTGCTGGACAAAAAGGCCCGCAACCTCACCGCCGACGAAAAACAGAAAGTCTCCATGGGGCGCGGGCTGGTGCGCGACGATGTGTCGGCGATCCTGTTCGACGAACCGCTGACGGTGATCGACCCGCACCTGAAATGGAAGCTGCGGCGCAAGCTCAAGCAGATCCACGAGCAGTTCAACATCACCATGGTCTACGTCACTCACGACCAGTTGGAAGCGTCCACCTTCGCCGACAAGATCGCGGTGATGTATGGCGGTCAGATCGTGCAGTTCGGCACGCCCAGGGAGTTGTTCGAACGTCCGAGCCACACCTTTGTCGGCTATTTCATCGGCAGCCCAGGGATGAACCTGATCGAGGTCACGGCGCAATCCGGCGGTGTCGGTTTCGCTTCTACCCACTTGCCGCTGTCCGAAACGTTGCAACGCGGTATTGCCCAGGCCAAAGGCAAAAGCCTGAAGGTCGGTATTCGTCCTGAGTTCGTCCATGTCTGGGACGGGCCTTACGACGATGCGATGCGGGCCGACGTCGTCCACGTCGAAGACCTGGGCACCTACAAGATCCTCACCCTCAACCTCGATGGCGCGCCGATCAAGGTGCGCCTGGCCGAAGACAAACCGGTGCCCGAAGACACCGCGTACATCAGTTTTCCGGGCCAATGGCTGATGGTGTATGCCGATGAATACCTGCTGGAACCGTTGAGCGAGGTGCAGCCATGAACAAGGTGCAGAACAACAAGGCCTGGTGGCTGGTGTTGCCGGTGTTCCTGCTGGTGGCGTTCAGTGCGGTGATCCCGATGATGACCGTGGTCAACTATTCGGTGCAGGACATCTTCGACCAGTCCAGCCGCTATTTCGTCGGTGCCGAGTGGTACAAACAGGTGCTGCTCGATCCGCGATTGCACGACTCGCTGCTGCGCCAGTTCATCTATTCGGGGTGCGTGCTGCTGATCGAGATTCCGTTGGGGATCGCCATCGCCCTGACCATGCCGACCAAGGGCAAATGGTCGTCCTTAGTGTTGATCATCCTGGCGATTCCGCTGCTGATCCCATGGAACGTGGTGGGCACCATCTGGCAGATTTTCGGTCGCGCCGACATTGGCCTGATGGGCTCCACGCTCAACGCCATGGGCATCAACTACAACTACGCGGCCAACACCATGGACGCCTGGGTCACGGTATTGGTGATGGACGTCTGGCATTGGACGTCCCTGGTGGCGCTGCTGTGCTATTCCGGATTGCGGGCGATTCCAGATGTGTACTACCAGGCCGCGCGAATCGACCGGGCCTCCAGCTGGGCGGTGTTCCGGCATATTCAGTTGCCGAAGATGAAGAGCGTGCTGCTGATCGCGGTGATGCTGCGCTTCATGGACAGCTTCATGATCTACACCGAGCCGTTCGTGCTCACCGGCGGCGGGCCGGGTAACGCCACCACGTTCCTGAGCCAGACCCTGACTCAGATGGCCATCGGTCAATTTGACCTGGGCCCGGCGGCAGCGTTTTCCCTGGTGTACTTCCTGATCATTCTGTTGGTGTCGTGGCTGTTCTATACCGCCATGACTCACTCCGACGCCAACCGTTGAGGCCCGCGCCATGAGCAAGAGAAAGCTGATTCCGTTGCTGATCTACATCCTGTTCCTGCTGGTGCCCATCTACTGGCTGCTGAACATGTCGTTCAAGAGCAACACCGAGATCCTCGGTACCCTGACGCTGTGGCCCCAGGATTTCACCTTCCAGAACTACAAGGTGATCTTCACGGACCCGAGCTGGTACACCGGTTACCTGAACTCGCTGTACTACGTCAGCCTGAACACGGTGATTTCCCTGGCTGTGGCGTTGCCGGCGGCCTATGCGTTTTCGCGCTACCGGTTTCTGGGGGACAAGCATCTGTTCTTCTGGCTGCTGACCAACCGCATGGCGCCACCGGCGGTGTTCCTGTTGCCGTTCTTCCAGCTGTACTCGTCCATCGGGCTGTTTGACACCCATATCGCCGTGGCTTTGGCCCATTGCCTGTTCAACGTGCCGCTGGCGGT
This sequence comes from Pseudomonas sp. Q11, assembly GCF_024494355.1. GTDB lineage: Bacteria > Pseudomonadota > Gammaproteobacteria > Pseudomonadales > Pseudomonadaceae > Aquipseudomonas > Aquipseudomonas hefeiensis. Next base: position 64,116 of record NZ_JAKNQY010000028.1, on the reverse strand, counting down.
GTGGATCCTCGAAGGCTTCATGTCCGGGGTGCCGAAAGAAATTGACGAGACTGCCTACATTGACGGCTACAGTTTCCCCAAGTTCTTCGCGAAGATATTCATCCCGTTGATTGGCTCCGGCATCGGTGTCACGGCGTTTTTCTGCTTCATGTTTTCCTGGGTCGAACTGCTGCTGGCGCGCACCCTCACCTCGGTGAATGCCAAGCCGATCGCGGCGGTCATGACCCGTACGGTCTCGGCATCGGGTATCGATTGGGGCGTGCTGGCGGCGGCGGGGGTGTTGACTATCCTGCCAGGCATGCTGGTGATCTGGTTCGTACGCAACCATGTGGCCAAGGGCTTTGCCCTGGGCCGGGTCTGAGGAGACGATGATGGAATGGATGAACTGGACCGGCCCGACGGCGGCCTTCTTTGGTGTCATCGCCTTGCTGCTGGCAGGCATGACTACGTGGGAACTGCGTTCGCCGAGTATCCCTCGGCGCGGTTTCCTGCCGATTGCCACCACCCGTGGCGATCGGTTGTTTATCGGTCTTCTCGGTAGCGCCTACCTGCATCTGCTGGTAATCGGCGCCACCGACTGGAGCATCTGGATAGCGTTCGCGTTGTCTTTGGTGTGGCTGTTGGCAGTGATGCGGTGGGGCTAGTCGAAGGTTCGACGATCAGGCTCTTAAACCCAAACAGGAGGTCTCTATGTTCGATAAAAACAATAAGCTGCGACATAGCGTTTCATTGGCAGCCGTGCTGGCACTCAGCGGGCTGAGCGCTGCGGCCTGGGCCGATGCCTATGAAGACGCGGCAAAAAAATGGATTGGCAGTGAATTCAAGCCGTCTACCCTGACAGCCGAACAGCAGCTCGAAGAGCTCAAGTGGTTCATCAAGGCGTCCGAGCCGTTTCGCGGTATGAAAATCAACGTGGTGTCGGAAACCATCGCCACCCACGAATATGAATCCAAGGTGCTGGCCAAGGCCTTCAGGGACATCACCGGGATCGAGCTGACCCACGACCTGTTGCAGGAAGGCGACGTGGTGGAGAAGCTGCAGACCCAGATGCAGTCGGACAAGAACATCTACGACGGTTGGGTCAACGACTCGGACCTGATCGGTACGCATTTTCGCTACGGCAAGACCGAATCGATCACCGATATGATGGCCAACGAAGGCAAGGCCTACACCTCGCCGACCCTGGACCTCAAGGACTTCATCGGCACTTCGTTCACCACCGCGCCGGACGGCAAGCTCTATCAACTGCCGGACCAGCAGTTCGCCAACCTGTACTGGTTCCGCGCCGACTGGTTCGAACGGGCGGACCTGAAGGCCAAGTTCAAGGAAAAATACGGCTACGAGCTGGGTGTGCCAGTGAACTGGTCGGCCTATGAAGACATCGCCAAATTCTTCTCCGAAGACGTCAAGGAAATCGACGGCAAGCGCGTCTACGGTCACATGGACTACGGCAAGAAGGATCCGTCCCTGGGCTGGCGCTTTACCGATGCCTGGTTCTCTATGGCCGGTGGCGGCGACAAGGGCCTGCCCAACGGTTTGCCGGTGGACGAGTGGGGCATTCGCGTCGAGAACTGCCATCCGGTCGGCTCCAGCGTGACGCGTGGTGGCGATACCAATGGCCCGGCGGCCGTCTACGCGACCACCAAATACGTGGACTGGATGAAGAAGTACGCGCCACCGGAGGCGGCGGGCATGACCTTCTCCGAATCCGGTCCGGTGCCGTCGCAAGGCAACATCGCCCAGCAGATTTTCTGGTACACCGCTTTTACTGCCGACATGACCAAACCGGGCCTGCCGGTGATGAACGCCGATGGCACGCCGAAATGGCGCATGGCGCCGTCGCCGCGCGGACCGTATTGGGAAGAGGGCATGAAGCTGGGCTATCAGGACGTGGGCTCCTGGACGTTCCTCAAATCTACGCCTGAGAAGCAGCGGCTTGCGGCCTGGCTTTACGCACAATTCGTGACGTCAAAGACGGTGTCGCTGAAGAAAACCATCGTCGGTCTGACGCCGATTCGTGAATCGGACATCAATTCCCAAGCCATGACCGACCTGGCGCCGAAACTCGGTGGCCTGGTGGAGTTCTACCGCAGCCCGGCTCGCGTGCAATGGTCCCCGACCGGGACCAACGTGCCGGACTATCCTCGCCTTGCGCAGCTGTGGTGGAGCCACATCGCCGAAGCCGCCAGCGGCGAGAAGACTCCGCAAGAGGCACTCGACGGTCTGGCCAAGGATCAGGACGCAATCATGGCCCGCCTGGAACGCTCCAAGGCCCAGGCCACCTGCGCCCCGAAAATGAACCCCGAGCGCGATGCGCAATACTGGTTCGACCAGCCGGGCGCCCCGAAGCCGAAACTGGCCAACGAGAAGCCTAAGGGTGAAACAGTGAGCTATGCCGAGCTGCTGAAATCGTGGGAGGCAGCGCGTAAATAAAGCTGGACCTGCAATGAATGAACGGCACCGCAAGGTGCCGTTTTTTTTGCTTGGCTCCAAAAAATCTGAAATGAACACAGCCACCACGGTGGATTTTTGATGGATGGGGGCTCCGCCAACGACGCGCAAAACTGTGGGAGCAAGGCTTGCCCGCGATGGCGGTGGCACATCCAGCATTAATGCAAACAGACCCACCGCCATCGCGAGCAGGCTCGCTCCCACAGGGGGATTAGCGGCGAATGTGAATCAGCCCGCCTTGCCCGGGCTGGCATGAGGGTGTCCGGCCACGGGCGATGGTCCGGCTTTCATCAGGGCATCCAATGCCTGTCGGTAGGTGCTGCCCGCCAGGTTCATGCTGTTGTTGTGCGTCGCACCTGGCACCAGTAACAGGCGCTTGGGCTCCTGGGCGGCGTTGAACAATTGCTCGCTGAAGCGTGGCGGGACGTAGCGATCAGCGGCACCGTGCACCACCAGCAACGGCATGTTGATCTCGCGGATCTTGTCGATGGAGTCGAACTTCTGCGACAGCAACCAGCGTACCGGTAGAGAGGTGTTCGCCATGGCTGTTGCGACATCGCCCAAAGAGGTGAAAGTAGATTCGATGACCAGGCCTCGGGCGGGCACGAGGCTGCCGTCTTTCGCTGCCTTCTGGCCAAGTTCCGCGGCGAGGTCCACCGCGACGGCGCCGCCCAGTGAATGGCCGTAGATCAGCCGCAGGGCCGGGTCCGGTTGCAGCACTTCAAGACGCTGCCAGGCAATGCGCGCATCTTCATAGACGCTGGCTTCCGACGGCAGATCGCCCTGGCTTTTGCCGAAGCCACGGTAATCGATGGCCAGCACCGAAAAGCCCAGGGCCCTTAACTGCCGAATACGAAACAACTGACCGGTCAGGTTCCAGCGCACGCCGTGCAGGTACAGAATCGCTGGCGCGTTCTTGCGTTCGGCCGGCCACCACCAGCTGTGGATACTTTCCCCGGCCTTGAAGCTTTTGGGCTTGAGATCGAACTCCTGCACGCCGCCCGGCAAGCCGCTGAACCAGGTCGCCGTTCCCGGCTCGATCCGAAACACCAGCTCACGCTCCTTGTGCTGCAACACGCCGCAGCCCACCGGCAGCCCCACCACCATAGCGGACATGCACAGCAAAGCCAGCCAGCGTCGCCCAAGGCGGGAGAGAAGAGACGAAGACATCGATGCGATTCGCTACTCAAGACATGAAGATGCTTTTTATCAGATTCGTCTGAAGGGTGGGTCACTACTCGTCTTTTTTTGGGGCTGCTACGCAGCCCAACGGGGATAAATCCCCTCGCCACAGTGAACCGTCGCGTATCTTAATCACTGCACGTCCCCATATTGGGTCAGCAGCAAAACCTTCACCGCTGCGCCGTACGCCACCCTGGGCACGCCCGCCAGGCGTTTATGCAGCACTTGGGTCAGTGAGTCCCCTGGCATCAGGCTCGCGTCGCCAAAATCCTCATCCAGGTGCAGTGGATGCACGATCACCTCAAGCGAACCGAGGCCCGGCGGCGCAGCATGGTGCAGGTCGGCCGGTGTGCAGACGTAGTCGGCAGTCGCGCCGCACAGGGCGCGCAGGCGCCGGTTGAGCAACGTTTTGAACAGGCGCTTGGGCAGGTTCAGGTTTGCCCCCAGGTTACGCGCCAACCGAATCGGCACACCCCGCCGTGCGGCGAAGCGGGCCACCAGCTCTCCAATGGGCCAGATGTTATGCACATGTTGATGAGAATCCAGATGGCTGGGGCGCAGGCCGTGGTCCAGGCAGCGTTGCCACTGCGCCCGGAGCTCCTGCTCCACAGCTGCGAGGTCTTTTGAGCCAAGGCGCAGGCAGTAGCGCGAGATATTCAGGTCGAACTCGCCGTTCGCGTCGCAAAACGCCGGTCGTGAAGCGATGCTCTGGCTCAGTGGGCGGCCGTAGCTGAGGTTGAAATGCAGGCCGACTCGGCCGTCGAGCAGCGGTTGTCGGGCCATTTCACAGGCTTGCTCGAAAGCCGGCATGTTGGCCATGGCCGTGGCCGAACTGATCACGCCGGCCTCGAAGGCCCGCAGGATGAGCGCGTTTTCGTTGAGGTCGAGTCCGAAGTCGTCAGCGTTGATGATCACTTGGCGTGGCATTCACATTCTCCTTGTGTTTGGGGGACGACGGCGAAGCTGTTGTTGCGGTTTGCCCGGCGGGGCGCTTGTGCAGTAGCGGCTTAAGGCTTTTCCATAACCGTAAGGCGAGCCCCAGTACCAGGCCACCGGGCTGCCATGAATAAAAACTCCAACGCCAATGCTCCAGTTGTCCGGTCATGCGTTCATGCAGTTGATGGCTCGAGTTTTCCAGGCTGACCCGCGACGCATCGATCCAGCGCCAGTTGTCATCCAGCCCCCAGCGAATCCACTCCTCGAGCAGAACCCGACCGCTGCCCAGGTCGGCATGTTGCGGCAGGAATGCCAGGTTGTAGTCATACAGCCGCCCCTGCTCCAGCAGGCCAAGGCGGTAACTGATGCAGCGACCGTCCAGTTCCAGCACCACCACCCGCACCATGCCTTCGGCGGCGAGGGCGGTGAACGCATGGTTCATCCACTGCCGACGCCCGGGGTCGGCGAAGATGCCGACACCTTCTTCTCCTTTCCAACTGGCGCCCTCGACTTCGGCAAGGTCTTGCAGCAGCAGGCCCATGCTGATGGCGTCCGGCGTTATCCGGCGGATCCGGGCCCCACATGCGGCGATCCGCTTGCGCGCCCGGCGCAACTTGTAGCGGGGGTCGCCGGAAATCTCCTGGCGGTCGCTGTCACTGATCAAATGCACCGGCACCCGGCAACTGAGCCGCCGTTCCCCGGTGGAACTCAGGGCCATCCAGGCACTGAGGACGCTTTCTTCACCGACCGGCTCGGTCACTTCATTCAATTGCAGCAGCGCGTGGGGCAGGTGTTGGCGGATCTGCATCAGCGCCTCAGCCATATCCTCGGCATCCAGCCGGATCAGCGGTGCGATGCGGTCAGCCAATGGATAGCCCAAGTGACGCAGCACCCGAAAGCGCAGCCCGCAGATGCGTTCGCGCCCCGATATCAGCGGTAAACAAAGGCACAGTGTCTGGTCCTGCCAGCCAAGCAGTATGTTGAGTTGCTGATCGGGCAGCAGCGCAAACTCCGCAGCTTGCAGCCAGGCCAGGGTGTTGAATGGCGTAGGGTCGGCCACCTGGGTTCGCAGCTGTTCATAAGCCGTTGCAGGGAACTGCGCCGCGCTCAAGGAGCGGCACCATTGGAACCGGATCGCCATCGGCATCAGGCCGCCGCAGTGGTGGCGGTCGGCTGTGCCGGTTTGCGAAACGTGTCCAGCAGCGAGCCGCTATAGAACGTGTCGCGGAAAAAGCGCCAGCGGCCAAACAGACAATACACGTGGGTGATTTGACCGCGCTCCTGATAGTCCATGCGCAGGTGCAGCTTGACGGCTGGAGTGTTTTGCAAGTCGCAGACGTCGACGACCTTGTCGCTGCCTTTGTCGGCCATGGTCTTCCAGAGGTCCAGTTGCACGTCCACCGACAACTGGCTGCCCCAATAGGCACGGATCATTTCACCGCCAAACTCGAAGAACTCGCCCGCCTTGACCGGGAACCAGCAACCGTAGAAATGGCGGTCGAAATAGTCGCGTTGACTGCCCCAGATGAAAGCGACGGTGTCGCCCTTGCTGTCCAGATACATCAGGCCGGTGTGGCCTTCGGCTGCCAGCTCACGCATGGTCTCGACGCGGTCGCCGAAGTGGGTGGCGAAGGCGTCGGCGTTGCTCGTTGTGATGAGCTCCCGGCGCAACGCAGGATAAGCCTTTAGCTTGCAAGGCGGCACAGGACTGACCAGATCCCGCTCCATCCATATCAGTTGAGAGTGGAAAAACACGTAGCGTCTGCACAGTTTTTTGAGCACGGCGCGCAGGCCTTTCTTCTGGATGCGATCACGCAATTTTTGCAGAGCGTTCATAGTGCCTCCTGACGGGTGGCGTGTTGGGAGAAAAGGGGGGGGGGCTCCAGTCCATGGCAAAACAGGGTGTCCCCGGGCAGGAGAAACCGGATCTGACGGGTTTGCACAAGCACCGGGCCGACCCCATCGCGAGCAGGCTCGCTCCCACATTGGATGTGTAGCGGCCGCAGAGTGCGCGCCCGGCGCCAAGCCACTGTGGGAGCAGGCTAGCCCTGAGGTTCGAACTGTAGCGGCCACCAACTGGCTGGCCGCCAAGCCCTGTGGGAGCGAGCCTGCTCGCGATGACGGTCTGTCTGGCGACGGCGTTCATGCGGATTTCCCCATCAGCATTTGCCGCATGGGCAGCAGGTCACTGGGCAGGATGATCAGCGTCTGCCACAGCGTCACGCCGCTGAGGCGGCAGTACGTCGCCAGTAGCGCGACGGTGACGGCCATATAGGCGATCGAAGAAGCCGCGGCGGCCCCGACGATGCCGAAGCGCGGAATCAGGATCAGGTTCAAGGTCAGGTTCAATAACGCCCCCACACCCATCAGCAGCGAAACCGTACCGGGTCGATTCTTGCCCAGCAGATCCAGGCGCAGGATGCTCGCGTAACACAGCCCGAAGAGTCCCGGCAGCAGCGCCAGCAAGGCGGGATAAGCCGGTTGGTAAGCGGCGCCGAACAGCGTGACGATCAACCATTCACCAATCAGCGCCATGCCCAGGCAGGCGCCGAGCATGACCGTGGCGGTCAGGCGCAGGGCCAGGGGTGTCAGGCGTTTCATGTCGGTGTCTTGTTGCAGCAGGCGCTTCATCAACGGTGTGGTGACCGCCTCCGGCACGATCAACAGCAGTTCGGCGGCGGCGCTGGCCATGGCGTAATGGCCCAGCGCAGCGCTGCCCAGCAGGGCACCGATGAACAGGTAGTCCGAGCGCAGCACCACTTGCTGGAACAGCAAGTCGGGGTGGCTACGGGCACCGTAGCGCAACAGCTCTTTCTGGTGGGTGCGATCCCATTGCAGGGTGAACGTGTGGTCCCGCCGCAGCCAGACCCAACCAGCCAGCACCACCAGACTCAGACCCGCCAGCCAACTGATCAGCGCGGCTTCCAGGGCGGTGTCCTTCCACATCCAGAACAACGCCAGGAACAGCAACAGCGGCGCCAGGGATTCCATCAGCCGCAGGACATTGAAGGCGCCCACGCCGCCGGACGCATTGTGCAGTGTCAGCAGGCCGCTCTTGAGCACGGTCAACGGCACGGCCAACAGCAGCAGCCACGCCAACAGTCCCAACTGCGTGGTGATGTCCAGTTCGCCGCCAAATTCGCGCACCAGCGCCACCACCAGCACCGTCAACAACCCGGCCAACAGGCAGCCGAAGACCAGCACCTGACTGAGCAGCACCCCCATCGAACGTTGTTGAGCCGCTTGATAACCCACGGCCGAATTCAGGCCACCACTGGTGGCGGCGCTGATCAGGTCCGGCAGGGTGCTCAGCAGTGCGAACAGCCCGCGTTCGCTGGGCCCCAGAATCCGCGCCAGCAACACATTGCGCAGCAGGCGCAGGCCAATCATCGCCAGGCGCGTGCCCATGCTCAGCGCCAGATGCTTGAGGTAATGACCGCGGCTCATGAGCGGGTCCCTCGGCGAATGCGCCAGGCCAGCAATTCGGGGTGCTGGGCATTGCGTTGGCTGACACCGAAGCGCGGCACGTTCAACGGGTCGCCGTCGGTGCGATACAAGCCGGTCTCGGTGCCCAGGGCAAATGGAAAACCGTGGGCTGCCACTTGTTGGCGTACGCGTTCATCGTGATCGCCGTTGGGGTAGCAATACACCGGCAGCGGTTGGGCGCAACCGTTCTCCAGGGCCGCCCGGCTGCGGCTCAGTTCCTCGTGCAGGCGCTGATCATCCAGCCCGGTGAGAATCGCATGGCTGGCGCCATGAGGGCCGAAGCGGATGAGCCCGGAATCTTCCAGCATCCGCACCTGGAACCAATCCAGTGCCTGGGGTTGGGCGCCCGTGGGACAGGCGTCGGTGAGGTCGTTCAAGACCTGTGGATCAAGGCTCTTGAGGCTCTGCAGATAGTGCATCAGCGACAGGCTGCGGCGCTGGTCATCCAGGTCATCGAGCATCACCGGCAACGGCCGGCCGGCGTGCTGCAAATGCTCGATCAACGAATGTCGCGCCACTTGTCCATGGCTGCCCCACAGGGTTTCGCCGATACTTTCCCACCAGAAGTGCTGGCGGCTGCCGATGAAATCGGTGGACAGGAAAATACTCGCCGGCACTTGGTATTGGCGCAACAAAGGAAAGGCATTCATCGCGTTGTCGCGCCAACCATCATCGAAGGTCAGGGCCACTCGCGGGCGATTCGGCACGCTTTCAGGATCGGCCAGCAGCAGGCTCATCAAGGGCACGCATTCGAAATAGCGTTGCAGCCAGATGAGCAGGTGCTCGAACGCTTCCGGCCCCACGCACAATTCGTTGCGATGGGGCAGTTCGGCGGCGCGGTCATTGTTAAGGACCCGGTGCAGCATCAGAATCACGCCGGCGCCACGCAACGGCCCGCGGCCCAGGGAGGTATTCAGGTACAGCCAGCCGCCGGTGCGCTTGAAGACTTGCTTGATTGACATGGGCCGTCTCCTTAGCGGTTCTGCTCGGGGTTCCATTGGCTGTAGCGATGGCCGCGCAGAAACTGCCACAGCCCGATGCTCATGCCCGCCAGCGTCACCAACACGAACGCGGCCAGGCGAAATGGCCGGGGCAAACGATGGCCTATGTCCAGCAAACCGATCAACGCAATGGCGTAGCCGAGCAGTTGCGCCACCAGGCTCAGGCGATAGAACAGATGGTCATTCCACAGCCAGGCGTTGCTCAGCAGCAGCGGCAATAGCAACACCGGCGCCAGGCGGCGGATCAGTTTGTGGCTGATCAGGCCGATGGCGTAGAGCCCGTGACGCAAGGGGTTGAGCAACTGCCGGCGCTGGGCCAGGCTTTGCAGACCGCCGACGGTGACCCGCTGGCGCCGGCGAAACTGTTTGTCGGCTTCGTCCACGCCCTGGTCGGTGACCCGGGCCAGTGGTGCATACACGATGGATTTCCCCGCCGCCGGCGCACAGGTGCTGAGGAAGAAGTCGTCGTTGACTTGCGCCGGTATCGGCTCAAACAGCTCGCGCCGCAGGGCCAGCAAGGCGCCGTCGGCCGAGACCATGCAGCCCGTGCGGTTCTCCACCTGACGCAGCCAGCCTTCGTAATGCCGATACAGGCTGTCGCCCAGGCTCAGGCCCTTGCCCGGCACCGGGATTTCCATGTGCCCGGCACAGGCACCGACTTCCGGATCGCCCAATGGCGACATGAGATGGCCGAGCGTGTCGCTGGCCCATTGGTTGTCGGCGTCGGTAAACACCAGGATCTCCCCAGTGCTGTGGGCCACGCCGGTATTCAGGGCAGCGGCCTTGCCCTGGCGCGGCAGGTCAAGCACGGTGATGCGCGGGTCGATGACCTGGCGAGCGCAGGCCACGGTATCGTCGGTGGAGCCGTCGCTGGCGAGGATGATTTGCAGCGAGCGCGCCTGATAGTCCTGGGCCAGCAAGGCGCGCAGTTTTTCTTCGATGTGCCGTGCCTCGTTGTGGGCGGCAATGACAATGCTGATGTCCATCGGCAACGCCGGCCCGTAGCGCCGGACCGGAAACAGCGGCGCCAGCAGGCTCAGCATCAGCGGATAACCGAGATAGGCGTGCACCGGCAGCAACAGGCATGACCAGTAAAGGAATTCAGCCACGGGCAGGTCTCCTGACGTTCCAATGACAAAGGTTGAGAAGCAGCGCGGCGCCAGTCAGGTGCAAGCGCACCCCGTGCAACGCCCACAGTTGCAGCGTCAGGCGCAGGTCGCGCCCGCTTTGACGCAGACTGAGGAACAAAGCGGGCAGGGAGGTCATCAGCAGCAGCATCAGCGCAATACGCGGCTGGCCCTGGAACAGGGCGACCAACGCCAGAAAATCCAGGCCCCAGGCCCCGATGGACAGCGCCGGAAAGCGCAGCAGGCGCAGACTCGGACCATGGCTGCGCAGCAATTGCACATGGCTGCCCTGGCGCCACAGTTCCTTGCTCATCCACTCCCGCCAACTGCCTTCGTAGCCCCAGTGCAGGGCCACGCTTTCGTTGACCAGCAGCAACTGCGCACCGGCGTCGCGCAGGCGCAGGGAAAAATCCTTGTCTTCGCCGGTGCGCAGGGTTTCGTCGAAGCCCGCGACCTGCTCAAACCACTGGCGACGCAGCAACAGGTTGGCGCTGGGCAGCCATTGCACCCGATGTAAGGGACGCGAACCCGGACGCTGGCTACGGCGTTGCCAGGCTTGGGCGAACCACGGCGCCTGACGGGGGGTGTCCAGGTCCAGGCCCAGCACATCGCCCTGGCCGTCGAGTTCCAGCAACAGCTTGAGCCAGTTGGCCGGCATCTCGATGTCGGCGTCGATGAACGCCAGCCATTCCCCGTGAGCGACGGCTGCACCGCGGTTGCGCAGGGCGCCGATGTGTACGCCGGGCACGATCAGCACGCGCGCCCCCAGTTCGTTGGCGATGCGCGGGCCATGATCGTCGGAGCCGTTGTCCACTACGATCAACTCGCAGTCCAATTGCGCCTGGCGGGCGGCTTCCTGCGCCGCCAGCAACGTTCGAGCAATGTGTCGGGCCTCGTTGAACATCGGGATCACAATGCTGATGCGGCTCATGGACGCGCCTCCTGCGGTGCTGGCTGTTCGGCGTCGTAGCGCAACACGCTGGTGAGGGCGAGCATGATCCACAGCAACTTATGGTTGGGGGCGCTGAGGAACATCAAAAACAGCGTCAGCGACAGGAAACTCATGCCCAGGTGCGTCACCAGGTCTGCCTGCGCCCAGTCCCGACGCTGCAACCAGAGCTGGCGGGCGCGCAGCAGGTTGTACAGGCCCAGGCCGAGCATGCCGACGAACATCAGCCCGCCGGGGATGCCGATCTCGCTGAAGATTTCCAGGTAGGTGTTATGGGCCCGGCGATACAGATCTCCCAGTTTGCGATTGGCCGAGAACGCCTTGGCGTAGCCGGTGGGGGCGTAGTGCAGCGGGAACGTGCCCGGGCCGCTGCCCAGCACCGGGTTCTCGCGGATCATTTGGCTGCCGACCACGATGTACGAGGCACGACGGCCCAGGGATTCGTCTTTGTGGGCATTGGCGCCGGCGCTGAGGATGCTCAGCGACTGGATGCGCGCCACGTAGCCGGCCGGCATCACCGCAATCACCAAGGGAATCATGATCGCCAGCCCGAGCATGGCGAAGCCCAGGTGCCGTGGGCGGATGCGCGGTAATTGTGCACGGTAGTGATAGAGACCAATCACCAGGCTGAGCAACAGCACCACCAGCCCCGAGCGCGATTCGGTCTTGGTCATGCCGCCCAGCAGCAGGATGAAACAGCCGCCCCAGAACAACCGGTGCAGCAGGTTCGGGCTGCGCAACACCAGCAACAATGCCAGCGGCACGGTAAGGGCGATCAACAGGGCAAAGGCGTTCGGGTCTTCCAGCAGGCCGGACGCACGGCCCTGGTCCTGGTATTTGACCGAAAACATTGCCAGTACGCAGGTAGTGGTCACGCTCAGGGTCATCAGCCGGCAGAACAGGTCCAGGTTCAGCTCGCGACCGATCAGCAGGGTAATCACGAACAGAATCAGCCCCACCATCAGTTCGCGCAAATGGGTCATGGACAGGCCCAGGTTCTGCGACAGCAACAGGCTCAGGCCATAAAGGATCATGAAGGCGATCAGCGGGCGCCAGATATTGCTGCGCAAACGTGACGAAGGAATCTGGCGCAGAGAGAGTTGCAACATCAGGATCAGAATCAGCGCCACGCCAAAGAATTTGCTGCCCGAGAAGGCGTTTTCCTTGAACAGGCCCTCGAACGGCACCAGCGCGGCAATGCCCAGTAAACCCCAGCCGGGTTTGCGGTACAGCACGGCGACACCCACCAGGCCGAGCACCGCCCCCGGCGCCAGGAAGGGATAGGGGCTGGCCAGCAACATCAGGCAAACCAGGCCCAACAGACTGACAATCGAGAGCGGGACAATCATGGACGAGCCTCCCGTGCCGTGCGGATATAGAGCTGCGACCAGCGCTCGGCCAGGGCCCGCAGGTCGTAACGGTCCCGTTGAGTGCAGCGCGCGTTGTCGGCCAGGATCCGCGCCAGGGGCGGTTCGCTGAACAGCGTTTCGATCTGCCGGGCCAGTTCGGCGCTGTCGGCCGGTGTTGCGAGCAGGCCGTTGTGACGGTCCTGCAGCACATCGGGAATGCCCCCCACACCGAACGCCACCACCGGCACGCCGGCCTGCATCGCCTCGAGCAGAATCATCGGCGTGCCTTCAGTGCGCGAACTGATCACCAGCGCGTCGAGCTGACTCCACCAAGGGTTCATGTCGGTCTGATAACCGGGTAGCTCGATGCGCGTTGGCAGCCCTGCATCAGCAATTCGCTTGAGCAAGACCTGGCGTTCCGGGCCGTCGCCGAGCATCACGGCGTGCAGCGATGCATGTCGCTGGCACAGGGGGATCATGGCGTCGAGGAACAGGTCCGGACCTTTCTCGCTGCTTAGGCGGCCGACGTAGCCGACCCGCCAGCGCAGCCTGTCGTCGCGGTGGGGCAACGGCACCGTGACCGCCGGCAGGCCGTTGGGGATCACGTCGAGCTTTTCCGCGCGCACGCTGGCCCGACGGTGCAGCGCGGCAATGCTTTCGGCCACGCAAACCACCCGATTGACCGACGCGGTGCGGCACAGTTGCAGGCTCAGCCAGGTGTAGAAACGCTGCTTGGCGCTGCGCGGGGTGAAGCCGTGCTGAGTGATGACCAACGGCAAGCGCAGCAACGTAGCCGCGGCCCAACCGAACAGCAGGCCCTTGAAGTTGTGGGTATTGATCAGCGGTTGCTCGTCCCGTCGCTGGCGCAGGTGCTGCAACAGTTCGGTCCAATTGGCGCAGTGGCGGCAGTCGACCCCGGCCTGGCGAAAGCGCGTGATCAAAGTCGGCGGCGCCGCCAGGAACAGCACCTGGTGCTGCCCCGGCGTGGCCAGGCAATGATCGAGCAACATCCGCTCGGCCCCGTAGAAGCCGCCGCTGTCGAGCAAATGAATGATCGGCAGGGCGCTGCTGCGGCAGGTCGGGCCGAACGGCGCGTTCAATTTCGCACCCAATGGACCAGGCTGGGCAGGCTCCAGTTGCGGTGCGGGTTGACCTGTTCGGGGGTCTGCTCGTTGATCACCAGCAACACCGGTACATCCAGTTGCTGGGTAATCTGGGCAGGGTGCTTGAAGCGATGATCGAAGAACTCACGCACATAGACCAGGGCAATCGCCAGGAGCAAGCCGCTGAACAGACCGAACGCAATAATCAGCGTCGGCTTGGGGAACGCCGCGGCGGTTGGTTCGAACGGCGGGCTCAGGACGCGGGCATTGGACAGGTCGTTGTTCAGCGAGCGGACGGTGCTGCTTTCGGCGAACCGTTGAGCGTAGGTGGAGAACGCCGCATGCAGGGCATTGATCTCGGTGTCCATCTGCCGCAGCTTGCTCTGGGTTTGCTGCAACTGATGGATGCGCTCTTTGAAGTCGGCGATGCGCGCGGTTTTCTGGTCGATCACCGAGCTGACGACTGCCAGGTCGTTGGTGCGTTCCTGGATACGGTTGCTCACCACTTTGAGAAACTGCTGGCGGGTGCGCGCGATCTGCTCCCGGGTCAACAACATCGGCTCGCTGCCGGGCTGGAAGATCGCCAGGTCATTCATGTAGCGGCTGACCTGGGTGGTCAGTTGCTCGCCCAGTTGTTTGATTTCCCGGTCTTCGAAGGCGATGTTGTCCATGGTGGTGGTGAAGGTGAAGGGGAAGGTGTAGTCGTTGAACCGTGAGTTGTTCGCCGCTGCCAGGCTGGTCTTGAGGTAATCAAGCCAGCGTTGGCTTTGCAGCAGACGATCGCGGTACAGGTTCAGGGCCTGTTCTTCGGTATTGATGGCGTTCAGACGGAAGGTGATTTCCTCCTTGGGATCGGAGGAGCTGACGTCTTCAAGCAACGCCAGGCGCGTGCCTTCCAGTCCGTCGAGGCGAGTCTGGTACTGGGTTTTCTTCTGCTCATAGAAGGCTTGCGGCAGCTCGATCGATTGCAGGTTCTGGCGAGCGGAGAGGTAATTCTCCAGCAGTTGCGCCACAAACCGGGTGCCCTGGGCCGGGTCGCCGAAACTGTAGATGATGGAAATGACGTTGGAGCCGGGCAGGGTTTCGATTTTCAGGTTGGCGATGGCTTCGTCGGTCAGCATGTCGAGCGTGGTATCACGCACCGGATCGACCTCCAGTCCCAGGCCGTCGCGCAACGGGTTGACGATGTACTCGCGCAGCGGCGTGGTGACATAGCGCTTGAGCGGTTCGCTCACCCATTTGTTGAGGATACCCGGGCTTGGGCTGTACTCACCCTGGTCGCGCAGGGTGCCGATGGTTTGCCGGATCAATGCCGGTGAACGCAGGATATTACTCTCGGTTTCCATGTCCGCCAGGGACGGTGGAATGAAGGTGGCATCTTCCTGGTTCAGCGACGTGGTGGCGTCGCCCTGGGAGAGTTTTTTCGACTGGACGATGACCTGGGCGGTGATGTCGAAGCTCTGTTTGAGCATCAACGGCAGCGCCAGGGCAATCACGGCGAAGATCAGGAAGACGCGCTTCACCCACTGCTTGTTGGCGAAGAAAATCCTGAAGAACTCATGCAGATAGTTTTCCTTGGGGTTCATGATCAATTACCTGCTGCCGAAGAAGTGGCGCTGCCGTTGTTGTCGGATCTGCCGTCGTCGCCTTTGCTGTCAAGGCGGTAGCCGAAGCTGACACCCATGCCCTGGAACAACACCACATCGGCCAGTTGCCGAGCCATTTCACCGGCTTTGGCCAGGCCGGTCTTGGGCACGAAAAGCATGTCTTCCGGTTGCAGGTAGGCGATCTGCGAGGCGTCACCGCTCAGGGCTTTTTCCACGTCATAGTGGCGGGCTTCAACCTGGTTGCCGTTGCGGCGCATGATCACCACCGAGTCGAGCCGGGCCTTGACGTTCGAGCCTCGGGCCATGGTCAGCGCCTCAAGGACCGAGACCGGCCGGCGGATCGGATAGGAACCGGGCTGGGCGACTTCCCCGAGGACATAGATCTCGTTGCCAGCGGTGGATTTGAGCAGCACATCGACGGACATGCGCCCCGGCAATTGGGCGTAGCGCTCGTTGAGGAAGGTTTCCAGCTGGTTGACGGTCATGCCTTGCAGCGGCACGGCACCGATTTCCGGGAAGCTTGCGTAACCATCCCGGCCCACGGTGATCTCCCGGCTCATGCCGGTGCCCGGGTGGGTCAGGGTGTTGCGCAGTTTTGTCTCGTTGCTCAGGGGGCTGGTGACCTGCACCGTCAATTGATTGCGGTTGGGCTGGAACAACATTTTCCGGTCATAGGCACGCTGTACTGCCAGGCGTGCTTCGTCCGTGGTCAGCCCAGCGATTTTCACCGAGGTGTTGGCCCCCGGCAGTTCGATACTGCCGTCGGGCATCACCTGTTGTGCGCCGTTGAGCTGGCTGGCGGCGGTGAAGTTCAAAGCCACCTGGTCACCCGGCTGGACCCGGTAGGCATCCGACCCGCTGGTGCTGATGTGAAAGATCACATCCAGCACATCCTGCGGGCGCAGGGTCTGTTCGACCCGGGGCATGTCGGTGGCCTGGGCGTTGGCCGGTGCGGCCGTGAGGATCTGCACCGGCATTGAGCGGGTTTCGGTGTGGCTGCTGCAACCGGCAAGCGGCAACAGCAGCAGGACAAGCAATCTGGCGTTCATCTCGTCATCCTTTTGCAGGCTTACAGGTTGTTGTAGAGCCACTTGGGCATGTAGTACTTGCGGCGGTTGAACACGCTGCCCACCACCTTGGCACCGGCCTGGGTCAGACGCTGGCGAGCGGCCTGGGCCACCTCCCAGCGGGTGTCTTCACCGCGTACCACCAGCACCACGCCGTCCACCTGGGTACTCATGACCAGGGTGTCGAAGGCCGAGTACACCGCGTCGGCGTCGATCACCACAAAGCGGTACTGCCCGGCCAGTTGCTTGAACAACGGGCGAAGCTGCTCGGCGTTCAGGCGCTCGGCATTGCGCCCCAGACGGCCGTTGGGCAGCACGTCGAAGGGCAGGCTGGAGGTTTGCACCACGCAGTCCTGCAACAGGGGCGGGGAGAGGCTGTTGAACAGCAGGTCGCTGAAGCCACGCTCCTTGTGCAGCGACAATTGCTGACTGAGGTTGCGCGGCGACTGGCTGGCGTCCACCAGCAGCACGCGACCGCTGCTCATCTGTGCCAGTTGAGCGGCCAGGGCCATGGCGCTGGTACTGGTTCCGGTGCCGGTATTGGCGGCCGTCAGAAGCAGGATCCGCAAGGAAGGATCAAGCACGGTCGAGGTCAGGTTGGTCTCGCTCGGGCTTGCGATGGTCAGGATATTGGTTGAACCGTCCATTTAACTCGCTCCGTGGCCGCTGAAAACTTTGAAAGGGGTGATCATCAGGATCTTCAGGTCCAGCAACAGGCTTTGTTCGGCGATGTAGCTGAGGTCCAGTTCCACGCGCTGGTCGAAGTCGATGTTGCTGCGCCCGGAGATCTGCCACAGGCCGGTCAGGCCGGGGTAGATGCTCAGGCGGACAAGATGGTTGTCCTTGTAGCGGTAGGCGTTGAACGAGGTCGGCCGCGGGCCGACCAGGCGCATGTCGCCGGTCACCACATTGATCAGGTTGGGTAGCTCGTCGAGGCTGCTGCGTCGCAGGAACCGGCCGACGGGGGTGATGCGCGGGTCGTTGTCGATCTTGAAGTCGATGGCATCGGCGCCGTGCTTGTTGAGGTGACGCAGTGACTCCTTGAGCGCCTCGGCATCAGCAACCATGGTGCGGAACTTGTACATGCCAAAGACCCGGCCGCGGTATCCGGTGCGTTTCTGCACGAACAGCACTGGACCGGGGCTTGAGAACTTGATCAGCAGCGCCAGACCCAGCAACAGCGGGCTGAGCAGTAGCAGAATCGACAACGCGCCGAGACAGGCCACCACTCGATTGGTGCGCGAGACAGTCCAGGGTCGACCGCCGTCGCGACCGGTCAGCCAGCCGCGGCCCTGACGATGGATGGCCGCGTCCAGGCGTCGGCGGTGCTCGGGATCGACGCGCTTGTCGCCCCCGCAGGCGGTGATAGGGATGCTTTGCTCATGTCGGGTCATAGACTCCTCCGCTGAAGGTTGGTCGCAAGCGTTGGGCTGCAAGCGATGTCGGCGATAGGCAGGGCGTAGTAATCGAGGAACCAGTCGATGAAACGGCCCAGGCCGTCGTCCAATTCAATGCGCGGCTGGAAACCGGTGGCCCGTGCCAGGTCGCTGGCATCGGCGCAGGTGTTCAGCACGTCTCCGGGCTGCAGGGGCAGCAGTTCGATCCGGGCGGTTTGTCTCAGGTGTTTTTCCAGCAACGCCACATAGGTACGCAGCGCTACCGGGTGCTGCCCACCGATGTTGTAGATCCGCCAGGGCGCCGCGCTGCTGGCAGGGTCCGGTTGATCGCGATCCCACTGCGGTGTGGCATGGGGCGGGCGTTCGATCAGCCGGGCGATGCTTTCGATGATGTCGTCGATATAGGTGAAATCGCGCTGGTGCTCGCCATGATTGAACAGCTGCAACACGCGGCCTTCGGCGATGGCGCGGGCGAACTGGATCGGTGACATGTCCGGCCGGCCCCAGGGACCGTACACGGTGAAAAAACGCAGGCCGGTGCATGGGATGCCGAACAGATGGCTGTAACTGTGGGCCATCAGTTCGTTGGCCTTTTTACTGGCCGCGTAGAGCGACAGCGGATGGTCCACGCCGTCCTGTACTGAGTAAGGTGTGCGCTGGTTGGCGCCATACACGGAGCTTGAGGAGGCGTAGATCAGGTGCTTGACCGGATGGCGGCGGCAGCTTTCCAGGATGTTCAGGAACCCGGTGAGGTTGCTGTCGACATAGGCCCGCGGATTCTCCAGGGAATAACGCACGCCGGCTTGGGCGGCGAGATGAATCACCACGTCCGGGCGGTGCGACTGGAACAACTCATCGATGGCCGAGGCGTCGGTCAGGTCCACCCGTGCCAGTGGAAAATCCCCCACCTGGTCTTTGACCCATGTCACGCGGTCATGCTTGAGTTGCGGGTCGTAGTAGTCGTTGAAGTTGTCCAGCCCCCACACCTGATGACCGTCGCGCAGCAGCCGCAGCACGCAATGGGCGCCGATGAAACCGGCCGCGCCGGTCACCAGAATGTTCACGCCCGTGGCCCCTGGGTCAGGGGGCTGGGCACGGTGTGACGCAGCCCGATGCCGCGATACAAGAGACCGGCGGCGGCCAGGTGTTCCGGGTTGTAGAGGTTGCGGCCATCGATGATGACCCGGGCGCGCAACTTGCTGGCCAGCAGGTCGAAATCCACTACACGGAAATTCTTCCATTCGGTGCAGATCACCAGGGCGTCTGCATCTTCCAGGGTGTCGTCGCGGGTGGCGCACAGGTTCAGGTCTTTGCGGTAGCCGTAGAGGCGTCGGCATTCGGACATGGCCTCCGGGTCGTAGGCATGGACCCGAGCGCCTTCGCGCCACAGCGCTTCCATCAGGTAGCGGCTGGGGGCTTCGCGCATGTCATCGGTGTTGGGTTTGAAGGCCAGGCCCCAAATCGCAATCGACTTGCCGGCCAGGCCTGTGGGGAACTGTTGTGTCAGTTTCTCGAAGAGAATGTGCCGCTGGCTGTCGTTGACATCGGTGACGCTGCGCAGCAGGCGCAGCGGCATACCGCTCTGTTCGGCGGTGTGCAGCAGGGCGCGCAGGTCCTTGGGAAAGCATGAACCGCCGAAGCCGCATCCGGGGTAAATGAAGTGATAACCGATGCGTGGGTCCGAGCCGATGCCCTTGCGCACCGCTTCGATATCGGCGCCCAGCCTTTCGGTGAGATTGGCCAGTTCGTTCATGAAGCTGATGCGGGTAGCGAGCATGGCGTTGGCCGCGTACTTGGTCAGTTCGGCGCTGCGGTTGTCCATGAACATCAGTTTTTCGCGGTTACGGCAAAAGGGCGCGTACAGCTCGCTCATCTGGTCGCGAGCCAGCGGGTCGGCGGTGCCGATAATGATCCGGTCCGGGCGCATGCAATCGGCCAGGGCGCTGCCTTCCTTGAGAAACTCGGGGTTGGACACCACCCGCACATTCAGCTGTTTCAGACCCCGGCGAGCCAACGCCTGACGGGCACATTCGGCGACCTTGTCGGCGGTGCCGACCGGCACCGTGGACTTGATGATCAAGGTACGGTCGCTGTCCATGAAGTCAGCGATCTGGCGGGTGACCGCCAGTACATGGCTCAGGTCTGCCGAGCCGTCTTCATCGGCCGGCGTGCCGACCGCGATGAAAATCAGTTCGCCGTGATTGACCGCATCGCTGGCCTGATCACTGAACAGCAGTCGACCACACTTGATGTTCTCTTCGAGCAATTCGGACAGCCCAGGCTCGCTGATCGGCGGCACCGCTTGTTGCAGCTGACGGATCTTGTTGGGGTCAATGTCGATGCACAAAACACGGTGGCCGACGTCAGCCAACGCAGCCGCTTGAATCAACCCCACATACCCCGTTCCAAATACGCTCACGTCCATTCTTGGCGCGCCTCGCAGACCGTGTGATGTAACTCGGATGAAACTGTTTAGAGGGGTATAGCGCAGCTTCAGAAATTCGTGTCAGCAAAATGACAGTTGTCACTGTTGGCAAACTCGACAGGACTTGGCCTTTTGATATCAAGTCATTGACTGGTTTGGAAAAGTGCCGTTTTTAAAGGGCTTTAAAGGCATTTAACTAGGCGATGAACGGTAATTATCCATAGGTTTTTACGTTTTACTGGCTTAAATCGTGTCATTTTTGAGCTAACTTTTTTTTGACGCTTAGGCCGACTGTTGCTTTTCTTGCGCTTTGGAAAGCCGCTGCTAACGTGCAGAAAACGACCCCTTCTCCAACGCCGCCCTATCGCCGAGAAAGACATGCTCCGATACCTCAAGGAACTGCTGCTGGTGCTGTACCTGATCAGGGGATATGACTATTACCTTGATCGCCTGAATGCCCTGGGTTGGGGATTCGCCACGTTGCTGTTCGGTGCGATGTTCATGGTCTTGGTGGTGGCGCTGTGGCTGAGTGCGTACATCCGCCAAACCTTCGTGCGCCATCTGTTTGCGCTGGCGATGTTTGGTTCGGCAGTGTTTTTCGAGGTATATACGAGGGTGACGGACAGCTACCTGACGTACAGCCAGTTCGTGTCGCTGGTGTATTCGGGTGGTTTTGTCGGGGAGGCGGCCCACCAGTATCGCGAGGTGATTGTCAGTGCCGCGACCGGCGGCCTGTTGTTGCTGTTGGGGATCGGTCTCAAGCCTCGGCGGTCGGTGCCATTGCCCGGTTATTTGCCCATCGCCGCGCCTGTGCTGGGAGTGTTGTTGCTCAGTGGCGTTTTATTCGTCCGGGCGGGCGAGGGCGCGCGGGGTCTGCCAGTGATGTACACACCACTGGCCTATCTGAATCTGTTCGTTTACGAAACCCTGCATAACACCGTCGGTCCTCGGGAGCCGATCCGCTTGACGCGGCCAACATCGCCGATCGAGCATGATATTGTGCTGATTATCGATGAAAGCGTCGCCGGGAATTATCTGGATATCAACACGCCATTCGGCGTGCAAAGCGGCCTGAAGACTCCACCGGACGGCGTGGAAATTTTCAATTTCGGTTACGCGGCCTCCATCGCCAATTGCAGCGCCGACACCAACGTCAGCTTGCGTCATGGCGGTACTCGCGACGACTACGTGCGCATCAACAGCACGTTGCCGTCGATCTGGCAGTACGCCAAAAAGGCCGGGTTGCGCACGGTCTATATCGACGCCCAGCGCACCGGTGGTCGTCTGCAGAACCTGATGACCGACACCGAAAAAAACGATATCGACGACTTCGTGCAGTTCGACGGCACCCCGGTGTTCGAGCGCGACATGGCGGTCGCCGCGGCATTGATCCAGCGGCTGGGCAATGACCGGGCCGAGCTGATGGTGGTCAACAAGCTCGGTGCGCATTTTCCCGTGCACGACAAATACCCGGATGAGTTCATGAGTTATCGTCCAGCCCTGCCGCGCGGGCGGTTTCTCGAGGTCGCCGACACCGGCCAGCGTGACGGTTTTGATGGCCGGAGCCATGACTGGGAGCTGTACCGCAACGCCTACCGGAACACCCTGTTGTGGAATGTCGGAGAGTTCTTCAAGCGGCTCTTCCAGCAGGCTGATTTAAGCAACGCCGTGTTGATCTACACCTCCGACCATGGCCAGGACCTTCACGAGCGCGGCAACCCTGGGCTCAACACCCACTGCGGCGGTGACCCGGTGGCGGAGGAGGGGCTCGTGCCGCTGGTGGTCATAGAAGGTGCGCGGTTGCACACCCTGGATTGGCAACATGCATGGGCACAGAACAAGGACCGGTCCAGTCACTACAACATCTTCCCGACGCTGTTGCAGTTGATGGGGTACGACCCGGCCGGTGTTGAAGCGACCTATGGAAAATCCTTGAACCAACCAACTGAAGACGCCTTTACCTTCAATTACCGCTTCAATGCGCGGCTAGGGGCGATGCCTGAATGGAAACACATCGACCTCAAGCACATTGTCACACCGGGGCCGGCTCAGGCTGAGATGGCGGCGGGTCAGTCGGGCTCGATGTCGAATGTGCCGCCGTCATCGCGAGCAGGCTCGCTCCCACAGTAGTCCGAGTTGTTCGCAGACCTTGCATGCCCCCGCAGATCCCCTGTGGGAGCGGGCTTGCTCGCGAAGGCGGTGTGTCAGTCGGGCTCGATGTTGAATGTGCAGGCTTCTTCGCGAGCGGGCTCGCTCCCACAGTAGATCTTCGTTGTTATCAAGCCTGGCGGTTACACAAACTACGCTCTATCCGCGCGATCCCTTCGAGGGGGCTCCCACATTAATTATGTGTCTGGCTGGCTTGCGGATTACCCGACGGTCGGTTTTTCCACAGCACCAAACAGCATTGTCTACAGTTTAAAGCGACGGTAGTTCCGTTGCCGTCACCGTGATCGTCCAGAAAAATCCGGCCAATGCACCGGGTTCCACCTGATCAGGAGTGCACGATGGACCTCAACCGTCGTCAGTTCTTCAAGGTCGCAGGTCTCGGCCTTGCGGGCTCAAGCCTCGGCGCGCTGGGCATGGCCCCGACGCCAGCTTTCGCCGAACAAGTGCGTCATTTCAAGCTCGCCCATACCCATGAAACCCGCAACACCTGCCCGTACTGCTCGGTCGGTTGCGGCTTGATCATGTACAGCCTGGGCGACAATGCGAAGAATGTCGCCCAGAGCATCATCCACATCGAAGGCGATGCCGACCATCCCGTCAATCGTGGCACCCTCTGCCCCAAAGGCGCAGGCCTGCTCGATTTCATTCATAGCCCCACTCGTCTCCAGTACCCGCAGGTGCGCAAGCCCGGCACCACGCAATGGACGCGAATCTCCTGGGATGAAGCGCTGGATCGCATCGCCGACCTGATGAAGGCCGACCGCGACGCCAATTTCATCGAGAAGAACGCCCAGGGGCAAACGGTGAATCGCTGGCTGACCACCGGTTTCCTTGCGGCGTCGGCATCGTCCAACGAAGCGGGGTACATCACCCACAAGGTGATTCGCAGTCTCGGCATGCTGGGGTTTGATAACCAGGCACGTGTCTGACATGGCCCGACGGTGGCAAGTCTTGCCCCGACGTATGGCCGTGGTGCCATGACCAACCACTGGACCGATATCGCCAACGCGAATCTGGTTCTGGTGATGGGTGGCAACGCCGCCGAAGCGCACCCTTGCGGTTTCAAATGGGTGACCGAAGCCAAAGCCCACAACAAGGCGCGGCTGATTGTGGTCGACCCGCGTTTCACCCGTACGGCCTCGGTGGCCGACTATTACGCGCCGATCCGCACCGGCACCGACATTGCCTTCATGGGCGGGCTGATCAATTACCTGCTGACCGAAGACAAGATCCAGCACGAATACGTACGCACCTATACGGACGTGTCGTTCATCGTCAAGGCCAACTACGGCTTCGAGGATGGGTTGTTCAGCGGTTACGACGCGAGCAAGCGCATCTATACCGACAAGTCCGGCTGGGGCTATGAAATCGGCGAGGACGGTTTCGCCAAAGTCGACCCGACCTTGCAAGACCCACGCTGCGTCTATCAATTAATGAAGCAGCATTACAGCCGCTACACCCTGGAGCTGGCCAGTCAGGTCTGCGGCATGCCCGTGGATGCAATGCAGAAAATCTGGGAAGAGATCGCCACCTGCTCGCAACCGGGCAAAACCATGACGATTCTCTACGCCCTGGGCTGGACCCAGCATTCGACCGGCTCGCAGATGATCCGCAGCGCGGCCATGGTGCAACTGCTGCTGGGCAACGTCGGCATGCCGGGCGGGGGGGTCAATGCCCTGCGCGGGCACTCCAACATCCAGGGCCTGACCGACTTGGGCTTGCTGTCCAACCTGCTGCCCGGTTACCTGACCCTGCCGGCCGAGGCCGAACAGGATTACAACGCCTACATCGCCAAGCGCGCACTCAAGCCGCTGCGTCCCGGGCAGATGTCTTACTGGCAGAACTACGGCAAGTTTCACGTCAGCCTGATGAAAGCCTGGTACGGCGCCAATGCCACTGCCGAGAATAACTGGGGCTATGACTGGCTGCCCAAACTGGACATTCCCGGCTACGACATCCTGAAAATGTTCGACATGATGGGCAAGGGCGAGGTCAATGGCTACATGTGCCAGGGCTTCAATCCGATCGCTGCCTTGCCGGACAAGAACCGGGTAATGAAGGCGCTGGCCAAACTCAAGTGGCTGGTGGTGATGGACCCACTGGCCACCGAAACCTCGGAGTTCTGGCGCAACGCCGGACCTTACAATGATGTGCAAACGGTCGAGATCCAGACCGAAGTCATCCGTCTGCCCACCACCTGTTTCGCCGAAGAAAGCGGTTCGTTGGTCAACAGCGGTCGCTGGCTGCAATGGC
This sequence comes from Pseudomonas sp. Q11, assembly GCF_024494355.1. GTDB lineage: Bacteria > Pseudomonadota > Gammaproteobacteria > Pseudomonadales > Pseudomonadaceae > Aquipseudomonas > Aquipseudomonas hefeiensis. Next base: position 39,614 of record NZ_JAKNQY010000028.1, on the reverse strand, counting down.
ACTGGAAGGGTGCCGATGGCCCGGGGCAGGCGCGCACGGACGTGAAGATCATGGCCGAGCTGTTCTTGCGCCTGCGCAAGCGTTACCAGGCCGATGGTGGTGCCTTGGCCGAGCCGATCCTCAAGCTCGACTGGCCCTACAAAGTACCGGATGACCCGACGCCGGAAGAGCTGGCCCGGGAATTCAACGGCTACGCCGTATCCGATGTCACCGACGTTTCAGGCGCGGTGATCAAGACGGGTCAGCAACTGTCCGGCTTCGGCCAACTCAAGGACGATGGCAGCACGGCGTCCGGGTGCTGGATTTTCTGCGGCAGCTGGACCGAGCAGGGCAACCTGATGGCCCGGCGTGACAACAGTGATCCTTTCAGCATGAAGCAGAACCTGGGGTGGGCCTGGTCGTGGCCGATGAACCGGCGGATTCTCTATAACCGTGCCTCTTGCGACCCTCAAGGCAAACCATGGGGCCCGAACAAACGGCTGGTGTGGTGGAACGGCAAGGTCTGGACCGGCACCGACGTGCCCGATTACAAGGTCGACGCCGCACCGGAAGCGGGCATCAACCCGTTCATCATGAACCCCGAAGGCGTGGCGCGTTTCTTCGCTCTCGACAAGATGAACGAAGGGCCATTCCCGGAACACTATGAACCGTTCGAGACGCCCATTGGCATCAACCCGATGCACCCCAACAACAAGCAGGCGACCAGCAACCCGGCCGGGCGGATCTTCGATTCTGTCTGGGACACCCTCGGGCAGGCCAAGGACTTCCCTTATGCGGCGACCAGCTACCGGCTGACCGAACACTTCCATTTCTGGTCCAAGCATTGCCCGATCAACGCTATTACCCAGCCCGAACAGTTTGTCGAAATCGGTGAAGTCCTGGCCAAGGAGAAGGGCATTGCTGCCGGTGACCGGGTGCGGGTCAGTTCCAAGCGCGGGCACATCGAAGCGGTGGCGGTGGTGACCAAGCGGATTCGTCCGCTGCAGGTCAACAATCAAGTGGTGCACCAGATCGGTATCCCGTTGCACTGGGGGTTCACCGGCGCCACCCGTCACGGTTACCTGACCAACACCCTGGTGCCGTTTCTCGGCGATGGCAACACACAGACCCCGGAATCCAAGTCATTCCTGGTCAACGTGGAGAAAGTCTAAATGGCCAGCCAAGACATCATCGCCCGTTCGGCCACCACCACCATGCCGCCCTCGGTGCGCACGCAAGAGGCAGTGGCCAAGCTGATCGACACCACCAAGTGCATCGGCTGCAAGGCCTGCCAGGTCGCCTGCTCGGAATGGAACGAGCTGCGCGACGATGTCGGTCACAACCTCGGCACTTACGACAACCCTCAAGACCTCAGCGCAGACACCTGGACCTTGATGCGCTTCACCGAGCATGAAACCGACGCCGGTAACCTCGAATGGCTGATCCGCAAGGACGGCTGCATGCACTGCGCCGAGCCCGGCTGCCTGGCGGCGTGCCCGAGCCCAGGCGCGATCATCAAGCACGTCAACGGCATCGTCGATTTCGATCAGGACCATTGCATCGGCTGCGGGTATTGCATCACCGGTTGCCCGTTCAACATTCCGCGCATCTCGCAAAAGGACCACAAGGCTTATAAATGCACGCTGTGTTCGGACCGGGTGGCGGTGGGGCTGGAGCCGGCCTGCGTGAAAACCTGCCCGACCGGCGCCATCGTTTTCGGCAGCAAGGAAGACATGAAAGAACACGCCGCCGAACGTATCGTCGATCTCAAGAGTCGCGGTTTCGAAAACGCCGGTTTGTATGACCCCGAAGGCGTCGGCGGCACTCACGTCATGTATGTGCTGCACCATGCCGACACACCCAGGTTGTATGCCGGGTTGCCGGATCACCCGGTGATCAGTCCGTTGGTGGACCTGTGGAAAGGCCTGAGCAAACCCTTGGCGTTGCTGGCCATGGGCGCGGCGGTGCTGGCCGGGTTCTTCCATTACGTGCGCGTCGGGCCACAACGGGTCGAGGAAGACGAACATCCAGTCACCCTCGACCCGGCGGTGCATGAATTCGATCCATCGGTGCACACCTTTGATCCGACGAAACCCGGCGGGGAGGACAGGCCATGAACGACAAAACGATCCTGCGCTACACCTCCAACCAGCGCACCAATCACTGGCTGGTGGCGATTCTGTTTCTCATGGCCGCGCTGTCGGGGCTGGCCTTGTTCCATCCGGGATTGTTCTGGCTCAGCAACCTGTTTGGCGGCGGTTCGTGGACGCGCATTCTGCATCCGTACATGGGCGTGGCGATGTTTGTGCTGTTCCTCGGCCTGGTGTTCAGTTTTTGGCGGGCGAATTACTTCGGCGCCAACGACCGGTTGTGGCTCAGGCGCGTCGGGACGGTCATGCGTAACGAGGAGGAGGGCGTACCGCCAATCGGCAAATACAACCCGGCGCAGAAAGTGCTGTTCTGGGTCTTGCTGATCTGCATGCTGGTGCTGCTGTTCAGCGGGTTGGTGATCTGGCGTGCCTGGTTCAGCGCGTACTTCGGCATTACCAGTATTCGCTGGGCGATGCTACTGCATGCGCTGGCAGGGTTCATCCTGGTGCTGAGCATCATCGTTCACATCTATGCGGGTATCTGGATTCGTGGCTCGGTCCACGCCATGGTGCGTGGCAGAGTCAGTCGCGCCTGGGCGAAAAAACACCATGAACTCTGGTATCAGGAAGTGACCCGAGACGAGACGCCTGAGCGACCGATCACGAAAAAAGGATGACCCCTTGGCCACGATCCTTGAACCTGGGCAGATAGAAGCGGCGGCGAGTTCACCGCCGTTTCTGTACCTGCCACCGAATAACCTGTTCACCTTGCGCGCGCTGCGTCTGGACCACCTGGCTGACGGGCATCCCATGGCGGACTATCTGCGCTTGATCGCGGGGCTGTGCCACGCTCAGCAGAAATTGATGGACGATCCGCCCGTGGCCGCCATGCCCGATCCCGACCGTCTTCGGGTGTGCGTGGAACATGGTTTGCCGCCGTTCGCCGCCGACAGTCTGGTGCGCGAAAACGTTTGGTTGCCGTATCTCGAAGCCTTGTTGCAACGTTATCGGCCACCGCCACAAACGGCGGTAGAAAACGCCGTGGCGACTTTGCGTAGTGCCAACCCGGGGCTGCTCAAAGTGTGGGCGATTGCCTTGGTCAGCGGACAGTATTCAATGCTGCCGGCAGAACTGGTGCCGTTCCTCGGTGCAGCGCTGCAAGCGGCTTGGAGCCATTGGCTGCTGAGTTCACCGAACCTTGAACTCAAGCGCGGAGACAGTCTTAGTCAATGCCCGGCCTGCGGTTCACCGGCGATGGCCGGAGTGATTCGTCATCGCGGCAAATACAACGGATTGCGTTATCTGGTGTGCTCGTTGTGCGCTTGCGAATGGCATGCGGTGCGGGTCAAGTGCGTGTATTGCGAACAAAGCAAGGGGCTTCAATACGTCAGCTTTGAGGATGACCGTCATGCTGCCAATCAGGCGCCGTTGCGGGCGGAAGTCTGCCCCGGCTGCAACAGCTATCTGAAACTGATCTACCTGGAAAACGACGCCGAAGCCGAAGCGCTCTCGGCGGACCTGTCCAGCCTGATGCTGGACATGCGCCTGGAGCAGGAAGGGTACCAGCGCCCATCGCCGAATCTGATGCTGGCACCGGGAGGCGACTGAGCCTGTCCCCTTGATGTTCAGGCTTGAGATAAATCCCACCCAATAAGCGAGATAAATCCGGTCCATTCCGGGATAGGCTGGCACAAATTGGGACCCCCTGTGCAATAGCCTTGCAGCCAACGCAACAGAAAACGTCCCGTTCAGTCATCAGCTGACGGGGGCAAACATATCGATCTCAAAAATCTCACGCGTCGCTAATGACTGCTTTGGCTTGTGGATTCAACCGGTCGATGCAACAGATTGGCTAAATCGTTCTGCCGGTTATGTCCACGAAGCGTGCTGGTCAAATTCGATGCAAATAACTGGTCGAGTCAGGGGTATTCCTGCCTGGCATGCAAAACGGTCACGATCTCGATTCGATCCGTCACCCGGTAGACCACCAAGTAATTGGGGTGCACAACAATTTCCCGCGTACCGGGTACACGACCAAATCGATAAAGGTAGGGATGTTGCGGAAGGGCTGAGGTAGCAGCCTCAATGGCTTGGTACCGCTCGCTCGCCGCTACAAGGTGGCGGTCGCCAATATAATCAATGATTTGCCACAGTTCAGCCCGCGCTTCGGGCCGCCACTCAACCAGCATCGCGCTTATTGCGCTTGGCTTCGAGAAGGGATCGCATATCAGCCATTACCTGATCGTGCGGGACATTCGGGCGTGGATCATCGAGCGACGCCTGCACTTTGGCACGGAACCAACGGTCGTAGCTAGCGGCCTGCTCTTCGGTTTCAAACTCTGAAACGATGGGGGAAAGTTCGGCGCTCATAGTGACCTCCGGGATCAATACCTAGCAGTCTAATCGGTATGTGGCTCACTGTCGTGGGTGTCAAGATGAAGTGCACCCTGCCAAGCGCCACGTGACCCCATCTCTCTACCTGATGGGAGCAACCACACTAAAGCACCAACAATGGCCGACCCACTCAGCTTCACCCTCAAATTCCCCTTCAAAAGCGCCAGCGGCGACACGATCACAACGCGAGCCTCAAACGCAAAGACATCACCGCCGCTCAGACGACGACCAAAGACGAAGGCGGCGCTCGGCATCACCTTGAGCAGTGAGCCCAGCGGCTACACTCAGACGCGACGGTCATTCGCTTCCGGGAGCCTCTGATGTCTGCAACCTCCGCCAGCCCAGTTTTGCGGCTGCCCTCCATCGACAGCTTGCTGCGCCATCCCGCCTGCCAGGTGTTGGCTGAGCGTTATGGGCGTGAGGCGCTGTTGGCCGGGCTGCGGCAACTGCTCGATGATCTGCGCGAGCCGATGCTCAAGGGTGAACTCGCTGCCGTTGAAATAGCTCCCGACGTATTGGCGGGCAGGGTGGGTGAGCGTCTGGCGATCCAGCATCGCAGCCAGGTCCGTCGGGTGTTCAACCTCACCGGCACGGTGCTGCACACCAACCTGGGGCGCGCGTTGCTGCCGGAGTCGGCTATCGAAGCCGTTCAGCTCGCCGCCCGCTATCCGCTCAATCTGGAATTTGATCTGCACAGCGGCAAGCGCGGCGACCGCGATGATTTGATTGAAGGGTTGATCCGCGAGCTGACCGGCGCCGAAGCGGTGACCGTGGTCAACAACAACGCCGCCGCCGTGTTGCTCGCCCTCAATAGCTTGGGCGCACGCAAGGAAGGCATCATTTCCCGTGGTGAACTGATCGAAATCGGCGGCGCCTTCCGCATTCCCGACATCATGGCCCGCGCCGGAGTGCGGCTGCACGAAGTGGGCACCACCAACCGCACCCATGCCCGCGATTACGAGGCGGCCATCGGTCCGCGCAGTGGCCTGGTGATGCGCGTACATGCGAGCAATTACTCAATCGAAGGTTTCACCGCCCGGGTGCCGACGGCTGAACTGGCAGAGTTGGCTCACCGCCACGGACTGCCGCTGCTCGAAGACTTGGGCAGCGGCAGTCTGCTGGACCTGACTCGCTGGGGCTTGCCCGCCGAACCGACGGCGTGCCAGGCCCTGATCGATGGCGCGGATATCGTCACCTTCAGCGGCGACAAACTGCTCGGCGGTCCCCAGGCCGGGTTGATAGTCGGCCGCAAAGACCTGATCGCGAAGATCAAGAAGAATCCGCTCAAGCGCGCACTGCGGGTCGACAAGCTAACCCTGGCAGCCCTCGAAGCCGTATTGGCGCTGTACCGCGATCCTGATCGGTTGGCCGAACGCCTGCCGAGTCTGCGCCTGCTGACCCGCCCCCAAACCGACATCTTCGCCCAGGCCGAACGCCTGCAACCGTCACTGGCACAGGTATTGGGTGACGGCTGGAGCGTCAGTGCGGTACCGGCGCAGGGCATGATCGGCAGCGGCAGCCAACCGGTGGCTCGCTTACCTAGTGCTGCGTTATGCCTGCGGCCCAACGTATCCAAACGTCTGCGCGGGCGGCGATTGATGGGGCTGGAAGCCGCGTTTCGTCGGTTGCCGATTCCCGTGCTCGGGCGCATCGACGGCGATGCGCTTTGGCTGGACCTGCGCCAGCTCGACGACGAAGCCGCGTGGTTGGCCCAGCTCAATCAACTGCAGGAGGAGGGCCGGGACGGGTGATTGTCGGCACAGCAGGGCATATCGATCACGGCAAAACCTCCTTGCTCCAGGCACTGACCGGCCAGGCTGGCGACCGTCGCCGGGAAGAACGCGAACGCGGCATGACCATCGACCTCGGCTACATCTACGCGGCGCTGGAACCGGGCGCCGGGCTGACCGGTTTTATCGACGTACCCGGCCATGAGCGCTTCACCCACAACATGCTCGCCGGTGCTCAGGGCATTGATCTGGTGTTGTTGGTGGTGGCGGCCGATGACGGTGTCATGCCTCAGACCCGCGAACATTTGGCGATTGTCGAGTTGCTGGGCATCCCTCGGGCACTGATTGCAATCACCAAATGCGACCGCGTCGACCCTGCTCGTGTGCAAGGCGTCCGGGAACAGATCGAAGCATTGCTCGGACCCGGACCTTATGCCGGCGCGCCGAAAATCGCGCTGTCGAGTGTGACTGGCGAAGGTGTCGAGACACTGCGTAAAGCCTTGCTGGATGCGCAACATGAGGTGCTTCAACGCAGCGCCAGCGGCGGTTTTCGCCTGGCGATTGATCGGGCTTTCAGTGTGGCCGGTGCCGGGATCGTGGTGACCGGCACCGCGTTGTCCGGCCAAGTGGCCGTGGGCGATACGCTGATATTGAGTCCGCTGGGCAAACCGGTGCGGGTACGAGGCCTGCATGCGCAGAATCAGGCGGCTGACAGCGCAACGGCCGGGCAGCGAGTCGCGTTGAACCTGAGTGCCGACCGTTTGGCCCTGGAGCAGATTCACCGGGGCCACTGGTTGTTGGCCGAATGGCTGCATGCGCCGCCCCAGCGTCTGGATATCGAGATGACCTTGTTGGTCAGCGAGGCGCGAAGCTTCGAGCACTTTCAGCCAGTGCATGTGCATCTCGGCACTCAGGACGTGACCGGGCGAGCGGCCTTGCTGGAGGGCGCCAGCCTGGCACCGGGTGAGCAGATGTTCGCGCAATTGCTGGTGAACGCGCCGGTGCTGGCGGTGAAGGGCGATCGTTTGATCCTGCGCGACCAAAGCGCTCAACGCACTCTCGGCGGTGGCCGGGTGCTTGACCCGTTCGCCCCGGCCCGACACCGCCGTAGCCCCGAAAGATTGGCGCAGCTAAAGACGCTGGCCACCACCACCAGCCTGGAAGACGCACTGCCGGCGCTGCTGGCCAACAGCGACACCGGGCTCGATCCGCAGCGTCTGGAACGCCAGTTCAATCGTCCGCGCGATAGCTGGGTGTTGCCCGATGACGTGCGCTTGATCGATACGCGGCAAGGGCCGTTGCTGTTCAGCGCTGCCCGCTGGGAAGCCTTGAAAGCGCCACTGCTGGAACACCTGGCACGCTTTCATCAACTCGAACCGGATCAAATGGGACCAGACAGGGATCGCCTGCGTCGCTTCGCCGGCACCGCGCTGGACCGGCCGACCTTTATCAGCCTGCTCGACGAATTACTGGTCAGCGGTGCGATCGTCGCCAGCGGCCCTTGGCTGCATTTGCCCGATCACCAAGTGCGATTGAGCGAAGACGATGAAACCCTGTGGCAACAATTACAGCCGTTGTTCGAACAGGCGGGTTTCGATCCGCCGTGGGTGCGTGATCTGGCTAAAGCGACAAGCCATGAAGAGGCCACCGTGCGCCTGCTGCTGCGCAAGATGGCGCGTTTGGGGTTGATGCATCAAGTGGTCCGTGACTTATTTTATACCGAGACCCTGGTGCGCCGATTGGCGGCTATGCTGGTGCAACTGGCCAGCGATGACCCGGTGATTCAGGTCACCACGTTTCGCGATGCCGTGGGCCTGGGGCGCAAGCGCAGTATTCAGATTCTGGAGTACTTCGACCGAATCGGCCTGACCCGACGCTTTGGCGACCGGCGCCAGATCCGGCTCGACAATGCACTGGCCCAACCAACAGAAGACTGAGTTCAAGGAAGGCAATCGCGCCCGGTGGCGCGGCCGGGCTTCAAACCCGGTTGGGGACGGCATCCGTTCCCGGGCAGGTTCGACTCCGGCTGCCTTCCGCCATTTGATCGAACACAGGGACAGGCGCAATCGCTGTGGGAGATTCTATGGTGCATGAATAGCCCCTAAACGCTTTTGCGGCGGTCCCCCAACCAGACTTGTTTGAGCAGGACCTGTGGGAGCAAAGCTTGCTCGCGAGACGGCCTTATAGCTGACCTGTTTCTCCCGGTTGTACGTCGATAAAACTGTGGGAGCGAGTCTGCTCGCGATGGCGGCGGCCTATTCAGCATGGGTGCAAGCCGACCCACCGCTATCGCGAGCAAGCTTGGCTCCCACAGGATAGGCGGTGGGCACTGATCTTATAAACGACCGAAACCAGTGTGTGCGGGCTTGCTCGCGATGACACCGGCACATCCAACATCCATGCAAGCTGACCACCGCTTTCGCGAGCAAGCCCGCTCCCACAGCCGTCCGGGTCGTTTGCAGACCTTGCATGCCCCACAAGCCTGCGGGGGCTCACTGGGTTGCGGCGATCGGGTCGAGCCGGGCAGGGTCGTGCAGCAGGGAGAATCCCAGGTCGCGCAATGTGTGGCCGATGAAGCGTGAGCCCACATCGTTCAAGTGTGCGTCATCGCGGTACAGCAACTGCCCGTCAATGATCGGGCTGCAGAGTCCCGCTGGGCATATCACTTGATTGGGGTCGATAAACCGCACTTGGGTCAGCCTGGCGCGTATCCCTTCCCAATAAGGCGCGGTGATATCCAGTGGGGCCGAGCATGGACGATCGGTGCCGAACATCAGGCGACGCACGGGGCAGGTTGCCGCGTTATCGATGTTCTGGTTGCGCAGAATCACGATGACCTGGCCGGTGTTGTTCGCCACGCGCTTGATGCTTGCTTCGATAATCTGCGCGGCCGCCGCATCCCTGGGCCAGGCGCCGGCCAGCACGACGTAAGGGTAGTGGTTCTGCTTGATCAGCTCGAACACCCGGGCATTGCGCGCCACGCAACGCTCGCCATACGCCGCGGACACCTCGGCGGCATAGCCGAAGATCGGCGGGCAGGCATCCAGGGTGTAGTCCATCAACCTGATGCCGTTGGGTTTGGCCAGGATATCGACCATGCCCGTGAAGTGATTGGCGAACGAGTCACCCACCATCATCCCGTCCAGTTGCTCCTTGTACGCACCGAGCCGGCAATCCGGATCGGGGTCGGCGCCGTACCGCGCACTGGGCATATGGCAACCGCTGCGAAGCCGGTTTGGTTTGCTCAGCGCCATGGCCTCGAGCCTCGACACTTCAGGCGCAAAACGCTGTGGAAAGCCATTCCACAGCAGGCTCAAGACCGCCAGAGCGGCCAGCCCCAGGACTGGGGCCATGAATCGCCGGCCCAGTACGCGAGAAAATTGCAACTGCGCGCCGCTCCGTCGAAACGGAATTTCGATATACCGCCAGGACCCCCACGACAACAGAATCGCCACCACCACCAGTGACAGGCCCACAGAAAGGGTTATGTCGACGCCCAGATAATTCAGGTAGGCAATCAATGGCCAGTGCCATAAATACAGCGAATAGGAAATCAGGCCTATGAACACCATGGGCCGGTTGGTCAGCAGGCGCGAGCGAGCTTCACCGCTGCCGGCCAGAATCAGCAGCGTCGCCCCCAGGCAAGGTATAAAAGCATTGACGCCGGGGAAGGGCGTGTCCGGGCTCAGGGCAAACAAGGAAAAACCAATCAGCCCATACCCCATCGCGGTATAAGCCAGCACTTCTATCCTGCCGAGTGTACGTGGCTGATAAAGATAGATACCCAGCGCTCCGCCCAGCATGAGCTCGAAAAACCGTGTAGGCAGCAGGTAATAGGAGGCCGTGGCGAAGACGTTCGTGGCGTATTCGGAAAGCCCCACTGCCGCCACGATACCGACGCCCAACACCGGCAGTACATGGCGCGGCGCCAGGCGATAGAGCACCAGGATCAACAGCGGCCAGATCACATAGAATTGCTCCTCAATCCCCAGGGACCAGGTATGCAACAGTGGCGCCTCGCTGGCATCGGCGGCGAAATAGTTTCCGTACTTCATCCAGATATAGATATTCGAGACACCCAGCAGGGAGAACAGCGCGCTGACGTTGAGCCGCGTCAGGTCGGCCGGGGAAAGAATGAAGGCCCCCGCGATCACGCTCGCCAACAACACCGTTGCCAATGCCGGAACGATGCGGTTGATGCGCCGCTGATAAAAACGTTTCAACGAAAAGGTGTTGTCCTTGATCTCGGAAAACACTTGGGAAGTAATGAGAAAACCCGAGATGACGAAAAAAATATCGACACCCACGAACCCGCCCGGCACCAGGTTGGCGTTGAGGTGATGAATGAACACGGCCAGCACCGCAATACAGCGAAGTCCATCGATATCGGGGCGATATTTGGTTTGAGGCATGTCGGAGATCGTCCTTGAATAGGAGGCAATCCAGGTGCGTCATGTTTATGACGAATTTGCCGACTGCATGTAAACGGCACGTATTAGTCATTGATTGATAGCTGTGAATTGATACTTTGCAAGGCGCCGGGCAAAACCAGGCGGGGCAGACGACCAGCGGTGTTTGCCCGTCGCCTGAGCGCATCCTTGGTCTGCCCCGTCACCCAACTCCGCTATCCTGAGCCTCACGTTTATCCATCGAGCCTTTTCATGCTTGAAGTTCGCGACGTTTTTAAAAGCTACGCCACGCCCCAGGGGGCGTTGCCGGTGCTGCAGGGCATCGATCTGACGCTGGCCCCTGGCGATAGCCTGGCACTGATGGGCGAGTCCGGCAGCGGGAAAAGCACCTTGCTGCATCTGGTTGCCGGTCTGGATAAGGTCGATCGTGGCAGCATTCGTTTTGGCGAGCGCAGGCTCGACGGCATGAGCGAAAGCCAGTTGGCAAACTGGCGACGTACACAAATCGGCCTGGTGTTCCAGCAGTTCAACCTCATCAGCAGCTTGCCGGTGGAGGACAACCTGGCGTTCCAGGCGCGTCTGTGCGGGCGCTATGACCCAGCCTGGCAGACCCATCTGGTGCAACGGCTCGGGCTTTCCGATTTTCTGCGGCGTTATCCCGAGCAGCTTTCCGGCGGCCAGCAGCAACGGGTGGCGCTGGGCCGGGCGCTGGCCTCGCGGCCGGCCTTGTTGCTGGCCGACGAACCTACCGGCAGTCTCGACGAGGCCACCAGCGACGAGGTGTTGCAACTGTTGCTGGAGTTGCTCGATGGTAGCCTGACAAGCTTGCTGATGGTCACTCACAGTCCCCGGGTGGCGGCCCGGTTGAACCGTCGCGTGGTCTTGCATGGCGGACGCCTGGCGCAGGTGGTCCAGGGGTGATGATCCTTCGCCAGACGCTCAAGGCTTTGCTCAGCCATTGGCGCCAGCATCCGGTGCAGTTTTTCAGTGTCCTGACCGGTCTCTGGCTCGCCACCAGCCTGCTCACCGGTGTGCAGGCGCTCAACAGTCAGGCCCGGGACAGTTACGCTCGAGCCAGCCAGCTCATAGGCGGCGAACCCCAGGCCAGTCTCAGCGCGCCCGGTGGCGGCACCTTCACTCAACAATGGTTTGTCGATCTGCGTCGTCAGGGCTGGCCGGTATCCCCCGTGTTGCAGGCTCGGGTGACGCTACAGGGGCACGAAGACCAGCGCCTGCAATTGATGGGCATCGAGCCGGTGTCGTTGCCTCCTGGTGCGGCAGTGGCGGGGCAGGCCCGGGAGATGGCAGAAGTGGTGCAGTTTTTCACTGAGCCTGGCCGCACCTGGATCGCTGCGCAAACCTTGCAGGCCTTGGGGCTGAGCGAGGGCGATCGGCCCCGGACAGTCGATGGACAGTCCCTGCCGCCGCTGCTTGTCCAGGCGGACATGGCGCCGGGGATGCTGTTGATGGACATCGGCTTCGCCCAGCAAGTACTCGGACGGCCGGACCAGCTGTCGCGATTGCTATTGCCTGCCACGTTCACGGCGCCCTTGCCGGATGCGTTCAACGGCCGGCTGCAGTTCAAGCACGCCGATGAAGAAAACAATCTGTCGCGCCTGACCGAAAGCTTTCACCTGAACCTCGACGCCCTGGGGGTGCTGTCCTTCGTGGTGGGGCTGTTCATCGTTCACGCAGCCATTGGCCTGGCCCTGGAACAACGCCGCGGCTTGCTGCGAACCCTGCGGGCCTGTGGCGTCAGTGCGCGGTTGCTGGTCACCAGCCTGGCCCTCGAACTGGGCGCGCTGGCCTTGCTCGGTGGAATCGCCGGCGTGCTCAGTGGCTATTGGCTGGCCAGCCTGTTGTTGCCCGATGTCGCGGCGAGCCTGCGCGGCTTGTACGGCGCCGAAGTGGCCGGTCACCTGAACCTCAGCCCGTGGTGGTGGATCAGCGGCGTGGGCCTGAGCCTGCTCGGCGCGCTGTTGGCCGGGGCCGGCAGTTTGCTGCGGGCGGCGCGCCTGCCGTTGTTGGCGCTGGCCAATCCCCAGGCCTGGCATCAGGCTCATGCTCGCTGGCTGCGTCGCCAGGGTTGGGTGGCGACATTGGCGGGGTTGCTCGCGGTAACGGCGTTGATCTGGGGCGACAGCCTGGCCAGCGGTTTTGTCTTGATGACGGCGTTGTTGCTCGGTGCTGCCCTGGCCTTGCCGGTGTTGCTCAACGGTGCGCTGAAGCTGCTGTTACGCCGCAGTCGTTCGGTGCTTGGGCAATGGTTTCTCGCCGATTGCCGTCAGCAGTTGCCGACACTGAGCCTGGCACTGATGGCGTTGCTGCTGGCGCTGGCGGCCAACATCGGAGCCGGCAGCATGACCACAGGTTTCCGTCAGACCTTCAGTGACTGGCTCGAACAACGGCTGACCGCCGAGCTGTATATCAGCCCGCAAACCCCGGCCCAGGCGGGCGAGCTGCACGCCTGGCTCAAGGAGCAGCCGGCGATCACCACGATATTGCCGAACTGGCAGGTCTCGATCTCTTTGCAAGGCTGGCCGACGGACATCTACGGCATTATCGATCACAGCGCCTATCGTCAGCATTGGCCGTTGCTGGAATCGGTCAGGGAGAAGCCTTGGGAGCAACTGGCCGGCGGCGACACGCTGATGCTCAGTGAACAACTGGCCCGGCGTCTTAACGTGAGCATTGGTGATCGATTGACGATTGCGACGCCCCAAGGTGCCTGGACGCCGCGCCTCGTCGGGATCTATGCCGACTACGGCAACCCCAAGGGCCATGTGCTGGTCAATGCCGACCACTTGCTGACACATTGGCCGCAACTGGCGCCGAACCGCTTCAACCTGCGTATTGAGCCGTCCGCGATCCCGGCGCTGCTGACGGCGTTGCAGGCCCGGTTCAGCCTGGATGACAGTCGTATCGTTGATCAGGCGCGGCTCAAGGGCTGGTCGACGCAAGTATTCGAACGCACCTTCGCCGCCACCGCCGCCCTCAATAGCCTGACGCTGGCGGTGGCCGGGGTCGCGTTGTTCATCAGCCTGCTGACCCAGAGCCAAAGCCGCCTCGGTCAGTTGGCCCCGCTGTGGGCGTTGGGGGTGACGCGTCGGCAGTTGATGTTGCTTAACCTCGGTCAGACTTGGCTGTTGGCACTATTGACCCTGGTGCTGGCCTTGCCATTGGGCATCGCCCTGGCCTGGTGCCTGGACGCGGTGATCAATGTGCAGGCCTTCGGCTGGCGCCTGCCGTTGCGGGTATTTCCGTGGCAATTGGCGCAGTTGCTGGGCCTGGCGATGCTTGCCACGCTGCTGGCGTCGGCTTGGCCGCTGTATGCGTTGTACCGCACGCAACCGGCGGATTTGCTGAGGACCTTCGCCCATGAAGATTAAACTCGGTCTGATGTTGCTGGCGTTGCTCAGCGGTTGTGATAACCCGCAACCGCCGCAACAGGGCTTCGCCGGGTTGGCCGACCAGGCCGGCGCATTCAAGCCTGTGGTGCCGGGGCGGGCATTCAGCTTTCCTGCCGATCACGGGGTTCATGAGGGGTTTCGCATCGAGTGGTGGTACGTCACTGCCAATCTCAAGGATGCCGAGGGCCGCGATTACGGCGTGCAATGGACGCTGTTTCGCAGCGCCCTGAACGCCGCGCCCCAGGCCAGCGGCTGGCGCAACCAGACGATCTGGCTCGGTCATGCCGCGATCACTTCCAGCACCGTTCATCATGCCGCCGAGCGCTATGCTCGGGGCGCAGTGGGGCAGGCCGGGGTGCGAACGACTCCTTTCGATGCCTGGATCGATGACTGGCGGTTCGCTACTCAAGCGTCTGGGGCCGACCCATTGGCGGATATGCAGCTCAAGGCCAGTGATCCACGCTTCAGCTATGAGCTGCACCTCACGTCGACTCGTCCGCTGGTGCTGCAGGGCGATAAAGGTTTCAGCCAGAAATCCGAACAGGGCCAGGCGTCGTACTACTACAGCCAGCCGTTTTTCCAGGCCAGCGGCCATGTGGAAATCGATGGCCAGCGTTACACGGTCAGCGGCCCGGCCTGGCTTGACCGCGAATGGAGCAGCCAACCGCTGACCGCCAACCAGACGGGCTGGGACTGGTTCTCCCTGCACCTGGACAGCGGCGAGCATGTGATGCTCTACCGCATGCGCCACAAGGATGGGGCGCCGTACCTCACGGGTACCTGGATCGATGCCCAAGGCACGGCGCAAACCCTGCACGCCGGGGAGATCAGCCTTGAACCACTGGACACCACCCAGGTTGCCGGGCGTTCAATGCCGGTACGCTGGACGATCAAGATCCCCGGCAAGCGACTCGACATCACCACAGATGCCCTGAACCCCAACGCCTGGATGAACCTGCGTATTCCCTATTGGGAAGGCCCGGTGCACCTGAGCGGCAGCCACGGTGGCAGCGGTTACCTGGAAATGACGGGCTACTGAGAATCGCCGGAACTCCCCGGGAACGTCGACCCTCATACCTTATGAATGCCTCCCAGGAGCCCGTCATGAGCGATGACCTCAAACTTCCCTCGCTGGCCGATTGGCAGCGGTTGTTCGACGACAAGACCTACTGGCAGCAGTCGCCCGATGTTCATTTCACCGAGCTGATGCGGGTGGCCGATGACCTGTTCGGTCAGGGCGCTATCGATCTGGCCCAATGGCAGGAACTCAAGGCCAAGGCCGAGCAACTGCATCACCGCTCACCTGACGCCAACGTCGCTGAAGAAGTCGCCGACCCTGACGCCTGACACGCAGGCCCGGACAAACCAAGGAGTTCGCCATGAAACCCAGCCCCGACCAAACGTCGCCCAACCCGGACGAGCCAGCGATGCCTGGCGAAGTGGAACGCGACAACGATGCCCTGCGCCCGAACGACCCGGCCAAGCGCAAACAGCAGGAAGGTGACGCTGAGGCCGGAGAGACTGATGCGCAAAAGACCGGACGACGTGGTTGAGGGTTGATAGACCGCACGGTCTTGAAAAACGGTTTGTTAATGACTGTTTACTTGCTACATCTTGTTAGGTGTTGGGGGGTATGTTTTTTGTACTGCTCTGGGGTTTTGTAGAACTGTTCGTATAACTATGCAGGCGAGCTGGAGTTTGTCGAAATTCGTCGGGAAAGAGCCCGCTCGCGCTGGCTGCGAAGCGGCTAAAAACAGCCGCAGTTGCGTGTCCGAAGGAAAGTGGGCTTGTTCGTCACGACAATTGATTGAGCGTTAATAATTACGACTAAAGATAAATAATTATTTAAACAGGCTCCCGGACATATGTCGCAAGTTCCACTATTATTATGCCCGTTCGCCCAGTGTCAGGCTCTTTACCAGTGCATGGAATGCCGAGGCCGTCGCACTGGGCGAACACCACCCTCTGAATCAATAACTACCGGCGATTAACCGGCAACTGGCGAGCGCCAGTCATCGGAGCCCGACGTGCCGCTGACTTCGTGAGTCCAGGTGATCTTGCGGTAAGTGAAGTGCACATCTTCCAGGTGAGTGAAGTGCGCGTTCGCCGGGTCCTGACAGTTGAGCATGTAGTCCTTGATATCGACGATGATCGCGTCCTCCAGGGTGGTGGTGTAGTAATGCTCCTGCGTGCCGGCGGCCGAGGTGCGATACCACTGGATTTCGACTTTGGTCAGGCGCTCTCCACAGGTCAAAGCCGCCAGTAGCAGCGGCGAAGCCTTGTCGAACACCTTGGTGATAACCAGCGGTTTATGCACGCGCTGGCCGGTTGGCTGGCCGGACTGAGGATCGCGGGGGATGATGACCTGGTGTTCAAAACCTTGCACCATGACTTGATCTTCATGACCTTCCTGATAGGTGTTGCCCACTGAGTCGGCCGTAAACGCGCCGGCAGTGATCAGACCTTGTTTGGTGCCTTCGATGGACATGTAAGCGGGGGTAGCCAATGGATGCTCTCCTTGCTGGATAACTAAAGGGACCTGGGAAGGGAATCGTCCACAGGTGGCCTGACGGTTATCAAGAGCTATGCCATCTTCTATAAAAGCTATGTATATCAATATTTTAAGATTGAATATCGATCCGTGATCGTTCTGGGGACAGATGAATGCGCGCGAGGAGTTGCGTAGCCCGGCAAGCCGGATGCGCAATTTCTTACGCATTCGGCTTTCGGATTTTTCCTATATTTCCAGGGCGGACATGCACTCATCGATGGAGCGCTGTTGCGTTTCGGCATACAGACGCAGCTCATCGATGGTCGGTTGCCCCAGCGCTTGCTCGAAAGCCTGGCGGTTGGACTGGCCGGCGTAATGACTCTGGGCGGCATCGCCGAGGTTCGACTGGAAGATGCCGGCGGCGCTCACCGGCAGGAAGTCCTCGTACACCAAGGGTTCGGCGCGCAGGTATTGCTCTTCCAGCAAGCGTTCCAGCGAGACCGGTTGCTGGAGGGTGCCTTTGGCGGCGAGGCCCTTTGGCGTCACGAAATAACGAAAGTACGCCAGTGCCTGCCGACGCAGCTCATCGTGGTTGTCAGGGAACTGGGCAAAGTATTGGGCCATCAGTGCGGTGTAGCGCCCGGCGTTCGCTTCGTTGGGAAATTCCCCCAGCGCATCCCGCGCGGCGTTCAGCAACTGATCGTAGAGTGCGCGACCTTTCGGGGTGAGGGCAGCGCCCCGTTGTTCGATTTCGCCGAAGCGGGCGCTGTGGCTGCCTTGGGATTGTGGCTGGTCGGTGAACGCCACAGGTTCGTCGAGCGCCTTGAAACTGGTCTGGCGCAACAGGATCGGGCAATGGCGACGGGGCGGGCCTTCGACGACCGCCTTGGCGGTGATGCCGTGCACGGGCATCTGGGCCTGAACAATGTCGATGTCCAGGGTGCGCGGCGTCAGGTGATTGATGTGCGGGCCCTTGAAGGCCACTACGTCGGCGATCAGCCGATGTTGCGCACTCAGTTGTCGATATTGTTCGGCCGTGACGGTGGCGCTGTGGTGCCAGCGAAAGGTTTCCAGGGCCTGTTGGACGAAGTCGTCGGCTTGTGGCTCCGTCAGCCCACCCTGGCGTTCGGCGAGGTCGATGAGCTGGAGGGCAGTGGACGTGAAGATTTGCCGCTTCTCCAGTACCGATTCGGCAAAGGCCCGAAGCTCGGTGTTTTCGATCAGCTCCAGGCGCAGCAGCGAGGTAAATACCCGGAACGGGCTGACCTGCAGGGCGGTTTCATGCACGGCGCGAAATGCCGTGGAATGTACCGGCACCCCAGCGGGCGTGAGGTCGTAGTAGCCTACCGGGTGCATGCCCATGACCGCGAACAGGCGCCCCAGGGTGGCCAGTTCCGCCGCGGTGCCGACGCGGATCGCGCCGTGGCGCTCCAGGTCCAGGCGCTGGAATTCGCCGGTGCTGCGCAGGTGTTCGGCCAAGCGTGGGTCGTTGACCAGCACCTGGGCATTGGTCTGTTCCACCAGGTTCATCAGTGCGCCGTACAGCGGCACCTCGTCGCGGTACATGTCGGACATCGCCTTGGAGAAGCGTTGGCGGATCAGGTCTGGACTGACGAAGCTCATGGTGAGAGTTCCTGGCGCAAGCTGTGGGAAAGTGGAAGGAAAGATCGCAGCCTTCGCCAGTGTCCACAAACGAAGAATCTTCAGGACTTCATTCTGTCAGGGACTGATCCGCCCCTTCACAACGGCTCAGGCGGGCCTTGAAGAGCGGCATCACGGTCACTGGCCCAGGTCTTTGAGAAAATCGCGATACAGCGCCGCGGTTTTCCCTGGCCGTTCGACCATGGGCATGTGGCCCACCCCCTCCCAGATTTCCACGCGCAAGTCGGCGATGCCCTTGCTCCATACCGGCACGCTGCTGACGTCGATCAGCCGGTCCTTGCGGCCCCAGAGCAGCAGCGACGGCGCGCGGATATCGGGCAAGCGCGGCTCCATCGGCGGGCTGGCACGAAAGTCCACGAAGATTTCCGCCAGTTCGTCCCGACGCTGTTCGTAACGTTCGGCCAGCGCCGCCAGCACCACACTCGGTAGCCACGGCGGCGACGCCATGGTCATCGCATAGAAAGGGGCGAAATCGTCCCGCGAGCGCACCAGGAACGGGTTGTGGCCGGCCGCCAGGTGCCGCTCCATGTCGCTGGGTTCGGGCGCGGTGACGCCGGCCGGGTCGATCAGCGCCAGGGTCAGTATCCGCTCCGGCGAAGTCGCCGCCAGCCAGGCAGCGAGATGACCGCCCATGGAGTTGCCGATCACATGGACCTTGTCCAGGCCGCAGGCGTCCAGCAGCTCGATCACCCGCCGCGCCTGGGTCGGGATGTCGTAACCGCCGCCGGCCTTGAAGCCGGTTTCGCCATGACCGGCCAGGTCGGGAACCACCACCCGGTAGTCGCCAACAAAGTGCCGGGCAAATCGCAACCAGAGGTTCTTGTCGGCGCTGTAGCCGTGCAGCATCAATATGCTGCCGGACGCTTCGTACGGCCCGCCTTGCCAGGTCGACACGGTCATCTCGCTGATGGGCACCGTGATCTTGTGCAATCGGTACAGACGCGCTTCCAGGGCCATGCCCATGTCGTACAGCACATGACCGATGCCCGGATACGTCAGCCAGCTCCAGGCGATAAACACGGCGAGGACTACCCACAACACCAACATGTTTTGCCCTCCAGGGTCAGGACAGAATGTGGCCGGCCAACCGGAGCCGACGAGTCAGATAGTGATAAGTGAAGCTGAAACCGGGGAACATCGCGACGACGTGGCCGTTTTTGCTTTGATACCAGCTGTGACAGGCGCCGGATTTCCGTACGATGCGTGCATTGCCCGGCGGATCATTTCGGTGTAGCGCTGTTCGGCCGCAGGCTGCACTTCGATGTTGCGCAGGCTCTGCCGGTTCAGGAGGCGGATGCAGTCCAGGATGTAGTACAACGGTGGGATCACCGGTTGGCTGAGGGAGCCTGTGGCATTGATCAGGAGCTGCATATGGGCCTCCTTTTCTGGTGATTGATTGCCGATTCCCTCTGTCATGTATAGCCAAAATCCGAGCAGAGCCCGTGCATTGATGGCGAATAAATACTCTTTTATCGGTGGTGGCTATTTGATGTTGCCCTGATAGACTTCAAATAACCCTATCCCACCACCCGGGAAGCCCTCGGTACAGAGGCCTCTATGCAAAAAACGGGACGAAAGGGACTGTCATTGGCCAGGAGGCTTTACACCTCACGAATCCTGGGTCTGATGCTAGGGTTGTTGTTGGTGAGTGTCGCTGTCTATCCCCTCGACCCGGCACCCTGGGTCTGGGCGGCCATGCTGTTCAACGGCTTGATATGGCCGCATGTGGCCTATCAATGGGCCCGCCGCGCGGCGCAGCCGTACCAGGCTGAACGCCGAAACTTGCTGATCGATGCCTTTCTTGGCGGTTTCTGGGTCGCGGCGATGCAATTCAATCCGCTGCCCATGGCCGTTACGCTGGCGATGATGGCGATGAACAACGTTTCCATCGGGGGTTTGCGTTTCATGTTCGCAGGGGCAGCGGTCCAAATGGCAGGCGTCGCCCTGGGCATGGCAATCTTCCCGTTGACCAGTGTGCCCATGACCAGTTCGGCGCAGCTCTATGCCAGTTTGCCTTTGTTGTGCATATATCCACTGGCGTTGGGTTGGATCTGTTTTCGCCAGACCGACATCCTGGGCCGGCAAAAGCGCGAGTTGCTGGCCCTGAGCCGTACCGACAGCCTGACCGGTCTGCTCAATCACGGAGCCTGGAAGGACCGGCTCAACGAGGAGTTCCAGCGCTGCCTGCGACAGCCCCACGATAGGGCCGGTCACGGTGTGATTGCACTGATGGACATCGATCACTTCAAAACCATCAATGACACCTATGGTCATGGTGCGGGTGACGACGTGTTGCGGCAGCTCGGCAAGATGCTCAAGCAAAACCTGCGGGCTGCCGACATTGTCGGGCGTTATGGCGGTGATGAGTTCTGCGTGATCCTGCCGGACCTGACCTTGCACAACGCCGTGCAGGCCATGGACGGCTTGCGCGAGCGATTCGCGCTGCTCGGTTACGAACAGGTCCCCGCGCTAAAAGTCAGCCTGAGCATTGGCCTGGCGGCCTTCAACCCGGCCTATGGCGACGCGACCCTCTGGCTCAACGACGCCGACCTGGCGCTCTATGAAGCCAAGACCACCGGGCGCAACCGGGTCGTTTGTCACCGGCAGCGACAGGTGTTGGAGGTGTCGGCCGTATCTCTTTAATACTCACTTCTGGTCACGAGAAATGGGTTGCTACACCGCGGATTTATCTGTTGTCGCGGACCCGCTGTGGAACATTTGGCCTTTCGGTGTCAGTAAACCCAAACCTCCACCCGCCGATTCCTGACCCGGCCTTCATCCTCGCTATTGGCCGCCACCGGCATCAGGGCACCGAAGCCGCGTACTTCGCGCAGGGCCACACCGTATTTGACCAATTCGCGCCGCACCGCCATGGCCCGCAACCGAGACAGAAGGTCGGCGCGCGCCGGGTCGTCCTTGACGTCGCCAAACCCGACCAGCGTTACTCGACGGTCGAGCTTGTCGTGCTGCTTTATATAGGCGAGCACACGACCCAAATCCTGCTGGGCCTTGTTGTCGAGGCTGGCGCTGCCTTCTTCGAAGCGGAAATTCACCGACAAGCGTTGGGCATGTCGACTCAGAGCCTGATAACCCTCGGGCATCAATGCATTGGGGGTGACGGCCATGGCCTGGACGGTTTGCGCGATGAACCCGTTGGCCGCGACGATGGCCTGACCCTTTTCACTTTGGCTGAACTCAACCAAAGCCTGCGCCCACGGATTTGTTTCTTGCGGTGGCAGATAAAAGAACAGCCTGCGGGACAAGGGGTAGTCTTCGGTGGCGATCAGGTTGTTCAACGGCATCATGGGTTGGGAATCGCCGTCGACAATCGCCAGCGCCTTGGCCTGGCGCACGTAGGGCAAACCGATAAAACCGATGCCTTGCCGGTCCTGGCTGACGGCGTCAGACAGCTGTTCGCTGGATTCGAAGCGCCGCGCCGACGGCGCCAGCCGTTTCCCCTGTCGGCTGAGAACCAGTTCCTTGAAGGTGTCGTAGGTGCCGGACTGCTCGTCCCGGGCGTAAAGGTGAATCGGCCCGCCGGTGCTGCCCACCGCCTCCCAGGTGCTCACCTCGCCGCTGAATATCTTCGCCAGTTGCCTGGTTTCGAGTTGGCGCAGCGGGTTTTGTGGGTGAAGAATGATCGCCAGGCCATCGATGGCGATGACCTGTTCGGCACTGGGGCTTTTCAGATCACCCAGGTGTGCCAGTTCCTTGAGCTCGCTGTCCTTGATTGGTCGGGAAGCGGCAGCCATATCGGCGCTGGCGTGCTTGAGGGCAGAAAAACCGGTGCTGGAACCATGGGCCGCGATGTCGATTTCCACCCGCCGACCGTCGGCCGCCTGGCCGACGATTCGCTGCTCGTTCTCGCGACCGGTGATTTCGGTGCGGACCTTGAGCAGCCCCTGCTCCACCATCAGCGCCTTGACCAGCGCCGGCCCCAGCGTAGCGCCGATGGTGTTCGAGCCTTGCAGGCGCAACGCGGGGCCGTGTTCGGGAACCGGCAGGCCGCTGGCCCATGCCGTGAGCGGCAGCCAGAGGCCGAGGAAAAAAACAACGCGCAGCCGCATGCCGGCACCTTCTGAACCTGAGGACGTGGCGGAAGATTAAGTCAGTCAGGTTACTGAAAAGTGACAGGCGTGCGACTTGTCAGTCGCCGCGGAGTGATGCAGGGAGCGGCGTTCTGTGGGAGCAAAGCTTGCTCGCGATACAGGCGACTCGGTTTAACGGCGGGACCGTGTCATCGTTCATCGCGAGCAAGCTTTGCTCCCACAGGCTTCCACAGGGGTTTGTGTGTATGCCCTGGATTTAGCTCAACTGCAGCCAGATCGGCGCATGGTCCGAGGGTTTCTCCATGCCCCGCAGCTCATAGTCCACCCCGGCATCCTTGACCCGCGGTAGCAGACCATGGGAGGTGAGGATCAGGTCGATGCGCAAGCCACGCTTGGGTTCGTCTTCGAACCCGCGGCTGCGATAGTCAAACCAACTGAAGCGGTCGGTGACGTCCGGGTTCAGATGCCGGAAGCTGTCCACCAGGCCCCAGTTTTTCAGGCGGGCCATCCATTCGCGCTCTTCCGGCAGGAAGCTGCATTTGCCGGTTTTCAGCCAGCGCTTCATGTTGTCCGGGCCGATGCCGATGTCGCTGTCTTCCGGGGAAATGTTCACGTCGCCCATCACCACCACGGGCTGCTCGTTGCTGAAGCGGCTTTCCAGAAGCTGCTGCAGGTCGCTGTAGAAACGCTCCTTGGCCGGAAACTTGATTGGATGATCGCGGCTTTCACCTTGGGGAAAATAACCGTTCATGATCGTTACCGGCACACCGTTGGCATCGGCGAAGGTGCCCCAGATGAAACGCCGCTGGGCGTCTTCCTCGTCACCCTCGAAACCTTTGTGCAACGTCAGTGGGGCCTGGCGGGAGAGCAGGGCGACGCCGTAGTGGCCCTTCTGCCCATGGTAATGCACGTGATAACCCAGGGCCTGCACCTCGGCCAGGGGGAACTGCTCGTCGTGGACCTTGGTTTCCTGCAGGCCGATCACGTCCGGCTGATGTTTCTCGATCAGCGCCGCCAACTGATGGGGGCGGGCGCGCAGCCCGTTGATGTTGAAGGAGACGATCTTCATGGTCGGCTGTCCTGGCAAAACTGCGATGCTAGCTGACATGTGGGAAGGGAGCCAGCGTGGCAGTAGGACAAATGCACTGCTAATGTCCTGTGGTGAGGAGATTTCCCCGTTCGGCTTTGTAGGAGCTGGCGAAGCCTGCGATCTTTTGATCTTTCGCTTGGGACTCAAGTGTCTGGGGAAAGATCGCAGCCTCGTTGCACTCGACAGCTCCTACAGGGCTCATTGTCAAGCCTTGTCCCAGGAGATCCAACGCCATGCCTGAAACCGCCATCGCCGACGTCCATATGCTCGACAGCGGTTATTCCCGTGAAGCCCGTTCGTTGCTGTACCAGGCCTATCGCCATGAACCGACCTTCAGCTTCCTGTTCGAGTCCGAGCGGCCGGGTTATGAACATCGGGTACGGGCCACGGTGCGCGAATTGGTCAAACAGCACTTTCTCCAGGATTTGCCGGCCATCGGCTTGCTGGTCAACGACCGCCTGATTGGCATCGCCCTGATTGCTCCACCGCAGCGCCGCCTGGGTATCACCGAAAGCTGGGCCTGGCGCTTGCGCATGGTGTTGAGTACCGGCTTTCGCTGCACCCGGCGTTACCTGGACTACCATGGCGCAGTGACGGCTTGCCTGCCGTCGGATTCTGTCCATGTGTTGCCCCTGCTGGGGGTGCATCCGCAGTTTCAAGGCCAACACTTCGGCGAACAGTTACTGGAGGCGGTTCATAACTGGTGTGCGGTGGACGAGACCTCCCAGGGCGTGGTACTGGACACCGGCAACCCGCGTTACCTTGAGTTCTATAAACGTCAGGGTTATGAGGAAATCGGCGAGATTGCGGTAGGCCCTGTCCGCGAACATGTCTTCTTTCATCCCAACCCACAGGTATTGCAGAGCGCAACGGCATAATCCGGGGAAACTTTTGAGACATGTCCGGCTCTATCAGGCTTCCAAGCTCGTGATAGCATCCGCGCCATGAATTTCCCAGGACGAATAACCAGTGGCGCGCTCTTGCTGTCCCTCAGCTGCGCGGCGCTGGCACAAAGTGAATTGGATGTACGGGTCAAACCGTCCAACGACCCGCTCAAGGCTAACGTAGAAGGCTTCATCGGCGGCGTAGGCGATCGTGACGAAGAAGCCTTGCTGCGCTTCAGTCGCGGTGCCGAGGAGCAGGCGCGCAAAGCCGCCCAGGCGTTGGGCTACTACCAGCCGCAGATCGACAGCGAGGTGGAGGGTGGCAAGACCCCGCGCCTGATCCTGACCATCGACCCTGGCGAGCCTGTGCACCTGCGCAATGTCACCGTGCGCATCGACGGCCCGGCGGCTTCCTTCAAGGCTTTTCGCGTACCCGACAACGCTGCGCTCAAACCTGGCGCGGTGCTTAACCATGGGCGCTATGAAGACGCCAAGCGGATGATCCAGAACCAGGCTTCGCGTTACGGGTTTTTCAGCGGACGATTTGTCAGCCAGAAGCTGTTGGTGGACCCCCAGGCTGGTGTCGCCGACATCGAATTGGTCTACGACAGCGGCCCGCGCTACGCCCTGGGCCCGGTGAGTTTCGAGGGCGACACGCCCTTTGATGAAGAGTTGTTGCAGCGCATGGTGCCGTTCAAGGCGGGCGAGGCGTACGACTCGGAACTCATTGCAGAACTCAACCAGGCCCTGCAATCGAGCGGATATTTCGAAGGCGTTCGGGTGGATGCGGCACCCACCGCCGCCACCGATAACGTGATCCCGGTGGCGGTCAAGCTCGACACTCGCAAGCCGCGCACCATGGGTTTTGGCCTGGGGTTTTCCACCGACGTCGGGCCACGGGCCAAGGCTAACTGGACGCGCCACTGGGTCAATCCTCAGGGCCACAGTTATGGCTGGGAAGCGGAAGTGTCGGCACCCCGGCAGAACGTAGGCCTGTGGTACGACGTGCCCCTGGACCCGCCGTTGACCGACAAGATGCGCTACGCCGGTGGCTATCAATATGAAGAGCTTTCCGGCACCGATAGCCTCAGCAAGCTGCTGACCGTGGGCCCCGAATGGCACAGCAAGTTGCCCAGTGGCTGGCAGCGGGTGGTGTCGCTCAAGTGGCAGCGTGAGGAATATCGGCTCGGCGACGATTCGGGCCTGAGCACCTTGCTGATGCCGGGCGTGAGCTATTCCTACCTGCGCAGTGACAATCGCATCGATCCACGCAACGGCTATCGCATTCAATTCGACACCAAGGTCGCCAAGGAGGGGCTTGGGTCGGACAACAACCTTTTATATGGCACGGCCATGGTCAAGGGCCTGACCACCGTGTTCGACAAGCATCGCTTGTTGGCCCGGGCCCAGGTCGGTGGCAGCGCCACCAACGGCTACAAATCCATCCCGCCGTCCCTGCGCTTTTTTGCCGGTGGCGACCAGAGCGTGCGCGGTTACGATTATCAGAGCCTGTCACCGGAAAACTCCGAAGGTGATCGCATCGGTGGTCGCTACATGGTCGCCGGCAGTCTCGAGTATCAGTATTCGATTGCGCAAAAATGGCGGGTGGCGACCTTCGTCGACCAGGGCAACTCCTTTAACAGCCTCGAGCTGCCGAGCCTCAAGACGGGCGTCGGCGTCGGTGTGCGCTGGGTGTCGCCGGTGGGGCCGATCCGCCTCGACCTCGCCCACGCGCTGGATGATGACGGTGGCATTCGCTTGCACTTTTCCATGGGGCCCGAGTTGTGAATCGTGGTTTGAAAATAACACTGCTGGCGCTCGGTACGCTGCTGGTGGTGATTTTGCTGACCCTGAGCGTCGTGCTCGGCACGCAATGGGGCAGCCGTTGGGCGCTTGGCGTCGTGCCGGCTTTGAGCACGGATAATTTCCAGGGCCGGTTGGGTGGGCAGTGGAGTGCCGACCACCTGTTGTGGCAGCAGGACAGCAGCCGAGTGGAACTCGATCAGGTGATCTTCGCCTGGTCGCCGCTGTGCCTGGCGCGCATGACCCTGTGCATTGACCAGCTCAAGGCCGACAAGGTCAGCCTGCAATTTCCTCCGTCCGCCGACGAGCCCAGTAGCGGTCCGATCACCTTGCCGGACCTGCACTTGCCGCTTGCCCTCGAACTGGGCGACGTGCAGGTCGGCAGCCTGTTGTTCAATGGCAGCGAACAGCTCAAGGGGTTGCAACTGGCCGCGCATTGGACCGCCCAGGGTCTGCAGATCGACGCGGTGCAACTGCAGCGCGACGAGCTGAGCCTGACGTTGTCCGGAGTGCTGCAACCCGGCGGCGACTGGCCCTTGAAGGCCCAAGGCCGGTTGACTTTGCCGGCGCCGGGCGCCACGCCTTGGACGCTGGACCTGAAGATCGATGGCAATCTGCTCAAAACCCTCAACCTCAACGCCGTCAGCAATGGTTATCTGCAAGGTCAGTTGGTCGGTGAGCTGCAACCGCTGGCGGACAACCTGCCGGCCAAGGTACGCATCACCGCCGACGACTTCAGGGCCGGCGCCGACCTGCCGGATACCCTGATGCTCAATCAGGTGGAGCTGACTGGCGAAGGCGATCTGAGCAGCGGCTACCAGTTACTTGGCAAGGCCACGCTACCCGCCGAACAAGGCCCGGTGGCGTTGCTGCTGCAAGGCAAGGTGGATGCCAACGGTGCGCAGATTGCCGGCCTGGACCTCAACGCCAGTGATC
This sequence comes from Pseudomonas sp. Q11, assembly GCF_024494355.1. Classification (GTDB taxonomy): domain Bacteria; phylum Pseudomonadota; class Gammaproteobacteria; order Pseudomonadales; family Pseudomonadaceae; genus Aquipseudomonas; species Aquipseudomonas hefeiensis. The sequence continues at coordinate 12,687 of NZ_JAKNQY010000028.1, read as the reverse complement.
AGCAACATCTCAAGCTCACCGGCCAGCTGGACTGGCGTGAAGGCCTGAGCGCCGATGCAAAAATCGCCTGGCTGGACTTCCCCTGGCATCGCCTCTATCCGTTGATCGACGAGCCGCAGGTGACGCTGCGCAGTTTCAACGGTGAGGTGTCGTATACCGATGGCCAATACTTGGGCAATTTCCAGGCAGCGCTGGACGGTCCCGCCGGAGCGTTCAGCCTGGACAGTCCGTTCAGCGGCGACCTGACACAAATCCATTTGCCGGAACTCAAACTCGCCGCCGGGCAGGGCAAGGCCGAAGGCCATCTGAACCTGCAGTTTGCCGACGGCATCGCCTGGGACACGGCGCTGGAGCTGTCGGCCATCAATCCGGCGTACTGGCTGGGCGAGTTGCCCGGCACCCTGGCCGGGCCGTTGCGCAGCAAAGGTTTGATGAAAAACGGCCGCCTCGAGCTTGATGCAGACCTGGACCTCAAAGGCAAGTTGCGCGGCCAACCGGCGCTGTTCCAGGCCAAGACCAACGGTGTTGGCGAGCAGTGGAATCTCAGCGCGCTGGACATTCGCCTGGGGGATAACCGCATCAACGGCACGGGCAGCCTGCAACAAAAACTCACCGGTCAGATCGATATCAAACTCTCGCGTCTGGCCCAGCTCTGGCCGCAATTACGCGGCCAGGTGACCGGTCGCCTCAACGTGGCCGGGACACTCAAGGCCCCCCAAGGCAAGCTCGACCTGCAAGGCACGCAACTGGCGTTGCAGGACAACCGCCTGCAAAGTCTGAACCTGGATGCGACCCTCGACAGCGCGCAACGGGGCAAGGTTGACTTCAAGGCCAGCGGCATTCGGGCGGGCGACACGTCGCTAGGTGTCCTGACGGTCAGCGGGGAGGGTGACATCAGGCAACAAAAACTGACCCTCGACCTGCAAGGGCCACAGCTTGAAACGACCCTGGCGCTCGATGGCGTGCTCGACCAAGGCAACTGGCGCGGGCGTCTAAGCACTGGCAATGTGCAGGCCGGCGGCCAGGACTGGCGTCTGCAAGCCCCGGCCAAGCTGGAGCGACTGGCCAACGGCACGCTCAACCTGGGAGCCCACTGTTGGCGTTCCGGCCAGGCCAGCCTGTGTGGTGAGGATCAGCGCCTGATGCCGGAGCCGAAGCTACGCTATCACCTCAAGCAATTCCCCATCGAAAGCCTGGCCCAGTGGATGCCCAAGGATTTTGCCTGGCAGGGCCGGCTCAACGCCGACCTGCAACTGGACCTGCCGGCCAGCGGGCCGAACGGACGCATCCTGGTGGACGCCAGCGGCGGCACTTTGCAGGTCCGGAACAAAGAACACGACGATGAGCAATGGCTGGACTTCCCGTACCAGACCTTGACCCTTGACAGTCGTCTGACGCCCAAGCGGATCGACACCCGCCTGAATTTCGCTGGGGCCAAACTTGGCGAACTGATGCTCCAGGCGCAGATTAATCCGTTGCCGGCCAGCAAACCGCTGAGCGGCTCGTTCCGCCTGAGCGGCCTGGACTTGTCCGTGGCCCGGCCATTCCTGCCGATGGTGGAAACCCTCACCGGTCACCTGAATGGCAGCGGCACGCTGTCGGGTGGTTTGTTGGCGCCCCAGGTCAACGGCAACCTGTTGATCAGCGACGGCGAAGTGTCCGGCCCGGAACTGCCGGTCAGCCTCGAAGACTTGCAGGTGCGCGCAACGATTGCCGGTGAAGCGGTGCGCCTGAACGGTGATTGGAAAAGTGGCAAGGATGGACGGGGCAGCCTGACCGGGGACATTGGCTGGGGCGAAGCCCTGAGCATGAACCTGGCGCTCAAGGGGTCGCAATTGCCGGTCACCGTCGAACCTTATGCGGTGCTGGAGGTGGCGCCGGACCTGACCATCACGATGCAGGGCGAGCGGCTTTCCATCGCCGGCAAGGTCCTAGTGCCCAAAGGCGAAATCACCGTGCGCGAACTGCCGCCGTCTACCGTCAAGGTGTCGGATGACACGGTAATCGTCGGTCACCAGACCGAGGAGGGCAAGACACCGATGGCCATGGCGATGGACATCGATGTGATCGTAGGCCAGGAAAAACTCGCGTTTGCAGGCTTCGGCCTGACGGCCAACGTACGGGGCCAGGTACACATCGGCGACAACATGGACACCCGGGGTGAACTCTGGCTCAACGACGGTCGCTACCGGGCCTATGGGCAGCGGCTGACGGTGCGTCGGGCGCGGCTGCTGTTCGCCGGGCCCATCGACCAGCCTTACCTGGATATCGAAGCGATCCGCCAGACCGACGACGTGATCGCCGGCATTCGTTTGAGCGGCAGCGCCGAACAGCCGACCACGCAAATCTTCTCTGAACCGGCCATGAGCCAGGAGCAGGCGTTGTCTTATCTGGTACTCGGCCGGCCGCTGAGCACCACGGGCGAGGACAACAACATGCTCGCCCAGGCGGCACTGGGCCTGGGGCTGATGGGCAGTGCGGGGGTGACCACCAGCCTGGCCAATGACCTGGGCATCCAGGATTTTCAGCTCGACACCCAGGGCAGCGGCGATACCACCAGCGTGGTGGCCAGCGGCAATCTGACGGAAAAACTCAGCCTGCGTTACGGCGTCGGCGTGTTCGAACCGGCCAACACCATCGCCCTGCGCTACAAACTCAGCAAGCGGGTTTACCTGGAAGCCGCCAGCGGCGTCGCCAGCTCCCTGGATATCTTCTACAAGCGCGATTTCTAAGCCTCCCCGCCAATCCCTGTGGGAGCGAGCCTGCTCGCGATAGCGATGTATCAGCCGACTCAATGTTGACTGTTGCGACGCTATCGCGAGCAGGCTCGCTCCCACATTTTTATCTGCGTTTGTCGGGTTATGCATAGCAGACTAACTATTTGTTTGACATTTGCTGCCTAGGCAGTAACATCTCGACATACATTCGCTGCCTAGGCAGTAAAAGGTGGTCAGATGAAACATTTCACCCCGGACAATTTCCACAACTGCCAACTCGGCATGCTGCTCGGCCGTGCCGCGCTGCTCAAAGACCGGATCATCGATACCCACATGGAACCCGTCGGCATCACCGCCGCGCAGTTCAAGGTGTTGATCATCATGGCCCAGCACGGCATCGATACGCCGGTCGAGCTGTGTCGGTACCTGTCCCTGGACAGCGGCTCGATGACACGAATGGTCGATCGCCTGGAGCAGAAAGGTTTTCTGATCCGCCAACGCTCGGCGGATGACCGTCGGCAGGTGCGACTGGTGCTGACCGAAGCCGGCCAGGCCCTGGCCGATCGTCTGCCTGTTATCGGCGCCGATGCCATGAACCAGTTGGCCGGTGCGATCAGCCGTGAGGAGCTGCAAATCCTCGAACAAATTCTCAAGAAAATTCTGCTCGCCGCCGGTGATCCCATCACCGTGTTGCGGTTGGGGGACAAATGAGTCGTAAAACCTTGCGCACCCGAATCAGCCTGGTGTTGCTGGCCATGAGCCTGGCCGGTTGTGCCAGCTACAGCGGCCTGGACACCGAAGGCGTCAGCCTTGAGGCTCAAAATCTCAAGGCCGGGCAGTCTCTCAACGGCGTCACGCTGTCGCCCGCTTCCTGGCCGAAAAGCGATTGGTGGAAAAGCCTCGGCGATCCACAACTCGACGGCCTGATCCACGAAGCGTTGCGCGACAGCCCGGACATGCAGATCGCCAGCGCCCGGGTGCATCAGGCCAGCGCCGCTGCCTACGCCGCCAATGCGGCGCGCATGCCGACCCTGGATGCCAGCGCCAGCGTCAGTCGTTCGCGCCTGGCCCGTGACCAGGACCCGCAAGGGCAGGGCGGGGCGTACAGCACCCTGCGTTCGCTGGGCGTGGATTTCAATTACAACTTCGACCTATGGGGCGGCCAGCGTGCCGCCTGGGAAGCGGCCCTGGGCCAGGCCCGCGCCGCCGAGATCGACCGGCAGGCCGCCCGCCTGACGCTCGCCGCCGACGTGGCCCGGGCCTACAGCGATCTGGGGCAGGCCCATATCATTTATGACCTGGCCGCTGAAGACCTCAAGCGCACCCGGCAAATGCTCGATCTGGGCAAGCGTCGCCTCAGCGCCGGGATCGACAGCGAATATCAGTTCCAGCAGACCGAAAGCCTGGAAGCCAGCGCCGATGCGAGCCGGATCGACGCGGAAAAACGCCTGCAAAGCGCAAAAATCGCCTTGGCGGTGTTGTTGGGCAAGGGGCCGGACCGCGGCAATGAAATTGCTCGCCCTCACGTGCTGCAAGCCAGCGCCGTCGCCCTGCCGTCGAACTTGCCGGCCGAATTGCTGGGCCGTCGTCCGGACCTGGTTGCGGGCCGCTGGCGAGTTGAGGCGGCGGGCAAGAACATTGAAGCCGGCAAGACGAATTTCTACCCCAACCTCAACCTGAGCGCGGCGGCGGGGGTGCAGTCGTTGTTGGGGGACGCGATGTTCGGTTCGGCCAGTCGCTTCTTCAACGTAGCGCCGACGGTGTCGCTGCCGATCTTCGACGGCGGGCGCTTGCGGGCGGACCTGGACGCCCGGGATGCCGATTACGACCTGGCGGTGGCGCAGTACAACAAGAGTCTGGTCAAGGCCCTTGGGGATGTCAGCGACACCATCAACCAGTTGCGCGACATCGCACGGCAGATCGGCGCGCAGCAACACGCCACCGATATCGCGCAGAACTCTTACGACACCGTGGTCCAGCGCTATGGCTCCGGCATCGGAAATTACCTGGACGTGCTGAGCATCGAGCAGCAATTGCTCCAGGCCCAGCGCCAACTGGCGAACCTGAATGCCGAGCAGATCGACCTGTCGATCCAACTGATGCAGGCCCTGGGCGGTGGTTTCGAGGCCGACACCCTGGCTTCGGCCGCGCCGGCCTCCACCACGCCGAACAACTGATTCGAGGTACTTGTCATGGCTACTGCCGAAACTACCCAACCCTCCGAAACTGCCCAGGACAGCAGTAACCCGCACAAGCGCAAGCTGATGCTGCTGGGACTGGCGCTGATTGTCGTGCTGGGTGGCCTGGGCGTCTGGGCCTGGCACGAACTGTATGGTCGCTGGAGCGAGAGCACCGACGACGCCTATGTGAACGGCAACGTGGTGGAAATCACGCCGCAAGTCACCGGCACCGTGGTAAGCATCGGTGCCGACGACGGTGACCTGGTTCGCGAAGGCCAGGTGCTGGTGCAGTTCGACCCGAACGACGCCGAGGTCGGGCTGCAAAGTGCCCAGGCCAACCTGGCCCGTACTGTGCGTCAGGTGCGTGGCTTGTACAGCAACGTCGATGGCATGCGAGCCCAGGTCAAAGCCCAAGAGGCCGAGGTACAGAAGGCCCAGGAGAACTACAACCGACGCAAGAATCTGGCGGCCGGCGGGGCAATTTCCCGGGAGGAGCTGTCCCACGCCCGTGATGACTTGACCTCGGCGCAGAATGCGTTGGCCAACGCCAGGCAGCAACTCAAAACCTCCAGTGCCTTGGTGGATGACACCGTAGTGGCTTCCCATCCAGACGTGCAATCGGCCGCCGCGCAATTGCGCCAAGCCTTTCTGACCAACGCCCGCAGCACCTTGATCGCGCCGGTCACCGGATACGTTGCCAAGCGCACGGTGCAGTTGGGCCAGCGGGTGCAGCCGGGCACGGCGCTGATGGCGGTGATTCCGCTGGATCAGTTATGGATTGACGCCAACTTCAAGGAAACCCAACTGCGGGACATGCGCATCGGCCAGCCGGTGGACATCGAGGCCGATCTGTACGGCAGCGATGTGAAGTACAGCGGCACCGTCGACAGTCTCGGTGCTGGCACCGGCAGCGCGTTTGCCCTGCTGCCGGCACAGAACGCCACCGGCAACTGGATCAAGATCGTTCAGCGGGTGCCGGTGCGTATTCATATCAATGCCCAGGAACTGGCCAAGCATCCGCTGCGGGTGGGCCTGTCGACCCAGGTCGACGTCAATCTGCGGGACCAGAGTGGTCCGGTGCTGGCCCAGCAACCACCGAAACAAGCCTCTTTCAGCACCCAGGTCTATGACCGGCAACTGGTCGACGCCGACGCGATGATTACCCGGTTGATCCACGAAAACAGTGCTGCTGCCAGCAAGACCGCCCAGCGCTGATCACCCTGTTGGAGCCGAGCTTGCTCGCGATAGCGGCATGACAGGCAGCAACGCTATTGGCTGTAAGGGCCCCATCGCGAGCAAGCTCGGCTCCCACAGGTTTTGTGTTTTGTTCAAGGGTTCAGGTAGTCCTGGAACCTGTGGGAGCAAGGCTTGCCCGCGATTCACCATCGTCGCTTCATAGGATCTCGCAATGAGCAATAACGCGTCCTTCACGCCGCCCAGCCTGTTGCTCAGCACCATCGGGCTGTCGTTGGCGACGTTCATGCAAGTGCTCGACACCACCATTGCCAACGTCGCCTTGCCGACTATTTCCGGCAACCTGGGTGTCAGTTCGGAGCAGGGCACCTGGGTGATCACCTCGTTCGCGGTGAGCAACGCCATCGCCTTGCCGCTGACCGGTTGGCTGAGCCGCCGCTTTGGTGAGGTGAAGCTGTTTTTGTGGGCGACGATGCTGTTCGTGCTCGCCTCGTTTCTGTGCGGTATCTCCACGTCGATGCCGGAGCTGATCGGCTTTCGTGTCCTTCAGGGGCTGGTGGCCGGGCCTTTGTACCCGATGACCCAGACCTTGCTGATCGCCGTGTATCCGCCGGCCAGGCGCGGCATGGCCCTGGCGTTACTGGCGATGGTCACGGTGGTCGCGCCGATTGCCGGGCCGATCCTCGGCGGCTGGATCACCGACAGCTACAGCTGGCCCTGGATCTTCTTCATCAACGTGCCCATCGGGATCTTCGCGGTGATGGTGGTGCGTCAGCAGTTGAAGGCGCGGCCGGTGGTCACCAGCCACCAGCCAATGGATTACGTGGGGTTGATCACGCTGATCATCGGGGTCGGTGCGCTCCAGGTGATTCTCGACAAGGGCAACGACCTCGACTGGTTCGAGTCGAACTTCATCATTATCGGTGCGGTCATCTCGGTCATTGCCCTGGCGGTGTTCGTGATCTGGGAAATGACCGACCGCCATCCGGTGGTCAATCTGCGGCTGTTCGCCTATCGCAACTTTCGCATCGGCACCATTGTGCTGGTGGGGGGCTACGCCGGATTCTTCGGCATCAACCTGATCTTGCCGCAGTGGTTGCAGACCCAGATGGGCTACACCGCCACCTGGGCCGGGCTGGCGGTGGCGCCTATTGGCATCCTGCCGGTTTTGATGTCGCCCTTCGTCGGCAAATACGCCCACAAGTTCGACCTGCGCCTGCTGGCCGGGCTGGCGTTTCTGGCCATCGGCCTGAGCTGCTTCATGCGCGCCGGGTTCACCAACGAAGTGGATTTCCAGCACATCGCCCTGGTGCAATTGTTCATGGGTATCGGCGTGGCGCTGTTCTTCATGCCGACCTTGAGCATCCTGATGTCGGACCTGCCGCCACACCAGATCGCCGACGGCGCCGGGCTTGCGACGTTCCTGCGCACCCTGGGCGGCAGCTTCGCCGCGTCCCTGACTACCTGGATCTGGATACGCCGGGCCGACCAGCACCATGCCTACCTGAGTGAAAGCATCAGCACCTATGAGCCGGCCACCCGCGAGGCGCTTCACCAGCTCGGTGGCGCGGGCACACCGGCTTATGCCCAGCTCGACCAAATCCTCACCAGCCAGGCGTACATGCTCTCCACCGTGGACTACTTCACGCTGCTGGGCTGGGCGTTCATGGGGTTGATCGTGCTGGTGTGGCTGGCCAAGCCACCGTTTGCGGCGAAGGCGGGGCCTGCTGCCAGCGGTCATTGAATCCAATACATCCCTATGGGAGAGAGCCTGTGGGAGCAAAGCTTGCTCGCGATGAACGATGACACGGTCTTGCAGTGGAACCGTGTCGCCTGCATCGCGAGCAAGCTTTGCTCCCACAGGCTCTGTCCCACAGGCTCGCTCCCACAAGGGGTATCTGCGTTCTTCAGTTGCTTGGCAACGCCAACTGCGCATTGCCAAAACCAAACGGCGCCAGCGCAAACCCCTGTTCATCCACCTGCAATGCCCAGCCCTGTTTGTCCCAATCGCCCAGGACGATCCGCCGGGCGGCATGTTCGCCTAGTTGCAGTTTGTGGATGGCCGGGCGATGGGTGTGGCCGTGGATCAAGGTCTTCACGCCATATTCCTGCATGATCCGCGGAATTTCCTCCGGCGTGACGTCGACGATGTCGTTGGCTTTCATCCGTGTCTGTGTGCGGCTTTCGCTGCGCAGTTTGCGCGCCAGTTTCCGGCGGCTGGCCAATGGCAGGTTGCGCAGGATGAACAGCGTGACCGGGTTGCGCAGCCAGCGCCGCAATTTCATATAACCTTCGTCGCGGGTGCAAAGACTGTCGCCGTGCATCAGCAGCACCGGTTCGCCGTTGAACTGCACGACACTGGGGTCCTTGAGCAGGGTGCAGCCGGCCGCTTTGCAGAAGGCCTGCCCCAGCATGAAGTCGCGATTGCCGTGCATCAGGAAAATGGCCGTGCCGCTGTCGCTCAATTCGCGCAGGGCCTGGCAAATGGAACGCTGGAACGGCGTCATGGCATCGTCGCCGATCCAGGCTTCAAAAAAATCGCCCAGAATGTACAACGCTTGCGCCGAGCGGGCGCGTGTGGCGATCAAATCCAGAAACGCCCGGGTAATGTCCGGGCGCTCCTCTTCCAGATGCAAATCTGAAATCAGCAGTATCACTCAATGATCTCGGCTTTCTCGATGATCACGTCTTCTGCTGGCACGTCCTGGTGGCCGGCCTTGGACGTGGTGGAAACGCCTTTGATCTTGTCGACCACGTCGGTGCCTTCAACCACTTTGCCGAATACCGCATAACCCCAGCCCTGGGTGGTCTTGCCGCTGTGGTTCAGGAAGCTGTTGTCGGCCACGTTGATGAAGAACTGCGCGGAAGCCGAATGCGGCTCCATGGTACGGGCCATGGCGACGCTGTACTTCTCGTTCGCCAGACCGTTGTCGGCTTCGTTCTGGATGCTCGGGCGCTTGTCTTTCTTTTCTTTCATGCCGGGCTCGAAACCGCCGCCCTGGATCATGAAGTTACCGATGACACGGTGGAAAACGGTGTTTTCGTAGTGGCCGGCCTTGACGTATTCAACGAAGTTGGCAACGGTGATCGGTGCCTTCTCGGCGTTCAGTTGCAGGACGATGTCGCCGTGGTTGGTGGTCAGTTTGACTTGAGTCATGATCGCTACTCTATTCAAGGAATTCGTGGGTTTCGGGGCTTTGTGGCCCGCAACCGGTCTGGCTGTAATCGGCCAGGCTGGGCAGTTTAGCGCGCCGAGCGGTTTTTTCGAGGCGGTTTTTCATCTGTCGGTCGATTAAATTCAATCGTTTGCCGCCCTGGCCTGTCAGGGGCTTGACAGCATCGGCTATGATACGGGCTTTGATTTATCAGGCCGCACCCGGCCGCGCACTTGTACGTTCAAGGATCCTATGAGCAAGCCCACTGTCGACCCTACCTCGAATTCCAAGACCGGCCCGGCCGTGCCGGTCAATTTCCTGCGCCCGATCATCCAGGCGGACCTGGATTCGGGTAAGCACACACAGATTGTCACCCGCTTTCCGCCGGAGCCCAATGGCTACCTGCACATCGGTCACGCCAAGTCGATTTGCGTGAACTTCGGCCTGGCCCAGGAGTTTGGCGGTGTCACGCACCTGCGTTTCGACGACACCAACCCGGCCAAGGAAGACCAGGAATACATCGACGCGATCGAAAGTGACGTTAAATGGCTGGGTTTTGAATGGTCCGGCGAGGTGCGCTATGCCTCGCAGTATTTCGACCAGTTGCACGACTGGGCGGTGGAGCTGATCAAGGCCGGCAAGGCCTACGTGTGCGACCTGACCCCCGAGCAGGCCAAGGAGTACCGTGGCAGCCTGACCGAGCCGGGCAAGGACAGCCCGTTCCGTGATCGCAGCGTGGAGGAGAACCTGGACCTGTTCGCCCGCATGCGCGCTGGCGAATTCCCGGACGGCGCGCGGGTGCTGCGCGCGAAGATCGACATGGCCTCGCCGAACATGAACCTGCGCGACCCGATCATGTACCGCATCCGTCATGCCCATCACCACCAGACCGGCGACAAATGGTGCATCTACCCCAACTATGACTTCACCCACGGTCAGTCGGACGCCATCGAAGGCATCACTCACTCGATCTGCACCCTGGAGTTCGAAAGCCACCGTCCTTTGTACGAGTGGTTCCTGGAGCACTTGCCGGTGCCGGCTCAGCCGCGCCAGTACGAATTCAGCCGCCTGAACCTGAACTACACCATCACCAGCAAGCGCAAGCTCAAGCAACTGGTGGACGAAAAGCACGTCAACGGCTGGGATGACCCGCGCATGTCGACGCTGTCGGGTTTCCGTCGTCGTGGCTACACGCCAAAGTCGATCCGCAGCTTCTGCGAGATGGTCGGCACCAACCGTTCCGACGGCGTGGTGGATTTCGGCATGCTCGAGTTCGCCATCCGCGACGACCTCGACCACAGCGCCCCGCGCGCCATGTGCGTATTGCGTCCGTTGAAAGTGGTGATCACCAATTACCCGCAAGACAAAGTCGAGAACCTCGAGTTGCCTTGCCACCCGAAGGAAGACATGGGCGTGCGCGTCCTGCCGTTCGCCCGGGAAATCTACATTGACCGTGAAGATTTCATGGAAGAGCCGCCAAAAGGCTACAAGCGCCTGGAGCCGGCCGGTGAAGTGCGCCTGCGCGGCAGCTACGTGATCCGCGCCGACGAAGCGATCAAGGACGCCGATGGCAATATCGTCGAACTGCATTGCTCGTACGATCCCGAGACCCTGGGCAAGAACCCGGAGGGTCGCAAGGTCAAGGGCGTGGTCCACTGGGTGCCGGCCGCCGCCAGCGTCGAGTGCGAAGTGCGCTTGTACGATCGCCTGTTCCGTTCGCCGAACCCTGAAAAGGCCGAGGACAGCGCCAGCTTCCTGGACAACATCAACCCTGACTCCCTGCAAGTACTCACTGGTTGTCGTGCCGAGCCTTCGCTGGGCAACGCACAGCCGGAAGACCGTTTCCAGTTCGAGCGCGAAGGTTACTTCTGCGCGGATATCAAGGACTCGAAACCTGGTCGTCCGGTATTCAACCGTACCGTGACCTTGCGCGACTCCTGGGGTCAGTGATCAAGTCTTAAGGGAAACCCTGTGCTTACGATCTACAACACGCTCACCAAGAGCAAAGAAGTCTTCAAGCCGCTGGACGGTAACAAGGTCCGCATGTACGTCTGCGGGATGACCGTGTACGACTACTGCCACATCGGCCATGGTCGCAGCATGGTCGCTTTCGACCTGGTGACCCGTTGGCTGCGTTTCAGCGGTTATGACCTGACCTACGTGCGCAACATCACCGACATCGAAGACAAGATCATCAACCGTGCCCGGGAAAACGGTGAGCCTTACGATGCGCTGACCGAACGCATGATCAAGGCCATGCACGAGGACGAGGCGCGCCTCAATATCCTCAAGCCGGACCTGGAACCGCGTGCCACGGACCACATCCCAGGCATGCTGGCGATGATCCAGACCTTGATCGACAAGGGCTATGCCTACGCACCGGGCAACGGCGACGTGTACTACCGCGTCGCCAAGTTCATGGGCTACGGCAAACTGTCGCGCAAGAAAATCGAAGACTTGCGGATCGGCGCGCGCATCGAAGTCGATGAGTCGAAGCAGGACCCGCTGGACTTCGTCCTGTGGAAAGCCGCCAAGCCGGGCGAACCGAGCTGGGAGTCGCCGTGGGGCGCCGGACGTCCGGGCTGGCACATCGAATGCTCGGTGATGTCCACCTGCTGCCTGGGCGAGACCTTCGACATTCATGGCGGCGGCAGCGACCTGGAATTCCCGCACCACGAAAACGAAATCGCCCAAAGCGAAGCGGCCACCGGCAAGACCTACGCCAATGCGTGGATGCATTGCGGCATGATTCGGATCAATGGCGAGAAGATGTCCAAGTCCTTGAACAACTTCTTCACCATCCGCGACGTGCTCGACAAGTACCATCCGGAAGTCGTGCGTTACCTGCTGGTGTCCAGTCACTATCGCAGCGCCATCAACTACTCGGAAGACAACCTCAAGGACGCCAAAGGCGCCCTGGAGCGGTTCTATCATGCGTTGAAGGGCCTGCCGAAGGTGCCGGCCGCCGGTGGCGAAGCCTTTGTCGCGCGTTTCACCGACGTGATGAACGACGACTTCGGCACGCCGGAAGCCTGCGCGGTGCTGTTCGAGATGGTGCGCGAGATCAATCGCCTGCGTGAGAGCGATCTCAACGCGGCGGCGGGCCTGGCAGCGCGTCTGAAAGAACTGGCCGACGTACTGGGTGTGTTGCAGCTTGAGGCGGACGATTTCCTTCAGGCCGGTGCCGAAGGTCGTGTGGACGCCGCCGAGGTCGACGCATTGATCCAGGCGCGCTTGACTGCTCGGGCCAATAAGGACTGGGCCGAATCCGACCGCATCCGCGACCAGCTCACCGCCATGGGCGTGGTGCTGGAAGACGGCAAGGGCGGGACGACCTGGCGTTTGGCTGACTGAGTCCTTACGCAATACCCACTGTGGGAGCGAGCCTGCTCGCGATGGCGGTGTATCAGTGACAACAATGTTGTCTGACACTCCGCCATC
>NZ_JAKNQY010000027.1 GCF_024494355.1 Pseudomonas sp. Q11 | reverse complement strand
TGGGAGCAAGGCTTGCCCGCGATGACGGCGGCACATTCAGCATGGATGCAAGCTGGCCCAGCGCTATCGCGAGCAAGCCCGCTCCCACATGGGTGCTGCGGGCTCGGCCCAGCGCCCGCTCACAACGGCGCTAGACAAGCGGCCACTCAGCAGGGTTGACCGACATGCCGCCAGGCATCACATTGCCTGGACCGCCGATATACTCAGTGGCGGTTTGAGTGTTGCTGACCTGTGGAGCCCATGACCGCGTCAATTCCGATCCGTCCCCCCTGCCCGCCTGGTGTCTGTGACTGCGGGCGTGATGCGTTGCTGCAAACCCCAGGCAGTGACCTGCGCATCCTTTGCTTCAACCGCCAGGAAGAAAAACGCCTGCTCGAACGGCTGGAAAATATCCAGAGCCTGGACGAACTCCAACGGTTGCAGCAACGTATGTACGAAAACCTCGGAATCCGCCTGAGCGTCGAACCCGGCTCCAACGAAGTACGCACCATGCGTGGCATCGCCATCGAGTTCCAGGCGCAACCTGGCCTGTGCCGCAAGATTCGCCAGTCGATCCCCACTGCCATCCGGCGCGGGTTGGAAAAACGTCCTGAAATCGCCTGGCGACTGCTCGATGCCCACGACCTGTTCCGCGACGCCTGAAAAACAGCTCCCTCCCTGGAGCTGCACATCGGTTTAGAAGTCCACAGTGGCCGACAGGAGATAGGTGCGTGGCGTCGCCAACGTCAAGCCCGCCTCACTGTCATCCGAGGCCCCGGCCGAACTCCAGTAACGCTTGTCCGCGACGTTCTCGATATTGGCACGCAGCGTGATGTTCTTCTGATCGACCTTGAACGCGTAGCGCGCGCCCACGTCGAAACGCTCCCACGAATCGATTTCCTTGGTGTTGGACTGGTCCAGGTACTGCGAACTGGAGTGAATGGCGCGGCTGGTCAAGGTCAGGCCCTGTACAGTCGGCACATCCCACTCGGCCCCCAGGTTGACGTTGTATTTGGGCGTGGCAGGCGCCCGATTGCCATCAAAGGTGCCATCGGTGGTGTCAGTCAACTCGCTGTCGATGTACATGACACCGCCGAGCAAACGCAAACCTTTGAGCGGCTCACCGAACACACTCACTTCAACACCGGTGTTTTCACGTTTGCCGTTGGGGCCGAAGACGCGGGTGGTGGCGTCGGTGGCGTAGGCCGGTTGCTTGATCCGGAACACGGCAGCGGTGACGGCAAGCGCACCGGCGTCATATTTGGCACCGACCTCGACCTGACGGCTGATGAACGGCGGGAATATTTCGTCCTCGTTTATCGAGGTCGACGGCGCGATCTTGCCCTGGCTCAAGCCTTCCATGTAGTTGGCATACAGCGACAGCTTATCGGTTGCCTTGAACAGGATCCCGCCCGACGGCGACATCTTTTCCTCATCGTACGCGGTGGCGCCTTTGACGTTATTCGTCCAGTCGTCAACCTTGATCCGCTGCCAGCGGGTGCCGAGGGTCAGCAGCAACCGATCATCGAAAAAACCCAGGGTGTCGGACAACGCCACGCCAGTGGAGCGGTTTTCGGTATAGACCTTGTTGTCCTGGCGCGTGGGGTCGCTCGGATTCGGCGTTTGCACCGGGTCATACAGGTTGCTTGGGGACGAAGCATAACGAGCGCCGCCATTGGTGAAGTCCATGTAGAAATAGCTGGCGGCCAGGTTGATCTCATGGCTCACCGGGCCGGTATGGAGCCAGTTGCGCACCCCGGCCGTGGCCGTGCGGACATTTTCATCCCGGGTAAAGTCGCGGGGCTGGACGCTGAAATCGCCAGCGTCGTTGCTGACCGAAACGTTATGCCGCAGGAAGTCATGATTACTTTTGCGCGCCCCTGCACCGCCGTACAGCATCACGGAATCGTTGACATCGTATTGCGCGTTCACCGTGCCGAAGGTGTCCTGGGTACGCGCCTTGCTCCAGCGCTGGGCGTAGTTGCGACGCACGTCGCTGGCATGCGGGACCTGTGCGTTGGCACCTACCAGTACGCGCTCCTGTGGCGCGTCGGTATCGCGTTCGGTGCGCCCGATGTCCGTCGAGAGGCGCAGACGTTCGCCACGAAAATCCAGGCCCAGCACCGCCATGTCGCGGTCGACACTCTGGTGATCCCACTCGGTATCGCCGGACTGCTTCACGCCGTTGAAACGAACGCCGAACTTGTTGTCTTCACCAAAACGCCGAGCGACATCCACGGCGCCGCCGAGCTGGTTGTTGGAGGCGTAGCTGCCCGTAAACGAAGTGATGGGCTTGTCGGTGGCGCGCTTGGGCACCACGTTGATCCCGCCACCCACGCTGCCACGTGGCGAGACGCCGTTGATGAGCTGGGTCGGGCCCTTGATGATGTCAACGCGGTCGGCCATCTCCATGTCGATCGAATAGGTCGGCAGGATGCCGTAGAGGCCGTTGTAGGCGACATCACTGTTGAACAGGCTGAAACCGCGAATGGTGAACTGCTCAAAACGCCCGCCCGCCGGATTGGTGGCGCGAACCGAGGGATCGCTGGCGATCAGGTCGCCCAGGGTACGCGCCTGCTGGTTCTTGACCACTTCGCTGGTATAGGTGGTCATGCTGAACGGGGTTTCCATGAAGTCCCGCGACCCCAGCAAGCCTTGCGAACCACGACGCGCGACCTGACCGCCGGCATAGGGCTCGCCCTGGGCCAGGCTCGTGGCCCCCATGATCGAGGTGGGAGCCAGTTGCAAGCTGCTGTCTTCCGGGGCCGGGGTCAGGATGTAAGCCTGCTCGCCCACCGGTTGCAGTTGCAGACCGGAGCCCTGCAGCAGTCGGGCAAAGCCCTCCTCCACGGCATACTCGCCCGCGAGCCCGGCGCTGTTACGCCCGCTTACCAGGGCCGGGTCGACCGACAGGTTGACACCCGCCAGCCCGGCGAACCGGGTGAGCGCTGCGCTGAGGCTGCCAGCGGGCACCTGATAGCTGCGTCGGGCAGCTTCTTCGGCCTGGCTGGAGGACATGAACAATGGACTGGCGCTCAGGCTTAGCAAGAGACTCAGGTTCAACAGCGGACGCCAGCCGGCAAGGGCCGGGCGAAGACGCAAAGGTACTACTGCGGACATTGGAAGGAGCTCTCATTTTTGTTCAGTTGCCTTGAATGACAAGCGGGACAAAAAAAGGGGACAGGCGTCAGGCGATTTTTTTACGAAGCGTCAATGTGACCCAATATCGGGTGCGCATTTGCACGTGCACCGGCAGGCTGGCCGAGAGCAACGCGAGGATTCGATCGGTGTTTTCCAGACGGAAGCTGCCGGTCACCCGAAGGGGTTCCAGGGCTTGGTCCCACCGCAACACACCTGGACGATAACGGCCCAGTTCACGGAGAAAATCCCCCAGCGGCTGGTTCTGCGCCACAAGGACCCCGTCACGCCAGCCCAACTGCGCCGCGTCGAAGGCCCCCACCGGCCCGGCGCCTGAGGTCTGGAGGTTGACTTGTTCGCCCTCCTTCAGCGTCAGCATTGGGCCGCGCAGCGGCTGCAGTTGCACCGACCCACTGATTACTGACACCCGGCAACTGTGCTCGCTCAAGCGTACGCAGACCTCGCTTCGGCTGACGGAGATCAGGCCGAACGGCGCCTGGATGGCCAACGGCGTGCCCCCCTTGACGTTGAGAGCTATCTCCCCTTGCACCAGCACCAGGCGTCGGGCCTTGAGGTCCAGGTCCAGGGCGCTGTCGGTGTTCAACTGCAAGGCGCTACCGTCGGCCAGCGACCAGCGCCGCTGTTCACCGGTGGCCGTGTGCAGGTCGGCGCGCCAGGCCTCCAGCGGCAACTCGCGTCCCAGCCACCAGGCAGCGGGCACCAACGCAGCGACGCCTAACGCGCGCTTGAGCACAACACGGCGGGACAATGCCGGACGATCCAGCGTCGCCATCCCCAACGATGGCGGTACTCCGGCGAAACGCTGGCGCAATCGCTGGGCTTTTTGCCAGGCGGCCTCGTGGTGGGCACTGCTGTCGCGCCAGCGTTGCAACGCGGCGCAATCGAAGTCATCCCCGTCAAACTCCATCATGGCCAGCCAGCGAGCCGCCGCTCTGGCGACTTCGCGAGCTTCCGGTGAAGGGGCCTGGCGCATCAAAAGTCCACCAACAGACAATGCTCATAAGCCTGGGCCATGTAGCGCTTGATGGTGCGCTCGGACACCTGCATGCGTTCGGCGATTTCACGGTAGCCCAGGCCGTCGAGCTGGCTCCACAAAAAAGCCCGCCTCACCAGCGGTGGCAGGCCATCGAGCAACTCATCCAGGGCTTGCAGCGTTTCCAGTAGCAGCCAACGCTGCTCCGGGGACGGCACACACGCTTCGGGCAGGCTCGCCAAGGCATCAAGATAGGCCTGTTCCAGGTTGCGGCGCGTGTAGAAATTGCTCAGCAGGCGCTTGCCGACCGTCAGCAGATAAGCGCGTGGTTCGTGCAGTTCGGCCAATGGCTGAGCGCTGGACAGCACCCGCAGGAAGGTATCCTGACGCAGGTCCGCGGCATCCCAGGCATTGCCCATGCGCCGTCTCAACCAGCCTTCCAGCCAGCCACCATGGTCTCGGTACAGCGCGTGCAAAGAACGCTCCGTTGGCGTAGCTGCATCAGACATGTGAAGGAGCCTTGTGCAAGGGATACATTAAATGAGAGTGATTCTAATTAATGTTTCCCCGCGAATCCAACTTCTTTATCGACCGCTCTGTTAAATGCACGACGGAGGGTTACCCGACCTGATGGTTCGCCCCCGCGCTGCCGGGGGGGCGAATTCACTTGTTCAAGAGACCTCAGTGACTGGCATGCAATTGCTTCTGGACTTGCGGCATGGCCGAGGAATGGTGGTTAAGGATCTTCCATTGACCGTCAATGCGTTCATAGATGAAGGTGTAGCGCGCCTGAACCTCGCGTTTGGAGCCGTCGGCGTTGGTCAGGGCAAAGGTGTAGACACCACTGTCCATCGCCGCGTCAGGTCCCAGGTGACGGATTTCCCGGTAGTTGATCTGCCCCACCGGCTTGCCGGTCAGGAAGTGTTCAAAGTAATCCTGAATCAGTGCCGCAGTGTTGCGCACCTGGTTGGAAACGGTGGGCTGCAATATCGCATCCGGCGCATACAGGCTGGTTACCGCAGCAGCGCTGCCGGTTTTGAGGGCTGCGTTCCAGCGGTCGAACAATGCGGCGATTTCACGGTCATTCTGATTCTGCGGCTGCTCGGCTACGGTGCGGTAAACGTATGGCGTTGTTTCAAGTGCCAGGGCCAAGGGAGTGGTCAACATGAAAAAAGCGGCAGTGGCGAAGGTTTTCAGTTTCATCGTAACGTTCCTGTGGGTTTCAATGAACCGACTTTGCCGAGCCTGGCGGCCTTCGCCATCGGCCAACCGGTGCCGATCGCCTATGCCGTTTGGCAGATAGGCCCGGTGCTGATGACGCGCTCTAATACCGCCACGCTGCCCGGTCCCATCCACGCTGGAGCCCTATCATGCAAAGCCCACCCCATGACCCTGGCAGTGCCCTGGCCATCCGAACTCAATATCGCCAGTCGCAAAGTCGTGCCGCACGCCTGCGTCTGCTGTTGGGCACCGGCCATGAACTGACGCAATTGCCCCTGTCGCAGATGCGCCAGCGCGCAGTGCAACGGGCGTGCGCATTCATGGCCATGGACCATGGCCTGCTGCTGGAGTGGGCGGCGGACAGCACTTTTCGCACCATCGCCAGCCATGGCAGCCACGAACGGCTCGACCTGCTTGCCAACCTGGCTCAGTCGCCGTCAGCCGAGCCACAATGGCTGGAGTACCCTGGCAGCGCCCTGCCCCAGGTCTTGCGCGTTCCGTTGCGTGGCTCCGACGGTGTGGTGTTCGGGGCTTTATTGCTGGGCAACGGCGTGACCCTGGGCACGCCGGACAATGAGGATATTGAGTCGCTGCAATTGCTGGCGACCTTGCTGGCTGCCCATCTGGAAAACAGTCGCCTGCTCGAAGCGTTGCAGGCCCGCGAACGCACCATGTCTGAACTGGTCCATCGACTGTTCAGTGCCCAGGAAGACGAACGCAAGCGCGTGGCCTACGACCTGCATGATGGCCTGGCACAGAACCTGGCCGGCCTGCATCAGCGCCTGCAGGGGTTCGCCGGTCGCTGCCCGCCTCTCCCGTCGGATCTGGCGAACGACTTGCAGGCCATCCTCGATCTCGCCCGGGGCTGTGTCGGCGAAGGCCGACAGTTGATCGGCGGCCTGCGTCCCCATGCGCTGGATGACTTCGGCCTGTACAAAGCCGTCGACAAGGAAGCCGACCGCCTGCGGGATGCAGGCCTGTCGGTGGACTGGGCCGAGCACAGCGCCGCTCGCCTGCCGGGCAACGCCGAAATCGCCCTGTTCCGCATTGCCCAGGAAGGCATCAACAACATTCTCAAGCACGCCCGGGCCAGCCATGTGCGCCTGGAACTGGTGGTGAGCGACGACCGGGCCTCGCTGCGGGTCGAAGACAATGGCCGGGGCTTTGCTCTGGAACAACCCATTGAGACCAATGGCACCTGCCATCTGGGTCTCGCGGCCATGCAGGAACGTGCCAGTCTGCTGGGCGGCCATTTGAGCTGTTTCAGTCAGCCCGATAGCGGCACCCGTTTGCTGGCCAGCGTTCCACTACCCACCCACGGAACGCACTCATGACGTCCCCTTTACGTCTGCTTTTGGCCGATGATCACGAAGTGACCCGCACCGGTTTTATCAGCATGCTGGCCGGCAGCCCGGGGTTCGAAGTCGTCGGTCAGGCCAGCAACGGCCAGGAAGCCCTCGATCTGTGCGAGCGGCTGCAACCGGACATCGCCATTCTCGACATTCGCATGCCGGTGCTCAACGGCCTGGGTGCGGCGCGTATCCTGCAGCAACGCCAGCCGGGGATCAAAGTGGTGATCTTCACCATGGACGACAGCCCTGATCACCTTGAAGCCGCCATCGGCGCGGGCGCGGTCGGTTATCTGCTCAAGGATGCCAGCCGCGGTGAAGTGCTGGACGCCCTCACGCGAGTCGCCCAGGGCGAAGAGGCCCTGAACAGTTCCGTCAGTGCGCGCCTGCTGCGGCGCATGGCCGAGCGCGGTGCCAGTGGCGCCACCCAGGTCCAGGCCCTGACAGCCCGCGAGCGCCAGGTGCTGGGGCTGGTGGCTGGCGGCTTCAGCAACCGTGAAATCGGCGAAAAGCTCGGCATCGCCCCCGGCACCGCCAAGGCCCACGTGGAGCGAGTCATCGGCAAGTTGGGGGCCGCCGACCGAACGCAGGCCGCCGTGCGCGGTGTTGCCCTGGGGTTGGTGGCACAACCCAGCGGGCAATGGCCATGAGATTCCTCGCCGCCCGCCGCTGGGCCAACCTGCCATTGCGGGGCAAAGCATTGGTGGTCATTTCCCTGCCGCTGGTGGTTCTGCTGCTGTCGCTGGTGCTGATCTACATCACCGAACGCCAGACTGCCCGGGCCGAAGAAGACGTGCGCCGGGTGCTGCTGGTCCAGGGCGATATCCAGACGGTGCATACCCTGCTGGCCGAAGCTGCGGCCAGCGTGCGCGGTTATCTGCTGACCCGGCGCGAAGACTTCCTGCCTAGCTACGAACAGGCCACGCCGCTGATCAAGGCCGCGTTGCAGCGGTTGGACCACAACATCCGCGACGCCAGGATGCGCGAGCGCCTCAAGACCATCACCCCACTGATCGCAGAAAAACTCGATGGGCTGGATGCCTTGCGCAACGGCAAGGCCGATGACACAGCGGCCATCACCACGATTCTGATCGAAAACAAACAAGTCCTGGACGTGCTGCGCGAACAGATCAACGCCATGCGTATACGTGAGGACGCCCTGCTCGCCGACCGCAGCGCCGCCGCTTCGGCCACGCGCATGCGCTTGTTGTTCGCCACGCTGCTGGCGGCGCTGTGCGGGCTGCTTGGCGCCATCGTGGCGGTGCTGTTCCTGTCCAAGGGCATTGTCGCCCGCGTGCAACAGGTGCAGGGCAACGCTCAGCGCCTGGCCTTGGGTCAACCGTTGTTGCCGCAACCGCCGGAGCAGGACGAAATCGGCCAGTTGGGCACCCGTCTGGTAGAGGCCGGACAGTTGCTTGCCGAACGCGAGCGGGCTCTGCGCGATAACGAAGAACGTTTGCGACTGATCATCGATGGGGTGAAGGACTACGGAATCTTTGCGCTGGACGCCCAAGGCCATGTCATTACCTGGAACGCCGGCGCCGAACGGATCAAGGGTTACAGCGAACAGGAAATCCTCGGCCGGCATTTTTCGTTGTTCTATCTGACCGAGGAATGCCCGGCGCACCCGGACATGGCGCTGCACGAAGCCGCACGTGACGGTCACTACATGGAAGAAGGCTGGCGCTGTCGCAAGGACGGCAGCCGCTTCTGGGCCAGTGTGGTCATCACTGCCCAGTACGACAGTACCGGCACCCTGCGCGGGTTTTCCAAGATCACCCGCGACATCACTGACCGCCGCGCCGCCGAGATCGCCCTGCGCACCGCCCGTGAAGAAGCCGAAAGCGCCAGCCGGGCCAAGAGCGAATTTCTTTCGCGCATGAGCCACGAACTGCGCACACCACTGAACGCCATACTCGGCTTCGCACAACTGCTGGACATGGACTCCAGCTCCGGCCAGCGCCCACAGGTCAGTCACATCCTGCGCGCCGGCCAGCACCTGCTGGCATTGATCAACGAGGTGCTGGACATTGCCCGGATCGAGGCCGGTCGTCTGCCGCTCAACATTGAGCCGATTGCCTTGACGACGGTGTTGCACGAAGCCCTGACGCTGGTTTCCCCCATGGCGGCCGACGCCGGGATTCAGTTGGCCGAGCTGGCGCCACTACCCGACAGCATCGGTGTGCTGGCCGACCGTCAACGCCTGGTGCAGGTGCTGCTCAACCTGTTGTCCAACGCCATCAAGTACAACCGGCCCGGCGGTGAAGTACGCATTGAAGTGATGGCCCAGGGGCCGCGAGTCAGCATTGCTGTCAGCGACACCGGGCATGGCATTGCCCCCGAGCAGCTTGACCGGTTGTTCAAGCCGTTCGAGCGCCTGGGCGCCGATCCACAGGTCGAGGGCACCGGTCTTGGGCTGGCCTTGAGCAAGAGCCTGCTGGAAATGATGCAAGGCAGCCTTCAGGTCCACAGCGAGCCGGGGCAAGGTTGTTGTTTTACCCTGCAATTGCCCGGTGCCCGGGTGGAACACGCCCGCTTGCCCCCCATCGTCACGCTGAAAGTACCGTGTCCGTCAGTCGAATATCACGGCAAGATATTGTGCATCGAAGACAACCTGTCGAGCCTGGCACTGATCGAGACCCTGATGCAGCGTCGTCCGGGTATTCAACTGCTGTCGAGCATGCAAGGCCAGTTGGGTCTGGACCTGGCTCGCCAGCACGCCCCGCAGTTGATCCTGCTGGACGTCACCCTGCCGGACCTGACAGGCCTGGAGGTGCTGCGCCGCTTGCGTCAATCGGCGGCGACGGCGGCCACACCGGTACTGATGATCACCGCCGATGCCAGTGACCTGACCCACCGTGCCCTGCACGACGCCGGAGCCACAGCGATCCTGACCAAGCCCATTCATATCCAGGCCTTTCTGGGCCACCTTGAACGCTATTTACCGGAGCCCGCATGAATCGCGATTTGCGCATCCTGATCATTGACGATCAGCGCCCCAACCTGGACCTGATGGAGCAGTTGCTGGCTCGCGAAGGGCTGCACAACGTATTGAGCAGCACCGAGCCTTTGCGCACCCTCGACCTGTTCAACAGTTTTGAGCCTGACCTGGTGATCCTGGACCTGCACATGCCGGCATTCGATGGCTTTGCCGTGCTGGAGCAACTCAACCGGCGCATCCCGGCAAACGACTACCTGCCGATCCTGGTGCTGACTGCCGACGCCACCCGCGACACCCGCCTGCGCGCCCTGGCTCTGGGCGCCAGGGACTTCATCAGCAAACCCCTGGATGCGCTGGAAACCATGCTGCGCATCTGGAACCTGCTGGAAACACGGGCGCTCTATAAGGCGTTGCGCGAGCTGGTTCCATCACGTCAGATCGAACTGTTGCGCCAGCACCGGCCAGCCGTCGACGCGGTTTAGTCCTATTGCGCCGGGCCGCAATGGCTCGGGTTCTATTCGATCCGGTAGTGAAAAGTATTGCGCACCGCCGGCACCGTCACGGCCTGGCCGTCGACGATTCGCGGCTGATAACGGAAGGTCCTGGCGGCGGTCAGCGAGGGACGGATAAACATCGGGTGGCAGCCGTCCAGCACCTTGGGGTTATCGATGCGCCCGTCCGGCTTGACGCTGTACTCCACCGTGCAGTCGCCTTGCAGCCCTTTGTCCAAAGCCCGCTGCGGATAATCCGGGGCCTCTTTGCTCAGGGGTTGATAGTGGCGGCTGTCGGCGGCGGCCAGGCGCGCCTGTTCGGCTTGGCGTTGCCGGGCAAGCGCCTGGGCCTGTTGAGCCGCCTGGCGCTGTTGTTCGGCGACCTGCTGCTCGGCTTCCTGCTGGCGTCGCTGGTTCTCCTGGCGCTCGCGTTGCTGCTGGGCCTGCTGCTCGCGCTTTTGCTCCTCGATCCGTTTGCGCGCCAGGGTTGCCTGCTCCAGTTTCTGGGCCTGAAGCCTTGGCTCAACCACCGGTTTACTCGGTGGCGGGCGTGGCGCTTCCACCGGAGCCGGCGCGGCTTCGACCGGTTGTGGTGCGACCTCTGCCACGGGGGCCGGCGCGGACGCTTCGGGCACCGGCGCCGGAGACAACATCACCAGTTGCGTGCGCAGTACCCGAGGCGCCTCGACAGCCGGTTTCTCCGCGGTCCAGCCCAGCACCAGCAATGCGGCGACAGCCGCGTGCAAGGCCACGGCGAGCCCCGCCGCCAGACTGTTCCTCCAAAAACTACGGCCGGACAACGGGGACAAACCCAAGGATGGACTGTGCATGATCATCGCCGTCATCGGGGTGCCTCGGTCACCAGCCCAAGGTTGCTCACCCCGCCCTGCTGCAAGGCGGCCATGGCGGCCACGACACGACCGTAGTCGGCGTGGTCGTCGGCCCGGATATACACCTGGGTGTCGCTGCGCTCGGCGACAACCCGGGCCACCTTGGCGCGCATCTGATCCAGGTCCACGGCGCTGTCGGTCTGGCTTTGGGTGTCCAGTTCGGCGCCCAGATTCCAGTAGTAACCGCCCTCGGCCTTAACAGACAGGGTCAGGATCTGTTGGCGGCTATCGTTGGCCAATGCCTGGCTAGCGACCTTGGGCAGCTCGACTTTCACGCCTTGGGTCAGCATTGGAGCAGTGACCATGAAGATCACCAGCAGCACCAGCATCACATCGATGTAAGGCACCACGTTCATTTCGGCCTTGGGCCCGTGCTTGCGTTGCGGCTTGACTAGCATCTGCCCTCTCCTCTCAAGCAGCCGCGGCCAGGTTCACCGGGGCGCCGTGCAGCTTGCGGTGCAGGCGTGCCTGCAACTCGTTGCCGAACGCGTAGTAACGCGTCAGCAAGGTCTGGCCGCGGGCGGAAAACCGGTTGTAGGCGATCACAGCGGGAATCGCCGCGAACAGGCCGATGGCGGTGGCGATCAACGCTTCGGCGATGCCCGGCGCCACGGTGGAGAGGCTGGCCTGTTGCACCTGGGACAACCCCAGGAAGGCGTTCATGATTCCCCAGACCGTGCCGAACAAACCGATGTAAGGGCTGACCGAACCGACGGTGGCAAGAAACTGCAAGCCTTTCTCCAACTGCACCTCCTGTTCGCTGATTGCCACTTGCAGCGAACGCTCCACCCCCTCGAGCACCACCTGCGGGCTGCCGGAAGGTACGTTGAGCTGGGTGAAAGCCTGGAAGCCGGCGTGAAAGATCGGCTCCACGCCGCCCTCTTCTTCGCGCACCTGGGCAGTCTCGCGCAACAACGCCGGCAAATCGCTGGTGCTGCGAAAACGCTGCATGAAACCCTTGAACTGGCGCTCGTTGCGTTGCAGCACGGCACTGCGCTGGATGATCAGGTACCAGCTCAACAGCGAGGCCAGCAGCAGCGTGAGCATGACGGCCTTGACCAAAAGGCTCGCGTCACTGATCAGGCCCCAGATTGTCATGTGTTCCAGAGTGGCTTGCATGGGTAGAACTCCTGTCTGGCTGCTATTCGATGAAATGTTCGTGACCGGTTGATGACAGCACCGCTCAAGGCAGGCGCAAGGCTTTGGCCACTTCGCTCCAGGGTACGAACTTGAAGTTCTGCGCTTGCTCGGGCATACGCTTGCGGCCGTCCTGGACCACCAGCATGCCGGCGCTCCAAGGCCCGCCAAGGTTGGCCGAAGTGACTTCCAGCCCATCGGTTTCCGAGGCACCGTCGATGCCGGCAGTGCCGTTCAAACCGACGCGGAATGCGCCGCGCACGGCATAAGGCGGCTCGGCATCAAGCAGCAGATAGCTGTCGTTGCCTTGGCTTGAGATCACCAGGTAATCGTGGCCAGCGCCTTGGTACAGGGCGATGCCCTCAACGTCGGCATGCAACTGAGGTCCGACCTTGATCACGCTGTTCAATGTCGCCGGCCGCTCGGCCCGGGCATCCACCGCCCAGACACCGACGTCTTCTTCACCGAGGAACAGCCGCTGGCGCTGGTCATCGGCGACGCAACCTTCAGGCTGGCTGTCGACGCTGAACTGGCGCACCAACTCCCCCTTCACCACACCGTCCGGGGCGCTGAGGCGGTATTGCAAATAGCGCCCGTCCTTGCCATTGGCGAAGGCATACAGTTCACCCTCAACCGGCTGGAACAGGCAGATGCCGTAGATTTCCTTGAGCGGCGTGGCAATCTCGCCGGCCTCGCTCAACTCACCGCTGGCGCGGTCGATGCGAAACAGGCTGAGGCTGTTGCGATCGCGGTTGCTGGCGACGGCGAGATCGACGGTTTGCGTGCCCAGCTTGAAGTTGCCACGCACATCGACGTTGTTGAGGCGGCCCACCGGCAGTTCCTGCAGCAGCTTGCCTTGCAGGTCATACGTCAACAGGCCTTGCTTCTTGTTGGTCCCCAGCACCCGGCTCAAGGCAGGCGTTGTGGGATGTACCCAGATCGCCGGATCATCCGCCGCATCGCCCTGGCGCGCCACCGGTTCACTCTGGCCAATGGCAGCCACAGTGGGCAGCACCGGCGGCAGCGACACAGCCGTGGGCTGCCAATTGAGTTGGCCTTGGTATAAGCGCCCGTTGTCATCGTCGCGCAGCAGCAGCTCAAGACCGGTTTGGGTCGAACGTATCGCCAGGCTTTCCGGCTCGTTCAGGCCTGGCAGCGCCAAACTGGCTTTTGCGGTCCACCCCTTGCCCTCTTGCTGATACAGATGCAACTGCCCCGCTTGTGGGTCCAGGCCCAGCAATCCTCCTGGTAACGCAGCCATGGCACCCGCCGCTTGCTGGATGTCACCGAACGGTGTGCGCATCGCCACGGGTATACGCACGGCATCGGCTTCGGAGGATGCCGGATAGGCCCACCAGCCTACCTGTTCCTCGTTGACGAACAGTTGATTGGCGCTGTCCTGCACCTGACAGGTCTGGGCATCGGGCGGCAGTGGCAGGCCGCGTACGCGCTGGGCGCTGGCGCTCAGGCGCTCGCCATTGCCCACCAGCCACTGCTCGCCCTTGCCCTCTTCGCCCACGAGAAATACAAACAGGTTGTTCGCTTCGTCGCGGTATAGGCACAGCCCGTTCACCGGGAAATCTCGCGCTGGCAGGTACAGCGGTTTTCCCCACTGGCGCTTATCCGGATCGAGGCTGACCAACAGTGCTTGCTGGCGAGTGCTGTCGAGGCTGGCGACCAGAGCCTTCGCCCCGAGGGTTCGGCTGTCGAGACCTTCGAAGGCGCCCTCCAGGCGTGACAGTTCGCGGCCTTGGGCATCGAGCAACAACAAGCCCTCACGGGCACTGGCCAGTCGCATGGTCGTCGAATGGCCGGGCACAAATCCCAGGGCGTTGATCGAGAGAGCCTGTGCCTGAGGCCAGGGTTGCAGCTTCAGGGTTGGGGAAGCCGCCAGGGCTGGAACGCTTGTCAGGCTGATGAGCATTGCCAACAGGTACTGCTTGGGTAAAAACAAAGCTGTGTTCAACGGAAAAATCCTTGTCATTAAGCCGGGTTCAAACGGGTCGGTTGTTCACCTGCTGGGCGAAGGGATTGATCCCCTCGCCCCGGCTGATCGGCGGCGCGATCTAGAAATGGGTGAACGTCAACCCCAGCTTGTAAGTCGGGCCGTACTCTTCGTACTGACCGTTAAAGGAGCGGTGGCCGGTGTAGACGAAATACGACTCGTCGGTGAGGTTCTGGGCTTCCAGGCTCACTTGCAGGTTCTTGGTCAGGGAGTAGCGGGCGCTGAAGTCGACAAAGGTTTGGGCGTCGACGTGCAAGTCATGGTCGCGGTCGCTGATGGACGCCAGTTCATACAGGTAGGCCGACTTGTAGTTGGCCGACAGGCGCAGGCTCAGCTTGTCGTTCTCCCAGCCCAGCATCAGATTGCCCACGGTGTCCGACTGGTTTGGCAGGTCGATGCTGCGTTTGCGCTGTGTTCCGCTGGCCTGATCGAACCCCTCGATCTCGGCGTCCGAACGACTGAAGGTGGTGTTGGCCCCTAGCAGCAAGCCATTCCAGGGGGCCGGCAGCCAGTCGAATTTTTGTGAGTAGGCCAGTTCCAGGCCATAAAGCTTGGCGCTGTCACCATTGGCAAAGCTATGGGCTTCGGAGAAGTCGGCCCAGGCGCCCGTGCCCGCCAGGTCGGTGTTGTAGACGAAGTTCTTGATGTCCTTGTAGAACACGAAAGCCGAAACAGTGCCGGCCCGGCCCATGAAATGTTCGATACCCAGGTCCAGGTTGCTCGACTCCAGGGGTTTGAGGTCCGGGTTGCCGAAGGTCGCCTCGTCATCGTCAATGACAAAACCCGGGGCCAGTTGCCCGAAGGTCGGGCGCACCACGGATTTGGTCCAGGCCGCACGCACCTGGGTGTTCTTGTCCAACTGATAACGCGCGTGCAGGCCCGGCAGCCAGTGGTGATATTTGCGCCGGGCTTGGGTGTCGGTGAACGCGCCGTCGGTCACGCCGCTGCCTTTGGCTTCGAACTCCGTGCCCTCATAACGCATGCCGGCGATCAAGCGCCAATCGTCGATGTCCACAGTGTTCATCAGGTAAGCGGCGTTGATATCTTCGCTCATCTGGAAGTCATTGACCCGCGACTCCTGCTCATCAAAGAAGGCGTCGCGGTCCAGACCACCCAACAATTGTTCAATGGCACCGGCGCTGATGCCTGGACCGTACTGGCCGAGACTGTAATCGACGTTGCCCTTTTGGAATTGTCCGAGGTTCAACTGGTCGTCGGTGAACCCCAGGTCGTCGAAATCCTCATAGACCCAGGCATCGAGGTCGTTGTCCTTGTCGCGGCGGCTGACTTTGCCACCGAATTTGACCTGGGAGGCGTAGCCACTGACGTCATAGTCCCGGGCCAGGTCCAGGCGCAGGTTTTTCTCGGTGTCGGTGGTGTTCTGCTGTTCCCAGTCGACCTTGTCCAGGCTGAAGTTGGCGGGATCGTAGAACCCCGAACCAATGATCGGCCGCGGCTTGTCGTTGCCGTGGAAGCCGCCCTCAAAACCGTCAATGCCTTCGAATGTGGCACCAGCGATGTGGCCGGGGCTGTCCTCGCTGGACTTGCTATAGCCGCCCTGGCCGCTGAGGGTCCAGAGACCGAACATGCGCTCCCCGCCCAGTACGTAGGATTGGATCTCCTGGGTTTCTTCACGCTGTTTGATCTTGCGCTCGCCCTCTGCGGCGCCCAACTCGCCGGCCGCTTGTGGGTCCTCGAAAGCCAGGCTGGCGGCATTGCGGGTTTCGCTGTCTTTGTAACGACTGTAAAGCGTGCGCAGGTAGTAGCTGCTCAAGTCATCCGGCTTGTAGTCGAAGTTCAGCCCGCCGCCGGCGCGTTCCCGACGAATGTCATAGTCGCGTTGTTCGAACTCTTCGAGCCGCGAGCCTTGCTCAAAATCCCAGGCGCCGCCGGTTTCAACGTTGTCCGAGCCAAAGTCGCGCTTCTGCCAGCTCAGCGCCGCTGCAACGCCGAAGTTATCAATGCCGTCACCCAAGCTGAAACGGTCGCTGACGGCGCCAGAAAATTTCGGACTCGTCTGGCCGGTATTCTTGTCATAGCTGGCTTCGCTGCTGCCGGTATAGAACAAGCCCTTGTGGTCGAAAGCCGAGAGGCTTTTCACGTCGACCGTGCCGCCCAGAGAATTGGCGTCCATGTCCGGCGTCAGGGTCTTGATCACTGAAAGCGACTGCACCAGCTCCGAAGGCAGCACGTCCAGGGCAACGGCCCGGCGCTCGCTTTCCGGCGCTGGCACCAGCGTGCCGTTGATGGTCACGCTGTTGAGGTCCGGCCCCAGGCCCCGCACGCTGACAAAGCGACCTTCGCCCTGGTCACGTTCGACGCTGATGCCCGGCAGGCGCTGCACCGCTTCGGCGACGTTTTCATCCGGCAACTGAGCCACGCCATCGGCATGCACCACGCTCTTGATGCTGTCGGCGCTGCGCTGCTCCTTCAGGGCCTGATCGATGCTGGCTGCCTGGCCGACCACTTGGACGTGTTCAGTGGTCGTCTGCTCGGCAGCGCTCAGCCGTTCACTGGCAATGGCCATCGCCAACGCGGTGAACGTAAAACCGACGAGCCCGGCAGTGCTTGTGCGGTGATGCATGGTGGTCTCCCCCAGGAATCCGAAAATCCGCCAGGCAACGGCCCGGCAACTGGGAGGGCACGCTAGGGGTGGGTGGTGACGGTTCTGTGACAGGGTTTGGCTGGAGGGGCTGCAATCGGCTGATTTAGGGGGGCTGGCGAGCCGGAATGAGCTGAAATGACCTGTTTCCGAGCCGCACAGGCC
Source organism: Pseudomonas sp. Q11 (assembly GCF_024494355.1). Taxonomy (GTDB): domain Bacteria; phylum Pseudomonadota; class Gammaproteobacteria; order Pseudomonadales; family Pseudomonadaceae; genus Aquipseudomonas; species Aquipseudomonas hefeiensis. The sequence goes on along the minus strand of NZ_JAKNQY010000027.1, from coordinate 66,821 downwards.
TTCAGCAGCCGATCACTTTTAGCGAACCGTCGCACCACACCGCTGTGGGAGCAAAGCTTGCTCGCGATGCAGGCGCCTCGATCCCCTGAAAAACCGCGTCGTCTTCGTCGCGAGCAAGCTTTGCTCCCACAAAATCCCCTCGCCACAATGAGATAAGGGCGATCTCATGAATAAAAATCCGGACAACCCATGAGCTGATTCGACCTCCCCCATCCATTCACCCACCGTCACCGCACTGTCATATCCATCTGCTGTGCTGAGCCACATTCCGCTTCTGGTAAAGGATTCCGGCCATGTTCTCCGTGCTGCGCCCGCACCGCCTCAAACTCGCCCTGCTTGTGCTTGCGGCCAACCTCGGGCTGATGCTGCACCTGGCCAGTGGCGAGCTCAAACCGCTGAGTGAGTGGGTCTGGCTGGATATCCTCGGCGAAGGGGGTTCGGCGTTGCTGGCGCTGGTCTGGCTCGGCCTGGTGCTCAAGAGTCGCCCGGCCGGTCGGGTAACCAACTATCTCGTCTTGGGCCTTGGCTGCATCTTTTTTTCCTGGTGGATCGACAGCCTCGACGAGTTCATCCGCTTGCCCGACTCCATCACCTGGGACCACTGGCTGGAGTCTGGGCCGATGCCGGTGGGCATGATTCTGCTGACCCTTGGCATCTATCACTGGCACCGGGAACAACTGGCAATCAATGGGCAAATGGAGAAACGCGAACGGTTGTTCCGCGAGCACCGCCTGTTCGACAAACTCACGCCGCTGGGAGGCGCGGATTTTTTCAAACATGAACTGACGAGCAGCCTGGAGGACAGCCGGCGCCGCCAGCAGCCCTTGTCGTTACTGGCTCTGGACCTGGACAATTTCACCGCCATCAACCAGCGCTTCGGTCATGGCGAGGGCGACGCGGTGCTGCAAGCCGTCAGTCAGTTACTGGTGTTGAACCTGCGCCGTCAGGATCTGCTTTGCCGCCTGGCCGGTGATCGCTTTGTGGTCCTGTTGCCCGACACTGGCGAGAGCCAGGCCCGACATCTGGCCGCAGAGCTTGCCCACGCGGTTTGCAGCCTGGCCCACAAGACCCGGCAACATGGCGAGCGCTTGCAACTGACCGCCAGCACCGCCGTGGTGATGGCATTCGACGAGTCGCCGGAGGCCTTGCTCAAACGCCTCAACCTGACGCTGGCCCGATCCCGCTCCACGTTGGCGAAAAGTGCCTGAGGCCGGCCCATGACCCTCAAGACCTGCTGGTATGAAACCGACAGCCGCTTCATTCCGGGGCACTATCAGCCTGCCGCGCTGATCGATCTGGCACTGTCGCGTGACATCGACAGCCATCGCCTGTTACGTGGCACCGGACTGTTCCACGACGATATCCTGGCCGGCCAGAGCCGCATCAGCCCGCAACAGTTTCTTGGCCTGATCGACAACAGCCGACGCCTGCTCGATGCCAGTGACAGCAGTTTCCTGTTCGGCCAGCGACTGCTGCCGGGGCATTACGGGCCAGCCAGTCACGCCTTGCGCCACGCGCAGAATCTGCATCAGGCCCTGGAAACCCTGATCGACCAACAAGCCCTGCTCAGCCCCCTGGCCGCGCCGCGCCTGCTATTGGACGAGCACTACGCCTACGTCCATTGGCTGGACAGTTGCGGTGCCGATCAACAATGGCGCTTCGTACTGGAAGCAAGCATGACTTCGATGGTTGCCATGAGTGCATGGCTGAGCGGCGAACGCCTGCCCTGGCAATGCAGCTTTCGCCATGAGGAACCGCGTTACGTCGAGCAGTACTGGGTGCATTTGGGTGAGCAGACGCAATTCAATCGGCCGCTGGACCTGATGCGCCTGCCTCGCCACTGTCTGGCACAACCCTGGCCCAACGTTTCGGCCACCGCCGGCCAGGTGGCGCGGGGCCAAGCCCGGGAACAGCTTGAGCAACTGGGTTTCGCGGCAAGCTTTCTGGACTGCATCTACGACTACCTGCACACCCACGTGCAGCAGACACCCAGTCTGGAACAGACCGCCCAGGCTTTCGCCATGAGCCCGGCGACCCTCAAGCGCAAACTGCACAAGCACCACACCGGATTCCAGCAACAGGTGGACCGGGTGCACACCCATGTGGCGTTGTACTTGTATCAGGTCAAGGGGTTCAGCAACGAGGAAGTAGCGCAGTACCTGAACTTCAATGACACGGCGAATTTTCGCCGTTCGTTCAAGCGCTGGACCGGCAGTACGCCGAATCTGATCCGGCAGTTGCTGATGTTGGGGTGAGCACCACTGTGGGAGCAAGGCTTGCCCGCGATGCAGACGACGCGGTCCTTGGTGAACCTAGGCGCCTGCATCGCGGGCAAGCCTTGCTCCCACAGATAACTGATAAATTGCCTGTGGGTTCAGTGCCTGCGAATGTTCAGTGTCCGCGAATGTAATGCTCCAACTGCCGGATCAGATCCGCCTGTTCGACAATCGCTTCCTTCACCAAATCACCAATGGACAACAGCCCCATCAACTGGCCGTTATCCAGCACTGGCAGGTGCCGCAGGTGGCTGTCGGTCATGACTTCCATGCAACGGTCGATGCTCTGCTGGCTATCGGCGGTGACCACCGGGGCGCTCATGACAGTGCGTACCGAAGTGCCCACCGAGGAGCGTCCCTGCAACACCAGCTTGCGCGCATAGTCGCGTTCGCTGAACACGCCGACCACCTGACCGGCTTCGATCACCGGCAACGCGCCGACGTTTTTCTCGGCCATGATCTGCAGCGCTTCGAGCACGGTTTGCTCCGGCGCGATGCTGTGGACTTGCTGGTTCTGCACACTCTTGAGTCTTACCAGTTGAGCGGCTGTTTTCATTGATGATTCCCAACTTCAGTTAATGGCAAGCCAATGCACTTAAAATCGCCTGACTCATTGTGGCGAGGGAGCTTGCTCCCGCTGGGGTGCGAAGCCAGCCCTGAAATCTTACGATCGCTGCGCGACCGAGCGGGAGCAAGCTCCCTCGCCACAACAGCGGTGTCACCGCGCTCAGGTGCGGATCAGTCTTCGCCAATCTCCACCACATCACCATTCAAACGCACCGGCCACACCCGCAGGCGCTGCTCCGGGTATTCCAGGCATTGACCGTCGTCCAGGCGAAAATGCTGTTTGTACATGGGCGAGGCAATCACCAGGTCACCCTTGATACTGCCCAGCAGGCCACGACCGATCACGTTCGCGCCGGACTTGGGGTCGCGGTTGTCGATGGCGTACAGCGGCTTGTCCTGCTGCTCGGGCAGGTACAACAGTGCCACCTGGCTGCCGTCGTGCCAGGCGACGACGCCGGAGTTGGGCACCAGATCCTCGCGGCTGCACAGGGCACGCCATTGCACCGGACTTTGGGCCGCGTCGCGGGTGGGGATACGAACGACGTTTGACTGGCTCATCAGAGCACCTCCTCGGTGACGGGAATCAGGTGAAGCTCGTGGGCGTGAACCGGCCGGCGCTGGCCGCGTTCCCTGACAAAATGAACATCCGGATCGCCGCGACCGTCGTTGACGAAGGTGCGGAAGCGCTTGAGCTTGTCCGGGTCTTTAAGAGCGTTGGCCCATTCGCATTCATAACGGTCGACCACCAGCTGCATCTGGGCTTCGAGTTCGCCCCCCAGGCCCAGGCTGTCGTCGATGATCACGTCCTTGAGGTAGTCCAGGCCGCCCTCCAGGCTTTCGCGCCAGACCGAGGTGCGCTGCAATTTGTCGGCGGTGCGGATGTAGAACATCAGGAAGCGGTCGATGTAGCGGATCAGGGTCGCGTCATCCAGGTCAGTGGCGAACAGCTCGGCGTGACGCGGACGCATGCCGCCATTACCGGCCACGTAGAGGTTCCAGCCCTTCTCGGTGGCGATCACGCCGACGTCCTTGCTCTGGGCCTCGGCGCACTCACGGGTGCAACCGGACACCGCGAACTTGAGCTTGTGGGGCGAGCGCAAACCCTTGTAGCGATCCTCGAGGGTCAGGGCCATTTGCACGCTGTCCTGCACACCGTAACGGCACCAGGTGCTGCCCACGCAGGACTTCACCGTGCGGGTCGACTTGCCGTAGGCGTGCCCGGTTTCGAAACCCGCGTCGATCAGTTCGGCCCAGATATCCGGCAACTGGTGCAACTGGGCGCCGAACAGGTCGATGCGCTGGCCGCCGGTAATCTTGGTGTAGAGGTCGTATTTCTTGGCGACCACGCCGATGGCGATCAGCTTGTCGGCGGTGATTTCCCCGCCAGCGATGCGTGGCACCACCGAATAGGTGCCGTTTTTCTGCATGTTGGCCATGAAGGTGTCGTTAGTGTCCTGCAACGGCACCAGGGACGGGTCCATGATCGGCTGGTTCCAGCACGACGCCAGGATCGAGCCCACCGCTGGCTTACACAAGTCGCAACCGGTTTGCCCGCGGCCGTGCTTGGCCAGTAGCTCATCGAAGCTGATGATGCCTTCAACCCGCACCAGGGCATAAAGCTCCTGGCGGGTATAGGCGAAGTGTTCGCACAGGCTCTTGTCGACGCTAACGCCACGAGCAATCAATTCGTGCTCGAACACCTGCTTGACCAGGGCGGCGCAGCCACCGCAACCGGTGCCGGCCTTGGTATCGCATTTCAGTTGCCCGAGGTCGGTGCAGCCGCTGTCGATGGCCGAACAGATCGAACCTTTGGTGACGTTGTGGCACGAGCAAATAGTCGCCGCCGCGGGCAGCGCTGCCGGGCCCAACGTCGGTGCGCCTTCGGAGGTCGGCAGGATCAGGCTGGCAGCGTCCTTGGGCAACGCGATGCCATTCTGCATGTATTGCAGCAGGGTGTCGTAGTAGCTGTTGTCGCCCACCAGCACCGCGCCGATCACCCGCTTGCCGTCGGCATCCACCACCAGTCGCCGGTAGCTGGCGCTGGTTTGGTCGATGAACTGGAAGCTGCGCGAACCCGGTGTATTGCCGTGGGCGTCACCGATGGAACCCACGTCCACGCCCAGCAACTTGAGCTTGGTGGACATGTCCGCGCCAGTGAACGGCTCGGTGTTTTCACCGCACAGGCGAGCCGCGACGTTACGAGCCATCTGGTAACCCGGAGCGACCAGGCCGAAGATGCTGCCGTTCCAGGCTGCGCATTCGCCAATGGCATAGATGTCCGGGTCGCTGCTCAGGCAATGGTCATCGATCACCACGCCACCGCGCGGGCCGATCTGCAGCTCGCTCTGGCGAGCGAGGGCATCCTGGGCGCGGATGCCGGCGGAAAACACGATCAGGTCGGTTTCCAGGAAATCGTCATCGCCGAAGTTCATCCGATAACGGTACTGCTCACCGGCGCTGATGGACTGGGTGCCCTTGGACAGGTGCACACCCACACCCAGCTTCTCGATGCGCGCCTTGAGGGCCAAACCGCCCTGCTCGTCCAGTTGCACCGGCATCAGTCGTGGGGCGAATTCCACCACATGGGCTTCCAGGCCGAGGGTCTTGAGGGCATTGGCCGCTTCCAGGCCGAGCAGGCCACCGCCGACCACCACGCCACGGCGGGCATTGCTTGCGGCGGACCGGATGGCGTCCAGGTCTTCGAGGGTGCGATAGACCAGACAGGAATCGCCTTCGGCGCCCTGGATCGGTGGCACGAACGGGTAGGAACCAGTGGCGAGCACCAGTTTGTCGTAGCTGATGCGGTCCTGGGTGGTAACCACTTGGCGGGCCTGGCGGTCGATTTCCAGCACCGGTACACCCAAGTGCAACGTGACACCGGGCGTCTGGTACAACGAAGCTTCGCCAAGCGCCAGGGACTCGGCGTCACGGCCTGAGAAATACTCCGACAGATGCACGCGATCATAGGCGCGCATCGGCTCTTCGCTGAACACATGCAGGTGGTAATGGTTGAGCGCACCACGCTCGATCAGTTGCTCGATGCAATGATGGCCGACCATGCCATTGCCGATCACGATCAGTGTTTGCAGCTTGTTCAGGGAAGCAACGTTGGAATTCATAAAAGCACCCGACAAAAGCCCATCACGGTTTTGAAAGCAAAAAAAAGACGCCTGAAACCTTGCGGTTCCAGGCGTCTTTGCCTGTTCTGTGCGGTATCGATCCGGCGACTGCGCCCCGATCTACCGTTATCCCCGGCCTGCTGGCTCTCGATCTACGTTGACCGACGGGGTTGCCCACTCGACTGTGTTCGCGGCGGGCCTGAGTAGCCTCTTGCAGCGAGCGTGCCAAACCTCGTCCAGCCCCTATTCACGGTCGCGCATTCATCGACAACCCCCTGTGGGAGCGGGCTTGCCCGCGAAAAATCCAGCTCAGCCACCGCAGGCCGACGGGCAGCCGCCACCGCTGCGCAAGCACCACCAACTGCCTTGCGATGGTGCGATCACTCCTCCTGTGGCCTCATAAAAGTGCAGCTTTTCAAACCCGCCGGCAAAAAATCCTGAACCATCGCCAACCCGGATTTTCACAATAAGTGAGGAGCCCGTCCGGCCGCCGTAAAACCACTCACGAAGCCCAGGCCGTGGCTTGCTATCAAACCGGAGAGAAAGGAGATTCAACGATGAAAATCAATGAAATCATGAGTCGGGAAGTACGTACGATCTCCCCCGATACCCCTCTGCACGAAGTCGCGCAAGTGATGCGCGAGGCCGATATCGGCGCGCTGATCATCAATCAGGACGACCGCATGGCCGGGATGATCACCGACCGCGACCTCGTGGTTCGGGCCATGGCGGATGGCATGGACATGAACACCCCGGTCAGTCGGATCATGAGCGATGAGGTGCGCTACTGCTTCGATGACGAAGAGATCGACCATGTGGCCAAGAACATGGCCCAGATCGAAAAACGCCGCCTGCCGGTGGTCAATCGCGACAAACGCCTGGTGGGCATGGTCTCGCTGGCCAATGTCGCCAGTTGCAATGCCGACAAGCTCAGCGCCAACCTGCTGCGTGGCGTCGCGCGGCCTCACTGATCCATCCCATGGAGCTGCGGAGCGAGCGCAATGGATGAGCAAAGCCCGCCTGTCGTGGTGCTGCTACTATTCTGATCCAGAGTGGCGCCACCAACGATAGCCAAAGCCATTGAAATTCAGTCGAATGGACTGCCGCTATCGCGAGCAGGCTCGCTCCCACAGTGGGATCGGGGCACGGCCGGAGAGACAGGTCGGCTGTAAGGCCGCCTTCGCGAGCAAGCCCGCTCCCACAAAAGATTGGATTGTTGCGCAGATACTTCAATACAAAACAACTGTGGGAGCAAAGCTTGCTCGCGATAGCGGTGGCTCAGCTTGAAGAGGTGTCAACGGTCCTGGTCACCATCGCAACAATACTGACCAGCAACTCGTCCTTCGCCTCGCCAGCGCTGATCTCCCCAGAGGCGGCGGCATTGGACAGTGCTTCCGCCGCCCCCAGCATCGCCCGCAACCCGGCCTGGGGGATGCGTTTCTTGCCAGCGAACGGCTCCAGCACCGCTCGGCATTTATCCAGAAAAATGGCCTCATATTCGCGCTTGATGCGCTCCAGTTCTGGCGAACTTGTCAGCGCCGCAATGACCCCCGGGATCTCCCGGCCTTGCAAAAGAACGCATTCGACAAACGAAGAGGCAATCACCTCGGCGCGGCTTTCCAGTGTCGGCTCACTCGCTTCCAGGGCCGCGTCCATCAGCGCCGTCTGACGAGCATCGAAATCCTGATAGAGCGCCGCGAGCAGCCCGGACCGAGTGGTGAAATGGTCATACACGATGGGCTTGGTCACCCCCGCCTGCTCGGCGAGCCGGGCCAGGGTCAGCGCTTCGCTGCCCTCCTCCCGCACCAGCCGCCAGGCGACATCCAACAGCTGCCGTTGCCGATCCTCGCGGGACAAGCGTCGGCGGGGAGTAGCAGAGGATCGCAAATTTTCATCAAGGCTTGACATGCTAACTTTACCAACCGTAACTTACTAAAGGTAACTTAACCAAGCATACCTGCTTGACGCCGGTCATTGCCATGAGGAGTTTTGCCATGCACGCACTCATCGTTGTCGCTCATCACGATCCCCACTCCCTTACCCACGGCCTGGCCAAAAAAATCGTCGAAGGCCTGACCCAAGCCAATCCCGCCGCGACGTTTGAAATTGCTGACCTGGCGGCCGAAGGCTTCGATCCGCGGTTCAGTTTCGCCGACCATGCGGTACACCACCGCGAGGCTTCACCGCCCATGGACGTTTTGGCCGAACAAGCCAGAATCGACCGTGCAGATGCACTGGTGCTGGTGTATCCCATCTACTGGTGGTCGATGCCAGCATTGCTCAAGGGCTGGATCGACCGGGTGTTTTCCAACGGCTGGGCGTTCGATTTCAGCCTCGATAAACCCTTTATCAAAAAACTGCAGCGTTTGCAGGTGCATCTGGTGGCCGTGGGCGGGGCTGATGATGATACGTTCCTGCGCCACGGTTATGGCCAGGCGATGACCGCGCAAATCGACCACGGCATCTTTGATTACTGCGGCGCCCGGGTGGTCAGTTCCCAACGTTTGCTCGAATCGGAAACCCTCGAACCGGCGCGTCATCTGGACGCTGCCTATCACATAGGCCAGCGGCTGTTCCCGCTGTGCCAGGAGACAGCGCAGGTTCAAGCAAGCACCGAGTGCGCCTGACCGCCATCAGAGCGCGCGGCCCTTGGCGGCGGAGAGGACCTGATCACGCTTGTAGATATCCGGGATGTAGACTGCCTGCCCCTGGCTGTCGGCTTGCACGGTCCAGTAGCCCAACAGAATCGGCACCGGCCTGGCCAGCCTGAATTCATGAGTCAGTCCGCTGGCCAGCAGCGTGTCGGTGCGCAGGCGTTCAGCCGGGTTCACCAACCAGTCGCGCAAGTGCAGCGCCTGTTCGACTCGCACACACCCCGAACTGAACGCCCGCGGTTCCTTGCTGAACAGTGACTGGCTGGGCGTGTCATGCAGGTACACGGAAAACGGGTTGGGAAAACGAATCGCCATCTTGCCCAGTGGGTTCTTCGGACCGGGGTCCTGGCGCAGCATGAGACCGCCGGGATGCTCCCAATCGATGTCCTGGGCCAGTAACGGCAAGCCATTTCGATCGATCACCCTCAGGTTATGTCGACTCAAGAACTCTGGGTCACGACGAATCTCGGGCAGTTTGTCTTCGCGCATGATAGTCGGAGGGATGGTCCAGGTCGGGTTGAGTGTCAGTCGTGTCACCCGAGACTTGAGCAATGGCGTCTCCCGGTCCGCGCGGCCCACCTGGGTACGGGTTTGCCAGACCGGTGCGCCATCCTGGTAGACCGTCAACCGGGCTGCCGCCACATTGACCAGCACGCTGTCCGGCTCCAGGTCCCGGGCCAACCAACGCATGCGCTCCAGATTGACGCGCAACTGCTCGCGTCGCATGAACGGGCTGATGTTCAGTTCCGTCACCGTCCAAGGCCCCACCACTCCATCGGCTTGCAGCGAATGATGAAGCTGGAAGCTTTTCATCGCCGCCACCAGGTCAGGGTTGTAGTGATCGTCGATGATCACCGGGGGTGCGCTGAAATAGCCTTCGCTGAACAATCGCTGGGCCAGGGCCGGTACTCGGGCGTCCCGCTTGTCCGGGTGCAACAAGGGGCCGCCGGGGACCGGTTGCCATTCGGGTAAGGGTTGTTGCCGTTGCCGGGCGTAGAGCTCACGCAAGTTGCGATACAGCGCCAGGCGCGGCCGGGCCTGTTCGAAGGCCTCGCCCAGGTCCTGCAGGCCCGCCCCGGCGATGGCCAACACCGCAGCCTGACGATCCTGCGGCAGCGGGTCGGCCTGCCACACCGGCTCCAGGCGATCCTGAGGCAGGTAGCCGAAACGCAGCTCATACAGGGCTTGCAAGTAGCGCTGGCTGATAGCGATGTCGACACAATGGGCGTTATCGACCGTTCCTTCAGCGGGCATGCTGTAACGTGCCGGGTCCAGTCCGTCATCGGCCAGTTGCTGCAACTGTTCCCGCAGTGCCATCCGTCGCTCGTCGTCTGACCAGACAGCCTGGCCTGCGTTTTGCTCATAGAACGCCTGCAGACTCATCATCGTCGGAAAGTCGACGCCTGCGGCCAGTTCGGGACAGTCGACCGACAGCTGTGCCAGGGTGGTTTGCACCAGTGCCGGATCGCTTTGCTCGGCTGTGGCGACCAATGGCGCAGTGAGCAATAAAAGGCTCAGGTAACATGCGGACTTTTTGAACAACTGCTTTACTCCAATCCATGGCCGTCCCGTTGACGGTCAACTTTGCGACAGGTACGACCCGCCATCATGCAAACAAACCAAATCGGACGGGATGCCGCAAACGAACACCACCGTGGGATTTTTCCATCTTCAGCAAGCCTTTTGCGCCGACTCTGCCTGCTCATCACCGGCCTTGGCGTCATGTGCAGCCCGGCGTTGGCCGACAAAGGAAATTCTCAACCGCTTTACAACAGCCTCACCCACGCGGCGCCGGAACTCAATCCCCAGGCGCTCAAAAGTGCCTTGAGCGCCATGCAATGCGCTGTCGCCAACGGTGCTCGCCCGGCCCGCCATCTGGCAGTCATCGACTACTCGCAACCGTCCACGGCCCGCCGCCTGTGGATCTTCGACCTGCGCCAGAAGAAGCTGGTATTGCGCGATCTGGTGGCCCACGGGCAAAAATCCGGGGAAAACTTCGCCACGCAATTTTCCAATCGCCTGGGCAGTTTCCAGTCGAGCCTGGGACTGTTTCGCACTCAGGAAAGTTATCAGGGCGCCCACGGATATTCGTTGCGCATGGACGGTCTGGAGCCGGGCTTCAATGACCTGGCCCGCGATCGCGCGATCGTGATCCACGCCGCCGACTATGTGAATCCGCTGTGGAGCGTGCGTCAGGGGCGCATCGGCCGCAGCCTGGGCTGCCCTGCCGTCCGCCCGCAGGTGGCGCGCAAGGTGATCGACAAGCTCAAGGGCGGGCAATTCATGTTTTCCTGGTATCCGGACCCGAGCTGGCTCAAGCGTTCGGCCTATCTCAACTGCCAGCCTCAGCAGGTTGCGAGCATTTTGGCTACCAGCGGAGGTTGAACAGGCAGTTGCTGCGCAACTGAGCGGGAGCAAGCTCCCTCGCCACACAAGCGCTCTCACCACAGGGATTGCGTCGGGTTCACCTATGGTTAAAATGCCGGCCTTTCGAATCCCTGGCGTTGCCTGAATGAATTGCGTAGCCCTTCAAACCCTTCACGACCATTTGCTGGCAGCCCTGGCATCGGTGCCAGAAGAAACCCGTCGCCTGTTCCATGGCCGCGGGCGCTGCTGGCCGGGCCTGGAACAGGTCACTGTCGACTGGTTGCAAGGGGTGGTGCTGGTCTCGCTGTTCAAGGAACCGGAACCCACGCAGTTGGACGACTTGATCGCCACGCTGTTGGCGTTGACGACGTCGCCGGCCTGGCAGCACAGCAAGGCTCATACACTCGCCGTGCAACACCGCTACCTGCCGCAAAGCCTCACCCAATGGCTGGTAGGCGAGCCGATCGACGAATGGACCCTGACCGAAGGCGGCCTGCGCTATCGGATCGACCTGGGCAAGAAGCAGAACAACGGCCTGTTCCTCGACATGCGCTACGGGCGCGACTGGGTGCGGGCCAACGCCGATGGCAAACGGGTGCTGAACCTGTTCGCCTATACCTGCGGCTTCTCCGTGGCAGCCATTGCCGGCGGCGCGCAGCATGTGGTCAATCTGGACATGTCCCGTGCAGCCCTGAGCCGTGGCCGCGACAACCATCGCCTGAACGGCCACGACCTCAGCCTGGTGAGTTTCCTCGGCCACGATCTGTTCAAGTCCTGGGGCAAGGTGATCAACAGCGGGCCGTACGACCTGGTGATCATCGACCCACCCACCTTCCAGAAAGGCAGCTTCCTGTTGACCAAGGATTACCAACGGGTCCTGCGCCGCCTGCCGGAATTGCTGGTCGCCCACGGTACGGTGCTGGCCTGCAGCAACGACCCGGCCACCGGTCCAGACTTCCTCATCGACGGCGTCACCCGCGAAGCGCCCGGGCTGGTGTTCGAAGCGCGCCTGGACAACCCGCCGGAATTTCCAGACATCGACCCGGAGTGTGGCCTGAAGGCCATGGTCTTCAGGGCGACAGCGCCTACGGCACCGGCCACCATGCATTGACCAGCTCCGTGGTGATCCGCCGCACCAGCGACTCGACCTCCCGGCTCTTGACCGAACGGTAGATCGCCATGGTCCGCCGCAGTTGGTCTTCGGTGAGCATCACCGGCTGGCGTGCGCTCCAATCCACATCCGTCACGGCCTCGAGCCCCGCGCGGCGCCAGACGATCCGGTCGCCTTGGGTAACGGGCTCCAGCGGGCTGGGCAGGCTGGCGTCCGGCTGCACCAGGTTATCCAGCATCACTTGCGGCCAACGGGACGGATTCACCGGCTCGCTGAAGGCATCCACCAGATCGTCATCCAGCGTTTCCCAGAAGGCCAGCCCTTCGGACCAGTCGCGGGACATCAACCCCAGGTAAGGCCGCCAGGCCATTTCTCCCACACGCGGGGTTTGGTCATTGCTGTTGAAGGTGTCCTGGGCATCGCTGAGCCAGTCGACGAACGCCTCGCGGGTCAGGTGCACCTGGCGCTGCTCAAAGTTGGGGTAACGCTCCGTCAGCGTATGGTTCCAATAGGCGGAATGCTCGACCAGAAACGCTGAAAAGGGCACGCCGCCTCGAACGAGGCGCGCGCGCATCACCGATTCGAAAAAGTGGAAATGCATTTCCAGCTCAGCAAGGTCTGGCGTTTGTCGATCCAGGATACGGGCTTGCAGGCGCGTGCGCAGTTGTTGCAGTTGCTGGTCGAAATCGCCAATCAGCATCGGCAGCGGGTCGTGAGTGTTCTGGTAGCCGATGTAGTGCTTCAAGACGGCGGCCGCCCTCTGGCGATCGTTGAAAGACAACCCGGCAGGCGTCTGCTTATCGGCGTTGCGGATGCCAACAGAGAACCAGTCGATGAAATCTCGCATCCCAGGATCGTCGCGGGCAACCTCCAGTGCTCTCTTGAGAGCCGAGGAAATGTAGAGCCAATCATCGACGGTGTACTGGAAAGAATCGGGATATATGGCGCGCAGGGCCTGGATCTGAAGACTGGGTAATGGATTGTCATCGAGCCATAAGGCCAGCGAGCCCCGATCGGGCAAGCGGTCGAGCGAGGGCAGCAAGTCAACCTGGATATTGGTGATGCGGTTGCCTCGAAGATCGAGGACGTACAGATCGGACGAATGCCTGGTCAGCACCGCCAAGGCCAGCGCGGGCACCCGATCAAGCCCGCTCCTGGCCACTCCCAGCTCGTACAGGCTCGTCAGCTCTGGCAAATCGGGTAGGTCCCTGCAATTGTTTCCGTTCAGGCGCAGTTCCTCCAAAGCCGTCGCGGTACGCAGGAATGCACTGCCCTCCTCATCCAGGCGCAGGCCACAGCGCGACAGATCCAGCGTCCGCAAGCCCGGCAACCGAGTCAGCGCCTGCAACTGATCGGGGGTGAAATCCAAGTTTTCGGCCCACACCACCTCACGCAACGCCGGCAGTGCGGCCAGGCTGTCAATGGCAGCAATCACGTCCGCACTGGTTCCCGCCTCCGGACCGCTACTGATCCCCGTCAGGTCCAGGGCCCCTATTCTAGTGGGTTCAGCACCGGTCAATGGCGCGAAGACATTTGCGTGCAGATGGAGCGGATTGCCTTCCATTGACAGTTCCACCAGCGAACGTAACTCACCTGCCGCCACCGGAATCGTGGTGAGATAATTGCCCGGCAGGTTCAACGTATCAATGTTGGGGAACAATCTCAGGAAGTCTGAAGGGTCCTCGCTAAGGCCCATATGGCTCAGCGCCACCAAGCGGATGTGCTCGAAACGTGCACTGATGGGTGGCAACCGACCGACGTCCAAAGCCCCCAAGCGCAATGCCACCTCACTACCCTCCAGCCCCGGTTCAGCCTCGCTCCGCCAGGCACGACGCAGTTCACTGGCGATGGCATTGCGTTGCCCAAGCAGGGTCTCACGGTTGTACTGCTGTTCGTTAGGGTGGTGGAAACCCTCATGATCCACCCACTGGCGCAGCCCATCGTCCAGCGTGGTCCATTCGTTTTCCAGCCGGTCGACCAGCTCGCCCAGGCTGATGCCTTGGTGCCCGGCCTGTTCCGTCAGGTTTGTCTGTAGCTGCATGAGACGCTGCCCCGCATGGCTGGGATAGAGCCGCTCAAGACGTTGCTCCAGGCTGCCGCGCCAGTCTTGCAGCGACAGCCTGCCACGGCCGCTGAGGGGGTACACCAAGTGGCCGTTCAACCATTGCGGCCGCGATCCGACACTGCCCAGGCGCCTCATCAACAGGTAGGGGCGCAGGCCTTGCCGGTCCTCCAGGGCCTGTGCAAGCAACTGGGACCGAAGCTTGTCCGCCTCCCAGATATTCAAACCCAGCGCCTGGCGGGCGTCGTCCGATAGCGCCCGCAGCAGCGCATCCTCGAGATTCATGGGGTTTGCCAATTCTTCGCCGGTTTCGTCAAAGGGGCGGTACTTGTCACCTTCCTGGCGAAGGGTTTTCAAGGGGCCGTCCTCCCCCACCGTTATCGGGTCTTGCAGCTCGCGCAACCAAAGGCGCAGATGCACGCGTCCTTGCAACCGGGGCGCATTGCCCAGCAGGCCCATGACGATGCGGTCACGATCCACGGTGCCTTCGCCCCGCTCCAGGGCACGCAAGGCACGGGTCAGGCGCAGCTCGCGCAAGGCTTCGGCGCACTGCTTGCCGAGGTTCTCGTTCACCTTGCCTTCCAGCAAGCGCAACCGGTCACGACCTGCGATCCCGTGGACCAGCTCGTTGGCGATGGATTCGGGCAGGTTCGGGAACGTCCGCATCACCGGGGCAGCCAAGGGATCACGCCCGACGTGACGGGCCATGGCCGCGTTCACTCGCGAGGCATTGCGTTCCAGGTACCCGGCCCAGCGTCCGGCCAACAAGCGGCTGCGCTCCAGCGGGCGCAGGCCGAAACTGCGTTGCCCGAGCAGCACATTCTGCTCGTCCATGCTCAGGTTTCCCAGAATGCGGGCCGCCCAGGCGTCGTGCTCCAGATCCGCTTTGCTCAACCATAGAAAGCGCGTGTCGGCGATGTCACCCACCGGGTAGAGCCTCACGCCATCGTGGTAGCGCAACGTCAAGCCCTCGGGCCATCCCGGTAGATCGACGAGGGTCTGGACGATGCGAAAATGCGAGCCCCCCGGCGCTTCGCCACGGCGCAGGCGTTCAATGGTGTGCCGCACCCACTGCCAGCTCCGTGCTTCATCCAAGGCATCAGCCAGTATCGCCGGCATCGGCCGCCCCTGGACTTGCAGATAACGCAAATGCGCCTCGCTGATGCCGACCTGCCGTTGCACGGCCAGGAGCGCCGTATCATCCAGCTCGGCGGGCGTCTCGGCAAAGGTCCGCAACAACGCCAGGTTATCGCGCTGCAACGGATTGCGATGGACCCATTGCCAGCCGCGGGCACGGCTCCATTCCAGCGGCGGCGTCACACCTCGGTGCCCGGTCGGCAGACGCAGGTTCAAGGCGTCCTCCGCGCCCTGGACTTCGAAGTAGCGATCTTCGATACGCACCCACGCCGCGTCGGTCGTGCGCCAGACACCCCAGGCGTCCTGCTCGGCCTCCACGGGGGGCAAGCGTTGCGCTTCGAAGGCGCTGACGTCGCCATTCCACAGACGCGTGGTGCCGTCACGTACCGGCATGGGTTCAACGGATCCACCGACGAAGCCCAGGTAGGCGCCCTGAGCGACCCCGAACAACACGTTGAAGATATGCTCGATACCTTCTTGTGCGTGACCTTCGTTGAACGCCTGGATACCTTCGAAGATTTCGTACACCAGGCGCACGCCACCGACCGCCGCGGCGGTCATGCCGATGGGCGCGAAAAACGGGAAGAAGGTCGCGGCAACCATTAGCGAACTTTCAACGAGCTTTTCCCAGTAGTCGAGGCGCGCCAGCAGCGCGCGCCAGTCCTGGTCCTTGGTCGGGACCATCAGCGCCGAAGCATTGGCCAAGGCATGGCCACGCCATTCGTGGTAGCAAGCGTGCCAATGATCCTCGCGCAGGTCTTTCAGATCCCAGGCCACCTTGGGCGTGGGTATCCGGATGTGCCGTTGATCGCCATCCTCACCCGGCTCGCCCTCGCGCCAACCGCTGATGCGCGCATGAATTTCCTGGAAGAGATTGAGGTTGTCCGTCACCTTCCACTCCACTTGATCGTGCAGCACCGTGCCCAGGCTGGCCTGCAGACGCAACGGGAGGTAATGCATCAGGCCCTGGCGATAGCGGCGTTTGCGCAGCCGTTCGGTGAGCTCCGCCGACAGCGCCTGCAAGCTTGGAAACTGCTTGAGCGGCGCCACGGTGTCATGGGGCATGTGCAAGACAATCGGGCGAACACCCTGGGCATCGCCCTTCACCCCCCAATACACCCGGACGCCAAACAAGGGCGCCGACAGCAACTCCAGCACCTTGACCTCGCAGGCCAGGGGGGCGACGGCCCGGTCTTCGAGATGAACGCCCACATGGGCCAGCAACCGCTCACCGGTTTCATCCAGGCGCCCATCCAGCTTGGCCTCGTAGGCGTCATAGGCGAGCTGGCTGCGGGCGTACGCCATGTAGGCCTTGGCAATCGCGGGCACCTCATCGGCAATACGCGGCATTTTCTGTTCGAGCAACTGCCGATAGGCCCCGCCCACATCCATGCGGCGACACAGGCTGGCGAAACTGGCCGGGGTCGTGGCCAGTGTCGCCCTGTCTGACGGGGTGTCCCCCAGGGAAAACTCTCCTCGCCGCCCCTGGATGAACAGTTCGCCCTTGTTATCGAAATCACTGCCAGCGACCGCGTCGGCGGGAGGGTAATTGCGCATGACCGCTTCGACCACCGACAGCGAGGGATCGGTGACGAAGGAACTTCGCCTGACCCTGGCCCGGCGTACTGCGTCCGCCACCGTGCCGGAGCCAATCATCCGGTGCCAATCCTGTACTTCTGGCTGGGTCTTGAGCTGATCAAGGGTGAACGCATAGGGCCCCGGCAGGTCGCTGAGCAGTGCATTGAGCGCATCACTGTCGCGCTGCAATTGCCGGGTGAGCACTTTGAAACGCGTCTGCCGGTGTCGTGTGGTCCGCTTCAACCAGGCGGGTAGCCTGGCGCGGATAAAATCGATAGGGGTATCTTGAGTGGACATGATGGACCTCCTTCCTTGGGGTCGTGTGTTCGTTCGAGCGCTAAAGCACGTTAGTTCTGGCGTGGCCGATGCTCTCCAAATCAACAGTGTTTTGATACCGTCCAACCGTTGCAAGGGATTGCGGTGCCCCGGGAGCAGGTAGATCGCTGCTACATCACTAACGTCAACCACGCCGACACCAGCAGCATCACCGCCATGACCCGGTTGAACCGCCCCATCGCCACGGCGGACCGGCAGAACCGTGCGGCGCCGCGGCCCAGATAAGCCCAGACGGTCATGCACGGGATCGAAATGGCGAAGAACGCCAGGGACAGCCAGAGGACCCGCACGGTCCGGTCGGCCTCGCCCCCCGCGAAGACGCTGACCACCGCCAACGCCATCATCCAGGTTTTCGGGTTCACCAACTGCAACCCGGCCGCCCCCGCCAAGCCCAGGCGCGGGCCTTCGGCCGGGCGGTCCGGGTCGATGGCCTGGGCCGGCGCGCGGAAAATCTGCCAGGCCATCCAAGTCAGCCAGGCGATGCCCGCCCATGAGAGCAACGTTTGAAGCGTGGCATGGCGCGCAAGCATGTCCCCCAGCCCGGTGCCAACCAAGAGCACCAGCAAGGCCGCTGCCGCACAGGCGCCGAGGATGATCGGCACGGTGGTTGCCAAGCCGAAGCGCGAGCTATGGCTCAGCACCAGGATATTGGTCGGGCCCGGAGTGATGGAGGCGACAAACGCGAACAAGGCAAACGGCAGTAACTGGTCCATGGAGCGGCTTCTCGGTAAGGATCGATCGCTTGATCATCCCTGCGAAGTCGCGGTCAGTCTGGAACAATTGAGCAGCGCTTGCGGTAGTCCGCCGGGCTCAGGCGATAGGCACGCTGGAACCAGCGGCCCATGTGGCTCTGGTCGGCAAAACCGAGCATGGCCGCCACCGCCCCGGCGCTCTCGCCAGAGGCCAGCAAGCGCCGGGCACGGGCCAGGCGCAACTGGATCAGATAGGCATGGGGCGCCAGGCCGAAAGCAGCCTTGAACGCACGGGTCAGGCGAAAACGATCCACGCCGGTAACCCGTGCCAGGTCATCCAGACCGATGTCGTCGCTCAGGTGGCTGTGCAGATAATCCCGGGCCTGCTGCGCCACCAACGGCAGCCGCGGGTCCGGGTTGATCCGTGCCCGCCATTGCAAGTGTTGAGTCAGGTTGGCCAACAGGGTATCGAGGGCCGTCTGGCGCACGATGCGAATCTCCTGCTCATGCAGGCTCTGGAAAGCCAAGGCCGTGGCACTCGCCAGCCGCGCATCGTCGGTCAGGGTGGCGGCGAACCCCAACTGGGCGTTGTCCGGGGCTACGTCGAACAAGGAGCGCAACTCGCGCTCCAGCCATTGGGGTTCCAGGTACAAGGTGCGGTAGGTAAACCCGTGGTCGTGGGGCGCATTGCCGTCATGCAACTCGCCGGGCTCAAGCAGGAACACCTTGCCCGGCGTGCTGTTGTGTTGCTGGCGGCGACAATGGAACTGCTGCACGCCCTGTTCGGTCACGCCCACCAGATAGGCGTCGTGCCAATGGGGATCGTAGGCATGCCCCTCGAAATGCGCGCGCACGGTCTCGATACCGGACGCGGCGTCCTGCTTGAGATCGATCCAGTTGCGCGCCGTCATGGGCAGTCCCGTTTTGTGTCATCAGCACGAGCAGGTTAACCGCTGGCGGCGAGGGTGTCTGGAAGATTTGTGCAGTTTTTTTGTGCAGCAACGAAAACAAATGGATCCATTAAAGACCACCGACCGTCCACCAGAACGCCAAAAATATTGACAACTGAAATAGTTAAGAGAGTTAATGGATCCATAAGCACAACAACATCCGTCCGGAGATCCGTCATGTATCCCAAGAACACCTGGTACGTAGCCTGCACCCCCGATGAAATCACCGACAAACCTCTAGGCCGCCAGATCTGCGGCGAGAAGATGGTTTTTTATCGTGGGCATGAAGGCAAGGTCGCGGCCGTCGAGAACTTCTGCCCTCATCGCGGCGCCCCGCTCTCTTTGGGCTATGTCGAAAACGGTAACCTGGTGTGCGGCTATCACGGTCTGGTGATGGGTTGCGACGGCAAGACCGTCGAAATGCCAGGGCAACGGGTACGCGGATTCCCTTGCAACAAGACCTTTGCGGTACAGGAGCGTCATGGTTTTATCTGGGTTTGGCCCGGTGATCAGGCCCTGGCCGACCCGACGTTGATCCACCCGCTTGAATGGGCCGAAAGCGACGAGTGGGCCTACGGTGGCGGCCTGTTCCATATCCAGTGCGATTATCGCCTGATGATCGACAACCTGATGGACCTGACCCACGAAACCTACGTGCACGCCTCCAGCATCGGCCAGAAGGAAATCGACGAGGCGCCGCCGGTGACCACGGTCGAAGGTGATGAAGTGGTCACCGCCCGGCACATGGAAAACATCATGCCCCCGCCCTTCTGGCGCATGGCCTTGCGCGGCAACAACCTCGCCGACGACGTGCCGGTGGACCGCTGGCAGATCTGCCGTTTCACCCCGCCCAGCCACGTGCTGATCGAAGTCGGCGTGGCCCATGCCGGTAACGGCGGGTACCACGCCGCGCCGCAGTTCAAGGCGTCAAGCATCGTGGTGGACTTCATCACCCCGGAAACCGAGACGTCCATCTGGTACTTCTGGGGCATGGCCCGGCACTTTCAGCCGCAGGACGAGGCGCTGACTGCCAGCATTCGCGAAGGCCAGGGCAAGATTTTCAGCGAAGACCTGGAGATGCTCGAACGCCAGCAACACAACCTGCTGGACCATCCGCAACGCAGCCTGCTCAAGCTCAATATCGATGCCGGCGGCGTGCAGTCGCGTCGGGTGCTGGAGCGTTTGATTGCCCGTGAGCGCGAGCCGCAAGCGGGATTGATTGCCAGCACCGATCAAGGGGAGCAGCGAGCATGATTGAAGTCCAGGTCACGGCTCGGCACAACGAAGCCCAGGACATTTGCAGCTACGAGCTGACGAGTGTCGACGGCCAGCCATTACCGGCGTTCACCGCCGGTGCCCATATCGACGTGCACTTGCCCAACGGCATGATTCGCCAGTATTCGCTGTGCAATCATCCCGAGGAACGACATCGCTACCTCATCGGGGTGCTCAAGGATGCAGCGTCCCGAGGCGGTTCGCGCAATTTACATGAACAGATTCTGCCAGGCGCACGCCTGCTGATCAGCGAACCGCGCAACTTGTTCCCCCTTGCCCCGGAGGCTCGGCGCAGCCTGCTGTTTGCCGGCGGTATCGGCATTACGCCGATCCTGTGCATGGCCGAACACCTGGCCCAGAGCGGTGCGGCGTTCGAGCTGCATTACTGCGCCAGGTCCAGGGAGCGTGCGGCCTTTATCGAACGCTTGCGCCAGTCGCCTTATGCCGACCGGGTGTTTCTGCATTTCGATGAAGAGCCGGCTACAATGCTGGACGCTGCCAGGCTCCTGGCCGCCCCCAGTGACGACCTGCACCTCTATGTGTGCGGCCCCGGCGGTTTCATGCAGCATGTACTCGACACCGCCAAGGTCCAGAGCTGGCAGGAAACCTGCTTGCACCGCGAGTACTTTGCCGCTGTGCCCACCGACACTCGCGCGGACGGCAGCTTCTCGGTGAAAGTCGCCAGCAGCGGCCAGGTCTTCGAAGTACCCGCCGACCGAAGCGTGGTGCAGGTGCTGGAGAGTCATGGCATCGAGATTCCGATCTCGTGTGAACAAGGCGTGTGCGGCACCTGCCTGACCCGCGTGCTCGAAGGCGTGCCGGAGCACCGGGACATGTTTCTGACCGAGGCTGAACAGGCTTGCAACGATCAGTTCACGCCGTGCTGCTCCCGCTCGAAGACGCCACTTTTGGTGTTGGATATCTGACCAATACCCTGTGGGAGAGCTTTGTGGGAGCAAAGCTTGCTCGCGATGGCCGCGACTCAGTCAGCATTGCTATCGGCTGACAGACTGCGATCGCAAGCAAGCTTAGCTCCCACAACCGTACGCGCGCTCACTCCGAACGAAGAATCACCGTCATCCGCTCATCAGCCAGCGTCGAGCCGAACACCTCGGCATAACGCAAAGTCGCATTGGCATGTTCGCGCATGATCGCCTCGGCACGGGCAGCCTGGCGATGGATCAGCGCGTCGAACACCGAGTGGTGCTGCATGTGGGCGTAGTTGAAGCGGCGAAATTCGCCGGCCATGTTCTGACGATCCACCGCCAGGGCGGTGACTGAGGCAAATGGCAGGTGATCGTTGCGAGCCAGGGCATCGGCAATCGCCGGGTTGTGGCTACCCTCGACGATCACCTGATGGAAGCGCATGTTCAAGTCGTGATAGACCTCAAGGTCGTCCTCGGTCACATAGCCCTTGGCAAACAGTTCGTCGCCCTGCACCAGGCATTGTTCAAGCGCCGCTCGACCCGCTTCGGATAAGCCGTGCTCGGCCGTTTGCCGCGCGGCCAGGCCTTCGAGCACACCACGCACTTCCACGGCCCCGGCGATTTCCTCGGCACTGACTGAGCGTACCTGGAATCCGCGACCACCGAAACGCACCAGCAGCCCTTCCTGCTCCAGGGTACGAAACGCCATACGCACCGGCATTCGCGAAACACCGAACAACTCGGCCGTGGGAATTTCCATCAAGCGCTCACCGCCCGCCAGCTCGCCTGAGGCGATCATCCTGCGCAATGCGACCAGCACCGTTTGGCCGGGCTTACTCATCCAGGTTCTTCCAGAGAAAACAGAGTCGTCATAGTAGAAGGCTTGGGACGGTGTGTCACGGCGGAGTATGGAGCAAACGCAAGAGCAATCGGTTACAGGAAAATGCTGTGGCAGCAAGGCTATGGCGGTGGGTCAGCAAAATCAGCGGCGCACTTCAGACCGCTATCGCGAGCAGGCTCGCGATGGCGGCAGACCAGCCAACATTGATGGCAAGCCTTGCTGTCACGGGTTTTGAGTCTGGACCGACTAGTTCGCCCGCAGGATCGACGCATCTTCGCCGCGGTACAGCGCCTCGACTTTCGCCGCGCGCCACTGCAGCACCGCCCGTTGGTTGATCGAGCCCTTGTCCGTGATTTCGCCACGATCGATCGATGCTGGCTCATCAAGCAAGGCAATCCACTCCACGCGGCTGGCGTTGCCGCCAGCCTCGCGGTTAAGGCGCTGTAGCCAGTCGGCGAACCACTGGCGTACCGGCGGGCTGGCCAAGACCTGGGCATCGCTGGCGTCCGAAGCCAGACCTGCCAGACGCCGGCATTCAGCAAGCCGTGGAAACACCAGCGCGCCCAGGCATTCGCGATCCGGCGCGGTCACTACCAGGTCCTGAAGGTAGGGCGTGCCTTCCAGCACCGCCCGGTTGCGCAGTGGCCCGACACTGACGAATACGCCGGAGGACAGCTTGAAGTCCTCGGCAATCCGCCCGTCAAACATCAGGCCCAGTTGCGGGTCGCTGGGATCGGCCAACTTGATCGCATCGCCCGAACAATAAAAACCGTCTTCGTCAAACACCTCGGCGGTTTGCTGCGGCGAACGCCAATAGCCGGGCATGATGTGCGGCCCGCGGAAGCGCCCTTCGAACTTGCCATCCACCGGCACCAGCCGCACCTCGCAGCCGGGTGCCGGCAAGCCGATATAACCGGCCATGGACAACGGCCCGGTGGTGAAGGTGCAGGACGGCGATGCCTCGGTCATGCCGAGCCCGGCCATCATGCGGATGCGTTCGCCACAATGCTGTTCGGCGACCTTGTCGAGCCGGTCCCACGTACTTTGGGACAGTCCCGCCGCCGCAAAAAAGAACAGACTGATACGCTCGAAGAAACGCTCGCGCAACTCGCCGTCCTGCTCCAGGGCACTGACCAATTCTTCCCACCCTTTGGGCACCGTCAGGTACGCAGTGGGCGAAATCTCCTTGAGATTGCGCAAGGTTTCGGCGAAGCCCTGGGCGGTGGGCTTGCCGTCGTCCAGGTAAAACGTGCCGCCGT
Source organism: Pseudomonas sp. Q11 (assembly GCF_024494355.1). Lineage (GTDB taxonomy): Bacteria > Pseudomonadota > Gammaproteobacteria > Pseudomonadales > Pseudomonadaceae > Aquipseudomonas > Aquipseudomonas hefeiensis. Next base: position 43,671 of record NZ_JAKNQY010000027.1, on the reverse strand, counting down.
TGTACAACACGATGCCGACGTTGTGACTGCCACCGAACGTGTGATTCCACGGTAACCAGTCCACCAATACCGGCGGAGCCTCACCGAACACTGGAAAGGTCTGTAACAACATTTGCTGGTTGGCGCAGAGCATGCGTTGGGTGGTAATCACAGCCTTGGGCAGCTTGGTGGAGCCCGAGGTGAAGAGAAATTTGGCGATACTGTCCGGCCCGGTGGCGGCAAAGGCGCGCTCGGCGTCAATACCACCGGGTTGCGCCAGCAGGCTGGCAAAGCTTGCCCCGAACCTTGCGGCCATTTCGCCACGCACCGTGATCAAGGGAATGTCCGCCGGTAGCACGGCGTTGATCGCCCGCTCAAACGGCGCAGCCTCGCTGACAAAGATCAGCCCCGGCTGCAACAAATCGCAAACGTGCCGCAGCTTGGCGAAATCCTGGGACAGCAACGAATAGGCCGGCGACACCGGGCAATAGGGAATCCCGGCGTACATCGCGCCAAGGGCCATCTGCAGATGCTCGATGTCGTTGCCCGACAACAGCGCCAAGGGCCTTTCAGCCGACAAACCATAGCTCAACAAGCCTTGAGCGATGGCCCGCACGCTGTCGAGCATCTGGGCATAGCTGACGTGACGCCATTCGCCCTTGTCTTCGCGAGCAGCAATGAAAGTCTGGTCTGGTCGCACCTGCGCCCAATGCACCAGGCGATCGAGCAAGCGCGTCGGCAGCTCAGCCAAGGGTTCCAGGGAACGCATGTGCAGGATGCCCTGCTCTTCCTTGACTTCGACGGTTGGATGACCAATCGACACCTGGCGATAGCGCCCGGAGTCTGGTCGGGAGGACGGTCTGGACTCAAAACTCACGTACATTTCCTCCATCAAGGCACGCCAAACCCGCGCGAAGCGAGCGGAGCGTGGCAGCGACTGGCTGCGGCCTTGTTATTGTTATGTCTGGCCCGCATCGGGTCGGCGATTTCCACTCGCCGCCGCCCGCGATGCGACGGATATCAGATCGGGTAATGCCGGGCGCCGTTCTGCATTGTCACCCAGCGCAACTGAGTGAAATGTTCGATGGACGCCTTGCCGCCAAAACTGCCATAACCGCTGGACTTGACCCCACCGAAGGGCATCTGCGCCTCGTCGTGCACGGTCGGACCATTGATGTGGCAGATGCCCGACTCAACCCGTTGAGCCAAGGCCAACGCCCGAGTGGTATCGCGGCTGAAAATGGCTGCCGAAAGGCCGAATTCGGAATCGTTGGCCAGGCGCAACAGTGCTTCGTCGCCTTCGCCGCGCAGCAACACCGCTACCGGACCGAAAGACTCTTCGCGGTACAGACGCATGTCTGGGGTGACGCCGTCGAGCAAGGTCGGCTGCAAAATGCTGCCGTGCAATTGCCCTCCCGCCACCAGCGTCGCGCCTTTGGCCAAGGCATCGTCGATCAAACTTTTGATGCGCTGGCCGGCACTGACGTCTACCAGCGAACCCAGGACCGAATCACCCGCCGCAGGATCACCGGCACGCAAGGTGGCAATCTTGGCGGTCAGTCGAGAAATAAAGGCATCGGCCACGCTGGCATCGACGACCAGCCGCTCGGTGGACATGCAGATCTGCCCCTGATTGAAGTACGCGCCGAAGGCTGCGGCTTCTACCGCTGCGTCCAGGTCAGCGTCATCCAGTACCAGCAACGGAGCCTTGCCGCCCAGTTCCAGCAATGCTGGCTTGAGGTGACGCGCCGACAGCTCGCCGACGATGCGCCCGACATGAGTCGAGCCGGTGAAATTGACACGGCGTACCGCCGGGTTGGCGATCAGCCGCGCGACGATGGCCGGCGCATCTGCCGGGGCATTGCAGATGACATTAACCACGCCATCTCCCAGCCCGGCGTCCTGCAACACCTGGCCAATCAAGCGGTGCACCGCCGGGCTGATTTCGGAAGCCTTGAGCACCACGGTGTTGCCGCAGGCCAGGGGCATGGCGATAGCGCGGGTCGCGAGGATCACCGGGGCATTCCACGGCGCGATACCCAGCACCACGCCGCAAGGCTGACGCAGGGCCATGGCAAAACTGCCGGGCACATCCGAAGGAATGATTTCGCCGTTAATCTGGGTGGTCATGGACGCGGCTTCGCGCAGCATATTAGCCGCCAGATGCACGTTGAAACCGTACCAATTGGCCATGGCCCCCGTCTCGCCGGCAGCGGCGATGAACTCGCCCGTGCGAGCCTGCAACTGCTCGGCGGCACGCAGCAGACGCGTGCGTCGCTCATTGGGCGCCAGCGCTGCCCAGGTGGGAAACGCGGCTTGCGCGGCGGCCACAGCGGCGTCGGCGTCCTCCAGCGTGGCAGCAGCCACACGGGACACCACTTCGCCGGTTACCGGATTGCAACGTTCGAAAGTCCGACCGTCACGGGCGGGGCACGACTGGCCGCCGATCAACAGGGGCACGTCCAGCATGGTGATTCCTCTTTATTGTCTTTATAGGGAACACATTCACAGTAGCGCCAAGGGCCTTTGAACAACAGCCTGCGGGCGCAGGATAGACACCCGCCGCGCCGTCGTCTCAGCGCTTGTAGGTCTGCAACCCCGGCTTGATGCTCTTGTCGTCGAGGAACTGCTTCATCCCCTGCTCGCGACCGCCCTCGGTGTCGAGCAGGCGCGACTGATCGAGCTTGGCGTACAGGTAATCCTCGTTCTGCTCCCAGGTCAGCTCGCGGCAGCGTTTGAACCCATGCTTGGCCGCTCGCAGCACCACCGGGTTTTTCTCCAGCAGGTTACGCGCCAGCTCAACGGTGACTTCACGCAGTTGCGCCAGAGGCACGCTTTCGTTGACCAGTCCCATCTCGGCGGCTTTCTGCCCGCCAAAGGTCTTGCCGGTCATGATGTAGTACAGCGACTGGCGATGGCCCACGGTGTCGGCCATGGCCTTGCTTACCAGGTTGCCGGGCGGGATGCCCCAGTTGATTTCCGAAAGGCCGAAGGTCGCTTCGTCAGCGCAGATCGCCAGATCACACGCCACCAGCGGGCTGAAGCCGCCACCGAAGCACCAGCCATTGACCATGGCAATGGTCGGCTTGGCGTACATGCGCAGCAGTTTCCACTGCCACTGCGAGGCTTCGCGGCGGATTTTTTCCTGGAGGATTTCAGGCCCGGCATCCACTTCGCGGAAATATTCCTTGAGGTCCATGCCGGCCGTCCAGGCATCACCCGCCCCGGTCAGCACCAGCACACCGGCGGCCGGATCCTGTTCCAGGGTCTCCAGCACGTCGATCATCTCGCGATTGAGCGTCGGACTCATCGCGTTGCGTTTTTCCGGGCGATTGAGGGTGACCCAGGCAATGCCTTCCTCGATATCGACCTTGACCGTTTTCCAGCGACCTTCGTAATTGCTCATGGCGGGAGTGCTCTCTTGTTCTTGACTGAAGATGAGCAAAAATTAAACTCGAAAACTAGTTATGTCAATTAACTATTAATCGATTTATCTGTATTTCTCCCCGCGGACATGACGGAGCGGCAGATCATGAATTCGATATCCACCATAGCCATCGCGCTTGAACCTCGGCAAAATGGATAGCCTTGTTAATCACTCACCTTGAGGATGCTCCCTTCGATGGCCAAGTCTTCCAAGCTTGCCGAACCCGTCGAGCCCCAGGCCAGCGGTACCGACGCACAGGCCCCGCTGGACTCCGCGCTGGATGATCTGATCGGTTACGCCCTGCGTCGCGCCCAGTTGAAACTGTTCCAGAACCTGATCGGTCGACTCGCCATCCACGATCTGCGGCCCGCCCAATTTTCGGCCCTGGCGATCATCGACCAGAACCCCGGCCTGATGCAGACCGATCTGGCCAAGGCCCTGGCAATCGAACCGCCGCAAGTCGTCCCGCTGTTGAACAAGCTGGAAAGCCGAGCGCTGGCCGTGCGAGTTCGGTGCAAGCCCGACAAACGCTCCTATGGGATATTCCTGAGCAAAACCGGCGAAACGCTGCTCAAGGAACTCAAGCAAATCGCCGCACAGAGCGACTTGGATTCCACCTCAACGCTTTCGGGTGCCGAACGGGAAGAATTGCTGCGCCTGCTCAAGAAGGTTTACCAGCCATAGAAAAACTGGCGCCAGCGTTTACAATCGCCGCCCTCTTCTTACTTCCCAAGGAACCGCCATGTCCGGGCTTGAACTGTTTGCCGCAGCCCTCGGCGTCATTGCTGTCTGGTTGACCGTCAAGCAGAACCCCTGGTGCTGGCCGATAGGCCTGGTCATGGTGCTGCTCTACAGCTGGATCTTCTTCGAAGTGAAGCTGTACTCGGACATGTTGCTGCAACTGGTCTACGCCGTGCTGCAACTCTATGGCTGGTACCAATGGACCCGTGCCGGGCAGCATCATGAGGGTCGAAGCATCACACGCCTGGGTGGACCTTCGGTGCTGCTTGGCCTGGCCGTGGGTGCGGCAGGCAGCCTGATGCTGGGCGCAGCCATGGCACACTGGACCGACGCCGCCCAACCCTGGCTCGACGCGGCGCTCACCGGTTTCAGCCTGGTGGCCCAGTGGTGGATGGCGCAAAAACGCGTGCAATGCTGGCCGCTGTGGATCGCCCTGGACATCATCTTCGTGGGCTTGTTCATCTACAAGGATCTGTACCTGACCGCCGCGCTCTACGCCCTGTTCACCCTGTTGGCCGTACAGGGCTGGCGCGAATGGCGTGCCGACCCGGTCCTGCGCACATGAAGGTGATGGTGCTGACCGGCCCGGAGTCCAGCGGCAAGAGCTGGCTCGCGGCGCAACTGCAGGAACACTTCGCAGGCCTGCGGGTGGACGAATACGTGCGCCACTTCATGGAGCAGAACCCGCGTGAGACCCGCCTGTCGGACATCACCGATATCGCCGCCGGACAATTGGCTTGGGAAGACGCTGCCCGCGCCTGTAAACCACCGTTGTTGATCCTCGACACCCATCTGTTGAGCAATATCCTCTGGAGCCAAACCCTGTTCGGCGACTGCCCAAGCTGGCTGGAGCCGGCCTTGCTGGCACGCCATTACGACTTGCACCTGCTGCTGAGCCCGGAGCAGGTCGAATGGACCGGTGACGGCCTGCGGTGCCAACCCGAACTGGGAGACCGGATGAAGTTTTTCGAAGCGATCGAGCAATGGCTGGTTCGGCATCGACAACCCTTCCAGGTCATTGAAGGCGATTGGGCACAACGTCGGGAGCAGGTGTTCGCAGCCGTAACCCGACTGCTCCAAGCCTGAACCTTCCTCACAAGCTGCCTGTTCTGTTGCATTGTTGAAACACCCTTCCCGCGCCAAACCCGCCCCCAGAGCGCCTTGATGCAATTTTCATCATCTCTGTCAGTTTCTTGAAACACCTGCCAGCAATGCCTTAACCCCGAGCCAAGCGATAGCGCGCGGCCATTAGTCTTTATCCGTGCGTCTCACGGATGAAACAGTCGCGGTGCGTGGTTCATGGGTGAAACGCCAACCAATTGATTTCTTTATATTTTCTAAAACCGGCACAACACCTGCTCTTTCCTCTTCGCAACGCTGGACCAAGGCCAGCCCACAGAAGAAGGAACCGATACCGTGGGGACTTTCGATAAAAGTTTGACCTGTCTGCTGTTGATCGGCTGCGCCGCTGGCGCGACGTTCAGCCTACCCGTGCAGGCCGAGGGCAACGGCGTCATTGTGCTCACCCGTGACGTACAACCCATTCACATCGGTCGCAACGGTGGCAAAGACCCCTATCCGACGACCGTCAACGCCAACCCATCCGATCGAATCAATCAGGCGACCGCCAGCATCGAGCTGAGCGACGGCGAATTCGCCAGCGTCGCCAGCGGCTCAACGATCCGCAACACCGTCAACCCGAGCAACACCAGCGTACAAGGCCTGAACATCGTGACCAACCCCAACGGCCTGCCGGGCATGCGCGCCGGTCACGGTGGCGGCAGCGGTGGCGGGATCTCCGGCACGATCAATCGCTCGCTGAGTTCCGGCCTGGCCCCACTGGGCCGGCTGGCCGGAGGTCAGTGACATGAAGCCAGCCTTGTTTCTGTTTGCCCTGCTCGGCTCGTCCATTGTGGTCGCCGATCCAGGCGTGGCGGTGATCAGCAACGCCAGCCTGCAGGACTCCGGCAGCCGCTATACCGGCAACTTCAATGTCAATCAGGCCGCCGGGGACCAGACCCAGCAGACCAACACCCGGGCCATCGCTATCGGCACCCACGCCCAGGCCACTACCGATGTGCGCCAGCGGCTGGACACAGCGGCCAACCCTTCCATGAACGCAACGGCCCGCATCGGCGGCAGCTCATTCAGCAACGGCAACGGAGTGCTGGGCGTGAACCAGTCCGCCGGCGCCAACAACCAGATGGCCAATGTCATGCGGGTGGGCATCAGCGCCCGGCCGCAGAGCATCGACGATAGCGCCCTTTCTCAACAGAACGTGGCGCTGTTACCAAACTCAGGAGCAACTGGCTCCCCAACCGGCAGTCGCCAGGTCGTCACCAGCGACCAGGCCTTCACCGGCAGCCGAGGGGTCATCCAGGTGAACCAGAGTGCCGGGGTGGGGAACCGCATGGCTAACACCCTGAGCATCCGGGTCGCTGACTGACCCGGAAACAGTGGGCATAAGAAAGTACTGACACTTAACCAACGACACGCAAGGAGAAACACCATGAAACCTACAATGGCACTCAAACCATTGGTTTTCGCTCTCGCCGCTGTCATGGCAATGGCCGCACAGGCTGAAGGAAACGGACGTGGCAACGGGCACGGCAACGGGCATGGCAATCACGGTCCGCAAGGTCCGTCGTTTGAGCAACTGCTCTCGATCACCGCCGGGGCTAGCGCGGCCGTAATGGATGAGCAGAACAGCGACGGCAACGTGGTGACCAATCAGGCCACCCGCAACACCGCAGAAGCCGCTGACTCGCTCAATGGCAGCAACGGCAATATGGGCGCCAACATCGCCGCTGGCGATGGCAACCAGCAGGACAACGCCGCAGCCATTGCCACCGCTGACGAAGCATTCATCTTCGGCTCGGCGGTCGCTACCTCCAGCGCCATGCAGGTCAATAACAATAACTACGTCAAAAACAACTCGACCCGAAACAACGCCTCGCTCACCAATGCGGGCAACAATGGCTCCGGCAACATCGGCATCAACGTGACTGCCGGCAACTTCAACCAACAGAAAAACAACCTGGCCATTGCTGTATCGGGTGGACGTGTCGCAGAAGCCGCAGCCTCGGCCGATCAGTCTTCCACAGGCCTGGTGGTCGACAACAAAGGCGTGCGGACCTACAAGACCGACACCCTCACCAGCACCTACGCCGCTTCCGGTACGTTCAAAGCCAAAGGCACTGGCACCGCCGAAGACGACGATCATGGCGGCTGGGGCAACAGAGGCGGCTACGGCGGCGGTCACGATGACGACAAGTTCAAGTTCTCCGCCGTGGGTACTTTCGAACTGGCCGGCAGCAACACTCAACAAGTGCTGACCCGCGATGGCTGGAAAAACCCTGTCATCAACAACGCCACCATGACCAACTCCATGAACGGCTTCTCCGGTAACGGCGGCGCCAACGTGTCGGCGGGCGTGGGCAACCAGCAAAGCAACTCGCTGTCCATTTCGGCCGGTTGCAGGGCTTGCATGTAAGCGCGATCGAAACGAAGCCCCGGGAACGGGGCTTCTTTCCCAGGTTTGCATAAGGCGTATCGATCATGCGAGCGGCAGCCCTTTCCCTGCTCCTTTGCTTCGCCTGCGTGGCTGAAGCGGCGCAGATGCCAGTCGCCGCCCTACCCGGCGGCATGCTGGTCTACAAGCCGGTGCAGAGCGTGCGCGAGCGCAAGTTCAGCGACATCGTCGAACAGAAAACCGATTTCAGTTGCGGCGCCGCCGCGCTGGCCACGGTACTGCGCCAGGCCTATTGGCTTGATGTGGATGAAGAGCACGTCATCAAGGGCATGCTGGTCAAAGCCGACCATGATCTGGTCCGCACCCAGGGATTTTCCATGCTCGACATGAAGCGCTACGTGGAAAGCATCGGCATGCGCGCCCGGGGCTACCGGATACCGCCGGAAAAGCTCGAGGCGGTGACGATTCCGGTGGTGGTCCTGATGGACATCCGTGGCTACAAGCACTTCGTGGTATTGCAGCGAGCCGACCAGCAATGGGTCTACATCGCCGACCCCGTGCTGGGGCACAAGCGCTACGCCCATGATGACTTCGTCAAAGGCTGGAACGGCATCGTTTTTGCCATCGTCGGTCCGGGTTATGACAAGACCAACGCACTGCGCACTCCTCCGCAACCGCTGACAGCGCGCAACAAGCTGGACGGGTTCAATCCGGTCAAGGATGCAGAACTGATGGATTTCGGTTTCATACAGAGCGACTTTTTCTAATCGCCGACCAATCGCCAACGATAAGTACAAAAAGGAGCAGGAAGCTCCGGGAGCAGCACATGAAAACTTCACGCTGGCTGGTGTTTGCCAGCCTTGCCGCGGCTGTGTCGGGCCACGCCCACGCCGGATTCAAACCCATCGAAGTCAAGGATCAGGAGCTTGCCGAACTGCGTGGGCGCTATGTCATGCCCGGGCGGGTCATCAGCTTCGGTATCGTCATGAGCAGCACCTGGCGCAACGCCAGCGGTGACCTGATCGGCGCCAGCAGCTCGATGCAAATACAGGCCGCCACCGTCAAACCGCAATTCTATGTCTCAACCATCAAGCAGACCGGCAATGGTTACGCCCCGCAACAGGGCCGCGGCAATATTGTCGGGGGCTCGGGCCTGGCTACCAGCCAGGGCGTGACCCAGAGCGTACGCGCTGCCGGCGATGGCAACTCCGCCTATAACAACGTCAGCATCAACGTCAGGGAAAGCAGCCAGGCCCCTGCGCTGGAGCCTGCTCAAGGCCAGTTGCTGAGCAGAGGCCAGACCATCAGCGGCAGCAACGCCGCCGGCAGTGTCGCGGTCACGGCCACCGGCAGCGGCGTGCAAATGGCGATCCAGGCCAACCACAACCAGGGTAACGCTCTGCAACAAGTCGCCCAAGGTGGTTTGCTGCAAAACACCCGGTTGCTGGGCAACAGCAATCTGGTCAACAACATGACGCAGCTCAACGTGGTTTTGAACAACAACGGCCCCAGTGCCGGAGCGCTGGACTGCAACCTGACCCAGCTGCGTGGCCTGCGCAATCTCGGATATTGAACTACGCTGCCTTGCGACCACTGGGCAAATAGGGACGGCATATTTCATGTATCGATCCGTATCGTTGCGCGCTGTAATGTGTGTAAGCACTCTTTTACCGGCGCCCCTGCTGCAAGCAGCGCCGGACGCCGACATTGAGGCTCTGAAGCAGGAGCTTCTCGAGCTCAGGCAACGATACGAGGTTCAACAAAGAGCCCTGGCGGTACTCGAACAGCGGGTTCGCCAAGTCGAGGATCAACCCGCGGTCCCCGCGCCCAAGCGCCTGGCCAAATCCCCGGCCGACATGAAAGGCAACCAGACCGTCGCCGGCGGCGGTGCGGCGGCCGGTGGCAGCGGTTATGGGCAGTCCCTGGCCGATGATTCACAGCCAGCCCAGAGCGTCTCTAACCTCTATGACGAGGCCAGCGGTTTTTTCGGCGGTGGCAAATTCAGCTTCGAAACCGGTGTGACTTATTCGCGCTACGACACGCGGCAACTGATCCTCAACGGCTTCCTGGCCCTGGACTCGATTTTCCTGGGCAACATCAACCTGGACCGGATCAAGGCCGACACCTGGACGCTGGACCTCACCGGTCGCTACAACTTCAACAATCGCTGGCAGTTCGACCTCAACGTACCGGTGATCTACCGCGAGTCCACCTACCAGTCCGGCGGTGCCAATCAAGGGGCGGCCGGGGTGACCAGCGAAGAAACCGTTACCCGCGACCCCACCATCGGCGACGTTAACTTCGGCATCGCCTACAAGTTCATGGATGAATCGATCAACAGCCCGGACGCGGTGCTCACCCTGCGCGTCAAGGCGCCCACCGGCGAGGAACCGTTCGGCATCAAGCTGCGCCAGTCCCAGGCCAACACCAACCTGTTCGTACCTGAAGACCTGCCCACCGGCAACGGCGTCTGGTCGATCACGCCCGGGATCTCGCTGGTCAAGACGTTCGATCCAGCGGTGCTGTTCGGCAGCCTTTCCTACACCCACAACTTCGAAGAATCATTCGACGACATCAGCTCCACCGTCAACCAGAGGATACCGGGCAAGGTACGGATCGGCGACAGCTTCCAGATCGGCGCGGGCATTGCCTTCGCGCTGAACGAGAAGATGAGTATGTCGTTCTCGGTTTCCGACCTCATACAAAAGAAAAGCAAGCTCAAGCAGGATGGCGGAGACTGGGAATCGGTGGTCTCCAGCGATGCCAATGCCGGCTACTTCAACATCGGCATGACCGTAGCGGCCAGCGACAACCTGACCATCGTGCCCAACCTGTCCATCGGGCTGACCGACGATGCGCCGGACTTCACCTTCAGCCTTAAATTCCCGTATTACTTCTAGGTGCTGTCCCCCCTGTGGGAGCGGGCCTGCTCGCGATAGCGGTAGATCAGTGACCTGTCAGTGACTGACACACCACTATCGCGAGCAGGCTCGCTCCCTCATTGAATGGTGCAGGCTTGATTCAGCGAATTTGATGCTTGTGCAGAAGCCGATAGAACGTCGGCCGGGATACACCCAGCACTCGGGCTGCGACACTCAGGTTGTCACTATGACGGTTGAGCACATCGCTCAATGCCTGGCGTTCCGCACGGGTTTTGTAGTCTTCGAGCGTGCCCATTGGCGCAGCCGGTCCTTGATGACTGACCAGGCCAAGATCCAGGGCTTCGATCTGCCGCCCCTCGGCCAGCACCAGACCGCGACGTACACGGTTGGCCAACTCCCGCACATTGCCCGGCCAATCGTGCTTGGCCATTGCTAGCAGCGCATCCTCACTGAAACTGCGGGGGCGACGACCGGTTTCCTGGCTGTAGAAATGAGAGAAGTGGCTGGCCAGCATCGACAAATCGCCATGGCGCTCACGCAAAGGCGCCATCAACACCTGCAGCACGTTCAAGCGATAATACAAGTCCTCGCGAAAAAGCTTGTGCTCGATAGCTGCCTCCAGATCCACATGGGTGGCCGCCAAAACCCGCACATCCACAGCAATCGGCTGGCTGCCACCGACCCGCTCGATGTGTTTTTCCTGGAGGAAACGCAGCAAATTGGCCTGTAACTCCAACGGCAGATCGCCAATCTCATCCAGGAACAGCGTGCCGCCGTGGGCTGCTTCGATCCGTCCGACCTTGCGCTGATGGGCGCCAGTAAAAGCGCCCTTCTCATGACCGAACAGCTCCGACTGGATCAAGTGCTCCGGTATCGCGCCGCAATTAATGGCAATGAACGGCTTATTGCGACGATGGGACTGGCAATGCAGCGTGCGCGCCACCAACTCCTTGCCGGTGCCGCTTTCACCGCGAATCAACACCGGCGATTCTGCAGGTGCCAGTTTGCTCAACAATTTGCGCAGCTCCCGAATGGGTTTGCTGTCGCCCAATAATTCATGCTCGGGCTGATTAATGTGAATCGAACCCTGCCCCCGCAAACGCGCCATGCCGAACGCCCGGCCCAGGGTTACCTGCACCCGGGACACATCGAATGGCAAGGTATGGAAATCAAAAAACCACTCGCAGACGAAATCTCCCACATTCTTCAGGCGCAATACTTCCTGATTAAGCACGGCGATCCATTCGGTGCCGCTGCGGCTGATCAGTTCCTTGACAGCTTCCGGTCGTTCCAAGTGAAAAGGTTGTAGCCGCAGAAGACCGACATCGCATGTTCGATCGCCTGCATGCTCCAGAGAACAACTGTCCACATCCCAGCCAATGCTGCGTAACCCGGGCAATAAGCGATGACAATCATCGCAGGGATCAACCACGAGCAGACGACGCGACGTACTGGCTTCGATCATGACTGATCCTTGGCGCCAAAATTAGGAATATGAGGAAAAACAGTCGTTTGGCGAACCTGCATGTAACAGTAGCAAGAAGTTGACACGTCCTTGTATCAATTGATTATCGAGCCGACTCTAAAGTGGTTATAAGCGAGCGTTTCGTTAGTTACCGCACAGCTGAATTCTTTCATCAAGCTTTCAAACAAAAGTCCAAAAGCCCTGTCTGAAAGAAAATCGAAATTTATTTAAGGAATGTGTGACCTGTGCCCCCATTGGGGACATCAGTACAAGTAACCAGCCGCACGGTACGCCCAACCGACGGCACATCATTTGATTGGGCACACTTAAGAGATAACGCCATGAACGCCCCGCTCCGTATCAACGAAGCTCTTTTGATTGCCGACCGCGCCTTTCGTCCATTCCAATGCGTGGCCTGGGCTCCTCAAGACGGTAATGGTGAACTGAGCCTGACCGTCATCGACCGCACCAATACTCATATTGGCCGCACTCAGATTCCAAGCAGCGCCTATACCGACCCGGCCCAGTTGGCCGACCTGTTGAAGCAGGCCCGCGCCGAATTAAGCCAGGAAGGCTACACGCTGCAATCCTGGTCCATGCCTGAGTAAATCCTTACCGGTAAAGCTGATGATGGATTGCAGGCTTTGCAGTGGGTCGAAAAGCCAATGTTCTGGCACGATTCGCTGGTGTATCTGCAGAGTCTGACAGTTGTGCATTGTCACATTCAGGGATTGAATGTTGCCCTCATGCAGTCGTCGCCCCTCCGGGCCTATCGACGCGCAAGGAGAGGCATGCATGCTCGATCAATCCGCGTTTGCGATTCCGACTGCTGCAACTTATGCCGGACAACTTGACCCAGGCTTTGCTGACTCCGGCAAAGCCTGGGTTGATTTTTCCGGTAGCCGCACAAGCCTGACCACGGGGCTGACACTCGATCATGCCGGACGGATCCTGGTCGCAGCCAGGATCGACACGGCACAGGGCAGTCGATTCGGGCTTGCACGACTCAACCACGACGGCTCTACCGATCCGGGCTTCGCAAATCACGGCTGTGTGATCGGCTCCTTTGAGCGCGGCTTCGAAGCCACGGCGGGCAAAGTCGTCGTGTTACCCGACGGACATATCCTGCTCTCCGGCCTGCACTACGAAAACACCGAACGCACCCTTCCCGCCTTGGCGCTGTTCGATCAGCAGGGCCGTGCCGTCCAAAGCTTCGGCATAGCCGGGCAGCAGGTCATACGGCTCTGCGGCAATCTCTCCCAAGGGCTGCGCGATCCCTGGCTACCGCCCGGCGTACCGGGTCTTGAAGCCTGTGATATGCGGGTGCAGGCCGATGGCCGGATTCTCATCCTCGCCAACCATCATTACCAATTATCTGACCATGTCGGCATTCTGATCCGGCTGCTGCCGGACGGTGCATTGGACACCTCGTTCAACAGCCACGGCTTCGTAATGGTCCGGCGCTTATTAAAAAACACCTGGTTAAGCTGTCTGACGCTTCAGGCCGACGGCAATATCGTGGTGGGCGGCGCCATCGACCTGCCCCAACAAGGCTTGATGGCGCGCTATGACCCCAATGGCAAACTCGATGAAAGCTTTGGTGAGGACGGTTTTCTATCCATCACGACGCAACAGCGCAGCGTGATGGTCAGTCAGATCGCTGAACATGAAAATGGTGATCTACAGGCATTCGGCAGCAGCCGCGACCCGATGCATTGCCTGTCGTTAAGAGTGGACAAGGACGGCAAACCGGACCCTCATTGCAATCAAGGGCAGTGTCGGCTCCTGGAAATTGGAAACAATGCCAGTCAATGGACCGCAGTCCAGGTTCAATCTGACGCAAAACTGGTGACCGCCGGGGCTACGATCGGTGGTATCGAGGCCGACTTCGTTCTGGCCCGGCACTTGCCGGACGCCAGCCTCGACCCGGATTTCGGTCAGGGCCAGGGTTGGGTCCGCACGCGACTCGGCTATAGCCTCGACACCGCCACATCCCTGGCTCTCCAGGCAGACGGGAAGATCCTGGTGGGTGGCTACTCCCTGCATGGCAACTCTCGTGCGGTGGTGGCGCGGTACTGGGCCTGAGGATTTGCGTGGTTTATCGCGCCAGAATGAATCGCTCGATTGCCAGCGCGGCGCCGTCTTCGGTGTTAGCTGCAGTGATGACATCGGCTTGGCGCTGAATCGCCACCTCCGCCTGTCCCATGGCAATCGACAACCCCGCGCGGTGAAACATCGCCGGATCGTTGCCACCGTCGCCCATGGCGGCGGTCTGCTCCAACGGCACCCCGAGGAACTCTGCCAGAGTCGCCAGTGCCTCCCCCTTGTTAGCCCGCATCGCCGTCACGTCCAGATAGATCGGTTGCGAACGCGAGACTTGAGCCTGGCCCTTGAGCAGAGGATGCAACCGAGCCTCCAGCTCAACCAGTAGCTGCGTATTGGCGCTGGTCGCGACGATCTTGTCGATACGCTCCAGATAAGGCTCGAAACTCTCGACCTGCACCGGTGGATAGCCCAGGCCGCGCGTCTCCACGGGTACCATCGGACCATTGGCGTCTCGCACCAGCCAGTCACCGTCGGCAAACACCCAAACCTCGATGCCAGGCTGATCGGCGTACAAGGCCAGCGTCGCCAAAGCCGCCTCGGGCGGCAGGTAGTGCACGGCGAGGAAACTGCCGTCCGGGTGAACCAACGTGCCGCCATTGAACGCGGCAGTGGGCAAGTCGACGCCCAAGGCCTCGATCTGCTGCAACATCGCTCGGGGCGGCCGTCCGGTGGCGAGGCTGAACATCACGCCAGCCTCACGTAATGAGCGAACGGCCTCGATGGTGCGCTGGTTGAGACTGTGGTCGGGCAGCAGCAGCGTGCCGTCCATGTCACTGAGTAAAAAACGGATGGGGTGTTTCACCTGATCACTCATCCGAGGCCATGCCAAACGCGACCGTCGCGCGTCAGCAGGTCATTTGCGGCCGACGGGCCATCTTCACCCGCCTTATAGGGTTGGACCGCGGCGTCCTGTTGCCAGGCATCAAGGAACGGTTGCACCGCGCGCCAGCCGTTTTCAATGTTGTCGGCCCGCTGGAACAAGGTCTGATCGCCGGTCAGGCAATCGTAGATCAGGGTTTCATAGCCCGTAGACGGCTGCATTTCGAAGAAGTCCTTGTAGGCAAATCCCAGTTCAATATTTGCCATGTCGAGGGCCGGACCTGGCCGTTTGGCCAGCAGGTCGAACCACATACCTTCATTGGGCTGAATCTGGATCCTCAAGTACGTCGGTTGCAGCTCATCGACTTCGGTATCGCGAAACTGTGCGTAAGGCGCCGGCTTGAAACAGATGACGATTTCTGTGTCCCGCACACTCATGCGTTTGCCCGTGCGCAAGTAAAACGGCACGCCGACCCATCGCCAGTTATCGATCATGACCTTGAGGGCGACGTAGGTTTCGGTGCTGCTGTCGGGCGCGACATTCGCTTCTTCGCGGTAACCGGTGACCGCCCCACCGCCGACTTGGCCTGCGGTGTACTGGCCACGCACCGAGTTGGCGCGGGCCTGCTCCACCGACCAGGGCCGAATGGCCCCTACCACCTTGGCCTTTTCACCACGTACCGCATCGGCCCCGAACGCGGCTGGCGGCTCCATGGCTACCATCGCCAGCAACTGGAACAGATGGTTAGGCACCATGTCCCGCAGGGCGCCGGTGTGTTCGTAAAAGCTGCCACGGGTTTCCACGCCGACGGTTTCAGCGGCGGTGATTTGCACATGGTCGATGTAGTGATTGTTCCAGAAGGCCTCGAACAGACTGTTTGAAAAACGGCTGACCAGAATGTTCTGCACCGTTTCCTTGCCCAGGTAATGGTCGATCCGGTAGATCTGCTTCTCGCTCATGACTTTGAGCAGGCAGGCATTGAGCGCTTCGGCGGTTTGCAGGTCGGAACCGAACGGTTTCTCGATCACCACACGCCGGAAGGCATCATCCTGCTCCTGAAGTAGCCCGGCCGCACCGAGGCGGCGGACAACTTCACTGAAAAAACGCGGTGCGGTAGCCAGATAGAAAACCGCGTTGCCGGTGCCGCTGGCGGCGATTTTCGCCGCCAGCGCTTCGTAGGTACTGTCATCGAGGAAATCACCCTGAACGTAGCTGATACCCTGGGCCAGGCTGGCCCACAGCTCAGGGTCGAGCGCCCGGTCGGCATCGCCGCCCTTGCTCGCCGCTTGGTGACGGATGAACTCCTCGAGTTTCTTGGCGAAGTCCACATCACTGATAGCGTTATGGTCGACACCAATGATCCGCAGGCCATCCCCCAGCAGCCCGTCGCGACTCAGGTGGTAAAGCGCAGGCATCAGCAGTCGCTTGACCAGATCACCATGGGCGCCGAACAGAAACAGCGTGGTCGGCGGCGCGGGTTCTGCTTTGGATTTCCTGCCGATCGAGGTCATTTTTTCGGTGCCTCCACATGGCCACCGAAGCCAAAGCGCATGGCCGAGAGTATTTTGTCGCCGTAAGTGCTCTGCTGGCGCGAGCGGAAACGGGCGAACAATGAGCTGGACAGCACCGGCACCGGCACCGCTTGTTCGATGGCCGCTTCAATGGTCCAGCGCCCTTCACCGCTGTCGGCGACTTCACCGGAAAAGCCGTCCAGCTTCGGATCGCTGGCCAGGGCGTCGGCGGTCAAGTCCAGCAACCAGGACGAAACCACGCTGCCGCGACGCCAGACCTCGGCGATATCAGCGACATTCAAGTCGAAGCGCTGTTCAGGCGGCAGGCTTTCGCTGGATTTGGTCTTGAGGATGTCAAAGCCCTCGGCGAAGGCCTGCATCATTCCGTATTCGATGCCGTTGTGGATCATCTTCACGAAATGCCCGGAACCGGCCGGGCCCGCGTGGATGTAACCGCGTTCGGCACGATCATCCTCGGACTTGCGGTCGCGGGTGCGCGGGATATCGCCCATCCCTGGCGCCAGACTGTCAAACAAGGGGTCCAGGCGCTTCACCACTTCGGCGTCACCGCCAATCATCATGCAATAACCGCGCTCCAGGCCCCAGACACCGCCGGAAGTGCCGACATCGATGTAGCTCAAGCCGTTTTCCGACAAGGCCTGAGCACGACGGATGTCATCCTTGTAGTACGTATTACCGCCATCAATGATGACATCGCCAGGCTCCAGCAGCTCGCTGAGGGCGTTAATCGTGTCTTCAGTGGGTGCGCCGGCCGGCAGCATGACCCAGACCGCCCGTGGTTTTTCCAGGCCGGCGACCAGTGCCGGCAGATCCGCGACGCCCGTGGCGCCCTCCTGGCTCAGGTTTTCGACAAAAGCGGCGTTGCGGTCGTAGACGACGGTGGTGTGCCCATTGAGCATCAGGCGCCGTGCAATATTGCCGCCCATGCGGCCCAGTCCGATGATCCCGAGTTGCATGTGCTGATGCTCCCTACTACAAATAAAGGTATGCCAAAGGTTTAGATCGATAAGCTCGATACGACGCGTGGAGGTTAGTCCAGAGCATGGCTACATAGTTTCCGGGTAATTCGCGCGATCACAAGGGATAACGCTCCAAACCCGGCTGAAGACACAGCGACCATGAAAAATAAAAAAGTTCCAATCACAAGCAAAAGAAATCAGAATCGGCGCCGATAGTAGAGGTGTCGACCAAATACTGGCGACATCTCTATAGTTGATGTACGCCATTTGCGAGGTGAGCAATGGACTCCGTAGTTACCGCACGTCCTCCCCAAACCCTTTACGTGACCATTCGTCGCGACGAATTACGCCTGCTTAAAGAAGAGCGTGATCTGCTGCTCGATGAGGTGACGCAATTGCGCATGCAGTTGCAACACTCACAGCTGTCCCATCAGAGCCAGGCCCTGGCTCGGTAACCCGAGCAGAGGCGCGGCGCCGGAAGTGACACCGGACAAACCGGTGTCATTTCCATGGTGCCCCATTCACGCCAAGGGCATTTGACCCTGCTGGAGCGGGTAGCGGTCCTGCCGCTGGTGCGCGGTGTGTCAGCTCGAGAGGTTGCGACGCAACCATCGGGGATAAATCCCCTCGCCACGGAAAAGCCTCCTTCGCCAAAGCGCGATGGTGATGGCCGTGGTCGGCTATCCGCTGGGCAGGCATACGCTGCGTGCCGGCACGCTTGCCGGTGGCCTGGAGAAGCTTGAAGCATGAACTTGTACGGCTACCCAAGGAAAACCACGCCGGAAGCAGGCTCTACAGGGGCTTTGTCCAGAACAGCATACGGCCGTGGGCCGGGTCGAACATGCCTGGGGCAAAGCCGAACCGGGTATAGCTGGCCTGGGCGATGGCATTGCCTTCAAGCACCTCCAGGGTGATCTTGCAGCAACCACGCTGGCGGGCGATATCCTCGACCTTCTGCAGCATCTTCTGGCTCAACCCCAGCCCGCGAAACGGCTCCATCACCACCACATCGTGGACATTGACCAGCGGTCTGCAGGCGAAGGTCGAAAAACCTTCGAAACAATTGACCAGGCCCGCCGGTTCGCCATTGACGAAAGCCAATACGCTGAAGGCATGCGGGCGCTTGGCCAGTTCCTCGGGTAGATGCAGCAGCACTTCGGCCGGCAGCGACTGACCACCGCCCATCGGATCTTCGGCATAGCCATTTAGCACATAACAGATTGCTTCGGCGTGGACTGCATTGGTATAGCTGGCTTGCAATACAAGAATGTCCCTGGTTTCTTCCACGGCGTTCCATCTCACTTCGGTAGTACCGGCGGCTCCGATGCCGTCGGCGGGATACGATCAGGCAGGCTGACCAAAACGCTGCATTTGCATTTCCTGCAGGCGACTGAGCGTACGACGAAACGGGAACTGCAGATAGCCTTCGGTGTACAACCGCTCCATCGGCACCTGTGCCGAAAGATACAACGGCACCTTGCGGTCGTAGCATTCATCGACCAGGGCGATGAAACGCCGCACGCCGTCATCATGGATGGACAACTGCGGCAGCTCGCGATCGCCGGCCTTGACCCGTTCAACGCCGTCTTCGGTTCCACGGGCAATGCGCCCCTCGCGCTGCTCGGCGCTGAGACTGGGTATGTCGCTGACCAGGATGGCCTTGAAACGGTCGCACAGGGCCATGAAATCCATGGCCGAGAACGGCTGCTCACACATATCCGCGTAACGACTCCAGAGCACCGTATCGCTCGCCCGCACGGGCTCGAGCAGACGATGACCGACTTCAATCGGCAAACTGTTGGGCGCCTGCCCAGCAGTCAACTGGGCGAAAACAGCCGCCAATGGATCGGGTTGCCCAGGGTCGCGTAGCCAATAGCGCTGCTGCAATGCCCCCGGATGCTGGCGATGGTCTTGCCATCCGTTCACCGGTACGACCTGCATGTGCTGCTTGATCGCCGTGATGGTCGGCAGGAATCGTTCGCGGTTGTGCCCGTTGGCATAAAGCTCCTCGGGCGGCAGGTTGGACGTGCTGACCACCACCATGCCCCGTTCGAACATGACCTGAAACAGACGGGACAGAATGATGGCATCGCCGATGTCGGTGACGAACAATTCGTCGAAACACAACACCCTGACCGCTTGGCTCAGTTCTGCAGCCAATGCCTGCAAAGGGTCCGGCGTGCCCGTAAGCTGGAACGAGCGCTGATGCACCCAAGCCATGAAATGATGAAAATGCTGACGACGGGCCGGCACCCTCAGGCTTTCGTAGAAGCGGTCCATCAACCAGGTCTTGCCGCGTCCGACCGGCCCCCAGAGATAAACGCCCTGGATCGACTTTCGCCCCTCGTGCAATGCCTGGTGGCACTGTTGCAGAGCCATGATGGCCAGTTCCTGGGCTTCATCCTGGACGAAACCATGGTGTTCGATGGCATGCTGCCAGGCGCTCAAGGGGGAGTCGAAAGTCATACAGCCCGGATCCGGAAAACGAGGTCCGGGAGTATGCCATGTCGGCGGCTTTGAGTGAGTGACCTCACCTGCCTGTAAATCCAAGCAAAACCCTGTGGCGAGGGCGATTTATCCCCTCGCCACAGGTGTTGACGAACCAACGTGCAAACATCTAGATCGAGATATCCAGCCTGCTGATCTTCCCCTGCTCGTCGAGTCGGAAGGTGTAGCGCAACTCCAGCGGGCTGCCGGGGAAGGTTCCCGAGATCCGGTTGTGCACCAAGACCTTGCCGGTGCGTTGCTGCACGTCAAGCACCTCAACGCGAGGCTGAAAACGCCGGGCGGTGTCTTCCATCCATTGAGCGATGGCCTGGGGACCGACGCGGTGCTGGCCTTCATCGAACACATTGGCATCTTCGGCGAAAAAACGCGTCACCGCCGAACTGTCACGGGCATTGGCGGCCGCAATGTATCCAGCGATGGCCGGGGCCAGGGAAGAGACGGGATTGGACATGGTACGGCTCCTTGTTTAATCGATCTGACGCTATGCTAGAACAGCCTTGTGTCAGTTTTTGTCAGGAGTGAAACGCCCCGTTTCGTCCAGTTCCATCAGCTTGAACCAGGCACGCAACAAATCGCTGCGCCTACCGGGATAGCGCTCGCCCTGCTCGGTGGCAGAGGCAATCCGGTCGGTGCGAAAGGTTCGATAGGCGCCGCGTAATTCACACCAGGCAACCACTACCCGCGCCTCATTGAAAAAGCCCAGGGCCAACGGCCAGATCAGACGCTGGCTGGGGATTTTATTCACGTCGGCATAATCGATGTGCAGCTTGGCTTGAGCACGAATGGCCTGTCGGTACACATTCAGCTCCACCCTATTCTGCGGATAGCCATAGCCTGGCGGCCCGGGCAAAACCGTGGGATTGCGCAAGGCGTCCCGGACTTCAGGGGCCAGCACTGCGGCAACCTTGGCCAATGCATCAGCCGCGGCCTTGCCCAGCACCTCGTCGCCACGCTGATCAACGTAGCGCAAGCCCAGCACAATGGCTTCGATTTCATCAGCCGTGAACATCAGGGGTGGTAGAAACAGGCCGCTGCGCAACACATAGCCAATACCCGCCTCGCCCTGGATCGGCGCGCCCAGGGCCGAGAGTTCGGCGATATCACGGTAGAGCGTGCGCTCGGACACTTTCAGCTCGGCCGCCAATGTCGCGGCGGTAACCGGGCAGCGCTTGCCTCGCAAGACTTGCAACAATGTGAGCAGCCGAGTGGTACGCGACACGATGGGCGATCCGGAAAAAGATTGACGCAGATTAGCAGAGCCTGGTGTCAGAAACTGTCAGGAGCCATGCGCCCTCTCTGGACTGGAAACAGCGTGAGGTGCGGTGGTTTGCGCGGGATGTGGGTTATCGTGCTCAACAGTTCGCCAGTTTGCCCCACCTATTATCGTGAGAGTTGATCCATGCGCAGAGCCCTCGGTTTGTCCCTTTTCCTGATGTTGCTCAGTCTGAGCGCCTGCGCCCTCTTCCCGCACCGCGATCCGCTGAATATCACCGTGGTGGGCATTGAACCGTTGCCCAGCCAAGAGCTGGAGATGCGCTTCGCCGTGAAACTGCGATTGCAGAACCCCAACGAAACCGCCATCGACTACAACGGCGTCGCGCTGGACCTCGAAGTTAACGGCCGGACACTGGCATCGGGGGTCAGCGATCAGACCGGTTCCATCCCTCGGTTCTCCGAAGCGGTGTTGAGTGTGCCGGTGAGCATCTCGGCTTTTTCCGTGCTGCGCCAGACACTGGGCCTGAGCCAGACCCAAAGCCTGGACAACCTGCCTTACGTACTCAAAGGCAAACTGGCGGGTGGACTGTTCGGCACCCTGCGCTTCGTTGACCGCGGCACCCTGGATTTGCCGGGTACCGCAGCCACTTGGTAATCAACGGGTGAAACGCACGCCGGGCTTGGCCCGTTCGTCCACCACCAATTCGAACACATCCGGCCGGGCGTAATGCCCGACCACATCATAGTCGTAGCGCGCCGGCACCAGTTCATCGGTATCGATTTCGGCGGTCAATAACCCGGCCGTGCCTTTCAGCGGCCCGGCCAGCACATCCCCCATGGGCCCGACAATCACGCTGCCACCGGCAATCAACGCACGCTCGGCAGGCCAGTTCGCCATGTCAATGCCCAGCGCCTGAGGCGAGGCCTGAACTTGACAGGCACTGACCACAAAACAGCGACCTTCGTGGGCGATATGGCGCATGGTCACCTGCCACATCTCCCGCTCATCCACCGTCGGCGCACACCAGACCTGCACCCCTTTTGCGTACATCGCGGTACGCAACAGCGGCATCATGTTCTCCCAACACACCGCAGCGCCCACGCGACCGACCTGGCTGTCGATCACCGGTAAAGTCGAGCCGTCGCCCTTGCCCCAAATCAGACGCTCGGTGCCGGTGGGCATCAGCTTGCGATGCTTGGCCACCAGGCCTGCATCAGGCTCGAAGTACAGGGCGGTGCAGTACAAGGTACTGCCGTCGCGCTCAATGACGCCCAATACCAGACTTGCCCCCGTGCGTGCCGAAAGCCCGGCCAACGCCTCGGTTTCATTGCCTGGCACGTCGATAGCGTTGGCAAAATAGCGGGCAAAGGCCTCGCGCCCCTCGGGCAACCGGTAACCCAGTTGGGTGCCGAAACTCTCGCCCTTGGGATACCCGCCCAGCAGCGCTTCGGGCATCACCACCAGACGAGCAGCGGCCTGGCGTATGGCGTCTTCATAGGAAAGGATCTGTGCCAGGGTGTCAGCTTTGCCGCCGGGCAAGGAACCGATCTGCAGGGCGGCCACAATGGATTTGGGCATGGTTTTGAACTCCTTGATCATCAGGTGTTGCTGATTCTCAGGCGGCGGTCGATGATGAATAAAGCCCCATACGCTGCTAAATGATATGAGCCTTATGAATATCGTGGATGTCGACCTTAACCTGCTCAAGACCTTCGAAGCCCTGCACGACGAATCCAGCGCCAGCCGCGCTGCGCTGCGCCTGGGCGTGACCCAGTCGGCCATCAGCGCGGCCCTGCGCAGGCTTCGAAACCTGTACGACGATCAGTTGTTTGTGCGCACCGGCCGCGGCCTGGCGCCGACCTTACGGGCCAATCAGCTCAAACCGGTGATCAGCGACGCACTGAATAAATGTCGCCAGAGCTTGGCAATGGTTGACCCCGGCGCCAGTCATTACGAGGGCCGCTCGGTCATCGTCGGGCTGTCCGATGATTTCGAAATTGCCTATGGCCGACGCTTGATCGAGGAAGTGGCACGACATGCACCGGGGCTGCGATTGATTTTTCGCCAGACCCATAGCCAGATCGTCGGCCGGGCCCTGATGGAGCGTAGCCTTGATCTGGCGATCACGGCGGGAGGGTTCACAGAACGTTTGCTCAGCCGCCAGGTATTGGGCGAAGGCGACTACGCCTGTCGCGTCGATTCGACCAGCCTGACGCAAGACCAGCAGACCCTCACCCTGGAGGCCTTCGTGGCCCGCGAGCATCTGCTCGTGTCTTCGGGTGGTTTCATCGGCATCACCGACGAAGGGCTGGCCGGGCTTGGCCTGAGCCGGCGGGTGTGTGCCTCGACCACCCACTTTGCCGCCCTGCCGTTCTTGCTCAAGGGCAGCCAGGCCGTGGCGACCATTCCCGAGCATGCGGCCCGGGCCATCGCCTCGCTCAGTGGCCTGGCGTTGTTGCCCTGTCCCCTGGGCTTGCCCCGCTACCCCATTGAGATGGGGTGGCGAACCCATACACAAATGGATCCGGCAGTGGTCAAGGTTCGCGAGGCCATTGCCGCAACCTTTGCATAAGGCTTACTTGTTGGCCATCAGACGATTGATTTCACTGCGCACCATGTTGGCGTATTCCGGTGGTGACATGCCGTCCAGTTCAGCACGCACCCACTCCGACCACTTGCCCTTGCGCTTGGAACGCTCGCCGAACAACCGGGCGGCGTCGCCCTTGGCCTTGCCCAGATTGTTTTGCCACAGTTCGAAGAGTCGGGATTTCTCGTCTTCCAGCGCGGCGCGCTCGGCCAGGGGCTTGTCAGCCAGATTGAAACTCATGGGAATTACCTGTTACGTAAATAGGCGTCATCTTACACCTTGCAGGGAAACGTCTTAACCTCGATTTATGATGGACCGTGCTGCCGATACCAGACGCTGCAACTTTTGCCCAAGCGCAGCACTCCATTGTTCACTGCCATCATCAGCAAGGAGTACCTCAATGGTTCGCAAAAGCACGCGGCAAGGGAATGGAGAGCAAATCAAGGATCAAGCCTTCAGTGAACTGAAGGCATTGATTGAAGAGTCGGAAAAGCTGCTCAAAAGCAGCGCTTCGCTGGTCGGTGAAGACGCTGAAAACCTGCGTGACCAGATCTCCCAGAAACTGCAACAAGCCCTGGATTCGGTTGCCAGCGCACGGGAGCGGACCCGCCCGATGGTTGATGCCACCGAAGTCTATATCGGCGGACATCCATGGCAGACCGTGGCGATTTCCGCCGGGTTCGGGCTGGTGGTGGGGTTGTTGCTGGGACGGCGTTAATCGATTGGCAAAAACTTGTTTGAATGATCACCGATAGCGCGGCGAGGGGATTTATCCTCTCGCCACTGATGTGTGATCGCCACGCCCTCATGCTAAACCGGCCTACAAACCCGCCAACTCCCGCAACTGCGCCAATGTCTGCTCTTCGAACGCAATCCCTTGTTCATCGGATTTGCTGCGCTCGCGGTGCCGACGGTCGCCTGGCAGCCGGCGTAACCCGACACCATGCATCTGTCTGACCAACTCCTGGCTGCGCTCGGCGAAGTTCTGCCCGGCGGCCTTGCTCGGGTCGATCACGATCAACAACTGACCGGTCCAGGGCGTCTTGGCCCCAGGATGGTTATGCCAATCGAACTCGAAGGAAAAGTTGCCACCGGTCAGGGCGGCCGCCAATAGCTCGACCATCATCGACAACGCCGACCCCTTGTGTCCGCCAAAAGGCAGGAGCGCCCCGCCCTCGAGAATCGCCTTCGGATCGCAAGTCGGCTGACCGAGGCTGTCCACGCCCATTCCGGGCGGTAACGATTCGCCCTTGCGTGCAGCAATCTGCACATCACCGTGGGCGATGGCGCTGGTGGCCAGGTCGAAGACAATCGGCTCACCGTCCGCCCGTGGCGCTGCGAAGGCAATGGGATTGGTACCAAAGAGTGGCCGGTCAGCACCGTGAGGCACTACACACGTCATGCTGTTGACCACGCTCAAGGCCACCAGGCCTTCATAGGCAAATGGCTCGACATCTGGCCAAAGGGCAGCGAAATGGTGGGAGTTACGAATCGCCAACACTGCAATTCCGGCACTGCGGGCCTTGGCCACCAGCAACGGACGCGCGGCGGCCAGGGCCGGCTGGGCGAACCCGTTACCGGCGTCCACTCGCACAAACCCCGATGCCACGTCTTCGACCGTTGGCACTGCCTGACCATTGACCCACCCACTTTGCAGTGTCGAGACATAACCGGGAATGCGAAACACCCCATGACTGTGGGCTCCGTCGCGTTCAGCCCCGGCGCAGTTTTCGGCCAGGGCCCGAGCAACCTCGGCCGACGTGCCGTGTCGCAGAAAAACCTTCTCCAGCAAGGTCACCAAAGCGGCAAAAGACAGAGTGCTTGAACCGGCATGATCGGATAGCGCAGACATCTGAAGCTCCAGAATGATTGTTGGAGGTAGCAACAGCGTAAGTGGGACCAGCAGGCTGATTAAACACCGCTTCACCGTCGCAGCAAAGCGGGCTGGCGCAGGATTACGCTGATCACCGCGCGTGCGTGCGGTAACTATGTACCACCTTGGCTCATTGATCGTTGCCTAGTCTGGCCGCTCATCCACGAATGTGCCGCCTCGCGGCGCCTTGGGCGAGAAGCAACGATGACCACTGCAATCACGCCGTTATTATTTCCCCATGAGCGAGGCACGCAGCATCTTTCTGGATCCAGACTCACCGGCAGGACGCATCGACGTTATCTTGCGAAACGCCGATTCCATGACGCTGCTCATCTGTGAGCTGGGACGTCAACTCGACTCCCGCCAATGAGTCCGGCTGCCACGTCTTAAACAGGCTTTGCCAACAGTGCGCGGACGGTATTGATCTTTTTTTTACGAGATGTATGCCACGCTATAACCACGACATAACGGTGCCCGAGCCTTTGACCGGGAGAAAAACAGGCTCATTTTGATGTGCAAACGCCATGATGGCTGTTCTCGGCAGGACATGCCGAAGGTTAGAATGCGGCAAACCAGGAAGAGTCAATGACCGAACACACACTCTCGGAAGCCGAATACGACGCCATTACCGATGCAGCCGCGCATTGGTGCATGCGCTTGCACGCCGTCGACTGCACCGACGCCGAACGGTTGGCGTTCAAGCAATGGCGCGATGCTGATCCCCTGCACGCCTTCGAATACCAAGCCATGCTGGATATCTGGGCCGTAGCCGATCATCTTCCGCGTGTCGAAGCACCACCATCTCCCGCTCCGATACCGCACCCCCGATCCCGCTGGAGTCGCTTGGCTGTCGCAGCCGCGGTGCTTGTGCTGGGCGTGCCCCTGGCCGCCTACACGGGCTGGAACCTGGGTTGGGTTGCCAACTCCTACGAGAGATTCGAAGCCGATGCAAGCGTACGTCACATCACCTTGGGTGACGGTAGCCAGGTAGAACTTAACCTGGGCAGTGAACTGGTGTTTGCCAATTACAAGAATGAGCGTCGGGTGACGCTGAAAAAGGGTGAGGCGTTTTTCGACGTCAGCCATGACACACGGCACCCGTTCGTTGTTCGGGCGGGCCAGGGCCAGGTGCGCGTGACCGGCACCCGCTTCAATGTATGGATGTATCAGGATCAGGTACGGGTCACGCTGGTGGAAGGCTCCGTATGGGTGACCAGCAACCAGGCGCTTGCCGGTAACGGCTCGCAACTGTCGCCGGGCATGCAGGCCAGCTACAAAGCCGGCGACTACCAACCGCAAGTCCGGGAAGTCGACGTCAACGACAGCTCACTGGCGTGGCGCAGCGGCAAGCTGGTCCTGGACAACCTTGCCCTCAGCGATGCGCTCCCGCTGATCAATCGTTATCTCGAGCATCCCGTCATGCTGGCCGACAACAGCACGGGCGCGCTACGTATCGGTGGTATCTACAACCTCAACGAAGTGAAGAACCTGGTGCCCTCGTTACCAAAAGTCCTGCCGGTTTACCTGACGCAGAACAAGGACGGCAATCCAGTCCTCAACTCCATCGGTCAACGACCGTCCAACTGAAAAAGCCGCCACCTGGTCAGGTCGCGGCTTTTGTGCAAAACACCAGCGATTATTGCGCGACCACCCTGCCCGCCTCATCACCCTCACGGATGATCACTGCCTGATAGTGCCGATCGGCTTTGATCTGCTGCTCGGTGAATGGCAGCGCACTCCATTGCTTCTTCGAAAATGCCTGGGTCTGATCTGCCGAATACGGCGATGCAGGGTCGCTGGAAATGGAAAATGCCAACAGACCTTGAGCCTGGGGTCCTTTGCCGTCAAACGTCACCACTTGCAGGTAGCTGGTGCCGCTGACCACCTCCCGCTTGCCGTTGGCACCCGGCACGCTCTGGATCGCGTTATAGATTCCCAGCTCTCCGGAGCCGCCGTGGATTGGCGTCTGCCGGCTGCCACTGCTGGCAACCTGAACATCTTGCCAGCGACTGCCCTTCGGCAATCCGGCTGCCTTCACAGAGGCCTGCGAGGCCAGCATGGCCTGACGCACAGCCTTATGCACCGGGGCACGCTCAATCGCCAAGCCGCGTGGAGTATGTCGCGGGTCTCGCGGATCGAACGGGACACGCCACACATCAGGCACACCCTGCACCTGCTCCATAATGTGCTGGAAATGAATGAAGCCCAATCCGCTGTTCAGACCGGCTGTTCGGTCCCAGGTCTTGAGGCCGTTGCACACCTGGGTCAATGCCACGGCATCGCCCCCCAAGTCACCGGCACAAAAGCCAAGCAGGTCCGGCATCACCTGATCAGCAAGGTAGACCTGGTCGTCCATGACCATGCGCTGCAAGTCACCGACCTTTACCGGCCCGTCCTTGGCCAGTTGTCCCAGCCGTTGCAGGGCAAAACGCGCCCGCAGGCCCAACGGCTGGTCCTGCTGGCTGATCACGGGCGAATAACCGGACAACGGTTGTGCGGGGTTGACCATCCAGGCCGAATCGTTGGAGTTTTGCACATAATCGCGGCGCAACAACTGCGGTAGCTTGTCGGCGGGATAAATGCCTTTCTGCACGGCCGCGGGATCGATGTCCCAGGCGCATTCGCCACGCGAGCCGTCCAGTACGATGAGTTGCAGCCCTGCCCGAGGGTCGCTGCAGCGGGCCAACTTGTCGGCGTCAACATTTGGCACCACCGACACATTCATGTAGAGGCTTTGCCCCTGATCGTCCACCGCCAGGGTGTTGACCCATGGAATGCCCTGAATCTTATGGACCGCATTCTGCAAATCCTTGAGGGTGACGGCCTTGTTCATGGCGTACCACTGGGCCAGCACCCGATCATTTTCCAGGTTCGCATCGCGCAGGCTGTAGGCGAACTTGTCATCCCAGTCCAGACGGCCAGGCCATTGCACGATCGGGCCGAACTGCGAGCCGTAGACCACCCGCGAAACTGCCTTCACCTGACCATCGGGTTGTTTGATGTCCACCGCGATCGTCTGTTGGCTCATCGGTACGGATTGACCATCGAGCAGGTAGCGAGTCGGGTCTTTTGGGTCGAGTTGCAGACGGTGCAGAGTGAAATGTTTGGAGGTGTCGACGGTGTGGGTCCAGGCCAGGTGTTGGCTGAAGCCGATGTTGATCAGCGGCAGCCCTGGCAAGGCAGCGCCCATCACATCCAGCTTGCCGGGGATGGTCAGGTGCATCTGGTAAAAACGCATGCCCCCCAGCCATGGGAAATGCGGGTTCGCCAGTAACATCCCACGCCCGTTGAAGGAGCGTTCACTGCCGATGGCGACCGCGTTACTGCCGCGCTCCAGGGCGAAACGCTGCTGCCGGGTTGCTGCGACTGCAAAATCGGACCTCAGGGCGCCAGCGACCGCCGTCGCCTGAGGCGGCTGCGCACCCGCCAGAGCTTCAGCGAACTGGCCAACGCCACCTTCCACCAACAGTCGACGAGTCAGTTTGATCAGGTCCAACGTCGTGATCGGCCGCACCCACTCGCTTGCGCATTGTTCGGGCAGGCCCGTGGCTTTGCGTTCAGCCAGCGCGCGGTTGTAACCCGCCACATAGCCTTGGACCAGTTGCTGTACTTGAGGCGTCTGGGCTTGCCAGAAACCAGAGACAGCTTGCGGCGTGTTGAGCCAGCTGAAAAACAAATCGCTGACACGGTTCCCCCGCTGTTCGAGCGTGACCTGCTCCGGGCCGAAGTAACGCGAGCGCTGGCCATTGACCGTGACAATCTCATTGGCCAGCAGGCATAAATTATCCTGAGCGTACGCATACCCGATGCCATAACCCAACCCGCGCTCATCTTGAGCCCGGATATGTGGCACGCCGAAACTGGTGCGACGGATTTCGGCGCTGGCCAGTTCTCCATCGCCTTGAGCGCTGGCAACGGAGCTGAGCCCCAGGCTCATCCCTAAAAACACGCCTGCAAGGCAAAACCTCGATAACTGCCCGGACATTCTCACGTTCACTCCTGATCGAAAACTTTCAAAACCAGGACGGCTACCGCTAAGGCAGTAAAAAACACTTGGCCCGGCCTGGGAACGCACATACCGCGTGCCTGACCGGAATGTGCCTCCCTTGAAAACGAACCGGATGAAAAAAAATTAATCGCCTGGCAACCGCCTGACTACGGGGTTTGATCATATCCAGGCAAATTTTTCAGCTTATCGCCTTCATGATTGGCCACGTTCGTTCGTCCTATTACAGGAGAGTATCCCGTGATCTTTTCTAATCAGGCTGGTAAGGAGTTTCCACATGCATGACGCGCATCTGCCCATGGAGGGTAAGCCCAGGCTAACCGGCGTCCCGGCGACAGCCACCAACAACGTGTTTGACAGGCCGGCAGAACGAGGCAGCAATGAACATATCAGGCTTTTGCTCAAGAGCTTCGGTCTCAGGACCAGCCTGATTCGCCTCAAAATCATCGATGCATTGCTCAAGGCCGCCGATGAAAACCGCAGCCTGGGCGTACGGGGTGTACACAGTCAATTGCTGGGGCTGGACATTCCGTTGTCCTTCCTCAGCGTGCGCGAGGTGTTGAAGCGCCTGTGCAGCGAGGGTGTCGTCACCCTCAATCCCGATAAAAGCTACAGCCTGCACCGCAAGGCCATGGACGTACTCGAGGCCAGGGGGTGACGCTGGCGCTCAAGGCTTGACCTTGCGCCGCATCACTCCGTTGATCACTACCACGATGACCGCCACGGCAATGGCGATGTATTGAAACAGCTTCTCGCTGATCATCCCGTTGTTCTGCATCCAGGACAGTCCCAGCATGATCGCCAGGACGACGAGGACCACCAGAATCGAGTATTTCAAACGTTGCGATTGAGTCATTGCCAACTTCCTGAATGTATCCGTTCTGTATCCGAATGCTTGCCAGGCTCATACCGTGTTTTGGGGATGGCGGGCGGCAGACGGGGTCTCATGGTACAGCCGAAGGGGCGTATTCGCGCAACCGAGGTGTTTATCATGAGGAATTCTGTATGTTTCGACGTATAACCCTGCTGCTTCCCCTGTTGTCCATCCTGACCCTGGATGGTTGCCTCTTCTTCCCACATGACCGCGGTCACGGGGACCATCATGAACACCGTGGCGGCCCAGGTTTGGACATGCACCGCTAGGGACTTCCCGCTTTAGACCTGAGGCGCCTGCGCATTGGTGAACTGACACCTATCAGATTAATGAGTCACATCACGAACAAATGTCCGCCCCTAGCGGACATCTTTCTTACAGATTTAACTCACACTTCCCTCATAAACAAAGGGAAAGGCTTCTTTCGACCCTTAGTTTCACCAACGTATTCTCGAATAAGAGGCGCTTACCTCCTTACCGAAAATTAACGTTGGAAATCATGCAAAACTTGCTGACAACTCTTTCGCCAATACGATTGACAGGCTTTTGCCTGGCTATCGCTCTTTTCGAACTATTGACTTACATGGCCAGCGACCTGGTCATGCCCGCCATGCTCACGGTGACCCAGGAACTGAATGCGCCCGCAGATCAAATTCCCTACGCCTTCAATCTGTACCTATTGGGCGGCGTCTTGCTGCCGTGGCTGATCGGTCCACTGTCGGATCGCTATGGACGTCGCTCATTCATGCTCGCCGGGTGTGCCGGCTTTGTGTTGGCGTGCGCGGCGATCACTCTGGTCACCCATATGCAGGGATTCAATGGGCTTCGTCTGATCCAGGGTATGGGCCTGGGCTTCGTGATTGCGGTCAGTTACCCCGCCATACAGGAAGTCTTCAACGAATCGAACGCCGTGAAAGTCATGGCGTTGCTGGGCAACCTCGCGCTCCTCTCACCCTTGCTGGGGCCGCTGCTGGGTGGGTTGCTGCTGCAATGGCTGTCCTGGCGCGAGCTGTTTGTGCTGCTGGCGGGCCTTGGCGCAGTGAGCTGGTTGGCCTTATGGGCGTTCATGCCCCGAAACCCTGCCCTGGCAACCCCCAACGCCAGGCAGCCTGCGCTGGAATCGTTCGAGCTGCGCACGCTCATCGGGCGGTATGGCGCGCTGCTGAGTCATGCCGGATTCATGGCCGCCTGCGTGGCGCTGGGGCTGATGAGCCTGCCGCTGATTGCCTGGATCGGCCTGTCCCCGCTGCTACTGATCCAGGGTCAGGGCCTGTCGCCCTTGGTGTACGGCCTGTGGCAGATCCCGGTGTTCTCGGCCGTGATCCTTGGCAATCTCCTGCTGAACCGCCTGGTGGAGCGGCTGGGCGTGCGCGGGGTATTGCGCTACAGCCTGTGGCCCTTGTCTACCGGCCTCATCGCACTGGTGATTGCCAGCCAGTTCAACCTGTGTCTACCCGCGCTGGTCAGCGGCCTGGCGCTCTATGCCCTGGGGCTCGGCATGGGCAATGCGGCATTGTATCGATTGGCCCTGTTCGCCAGCGACGACAGCAAAGGGCTGGTCTCGGCCATGGTCGGGATGATTTCCATCGCCGTGATGAGCGCAGCCGGCTCGCTGCTTGCGCTACTGGGCGCCGGAACGAGCCTGAACGCCTTTGCCTTGATGGTCGGCGTTGCCGGGCTCAGTTGCCTTGTGGCGTTGCGCCTGTTCCTGTCGCGACCGCCCGCTCACGTCTGAAAATCCCCTCCCTGAGGAACGTTACCCATGATTCATTTCCCCCACGCCGATGCGCTGTGCGCATTGGCGCAGCCTTACGATCCCGACTCAGTACCTCCTGGTCTGTTTGATCGGGCCATGGCCCAGATCAGCCTGTTCCATTGCCACCACACCCCCGGCTACGAACACTGGCTCAATGCCAACGGCCTGGCTGCCGAGGACCTGGAGCACTTGACTGACTGGTCGCGCTTGCCGCCCATCTACGCCAACTACTTCAAACAGCGCTTGCTGCTCAGCCCCACGGGCGAGAACGCGCTGGAGCTGACATCCTCCGGCACCAGCGGCCAGAAAAGCCGCATGCGCTATGACGAACGCAGCATGGCAGCGGCCCAGGGCATGGTGGCGCGCATCTTTGAGCATTACGGCTGGTCCACACCGGACTCGCCCTGCAACTACCTGTTGTTCAGTCACGAACCCGAGAAGGTCAATCGCGTCGGCACCGCCCATACGGACCAGTTCTTATGCAGCTTCGCGCCGGTCAATCAGGTTTTCCATGCGCTGCGGCGCACCGGAAAAGGTCATGAATTCGATGTCTTTGGCGCGATCCGGGCCCTTCAGGATTTCGCCGAGGAAGGCTTGCCGGTGAGGATTTTCGGCTTCCCGGCGCTGCTCTGTCATGCACTTGAGCGCATGCGCGAAACCGCAACGCCGAACCTCAAGCTTGCCCCCGACTCCCTGGTGTTTCTGGGAGGCGGCTGGAAAAAACAGGCCGCCCAAGAGATCCCCCGCCACGAGGTCTATGAGCACATCACCCGGCAACTGGGCATTGAGGCCCACCGCTGCCGCGACGGTTACGGTGCAGTTGAGCACGCAGTGCCGTACATCGAATGTGCGCACCACAGGTTTCATGTACCGGTCTATTCGAAAGCTTTCGTTCGTCACCCCTCGAATTTCAGCGTCCAGCCCTTCGGCGAAGCGGGATTGTTGTCATTCGTCTCGCCTTACATCTCTTCCAGTCCCGCCCATGCCGTGGTGATGAGCGACCTGGCAACCCTGCATCCGGCCAATTGTGAGTGCGGCTTGAACACTCAATGGTTCGAACTGCACGGTCGGGCCGGCACCAGCGCCAGCCGAAGCTGCGCCATGGCCGCCGCCGAAATGATCAAGGAGAATTGATATGTATCTCATCAACGGCCAATTGCACGCTGAGCTGCCACTCGACGCAGCCCTTGAACGCTTGCAGACGCAACTGCCCACGCTTCTGGGCGCACCGCCGCCCAGCGATAGGGTGCTCGATTGTGCGCAGGCGTTCGCACAGACGCTGCGGGACGCAGCACAAATTCCGTTTCTGGACGATGAGCAGCGCCAAGCGCTGATTACCTTCTGCGAACGCAGGCACTTGAGCCGCAAACTTGAACGGGAGCTGGGGGCGGACGCGCGTTCGTTGCGCCGAATCGACTATTGCGATGGCCCTTTCGAAAGCTGGCAACCCCTGGGGCTGGTGGTGCATGTCACCCCTGGCAACGCACCGTTGCTGGGGTTTTTCGCGGCGCTGGAAAGCCTGCTGGCGGGCAACGTCAACTGGCTGCGACCCAGTACACGCGATGCAAACCTTACAGCGCAGGTGCTAGCGGCGTTTCTAAATTGCGACCCAAGTGGCCAGTTGCGCGATTACGTTGCGGTGCTGCCAGCGCCCTACCACGAGTGCCGGCGTCTCTTCGCAATGGCCCAAGGCGTCAGCGCCTGGGGTGGCGAGACCGCACTCAAGGCCATGCGCGAACAAATTCCAAGCGGCTGCCGCTGGATCGATTGGGGGCATCGCATCAGCTTCGCTTATGTCACGCCACAGGCCGCCAGCACGCAGGCGCTGGACAGTCTGGTGGACGAGGTCTGTCGCCTCGATCAGCAAGCCTGCTCCAGCCCCCAATGGCTGTTGGTGGACAGCGACGAACCGGCTCAGATGCAGGCACTGGGTAACGCCCTGGCCGCCGCCTTCGAACGACGGACCGGGCAATGGCCGGCGTTGCAAACCACTGCAGCCGAAGCGTGTGAAATCACCACCCGCACGGCACTTGCCCGACTTGACCATAGCTTTGCGGAACAAACCGGCCAGATTTGGGAAGGACACGGCTGGCGCATTGTTTGGGAGCATCACCGCGACCTGTTGCCATCGCCGCTGTTTCGCACACTTTTGTTACGGCCGGTACCCCATGGGCTGATCACCGCAACCCTGCTGCCCTGGCGTAACGTTTTGCAGAGTTGCGTGCTGATCTGTGAGCCGGAACGGGCACCTGAACTGGCGCGTCGCGTATTAGCCGCCGGCGTGACCCGCCTCTCGGCAACCGCAGACATCCAGCAAGGCTACGACGGCGAGCCTCATGACGGTGTCTACGCGCTGCAACGATTGAGTCGCCGAGTGTCGGTCGGTCTTGAATCCGAGGTCGCAACTCATCGTGTGACACTGGACGCACCGCCGGCAACAATGCCCATTTCGCCCTCGACGCCGATCATGGACAAAGCGGCATTCCTGGCGCTGCCTGCCGCACCCCAGGCACAGTTGTTCTTCCGCTCAGGTGGTAGCAGCGGCGCACCGGTGCTGTCGCCCTACAGTTACCGCGATTTTGATCGCCACATGCGCGCCGCCGCCGATGGACTACGCGCAGCCGGCCTGGATCCGGCGAAAGATCGGGTCATGAATCTGTTTTATGGTGGCAATCTCTACGGCGGTTTCTTCAGTTTCTCGAAGATACTGGAGCACATGAATGTTGTGCATTACCCCATGGGCGCTACGTCAGACGTGGACTTTGAAGAGATCGCACGGATGATCGTCGCCCACAAGGTCAACACCCTGGTCGGCATGCCAAGTACCTTGCAGCGCCTGTTTTCCAGCCAGCGAACAACCCTTCAAAGCTACGGCGGTGTGCGCAAAGTCATGCTGGGCGGCGAGCGCCTGGGGCAAGGCTGCCGTCAATTGCTTCAGGACTGCGGCGCCACAAGTATCCGTTCAGCCATCTACGGCAGTGTCGACGCGGGCCCCCTTGGCCATGCCTGCACTGCCAGCGGCGACGGTGTTTTCCATCTCATGGAAGACATTCAACACTTGGAGATCGTCCAGCTGGAACAGGATGCTCCGGTCGACCCGGGGGAAACCGGACGGTTGCTGTTCACGTCTCGCATACGCCATGCGCAACCCCTTCACCGTTATGAAGTCGGCGATTGTGGGCGCTGGCTTCCCGAGCCTTGCCCCTGCGGCCTGGAGTCACCCCGGTTCGAATTGCGCCAGCGCCACGGCTCCCTGATACGCATCGTGACGTACTTAATCAATACCTACGAGCTGGCCGAACAGGCACAAACAGCTATTCAAATCGTGCTTGATTACCACAGCAGCGGCTGCGAACGCCTGCTGATTCGCGCCGATGGCGATGCACAAACGGTTCGGCGCAACGTCATGGGCCTCGAACTGCTGTCCACGCTGGTGGAGTCAGAAATGCTCGTACTGGATATTCAATCCTGTCCGGCGGCAAGTTTCGAACATAACAAACACAGCGGCAAAGTTCCGCTGGTGATTGACTGCAGAGTATCGGCCTGATTGTTTTTCCCGTGTAAATGAATAAGCGGACGTTAAAGTCCGAGAGAATCCTGATGAGCATCTCTTTACCATTCGAACAATGGCTCGGCCATATTCGTACGCACTCGAAGTTCTACCGCAAGTACTTACGGCATTTACCAGCACACAATTGCGCTTTGGAGGATGTTCCCATCGTCGACGTCGCCGACTACTGGGCCGGCAGTCATGACCTGGACAACTGGGATGTACTGACCGACAAAATAGAAGACGCGCTGATCTACAAAACCGGCGGCACGACCAGCCAGGGAAAACTGTCGGTGTACACCCACACGGAATGGCAGCGGATGCTCGACTGCTTCGGTCAGAGCCTGTCAACACAACTGAAGGCAGGTGATCGAATCGCCAACCTGTTTTTTTCCGGAGACCTGTACGCCAGTTTCCTGTTTATTCATGGTGCACTTGGCAAAGTCGATGTAGCCATCACCGAATTCCCCTTCACCGGCTCGGTGGATCTCGACGTGCTGAGCGAGGCCGTGACCGGTCACCGCATCAATGTACTGGCCGGTGTGCCCGCACATCTGCTGGCGTTTGCCGACCACTTGGACCAACAGGGGCGCACGCTGTCAGGCATCACTACGGTACTGTTCGGTGGGGAAAACCTGTTCGAGCGTCAATTGCCTGCGTTGCAACGCGCCTTCCCGCAGGCACGCTTCGCCTCCATCGGCTATGCCAGCGTGGACGCAGGGCTGGTGGGCGCCAGTGCACCGGACTGCAACCTCGGCGAATACCGCCTGTTCGACGAGCAGATAAGGGTGGAGATCATCGATGAACTGAGCGGTGAGGTCATCCAGACATGTGATCGGCCCGGCAATCTGGTGGTGACCAACTTCACCCGGACCCTGATGCCCATCGTGCGCTATCCGGTGGGTGACCGGGCGTGCTGGCGCGAGCC
The DNA here is from genome assembly GCF_024494355.1 of Pseudomonas sp. Q11. GTDB lineage: Bacteria > Pseudomonadota > Gammaproteobacteria > Pseudomonadales > Pseudomonadaceae > Aquipseudomonas > Aquipseudomonas hefeiensis. The sequence goes on along the minus strand of NZ_JAKNQY010000027.1, from coordinate 6,990 downwards.
GGTCGGCACCCCGCGGCGCAAGTTCGCGCTTCAAGGCCGCAGCGCGAAAAGCCAGCGGGTGCGGGTAGGCGTCTTCTCGTTGTTTTCGCAGGAAATCAGCGACATCATCCGCGGCGTTGGCGGAGACCTTCAATGGCAATTGATCATTGAGCACGCACAAAACAACGACCGCGTATTACTCAAATGGGTGCCTGGAGGGCAAACGCAGGCTTGCCAATCACTCTCCACGACATTGAAAGCCGCGCTGACCCAACAGTATCCGGGTATCGAGCAACTCGACCTGCACGTTCAGGCCTGCGGTCTACAAGAATTGGAACGCCATCCACGCTCCGGCAAGCACTTGTCGATCATCGACCGCCGCATCTATGCTCCGCTGACAGCGAGGCACGCCGGATGAGCGGCGTGGTCATCCGGCCGTTCCGGCCCACGGATGGCGTCGGGGCGAGCGAATTGTTCCGCCGGGTTTACGGCGATCGCTACGTCTCGCCAGACGTCTACCTGCCCCACATGATTGGCCAGCACAACCTACTGAACCGTTGGCACTCCATGGTCGCCGTGGTGAACGATCGCGTGGTCGGCCATGCTGCATTGTGCCAGCAGCCAGCCGAGGGTGAAGACGCGGAGTTGGCGCTGATCGCAGTAGATCCGGCGGTGCAAGGCGGCCAGATTGCGACGCGCCTGGCCCAGCGGTTACTGGACAGCTGCCAGGACCTTGGGCTTGCCAGGCTGTCGATCAAGCAAGTCACCAGCCACTTCTACAGCCAGCGGTTGGCACAACGACTGGGTTTCCATGACACCGGGCTGTTGCCTGACCATGTACCCTCGCCCTTTGCCACTGTCCACGCCGAAACCATCGTAGTCGGCAGCCAAGTGATCAGCGACAATCATCGTCCCCTGCCGCACCTTCAGTGGCCCGCGGCATGCCAATGGCTGATGCAGCCATTGGCATCGCTGTTTGGCACCTCGCCCGATGTGCCCTTACCTTCGGCACAACCTTTTCAAATCAGACAACTGCCCGGAAGGGTCGACATTGTCGCCGGGCACATAGGCCTTCGCCTGGCCGGACAACTGCTGCGCTTGCCGGCCCATTGGTCACTTTCGGTGCGACTCGGACTGCGCCAGCAATTTGCCGACGATTATCAGCGGTTGATCGACGCCGGATTCACTTTCACCGGGATCATGCCTGCCGAAGGCAACCCCGGCTGGCAGGCGCTGTTTCACCGTGGCGCCCTGGATCACCCACTCACCTTGCACTCGGAACCGATGCAACGGCTCCACGAACACGTGCAAGCCCAAGCGCACATCTGGCGGTGCGCAGGGGCAGGCTCGGCGGCTTGAGGACGGCTGCCTGACTTGCACCCACACAAAACATTGCCTCGAAATGCTGGCAGATCGCGGCCTTCACGCTGCGATCTTTCCCGATCAGCGGTAATGCTCGCTAGGTGTGCGTCCCTAAAGCTGTCCCGCGAAGGGCCGATAAAAAAAAGTCAGGCCATTGCGCCAGCTCCCGAAAGACGCCTTCGAGCAAGGAACACCCACATGCCCGCATTTCGAACCATTCAGGCTCGCTACACGCTGTTCCTGATTCTATTCATCCTGCTGTTGTCCATCCTGACTGTCGTGGGTATCAGCTATCTGGTCGCACCCAAATTGCGCCACACCGAAGAGCAAGTGGTGCTTAATCGCATTGGCGAGGTGGCCGAACAGATCCAAGGCGAACTGAACAAGGTGCAGGCGCAGCAACGCAGCATCACCCAGACCATCCCGCTGCTCGACAGCGATGCCATAGACAGGGTCCTGCCCGGTTTGGTGGATCAGTACGGCGAGCTGAAAGTCTTTGGTGGCGGCATCTGGCCACTACCTAATCAACGGGCCGAGGGGCGTAGCAAATTCAGCACATTCTGGCACCGCGACGCCTCGGGCAAACTGACGGTCAATACTTTCTGGAACAGCGACGCCGCGCCGAACTACTACGACCAACCCTGGCACAAGGGCGGCATGGCCACGCCTGCCGGAAAGTGTGCCTGGGCTGCCGCCTATAAGGACGATGCCAGCGCAGAGCCGCGGACCAACTGCGCCATGGCCATCCAGAAAAACGGCGCACCTTATGGCGTTTCCACCATCGACGTGACCCTGGGCTTTTTCAATGAGCTGGTGGCACGCAAGGAAGCCGACCTGAGCGCCGAGATGCTGATCGTGGAAGGCGACGGCAAGATCATCAGCAACAGTTCGCGCATCAGCGGCCCGATCGTGCTCAAGAACATCAGCGAACTGGCGGCAACCTCACCCTTCGCCGCACAGGTCAAGGCTGCCCTGGCCCAACGAGACCAACCGCTGCAGCGGGTCGAGTTTGATAACAAGGGCGAGGCCAGTACGTTTTTCATGCGCCCCATCGAAGGCTCGCCGTGGTTCCTGGCTACCGCCTTGCCAACCCGCCTCATCACCGCCCAGCGTGACGACGTCCTGAGTTCGCTGAGCCTGCTTCAGATCCCGATGGTCATTCTGCTGGTGCTGATGCAGTTGTACGCGATCCGTCAGTTGACCCACCGCATGAAGAATCTCAAGAGCAACATCGATGCGTTGTCCACCGGTGATGCCGACCTGACCCGGCGCATCACCATCCGTGCCGAAGACGAATTGGGGGCGATCGGTCACTCGGTCAACGGCTTCATCGCTTACCTGCAAAACATGATCGGTGAAGTCACCCAGGCGACCGGCGCCATGGCGACAAGCCTGGACAACCTGCAGCGAACCTCGGCCCACACCAGTGAAATCCTGATGCGCCACGCCTCGGAAACCGACCAGACCGTCACGGCCATCACCGAGATGAGCTCCACCGCCGAAAGCGTCGCACAGAACGCCGCCGAAACCGCTGCGTTCACCCAGCGCGCCAACGAACATGCCGATCATTCTCGTGTTGTGGTCGCAGAGGCCTCCAATAGCGTGGTGGCCTTGATCGACGAGGTGGCCAGCGCCACCCGCAAAGTCGAAAGCATGCAGCAAGACGCTCAACGCATCACCGAGATTCTCGGCGTGATCGGCGCCATTGCCGGGCAGACCAACCTGCTGGCCCTTAACGCTGCCATCGAAGCGGCCCGGGCCGGTGAGCAGGGGCGTGGCTTTGCCGTGGTGGCCGACGAGGTACGTGCCCTTGCCGCCCGCACCCAGGCCAGCACCTCGGAAATCAACGAAATGCTGACCCGCTTGACCCAGGGCGTGAGCTCATCGGTTTCAGCCATGGAAAATACCCAGGCCAGCTGCCAGTCGGCCGCCGACGCCACTTCCCGGGTCAACTCGGGGCTGGATGAAATGGCCGGCTCCGTCAGCCAGATCAACAGCCTCAGCACTCAGATCGCCACCGCTGCCGAACAGCAGAGCGCCGTGACCGAGGAAATCAATCGCAGCATGGTGCAGATCCGCCATATGGTGGAAGAGCTGGTGGAAAGCGGCCTGGCCAGCGAGAACAACACTCGCCAGTTGCTGGACGCCAACAGCCGGGTGAATGCAATCATGGGGCGGTTCAAGGTGCGCTGAAACGCCCCAGGCTGCTTGCGCAAAACCTGTGGGAGCGAGCCTGCTCGCGACGACGGCGGCAAGGTCGACACTGGCCAAGCTGACCCATCGCGATCGCGAGCAGGCTCGCTCCCACAGGGTTCAGCAGTGGCTGGCGAATTTGCGCCGGACTTCGAGTCGGCACCGCTCCCAACCTGACAGTTCTGTAATCCGCCCCTCAGCCCATTGTCAGCTCGCGCTCGCTACTCTGGTATCCTCCTCCCAAACCGTTCGACACGAGACTGCCCCCATGGCCAATCCCCTGCACCTGCTCGCCCTGAGCGCGCTTTTTGTCACCACCCTGGCCCAGGCCGCCGAACCGATCACCATTGACGTACACCGCGATGCCAATTGCGGTTGCTGTAAAAAGTGGATTTCGCATCTTCAAGAAAACGGCTTCAAGGTCAACGACCATGTTGAAACCGACATGAGTTCAGTCAAGCAGCGCCTGGGCGTGGCGCCGAACCTGCGCTCCTGCCACACCGCCCAAATCAATGGCAAATTCGTTGAGGGTCATGTCCCGGCCGACCAGGTCCTGGCGTTGAGCAAACGGGACGACCTGCTCGGTGTCGCCGCGCCTGGCATGCCCATGGGTTCGCCCGGCATGGAAACGGACGGCATGAGTGATGCGTATCAGGTGATCGGCCTGGAAAAAGACGGCACTCAAACCGTGGTGGCAGATTACCCGGCCCACTGATGGGCGAGGCTTACATTGGGTTGTTCCTGGCGGCATTCGGTGCCGCCACCTTGTTACCGCTGCAATCCGAAGCGCTGTTGGTTGGGCTGTTGCTCAGCGAGCGCCATGAAACCTGGCTGTTGCTGGGGGTCGCCACCCTGGGCAATGTACTGGGCTCGCTGGTGAACTGGTGGCTGGGCACACGCCTGGAACAGTTCAAGGATCGACGCTGGTTTCCGGTCAGCCCGGCCCATCTGGACAAGGCCCGCGTGCATTACCAGCGTTATGGACGTTGGTCGCTGCTGCTCAGTTGGATGCCCATCATCGGCGATCCACTGACCCTCGTGGCGGGCGTGATGGGTGAGCCGTGGCGTCGCTTCATACTGATCGTGACCCTTGCCAAAGGGCTGCGTTATGGCGTGCTCGCCCTCGCGACTCTCGGCTGGATGGGTTGAACGTTCGGGCCTTTGGGTTGCCTGTGGTTAATGTCGCCATAATCGGGCCGCGCCAGGATCGGCTGGATGCCCACAGGAGATTGCCCATGTCGCGTTCCACCGCTCGCTGGTTACCCAGCCTGTTTCTGACCGCCGCCCTGCCGTTGTTCGCCCAGGCCCAAAACCCTCCTGAAGGCCCGGCCTACGGCCCAGAACTCCAAGGCTTCGAGTACCCCTACACGCTCAAGCATTTCCCCCTCCAGTCCCAAGGCAAATCCTTGCAGATGGGCTACATGGACGTGCCGGCCCAGGGCGAGGTCAATGGTCGCACGGTGGTGCTGATGCACGGCAAGAACTTTTGCGCCGCCACCTGGGGCGATTCGATCAAGGCGCTCAGCGAGGGCGGTTACCGGGTGATCGCTCCGGATCAGATCGGTTTCTGCACGTCCAGCAAGCCGGATCATTACCAGTACAGCTTTCACCAGTTGGCAACCAACACCCAGGCCTTGCTCAAGGCCCTCGGGGTGCAGAAAAGCATCGTGCTCGGCCACTCCACCGGTGGCATGCTCGCCACCCGTTATGCGCTGCAGTTTCCCGATCAGGTCGAGCGGCTGGCGATGGTCAACCCTATCGGTCTGGAGGACTGGAAAGCCCTTGGCGTGCCCTACCGCACTGTGGACCAGTGGTACGAGCGCGAGCTGAAACTCAGCGCCGACGGTATTCGCAACTACGAGCGCAAGACCTACTATGGTGGCCGCTGGAAGCCGGAGTTCGAACGCTGGGTGGACATGCTCGCCGGGCTGAACAAAGGGCCGGGGCATACGCAAGTCGCGTGGAATTCGGCGCTGATCTACGACATGATCTTCACCCAGCCGGTCTATTACGAATTCAAGGACCTGAAAGTACCGACGCTCCTGCTGATTGGCACTTCCGACACCACCGCCATCGGCAGCGACATCGCACCGCCGGCTGTGAAAGCCAAACTGGGTCGGTATGAAGTGCTGGGCAAGCAGGTGGCTCAACTGATTCCCCAGTCGACCCTGGTGGAGTTCGCTCATCTGGGGCATGCCCCTCAGATGGAAGAACCGGACCGCTTCCACCAGGCCTTGCTGGGCTGGCTGAACAAACCCATTCCCTGACGAGGTGTTCCATGGCGGTGCAAATAGCAGTCATCGATGATTGGCAGGACGTAGCGCGGGATGTGGTGGACTGGTCGGTGCTCGATAGCATCGGCCAGGTGACATTTATTCATGAGTACCCTGCCGACCGCGACACCCTCGCCGCGCGCCTGCAACGCTACGAGGTGATCTGCGTGATGCGTGAACGCACACCATTCGATGAAGCCCTGCTGCGCCGCCTGCCTAACCTCAAGCTGTTGCTCACTGGCGGTATGCGCAATGCCGCCCTGGATCTCAAGACAGCCGCCGAGCTGGGTATCCAGGTATGCGGCACCGAAAGCTACAAGCACGCCGCCCCCGAACTGACCTGGGCGCTGATCATGGCCCTGACCCGCAACCTGGTGCAGGAAGCCAATGCCTTGCGCGCCGGCCTATGGCAACAAGGCTTGGGCGGCGATCTGCATGGCAAGACGCTGGCCATCCTGGGCCTGGGCAGTATCGGCACCCGGGTAGCTCAGTTTGGCCAGGTCTTCGGCATGCAGGTGATCGCCTGGAGTCAGAACCTCACCGCCGAACGGGCCGGCGAAGTGGGTGTGACCTACGTGAGTAAACAGGAACTGTTCGAACAGGCGGACATTCTCTCGGTGCATCTGGTACTCAGCGAGCGCTCCCGCGGTTTGGTGGATACCCAGGCGCTGGGCTGGATGAAGCCCGAGGCGCTGCTGGTCAATACCGCACGCGGCCCAATCGTCGATGAGGCCGCGCTGATCGATGCCCTGCGCGACAAACGCCTGGCCGGTGCCGCCCTGGACGTCTTCGCCGAGGAACCCTTGCCATCCGGGCACCCATTCCGAACGCTCGATAACGTACTGGCCACACCGCACGTCGGCTACGTCACCCGGCACAATTATCAGAAGTTCTATTCCCTGATGATCGAAGACCTGCAGGCCTGGGCCGCCGGCAAGCCGATCCGTCTGTTGACCCCGGCTGGCTGAGCACTCGCCCGGAAAAACCCTGTGCTCACAACAAATCACTGTGGGAGCAACTGTCTTAGATGGTTATTTAGGGCTAACCGACTCGGTGTTCACCGCAAATCCCTTGTGGGAGCGAGCCTGCTCGCGATAGCGCTGGATCAGCTTGCATCCATGCTGAATATGCCGCCGCCATCGCGGGCAAGCCTTGCTCCCACACCGGTTTTTCAGGGTTAACC
>NZ_JAKNQY010000026.1 GCF_024494355.1 Pseudomonas sp. Q11 | reverse complement strand
TGGCCCAGCGCGGCTAACCCGGCATCCATGCCGGGTTGCCCACTACGCAATACCTTCGTTCAGCCAGCGTGGTTAACGGGGCGCCCCAGATCAAAAACTGAACCGAGGCGGCCTAATAGCCGACCTGGTTCTCCCGGGTGTACACCCATCATATCTGTGGGAGCAAAGCTTGTTCGCGAGGCGGCCTTACAGCCGGCCTGGTTCTTCCGGTCGTACACCCATCATATCTGTGGGAGCAAAGCTTGCTCGCGAGGCGGCCTGACAGCCGGCCTGATTCTCCCGGTCGTACTCCGATCCAATTGTGGGAGCGAGCCTGCTCGCGATGACGGCTGCCGATACAACTTAGTTGTAACCGGACTACCGCTATCGCGGGCAAGCTCGCTCCTACAATGATTGCTCTGGCTTCTCTTAGGTCTCGGCTTGCATCATGAGTGCTTACCTCGGCTCAACCACATCCAGCGCCCGATTCGCCAGCAATTGGCTCAGCTCGATCATCTGCTGGACCCCCAGCGCGATATGCCGTCGCGAGCCCTCCAGGTCGAATGCCAGATCACTGACCATGGCGTTGGCCGAGGCGAGGGTTTCGATGAGGTTGGCGAGCAGGCATTCGGCGTCGATGTTCGGAGCGATGACGTAAAGGGTGTCGAGTGTGTCGCAGGTTTCTTTGTCGGCTTTTGGTTTGAGGTAATAGTCCAGGGCGCGAGTGGCCGCGTCGTCGAGTTTTTTGGCGTTGGCCGATTGGCTGCGGGAGGTGTGATCGTCTAGGGGATTCGGTGTGTTCTTCGGCATTCTATGGATCCTTGAAGTTGAGCCACCACTCACTCGCGACTAAACGAGGGGGGCAGCTGTACGCAGGTTAGTCGACCGGGGATCCAAGGAACCGGCGCGCCCGAGGGCGCCCTGCGCACAGCTACCATCAAGTGCAGGAATGGGGATACCTGACTGAATGGAGCAATGAGCACCTTGGAATACCGAGCGACTAAACCCGATCACTGATGGGCAGTGACGGGATCAAAACTACCGATGGGATCCAAAGTGGACAATCCGGCGGATTCTGGCGCAGTTGTAGGCAGAGGCGCAAGGCGACGTAGCCCGGTGTCGCAAATTTGAAGGACGCAGATCGGGCGGTTTCCCAAGAGGTTGTAGGGAGTTTTTCCAAGCACCGACAATAGCTGACACCAGCCCAGCGCGTTAGGGCCGTCTGCATCGGTGTTGAATGTGCCGTCGTCATCGCGAGCAGGCTCGCTCCCACCTTTTTTTCCGAGTCGTTCACGGACTTCGCATACACCCAAATCCCCTGTGGGAGCGGACTTGCTCGCGAAAGCGGTGGATCAGCTTGCATTGATGTTGAATGTACCGCGGTCTTCGCGAGCAGGCTCGCTCCCACCTTTTTTTCGAGTCGTTCACGGACTTCGCATACACCCAAATCCCCTGTGGGAGCGAGCCTGCTCGCGAAAGCGGTGGATCAGCTTGCATTGATGTTGAATGTACCGCGGTCTTCGCGAGCAAGCCCGCTCCCACAGTTTTCCGAGTCGCCCACAGAGTTCGCATACACCCCAAATCCCCTGTGGGAGCGAGCCTGCTCGCGATAGCGGTGGGTCAGCTTGCATTGATGCTGGATGGAAGCCATTCATCATCGATATGCACACTTATGCAAAACAGCATTTGTCTTCTGCAAAAAGAACACGCATCATGCGCGTTATGCAAAAACGCAACGTTTCTACCGTATTAAGGGCTCTGCTCGATCAGCACGGGATCTCCCCCACGGAGCTTCACCGTCGTACTGGCGTGCCTCAGTCAACCCTGTCGCGGATTCTCAGCGGCAAGATCGTCGATCCTTCGGATAAACACATTTCCCGGATCGCCGAATACTTTGCCGTGAGTACCGATCAATTGCGCGGGCGCGCGGACATTGCGTCTGCCGGCCATCCGCGCCGCGACGAGCCGCATTCCGAACTCAAGGACATAAGCCTGTGGGATGACGACACCCCCGTCGAAGAAGACGAGGTGTCGGTCCCTTTTCTGCGTGAGGTTGAATTGGCTGCTGGATCAGGAAGATTCGTCATCGAAGAGAGCGAGCGCTCAAGCCTGCGCTTTGGCAAGCGCAGCCTGCGTCATAACGGCGTGCAGTTCGACCAGGCAAAATGCGTGACCGTTCGCGGCAACAGCATGCTGCCGGTACTGCGCGATGGCGCCACGGTCGGGGTGAACGCCGGCAAATGCGGGATTGGCGACATCGTCGACGGCGACCTCTATGCCATCAACCACAACGGCCAATTGCGGGTGAAGCAGCTTTATCGTCTGCCCACCGGCATCCGCCTGCGCAGCTTCAACCGCGACGAGCATCCGGATGAGGACTACACCTTTCAGGAAATGCAGGACGAGCAAATCGTCATCCTCGGCCACGTCTTCTGGTGGGGCATGTACGCCCGCTAAGCCCTCCCTGTCAGATAAAACCCGCCATCGTGCGGGTTTTTTTACGCCTGTGAAAATCCCCTGACCCCTGTGTTTGCTGGGTGTCTATGCATTCATGCATCCATTGAGCATAAATAAATGCATTTACGCATTGACTGTATATGCATCCATGCATATTCTGTATCCAAGCCGCTCGACAAAGCGGCTGGCAACAAAGCTCTTTAGTTCCACCAACAGGCAGCGATGAACCGGCCTTAACGGTTCAGAGGGTTGGCAACTGACCCGGGTGTGCAGCGTAAAGCACCAGAAGCAGTTATCCGGCGGGCAGGGACCGCGGTCGGAAAAACAACTTGAATGGATCCGTACCGCGCCAGTAGCGCCGAAAGATCAACTTCCTTCAGGCCATCGGCCAGGGAAGGCGAAGGACCGCATTACTGAAAAGCCCGGTTCACCCCGGGCTTTTTGGAATGCCTACCTCAAGAGACACCGTTTGAACCCAACACACCTTTCTCATCAATCACCCCCAGGAGGCGTGACATGACAAACGAGCAACAAGCGTTGCTGGACATGCCGATCTGGCTGGTCATCGTGCTCGCCCTGGTGGGCGGGGTGTCCGGCGAGATGTGGCGTGCCGACAAAGAGGGCGCCCGTGGCTGGCCGTTACTGCGCCGTGTGGTTCTGCGCTCCGGTGCCTGCGTGGTCTGCGGGGTCTCGGCAACCATGTTGTTGTATGCCCTCGGCATGTCGATCTGGAGTGCTTGCGCCCTGGGTTGCCTGACCGCCATGGCCGGGGCCGATGTGGCCATCGGTCTTTACGAGCGCTGGGTCGCCAAGCGGATTGGCGTTTGCGAAGTGCCACCGCGAGACCTTCCGCCCGACCAGCATTAAATCGACATCGCTGATCTGCGCGTTGCCCTACAAAAGGAGGCCATCAATGCCCGCCATCATCGAAAAACCGTCGCAGTTGTTCTCTGCTGTTGCCCAGACGCTGCGCGCTACTTATCCCACCTTGAAAGTCGCCAGCCCCCAGGATTTTGATGGCACCGACGACCAACCCTGGGTGCTGATTGCCATTGAGCGTGATGCGTCAGGCAACCGCGCCAATGACGGACGTATCGCCCATGTCCTGACGGTTTCCCTGCAAGTGGTCATGGCCGTTGCGGGATGGGAGGCGTGCGATCTCGCCGGTGAGCTGAAGCATCTGGTGGTGGATAACCGCTGGGGACTGTCGGGCGATCAATGTGATCTGCCCACGGAGATCGATGGCATCGCATCCACGTTCACCCACGAAGCTCGGGCATACACCGCCTGGACCCTTTCATTTACCCAAACTATCTACCTCGGCCCGACGCTATTGGAATACCCGTTGGGCATCCCGAAATTTGCCCGGACCTGGGAAGTCTCGAACATCGACGATCCGGCTCAATACACCGCACTCGAGGACTGACCCATGTTTGATGCGCTGTTACGGATGCATCTGGGGCCGCTCATCGAGCGTCTGGCCGAGATGGAAACCGAGCTGGAGGACCTGCATCGGCGCGCCGACAGTTTCTGTCGCATCGGCGTTTGTCAGGAAGTCGATGCGGCCAGCAACACCTGCAAGGTCAGCCATGGCGAGTTGTTGACCCCGGCGATCCGTTTTTTCAATCCCAGTGCTGGCGAACAGAGCGAGTCGCGGATTCCTTCCGTGGGCGAGCAGTGCCTGTTGCTGAACCATGGCGGCGGCGAGGGCGGTGGGCAGTCAGTGGCGCTGTTCGGCCTCAACGGTGGTCAGTTCCCACCCGTCTCCACACAGGCATCACTGACCCGACGCCTGTATCAGGACGGCACGGAAAACGGCTACGACCACGCCAGCCATGTCCTGCACTGGCAAAACGGCCCGACGGCATTCACCGGTTCCCGTGAGTCCCTCGACTTAAGCATTGGCCCGGCGAGGCTGGCGATGACGCCGCAGGCCATCGAATTGCAACTGGGCGCCGTCGGCATTCGGCTCGATGCGTCCGGTGTGCACCTGAGCGGCCCGGTGGTGGATCACCAGGGGCGCGTCATCAGTACCGCATAAGAGATTTCCTCATGATTGGAATCGATCGAAATACCGGCGCTATGGTCGACGACTGGCTGCAGTTCGTGCAGCGCGCCACTCGGGCGTTGACCACGCCGTTGGGCACTCGGCAAAAGCGCCCTCTGTATGGCTGCGCACTCACGCAATTGCTGGGGCAGAACCTCGGCGATGACTTGCTGATTCTCGCCCAGAGCCACGCGGCCCAAGCGTTCTACAACCCGGACAACGGCATCGGCGACTTCGAGCCGCAGGTCATTGTTGCCAGCCGACAGGGTGCCGGCTTGTTGTTGCGCTTCGCCGGCACCTGGAAAAACCGCAAACAGACTTTCGAGGTGGTGGCATGAGCATGTTGATACCCGGCCAGAACCAGTTGGCCGAACCGGCAATCGTCACTGTCGAAGCGTTCGAGGATCTGCTCGCAGAGTTCAAGACCTTCGTGGTCGAGTACGTCGGCGCCCGCTCTCCCGAGAGTGCCGCCAAGCTTGTGGACAGCCTGGAAAACGAAAGCGAATTGCTGACACTGGCCCTGGAGGCGTTCTGCATCCGGTTGCAAACCCACGAGCGCAAATATAACGCCCGCATCAAGCAGATGCTGGCGTGGTGGGCCACGGGGACCAACCTCGATGCCCGCCTCGCGGACATGGGCCTTGAACGCCAATTGCTCGATCCTGGCGATCCGGCGGCCTTCCCGCCCATTCCTCCGGTCTACGAGAGCGATGACGATGCCCGGTTACGCTACTACCTGGCGCCGCATGCACCAGCGGCGGGCTCGCGTATGCAGTATCGGCGGGAGATATTCACACTGGGTGAGCGGCCGGTGGTGGAGGTGGAAAACGCCACGACGGGTGTGGTGACGGTCACTTACACCTTCAACCCGGATGGCTATGCGGCGCGGGTCAAGGACGGCAACGGACGCCGCACCGCGCCGGGCGAAGTCACGGTCACGGTGCTGTCCCGTGAAGGCGATGGCACGCCGTCCGAGACACTCCTTGAGGGTGTTCGTCAGCACTTCGCTCGTCCTGATGTACGACCGGAGACGGATCTGGTCATCGTCCAGGCCGCACAAATCAAACCCTACAAAATCCGCGTCGTGGCGAAGATCAATGCCGGCCCGGATTCGGGCTTGACCAAGGTTGCTGCACAACAGCAGTTGCAGGCATACGCCGAGGCCAGTCATCACCTGGAAGGCCGGGTGGATCCGAGCTGGATCGACTACACGCTGCACAGCGCGGGCGCGGTTCAGTTGCAGATTCTCGAACCGCTCGAGCCGATTGTGACGACGGCTTTTCAAGCCCCATACTGCACGGGCGTCGAGGTCGAGGTGGAAACGTTATGAGTGACGACCCGCTTCGCCTGAGCCTGCTGCCGGCCAACAGTTCGCCGCTGGAAAGGGCACTTGATCACGGTTTCGCCCGGTTGTTGGAACGCATCGATCCGCCGTTTCCCGAGTTGATGAACCCGGTGGCAACGCCCTTGGCGTTTCTGCCGTATCTGGCGGCGGATCGCGGGGTCAGTGAGTGGAGTTCTGCGGCGCCGGAGGCTGAAAAGCGCTTGACGGTTGAACTCGCCTGGCCCACTGCGTGGCAAGCCGGGACACGAAAGGCGCTGGAAAACGCCGCCAAGGGTTTGCAACTGATGCCTGAGGTGCGCGCCTGGCATGAGCAAACGCCACCCGGCTCGCCCTACAGCTTTTCCGTCAGGGCGTTTACCGAACAGCCCTACAGCGAAGCCATCGATGCTCGTCTTGACCGCCGTCTGGCCGATGCCAAAAGCGAGCGTGACACCTTGACGGTCTCTGTCGGCTTGAGCGCGTTCGGCCGTCACGTCATCGGCGCCGCCACGGTGTGCGGCGAACTCACCACGGTTTATCCGATCGTCATCGAAGGGCTTGAGGCCTCGGGCCAGGCCTTCATGGCCGCCGCGCTCTACACCGTCGAAACCTCCACTATTTATCCACAGGGGTCCTAAATGGCCGACTATTACACCTTGCTCACCGATACGGGGATCGCCTATGAAACCGCCTGTAAGGCGGCAGGCACACCGATCAAGCTGTCGCAGATTTCCGTCGGTGACGGCGGCGGCGAAGTTTACAACCCGGCCGCAACCGCCACGGCGCTCAAACGCGAAGTGTGGCGCGGGCCGCTCAATGCGCTGTTCCAAGATGAGAAAAACCCGAGCTGGTTGTTGGCGGAAGTCACCATCCCGCCCGACGTGGGCGGCTGGTATGTGCGGGAGGCCGGGATCTGGACCGATACCGGGATTCTGTATGCCATCGTCAAATATCCGGAGTCGTTCAAACCGGTGTTGGCGACGTCGGGTTCGGGGAAAGAGTTTTATATCCGGTCGATTTTCGAGACCAGTAATGCCGAGCTGGTGACGCTGCTGATTGATGACACGGTGGTCAAGGCGACGAGGGCTTGGGTGGCCGGTTATGTGGCCGACGAACTCGCCAAGCTCGACAGGAAGCAGTCTGTACGGGTGGCGACGACGGCCAACATTGTTTTGAGTGGTGCGCAGTCGATTGACGGTGTTGCCGTGGTTGCTGGGGATCGGGTGCTTGTTAAATCCCAAACGCTGGCGAAAGACAATGGTATCTACGTTGCCGCGAACGGCGCTTGGGTTCGGGCAAAGGATGCTGATGCGAATGCCGAGGTTACTTCGGGATTGAGCGTTCCGGTCGAAGAGGGGGCGACGCTTGCTAATACGATTTGGCAGTTGGTTACGGATGGCGGGATTGTTCTGGGCACCACGGCATTGAGTTTTCAGAATGTGACGCAGGGGTTTGCGCCACTTAATTCCCCGGCCTTGTTGGGCACACCAACGGCCCCGACAGTAGCGGGGACTGACAACAGCACCCAGATTGCTACCTCAGCGGCGGTTCGGGCCATCATGGCTCAGTTTGGTTTAGGTTCTACTGCATTCAACGATGCCGGGAACCTCGACAACCTCTCGCTGACCGGCGTGTACATGGTTACCACCAGTACTACCGGTACCAAGCCGGTTTATCCAGAGCCGCAAGGCACGGGGGCAATCCCGAACGGTACTGTGCTTCACATGGAGCGCGGCAATAGCAACATGGCTACGCAATTTTGGGATTCATTGGTGAACTCCATTCTGCCGATCACCTCCATGCGCACGCGTACTGTTAACGGTGTCTGGACTCCGTGGACGCAGATATGGAGTAGCGGCAACACGCCAAAACAGACTAACCCGCTCGATTTAACTCCGGGCGCCATGCTCGGCACAGGGTCGTTTGGGGTTGGCCGGGCAATCGTCGGTACAGCACAGGATTTGAATGACTACACAGTGCCGGGTGATTACCTGACAGCCGCGGCTGGCCAGCTCAATCTGCCACCTGGTTGGAGTCTTACCCGACGCTACGGTCTTAAGGTTTCTGGCCTTTCCAATGTCGGCGAGCGTCTGACGCAAACGCTGATCTCGGGAATGTCGGGGGATGAGGTTGGCATGGCGATCCGTGCACGTCGTGAGGATGGGCAGTGGAAAGACTGGGAGGAAATCACAACTAGTCGACACGGCCCTTTCAAGGCGACTCAGACATACAAGGCCGCAGGGGTGTTTACCTGGGCGGTGCCAGCCGGGGTTAAGAAAGTCTGGGTTACGGTAATTGGTGGTGGGGGTGGCGGCGGTCGTGCAAGAGTCTCCGGGGCTGGATCAGGTGGCGGTGGTGGCGGTGGTTGGGCGCAAAAGTTAGTTGATCTCTCGAGCGTAACCAGCGTTACGGTGACTGTAGGCGCTGGTGGCGATGGCGCTACCGTGGAGGGGAGCATCGGTGAAACCGGCGCAACATCGTCGTTTGGAACCTATCTATCCGCAACCGGTGGGATTGGTGGCATCGGCAATGCGGCGGCGGGTTTGGCGAATGGACCTGGTAATGGCGGGGTCGGTGCTGGTGGGGATTTCAACACGTCACTTGGAGTCGGGCATGTCAGCTATGGGACTGTGGGCGGCTCAGGTGGCGGCCCCGGCGGTCGATGCACGCAAGGACCCTATCCAGGTAACGGGGGTATGGGGCCTGGCGGCGGTGGGTCAGGGGCGTACTTCGGCTACAACGGCGGCCCCGGTGCCGCCGGCAACGTAATTATTCAGTGGTGATCAGCATGTGGGCAAGAATCGAAAACGGGACGGTAGTCGAAACTACCGACGTTGATCCAACAGAACGCTTCCATCCGGATCTGTTGTGGCGGGCTTGTCCCGAGGATGTTCGGCCGGACTGGACGTTAATGGACGGCGAGTTTTCTCCTCCACCGGCAATTTCCACTTCCGAGCAGGTCGATACCGAGCGGGTATGGCGTAACTATGAATTGCAAGGCACTGAATGGCTTGCAACACGACACCGCGATGAACAGGACATTGGGCACGAGACCACGCTTACGGCCGCTCAATATTCTGAATTACTCGTCTACCGGCAGGCACTTCGGGATTGGCCGCAAACAGTTACTTTTCCAAGCTCTGAGTTGCGGCCGATTGCACCCCCCTGGATCGCGGAGCAATCCCAATAAACGCCTCGTACCAACGGGGCGTTTTCTTTCCGCAACACATCACGAAAACCTAACAACAGCCCCGCACACACGGGGCTTTTTCGTATCTGGAGAACCCAAATGGCACTACGCCAAACCTACACCGTGCTCCTCCCATTCCCCACCGGCGGCGGCCACTGGTCGAGCGTCGGCCAGGAACTCGACCTGCTCGACGTCGAGGCCAACGCCTGGCACAGCGCCGGTCGTCTGCAACTGAAAAAAACCGGAGCCGGCGAGTCGGCTTCCACATCCACCCCGGCCAAAAAGGCCGCCCCAAAAAAGGCTGAATAACCATGGCTGAGGTTTTGAACTTCGAGCACAACGGCATCACCGTCAATGCCACTGAATCTCCCGAGGCCATGGGTGGCCTGGGTGACAACGTTATCGGGCTGGTCGGCACCGCGCCGAATGCCAACGTGCTAATTCCGAAAAACACCCCGTTCCGCATCAACAGCTTCACCACTCAGGCTCAGTTGGACCCGACCGGTGCTGAGGCGGGGACGCTGTTTCACGCGGTTTACCAGATCCTCAAAGTGGTCAAGGTGCCGGTCTACGTGGTCATCGTCGAAGAGGGTGCCACACCGGCCGACACGCAGAACAACGTGATTGGCGGCATCGAGGCCGAGACCGGACGCAAACTCGGTCTGGCGGCGCTCAGTGGGGTTGCTGAAGACCTGACCATCATCGGCGCGCCAGGTTTCACCGGCACCAAGGCTGTGGCCAGTGAGTTCGCCTCGTTTGGCAAGCGCATCAAGGCGCGTGTGGTGCTCGACGGCAAGGACGCGGCGGTCGCTGATCAAGTGACCTACAGTCAGGAACTGGGCGGCGCGGACCTCGGTTTCGACCGTTGCCTGGTGGTGCATAACATGCCGGCGGTGTACTCCAAGGTTGCGAAGAAAAACGTCTTCCTGGCGCCGTCGAGCCTGGCCATCGCCGCGCTGGCCAAGGTCAAGCAATGGGAGAGCCCGGGCAATCAGGTGACCTATGCCGAAGACGTCTCGCGCACCGTGGAATACAACATCCTCGACACCTCCACCGAGGGCGATCTGCTCAACCGCTACGGCGTTTGCTACTACGCCCGGACCATTCTCGGCGGCTTCTCGCTGCTGGGTAACCGCTCCGTCACCGGCAAGTTCATCAGCTACGTCGGCCTGGAAGATGCCATCAGCCGCAAGCTGGTGAAAGCCGGCCAGAAGGCCATGGCCAAGAACCTGACCAAGTCGTTCATGGACCAGGAGGTCAAGCGCATCAACGACTGGCTGCAAACCCTGGTCGCCGACGAAACCATCCCCGGCGGTAGCGTGTACCTGCATCCGGAATTGAACAGTGTCGAGAAGTACAAGAACGGCACCTGGTACGTGGTCATCGACTACGGCCGCTACGCGCCGAACGAACACATGATTTATCAACTCAATGCCCGCGATGAAATCATCGAGCAGTTCCTGGAGGACGTTCTCTAATGTTTACCAACCGCGTAAGACAGGCCATCGCGGCCACCCTGCAAGGCCTGCCGTTGTCGGCGACGGTGGAAGAGTTCACGCCGCCAAAGATCGAGTTCGACATGGAGGCGATGGTCGGTGGACGCTTCATTGCCGAAGAAATGGCCAAGAGCGGCAAGGTGCTGAACGCTACGCTCGTACTGCAAGGGGCCGGTCCGGAAATCATGCTCGCCCTGGGTGTGCAACTGGGCGATGACATTCTGCTGAATGTGCGTGAAGCCGGTCAGGATCAGGATGGCAACACCTGGTTCACCTACCACACCGTCGGCGGCAAGCTCAAATCCCTGGAAGAGGCCAAGCTGAAGATGGGCGATAAACCCACCACGACACTTGAGCTGGCCTGCCGCACCTACAACCGTCTCGAAAACGGTGTCCCGGTGATCGACATCGATGTGCGCACCCAGAAGTTCGTGCTCAACGGCGTCGACATCCTCGGCGATGCCCGTCGTGCGGTGTTGTTGCCCTAAGCAAATGCCTGGCAACTGAACGCAATCCGGTGGGAGCGAGCCTGCTCGCGATAGCGGTGTGTCAGACACCTTGATGCTGGGTGTACCTCCGTCATCGCGAGCAGGCTCGCTCCCACAGGTTGCGTCCTCCACTGACCGGCACCGGGCAACTTCCCATGATTGACCAAGGAATTCATTTCATGTCCTGGACACCTCCTGTTCACGCCTTGTTGTCGCCGATCTCCGGCGACGATGGGGCGCAAATCGAGCAGCTTCAGCTCAAGCCGCTGTTCTACGCCGCACAGAAAGACGCCCTGGCCCGTGCCGGCGACGATGAGGACGACCAGTTTTTCGAGCTGGCCAAATTGGCCACCGGCCTGTCAGTCAAGGAGCTGGATCAGCTCAAGCGCCCGGACTACGTGAGCATTGCCCAGTACGTACACGAAATGTCGACTCGTCCGGCGTCGTACTTCTTGGGACAGGTCGCTGATGCTGAAACAGAGTCGGACGACCCCGACCAGGTACAACTGCTCCAACCGCTCAACGTCGCTGGCCGCGGTCTGACCTCGCTGACCCTGGAAATGCCCGTGCTGCGAGCGACCAAGGCGATGAAAAAACTGAAGACGGCCAAGGAACGCGCCGAGTTCATCACCGCCCATTGCACCGGCCTGATGATTCCCGATCTGGACTTGCTGACCGTGCCCGACTGGACACAGCTTCAGGTACGCATCGACGATTTTTTAAACAAACCGGCGGACTTCTTTCGGAGCGCGACATCGAAGTGATCCTCGATGTGGTGCCGCTCATTTACCCGGTAAGTGAAGCGGAAATTCTGGAGTGGGACGTCGGCAAGGCATTACGTCGTTACGACATCGCGATGACTCGCCTTGGCGTGAAACAGGAGTAGAGCGGGATGGCGGACGATAGATATTCGCTCAAATACGCAGCCTTCAATGAGAGTGGACTGGCGTTCGGTAATACCAGTCTCACGAGTGGTGTGTCAGCACAAGGCACGGGCACGTCCGCCAGGGATCAGCTGTCTGGCCTCGATCTGGCGCTGGAAAAACTTGGGCTCAAGCTTGGTCTGCTGACGACAGCCATCGAATCATTGACCTTGAAGTTTTCGGCGCAACGGGCGATGGGAGCCGCTGCCAAGGCTGAGTTGGCCAATGAGCCAAAGGGTAAATCAGGTGGCGGTATCGAACCGCCGGAGCTGCTGAAGCCGGCGATCGTGATGGATTCGGCCATGGCCGATCTGAAGCAGGCGGGCCAATTTTCCCCTCGTCAAATCGCAGAAATGGCGGAGCCCACCCAGCGCATCGCCAGCGCACCGCTGGTGGCGGCCGGCGGGACCAAAGCGGTTGATCTGGTGAGGATCGAAAGCCTGGCTGCCAGGGCAGGGATCGGTCGCGACCTGCCCAACGCCTCGGACCGACAGTTCGAACTCCTGCGGTTCGCCAGTGATGCTGGCGTCGCCGCATCGGCGTTCAAAATGTCGGCCATGGATGTCGCCGAGATGATGGTCGGCTGGCGCACCTCCATGAAGCTCAACGGTGCCCAGGCCTTTGACCTAGCTGATGCGATAAATCATCTGGGCAAAATGCCTGGTGGTGCAAAAGCGCCTGACATCGGTGCCGTCTTGCAGGGGGATGGTGGTGCCGCAACGGCGGTCGGCCTGACGCCCTCCCATGCAGCGGCGCTGACGGCGGCTTTGTTGAAGACCGGTACGCAAACGTCCGACGGCGGCGCTGCGCTCAATAGCATCACCACCGCTATGGGCAAGGGCGATCAAGCCTCTGCAACCGAGCGCACGGCCTGGGAGCAGTTGAAGCTCGACCCCGTGGAGGTGGCGGGTCTTTTACGCCAGGAAGATAAGGCGCCGGGCGCGATCATGTCGGTGCTGGCGGCGTTGAACACACAACCTGCCGAGACGCGCTCGGCGCTGGCCACCACGTTGTTTAGCAGCGGTGACAAGGCGGCGTTGGGCATGTCGAGCAATCTTGCTGAGGTCAGCCAAGCCTTCTGGCAGGTACTCGATAAACGCCAGTACGCCACCTCGGCGTTGGGCGACAAGGGGTCGGTGAAGCAGGACGCGCTTGCGCAATCGGAAACCCGGCAGGGTCAGTGGAATATCGTGAATGCGCGCAACGACCGTCTGTCCATGGCCACCGGCAATGCGCTGGCCCCCACGACGGACAGCATGCTGGCTTCCCTCGGTTCCCTGGCGGATGGCCTGAGTGAACTGGCTGAAACCTTTCCTAAAACCACCGCGGCGATCGTAGTGGCTGCCGTGGCGCTCAAACCTCTGGTGGGCGGGCTGTTTAAAGCCGTCATGGAGGAGATGTCCAGTCAGGTGGCCAAGCGGGTGCTGGGTAGGGCCGCCCCGCACCTTCCCGGTCGATTGGGTGAGGTGATCTCCGAAGATTTCAGAAAACCTCGTGCGAACAAGCTGGATACAAGCAATGCCAGCCAGCGTCCCGAATCCACGAGAAGGCCGAAAATACGTGTGAGTGCACGAGGCTCGCGGGGGACCGCAGGGCGTTACTCACTCGGACCAACGGCCTCATTGCGCTCGATGACGCGCAAGGCGCCCGGCCCCTTAAAAGTAGTGGGCGCCGTCGCTGATGTGGCCGAGGGTGTGCTTACCGGTGACAAACGGATGATGGGCGCAGGCCTGGGAGCCGCAGGTGGCGGCTGGGCAGGCGCTGCCGCAGGGTCCGCGGCCGGTGCCGCTTTGGGCAGTGTTGTTCCGGTGGTCGGCACTGCCATTGGTGGCCTGATCGGCGGGCTGCTGGGCGGTTGGTTGGGGAGCGATGCCGGGGCGTCCCTGGGTGAAAAACTCGTCGCCCCCACCGACAGACTCGCCGCTCCAGACCAGGTCAGCAAAGACCTGACCAGCACTCCGACAGCCACACAACAAAACACCATGACCGCAAACATCTACATCAACGGCCAGGACCAGGCCAGTGCCAGTCAGTTGGCCAACCTGGTTGTGCAACAGCTCTCGGGCCAGTTCGGCCTGACCACCCTGCCCAACTCGCTCGCCATGCGCAGTGACGCGGCCCTGACTGACGGAGGTACGTGATGCGTCAGCAAATGGCACTGGGCAGTTTCATTTTCGGTCTGTCCAGAAACTTCGCTTACCACTCCCTGGCGCGCACCTCGGACGGTGGTTGGAAAAGCATCGACATCCTCACCAGCAAACCCAAATCCAGTCAGGTCGGTCAAGGGCTGCAAGCGCTGACGATCACCGGCAAGTCGATGTACGCCACCGCCATGGATCGACTCGATGAGCTGCGTGCATTACAGGCCCGGCGCGCTCCGGTGCCGTTGGTTGACGGCATCGGCCGCAACTGGGGGCTGTGGCAGATCAACAAGGTGTCGGAAACCCAGACCGAGGTCATTGATGACGGCACCGCGATGGTGGTCGGCTGGGTGATTGAATTGACGGAGTTCGCCAATGCGTAGGGTTCGAAGTATCGCCGGTGATTCGGTCAATCTGTTGCTGTATCGCGAGCTTGAGCGTTGTGACGATGCCGCCGAAGAGGCGCTCTGGCGACTCAATCCGAAGCTGGCCGAGTGGGGGCCGGTGTTGCCGGCGGGTGTATGGATTGTCCTGCCGGAAGTGGATCTACAACCCGTCGCACCCACACCGGTCTCGGCCTGGGATTAAGGAGGCAATATGTCACTGGGTTTCACGCCAGCGGTGGAAATCTACGGTGCGAACGCGGCGCTGCTCAACGAACGCTTGCTCAGTTGGACGCACATCGACGCGGCGGGGATCGAGTCCGATCAACTGACGCTCACCATCAGCCTGGAAGGGCTTGAAGGGTTGCCCAGCCTGGGCGGGAAAATCGGCCTGCGGGTCGGCTATCTGGAGTCGGGGCTGGTGGATAAAGGCGAGTTTGTCGTGACCCGGCGTACGCCGAGTCTGTTTCCCTTGCGCCTGACGCTTGTCGCGACGGCAGCACCGTTCAGTGCGGCCGATCAGACCGGTTTCAAGCAACGCCGATCCGCCAGCCATGGGCCGACGACCCTGGGCGCGCTGTTTCGTCAGTTGACCTCCAGACACGGGTTTTCCCCGCGTGTGGCGCCGGACCTGGCGTTGATAAAAATCGAGCACATCGATCAGTCCAACGAAACCGACATGGGTTTTCTGACGCGACTGGCTCACCGTTATGACGCCGCCGCCAAACCGGTCAACGAGTTGTATGTGCTGGCGCGCCGGGGGCAGGTGAAGTCTTTGTCGGGCAAAGTCCTGCCAGAGACAAAGTTGTCGGTGACGACGAATAACCGCCCGGGCGATAACGCCTTCATCTCCGCCGTCCTGGATGACACCGCCCGGGCAAAATACCAGGGCTGCAAGGCCAGTTGGTGGGATGCGGCGGCAGGGAAAATGCGGGTCGAGGCGAGCGGCATCGCGCCGTTCAAGACCCTTCGCCAGCGCTTTCAAAGCGCCAACGATGCCCGCGCCGCCGGAGAAGGCGAGGTGCGCCGGATGATGCGCGAAGCACTCAAGGTGGCGATCGAATGCCCCGGCAATCCAGGCTTGTGCGCCGAAGGCATCGTGCTGCTGGACGCCTCCTGGCCGGACTTCATGCGCGGTCGCTGGTCGATCGATAAAGTCACCGCCAGCGGCGACCGGGAAAAAAGCTATCGCAGCAGGATTGATGCGACCTGCCTGGATGCCAAGGCCTAAACACCACTCCCCTGTGGGAGCGAGCCTGCTCGCGATGAGGCCGTCATAGCCAGCATTGATGTTGCCTGACACACCGCCATCGCGAGCAGGCTCGCTCCCACAGTTCTGACTGCGCCTTCCATACAACTGGAGCCCCCCATGAAGATCACCCCGATCCTCACGCAACTGCGTGAGCATTGTCCCGCGCTCGGCAATCGCGTGGCCGCAGGCTTTGACCTCGCCGCGTTGCAAGCCGACACGCCGCTGCAAACTCCCTGCGCGTATGTCCTGCCAAGCGCCGACATTGCCAGCAAGAACGCCGCCCATAACGCCACGTTGCAAGCGGTGCGTGACCGCTTCGACACCGTATTGGTGCTCGACGCCACCGACGCGACAAAAGCGCTGGATCTGTTGCATGACCTGCGCGCCGAACTGTGGCGGGCGCTGGTGGGGTTCAAGCCCGGTGGTGACTACAGCGGCATCGAGTACGACGGCAGTGAACTGGTTTCCATCAACAGCAGCCGCGTGTTGTACCGGCTGCACTTTTTCGCCGAGTTCCAGCTGGGCCGCAATCTGGCGAGCCAGCCTGCCGAAAGCTGGCACGAGCGTGAACTGGACGGCTTGTCGTCCTTTACCGGGGCCACCGTGCGGGTCGATGCCATCGACCCGGCGGACCCCAACCTGAAACGTCCCGGGCCCGATGGGCGCGTGGAACTGACTTTCTCTGGAGACGTAACCCCATGAGCAAACGCATCACCGTGCTGCCGGCCCCGGGCCGTGCCGTACCGGACCCGGAAGCGGGCGATCTGTTGCCCCTCGAGGGCCGTGAAGTACCGGACAGCGCCTGGTGGCGTCGACGTCTGGCCGATGGCGATATCACTACCAAAACCGTGAAAGCGGCAAAACCACAGGGAGCCAAATAATGGCGATCGGATTCAGCAACATTCCCGCGGACATTCGTGTTCCGCTGTTCTACGCCGAAATGGACAACTCGGCGGCCAATAGTGCGTCGTCGGCCATGCGCCGGTTGATCGTGGCCCAGGTCAACGACAACGTGGCCCCGACCGAGGTTGGCAAACTGGTGCTGGTGTCCAGCGTCGCGCTGGCCAAGAACATTGGCGGTCAAGGTTCGATGCTTGCCTCGATGTACGAAACCTGGCGCAAGACCGACCCGTTGGGTGAAATCTGGTGCCTGCCGCTGCACAACGTCGAAGGTTCCATCGCCCAGGGCGTGCTGACCCTCACCGGCGCCGCCACTCAAAGCGGCATGCTCAATCTGTATGTGGGTGGTGTGCGAGTTCAAGCGGCCATCGTCAATGGAGCGACGGCCGCTCAAGCCGCCACCGCGCTGGCCTTGAAAATCAACGCGGCGGCCGATCTGCCGGTGATTGCTGCGGCCGCCGAGGGCGTCGTGACCCTGAGCGCCAAATGGACCGGCGACAGCGGTAACGACATCAGCCTGCAATTCAATCGTCTGGGCAAGAGCAATGGCGAAGACACCCCCGCCGGCCTGACCACCGCCATCACGGCAATGACCGGTGGTGCCGGTGTGCCGGACCAGACCGCCGCCGTCGCGGCTCTGGGTGACGAGCCGTTCGAATTTATCGCGATGCCGTGGTCCGATGTGGAGAGCCTCAACACCTGGCAAGCGGTCATGGACGACAGCACCGGTCGCTGGTCCTGGGCCAAGCAGTTGTTCGGCCATGTCTACAGCGCCAAGCGCGGCACTATTGGCACCCTGGTCGCCGCCGGTCAGGCCCGCAACGACCAGCACATGACCCTCCAGGCGCTAGAGCTGGGCGTACCGCAACCGTTTTGGGTCCAGGCGGCCGCGTTGGCCGCCCGTACTGCGGTGTTCATTTCCGCCGACGCCAGCCGGCCGACCCAGAGCGGCAGTCTGCCAGGCCTGGATCCGGCCCCGGCCAGCGAACGTTTCACCCTGACCGAGCGTCAGTCGCTGCTCAACTACGGTATCGCCACGGCGTACTACGAAGGTGGCTACGTGCGCATCCAGCGTTCGATCACCACCTATCAGAAGAACGCCTTTGGCCAGGCTGACAACTCCTACCTGGACAGCGAAACCCTGCACCAGTCGGCGTTCATCGTGCGTCGCCTGCAAAGTGTGATCACCAGCAAATATGGGCGCCACAAACTGGCTGCCGATGGCACCCGTTTCGGCGCCGGCCAGCCCATCGTGACGCCGAGCACCATTCGCGGCGAGTTGATCGCCCAGTACGCCAAGCTGGAGCTGGAGGGCCACGTGGAAAACGCCGAGCTGTTCGCCGAGCACCTGGTTGTCGAGCGTGACAGTCAGGACCCGAGCCGGGTCAATGTGCTGTTCCCGCCGGATTACATCAATGGCCTTCGGGTGTTCGCGCTGCTCAACCAGTTCCGCCTGCAATACGACGACGCCGCCTGAGGGTCGCGTTTGAACGTATGAATTGCGCCCACCTCGTGTGGGCTTTTTATTTGAAGGGAGAAACACCATGGGTCAACTGATTGCGGGTACCTGCTACGTCAAAGTGGACGGCGCTCAACTGACCATCAATGGTGGCTGCGAAGCACCGTTGATGTTTACCAAACGCGAAACCGTCGTACCGGGTTTCTACAAGGAAACCGACATTGCACCGTCCTTCAAGGTGACGGCTCTGCACACCGCGGATTTCCCGCTCAAGCAACTGGTCGCTGGCACCGACATGACCGTCACCTGCGAATTCAACAACGGCAAGGTCTACGTGCTGGCCGGCGCCTATCTGGTGGAAGAGCCGGTATCCAAGGGTGACGACGCCACCCTCGAACTGAAATTCGAAGGCATCAAGGGGACCTGGCAATGACCGATGTCGTAACACTGCGCGTGGCCATCGAGGCCCACGGCGAACCTCTGAGCGAACTGACTCTGCGCCGTCCGACGGTGCAAGAAGTCCGGGCGATCAAAGCGCTGCCGTACAAGATCGACAAGAGCGAAGAGGTGAGCCTGGACATGGACGTCGCGGCCAAATACATCGCGGTCTGCGCCGGCATCCCGCCGTCGTCGGTCAACCAGTTGGACCTGGCTGACCTCAACGCATTGAGCTGGGCCGTCGCGAGTTTTTTCATGAGTGCGGCGTCGCAGCCATCGGCGACCTGATCGCAGCCGCCTATGACCTGGCCTGGTTCTGGAAGGTTGACCCCGAACAGATGATGGCCAGGCCACTGGATGTGCTCCGCGAGTCCCTGGAGCACGCGCAACGGATCAATGCGATGCAGCAGGTGCAGTGATGGCAGAGACACAAAAGGTAGAGAAAAAAGCAGTGCTGCTGACCAGCATCGATGAGCTGTCGCCCAAGCTTGCCAGCCTTCGGGCGAAGGTCGCCAGCTTCAAGCAGAACCTCGATGCCACGGGCCTTGGCAGCCTGGATATTTCCGCTCTGCTCCCCGAGGGCGGCCTGGCCAAACCGTTCATGGAGGGGCTCACGTCAGCAGAGGCTTTCAAAGGTGAAGTGGGCGCGGCGAACGCGGCGGCCAGCAGCTTGAAGGCACCTGAAACGCCGCGTGTGGCGGCACAGAACCTGGATGGATTGAAGACTTCCATCAGCAATGTGTCGGTGCAGTTCGGCTCGGCCCTGGGGCCGGCGGTCAATGCGGCGGCCGCCAGTTTGCAGCCGATGGTCACGGGTGTGGCCCAGGTGCTGCAGGACAACCCGCAATTGGTGCAGGGCCTGGCAAATGGCGTCGTGGCGTTCAACGCGATCCAGACGGCGGTCAGTGGCGCGAGCCAGGCAATGGAAGTGATCAACCTGGCCTTGAAGATGAATCCCATCGGTTTGATTGCCATGGGCATCGCGTTGGCGGCCGGGATGATCATCGCCTACTGGACGCCGATTTCGGCGTTCTTCGCCGGACTCTGGCAGCGGCTTGCGCCGATCGTCTTGCCGATGGTCGAGTTCTTCAAGACGATGTTCGCCTTCACCCCGATGGGGCTGGTAATCAGCAACTGGGGCCCGATCAGCAGCTTTTTTGGCGCACTCTGGAATGTGATCGTGGCGGCGGCAACGCCTATTCTCGGTTTCATGCAAACGCTGTTCGCCTGGTCACCGTTGGGTTTGATCATCAGCAACTGGGCGTCCCTGACCGGGTTGTTCGCAGCGATCTGGGATTTGCTCAAGGCGCTGACGGTGCCAGTGATGGACGCCTTGAAAGGCCTGTTCGACTGGACGCCGCTGGGCCTGATCATGGCCAATTGGGGCTCGATCGGTGAAGTCTTCGCCGGGATCTGGGAAGGCATTCGCAATCAGGTGTCGATCATGCTCGCAGTGTTCAGCGGTTTGTTCGACTGGTCGCCCATTGAGGGCCTGACAAAACAGTGGGGACCTGTGGGGCAGTGGTTCAGTCAATGGTGGGATGAACTGCAGGGTGTGATTGCGCCAATCAAGGCGTTCTTCAACGGCGGCTTCGGCGAAATCATCACCTCGTTCACCGGCAAGGTCGAAGGGTTGACCGAGGCGCAACAAAAGACCAATGCCGAAGGCAAGGGTGAGCTGGCTCCAGCGTTTTTTGGCGGGGCCAGCGAACAGTCTTCGGGCCTGTCGTCCAGCCTGGCGCCAGCGTCCGCCAACGGGCCAGCGAAAACCTCGCTGGCGCCGGGTGCGTTGCCGCTAACCTCCAGTGCCCTGGTGCAACAAAGCGCCGCCAATAACCGCACGCAACTCGAAGGTGGCCTGACCGTGCGCTTCGAAAACGCGCCCGCTGGGTTGCGCGCCGATCCGCCACAAACCAATCAACCGGCCCTGGCGGTGAGTTCGCGCATCGGCTATCGCTCACTTTCCACAGGAGGTTCCAATGAGCTGGCGTGATCGTTTGTTGCCGGCGTCGTTTCGTGGCGTCGGGTTCTGGGTCGATCAGGCGAAAACCCCGGTCGGCCACAAGGGCCAGTTGCATGAGTATCCCCAGCGTGACCAGCCGTTCTTCGAAGGCCTCGGTCAGCAGGCGAAGATTCATGAGCTGACCGCCTTCATCGTCGGCCCCGATTGCCTGGAGCAGCGCGACAAGTTGCTCAAGGCCCTGGAGCAGGGCAGCGGCGAACTGGTGCATCCGTGGCTGGGGCGCCTGCAGGTCAAGGTCGGCGAGTGCGACATGACCCAGACCCGTCAGGATGGCGGGCTGGTGACGTTCGCTCTGAAGTTCTACCCCGACCAGCCACTGCAATTCCCGTCCGCCGCGATCAACAGCCAGAAACTGTTGCTGGTATCGGCTGACAGCTTCCTGGGATCGGCGGTGCGGCGCTTCGAAGAGGCCATGACGTTGATTAAGGCCGCGCGGATCGGCATCGCTGACCTGCGCAACAGCCTCAAGGATGTCTACGGCGTCATCGAGCAGGAGCTCAAGCCGTTGCTGGAGACTTATCGGCAACTCAGCGATCTGGTCAAGGCGGTGAAGGAGCTGCCCAAGGAAGTGGCAGCCGAGTTCAAAGCGTTACTGGGGGACATCCGGGAATTGAAGGACTTTGCCCGTGACGGCTATCGCGGCGTGATTGCCAGCGTGTCGCAACAGGTCGAGGCCATTCGCAAGGCGGACGCCCCCAAGCTCACCACCGGCAAGGACACCACGGCGGCGGCCCAGGCCGTGGCCGATCTGGTGCAGGACACGCTGCTGGTGCAGGCCGCGCAATGGATTGCGGCAATGCCGGTGGCGGCGCCGGTGGTCAAACTGGGCACCACCCCATCGGTGGCGCAGCAGGCGGTGCAGCCGGTCCAGCGCCGTGACGTGCCGGTGGCCGACGATGTGCTGGCCCTGCGCGACGCGCTCAACGACGCGATCTGGCAGGCCTGCCTCAAGGCTGAGCCGGATCACTACCAGGCGATGAACAATCTGCGTCAGCAAATGGCCGCGCACCTGACGGCGGTGGCGTCTTCGGGTGTCAGACTGATCAACCTGTCGTTCAAGCAAAGCTTGCCGGCATTGGTGGTGGCGTATCAGCAATTTGCCGACGCTACCCGGGTCACCGAAGTGACCCAGCGCAATGGCGTGGCTCACCCCGGTTTCCTGCCGTCCAACGACCTGAAAGTCTCGGGGGAATAAGCCATGAACGAGCTCGACAACGCTGTCTCGCTCACCGTCGGCGGGCTGGATTACGGCGGCTGGAAAAGCGTGGAGATCAGTGCGGACCTGGAGCGGCAGTTCCGTACCTTCAAACTCGACATCACTTGGCAATGGCCGGGGCAGACCCGGTCGGTACCGATTCGTCCGGGGGATGAATGTCAGGTGCGCATTGGTGCTGACCTGGTACTCAGCGGCTACGTGTTCAAGGCCCCGGTCAATTATGACGGGCGCCAGATCAGCCTGA
This sequence comes from Pseudomonas sp. Q11, assembly GCF_024494355.1. GTDB lineage: Bacteria > Pseudomonadota > Gammaproteobacteria > Pseudomonadales > Pseudomonadaceae > Aquipseudomonas > Aquipseudomonas hefeiensis. Next base: position 66,959 of record NZ_JAKNQY010000026.1, on the reverse strand, counting down.
GCATCGAGGGTGGCTCCAGGACCCAGGACTTGGTGGACTGCGCGGCGATCAATCGCCCGAGCCAATGGCGCGGGCAAACGGTGCTGAGTATTGTCCAGGCCCTGGCCTCGCAATATGGCGTGGGGGTGATCAGTGAGATCCCTGAAACCGCTCGGTTGAGCGAACACAGCATCGTGCCGGGAGAGACGGTCTTTCAATCCATCGACCGTCTGCTGACGTTGTTCCGGGTGTTTTCCACTGACGACGCCGAAGGCCGCGTGTTGCTGGCCAAACCCGGCAGTGGCGGGCGAGCCAGTGATGTGCTGGAGCTGGGTAAAAACATTCTCTCGGGCAATGCACCGATGGACTACAGCCAGGTGTTCTCCGAATACCGGGTCATCGGTCAGCACAAAGGCAATGACCAGCAGAGCGGGGCGGCGGTGAGCGAAGTCTCCGGCACCGCCACCGATTTGAGCTTCAAGCGCAAGCGGGTGACGGTGATCAGCGAAAGTGCGCAGTTGACCTTCGAACTGGCCCAGCAACGGGCCGATTGGGAAAGCGCCATCCGCACTGGCAAGGCCCTGACCACGACCTACCGCGTGCAGGGCTGGCGTCAGGCCAATGGCGACTTGTGGCGACACAACACCCTGGTGCGGGTGATCGATCCGGTGCTGGGTTTTGACGGCGACATGCTGATCTCCAAAGTGACGTACTCACTGTCCGCGCAAGGCTCTGTTACCACCTTGCAAGTCGCCCCGCCTCATACCTTCGACGCGAACCCGACATCACCCAAATCCTGAGCCCAACGCAAAACGCCTTGTGGGAGCGGGCTTGCTCGCGAAGGCGGTAGGTCAGCTTGCCTCGATATTGGCTGTCCCGATGCCTTCGCGAGCAAGCCCGCTCCCACACTGGATCTCCAGTGGATACAAGTTTTGTGTTCGGCACAGCTCCCCTGTGGGAGCGAGCCTGCTCGCGATGACGCCAGCACAGCCAAAGGGATCTTGATCAATAAACACCGCTTTCAAACTTCCGATTCCGAAGGAAACCTCAATGAGCCTACTGACCCGCCTCCTGGCGCGCGGCACTGTCGTGCTTGCCAATTCGGCCACCAAGCTGCAATCGCTGCAAATGCGCCTCACCGCCGGCGAAGTGAATGACGATATGGAGCACTTCGAGCCCTACGGCTTCACCAGCAACCCGCTGGCCGGCGCCGAGGGTATCGCCACGTTCCTGGGGGGCGATCGTTCCCATGCCGTGGTGCTGGTGGTGGCTGACCGTCGTTTCCGTCTCAAGGCCCTGGCCCCTGGCGAAGTGGCGCTCTACACCGACGAAGGCGACAAGCTCCACTTCAAGCGCGGCCGGGTCATCGACATCGAAACCGCGACCCTGAACATCCGCGCCAGCAGTGCGGTGAACATCGACAGCCCGGTCATCAACCACACCGGCAAGCTGGTTTCCCAGGGCGACCAGATCGCCGGCGGCATCAGCCAGATCAAGCATGTGCATGTCGGCGTACAGGCCGGCAACGGCCAGACCGGCGTGCCGGCGGGAGGCCAATGATGTTCATCAGCCAGAACCTGCACGCCGCGCTGACCCGCTCGGTGCTGATCAGCCTGTTCACCTGGCGCCGCGCCGCTGATGACGATGCCGTGGATGACGAGCAACGTTTCGGCTGGTGGGGCGACACTTTTCCCACCGTCGCCGACGACCGCATTGGTTCGCGGCTGTGGCTGTTGCGCCGGGTCAAGCTAACCCGGCAGACCCAGCTCGACGCCGAATTCTATGCCCGCGAAGCCTTGCAATGGCTGATCGACGACGGCCATTGCAGCGCCATCGACATCGTCAGCGAACGCCTCGACGCCCAGCGTCTGAACCTGCGCACGGTTTTGACCCTGGCCGACGGCGAGCGCCTGGACATCAACCCCGATAACAGTTGGCAGGTGACCTATGCCGTTTGAAACCCCTTCGCTGCCGGTGCTGATCAAGCGCGCCCAAAGCGACCTGGCCAGCGATTCGCTGCGCCAGTCCGATGCCCAGGTGCTGGCCCGCACCCTGGGCGGCGCCGCCTATGGCCTGTATGGCTACCTGGACTGGATCGCCGAGCAGATCCTGCCGGACAAAGCCGACGAATCCACACTGGAGCGCATCGCTGCCCTGCGCCTGAACCAGGCGCGCAAAGCGGCCCAGGTGGCCAGCGGCAGCGTCAGTTTCACCGCCACCGCTGGCGCGGTGCTGGATGTCGACACGCTGCTGCAATCCACCGATGGCCGCACCTACAAAGTGACCAGCGCCCGCACCACCAGCAATGGCCTGAACAGCACCACTGTCGCCGCGTTGGACGCCGGCAGCCTGGGTAATGCCGATGCCGGCCTGATGCTGACACCGGTGCAGCCGATCCTTGGGATCGACAACAGCTTCACCGTGTTGGCACCCGGGCTGGCCGGTGGCCTCGCCCGGGAAAGCCTCGAATCCCTGCGGGCCAGGGTGATCCGTTCCTACCGCATCATCCCCCACGGTGGTTCCGCGCAGGACTATGAAACCTGGGCCCTGGAATGCCCAGGCATCACCCGCGCCTGGTGTCGCGGCAGCTACCTGGGGCCCGGCACCGTCGGCGTGTTCGTCATGCGTGACGACGACCCACAGCCGATTCCCAACGCCGAGCAACTGGAAGAAGTCCGGGCCTATATCGAGCCGCTGCGCCCGGTCACCGCCGAAGTGCATGTACTGGCGCCGACGCGGGTGCCGGTGACCTACCGGCTGCGCATTACCCCGGACACCAGCGCCGTGCGCGCCGCCATCGAAGCGCAACTGCGCGACCTGCATAACCGCGAAGCCGGCCTCGGCGAAACCTTGTTGCTGACCCACATCGCCGAAGCTATCAGCAGTTCCACCGGTGAAACCGACCACACGCTCACCGCGCCCATCGCTGACGTGGTCGCGGCCAGCAATCAGTTGCTGACCTTCGGAGGCTGCGTATGGCTGGAATAAGAACCGCCGAGCAATACCAGGCCCAACTGCGCAGCCTGCTGCCCAGCGGCCCGGCGTGGGACCCGGAGCGTGTGCCGGAACTGGAAGAGGTGCTGGAAGGCATCGCCCAGGAACTGGCGCGTCTCGACGCCCGCGCCGCCGACCTGCTCCACGAAATGGACCCGGCGGGTGTGAGTGAGCTGGTGCCGGATTGGGAGCGGGTGATGAACCTGCCCGACCCATGCCTGGGCGCTACACCGCTGTATGACGACCGCCGTTTGGCGGTACGTCGGCGGTTGTTGGCGGTGGGCAGCCAGGCCATCGCTTATTACGTGGAAATCGCCAAGAGCCAGGGCTATCCCAACGCCACCATCACCGAACTCAAGGCCCCCCGCATGGGCCGTGCCCGTTTCGGCGAAGCCCACTTCGGCACCTGGCAGGCGCAGTTCATGTGGACCCTCAACACCGGCGGCCGCCTGCTGCTCGGCCGACGTTTTGGCGCCAGCTATTGGGGGGAGCGTTTCGGCGTGAATCCGGGCTCGGCGCTTGAGTGCCTGATTCATCGCAGTACGCCGGCGCATACGAAGGTTCACATCAATTATGACTAGGGAGTAGATGAATGGATTATCCGAAGAGTGTGCCCAGCGCAGGCTTGGTGAACGGGAAGTTCGTGGATGAAAACCCGCTGACCGGGACGCCGGGATCATTGATTCCTGCTGACTGGGGAAATGGCGTGACGCAGGAGATTGTGAATGTCATCCAGGCAGGGAACCTCTCTCCTGATGAAACCCGACACGATCAGTTGCTCCAGGCGATCCAATCGGTCACCGCGAAGGGTTGGAACCAGGATTTGGCACTGCCGCTTGCGGCTTTGCCCCTGCCTACAATCGCTACGGCCGATGCTCGTATATCGGTGGCTCCAGCGGCTGTTTCAACCAGCGGAGGGCGCATTTCGATTCCGGCGGGCGTGTATATCAGCATTGGTCAGGAAGTGGTGAGCGGGAAGTTAGGCCGATCACGCACCTTTGTAACTTCGGCCTGGAGCAGTACCGATTTATTGCCCAGCTCTGGCTATTTTTTAAGGGCGCAGGTGACGGGAGATTCGCTGACTTTTTATATGCAGCGTGGGAGCCTTTACGACGTCATCCCAGAGTCACTGAAGGGCACTATAAATGGTGCTTCGGGTGGTGGATTCCAGTCCACGCCGTTGGATATGTGCCTGGCCTGGGTGTTGACTGGAGCGCCGGGCTCCTTGCCTGTGGTTCGCTCGATATACAACCGTTCACGATTGAGTTGGACTCAGACTGTCAATGGCACTGGCGTGGTGTATTTGCCGCTTGATCCGCATGCGCGTGCTGGTCGGCTTGTTGCGGGTAATCCCACGCCTTCTTCAAGCACTGTGACCTCGCTGGCCTTTGCTCAGCCCGGATGGGTTGGGGGTAACTACAGCTATCTATCGCCCGCCTCACAAAATATTACCAACCAGGCAGGGGGCTGGACCAATCCTGCAAGCCCGTACGTGTGTGTGTTGTTTTCCAACAACGTCATCAGCGACGTGACGGTCTCCACGGTCACAGCCAGTTTTGATCATGCCGAGTTGCGTTCGCTGTGGCAGTGCTTTCAGACCGAGCACACGTTGGGTGCAACCAATGCCGACAGCGACGAACTGTTGCTGAGCATGGGTATCAAGGGGCATCAGGCGTTGACTGATTACAGCGTTGGTATTGCCGTTAATTTCACCAATGCAATCAATGTCCACTTGTCCTGGGAGTTGATCCGATGAAAGTCATTCAAGAACTGCATCAGTACGAAGATGAACTCCGTCCGGCTCCGCCATCCCCCGCCCACATATGGGAGGACGGTAAATGGCTATTGAACGAAGAAAATGCCGCCGAGCTATTGCGTATCGAAGGCGAGCGACTGTGCGCCAAAGTTGATGCGGCTGCCGACAGCGCGCGTCGAGCCTTGGTCGGTGATCCCTTACGAGCCATGGAATACCAACAAGCGGCCCTAGAGGCGCAGGCGTTCAAGGATGAGGGTTACCCGAAGAAATCCGTGCCTCTGGCGGTTTCAGCGTGGGTCATCAAAGGGCGAACAGCCAGGCAGGCGGCAGACCAGATTCTCGCCAAGGCTGCCGAATGTGATTCGAACTTGCTGTTGCTTCGTGAGCGGCGCCTTAAAGCCAAGGCACAAATCCGGGCGCACATCGCCAAAAACGCGATTGAACTGGCCACCCAAACCAGTGATGACGCGATCAGCGCGCTTAGCCAACTGCGAAGTTAACTCTGACCCCGTCCGTTTTGAGTGCGGTTCTTCTAATTTCAAGTAGAGAAACAAAATATGGACTATCCAAAAAGCGTTCCCAGCGTCGGGCTGGTGAACGGCCGGTTCGTGGATGAAAATCCCGTTGAAGGCACACCGGGATCTTTGATTCCCGCCGTGTGGGGTAACAGCGTTACACAGGAGATTTTGGGCGTGATCTCCGCCGCTGGCATCACTCCGTCTGAAGCGGACACCGGCCAGTTGATCAAGGCGTTGCAGGCTATTCTCGGGCGTAGCAGCCCGATGCGTTCGGTGGTGACGCGGTTAACGGCTTCTAAAGCGCTGACGGCCGAAGAGTTGGGGCTTGTCCTGATTGATGCCAGTGCTGGTGCTAACACCGTGACGCTTCCGGCGGCGAATGCGGCGCTTGGCATTCGTGATGTGATCGTGCGGCGTGTGGATAACAGCGGTAACCGTTTGACAGTACGGGCCTCCGGTAGCGACAGAATTCGCTTTCATACTCATTTGGCGGCCAGTGGCTATCCGTTTCTGGTGCTGATGGGCGGCGGTGACTGGTGGCATCTGCGCAGTGATGAAGCTGGGGTCTGGTGGCCGGTGGGGCGGTTCGATGCGACGGCCTTGGGGCGTATTTCCTTTGAGAGCACGCGTCAGGTTATTCCCGGTGGGTATGCGGTGCTTAATGGGAATTTGCTGGTGCGTAGCGATTGGCCGTGGTTGTGGGATTACGCGCAATCGTCCGGTGCGTTAGTGACGGAAGCTGGCAAGGTGGGTTTTGAAGGGACTTGGACCAGCGGCGATGGAGCGACCACTTTCCGGATTCCTGACATACGAGGCGAATTTTTGCGCGTTCTGGACGAAGCTAGAGGGGTGGATCTCAATCGAGTTTTAGGTACAAGCCAAACTCACTCCATTCAACAACACAATCACTATCTTCCTACCAGTACCGGTAGTGCTACACGCCCGGGTGTTTCAATCCGTGATGATGTTTGGGACGTTGCACATGATGTTAATTTCGGCCCCACCAATGGAACCGTGGCTACTACGTATCCAAACCCTGATTTTAATTTGGGGGCAGGTACTTACATCGGTAACATAGGAACATTTTCCGCTGAGAACCGTCCCAGAAACATCGCCTATCCCGCCCGAATCAAGCTGATCTGAGGTGATTATGTTTATTTATCTGTTTGATGATTCCGGTGTTCTATCTGGCCCGGTAGAGCTTTTCGTAACTCCCGGTATGGGCATTCAAATTCCCAGTAACGGCATCCAACTTTCCTTCGAACTTCCAGCCGCCCAAGAGCATCATTCGTGGGTCATGGTGAACGGTGTTCCGCGAGAAATGCTCGACTGGCGCGGTTCGGTGTATCGCAAGGACAACGGCGCTCTTCTGGAGTGGACCGAGTTTGGCCAATTGCCGGACATATATACTGCCGAACCATGGCCGGGTAATTATTATGTTTGGCGCGATAACGCCTGGGTTTTTGACGAGACGTTACAGTTAATCGATCTCAAGCGCGAAGTTCTGTCAAAACGCGATAAATTACTGCGCGAAGCCGTTCAGAAAGTCGCTCCTTTCCAATACGCCGAAGACATCGGCGACGCCAACGACCAGGAACAACTGGCCTTGATGGAGTGGAAACGCTACAGCGTCGAGTTGAACCGCATCCAGCTCCAAACCGGTTTTCCAACCGACATCAACTGGCCGGTCGTGCCTGATTCTGCTGCTTAAAGCGTCACCGGCCAAACCACTAAACCTTTCTCGTTTTTTCAGACTCTGTTGGATAAATCGACAGGCGAAGCTCTCTATCGCCTGTTTTACCGTTTGAATATCAAGGGGGGATAACTTGGACTGTGCAAAAAAGTGCGCCCAATGCGGGGCGGGTGAATGGCGGGTCCACCGTCAGGCGGTACCGCCCCGGTTGGCGGACATTTAATAAACGAGTTTTCGATGACGTGACCATGGAAGTTACCCAACAGCAACTCATCAACATCATGCCCAACGCCCGCTCCCAAGCGGGCGTTTTTGTTTCTGCGCTTAACAGCGCCATGTCCAGCCATCGCATCGACACACCCAAACGCATGGCCGCGTTTCTGGCCCAGGTGGGCCATGAATCAGGGCAATTGCGCTATGTGCGCGAACTCGGCAGTGATCAATATCTCAGCAAGTACGACACGGGATCGTTGGCTGTTCGCTTGGGCAATACGCCCCAGGCCGACGGTGACGGTCAGAAGTATCGCGGTCGAGGACTGATCCAGATTACCGGGCGTGACAATTATCGGCGTTGCAGCCTGGGTTTGTTCGGCGATGAACGTCTGCTGGCCTTGCCTGAACTGCTGGAGCAACCGCAATGGGCGGCTGAGTCTGCTGCCTGGTTCTGGAATCAGAACGGTTTGAACGAACTGGCTGATCGTGACCAGTTCAACAGCATCACCCGTCGCATCAACGGCGGTTTGAATGGCTTGCAGGATCGTCTGCAACTTTGGGCGCGGGCGAGGGCGGTGTTATGTCAGCCTTCGGTTTGATGCCTTTTTCTTCTCGCTTCCTTGGCATCGCTGTGTTGCTGGTGTTGGTGGCCGGCGGCCCGGCGGTGTTGGCATGGCAAGTCCAGGCGTGGCGTTATGACCGGCAACTGGCGCAAGCGGCCCAGGTCCAGGCCCGGACGCTGAATCAAATAACCCAGGCGGCAGCGATTCAACAAAAGGTCGAGCAAGACAAGCGCCTAGCCCTGGAACAGCAACTCTCCGCCAGCGAACAAACCCATTACCGAGCCTTGAGCGATGCCCAACGTGATCAGGATCGCTTGCGCGATCGCCTTGCTACTGCCGATGTCCGGCTGTCAGTCCTCCTCGACGCCGACGATGTTGCCGCCGGTTGTGCAGTGCCTGCCACCGCCGGCGCCGGCGGCGTGGATCATGGCCCCCCACGCGCCCGACTTGACCCGGCGCATGCTCAACGAATTATCGCCATCACCGACGAAGGGGATCGCGGATTGATCGCGCTGCAGGCTTGTCAGGCCTACGTCAGGGCACTGGGTCGATGATCCGGCGAGCCTTGCAAGCCTGCAACGCTCGTGTACGGTAGGGCCCTTGCATCGAATCAGGAGAGCATCATGGATGACATTACCGAGCTGGCCGCTGAACTGGGCCGACGCCTGCAGCGGGTCAATGCCCATGTGACCACGGCCGAGTCCTGTACCGGCGGCGGGATTGCCGAGGCGATCACTCGTATTCCCGGGAGTTCGGCGTGGTTCGAGGCGGGTTATGTCACCTATTCCAACCGCCAGAAGACTCAGCAGTTGGGTGTGCCGGCCGAGCTGTTCGCAACGGTGGGGGCGGTCAGTCGCGAGGTGGTCGAGGCAATGGTGCGGGGTGCGCAGCAAAAAAGCCTGGCGCGGTTTGCCGTGGCGGTCAGCGGCGTGGCCGGCCCCGATGGCGGCTCGCCGAACAAACCGGTGGGCACTGTATGGCTGGCCTGGGGCGTTGGCGAAACGGTCATCAGTGAGCAGCTATTCTTTGCCGGCAACCGCGACGAAGTCCGCCGACAAACGGTGAAGACCGCGCTAGAGGGGCTGCTGCAACATGTCGCCGCAGAAATCTCAAATCAGGGGTAGGCGATCCTCAATCGCTGTGGAATAATACTGGCTACTTATACAGGTGTTGGCCGTCAGGCCTTATTGATTACGTGAGGACTTTAATGGACGACAACAAGAAGAAAGCCTTGGCTGCGGCCTTGGGTCAGATCGAACGTCAATTCGGCAAGGGTGCCGTAATGCGTATGGGCGATCAGGACCGTCAGGCTATTCCTTCCATCTCCACCGGCTCTCTGGGCCTGGACATTGCGCTTGGCATCGGCGGCCTGCCAAAAGGCCGTATCGTTGAAATCTACGGTCCTGAATCCTCCGGTAAAACCACGCTGACCCTGTCGGTGATCGCCCAGGCTCAAAAAGCCGGTGCGACCTGCGCCTTCGTCGATGCCGAACACGCCTTGGACCCGGAATATGCGGGCAAGCTGGGCGTTAACGTCGATGACCTGCTGGTTTCCCAGCCGGACACCGGTGAACAGGCCCTGGAAATCACCGACATGCTGGTGCGTTCCAACGCCGTTGACGTGATCATCGTCGACTCCGTGGCTGCACTGGTACCAAAAGCGGAAATCGAAGGTGAAATGGGCGACATGCACGTGGGCCTCCAGGCCCGTCTGATGTCCCAGGCCCTGCGCAAAATCACCGGTAACATCAAGAACGCCAACTGCCTGGTGATCTTCATCAACCAGATCCGCATGAAGATCGGTGTGATGTTCGGCAGCCCGGAAACCACCACCGGTGGTAACGCGCTGAAGTTCTACGCTTCGGTTCGCCTGGACATCCGCCGCACTGGCGCGGTGAAAGAAGGCGATGAGGTTGTCGGCAGCGAAACCCGCGTCAAGGTTGTGAAGAACAAGGTCGCTTCGCCGTTCCGTCAGGCGGAGTTCCAGATTCTTTACGGCAAGGGTATCTACCTCAATGGCGAGATGATCGACCTGGGTGTGTTGCACGGTTTCGTCGAAAAATCCGGTGCCTGGTATGCCTACAACGGCACCAAGATCGGTCAGGGCAAGGCCAACTCGGCCAAGTTCCTGGCAGACAATCCGGAAATTGCAGCAACTCTCGAGAAGCAACTGCGTGACAAGCTTCTCAGCCCAGTTGCAGACGTCAAGTCAGTGGCTAACCGCGAGACTGCAGACGATCTGGCCGACGCTGACATCTGATCGATTCGATGACCGTCGTTCTCGATACCCTCGTCGCGGTGCGGCGAACTGCAATGGACCTGCTCGCCAGGCGTGAGCACGGTCGAGTCGAGCTGACCCGCAAACTGCGTCAGCGTGGCGCTGCCGATGAGCTGATCGACACGGCCCTGGACCGTTTGACGGAAGAGGGCTTGTTGTCGGAGTCTCGCTACCTTGAGAGCTTTGTCTCTTATCGCGCTCGCTCTGGGTATGGCCCCTTGCGAATTCGTGAGGAACTCGGTCAGCGTGGCTTGCAGCGCCCGGATATCGAGCTGGCCTTGCGTGAAAGCGGTATCGATTGGCAGGCACAACTGACGGACACCTGGCGCCGCAAGTTCTCAGGGCATTTGCCTATCGATGCAAGAGAGCGAGCCAAGCAAGGGCGTTTCCTGGCATATCGAGGTTATTCCATGGAAATGATCAACCGTTTATTCAGCGGTCGCGGCATGGACGACTAAACAACAACGGCCCGCTATTTTGATAGCGGGCCGTTTTTTTATGGGCTCAGGTTACCTTGATCGGTTCCCAGGTGAGGGGGTGGACCTTGGTGGCGGGCTGGGCCCAGTTTTCCGACAGGTTGATGTAATCCACCAGTTCCCTCAAACGACCGTGATCGCGGGCATTGAAGGTAAAGGCCAGTCGGGTCAGATGACTGAAATGGGCCTCGTCGTGCTCCTCGCCGGCGTAGTCATGTTGATGAAAACAATCGTTGAGGCACAGGTCGGCAAACTCCGCCTGCAAATGCCCAAGGGCTTGCTCGTTCAGCTTGTGATTCATACGGATCACGAATTGATGTTTGAGCCAGCGGCTGGAGTGGAAGTTGCTGTAGAACTGATTGATCTCCTCTACTGCCTCTTGAGCGCTGTACACCAGGCGCATCAGCTTCATATCGGTGGGCAGGATGTAACGGTTTTCTTCCAGTTGCTCGCGGATGAAGTGCAGGGCGCCTTGCCAGAACTTGCCCCCAGGTACATCCAGCAGCACCACCGGCACCAGCGGGCTTTTACCGGTCTGCACCAATGTCAGGACTTCCAGCGCTTCATCGAGGGTGCCGAAACCACCCGGACAGAGCACCAGGGCGTCGGCCTCCTTGACGAAGAACAGCTTGCGAGTGAAGAAGAAGTGGAACGGCAGCAGGTTTTGCGTGCCTTCAACGGTCGGATTCGCATGCTGTTCGAAAGGCAAGGTAATGTTGAAGCCCAGGCTGTGGTCCCGGCCAGCGCCTTCATGGGCGGCGGCCATGATGCCACCGCCGGCGCCGGTGATGACCATCATGTCCGAGCGGGCCAACTCAGCGCCCAGCTCTCGGGCCAAGCCGTACAGCGGGTGTTCGATGGGCGTGCGGGCCGAGCCGAAAACGGTAACCTTGCGTCGCCCCTTGAATTGTTCGAGCGTGCGGAACGCGTGCTCCAGCTCCCGCAGTGCCTGCAGCGTGATCTTGGCATTCCAGCGATTGTGATCTTCCTGGGCCATGCGCAGGACGGTCAGGATCATGTCGCGGTAGATGGGGAGGTTCGGGCTGTTGGGTGATACCAGGTTGAGTTGCTCTTCGACCTTGCGGGTGAGGTCGTGGCCATGGCTCTCAAAATGACGGCTCAGCAGGTCATTCGGTTTATAAGGCATTCAGCTTCTCCTTCTTGACAGAACCCTGGCCCGAACGAGAGATTCGTCAGGGCCACGACACTCCGTGTGTCGTCGTCAGTCCAGGGCAGTGCCTGGACGTTCGGCCTGGCTCGGCGCGGTGTACGACAGGCGATCAAGCCATCCCGCGGGTTCTGCGTTTCCCTTGTATGAAAGAACTATCACACGCAAGGTATCGGCAGGGCAGCCTCGTTCTGCCCAAAGCAAGAGAGATACTTTTGAATCTAGACCCTCGCGCGGATTTTCGCTGCCTCTGATCATGGCGCTCAAAAAACAACGTTGGCAACCGCTCAAATGCCTTGCCGCTCGTCAGATTACCTACCTGGTGCGTGACGCTCTGATTTACTGATTAGCAAGGATTCAATGCAATGGGTCGTCCAGGACTGGGCGCCACTCGACGGATTGAAGCGGATCGGGCATGGAGGCGGGACTGATGAACAGGGTAACGTTGGAACTCGACAAGCAGCTGTACATGACGCTGTTGGAAGCGGCTCAGGCTAATCGAGTAAGCCTCGAGGAGGAGTGCTGTCGCCGGCTGGAAGGCCGGGCGTGGCGCTCACGCTACCTGCAGGCGCTGGTGGCGGAACTGCGCGCCGACGATGAGCAGCGGCGCGCAAGCTCGGGTTGATTATTTCTTGGTCTTGGCCGGTTTCGGGCAGTCCGATTCCCGGAAGCGCTCGGACGCGATAGGGCGATTGGTCTTCACTTCGGTGAATTCGTAGCGCATGGTCGCACCTTGGGCCATCAACTTGCGCAAGCCTGGGTTGGTGCACACCGTGGCGCCCAGTTGGAAATAGACGGCCTTGGGGTCGGCGCGCATTTTCTGGGCGTGGCTGCTTTGCACGCTCAGGTGATTGATCAGCTCAGTGCCTTCTACGGTATAGCCCTGGTCGAGAATGTCCTCGTTGATTGCCCGGGGCGTGCCGGCGCTGCTTTGCGCGGCTACATTGCGCAGCATCTTGTTCAGTTCGAGTTCTTTCAGCGAAGCGGCCTGTGCGCTGACGGACGTCGCCAGCAGCACGGCAACGGTGGGGACGATAAGGCGCAGCATGAAACTCTCCTGGTTCAGTGACTGGTGGTTCGACCGGTCACATGGCTGTGCGTTCAGTGGCGGCGAATTATAGGGCAGGCCGGGTGGACGGTACAGGTTTGCGGGCTCTGGTAGACTGCCGGCCTTTATCCTGCCGAGTCTTGTACGTGTCTAGTTTTCCTGTCTGGCGGCGTCACCTGCGATGAACCATGCCCCTAACGCAGTAGCCCGTCTGCGCGACCAGCGCATCGATGAAGGTATCAAGCCGATTCAGGCCCGTGGCTGGCGCGCGCCCCGTTGCAGTGCCTGCCGGGTGATAGAGAGTCATTGCCTGTGCGCCTGGCGTCCGAGTGTCGAGGCTCGCTCGGGTGTCTGCCTGATCATGACCAACAAGGAAGTGTTCAAACCGAGCAACACGGGTTGGCTGATTGCCGACGTGGTGCGGGACAATCACGCTTTTATCTGGTCACGCACCGACGTCGACGAGCAACTGCTGGCGCTGCTCAACGACCCGCAATGGCAGCCGTATCTGGTGTTTCCCGGTGAGTACGTCGAACCCTCTCGGGTCACACATACTGTCAACCTCGATCATGGCAAGCGTCCCTTATTCATTCTGCTGGATGCGACCTGGACCGAGGCGCGCAAGATTTTCCGCAAAAGCCCGTATTTCGACCGTTTGCCGATTCTGAGCCTGCTGCCCGACAGGCTGTCGCGCTATCGCTTGCGCCGCTCGACTCGCAGCGAGCATCTGTGCACCGCCGAAGTGGCGGCCTTGTGCCTGGAACTGGCTGGAGACAGTGGCGCTGCGTCGGCCCTGGATGCCTATTTCGATGTGTTCAGCCAGCATTACCTGGGCGCGAAACGACAGCAGGAGGTGGATGTGTCCACTGCGGCCCATGCCGAGTTGCAGCCCTTTATTCGTACCGCGCCGCCAGTGTTGGTTTAATAGTGGCCCATACTGAACACGGCAGTGGCCGTGCTGCTTGACCACCCCGGTTTCGCTGGGCATGCTTGGCGCCGATTAGGGTACGGCCAAGGTTTGAAACGCCGTGTTGCTACGTGTTGGCGTTGAACGTACCCCTTTGATGCCGCTGCATGACGGTATCTTGAGTTGCTTGGACGAGGCGCGAGCTCATCGGGTCTACCATAAAAACAGGATCATTTGAAAAATGGCCACATACGAAATCCTGATAGCCGATGACCATCCGCTCTTTCGCAGCGCGTTACATCAGGCAGTGACCTTGGGACTTGGCCCGGATGTTCGTCTGACGGAGGTGGCCAGTATTGCGGAACTGGAGGCCAGACTGACTGAAAAGGCCGACTGGGATCTTGTGCTACTGGATCTGAATATGCCGGGCGCCTATGGTTTTTCCGGGCTGGTGTTGCTACGCGGCCAATACCCGCAAATTCCCGTGGTGATGGTCTCGGCCCAGGAAGAGGCCTCGGTGATGGTCAAGGCCCGGGAGTTCGGGGCCAGTGGTTTCATTCCTAAATCCAGTTCCCTTGAGATGATTCAGGTTGCCGTCAAGGCCGTCCTGGATGGCGATGTGTCCTGGCCTCCCCAGGCGTTCGAAGCGGTCAGCGTATCCGACGAAGCCAAGGCCGCCAGCGAGGGGCTTGCCAGCCTCACCCCGCAGCAGTTCCGCGTGTTGACCATGGTCTGCGAAGGTTTGCTGAACAAGCAGATTGCCTATGAGTTGAGCGTGTCGGAAGCCACCATCAAGGCCCATGTCACTGCAATCTTTCGTAAACTGAATGTGCGCACCCGGACCCAGGCGGCCTTGCTGCTGCAGCAACTTGAGTCTATTTCACCGCAATCGTAGCGTCTTGTTCACGCTTTTTTGACCGGGTTTGAATTAGCTTCTCCACTTCTTTTGATCAGTTGCCCACTCTATGTCGCCTTTTAAAGGCCAAACCGGCCTGAAACGCATCCTCAACGCCTCCGGCTACTCTCTGGATGGCCTGCGCGCGGCTTTCGTCGGTGAGGCCGCGTTTCGTCAGTTGGTCTTGCTCAACGTCATCCTGATTCCGTTGTCGTTCTTCTTGAATGTCAGTCGTGTCGAGCAGGCGCTGCTGATTGCTGTCTGCCTGCTGGCGTTGATCGTGGAGTTGCTCAACTCGGCGGTGGAGGCGGCCATCGACCGCATTTCCCTGGAGCAGCACCCGTTGTCGAAAAATGCCAAGGACATGGGCAGTGCCGCTCAGTTTGTTGCTTTGACAATGATTGCGTTGGTGTGGGGCCTGGTGCTGTTCTAGTGTCTTCAGGCGATGGCCGGCAGCACGATTTCGTCGCTGCGCTGCACACCCGCGGTGAATGCCCGGCACAGCTCGAGGAATTCGCGCATGGCCGAGGTCTGGTATTTCTGTTTATGCCAGATGAAATAAAACTGCCGGGCCAGGTCCATGTCCGGGGTTTCCACTGCTACGAGGCTGCCGCGCCGGAAGGCGTCACGCAGGGCCAGGCGTGAGATGCAGCCAATCCCCAGGCCCGACTCCACGGCTCGCTTGATGGCTTCGGTGTGTTCCAGTTCCAGACGCACGTTCAGCGCACTGCGATGGTGACGCATGGCCTGGTCGAAGGTCAGGCGGGTGCCGGAACCTTGCTCTCGCAGAATCCACGCTTCATGCGTCAGCTCCTCCATGGTCGCTTGGCCGCGTTTGGCCAACGGATGTTGAGGGGCGCAAAACACCACCAGTTCATCCTCGACCCAGCTCTGGACCTCGATGTCCGGATGGCTGCAGTCGCCTTCGATTAGACCCAGATCAATTTCATAGTGGGCAACCTGGTGCACGATATTGGCAGTGTTTTGCACGTGCAGCTTCACCTGGCTTTCGGGATGGCGCTGCATGAAGCTGCCGATCAGCAAGGTCGCCAGATAATTGCCGATGGTCAGGGTCGCGCCGACTGCCAGTGAGCCGAAACCGGACTTGCCGTTGAGCAGGTCTTCGATCTCCTTGGACTGGTCCAGCAGCGCCACCGCCTGGGGCAGCAGTTGTTTGCCCAAGGCGTTGAGACTCAGGCGTTTGCCGGCGCGGTCGAATAATTGGCAGCTGGATTGGCGCTCCAGTTCGGTGATGGAGGTGCTGGCCGCCGACTGCGAGAGGTTGAGCAGGCCCGCAGCACGGGACACGCTCTCTTGCTGGGCAACGGCGACGAAGACTTGAAGTTGACGGAGAGTAAATCGCATATCGATATAACCGATAACCCTTATCTTAATAATTCATTTAACAGATATTGTCGCCGCCATTAGAATGCGATGCAATTGCGCAAATTAACGACGCAGGCATCATTCCCAGGAGTCCCCGTACATGAGCAACATGAACCACGAGCGTGTCCTCAGTGTTCATCACTGGAACGACACTCTGTTCAGCTTCAAGTGCACCCGTGATCCGGGCCTGCGCTTCGAGAACGGTCAGTTCGTGATGATCGGCCTGCAACAGCCCAACGGCCGCCCGCTTATGCGCGCTTACTCGATCGCCAGTCCGAACTGGGAAGAGCATCTCGAATTTTTCAGCATCAAGGTGCCTGACGGCCCGTTGACTTCCCAGTTGCAGCATCTGAAGGAAGGCGACGAGATCATCATCAGCAAGAAGCCCACCGGCACCCTGGTGCTGGACGATCTCAAGCCTGGCAAGCATTTGTACCTGCTCAGCACCGGCACCGGCCTGGCGCCGTTCATGAGCGTGATCCAGGATCCGGAAACCTACGAGCGTTTCGAAAAAGTGATCCTGTGCCACGGCGTACGTTACGTCAATGAGGTTGCCTACCGCGAGTTCATCACCGAACACCTGCCGCAGAACGAATTCTTCGGCGAAGCGTTGCGGGACAAGCTGATCTACTACCCGACCGTGACCCGCGAGCCGTTCGAGAACGAAGGCCGCCTGACCGACCTGATGCGTAGCGGCAAGCTGTTCCGCGACATCGGCCTGCCGCCGATCAACCCGCAGGACGACCGCGCCATGCTGTGCGGCAGCCCAAGCATGCTCGACGAGACCAGCGAAGTGCTCAACAGCTTCGGCCTGACCGTTTCGCCGCGCATGCGTGAGCCGGGTGATTACCTGATCGAGCGGGCGTTTGTAGAGAAGTAAGCCTCGATTTACGCGGTGGTTGATCGATCGTCATCGCGAGCAGGCTCGCTCCCACAATGGAATATGTGTAAACACAAATCTTGTGTCCACTGCAGTTCAAATGTGGGAGCGAGCCTGCTCGCGATAGCAGCAACCCGGTCTGCAGTAACCATGAAAAAGCCCGCGCCGCCTGTAAGGGCAGCGCGGGCTTTTGCGTTTCCGGCGCTTATCCCGCTGCGGGTATAACTTCCAGCACCTTGATCACCCCCGTCTGCGGATAATGCCAACGCACGTCCAGATCCCAGAACTGCGCGCCATATTCCCGCTCTGGCGTAGGAATCTGGTATGCCGGACGTGGGTCTTGGGCCAGGCACTGTTCAATCAGCTCTACCAGGGGTTCTTCCAGGCGCTTGGCGTGGTCGCGGGCCTGATGCAGGGCAGAGCTGGCCCATCGCACCGCAATCAGCTCAGGCGCTGCGCTGGCGATGTTGTTGTGCGCCGAGCCGATGATGTCTGCGTAGGGCACGTAGGGTTTGATATCCAGCACCGGGGTGCCGTCCAGCAGGTCGATGCCCGATAGCCACAGTCGACCGGCTTCGACCCGTTCCAGCTTCACCACCGATTGGCCGATGCCATTGGGGCGATGGGTGGCGCGGGTGGCGAATACGCCCATGGACTTGTTGCCGCCCAGACGCGGCGGGCGCACCTTCAGTCGTGGCTTGTTTTCCAGGGCCTGGTGGAACAGGAACAGCAGCCAGACATGGCTGACCTGCTCCAGGCCCTGCACGGCATCGCCTTGATCAAATGGCGCCACCAACTCCAGCACACCGCGCGCGGCCGGGGCCAGTTGCGGTTGGCGGGGAATGGCGAACTTCTCCTTGAAGCAGGAGCGGACGTAGCCGATGGGGGAGACGTTGTAGGCCATTTCAAGCGCTTCAAGTTGCAAGCTGCAAGCTGTAAGTTTTGAACTTGTCGCTTGAAGCTTTTAGCCGTTGTTTAAGCTCTGACGCGCAGCGTCAGTCCCTTGAGGAAGTTGCGCAGCAACTGGTCGCCGCACGGGCGGTAGTTGGTGTGGCCGAACTTGCGAAACAATGCGCTCAGTTCCGGCTTGGACACCGGGAACTCCGCCGCCTTGAGAATGGCGTGCATGTCGTCTTCCTTCAGTTCGAAGGCCACCCGCAGTTTCTTGAGGATGATGTTGTTGGTGACCGGTACTTCGATTGGCTGCGGCGGACGACTTTCGTCCTTGCCGCGCTTGAAGATCACCAGGCCGTCGAGAAAATGCGCCATGACTTCGTCAGGGCAGAACACGAAGCCTTCTTCCTCGTCTTTCTTGAGGTAACCCACCAGATCCGCCATGGGCACTTCCAGGCCGCCCAGCTTGATGATCTCGATGACTTTCTTGTCGCTGATGTCGAGCATGTAGCGCACGCTGCGAAGTACGTCGTTGTGAACCATGTGTGCAATCCTGATCAATCGGCAGTGGGCGCCCCAGCTCAGTGCGGCGCCGGAAAAAGAAACTAGAACTTCTCTTTGGTGGACAGGTAACGCCACTGGCCCGGCGGCACCTTACCGATGGACACGCCGCCAATGCGGATGCGACGAATGGCCACCACCTTGAGGCCGACCGCCTGGCAAAACAGCGCGATCACCCCCGGTTGCGGGTTTTTCATGGCAAAGCGCAAGCGGTTCTCGTTCTGCCAACTGGCCTTGACCGCCGGCAACTCCTTGCCTTTATAGGTCAGGCCATGGTTCAGGCGATTGAGGCCATGGGCGACCATCTCACCTTCGACTTCCACCACGTATTCTTGCTCGATCTTGGCGGCGTCGGCGGTGAGCTTGCGCAGGATCTTCCAGTCCTGGGTGAACACCAGCAACCCACTGGCGGTGGCCTGCAGGTCGGCGCTGGCGGTCAAGCGCAGAAAATGGCCCTTGAGGGGGCGCTTGCCGAAACGGTGTTCTTCGCTCAGGGTCTGTGGTCCAAGGGAGGCCATCGCTGTGTCTGCATCCATGCCCGCCGGGGCGTTCAACAGGAGGGTCACCGGCTCTGGCGCGGTGGCCTTGGCTTCGGGGTCGAGTTCGACTTTCTGGGTGGTGACCTTGAACTGCGGCTCGTCGATCACTTCGCCATCCACGGTGACCCAGCCGCCCTCGATGAACAACTCAGCCTCCCGACGGGAACAGCCGACGAGTTCGATGAGGCGTTTGGAGAGACGAGTCGGGTCAGTCATGACGGGGGCCGTAACAAAAAGAGGGTGGGCATTGTACCTGCCTGGGACCGGTTAATCGCGGGTCCATTTGCCTCATGCAGCTTTTAGCCGCGTCCGGCCTTCAGGTCAGGCTGCTTGTAGCGCATGTGCAGCAGTGGGTAGGGCTGGTTCATGCCATCTTTTGCTGAACGCCCGACCACTTCGAAGCCTTGCTTGAGGTAAAAGCCCAAGGCTTGCGGGTTCTGTTCATTGACATCCAGTTGATCGGCGTTCATGTGCTCCATGGCATAGCGCAATAGCTGTTTGCCCAGGCCCTGGCCACGGTGTTGCGGGTCGATGAAAAGCATCTCGATCTTGCCGGCCGCGACACCGGCGAAACCGGTAATACGCTGGCGAGCGTCCCGGGTGCAGATGAGCATGACCGCGTCCAGGTAACGGGTGAGCACCAGGTTCTTCAACAGTTCGATGTAGCTGTCCGGCAGAAAGTCGTGGGTGGCGCGTACCGAGGCCTCCCAGACCCGGGTCAGTTCCTGGTAATCGCTCGGTTTCGGTGTGTGGATGACCGAATGCTGGCGCATGTCCGCCTGTTCCTTGTGCTGGATGTCTTGGGTTTCTCCATACGATAGCCGTAAAAAAGCCCCGTATCTTGTCGCAAGAGCGGGGCTTCATGATTTTTTTGGGGGCTGATAGGTGAGTGGCTGAAAAACAACCTGTGGCGAGCTTGCTCCTGCTGGGGTGCACTGTAGGAGCTGCCGAAGGCTGCGATCTTTTGATCTTTCGCTTGAGATTCAAGTAGGAGGGGAAAGATCGCAGCCTCGCTTCGCTCGTCAGCTCCTACAGGCCCAGCGGGAGCAAGCTCCCTCGCCACAACAGCGGCCCCGCTTTGTGTGGATCAACCGATCTGTTCAGCCCACAGATCGTACTCGTCGGCGTCGGTCACCTTGCACCAGACCTTGTCGCCCGGCTTGAGGTTGCTGCCGTTGTCGATGAATACGTTGCCATCGATTTCCGGGGCGTCGAAGAAGCAGCGGCCCACGGCGCCTTGTTCATCCACTTCATCCACCAGCACTTCGATTTCACGGCCGATGCGCATTTGCAGGCGCGCCGAGCTGATGGCCTGCTGGTGCGCCATGAAACGCTCCCAACGGTCCTGCTTGACGTCGTCCGGTACGATGTCCAGGTCCAGGTCATTGGCCGGTGCGCCTTCGACGGGCGAATACTGGAAGCAACCGACGCGGTCGAGTTGGGCTTCGGTCAGCCAATCCAGCAGGTACTGGAAGTCTTCCTCGGTTTCGCCAGGGAAGCCGACGATAAAGGTCGAACGGATGATCAGGTCCGGGCAGATCTGGCGCCAGTTCTTGATGCGGGCCAGGGTCTTGTCTTCGAAAGCCGGGCGCTTCATGGCCTTGAGGACTTTCGGGCTGGCGTGCTGGAACGGGATGTCCAGGTACGGGAGGATCTTGCCGGCGGCCATCAGCGGGATCAGTTCGTCGACATGCGGATACGGGTAAACGTAATGCAGACGGACCCACACGCCGAGGGTGCTGAGGGCTTCGCACAGTTCGGTCATGCGGGTTTTCACCGGCGCGCCGTTCCAGAAACCGGTGCGGTATTTCACGTCGACGCCGTAGGCGCTGGTGTCCTGAGAGATCACCAGCAGCTCCTTGACGCCGGCCTTGACCAGGCGTTGGGCCTCGTCGAGCACATCACCCACCGGGCGGCTCACCAGTTTGCCGCGCATCGAGGGGATGATGCAGAAGCTGCAACTGTGGTTGCAGCCTTCGGAAATCTTCAGGTAAGCGTAGTGGCGCGGGGTCAGCTTGATGCCTTGCGGCGGCACCAGGTCGATCAGCGGGTTGTGGTCCTGGCGGGGCGGCACTACGTCGTGCACGGCATTGACCACCTGCTCGTATTGCTGCGGGCCGGTCACGGCCAGCACGCTGGGGTGCACGTTGCGGATATTGCCTTCTTCCACACCCATGCAGCCGGTGACGATGACCTTGCCGTTTTCCTTGATGGCTTCGCCGATCACTTCCAGGGATTCGGCCTTGGCCGAATCGATGAAGCCGCAGGTGTTGACCACTACCACGTCGGCGTCCTGGTACGTGGATACGACGTCATAACCTTCCATGCGCAGTTGGGTCAGGATGCGCTCGGAGTCGACCAGAGCCTTCGGGCAACCCAGGGATACGAAGCCAACCTTGGGGTTGGCCGGCGCGGTAGTGGTGGACATGTCTAACCTCGGTGTAGGGGAGATCGTCTCTTGTGGAGACAGGACGCTTGACGCGCCTCTGATCAAAAAGTGCGCAATTCTAGCGGTGCTCGAAGCGCTTGACCAGCTTTATACGGGGAAAAACGACGAGTGCTGCGCTATGCTTCGCGCCGTCAAGCGCAACTTAGTCTCTACAGTCAATCGTTCGTCTGTAACAAGAAGTAAAGCGGCGCGGGTGCAAGGTCAATCAGAGTGCTTCTTTCCAGCAACGCGGATCAGGCAGTGGGAGTGTTGGATGGAGCAGGCAGAGAGTCAGGTGTCGGGTGCCGGGCGTGCAGCGGCCAGACCCGTGGGGATGTTGGTGGCCGCCGCAGGGGTAGTCTATGGCGATATCGGCACCAGCCCCTTGTACACCATCAAGGAAGTGTTCTCCGGTCAATACGGTGTGCAGGTCAACCATGACGGAGTGTTCGGGATTCTGGCGCTGATCTTCTGGTCGCTGGTCTGGGTCGTCTCGATCAAGTACGTACTGTTTATCCTGCGCGCCGACAATCAGGGCGAAGGCGGCATCATGTCGCTGACGGCGCTGGCCCGGCGGGCGTCTTCCCCTTATCCCCGGTTGCGCTCAGTGCTGGTGATCCTCGGGTTGATCGGCGCCTCGTTGTTTTACGGTGACAGCATGATCACCCCGGCCATTTCCGTGTTATCGGCCGTGGAGGGCCTGGAGGTGGCCTTTGATGGCCTGGATCACTGGGTTGTGCCGATGGCGTTGGTGATTCTGGTGGCACTTTTTCTGATCCAGAAACACGGTACCGACCGGATCGGTAAATTGTTCGGGCCGGTCATGGTGCTGTGGTTCGTGGTCCTTGGCGGTCTGGGCATTCATGGCATCGTCCAGCATCCGCAGGTGCTCCAGGCGTTGAACCCGGCCTGGGGCGTGCGCTTTTTCATGGTGCATCCGGGTGTTGGCGTTGCGATCCTGGGGGCCGTGGTCCTGGCCTTGACCGGTGCCGAAGCCTTGTATGCGGACATGGGGCATTTCGGCCGCAAACCGATTGCCCGGGCCTGGTTCGCCCTGGTGTTGCCAGGGCTGGTGCTCAACTATTTCGGTCAGGGCGCCTTGTTGTTGGAGAACCCGGAGGCCGCTCGCAACCCGTTTTATTTGCTGGCCCCAGCCTGGGCGCTGGTGCCGCTGGTGGTGCTCTCGACCCTCGCCACGGTGATCGCTTCCCAAGCGGTGATTTCCGGTGCGTTTTCCCTCACACGCCAAGCCATCCAGCTCGGTTATATCCCGCGCATGTACATCCAGCACACCTCCAGCGCCGAACAAGGGCAGATCTACATCGGCGCGGTGAACTGGGCGTTGATGGTTGGCGTGATCCTGCTGGTGCTTGGCTTCGAGTCGTCCGGCGCGTTGGCCTCAGCCTATGGCGTGGCAGTGACCGGCACTATGCTGATCACCAGCATCCTGGTGTCGGCGGTGGCGTTGTTGTTGTGGAAATGGCCGCCCCTGCTGACGGTGCCGTTGCTGGTCGGTTTTCTATTGGTGGACGGCCTGTTCTTTGCCGCCAATGTCCCGAAAATCCTACAGGGCGGCGCATTTCCGGTATTGGCGGGAATCGTGTTGTTCATTCTGATGACCACGTGGAAGCGCGGGAAGGAACTGCTGGTGGATCGGTTGGATGAAGGCGCTCTGCCGTTGCCGGTATTTATCAGCAGCATCCGCGTCGAACCTCCTCATCGGGTCAAGGGCACGGCGGTTTTCCTCACCGCCCGCCCGGATGCCGTGCCTCATGCGCTGCTCCACAACCTGCTGCACAACCAGGTGCTGCACGAGCAAGTGGTGCTGCTGACGGTGGTGTACGAAGACATCCCCCGGGTGCCGTCGCAACGGCGCTTCGAGGTGGACGCCTACGGCGAAGGTTTCTTTCGGGTGATCCTGCACTTTGGTTTTACCGACGAACCGGACGTGCCGCAGGCGCTCAGGCTGTGTCATCTGGATGAGCTGGACTTCAGCCCGATGCGCACCACCTACTTCCTCAGTCGCGAGACGGTCATCGCGTCCAAGCTCGAAGGCATGGCCCGTTGGCGCGAAGGGTTATTCGCCTTCATGCTGAAAAACGCCAACGGCAATTTGCGTTTTTTCAATCTGCCGCTGAACCGGGTGATTGAGCTGGGGACTCAGGTGGAGATGTAGCCGAAACAAAAAGCCCCCGTTGCCTTGTGGCAGCGGGGGCTTTTTGGTGGATTACGGAATACCGATACCTAAGCTAAACCCTTGTGGGAGCGAGCCTGCTCGCGATAGCGGTGAATCAGTTGATGGCGATGTTGACTGTGCTGTTGTTATCGCGAGCAGGCTCGCTCCCACATGGGGGGACCAAATAGGCCCATCTGCTCACGGTTGGGACGCCTTGTTCTGACGTTTGTTGATTTCGTCCACCAGGCGCTTGGCCAGCGCCGGGTAGTTCTCGTCGAAATGATGGCCGCCAGGTAGCTGGATGGCTTCGCCCACCGCCGTCTTGTCAGTGCAGCCACTTTCAGCCGCTTCTTCTACGCCATAGATGCACACCACTTTGTCGGCGGGCAGCTTGGCCATTTCCGGGCCGGTGGCGGCTTCGGTGCCGGCGTTGCCGAGCCAGCCTTCGACTTCGATCTCGAAACTGCCAGTGCGCGCGAAGGCCAGCAGGATGATTGCGTCGACCCCTTGCTGCTCGCTGGCCGGCAGGCGATTGTAGATTGCGGGCAGTACGTCGGCGCCAAAGGAATAACCGGTCAGGATAAAGCGCTTGGTGCCCCAGACCTGACGGTAATGCTGCATCAGTTCGGTGAGGTCCAGGGCGCTTTGTTCCGGGCTCTTGTGCTGCCAGTAGTAGCGCAGGGTGTCGATGCCGACGACCGGGTAGCCGATCTTGGCCATTTCTTCGGCCACGTCCCGGTCCAGGTCCCGCCAGCCGCCGTCTCCGGAGAGAAACAGTGTCACGGTGTCCCGGGCCTGGCTGGCGGGCACTTCCACCACGGGGATGCTCAGGCTGCCCTTGTCCGTGCCCACCAGGATCTTGTGCAATTCGTTGTTCAGCACTTGCGGCAGGTTGATGTCGTAGTTGCTGATGCTGGTTTCGGCGTTCGGTTGATCCCGGACGAAACCGGCGCTGGTGTCGTCAGGGTTGTCATTCCAGGCCACCAGCCAGTGGCCGTGGGCCGCGCTTTTAGGCAGCAGGTGGGTGCAGCCGGGTTTTTCCAGGGCCAGGTCCACCGACACGGCCTGGGCCTTATCGTTCTTCTGCTCGGCCAGCCAACGCCAGGCCAGCACGGCACCGGGGCCGATACCGCTGACCAGCGTCGCTGGCCCCTGAAGCTGCTTCAGGCCGGCCTGCAGAGCGCGGCCTTGCAGCACACAGTCCTTGGGCAGGATCACCTGGACGATCTGCGCCGAGCCGCTGCGGCTGAGGGCCAGCAATTGCGTGTCGCTTAGTTTCTGCTCTTCAGTGACCGCCACCAGCACCTGGGCGCGGGGCGGGGTGCCGGGAGTGATCCGGGTCATCGGCGCACCGTCGACCGGCGTCAGTTGTTCAAGGATCGGTTGCGGGGCAGGGCGGTTCCAGTACCAGTAACCGCCGCCGAGAATCACTGCCAACACCAACAGGGTGGCCACTACATATCGCCAGGAACGTTGCATCATCAGCGTTTCACCAATCCAGTCA
Organism: Pseudomonas sp. Q11; assembly: GCF_024494355.1. GTDB lineage: Bacteria > Pseudomonadota > Gammaproteobacteria > Pseudomonadales > Pseudomonadaceae > Aquipseudomonas > Aquipseudomonas hefeiensis. The sequence goes on along the minus strand of NZ_JAKNQY010000026.1, from coordinate 42,103 downwards.
GGCCGCCTGCAATCAGGGCGGCGGTGTCGGCCAGGGCTACCAGCGGATCGAGTCCGGCGGGCACGGCCATGTAACGAGGTTCCCAGTCAGGCTGGAATTTATCTTTGAAACGGCGCAGGCCCTGGAAGTTGTAGAGCTGTTCGCCACGGCGGAACACCATCGAGCCCAGACGCTGGGTCAACGGAGCGCCGCGTCGCGGTTGCAGGCCCGACAGGGGCACCATTCCGAGGCTGAAGCGGGCGTAGCCATGGGTTTTATAATGCTGAATCAGCCCGACCATCATGAATTCCATGGTCAGTTTCGGGGCGTCGGGATGGGCGCGCATCAGGTCGAGGCTGGCCAGTTCATGGTTGTAGGTCTCCAGCAGGTTGGCGAACGCCACCGGACGGCCCTCGAAGCGGATCACTGCGATGCGAAAATGCTTGAGGTAGTCCTCACTGAAGCGACCGAGCGAGAAGCCTTTCTCCCGCACGTTCTTGCCGGTCAGCCAGGCCTCGGAAATGACCTTTAGCTCATCCATCGGCGCCTGGCCCGGTTCGTGGATCTCCAGCGACAGGCCGTCCCGGGTGCCGCGGTTCCAGGTGTAGCGTAAGTCCTTCATCTCTTTGCCCTTGGCTTCGAGATCGAACTGCTTGAGGTCGACCCGTGCTTCTTCACCCAACTTGATCGCCGTCAGGCCGATGTCCATGTAATACGGCAGGTTCTCGGCGCGTACCTGATAGAACACCGGACGCGCATGATGGGTATCGCACAGGTCGCGGAACTGCCAGATCATCTCGGCTCGTTGCTGAGTGGGGCCGATCGGGTCGTACAGCGCCACCAGGCTGCGGCCACGGCGGGCATACATCAGAAACGCTTCGTCGTTGGGGTGAAACAGCAGTGCCTTGTCACCGGTCAGGGCCAGGCCGCCGTCGGGTTGCGAAGAAGCCATGAGAATCTTTTTGGCTCGCTCCAGTTCTTCTGCCGCCGGCAACTGGATCACCGGCCGCGCGGTGCGCAGCAACCAGGTCAGGGACACCACCACCAGCAGCACCGCCGCGCCGAGCAGCGAGCGCAGACCGCGAGGGGCATCGGCATCGAGGGTGAATTGCCACCACAGTTCATGGCTGTAGGGCACATCCTGGTAAGCAAACAGCAGTAGCCAAATCGATGCGCCGAGCACGCACACGCTGGCGATCAGATACAGCGGAGAAAAGGGCAGCTCGGTCAGGCGACTCGGACGATAGAAGGAACGCCGGAACACCGCCAGCAAGCTGGCCGTCAGCGTCAGCAGCGTGGCCTCTTCCCAATCGAAACCCTTGAGCAGCGAGAGCAGGGCACCGACCAGAAGTAAAACGGTGGTCAGCATCCAGGCGGCGGACAAGCGCCGGCGCAGGCCCTGAGCAAGCAACAGGCATAGCACGCCCACGAGGCTGGCGCCGAAGTGCGAAGCGTCCACCAGCCGATGAGGGATCAGGAAGCCAATGTGTTCCAGGCGAGTATCGATCTCCGGGGTCACGCCGGAAAACAGCAGCACCACGCCCGACAGGAACACCAGCACCGCCAGGATCGGCGCCGCCAGGCCCGAGGCTACCCGCAGGGATTGGCGGGTCTGGAACAGTCTTTGCGCTTCATTGATCAGCAACAACACACAAGCCACCAGCATCGGCAGCAGCACGTAGATCAGGCGATACAAAAGCAGGGCAGCGGCCAAAGGTGCGGCCCCCAATTTGTCGGCGAAGGCCGCCAGCAAAATTGCTTCGAACACCCCGACCCCGCCGGGTACATGACTGAGCACGCCGGCGGCCAACGCCAGCAGATACACCAGCAGGAATGCGCCGAACGGTGGTGCTTCGGGTAACAACAAGTACAGCACCGTGGCGGCTGCCGCGACATCCAGCGTGGTGATGATCAGTTGCAGAAGCGTCAGGCGTCGGCCGGGCAGGCGTAGGGTGTGGCGACCGGCCTTGACCAGCAGGCTGTCCCGATAGGGCTGTTCTGGCAGACGTCGACGATAGATGCCGATAGCCAGCACACACGTAAGCAGGAGCACCGCGACGCAGATTGCTCCCAGCCATGTGGCCGGCAGGTGCAGGGCGGCGGCAGCGGAGGGAAGATCGCTGAGGGTCGCCAGGGCCGCCAGCGGTGGCAGTGCGCAGCCCAGGGACAGGCTGGCGAACAGGGTCATGTGGGCGACATCTGTCGCGCCCAGGCCATGGCGGGCATATAGCCGGTAGCGAACCGAGCCTCCCGACAATAACGAGAGCCCGATGGCGTTGCCGATGGCAAAAGCGCTGAAACCGCCCAGGATCAGGGTTTGCGCTGGCAGTTTCACACCGGCATAACGGCTGGCGGACCATTCATAGCCCAGCAAAATGACGAAACCGAACACCGTCGCGGCGATTGCCCCGAGCAGGGCCGGCCGAGGCACTTGCACAATTGAGTCGTGCAGGGCGTACAGATCGAGCTCGCTCAGCAGGTGGCGACAGGCAATCAATGCGATCGCGAACAACAACAGTGTGACGGCGAGGCCGATAGGTTGACGGTACTGACTGATACGGTCCAGCCAGCGTAGTCGCTCGGCCTTGATCGGTTGTGTCGCAGTAACAGTGTCTTGCGGGGCAGACGAGTGGGCGCGCATCAATCACCTCTTGAACTATGCGCGACAGGATGGGGGCATCCAGCCCAGTTACCAATCCCTGCTGAAAAAAATAATTACAAAATATTTTTAATGGAAGCTTTTTCGACAGGCACAAAAAAGGCCACTCTTTCGAGTAGCCTTTTTTGATGTTTGGTTGCGGGAGCCGGATTTGAACCGACGACCTTCGGGTTATGAGCCCGACGAGCTACCAGACTGCTCCATCCCGCGTCTGTGTGGCGGCATTCTACAGGCGAACGCCAGGGTGTCAACCGTTAAAAGGTCGTGGGGTCAAATAAACGGCCAATCCGTCGCCAACCCAGCTAAATGCGCGAAATCAAAAGGAAATTGTCCTACAAGCTGTAGCGTGCATTGTGCCGCCATGCGCTTGCGCCATGTTCGAATGGCTTCTCTTCAGCGGACGATTGCGCAAAAACAAGCGGCCACAAAAAAGGCCACTCTTTCGAGTAGCCTTTTTTGATGTTTGGTTGCGGGAGCCGGATTTGAACCGACGACCTTCGGGTTATGAGCCCGACGAGCTACCAGACTGCTCCATCCCGCGTCTGTGTGGCGGCATTCTACAGAGGATCGGCTGGCTGTCAACCCTGGGGCGAGAAAAATCTGTTCAGCTTCAATTGCTTAGCCTAGGTCGTGGGCATTGTGACAGCGCTGTGACACACGGCTGGCAAGGGCTGGCGCTCTATTGGACGCTTTGCGGCGATTGAAAATATAAATTCTTGTAGGTTTTTTCCAGTCACAGTGAGGGATCTTTCCAACTACTGGTGCTATATACAGTTGTCGGTGCGATACTGGCAACCCGACTTGTCGCACATCCGCTTCTCTCATGACGCAACGCAAAATCATCCACGTCGACTGTGATTGCTTCTATGCCGCTATCGAGATGCGCGATGACCCGCGGCTGGCCGGCAAACCCCTGGCGGTCGGTGGTTCGGCGGACCGGCGTGGGGTAATCGCGACCTGTAACTACGAGGCTCGGGCTTACGGTGTGCGCTCGGCCATGTCATCCGGGCACGCCTTGAAGCTTTGCCCTGACCTGACCATCGTCAAGCCACGGATGGAGGCCTACAGGGAGGCGTCGAAGGAAATTCATACGATTTTCAGCGATTACACTGACCTGATCGAGCCATTGTCCCTGGACGAGGCCTACCTGGATGTCTCCGCCAGCGCCCAGTTCGGCGGTAGTGCCACCCGCATTGCCCAGGACATTCGCCGGCGAGTTTCCAATCAGTTGCACATCACGGTGTCCGCTGGCGTTGCCCCCAACAAGTTTCTGGCCAAGATCGCCAGCGACTGGAAAAAGCCCAACGGCTTGTTCGTCATCACCCCGGATCAGGTAGAGGACTTCGTCTCGGCTCTGCCGGTGAGCAAGCTGCATGGCGTTGGCAAAGTGACCGCCGACAAGCTGAACAGGCTCGGCATTGTCGACTGTCTGCAGTTGCGTCAATGGGACAAGCTGGTGCTGGTGCGCGAATTCGGCAGTTTCGGTGAGCGACTCTGGAGCCTGGCTCGTGGGATTGATGAGCGTCTGGTACACAATGACAGCCGGCGGCAGTCCATCAGTGTGGAAAATACCTACGATGTCGACCTGCCCGACCTGGTGAGTTGCCTCGACAAACTGCCGGAACTCATGGAGGCCCTCAGCGGGCGCATGGCGCGGATCGACAGCAGTTATCGGCCGGGCAAGCCGTTCGTCAAAGTGAAATTCCACGACTTTACCCAGACCACCCTGGAGCAAGCCGGGGCAGGGCGGGACCTGGGCAGTTACCAGTTGCTATTGACCCAGGCGTTCAACCGCGGCGGCAAGCCGGTGCGGTTGTTGGGGATAGGGGTACGGCTGGAGGATCTGCGAGGTGGGTTTGAGCAGTTGGAATTGTTTGAGCGGTGAGGCTGCCACTTACATGAAGGCTTTGCCGGCTCTTGTGGCGAGGGAGCTTGCTCCCGCTGGGCTGCGCAGCAGCCCCAGAAGCAGTTGATTCAACTTATCTGACACACCGAGGTGGCAGGTTTGAGGGCCGCTGCGCGCCCCAGCGGGAGCAAGCTCCCTCGCCACAAGGTTATGCTGCTAGTTCGCCCCCGGATCCGCCACCAAGCGCCCGCCATCCTTGGTCAGGGCTTTGAGGAATTCGGTCTGCAACTCCGGATCATTGCGGGTCAGTTCGATCAGGCTTTGTTCCAGCTCGCTGGCCTCTTCTTCAAGTCCCAGCTCCGACAGGCGCTTGACCCGGTGAACCCACTGGCTCACCTCGTCATCTTCCAGGTCGTCATAAATCAATGCGTGGGCCTCTACCAGCTTGCCGCGCAAGGTGCTGCTGATGCTCAAGGACGAGTCGGTATGCACCTCGTCCAAAGTGTCCGTCACGCTGATCTGCAATTTGCCGAAGTGGCTCAGGTCATGCTCGGCGAACGGGCTTTCCAGCAGGTTCACGCGCAACACGCCATTGCGGTCGGTGCTCAGTTCGAAGGTCTGTCGGGCAGCCTTGACCTGTACCGGGCGTTCGCTCCAGGGCAGGCTTGAGTGTTCGACCCGTTTGTCGCGTTGCACTTCATCGATTCGGGCCAGGTTCTGCTGGGCGCGGCCATGGGATGGCACGTTCATGAATGGGTTGAGCCCGGCGAAACCGTAACTGATCCAGTCCCTGGTCGCACTCTCCGGGAGGTTGCCGAGGGCGAACACATTGACCACATTAGCGCCGACCCCGGCCACCACCGCCACCGCGCCCAGCGGGATTTCGTAAACCTCCCGCCAAGGCTGATATGGCGTGTAGCGATCATAATGGCGGGTCACTTCGAACTCGGTGACTTCGAAGGTCTTCTGCTCATTGATCCGTACACGACGCTGGGGCAGGTCGAGCACCTTGGGCTGACCCACATCGATTTGCAGGTTATGGTCGAGCAGTTTGCGCTCGACCCGCTCTTCGTGCTCGCTGCGTTGCGACATTTGGTTGGCACAGCCGCTGACCAGCAGGGCGCCGCACAGCGCGGCGCCCCCGAGGCCTAAGGTGTTTCGCTTGAACATGACGTCTCTATCTGGTGTCAGCGGCGGATACGGGCCTGGAGGAATGACAGCACGTCGGCGACCGGCAGCGCTTGCGGCTCGGCCTCGGTGCGACTTTTGTATTCCAGGTTGCCTTCGGCCAGGCTGCGGTCACTGACCACGATCCGGTGCGGGATGCCGATCAGTTCCATGTCCGCGAACTTGATGCCGGGGCTGGTTTTCTTGTCGCGGTCGTCCAGCAGCACTTCGAAGCCGGCGGCCGTCAGTTCGGCGTAGAGCTTGTCGGTGGCTTCGCGAACCAGCTCGGTCTCGTAGCGCAGCGGCACCAGGGCAATCTGGAACGGCGCCAGGGTATCGCTCCAGATGATCCCCTTCTCGTCGTTGTTCTGCTCGATGGCAGCCGCCACCACGCGGGACACGCCGATGCCGTAGCAGCCCATTTCCAGGGTCACCGGCTTGCCGTTTTCGCCCAGCACTTCGCACTTCATTGCCTTGCTGTACTTGTTGCCCAGCTGGAAGATGTGCCCGACTTCGATTCCGCGCTTGATTTCCAGGACGCCTTTGCCGTCCGGGCTCGGATCGCCTGCCACAACGTTGCGTAGGTCGGCCACGGTTGGAACCGGCAGGTCGCGCTCCCAGTTCACGCCGAAGTAGTGCTTGTCGTCGATGTTGGCACCGATGGCGAAATCGCTCATCAACTCCACCGAGCGGTCGATGATGATCGGCAGCGGCAGGTTCAACGGGCCGAGGGAGCCGGCACCGGCGCCGATGGCGTCGCGCAGGTCGGCATCGGTGGCCATGACCAAGGGGCTGGCGACGCCAGGCTGGTTGCCAGCTTTGATTTCGTTCAGCTCATGATCGCCGCGGATGATCAGGGCGATCAGCTTGCCTTCTTCTTCGGCACGCACGATCAGGGTCTTGATGGTGCGTTCGATCGGCAGGTTGTAGCCTTCCACCAGTTGGGCGATGGTCTTGGCGTTTGGTGTGTCCACCAGGCGCAGTTCTTCGGTCGGTGCAGGGCGGGAAGTTTCCCGTGGCACGGCCTCGGCTTTTTCGATGTTGGCGGCGTAGTCGGAACCGTTGCTGAAGACGATGTCGTCTTCGCCGGACTCGGCCAATACGTGGAACTCGTGGGAGCCGGCGCCACCGATGGAGCCGTTGTCGGCTTCAACCGGGCGGAACTTCAGGCCCAGGCGGGTGAAAATGTTGCAGTACGCCTGGTGCATGCGGTCGTAGGTGACTTGCAGCGAGGCCAGGTCGGTGTGGAAGGAGTACGAATCCTTCATGATGAATTCGCGGCCACGCATCAGGCCGAAGCGTGGGCGGATCTCATCACGGAATTTGATCTGGATCTGATACAGGTTGATAGGCAGCTGTTTGTAGCTGCTCAACTCGTTGCGCATCAGATCGGTGATCACTTCTTCGTGAGTCGGGCCTGCGCAGAAGTCGCGACCATGACGGTCTTTGATGCGCAGCAACTCCGGGCCGTATTCTTCCCAACGTCCCGACTCCTGCCACAGCTCGGCCGGCTGGGTACCCGGCATCAACACTTCCAGAGAACCGGCGGCGTTCATCTCTTCGCGAACGATAGCTTCTACCTTGCGCATCACTCGCAGGCCCATCGGCAGCCAGGTGTAAAGGCCCGAGGCGAGTTTGCGGATCATGCCGGCACGCAGCATCAGCTGGTGGCTGATCACGACGGCGTCGGAAGGCGTTTCTTTCTGTGTGGCGAGCAAAAATTGACTGGTGCGCATGGTTGGCCGTTGTCGGTTGCTGATGACGAGAAGTGACGGAGCATTGTACGGGCGAGATGCCCTGGCGTACAGGCGCGTGGCCGGTCGCCAGGCAGGAACGCCGTTTCGCCGGCGCTTGCTGAAGTTTCCTACGATTCTTCCGCAGGTCGCGTGGGTGTCGGTTCCTCGTCCGAAGCCGAGCCCGAATCCTGGCGGCGGTTTTCCTGATACCAGTGCAAGGCAATCAGCAACAGGGTCGGAACGCCGAGCAGGGCGGTGATCAGGAAGAAGTCGTGATAGCCGAATTTCTCCACCATCACCCCTGAATATCCACCGATCAAGCGCGGCAGCAATAGCATGATCGAGCTGAGCAGGGCGTATTGGGTGGCCGAGAACTTCAGGTTGGTCAGGCTCGACAGGTAGGCGACGAACGCCGAAGTGGCCAGGCCGGAGCTGAAGTTGTCCAGAGAGATGGTGACAATCAGCATCTGCAGGTTGGCGCCCATGTCGGCGAGCATCAAAAACAGGATATTGGTGCCGGCGGAGGCAACGCCGCCGATAAACAGGATCGGCAGGATGCCGAAACGCACGATCAACAAGCCGCCCATGCCGGCGCCGACGAGTGTCATGATCAGCCCGAAAATCTTGCTGACGCTGGCGATCTGGTCCTTGGTGAAACCTTGGTCGATGTAGAACACGTTGGCCATGACGCCCATGACCGTGTCGGACATTCGGTAGGTGGCAATCAGCCCAAGCAACAACAGGGCCTGCCAGCGGTAGCGCAGAATGAAATCGTTGACCGGGGTCAGTACTGGCGCCAGCCCGCGGCGCCCCATGGCTGAAAGGCATAGGGCCGTCAGGGTGATATAGAGGATGGCCCGCAGAAAGGCGCGGTCTTCGAGCAGCAGATCCAGCAGGCTGACGCCTTCGAAGAGGACGCTGGCGAAGTCGGTGTTATAGAGCTGGGTGAACATCGCCGGTACCGACACCAGCAGTACGATGAGTACGAACACCGAGGTCAACTGGTGGGCGAAGCTATAGCGGCCGGCCTGCAACTGGGTGCGCAACGGTACCGGCGGTTCGCGCATGAACAGCGAGGTGAGCAGCGCCGGGACCATCAGTACGCCGAACAACAGGTAGGTGCCTGCCCAGGCCGAGTGTTTATAGCTGAAACCGGTGGAGCCGAACCCTTCGGCAAAGAACAGTGCGCCGGCGGTGGCCAGCAATGCCGCGATTCGGTACCCGGACATGTAGCTGGCGGCGAGGGCCGCCTGGCGGGTGTCGTCGGCGATTTCCAGGCGGTAGGCGTCGACGGCGATGTCCTGGGTGGCCGAGGCGAAAGCCACGATCACCGCGATAGCGATCAACCAGGACAGGTGTTTTTGCGGATCGCAGAAGCCCATGCCGATCAGGCCGAGGATCACCAGGGCCTGGGAGAGCACCAGCCATGAACGCCGACGGCCGAGTTTGCCCAGCAGTGGCAGGCGCCATTGGTCGAGCAGTGGCGACCAGACCCATTTGAAGGCATATGCCAGGCCGATGAGGCTCGCGTAACCAATGGTCTCACGGGCCACGCCGGCTTCACGCAACCAGACTGAAAGCGTGGAAAACACCAGCATGTAGGGCAAGCCGGCGGCGAAGCCAAGCAGCAACAGCACGAGCGTCGAGGGACTGGCATAGGCGGCGAGGGCGGCGCGCCAGGTTTTACGGGGCATGGGCTGGAGTCTGCCTCAAAAATTGCGAAAACAAAGCGCGCACTCTAACCGCTGTGCTCTACCGGGCGCCAGCCATGGCGCTGAATATCAACACGATTATTCAGGACACTTACCCCTTCCATGCGCAGGCGCGCGCGTTGTTCATCCCCTGAAGCGCTGCCGACCGGCAGGCTGATCCGACCGCCGGCGCCCAACACGCGATGCCATGGCAGCTTTGTGTCGTTTGGCAGTTGGCTGAGGGTCCGTCCCACCCAGCGTGCCGCGCGGCCCAGGCCGGCCATTTCGGCGAGCTGGCCATAGGTCACTACCTTGCCGGCCGGCACCTGTGCCAGGGTCAGGTACAGGGTGGTGCGGCGAATCTGGGCGGCGCTCTCTGCGTCCGCGGGAGCATCAGTCACGTTCAGGCGTCCTGAAGAAGGGCGTATTGCCGTTGGTAGATTAAGTCCCGCAAGGTTGGTTGAGAAATGAACTCATCACAATTACTTCGGTCAGTCCTTGCTAAGGTGTCGTCCCGGGGGATAATGCCGCCTTTTTACCGCAAACTTGAGCTCTTTATACGCTTATGTTGTCTAGAACCCTGCTATGCCTAGCTGTCACCAGCGCCTCCATGCCATTGCTTGCCGATACCGTCTGGTTGAAGAACGGCGACAAGCTCAGTGGCAAGATCACCGTTTTCGATGGCGGCAAGTTGCTGATCCAGACCGATTACGCTGGCGCGATTCCCATCGACTGGAAACAGGTCAAGACCCTTGAGAGCGACCAGCAATTGCTGGTCAAGCAGGATGCCTACACTGGCGAGAAAGCCAAGGCGCTGCAGGCGGCCGAGGACGGCAAGGTGACCCTGGCCAACGGCGACGGACCCAAAACCGTCGAGCTGGCCAGTATCCAGCAAATCCTCAAACCCAAGCCGGTGGTCGAGGATCTGGTGTGGAAGGGCAATATCGATGCCGCACTGGATTATCAGCGCGCGGAAAACGATACCGACGACTACGACATCGACTTCAAGACTTCGGCACGCCATGGCAGATGGCGGCACACCGCCGAAGGCGAATACAACCGTGAATTCCAGGATGATGTGGTTTCCACCGACAACTGGAGGCTGGAGTACTCCCTCGACCGGTTCCTCACGGAAAAATGGTTCTGGCAAGGGCGTTTGAATTACAAGCGCGACAAGGTCGAAGAGCTGGCTCGCCAGCGCGTGGTGGGCACCGGTCCGGGTTATCAGTTCTGGGATGACGAGTTGGGGGCTTTCTCGTTGGGCTCGCTGCTCAACCGCACCGATTATGAATACCGCGACGGTGGAACGGACAACTTCTATTCCGTCGCCATGAAGTGGGACTACAACCGCTACCTGATCGGCAAGCGTGTCGAGTTCTTCACCAATGGTGAAGTCGGCAAGCCGCTGTCCAGCGTCGCCGAGTACGCCTACGACGCTGAGGTGGGGCTGCGCTACAAGGTTACCGACTGGGCTTCGCTCAACCTCAAGGCCGAGAAAGATGTCATCGAGGGCACCGAAGACAGCGACTTGAGCAAGACGCGCTACACCGCAGGGTTTGGCGTGACCTGGTAATCTCGGGCTAGCAACGCAACCAACCCGTGTGGGAGCGAGCCTGCTCGCGATAGCGGCGGATCAGCAACATCAACGTTGACTGACACGCCGCTATCGCGAGCAGGCTCGCTCCCACATTTTTTTGTGCGTGGGCAAAAACACACAGGCACAAAAAAGCCCCGCTTTTCAGGGCGGGGCTTTTTACTAAAGCAAGGACAAGTTAGATAACTTGAACTTCTTCAGCTTGCATGCCTTTCTGACCGCGGGTAGCGATGAAAGAGACCTGCTGGCCTTCTTTCAGGCTTTTGAAGCCGTCGGATTGGATTGCTTTGAAGTGAACAAACAGGTCGTCACCGGATTGTGGGGTGATGAAGCCGAAGCCTTTTTCATCGTTGAACCACTTAACGGTACCAGTTTGGCGATTAGACATGGTGTAACTCCTTGAACAAAGATAACTGCGACTCAGGAAGAACCCTGGCCGAGACTGAGTGCAAAGAGCAGGAAAAATTCTTGTAGATGGTTGGATCGAAATTCAACATATCGTGTAGAGATTCTCAGTGACACAAGCAGCACAGTGGCGCCACCTTAACCCTTTTTCCGGTACGTGCCAATGGTCTTTGCGAAGGTTTCTCGGTTTTGGTGACTGACGGCGGGCGATATTGCCGTCAGGGCCAGGAAATCAAGGCGGATCGGCGAGATTTGCGTCCCGCGCTTTGAACCCGGCCCCGTGCCCCGGTAAGATGCCGGACGTATTTTTTCCACCTCGCTATTCAGGACACCCGCCATGAGCATCAAATCGGACAAGTGGATTCGCCGCATGGCGCAAGAGCAGGGCATGATCGAGCCTTTCGTAGAGCGCCAGATGCGTGGCGAAGGCGCCGACCGGCTGATTTCCTTCGGCGTCTCCAGCTACGGCTACGATGTGCGTTGCGCCGATGAATTCAAGGTGTTCACCAACATCAACTCGGCCACCGTCGACCCGAAGAACTTCGATGAGAAGAGCTTCGTCGACGTCAAGAGCGACGTCTGCATCATTCCGCCGAACTCCTTTGCCCTGGCCCGCACCGTTGAGTATTTCCGTATCCCGCGCAACGTGCTGACCATCTGCCTGGGTAAAAGCACGTACGCGCGCTGCGGTATCATCGTCAACGTCACGCCGCTGGAGCCTGAATGGGAAGGCCATGTGACCCTGGAGTTCTCCAACACCACGACCTTGCCGGCCAAAATCTATGCCAACGAAGGTGTGGCGCAGATGCTGTTCCTTGAGTCCGATGAAGAATGTGAAGTGTCCTACAAGGATCGTGGTGGCAAATATCAGGGCCAGCGCGGCGTGACGCTGCCGCGTACCTGATTCTGACGAACAGTTTGAATTCCTGGGCGGGCAGGCACTCTATGGGGTGTACTGCCCGTTTTTTTGCCTCAGCGCAGCGGGCCTTCGCCCAGGAGTTGCTCTATGAAGATCGATCCGCGAATCAGTGCCGAACTGGCCAGGCTTGAGCCCAATCAGATCGGTGTCATGGCTTGGTCATTGCTGGCCCACCCTGCCGAAGTGGCGGGCGGTATTCCAGGCCAGCCTGATCCCGATACCCCCAACGAACAGCCCTTCGAACCCACCGAACCCGGCGAACCCACCCTGCCGGATGAGCCGCCTCCTGCGCCTGTTGCCTGACCTCAGTTAGAAGCTACCAGCGGCAAGCTGCAAGTGGGCACGTTGCTTGCCTCCACGCTTGCCGCTTGCCGCTGTCAGCTGATCGGCCATATTTCGTTATCCCCAATGACAAAGATCCGGCAGTCATTGTCCTGTTCCACGCGATGCCCACCTGTGAATGCACCGAAGGCCGGTAGCAGGCTGATTTCGCTGCCGAGCCGGAAGCAGGCCAGGCGCAGCCGCTGCCGGCCTTTGCCGCTCAGGTGGTAGACGGGATGAACGTGACCGGCCAGCACATGGCGGCTGGGATGCGGATCGGGCTCATGTTGTACGGCGAAAGGACCGAGCAACAATGGCTCCGGCACGACCCGGATGTTCAGGGCTGGCGGCGGGTCGCCGGCGCGTTTGTCGTGGTTGCCGCGAATCAGCGTCATGGCCAGGAGCTGATGTCGTTCACGCCAGCTGCAAAGGGCCTTCAAGGTGCCCGGGGCGTGGGAACCTGGACCGTGGAGAAAGTCCCCTAGAAAGATCAGTTGGCGACATGGCAGGCTCGCCAGGAGCCTGTCCAGCACGGCGATGTTGCTGGCCGTCGTGCCATGGGGCACCGGTTGGCCAAGGCTGCGATAAGCAGCGGCCTTGCCAAAATGCACATCGGCGACCATCAAGGTTTGCTGGGCCGGCCAGTAAAGAGCCTTTTCCGGCAATAGCCAGAGCTCTTCGCCGGCGAGGCTGACGGGGTAGGGCGCGGGCATCAGGCGTCACCACGATCGGCGGTCTTTTCCAGTTCGCTGACCATCCGCCGGATGCGATCGGCGAGCTTCTCCGAACTCATGCTTTCCCTGAATCGCTCTACCAGCAACGGGAACCCCAGTGGGGTGGGGCGTTTGATGACATGCAGGTCGAGTTTTAAGGTATTGAGGCGTTCCAAGGTCTGCTCCAGTCGACGTATATCCAGTTCTTCACGCAAGACTTCTTCCCCGGCCTGTGCCAGCAAGAGGTTGTCGGCGTCGTATTGCTTGAACACCTGAAAGAACAAGCCGCTGGAGGCCTGGACTTGACGGGTACTTTTTGGCGCGCCGGGATAGCCGGCAAAGACCAGTCCGGCGATCCGGGCGATTTCGCGAAAGCGTCGAAGTGCCAGCTCTCCGGCGTTCAGGCTCGCCAGCACATCGCCCAGCAGGTTGTCGACGCTCAGGAGTTCCGGCCCCAGGTGCTGTGTCCAGTCCAGTGCCGTGGCGCTGAGCAGTTCCAGGCCGTAATCGTTGACGGCGATGGAAAACGTCACCGGCTGTTGTCGGCTGACGCGCCAGGCCAGCAGGCTCGCCAACCCCAGATGAACCTGGCGCCCGGCAAAGGGATATAGAAACAAATGCCAGCCTTCGCGGGATTTGAGCGTCTCGGCCAACAATGTTTCTTGCGTAGGCAAACCGGACCAGCGTTGTTGAGTCGATAATAAGGGCCGCATGGCGCTCATCTCCGGACCATCGAAGTGGCCCGTGGCCGCCTCGCTCAGGCGGGCCACGACGGCGGCCGCCAATTCGCTGGAAAGCGGCATACGCCCGCCGTTCCAGCGCGGCACGGCGGCTTTTTTGGCTTGGCTGCGCCGCACGTAAGCGGTCATGTCCTCAACCCGGACCAATTCCAGCAAGCGCCCGGCAAACAGGAAACCGTCACCGGGCCGCAGGCGAGCGATGAAGCCTTCTTCCACGCTGCCCAAGGTCTTGCCGCCCCCGCCTTTGCTCCAGAACTTCAATTGCAGGCTGGCGTCGCTGACAATGGTGCCAATGCTCATGCGATGTCGTCGGGCCAGTCGCGCATCGGGGACTCGCCACACTCCGTGTTCGTCCGGCTCGACCCGCCGGTAGTCGGGATAGGCGGTCAATGACAGCCCCCCATGGCGCACGAAGGCCAGGGCCCAGGCCCATTCGGCTGCATTGAGGTCGCGGTAGGCCCAGGCGCCGCGCACTTCCTCAAACAACTCATCAGGCACGAAACCGCCGCCCAAGGCCATGCTGACCAGATGCTGGACCAACACATCCAGGGGTTTTTGGGGCGACTCCCGGGCTTCGATGCGCCGTTGGGCCACGGCGTCTTGCGCGGCGGCGGCTTCGATGAGTTCCAGGCTGTGGGTCGGCACCAGCGTGACCCGCGAGGTCCGTCCCGGTGCATGACCGGAGCGCCCGGCGCGTTGCATCAGCCGCGCCACGCCTTTGGCCGAGCCAATTTGCAGGACCCGTTCCACCGGCAAAAAATCCACCCCCAGATCCAGGCTGGATGTGCAGACCACCGCCTTGAGCTGACCTTCCTTGAGGGCCCGCTCCACCCAGTCGCGAGTGTCCCGGGACAATGAACTGTGATGCAGCGCGATCAGCCCGGCCCAGTCCGGCCTGGCTTGGAGAATGGCCTGGTACCAGATTTCCGATTGCGCCCGGGTGTTGGTGAAAACCAGACAGCTGCTGCTGGCGTCGATTTCGGCAATGACCTGGGGCAGCATCTTCAGGCCGATGTGCCCGGCCCACGGAAATCGTTCGAGGGCCGGGGGGAAGCAGCGTATCGACCCGTAGCGCCTTGCCGTTGGCCCCCTGCACGCTGGTGCCGTTGCCTTGCGGGATTAATACCTGCTCGGCGTGGGCCTGGTTACCCAAGGTGGCGGACACGCCCCAGACGATGAGTCGGGGATGCCAGCGCCGCAAGCGTGCCAAAGCCAATTGCAACTGTACCCCCCGTTTGTTGCCGAGCAACTCGTGCCATTCATCCACCACGACCATGCCCAGCGTTGAGGTGGCCGTTTGCGCATCGGCGCGGGCGAGCATCAGGGTCAGGCTTTCAGGCGTGGTGATCAGCGCGGTGGGCAGGCGCCGGCCCTGGCGGGCGCGTTCGCTGGCGCTGGTGTCGCCGGTGCGCAGGCCGACGCTCCATGGAATCTGCAGCTCTGCCAATGGTGTCTCAAGGGCTTTGGCTGTATCGGCGGCCAGCGCGCGCATCGGTGTGATCCACAGGACCGTCAGCGGTTCGGCCACTGGTTTGCGTTTACGGGGTTTATCCGGCGGTGGCGCCGAGCGGGCGAACCGGTTGAGCGCCGCGAACCACACGGCGTAGGTCTTGCCGGCCCCGGTGTTGGCGTGCAACAGCCCGGATTCGCCGCGTTTGACCGCGGCCCAGACTTGTTTTTGAAAGGCGAACGGCTTCCAGCCGCGGGCGCTGAACCATTGGTTTGCGTAATTGCTGGATGTCGCCATACCCGCTGCGTGCGCCCTGAAAGTCTTCTTTCAGTGACCGCGGCGGGATGTGAAAGGTTTTAACGCATCATGTACGAGCTGCCCTGTAGGAACTGCCGAGTGAAACGAGGCTGCGATCCTTTCCACTGCAATTGAGTCCCGAGCGAGGCATCAAGATCAAAAGATCGCAGGCTTCGCCAGCTCCTACGGGTTGCATCGAGGTTTATTTCAGGTTGCCACTGAGAAACTGCTGGAGCCGCTCGCTCTTGGGATTGCCCAGCACGTCTTCCGGCGCGCCTTCTTCTTCCACCAGGCCCTGGTGCAGGAACAGCACCTGATCCGACACCTTGCGGGCGAAGCTCATTTCGTGGGTCACCATGATCATGGTCCGGCCTTCTTCGGCCAGGCCCTGGATCACCTTCAAGACTTCTCCCACCAACTCCGGGTCAAGGGCCGAGGTGGGTTCGTCGAACAGCATCACTTCCGGTTCCATCGCCAGCGCGCGGGCGATGGCCACGCGCTGCTGCTGACCACCGGAAAGGAACGCCGGGTACTGCTCGGCCACTCGCGCCGGCAGGCCGACCTTGTCGAGATAACGACGGGCACGGTCCTCGGCTTCCTGTTGACTGACGCCCAACACCCGGCGCGGCGCCATGGTGATGTTTTCCAGCACGGTCATGTGGCTCCACAGGTTGAAGTGCTGGAAGACCATGGCCAGGCGGGTGCGCAGGCGCTGCAGTTCCTTTTCGTCCGCCACGCGCATGCCGTGGCGGTCGTTGATCATGCGGATCGCCTGGCCGTCCAGGCTCATTGCGCCGTCGTTGGGTTGTTCCAGAAAGTTGATGCAGCGCAAAAAGGTACTTTTGCCCGAGCCGCTGGCGCCGATCAGGCTGATGACGTCGCCGGTCCTGGCCTTGAGCGAAACACCTTTGAGCACCTGATGTTCGCCATAGCTTTTATGCAGGCCTTCAATGGTCAGTTTGTACATGGGGCATGCATCCTCAAGGCGAAAGTAAGTAGCCGCTGCGATAGGCTTCGGCGCCGGCGACATGGGCGATCACCATGCCGGCAGTGGCCATGCGACGCAGCGAGCGAGCGTACAGCAGCCCGGCATTGCGGCAATGAACGGGGGTGACCGTGTCGTTGATCGGGTCGATGATTTGCGCCACCAGCTGCCCGGCCTCCAGGTACTCTCCGGGCACGGCGCTGTAGACCAGCAGGCCGCCGACCGGCGTCGCCACCGGCTCCACGCCGGCCAACGGCGTAGGCGGGTAGGGCAGGTCGGGCAAGGGCATCGGTTCGCCGTCAATGGCGCCGAAGCGGATCAGGTATTCGATCAGGGCCTGGCAGTCGAGACTCGCCAGGTCGTGGGTGACGTCGCCCTGGCCGCGCAGTTCGACGGTGACCGAAAAACTGCCCAGCGGAATCTCGAAGTGTTCGCCGAAGCGTTCTTTGAGTTGCCACCAGAGCAGGGTGAAACATTCATCGAACGATTGACCGCCCGAATCCGTCGCCAGCAGGCTCGCCTCGGCACCGATGTAGCGGGCCAGTGGCTCGACCTGGGGCCAGGCTTCGGGGGTGGTATAGAGGTGGGCGACCGCTTCGAAATCACAATGCAGGTCCAGAACCATATCGGCGTCGCAGGCCAGCCGTTGCAGGACCAGGCGCTGGGATTGCAATTGCGTACTGGCGGTCTGGCGGGCGAGGGCGTCGCGCAGGTGTTTGCGGATCAGCATCAGGTTGTGCTGTGGATCGTCAGTGAGCTGGCCTTCGATCTGGTTGCCGATTTCCTCGCTCAGGTCGACGAACCGGCGGTTGAAATTCTGCCCGCTCTCCATTTCGTAGCGGCCCAGCGGCACATCCATCAGCACTTGTTCCAGGCCGATGGGGTTGGCCACGGGCACCAGCACGATCTCGTGGCGCAGGTGACCGGACACCTCAAGCTCGGTCAGACGCTGCTTGAGGTGCCAGGCCACCAGCATGCCGGGCAACTCATCGGCGTGCAGGGACGACTGGATGTAGATTTTTCCGACGGCTTTTTCCGGGCCGAAGTGGAAGCTGTGGATCTTGCGTGCGGTCCCCGGCAGTGGGGCCAGCAGGTCATGAATCTGGTGGCGCATTTGCGTGTGTGTCCTGAAACAGAAGCCCTAGTGAGTCGGCCCGAGAAAGGCCAGCCAGCGGCGTTCGGCGAGGCGGAAGAGGCCCACCAGTGCAAAGGTGACGGTCAGGTAGATCAGCGCGGCGATACCGAACGACTGGAAGGTCAGGAAGGTGGCCGAGTTGGCGTCCCGGGCGACTTTGAGCACGTCTGGAACGGTAGCGGTGAACGCCACGGTCGTCGAGTGCAACATCAAGATGACTTCGTTGCTGTAGTACGGCAGCGAACGCCGCAGCGCCGAAGGCATGATCACGTAGGCGTACAGCTTCCAGCCCGTCAAGCCATAAGCCTTGGCCGCTTCGACTTCGCCATGGTTCATGCTGCGGATCGCCCCGGCGAAGATTTCCGTGGTGTAGGCGCAGGTGTTCAGGGCGAAGGCCAGGATCGTGCAGTTCATTGCATCGCGAAAGAAACTGTCGAGCAGGGGCTGGGCGCGCACCGCTTCGAGGCTGTAGATGCCGGTGTAGCAGATCAACAGCTGTATGTAGAGTGGTGTGCCGCGGAACAGGTACGTATAGAACTGCACGGGCCAGCGTACGTAGCCCTTGGGTGAAACCCGGGCGATGGACAGCGGGATCGAGACCACGAAACCGATCAACAGCGAGGCGCTGAGCAGCCACATCGTCATGGCCAGGCCAGTGATGTGATTGCCGTCGCTGTAGAGGAACGGTCGCCAGTATTCCTGAAGAAGTTCGATCATCGCACCGCCTCCCGTGCGCCGGCGGCGTAACGGCGTTCAAGCCAGCGCAGGACGACATTGGACACGCTGGTGATCAGCAGGTAGATCAGTGCCGCGAGCACGAGGAAGTAAAACAGTTGGTAGGTGCTTTTGCCGGCATCCTGGGCGGCCTTGACCAAGTCGGCCAGGCCGATGATCGACACCAGCGCGGTGGCCTTGAGCATCACCATCCAGTTATTGCCGATGCCCGGCAGGGCAAAGCGCATCATTTGCGGAAACACCACGAAACGGAAACGCTGGCCACGCTTGAGGCCATACGCCGTGGCGGCTTCGACCTGACCCCGCGGCACCGCGAGAATCGCGCCACGAAAGGTTTCGGTGAAGTACGCGCCATAAATGAAGCCCAGGGTGATGACCCCGGCGCCGAATGGGTTGATCTCGATGTATTCCCATTCCATGAAGTCGGTAAAAGAGGTCAACCAGGTTTGCAGGCTGTAGAAGATCAGCAGCATCAGCACCAGGTCCGGCACGCCGCGAATCAGCGTGGTGTAGAGCTGGGCCGGGATACGCAGCAGTTTGACGCTGGACAGCTTGGCGCTGGCCCCCAGCAGGCCGAGCAAAACGCTCAGTAACAAAGACAGGACCGCCAGCTTGATGGTCATCCAGGTGCCCTGCATCAGCAGCGGGCCAAAGCCCTGCAGGCTGAAGGCGCTGAGCCCCAGATTTTGTAGGAGTTGTTCGAACATGAAAGAGGCCTTAGGCAGAAAAAAAGCGCCCATCCGAGGCCGGATGGGCGCTGCGCATTATTTGCCGCTGTACAGATTCAGATCGCCAAAGTGTTTCTTCTGGATCTCGGCGTACTTGCCGTCCTCGTGTAACGCTTTGATACCTTTATCCAAAAGTGCCTTCAGCTCTTTGTTACCTTTCCTGATACCGATGGCGGTCTTGGAAGGCAGCAGTTCGCTGTCCACGGGTTTGCTGACTTCATAGTCACCACCTTTTGGCGATTTCAAGAAGCCCAGCTCGGCCTGCAGCATGTCCTGGATCGACGCATCGAGACGGCCGGAGGTCAAATCGGCATAAACCTGGTCCTGGTTCTGATAGGCCTGGGTCTTGACGCCGGCCTTGTCCAGCACGGTTTTGGCATAGGTTTCCTGGATGGTGCCTTGCTCGTAACCGACGGTCTTGCCTTTAAGGGACGCGACATCTTCGCTCAGGCCGGAACCCTTCTTGAACACATACGAGGTCGGGCCGGAGAACAGTTCGTTGGAGAAATCGATGACTTTTTCCCGGGCTGGGGTCACGGTCATGGACGAGATCACGCCGTCGAACTTATTGGCCTTCAGGCCCGGGATCATGCCGTCGAAATCGCTTTCGACCCAGCGGCACTTGACCTTCAATTCTTCGCAGATTGCATTGCCCAGGTCGATATCGAAACCTACCAGGCTACCGTCGGCGGCCTTGGATTCAAAAGGGGCATAGGACGGGTCGACACCAAAACGCAGTTCCTTGTATTCCTTGGCCGTGGCGACGCCGGCGGCCATGCACAACGCCAGTGCAGAAAGGGTCAGCAGTGCTTTTTTCATTATTCAATCCCTAAAACCAATATGAGCGCTTGTGGCGCGTAAGTATTGTTACCGGTGAAGGCGAGAACGGTATGACGGCATAAAGGTAGCAATTTCCGAACCAGAGTGCCGAACAAGCGTTTTAAAAACTTTGGCGGCAGCCGGCGGGACGTGATGGTGCGCGGGGATGAGCAGGCTTTAAAAGATGCACCAGGATGGCGCGGACTCTGCTGTTTTTTACGCTTCAGTATCAGGTCTCAAGACCGGACCGCTGTGCGAGGGGGTTTTGCTAAGCGCTCGACCAAGGGATTGCCCGGTCATTTCGACATATCGGTAGGTGAACATCGACACCAGGACTACCGTTCCCGCTACCAGCACAGCGATGAGGTTATTGAGCAGTACATTGCCGAGGTCCAGGTACCGAGTCCCGTCGATCACCGGTGCAATGTCAACGCCAAGCATTTTTTTCGCCACCATGAACGCCGACATTACGCAAAACAGAACGGCCGCGTGGGTCAGGTAGATTGAGTAAGACAACTTGCCGAGAAAACCGAAGCCACGTCCCGCCAACAACCGCGACACGGCGCCGCCATCAAAGGCGAATATCACTACGATGACACCGAACAACGGGCTGGCCCACAATTGCTTGCCTGCAAAATCGTTGATCACGAAAATCAGCGCCGCTGTCACCGCCGCCACTTCAAGCGTTGTCAGCAACCAGGTCTGCGCTCGGCTGGGATGGGGGAGCCTCAGATACACGGCGTAAGCCAGGCAGCCGGTGAAAAAGTAGGCGAGGCCGCGCAGCGACTCGAGGGTGAAGAAGGTATTGCCTGCATGCATCAGCGCCAAGGCCACCAGCACCGTTGTTACCCATACCCACATCCTGACGCCGAATGCGATGCTCACAATCAGGGCGAAGATCATGTAGGTGTAATACTCGATACTGATGCTCCAGGACGGATAGTTGAACGACAGTGGATTAGTCAAATGCGTCCAGGATTGCAACAACAATGCATTCGGCAGGATTTCAGAAGGGGCAAACTTTCCTGAAAAGGGTGCATTGTTGAAGTCCATGCCTTTTTGCGCGGCCATATATCTGCCGCACTCTAACAGTATAAAAATGCCTAGCATAAAGAGGTGCAAGGGGAACAAGCGGAACGACCGTGTTATGAAGAACTTTCGAAAATTAAACTGTGCTGAGCGGCCATAAGCATGTGTCAATACAAAACCGCTCAATACAAAAAAGAAAGATACAAATACTTCGGCGTGACGGAATAACAACCATTCGGTAAAACTACCGCTGACGCGTAAGTGATAGACCATTACTGAAAGGGCCATCAACCCCCTGAAACTGTCCAGTGAAAGAAACCGCTTCTCTGCGCGCATGTCAGGCTCCCTTACTCGTGTGAATGGCACGTCTTGGATTTCACTCCGGTCGCCATGCCATTGGGGGAGCTGCCATGACGGTATCCCCGTCACTGTTGCATGATGGGCCTGGCGCAGGATCTGGACGATTGGAGACACTTAAATAAATGGTGGGTCTGATGTCACGTTAGCATTGCTCTTTAAAAGAGCAAGGCGGTTTTTTCTGGTCGTGATAAATGCCCTGATGACGCAATTACGGCGTCAGAAAAACTGCTAGTGCGCGGGGCATCAATAGTTTTTTTAGCGGTGCGTGAAGCGGCGCCTGGATACAATATTTTTAAATACCGTTCATCGACGATTCACACTATTTTTCTCACGCATGTTACATACCGACTACTGTGTAGAGCGATGATGGCAGAGCGCCAATGCATCTGAGTTAGACCGTAAAAAGGACACTATGAAACGCATCGTCGTGATATTAACTTTGGCGTTCAGCAGCCTGGCCCAGGCCGCGCCAATGCGCTGGGGCGATATTCGTGACGGCAGCCTCTATCTGCAGGTGGGGCGCGACGATACGTTGCGCATCAGTTGGGTGCCGGCCTGGCAAACCGACGCTAATGAAGAACGTATTTACTTGCTGGACGGGCAGGGGCAGTTGCGCGACGAGCGTTTTATTCCCGCCAGCGAAGGGAGCGGCAAACAAAGCTGGGCATTGCCCGCCAGTGCCGCCAGCTACCGCGTCGAAGTCCCGGGCTATAGCTTCAGGCGCTATCGCTTTGAGCACGACGACAAAACCGTCGCCCTGTTCGCGCCGACGAAAGTGCACTTCAGCGTCGAGGCCGCCTCCAACGTCGAGTTGTATTTCAAGGTCCGCGCCGGTGAGCAGGCGATCCTGGCAGGCAAGTATTTCGGCGGCGTCAGGGCTCTGAATGCCGAGCGCCTGGGCGATGGCAAAAAAGTCGAACTGAGACTCAAGCCCTACCAGGACTACCCGAAGTTCGACCAGATTGCCTTACCCGTCAGCGATAGGGATCAAGACTGGCGTCTGCGCCTGCAAGGTAGAGGCAAAGCGGCCTTCTGGCTGGACGGCACCGCCAACCTGTTCGCCCAGCGTGCGCAGCACCTGCAGCCCCTGCGGCAGGACAGCGGTCGGACCGAACTGACCCTGCACCCCGAGGTGCTGGGGCCCACGCCGCGCCTGGGCCTGGCCTTGCCCTACCGGCTTCCACCGCCGGCAAGCTACAGCGCACTCGACGTGCTCAAGCCCCGTGCGGGTAGCTTCTACAGCGCCGTCGACATCATGGCCGCTGACCCCCATTACGAAGATGCCTTCAGGCGTTTTTATCTGGAACGCGGCGGCATCGATACCAACATCACCTTGCTGGCCGGCACTGGACGTAAGGCCGACCTGAAGGCCGACAGCCAGAGCATCGCCGGCCTGAACGCCTGGCTGGCGGCAACCGTGGCCCTGGGTGGCGGCACTCACTACCTCTCGTTTGCCGACGAACCCAACTACAACTACCCCGACTATGCGACGTACAAGCACTTCTTCGACGCCATGTATCGCCAGGTGCTCGACTACCCGGGGGCGCGGGAGGCGGGCGTGCGTATCGCCATGCCTGCCAGCTCGCGCTTCGTCAACGGACCGTTTACGCGCCGAGGCGCCCAGCACCGTGGCATCGACTGGGCTCGGCGCATGCTCGACGAATCGGCAGCGCAAATCGATGCCCTGGCTTGGCACGAGTGGATGATTCGTGACCTGCTGGCCACGCGGGTCTACCGCGACTCCGTGCGCCGGGCTGCTGAAGTCGTCGGCCTGCAAGCCGATGGCCGGCCACGCAAGGCGCTGTTGCTGGACCAGACCAATATCTCCAGTGGTTCAAGCGTGAGCCCCTACGAACAGGAGACGCACTTCGCCTCGCTGTGGTGGGCCTCGGTTGCGATCAACTCAGCCCAGGATGGTTTGCTCGACGTGCTCAATTGGTTCCAGGCCGCTGACGATCCGCACCACCTCAAAGGCATGATCCGCCTGCCAGGACCTGATCGCTTCGAGCTCAAACCGGTAGGCCTGGCGCAGCAATTCATCCAGTCGCACTGGCTCGATCAGGTCCTGCGTATGGACAACAGCGCGTTCGAGGTCGATGCCCTGGCGATGGCCCGCGGCAACGAACGCGGCGTGCTGGGGGTAAACAAGGGCAACCGTCTGCAACGGATCAGCCTGCAGGGCGCAGGCACTGCCTGCCCATCCCTCATCCTTTTCGGCCCTGATAGCCGTCACCGCGATGCGCCTGTCGAGTGCCGGGATGGACGCATTCGTTTTGAAGTACCGGGTGAGAATATTTTCGCCTTGACTTGGAGGGCGTCATGACACGGGCCGAAGCGGGTTCCAGCGGGAGGCGGGCGGTCAACTTTTCAACAGATCCTGAAGCGTCGCCAGCGTGTCCGCCTCGTCGACGCTTTTGTCCTGGCGCCAGCGCAGCATCCGCGGGAAGCGCACGGCGATCCCGCTCTTGTGGCGCTTGGACAAGGCGATCCCCTCGAAGCCCAGCTCAAAAACCAGGGTGGGGGTAACACTGCTCACCGGGCCGAACTTCTCCACGGTGGTCTTGCGCACGATGCTGTCGACCTGGCGCATTTGTTCATCGGTCAGCCCTGAATACGCCTTGGCGAACGGCACCAGTGCGCGTTCGCGGCTGCCCGGGGGGGTGTCCCAGACAGCAAAGGTGTAGTCGCTGTACAAGCTGGCGCGGCGGCCATGCCCGCGTTGAGCGTAGATCAGTACCGCGTCGACACTGAACGGGTCGATCTTCCATTTCCACCACACCCCCATGTCCTTGGTCCGGCCCACGCCGTACAGCGCGTCGCGGGCCTTGAGCATCATGCCTTCGACGCCGAGGCTGCGGGACGCTTCGCGCTGCTGGGCGAGGTCGAACCAATCATCGCCAGTGACGATCGGCGACGGCAGCAGCACCGCGCTGCGGCAGTGGGCAATCAGGGTCTCCAGTTGTTCGCGGCGCTCGGTCTGCGGACGGCTGCGCCAATCCTCGCCCTGCCATTCCAGCAGGTCATAGGCCATTACGACTACCGGGGCATCCTCGAGAATTTTCTTGCCCAGGGTCTTGCGACCGATGCGCTGCTGCAGCAAGGCGAAGGGCTGGACTTTGGGTGCCAGCGGTGTATCCGGGTCGAACGCATCCTCGGTGACCGGTTGAGAGGCTTTCCAGACCACTATTTCGCCATCGATCACCGTGCCGTCGGGCAACGCCTGCGCCAGGGTGTGCAATTCGGGGAAGCGCTCGGTGACCAGCTCTTCGCCCCGGGACCAGACCCACAAATGGCCATCGCGCTTGACCACCTGGGAGCGGATTCCGTCCCACTTCCATTCCACTTGCCAGTCACTGGCCGGGCCCAGTGTTGTGTCGAATTGCTCCACGGGTTGCGATAACGCATGAGCGAGGAAGAACGGATAAGGCTGGCCGCCGCGCTGGGCGTGCTCATCAGCGGATTCGGCAGCGATGAGCTTGAGGTAGCCTGCTTCGGTCGGGCGATGGGACAGGTCGGTATAACCCACCAGACGCTGGGCTACCCGTTTGCTGTCCAGCCCGGCCATGGCCGCCAGCGCGCGCGTGACCAGCAACTTGGACACGCCCACGCGAAAACTGCCGGTGATGAGTTTGATGCATAGCATCAGGCTGGCTCGGTCGAGTTGTGCCCACAACGCCGGCAACTGCACCGCCAGCGCCTCAGGCGATTCACCGCGTAGCGGCAGGAGTTTCTCTTCAATCCACAGCGCCAGGCCTTCGTCGGAACGGTGAGGTGATTCCGGCAGGACCAGTGAGATGGTTTCAGCCAGATCACCCACGGCCTGATAGCTTTCTTCGAACAGCCACGGTGACAAACCGGATATCTGCACCGCCAATTCCCTCAAGGTCTTGACCGGCACCAGTTGTCGCGGGCGCCCGCCGGACAGGAAATACACGGCCCACGCTGCATCCTGGGGCGGCGCCTTGGTGAAGTAATCCTGCATGGCGGCGAGCTTGGCATTGCTGGAGGTGGTGGCGTCCAGTTCGGCATACAACTGGGCGAAGGCTTTCATGACGCGTCCTCGCCAGTGGCGCTGTCCAAGTCTTCTTCATCGTCACCGTATTCGGTGGTGAAACCTTGGGCATCCAGGCCTTGTTCGCACAAATGGCGCACCAGCACGCCCACTGAACCGTGGGTGACCATTACCCGCTCGGCGCCTGTCTGTTCGATGGCCCAGAGCAGGCCGGGCCAGTCGGCGTGGTCGGACAGCACGAAACCCCGATCCACGCCGCGCCGCCGCCGGGTGCCACGCAGGCGCATCCAGCCGCTGGCAAAGGCGTCGCTGTAGTCACCGAAACGGCGCATCCAGGTGCTCCCACCGGCAGAGGGGGGAGCGATGATCAGCGCCTGGTTCATGATCGGGTCGTTCTTTTTGATATCGCCGGCATAGATCGTCGCTGGCAGACGGACCCCGGCTTCGCGGTAGACCCGGTTCAGTGGTTCTACCGCGCCGTGGGCCAGGATCGGTCCCAGGCTCTCGTCGATTCCGTGGAGAATCCGCTGGGCTTTGCCAAAGGAATAGCAGAACAGCACGCTGGCCCGGCCGACGGCAATGTTGCCGCGCCACCACTGGTTGATTTCGTCGAAGATTTGCGCCTGAGGCTGCCAGCGGTAGATCGGCAGGCCGAAGGTGGATTCGGTGATGAACGTATGACACTTCACCGGTTCGAACGGCGCGCAGGTGCCGTCGGGTTCGACCTTGTAGTCCCCTGACGCCACCCAGACCTCGCCTTTGTATTCCAGCCGCACCTGGGCCGAGCCCAGTACGTGGCCGGCAGGGTGAAAACTCAAGGTTACGCCGTGGTGTAGCAGACGGTCGCCGTAGGCCAGGGTTTGCAGATTGATGTCCTGGTCCAGTCGCGAACGCAGGATGCCTTCGCCGGGGGCCGCTGCCAGGTAGTGTTGGTTACCGCCACGGGCGTGATCGCCGTGGGCGTGGGTGATGACTGAACGTTCCACTGGGCGCCAGGGGTCGATGTAGAAATCTCCGGGCGGGCAGTACAGGCCTTCGGGGCGGGCAATGACAAGATCCATGCATTCACCGGGAAGATGGGCTTGTCTGGTAGAGGCGGGGGCGGGAGGAGAAGTTCTATCGGGTTGTGTTGCGCACCAGAGCCGAGGGCCCTGGACTGCACGCTCCGCCTGGGCAGCGTCCTGTAGGAGCTGTCGAGTGCAACGAGGCTGCGATCTTTATCCGTTCCGATTGAGTCCTGAGCGAAAGATCAAAAGATCGCAGCCTTCGGCAGCGTCCTACAGGACGCTGCCCAGAGGGAGCGAGCACCCGGTTATTTACCGGGCACCAGGGTCAAGCGCGCTTTGCCGTACGCCCGCTCAAAGTTCTGCGGCTGCAACGGCAGGTTCTGATAGTGGCCCTTGATCCACGGATCAATGCCATTGATGTAGTTCGGGCTGGCGGGGTTGCCGGACTGGCCGGGGCCGCCCTGGATCATCAACGGTTCGGGCTGGCCGAAGTCGACGATGAACCGCATGGTTGGCGCCAGAGTGGTGTTGAAATCCTCGCCCCAGGCCGATGCCGAGCTGTTGAGCGTGGTGGCGTCGCCGCCGGCAGGTAAGGGGCCGCGCACGATTTGGCCGCTGCTGTTCTGCCATTGGTAGCGATGCAGATTGCCCCACTGCCAGGTCCTGTGGTCACCGCCCAACTGGCTGTCGCCAGCAGTGATGGCCGCTGCCAGGCTACGGGCCAGGATCACGGACTTGTCTTCCTTCTGCGGTGTGCGCACGTCATCCCAGAACGGGCTGTCTTCGCGACCGAGCAGGTGATCGGCCTGAGCCGAGTAGGACAACTGACCGTTGGCCAACAGCGCTTTCCACGCCGGGCTGCTGTCCGGGCCAAGTTCGTCGAGGAAGATCTGCTTCATGCTTTCCTGCAGAAACAGTTCATAAATCGCTGCGTCGGCGGAACCTGGGCTGAGCCGGCCATCGAAAGCCATCAGCCGGGTATAAGCCTCGCGAGCCTTGGCCCGGTCGGCCACCGGCAGCGCTTCAATCGCCTGCTTGAGCGGCTGGGCCATGCCCGGGGCTTCGAAGACTTTCTTGAGCTTGGCGGCAAAGGTCGTGGTCTGGTCATATTGCATGGCAGTCAGGCTGCGACTGTCGTGCTTGCCTGCCCCGGCCAGCTCGGCCATGCGCTCGCCGCGCTCCGGTGCGCCCCAGGAGTTGGACAGCTGCATGCCGTAGCCGTCGGGAATGATGCGCTGGTTGGCGGCGCCGAGCCAGCCCTGGACCGGATCCTGATCGTAGGGGTGCAGCATCGGGTCGGCGTAGCCATCCCAATCGTAGCGACCTTCCCAGCCGGGCGATGGCAACAGGCCTTCGCCTTCGCGGCGGTTCGGATAGCGCCCGGTGACTTGCCAGCCAATGTGGCTGGCGTCGGCAAAGATCATGTTCACCGCAATGGCGCGGATTTCACGGCTGGCGTCGGAGGCTTTCTCGACACTCTGCGCCCGGGACAAATCGAAGAACGCGTCCAGGGTTTTGTCGTCGCTCAAGCTCGGCGTCTGCAAGGCCAGGCCAAGACCGTTGGCCATGGCCAAGCCCTGGACGCTGTTGAGCAGCGGGCCGTGGCGGGTCTCAAACACCGCCTCGCGAATCGGCCTCTGGCCCTTGATGAAGTAGGTTTCGTTGCGCACCATCACCGGCTGCCATTTGCCGTTGACCTCGTAGGACAAGCCATTGCCCTGGCGGCGGATCTTTTCCAGGAACAGGTCCTGGTTGTCGCCCAAGACGTTGCTCATGCTCCAGGCCACTTTGCCGTTGAACCCCGCGAGAATCATCGGGATGCCCGCCACGGAAACTCCGGCCGCCTGGTACTTGGGCGCGCGAATCTGCACGGGGACCCACAATGACGGCACGCTCAACGGTCCATGGCTGTCGCTGGCCAGCAGGCTCTTGCCATTGCGGCTGCGATGCGGGGCGATGGCCCAGTTGCTGGAGGACGCGACATTCAGCAAGTTCAGTTCGAACAACTGAGCGGTGGCCCTGCTGACTTCGTTCAGGCCCGGGACCTGGCCGCTGAGCCGGATGCCCTGCAGCTTGTCGGCCTCGGCCATCGGCAGTTGTTCATCCGGGTACGAGGGGCTCAGCCAGGCCAACTTGTCGTGGGTGACCGTCTGGGCCAGTACCAATGCGGCGATTTCTTCCGGCAGGTTGGCCGACTGGCTGAAATTGAGCAGGCAAAACATCAGCGCCGAATCTTGCGGTTTCCAGTATTCGGGCTTGTAGCCGGTGGCGGCCAGATCCGGCGGTAGCTTGTCGCGGTAACGGAACAAATACGCGTTGACGCCGCGGGCATAGACTTCGAAGAAGCGTTTGAGCCGCGGCGAGGAGGCTTTGTACAGCTCGTCGGCGCTTTTCTTCAGATTGACCGCACGCATATAGCGATCGACGTCCAGTCGCTCGACTCCGGACATTTCCGCCAGACGACCCTGAGCCAGCAGGCGCAGGGTCACCATCTGGTTGATGCGGTCGCTGGCATGGACGTAGCCGAGGCTGAACAGGGCGTCATGGAAATTGTTGCTCTCGATCAGCGGCATGCCCATGGCATTGCGCCGAACCGAGACGTTCTGCGCCAGCCCCTTGAGCGGTTGCACACCGGAGGTCGGAGGGACAGTGTCCTGAGCGTTCCAGGTCTGGCAACCGCTCAGACCGAGCACACTGGCCACTGCGGCGGCAACGCCGAGCCGGGGAAAGGAAAAAATAAAGGCTGGCGAGGCCATGGCAAAGCTCCTGCGGGAGGGGGGCACCAATAAAGGCGCTACGTTAGTGAGCAGGAGGGGGCCGCGCAAGCGGGGGCAAGGGTTATTTGTTGATTTGGCGATGAAAGCCTGCTGTGAGGCTCACCGGCAGTGTGGGAGCAAAGCTTGCTCGCGAAACAGGCGACTCGATCTCTGAAGACCGGCTTCTTCGAGGAACAACGAGATTTTGTGGCCATTGGGCGTGGTCCAGTAATACAGGTCGATCATGGAGGGCTCCAGATAAGACTGCGTGATGGATGGACAAAAAATGACGGCAGGAGGTCGTCCTGACTGCCGAAAGGCTTGCCTGTAGGAAGAGGTGATGCTCAAGTGTGGAAAATTCAATGACCGCGCACGAGAAAACCGGCATGCAGCTACAGGAAAACGCAGCGCTGATTCTGATCGATCAACAAAAAGGCATCCTCCACCCCAGGCTAGGCCCTCGCAACAACCCCGATGCGGAGCAGCGCATGCTCCAGTTGCTCGGTTTTTGGCGACAATCGGCACGGCCGGTGATTCATGTCCACCACCTGTCCCGCTCGCCGGATTCGGTGTTCTGGCCTGGGCAATCGGGTGTGGAGGTTCAGCGGCGGTTCGAGCCGCTGGCTGCAGAATGGCTGGTTCAAAAGCAGGTGCCGGATGCGTTCTGCGGCACGCGCCTGGAGGCAGACCTGCGTCTAGCGGGGATTGGGCAGTTGCTGATCGTGGGCGTGGCGACGAACAACTCGGTGGAGTCCACGGCGCGTACGGCCGGCAATCTTGGATTCGATACCTGGGTGGCCGAAGACGCGTGTTTTACGTTCGACAAGGCTGACTATTTCGGCCATGCCCGTTCGGCTGAAGAGGTGCATGCCATGTCGCTGGGCAACTTGCATGGTGAGTATGCGACGGTGGTCAGTGTGAAGCAGATCCTCGAGGCCGATTGATTAACCGTGGGGGCAACTGTCTTGGATGGTTTATTTAGCCTTCGATTTTCCGGCCACCCATACTTCTTCTGTGGGAGCAAAGCTTGCTCGCGATAGCGGTGGGTCAGCTTGCATCAATTTTGAATGTGCCTCGGTCATCGCGAGCAAGCTTTGCTCCCACAGCGGTCTTGTGGTGGTTCCGGTTTCCCTGCACCCCAAATCCCTGTGGGAGCGAGCCTGCTGGCGAGGACGATTCAACAGGCGAAGATAATTTTCGCCCGGACCATCAAGCCCCGTGGCACTTCTTGAATTTCTTGCCATTGCCGCACGGGCAAGGGTCGTTGCGGCCGACATCCTTCAGGGTGTTGCGCACCGGTTCCTGGTGGGCGTGGCCGCAGTTCGGGCCATGGACATGGCCGTGATCATGATCGTGGTGATGGTCATGCTCGTGGTTGCAGTCAGGGCCATGAACGTGGGGTTGCTGGGTCATCGGGGTTACTCCGCAATAAAATCGGCGGCGATTATCACGCCATTGCGCCTCAGGTGCACGTAGTGAGCGATGAATAAACCGGTTTCCAGCTCACCTTCCAGGCGATAGGGGATCTGCTGGCGAGGTTTCTCGAGCATTTTCACCAGCTTGCGCACCTGCGGCCACAGGTTGGTGCGAATCGGCACCTTGAAGTAGCCGCTACGCTTGGGGCGCACCGTGAACCAGTGTTCATGCTCGCCTTCACTCAGCAGCAGGTCACCCAGATGGATGCGGTAGGTCAGGCCGCGCACGGTCAGGTCGCTGTCGCCGGGGTTGTCCACGCGAAAGTGCAGCATGAACCGCTGTTCCACCAGACGGGCCCGCACCACCTCGACCTTGACCAGATGCACCTGCGGTTCGGGAGCCTCGTCACCTCGCCAGGACACACAGCTGCCAAGCCCGACGAACAGCAGCAGGCAAGTCATGCGCAGCAAAGGGGATGGGTAGCTCATGTCCGTGCCTCTGGTTTATGACCCGTCTAGCCCGCCGGCAAACGGAGTGGCGTCAGACGGTTGCCAGATCAGCGATTGAAGTAACTGGCACAGCATTTCTTGAATTTGTACCCACTGCCGCACGGGCAACTGTCGTTGCGTCCGGCCTTGACCGGCACCGTCGGGTCGATGAAGTACCAGCGGGCGCCGTTCTGCACGAAGGATGACTGTTCGCGGTGGCTGTGTTCCCCCTGGCCGTCGTGCCAGCGTGCGGTGAAGGTGACAAAGGCGTGTTCCGGC
Source organism: Pseudomonas sp. Q11 (assembly GCF_024494355.1). GTDB lineage: Bacteria > Pseudomonadota > Gammaproteobacteria > Pseudomonadales > Pseudomonadaceae > Aquipseudomonas > Aquipseudomonas hefeiensis. The sequence continues at coordinate 10,837 of NZ_JAKNQY010000026.1, read as the reverse complement.
TGGCCACCGAACACTTCGCTGCTTTCCACCTCCAGCCCCAGCCAGGTGCTTTTGGCGCTCCAATCGCTGATGGATTGACGATCCAGGCCGTCCTGCTGGGCGGGCAAGGTCGTGGCCACCAGATAGTCCACCAGTCCCAGCACGTAGGCGCTGTAACGCGAACGCATCAAGGCTTCGGCGCAGGGCGCCGGGTGCCCTTCGTGGTAATGGCCGCAGCAGGCCTCCAAAGGGTTGCCACTGCCGCACGGGCAAATGGTTGTGTGCATGCTTGTGTTCACGGCTACCACCAGTATTTTCCAAAGTTTTCCGGGTTGGCCCAAAAGCGTGAGTTGAGCCAGTCAGGGACTTGTTTGTATTCAAGCAGATCGTAGGTAAACAGGGTCAGCACTTGCTCCTCGCGCTGGAATCGTTCGCTGGCCTGCAGGGCCAGGGAAAAGAAGTCTGTCTCTTGCCAGCCGCAGGCGTTGAGATCCGCCAGCACGGCGATACGGCTGGCGTTGAGATTGCGGATGCCACCCAACAGGTTCAGACCGTCGCGTTTGGGCAAATGCTCCAGGCAATCAAGCGCCAGGGCCAGGTCAAAACGCCGCGCTGCCACGTCCGCCGGTAGGGAACCTGGCGCGGCGTGGACCACGTCGGTATCGGGGTGCGCCTGCTGGAACGCCTCAAGTGCAGGAAAGCTGCTGGCACCGATCAACAGCAGTTTTTGCGGGGCGTAGCGGTCCAGCACGGCAGCCAGGGCTTGCTGGGGCGTACGAGAAGAAATGGCAACGGTCATCTAAGTTCCTCAGTCAGAGCCGCCACGATAGCCTGCGCGGATCCCATGGCCTAGAGCGGTTTGTGCTTAAACGTATCGATCTACGGCAAATATGGAGCAAAAACCGCGATAGCGTGATGCTGGCGCGGAAGCGGAGTCGGGTCTTTACTCCCCTGAATCGGCGCAAAAAGCCGATCCCTCAAGGAGAAAACCCAATGAGCATAGTTCGCACAGCGTTACCCTTGGTTCTGCTGACCGGTGTGTTAACTGGTTGCGCAGGTTTGCAGAAAACCGACTGGCCCACCTGCGCGGCGGTCGGTGGCGTGACGGGCGCTGGATTGGGCGCCATCGAAAGCACCTCCTGGGCTGGCGGCGGTGCGTTATTCGTCGGCACCATGGCAGCGGCGTATTGCTGGGTGCATGGCGATGGCGATGAAGATGGCGATGGCGTGCCGGACAGCCGCGACAAGTGCCCGGGCACACCTAAGGGCGTGCAGGTCGATGCCGACGGCTGCCCGCCACCGGCACCGGCGCCGATGGTTGAAGAAGTCGTGGTGGTCCAGGAAGAGACCATTGTGATCCGTGACGTGCATTTCGAATTCGACAAGGCCACCCTGACGGCTGCAGACAGGGAGGTCCTGAGTACGATTGCGACCCGGCTGAAACAGGAAACGTCCACCGCGCAACTGCGTGTCACCGGCCACACCGACAGCGTTGGCAGCGATGCCTATAACCAGCGCCTGTCTGATCAGCGGGCCAACTCGGTGGTGCAATACCTGGTCGAGAGCGGCGTGCCCCGTGCCAGCTTCGTTTCGGTGGAGGGTGCCGGTGAGAGCCAGCCGGTGGCGGACAACAGCACCGCCGATGGCCGGGCCATGAACCGTCGTACGGAAATCAAGATAAATCGCTGAAGCCCCCGTGCGTCGCGGCTTGTACAGTCGCGGATGCGGGTCTTTACTCCTGTGTGACCGGTATGGGCCGGTAACACAGGAGCATTCACCATGAACGTTCTACTCAAGGCCGCCTTACCGGTACTGCTGGCGGGCAGTCTGTTGTCAGGTTGTGCCACTCACAGCGACGGCGGCGCCCCTCTTAATCAACGCACCTGGCCAGTCTGTAGCTTGATCGGCGGTCTGGTTGGCGGCGGCCTGGGGGCCCTCGAAAGCAGCGGTTGGGCGGCGGGCGGTGCTGCATTGGGCCTGCTGACCGGCGGCCTGATCTGCTACGCCCAGGATGGCGACGAGGACGATGACGGCGTGTTCGACCGCCGTGACCGTTGTCCCGACACGCCGGCCAATACTCCGGTTGAACATCACGGCTGCCCGTTGCCGCAATACCCGGCCAGCGCCCCTCCGGTTGAGCCTCAGGCACCGGCCACTGAAGTGATCACCCTCAACGATGCCGGCAAGGTGCTGTTCGACTTCGATAAATCCGATCTCACTCAAGACGCGCGAAGCCAACTCGATGGGCTGATGAGCAAATTGAGTCATGCCAATGTCGCCAGTATCCGCGTGGTGGGGCACACCGACAGCGTCGGCACTGATGCCTACAACCAGGGGCTGTCCGAGCGTCGCGCAAGCAGCGTGGTGGAGTATCTGCTCAGTCAGGGGCTTGCACCGGACAAACTCACCAGTGAGGGCAAGGGTGAAAGCGAACCGGTGGCCGACAATGAGACCGATGAAGGGCGGGCGCAGAACCGTCGGGTTGAGCTGCATATCCAGCGTTGAACCGCGAGCCAGAGCCGTCGGGTCGCCAGTGGGGCGATCCGGTGAGCCGAGGTTTGCGTCAGATTAAATTTGCCCCGGCCTCTGGCTTATTCTGCGCGCAAGCCGTTACTGTGCGTCCAAAGAATAATACTCACCGGGGGATGTATGAAGCTGTTATGGGCGCTGGGGCGCTTGTTGACCTTGCTGTTCTGGCTGGTGGTGCTGGTCAATCTGGTCATGCCGTTCGTTCATCCGCTGCATCTGCTGGTCAATCTCGGCGCAGCGATGTTGCTGGTGATCCATTTGCTGGAACTGGTGTTGTTTCGCGCCAGCTTGCGTGGCCGGCCCGCTTCAGGCCGTGATCGCCTGCGAGTGCTGCTGTTCGGCATCTTTCACCTGCAAACCCTCCCGAACGCCGCCGAGGCTACCCATGCGTAAATTGTGTCTGCTTGTCGCACTCGTGTGCCCATGGGCCAGTGCCCAAGTGATCCAGGTCGAAACCCACTCGTTGATGCGCCTGCCCAATACCACCAGCGCGCTGACTCTGGAGCGGCTGGACGTGGCTGATTACGGCACCTTGCTGGTGCCTTCCAACGTCACTGAATTGTCCATTGGCCAATTGCACCTGGGGCGCGAAGCGCGGATCGCTATCGTGCCTGCGAAGCAGGCACTGCAGATAAAAGTTGTCGAGGGGGAACTGGCTGACGGCAGTCAGATCACTGCTCGGGGCGCACCCGGAACCTATACCAAAGCGGCACGACCGGGGCGTGACCTCAATCTGCGTTTCAATGCCCTGAATGCGCCATTGTTGTCGGTGGATGCCCGTGGTGGAACCGGTGCACCGGGCTACGTGGGCCTCGACGGTGCCAACGGCCAGGCGCCGGGCTGTACGTGGGGGGCGGCCGGTCGCGGTGCCGACGGCAGCAATGGCAGCGATGGCCAGCCGGGTGCGGCGGGTGCGCAGGTGCGTCTCGAACTGCCCCGTGACTATCCGGCCGAGCAGATCAAGGTAGCGGTGGAGGGTGGTGCGGGCGGCGCCGCCGGGCCCGGGGGCAAACCCGGCGCTGGTGGCAAGGCCAAGGGGTGCTTCGTCTATACCGCCGACGGTGGTAAAAGCGGTCGCCCTGGTGCCGATGGTCAGCCAGGGCCAGCCGGAGCCGCGGGGGCGGTGACGGTGCAGCGCTTTTAAAGAGGCTGGACTCTAGACCTGTGGGAGCGAGCCTGCTCGCGATAACGGCGGATCAGTCACATCAAGGTTGACTTGATGCACTGCCATCGCGAGCAGGCTCGCTCCCACAACGGGATACGCTAAGTTCAGAACATCGGCCGCGCCGCGCCAATCGCCACCACCAGCAACCCGATCAACAGATTAACCCCCACCAACTGCCGGATTTTTCCCAGTACCGCCGCGCCCGTCGGCCAGTCCTGGGCTGCTACGGCTTTGCGCAGTGCCGGCAATTGCAATCCCTGGATGCGGATAAACAGCGCCGTCATCACCACATACAAGCCCATCATGATCTGCACATAACGTGGTGCGGATTCGAAGCCGGCGAAGCGCATGTGGATCAGGCCCACGCCACTGATCGGCAAAAGCACCACCGCCACCCAGACCCAAACGAAAAAACGCTGAAACACTTCTGTCCATAACTTGAGCCGGGCCGGGCCCTCAAGGGCCGCGATTGCGGCGGGGCGCAGGATCATCCAGGCGAAGAACATGCCGCCGACCCAGACCAGGGCCGCCAGTAAATGCAGGGTGTAGACGAGGGCAAAGGGTGTCATTGAGTTACTCCGTTCTGCGCAGGATTGATTAGCGGGGTATGATAGCCGCCGATCCGAACCACTGAAAATTTATCCAGCGTTTTTAGCGCCCGACCATTCATGATCAGCACCGAACTCAAAACCACGATCCAGGGCGCCTATTCGCGTTTTCTCGAAGCCAAGAGCCTCAAGCCGCGATATGGCCAGCGCCTGATGATTGCCGAAGTGGCAAAAGTCCTGGGTGACATCGACACCGATGACGAAGGCCGGCGCAGTGGCGAGCCCGCTGTCGTGGCGGTGGAGGCCGGCACCGGTACCGGCAAGACCGTGGCCTACAGCCTGGCGGCGATTCCCACCGCCAAGGCCGCCGGCAAACGCCTGGTGATCGCTACGGCCACGATTGCCCTGCAGGAGCAGATCGTTTTCAAGGACCTGCCCGACCTGATGCGCAACAGCGGGCTGAATTTCAGCTTCGCCCTGGCCAAGGGCCGTGGGCGCTACATGTGCCTGTCCAAGCTCGACATGTTGCTCCAGGAAGGCCAGGCGCAGACCGCCACGGCCCAGTTGTTCGAAGAAGAAGGCTTCAAGATCGAAGTCGACGAGGCCAGTCAGAAGCTGTTTACCAGCATGATCGAGAAACTGGCCGGCAATAAATGGGACGGCGACCGCGACAGCTGGTCCACCGCCCTGGAAGACGCCGACTGGTCACGCCTGACCACCGATCACAGCCAGTGCACCAACCGTCATTGCCCGAACTTCGGCCAGTGTGCCTTCTACAAGGCCCGCGAAGGCATGGGCAAGGTCGATGTCATCGTCACCAACCACGACATGGTCCTGGCCGACCTGGCCCTGGGCGGTGGCGCGGTGCTGCCGGACCCGCGTGACACGATCTACGTATTCGATGAAGGCCACCACCTGCCGGACAAGGCCATCGGCCATTTCGCCCATTACACCCGGCTGCGCTCCACCGCTGACTGGCTGGAAACCACTGCCAAGAACCTTGCCAAACTGTTGGCCCAGCACCCGCTGCCGGGTGACCTGGGCAAGTTCATCGAGCAGGTGCCCGAGCTTGCGCGTGAGATCAAGACGAACCAGCAGTTCATGTTCAGTGCCTGTGAGCAAGTGGCGGATTTCAAGCCCGGCGAAGACGTTGAGGGGCGTGAGCGGCCTCGCCATCGCTTTGTCGGCGGCGTCATCCCTGAGCACATGCGCGAGATGGGCGTCGAGCTAAAGAAAGGCTTTGCCCGCCTGACCGACCTGTTCACCCGTCTGACCGATCTGCTCAAGGAAGGCATGGATGGCGAGGTCAATATCGGTATCGCCAGCAACCAGGCCGAGGAGTGGTACCCGCTGTTCGGCAGTTTGCTGTCCCGCTCCCAGGGCAACTGGGAGTTGTGGAACGCGTTTACAGCTGAAGACCCGGAAGACAACCCGCCGATGGCGCGCTGGTTGACCCTGGCCGAAAGCGGCTCGCTGTTCGATATCGAAGTCAATGCCAGCCCGATCCTGGCCGCGGAAATGCTGCGTCGCAACCTGTGGAATGTGGCCTACGGCGCGCTGGTGACTTCCGCCACGCTGACTGCCCTGGGCACGTTCGAGCGCTTTCGCATGCGCGCCGGCCTGCCGAAAAAAGCCGTGACCGCCGTGGTTCCGAGCCCCTTCCATCATGCCGACGCCGGCGTGCTGCGGGTCCCGGATCTCAAGGCTGATCCACGGGATGCCGCGGCCCACACCGCGGCGATCATTCGCGACCTGCCGGAACTGGTGGAAGGCTCGCGGGGCACCCTGGTGCTGTTTTCCTCGCGCAAACAAATGCAGGACGTATTCGACGGCCTCGACCGTGACTGGCGCAAGCAAGTGTTCATCCAGGGCAACCTGTCGAAGCAGGAAACCCTGAACAAGCACAAGGCCCGCGTCGACGGCGGGGATTCCAGCGTGCTGTTCGGCCTGGCGAGTTTTGCCGAAGGCGTGGATTTGCCCGGTGCTTACTGTGAGCACGTGGTGATCGCCAAGATTCCGTTTTCAGTCCCTGATGACCCGGTGGAAGCCGCGTTGGCCGAATGGATCGAAGCTCGCGGCGGTAACCCGTTCATGGAGATCTCCGTGCCGGACGCCTCGCTGAAACTGGTCCAGGCCTGTGGTCGATTGCTGCGCACCGAAGAAGACCGCGGCACCATCACCTTGCTCGACCGCCGACTGGTGACCCAGCGCTACGGCAAGGCGATCCTCAACGCCTTGCCTCCGTTTCGGCGGGAGATTTCCTGATACGGGTGATGACTTTGCTGTGGCGAGATAGCTTCTGTGGCGAGGGAGCTTGCTCCCGCTGGGCTGCGAAGCAGCCCCAAACCTGGCACTGCGGTGTGCCAGGCCCATCATGTGCGATCTGAATGGGGCTGCTGCGCAGCCCAGCGGGAGCAAGCTCCCTCGCCACAAAGGCCAGTGCCAGGCCGGTCAACCGTCTCCCAGCGGTTCCCAAAAACCTCAATGGCTGAAACAATGCAGGTCACTTCAAAAAAGTGTTTGTTTCAAGGGAGTTGCGGGTGCAGATTCAAGGCCATTATGAGCTTCAATTCGAGGCGGTGCGTGAAGCCTTCGCGGCGCTGTTCGACGATCCTCAGGAGCGCGGCGCGGCGTTGTGCATTCAGGTCGGCGGCCGCACGGTCATCGATCTGTGGGCCGGCACGGCCGACAAGGATGGCAGTGAAGCCTGGCACAGCGACACCATCGCCAATCTGTTTTCCTGCACCAAGACGTTCACCGCCGTCACCGCCCTGCAACTGGTGGCCGAAGGCAAGCTGCAACTGGACGCGCCTGTCGCCCGTTACTGGCCTGAGTTCGCGGCATCCGGCAAACAGTCCATTACGTTACGTCAGTTGCTTTGCCATCAGGCCGGGTTGCCGGCGTTACGTGAATTGCTGGCGCCCGAAGCACTTTACAACTGGCAAACCATGGTCGATGCGCTGGCCGCTGAAACGCCCTGGTGGACGCCGGGTGACGGTCACGGTTACGCAGCGATCACTTACGGCTGGCTGGTCGGCGAACTGTTGCGAAGGGCTGACGGTCGTGGACCGGGAGCGTCCATCGTGGCCCGTGTTGCCAAACCGTTGGGCCTGGATTTCCATGTCGGCCTGGCTGATGAAGAGTTTCATCGCGTGGCCCACATCGCCCGCGGCAAAGGCAACGTCGGCGATGCGGCGGCCCAGCGCCTTTTGCAAGTGACGATGCGCGAACCCACGGCCATGACTACCCGGGCTTTCACCAACCCGCCCTCGATCATGACCAGTACCAACAAGCCAGAGTGGCGGCGCATGGAGCAACCGGCGGCCAACGGCCATGGTAACGCCCGTAGCCTTGCAGGGTTCTATGCCGGCCTGCTGGACGGTAGCCTGCTGGAAGGCGAAATGCTCGACGAACTGACTCGCCAGCACAGCTTCGGCGAGGACAAGACATTGTTGACCCAGACCCGTTTCGGCCTGGGTTGCATGCTCGACCAACCGGATGTGCCGAACGCGACCTACGGCCTCAGCCCTCGGGCATTCGGTCATCCTGGGGCGGGGGGCTCCATGGGTTTTGCCGACCCGGAGCACGATGTGGCTTTTGGCTTTGTGACAAACACCCTCGGACCATACGTTTTGATGGATCCGCGAGCGCAGAACCTTGCGCGGGTACTTGCCACTTGTCTATAAAACGTTAGCAAAGGCGGCGGGCACAGGAACCTCGTGTTCCTTTCAGTTTCCAACCGTCTGTTTATGCGGCCCGAACATGGCCTTTGTTTTTTCTTTTACATCATTTTGTGGATATCCAATGTCATTGAATAAATCTTTCGCTCTGGCGCTGTGCTTCGCTATCACCGGTTGCGCACAAACCCCACAAAATGATGCCGAGGGCGGTAATGGCTGGTGGCCGTTCGGCGCTTCCGACAAGGTCGCGGCCAAAGAACCGACGCCAGCAGCGCCCCTGAAACCGGCTGCTGTCGCGCCACAGGCCAAGGCCGAGGGCGCCACTCACTGGTGGTGGCCGTTCTCTTCCGATGACGCCGCCGACGGCGTCGCCAAAAAAGTCGAATCCAAACCTGACGTCAAGACGCCGGTTACCGTCGCCAAGGCTGAAGCTGAAAGCAACGGTAAATGGTGGTGGCCATTCGGCGGCAAAGATCAGGAAACCGCCAAGACGGTACCGATGCCGGATCCGAAAGTCACCCAGGCCTGGCTCGACGACTACGAGCCGAAATTGCGCACGGCCATCAAGGACAGCAAGCTCGAACTCGAACGCCGCGACGACGTGCTGGTGGTCACCGCACCCGTGGACGGTTCCTTCAACCCGGACCGTCCGGCCATGCTACTGCCGGTGAGCCTCGGCCCGTTTACCCGCGTGGCGAAAATTCTTGAAGCTGATCCGAAAAGTGCCGTGCTGATCCTCGGTCACGCTGACACGTCGGGTGCCGCGCCGGTCAACCTGAAGCTCAGCCAGGAACGCGCCCAATCCGTGGCGGCAATCTTCCGTCTCAGCGGCCTGCAGCGTGATCGCCTGATGCTGCGTGGCATGGGTTCGGTTGCGCCTCGTGCTGCCAATGACAGCGTTGAAGGTCGCGCTTTGAATCGTCGTGTCGAGTTGATGGTCACACCGCAAAACACCATGGTTGCGCTGCTGAGCAAGTACAACATGCCAGCTCCGGCGCCAGTGAGGTTGGTGGCGGTCCAGGACGTGAAGCCTGCGGCTTTGGCACCCGCGCCCGCGCCAGCGGCTAAAAAAGCCAAGGCTGTTGCCACCAAAAAAGCGCCGGTCAAAAAGGCCGCGGCCAAGGCTCCTGCCAAAAAAGCCCCGGCCAAGAAAGCGACGGCGGCGAAGAAACCGCAACCGACCAAAGCCGCTACCGATGCCAAGAAAGTCGCGGCCGCCGATGCATCCAAGCAGTGATGGGCTAACTACAAGGGACACGCCATGACCCAGACGCTGGCTGATATGCGCCGTGACTACACCCGCGACGGCCTGACCGAGGCGCAGGCCCCGGCCGAGCCGTTTGCGCTGTTTCACCAGTGGTTCGCCGACGCGGTGAAAACCGAACAGGCGCCGGTGGAGGCCAACGCCATGACCTTGGCCACCGTGGATGCCCAGGGGCGCCCGCACTGCCGGATCCTGCTGCTCAAGGGTCTCGATGCTCAAGGCTTTACGTTCTTCACCAATTACGACAGTGCCAAGGGCCAGCAACTGGCAGCGAATCCGTTCGCGGCCATGACTTTTTTCTGGCCGACGCTGGAGCGTCAGGTGCGTATCGAGGGCAAAGTGCTGAAGGTCACGGCGCAAGAGTCGGACGCCTATTACCAGGTACGGCCGCTGGGCAGCCGTCTTGGCGCCTGGGCTTCACCTCAGAGCCAGGTGATTGCCGGGCGAGGTGAGCTGGAAGACTTGCTCAAGGTCACCGAGCAACGCTTCAGCGACAACCAGCCTCACTGCCCGGAGCATTGGGGTGGCTATCGTCTGCTGCCCGAGCGTATCGAATTCTGGCAGGGGCGGGCGAGCCGTCTGCATGATCGCCTCAACTACCGCCTGCAAGAGGCGAACTGGGTTCGCGAGCGTCTGGCGCCTTAGCCTGGGGATAATCTGCCGCAGCGGCCTGGAGCCATTGCGGCAGGTCGCGCCGCTTGACCCCTTGCTGATGGGCGTCGGCCAATTGTTGCAGCATGTAAGTTTTTTTCAGCTCATCCTGCCCCGCCAATGACAGCGCCAGATCGCGGTCCATCCAGCGCTTGATCCGCACGTACAGCCACCAATGAAAGTACAAACCGGCTACGGTGGTAGCGGCTATGATGAAGTAATCCATGAGAAACCCTCAGGTCAGTGACGCGGATATCGGAAATTGGCGCTACTGTTTGGGTGAATTTTTCGGGCGAGCCTGTATCCCACCTGAATGAAAACAATTTTATCCCGGCGAGGCCGTGACAGGCGTCAAGCTGCGGAGTTTAATGAATACCTGTCTTTTGGAGTTTGATGCTATGCGTAAGTCTGTTTTGCTGGTTGCTTCCTTTTCCACGATGGCGATGTTGCTCACTGGCTGTCAGTCGAGCCTGACCGGTGACTCCTACTCCCGTGACGAAGCGCGTCGCGTGCAGACGATTCGCATGGGGACCATTGAAGCCTTGCGTCCGGTCAAGATCGAAGGCACCAAGACCCCGATCGGCGGCGCGGCCGGTGCGGTGGTGGGTGGTGTGGGCGGCAGCGCCATCGGCGGTGGCCGTGGCAGCATCGTTGCCGCCGTGATCGGCGCGGTGGCCGGTGGCCTGATCGGCTCCGCGACCGAAGAAGGCCTGACCCGTACCCAGGGTGTGGAAATCACCGTTCGCGAAGACGACGGCAGCATGCGCGCCTATGTGCAACAGGTTCAGGAAAATGAAGTGTTCCGTGTGGGTGAGCGGGTTCGTATTTCCACGGTGGATGGCACGAGTCGCGTATCGCACTAAGCTGGAATCGCTAAGAGAAAATCGCGCTTTTTCCTGAACGGGGAGGCGCGATTTTTTTATGGCTTCGTTTCGGGGGGCGGTGTGTATATCCGTTTCTTCGGTGACGGCCGCTTATGGTTCCGCTCTTACAGCGGCTCACTTTTGAGAAGCGCAAAAGT
>NZ_JAKNQY010000025.1 GCF_024494355.1 Pseudomonas sp. Q11 | reverse complement strand
CTTTTGATCTTTCGCTTGAGATTCAAGTGTCAGGGGAAAGATCGCAGCCTCGTTGCACTCGACAGCTCCTACGCCCCAGCGGGAGCAAGCTCCCTCGCCACAAAAGCAACTCGTCGAAGTTACAACTCCGTCGCCCGCTGGCTCGCGGCATCGTCGTAGATCACATACAACGACTCGGCAATCTGGCTCTTGATGGCCTTGACGCTCTCCAGCCCCAGGACAAAACCCTCGGCCTTGCCGCCAGCACGGTTCAGTTCATCGGCCGTACTGGCCTGGGTGATGGCGTCGTAGAGTTTCTCGGCGTGCGGCCCCACGCCCTTGGGCAAGCTGATCTGGGCGGTGCTCATAGGCGCACCTCGGTGTGGCTGCCTGTGTGAAGCGGTAACAGATGATTCATGGCGCAAACCTTTGTTTGGCGAATGGCCGGCAGCGCGTCCAGCCACTTCCGGGGGCCCATGGTAGCCCTCTCCCGCCTTTGCGGTAACCGCTAATCACCGATTAATCGCCAACGGACCCGAGGAACGCGCCGGCCGGCAAGAGAAGCTTGACTTCTCTTTTCCAATCAGTAACATACGCGTCATTCCGCGATAGCTCAGTTGGTAGAGCAAGTGACTGTTAATCACTGGGTCCCTGGTTCGAGTCCAGGTCGTGGAGCCAGACAGCAGCAAATCAAGCCCCTGAATTGAAAGATTCAGGGGCTTTTTTGTGGGCAAAAAAAGTGTTGATGATTGAAAAAGCCTGCCGATGTCGTTGCCGGAACAATCAGTCCGGCCCGAACAGGCATCATGGTCTGAATCCTGCTTGAATTTGTCAGGCCCGACTGTCACGCATGTGTCATGGCAACGCCGCAAACTAGCGTTGTCCGCCTACAACATCTCCATAACAACAAGGACGAAGGTATGCCCACGCAGAATCCCCATCGCAACATCGATCTGTGTACCTCCAGCAAGGTGTACAACGCGCTGACTGAACTCAAGCACCTGGAAGGCCACCGCAGCGCCAAGTTCCTTTCGCTGCTGGCGGAAAATCTGGTGCGCAAGGGCGTACTCAACGAGCAGGAAGTGGTGCACATGCTCGATCTGGTCGTCGATTGAGCGGCATCGATTCCTACTATTGAAGCAGTTGATTTTTCCTCATCCCCACTGAGTCGTAAGGTAACCCCATCGATTGATGGAGGTTTCCCATGCCCAAGGTTCAAATCATGTCTGTCATTGGCAGCGCCGTACCCGCCCCGCTCAGAGAGCGGGGTCTGTTGGCCTGCTGGTATCTGGTGCAGGACGGCGTCACCATCAGCGGTCCGCTGACTTCACTGCCCGCCGCCCAGGCCATGTCACAGCGCATCGGCCCTTATCTGCTGACGGCCTAAGGCAGTCGCACCCGCGGCTTGCTTTCGACGAACAGCGCCCAACACGACATGAACAGCGCGGCGATCAGCGGGCCGATCACAAATCCGTTCAGCCCGAATACCGCCAGCCCGCCCAAAGTCGAGACCAGCACCATGTAGTCAGGCATCTTCGTATCCTTGCCCACCAGGATCGGACGCAGGAAATTGTCCACCAGACCAATGACGAATATCCCGAACAGGGTCAATACCACGCCCTGCCAAACGGCCCCCGAGAGCAGGAAATACAAGGCCACCGGCGCCCAGACAAGGCCCGCGCCCACGGCCGGCAACAGCGATAGAAAGGCCATCAGCACCGCCCAGAGCAATACCGTCGGAATTCCCAGGATCCAGAAAATCAGCCCACCCAGCGCCCCTTGGGTGATGGCCACCAGCAGATTACCCTTTACGGTGGCCCGCACAACCCGGTTGAATTTCAACTGCAAGCGACGCTTCTGGTACTCAGCCAGTGGAACGGCGGTGCGCACCTTGCGCACCAACTCAGGGCCGTCACGCAGGAAAAAGAACAGCAGATAAATCATGACAAAGAAGCTCACCAAGAATTGAAACGTGCCTTGGCCGAAGCTGAACGCCTGGGTGGCGAAGAATTCGCTGCCTTGCATCGCGCCTTTGACGATCCGCTCTCGCAGCCCGTTCAGGTTACCCAGGCCGAAACGGTCGAGCAGGCTCTGGAAGTAAGGCGGCAAGGCGTCCCGGAAACGGGCCAGGTAATCGGCAATGTCCAACTCTCCGCTTTCCAGGCTCTTGTATAACGCCGCCCCTTCCTGGACCAGCAACGTACTGATGACGATCACCGGCAAGATCGCGATCACCACGCAAATACTCAATGTCAGCAGCGACGTGAGGTTGCGCTGCCAGCCGAGTTTCAATTGCAGGCGGCGCTGCATCGGCGCAAAGACGATCCCCAGGATCACTGCCCAGAACACGGCGCCATAAAACGGCAGGAGAATCCAGATGAAAGCGATGGTGACCAGAATCAACAGCAGCATCTGGGACTTGTCTTGCAGGCTCTTTCGGTTCATTTCCTTTCCATATCCTTGGCGCGATAAACGTTAGTCAGCCAGGATTCGCCGGAGTGCCTTCGCCTTCGCTCCCTGTGTTGATCCAGATCAATTGCGCCTGGAGCGTCGTGACGTACGCTCGGCGCTTTTTGCGATCCGACGCCACCATGCCCTTCGTTGCCCCCGAACTGCTCGCCCCCGCCGGCACCCTGAAAAACATGCGCTATGCCTTCGCCTACGGTGCCGACGCGGTGTACGCCGGCCAACCGCGCTACAGCCTGCGCGTGCGCAACAACGAATTCGACCACGCCAACCTGGCCTTGGGCATAGGCGAGGCCCAGGCCCTGGGGAAGCGTTTCTATGTGGTGGTGAACATTGCCCCCCACAACGCCAAGCTGCGCACCTTCCTCAAGGACCTGGAACCTGTGATCGCCATGGCGCCGGATGCGCTGATCATGTCCGACCCCGGCTTGATCATGCTGGTACGCCGACATTTCCCGCAGATGCCGATTCATCTGTCGGTGCAGGCCAACACGGTGAACTGGGCAAGCGTCGAGTTCTGGCAACAGCAGGGCTTGAGCCGCATCATCCTGTCCCGGGAGCTGTCCCTGGAGGAAATCGCCGAAATCCGTGAGCAGGTGCCGGCCATGGAACTGGAGGTGTTCGTCCATGGGGCGCTGTGCATGGCTTATTCGGGACGCTGCCTGCTGTCGGGCTACCTGAACCGGCGCGACGCCAACCAGGGCAGTTGCACCAACGCCTGTCGCTGGAAATATTCGGCGCAACCGGCGCAGGAAAACGCGGCGGGCGATATCGTGCAAACCTGGCCAGCCGAACCGACCCTGGGCCTCGGCGCGCCCACCGACCAGGTATTCCTGCTCCAGGAAGCGAACCGTCCGGAGGAGTTGATGCCGGCCTTCGAGGACGAGCACGGCACCTACATCATGAACGCCAAGGATCTGCGGGCCGTGCAACACGTGGAACGGCTTGCCCGCATGGGCGTGCATTCCTTGAAGATCGAAGGCCGGACCAAGTCGCACTTTTATTGCGCACGCACCACCCAGGTGTATCGCCGGGCCATCGACGACGCCGTGGCCGGCCGGGAGTTCGATCGCAGTCTGATGGCCGATCTCGAATCCCTGGCCCAGCGCGGATACACCGAGGGCTTTCTACGGCGGCATGTTCATGATGAGTACCAGAACTATCAGAACGGCAGTTCGGTGTCGGAGCGCCAGCAGTTCGTCGGCGAACTGACCGGCCAGCGGCGCGAGCGTCTGGCCGAAGTCCGGGTCAAGAACCGCTTTGGCCTGGGCGATCACATGGAATTGATGACCCCCAAGGGCAACTTTCACTTCGACCTGCATCAGTTGCAGAACGCCAACGGCCAGGGCATCGACGTGGCACCGGGAGACGGGCATGTGGTGTACGTGCCGATTCCCGATGCGGTGGATCTGCGGTTCGGGTTGTTGATGCGCGATGTTCGAGAGGCATAGCGCCTGCACGGGCCCGAAAGACGTTCCCGATTAATGCAGACACCGCCAAACAACTGTGGGAGCGAGCCTGCTCGCGATAGCGCCTTCACAGTCAACATCGTCATTGACTGATCTACCGCCATCGCGAGCAGGCTCGCTCCCACAAGGTGGTGTTTGCCTGCGTCCGGCAGGAACTGCCGAAGGCTGCGATCCTCTTTTCCCGATAGGGCCCGGTTGCCCAGGCGAAATATCCGGATCGAGAGCGAAAGATCGCAGCCTTCGGCAGCTCCTGCTGCACAGGTCAGATGCGGAACTGCCCCACCAGTTTGCCCAGGCGCTGGCCCAGGTCGGCGAGGCTGCGGGAGGTCTGGGCACCGAGTTGGGTTTCGTCGGCGACACTGTCCACCGCCACGGCGATCTGGTGCACGCTGCGGTTGATTTCTTCGGCCACGGCGGTCTGTTCTTCAGCAGCGCTGGCGATCTGGGCGTTCATCGAGTTGATGGTGCCGATCAACTGCGCCATGGTGTCCAGGGACGCCCCCGCCTCGTTGGCCTGCACTGACGTGCCATCGCCCGCTTCGCTGGAACGGCGCATCGCTTCCACCGCCGCGTGGGTGCCCGATTGCAGGCGATCAATCATGCCCTGGATTTCCTGGGTACTTTGCTGAGTCCGGCTGGCCAAGGCCCGCACTTCATCAGCCACCACGGCAAAACCGCGTCCCGCTTCCCCGGCACGAGCGGCCTCGATGGCGGCGTTCAGCGCCAACAGGTTGGTCTGCTCGGCGATCGAGCGAATCACTCCCAGTACGCTGACAATCGAAGCCACGTCCTGTTGCAAGCTGTCTAGGGACACGCCGCTGCTGCGAATATCGTTCACCAAGGCATGAATCTGCTGGATGCTGCCGGCCACCACACGCTTGGCGGACTGGCCTTCCTCGTCGGTCTGCTGGGCCGCGACGGCGGCGCCTTGGGCACTGCGAGCCACTTCCTGGGCCGCCGAAGACATTTCGTTGATCGCCGTGGCGACCTGGTCGGTTTCGTGACGCTGACGCTCCATGGCCTGCTCGGAGCGCTGCGCCTGCTCGGAAACCTGCGCCACCAGCCCAGTCAGTTGCGAAGTCATTTCAGTGATCTGCCGGACCAGACCGTGAATCTTGTCGACAAATCGGTTGAACGAGCCGGCCAGTTGGCCGAGTTCGTCCTGGCTGGTGATCGCCAGGCGTCGGGTCAGGTCGCCCTCGCCCGCCGCGATGTCATCGAGGTTGTCTTTCATCAGGTGCAGCGGCCGCAGGATGGCATTGGCCAGCAACATGCCCACCACCGCAATCACCAGCAATACCACGACAGCGATACCCACAATGCTCAGCAGAACGCCTTGCAGACGTTCTTGAACCTTGCCCTCAACCAGTGCTACCTGAGCTTCAATGCCGTCCAGGTTGACCGAGCTGCCGACCGCCATGTCCCACTTGGGCAGGTAGTCGGTGTAGCCGAGCTTTGGCACCAGTTCTTTACTGTTTGGCAGTGGAGAGCTGTATTCCAGATAGTGGGTCCCGTCCTTGGCGACTTTCACCAGGTCACGGTTGACATAGACACCGTTGGGATCACGGTTGTCCTTGAAGTTTTTGCCCACGCCGTCGGGGCTGTCGGCCTTGAACAGACGAACAGTCTCCGAATCGTAACCGAAGAAGTAGCCGTCCTTGCCGTAGGTGACGTTCGACAGCAGCTTGATCGCCTCGGCCCGCGCGGCGTTATCCCCGGGTGCCGACGCATCGTACAACGGCTTGATGGCGGTAAGCCCCACCGCTACGTAGTTCTGCAGCGTAGCCTTGGCATCGCGGAGCAGGCGTTCGCGGGTTTGCTGGACCTCTTTGCCGGCCTGTTCCTTCAGAATGAAGGCCGTGGTCAGGCTGATGATAACGGCGGACAGCAATACAGGCAGTATTGCCAGGGACAGAACTTTAGCCTTCAGGCTCAGGCGCATACTGTTCACTCTTGTCGGTTTTATGGCGTGGTTAACTGTGTTAACGGCACGGCGCGGGAAAACTGTAGGACAAGGTGAGGGGGCTTTCGCGAGTGGTCAGCTAAAGAGGTGCTGAATTGAGGGCCCTATCGCGAGCAGGCTCGCTTCCACAGGGATCAGAAGAGTTCACGGGTTTCGTGTTCACAGAAGATCCAATGTGGGAGCGAGCCTGCTCGCGATGAAGGTGACTCGGTCCCGGGTTACAACACCATCGCCGCGACCCAGCCAAACACCAGCAGCGGCAGGTTGTAATGGATGAAGGTCGGAACCACGGTGTCCCAGATGTGATGGTGCTGGCCATCGATGTTCAGGCCGGAGGTCGGGCCCAGGGTCGAGTCCGAAGCGGGCGAGCCGGCATCGCCCAGAGCGCCGGCGGTGCCGACAATGCAAACGATCGCCAGCGGGCTGAAGCCCAGTTGCAGGCACAACGGCACGAAAATCGTCGCCAGGATCGGCACCGTGGAGAACGATGAACCGATGCCCATGGTCACCAGCAAGCCCACCAACAACATCAGCAGTGCGCCGATGCCCTTGTTATGGCCGATCCAGGTCGCCGAGGTTTCCACCAGGCTCTGGACTTCACCTGTAGCCTTCATCACTTCGGCAAAGCCTGAGGCGGCGATCATGATGAAACCGATCATCGCCATCATCTTCATGCCTTCGGTGAACAGGTCGTCGGTTTCGCGCCAGCGCACCACCCCCGATACCGAAAAAATCAGGAACCCGACCAGGGCACCGATGATCATCGAATCCAGCAGGAGTTGAATGGCAAACGCCGCCGCGATCGCCAGCCCCGCCACCAACAGGCTCAACGGGTTATAGCGCACGGTTACCTGTTCGGCCCTGGCGATTGTTTTCAGGTCGTAGACGCGTTTTTTGCGGTACGTGAAAAACGCCATGACCAAGCCAAACACCATGCCCAGCGCCGGAATGCCCATGGCGTGGGTGATGTTGATGCCACTGACGTCCACGCCGCTGCGGGCGACGTTGGCCAGCAGGATCTCGTTGAGAAAGATATTGCCAAAGCCCACAGGCAGGAACATGTAGGGCGTGATCAAGCCAAAAGTCATGACGCAGGCGATCAACCGACGGTCCAGCTGCAGCTTGGTCAGCACATAAAGAAGCGGCGGTACCAACAGCGGGATGAAGGCGATATGGATCGGCAGAATATTCTGGGAGGCGACCGCTACCGTTCCCAGCAAGCCGATCAGGACCCATTTGACCGCCGAGCCACCGGCGACGTCCTGGCGATCCACCATGGCCAAGGCTTTGTCGGCCAGGGCGTGAGCCATGCCGGACTTGGCAATCGCGACGGCGAAAGCGCCAAGCAAGGCGTAGGACAAGGCCACCGTTGCCCCGCCCCCGAGGCCCGCATTGAACGCCTTGAGCGTGGCGTCGATGCCCAGTCCGCCAGTCAGGCCGCCCACCAGAGCACCGATAATCAGCGCTATCACCACATGCACGCGGGACAGACTAAGCACCAGCATCACGCCAACCGCGGCAATTACTGCATTTATCATCATTACCTCAAAGCACAGCGATGGAGAGCCACCGGACAAAAAGGTCGCGACTTTGCAGGAAGCGGCGAGAAGCTGCAAGGGTCATGCGGCGGGTTTTATATCCGCAGCCGATCCACCTGTGGGAGCGGGGTCCACCGATATCTTGAGTCCAGCCCCAAAACCAATGTGGGAGCGAGCCTGCTCGCGATGGCGATCTGTCAGCCGGTATTGATGTGACTGAACCGGCGCTATCGCGAGCAGGCTCGCTCCCACAGGGGCTACGAGCGAATGAGAGATCAGCGTTTGGGCAATCCGATCGTGACCTTCAGCCCGCCCCATTCGCTATCGCCCAGCGCCAGCGTCCCGCCCCAGGTGTCGACGATGTCCCGCACGATGCCCAGCCCCAGGCCGTGGCCGTCGGTCTGCTCATCGAGCCGCGTGCCCCGGCTGAAGACCTGATCGCGGCGGTCTGCGGGAATGCCTGGCCCATCATCCTCCACCGCCAGGCTGAACTCCTCGGCCGTCTCGGTCACGGTCAGGCGCACTTGCGCGTCGGCCCATTTACAGGCGTTGTCCAGCAGGTTGCCCAGCAGCTCCAGCAGGTCTTCACGATCCCAGGGCAGGTGCAGGCCGGGCGGTGCGACATAAGCCAAGTGCAAGTGCTCACCATGGATCATGTTCAGCGTGGCCAGCAGCGCCGGCAGTTCCGCGTCGCAGTCAAGATGGGCGCCGGGCAAGGCATCGCCGGACAGTCGGGCGCGGTTGAGTTCGCGGTTCAGGCGCTGACGGACCTGCTCCAGCTGTTCGAGCAACAGCTTGCGCAGCTCGGGGTAAGGATCGAGTTTTTCATTCGAGGCCAGGCTTTGCAGCACCGCCAGCGGAGTTTTCAGGGCGTGCCCCAGGTTGCCCAGGGCGTTGCGCGAACGTTTGAGGCTGTCTTCGGTATGGGCCAGCAAATGGTTGATCTGCGCCACCAGCGGTTCCAGTTCCCGGGGCACCTGTTCATCGAGTTGCGAACGTTGCCCGCGCTGCAATTGGGCGATCTGCTCCCGGGCTTTGTCCAGCGGGCGCAACGCGCGGTGCACCGTAATGCGTTGCAACAACAGAATCAGCAGCAGCCCCGCCACCCCGAGACCGAGACCGATCTGCTGCATGCGCAGGAAACTGTCCCGCACGGGTGTGTAATCCTGGGCCACGCTGATGGAAATCGCCTGGCCCAGACGCCGATAGTCGGTGCGCAGTACCAGCAGTTTCTGACCGTCAGGCCCCAATTGCAGGTTGCTGTGCAGCCCCGGATGGTCGAGACGGGGCAACTCCTGGTCCCACAGGGAGCGAGAGCGCCAATGCGTATCGGCAAAATCAATGCGGAAATAATGCCCGGAAAACGGTCGCAGATAGGCCGGCGACAAGCGTCGTTCATCCAGTTGCAGGCCTTGCGGACCACGCACCAGGGCGACCAGCAGGTTCTCGCTGTCGTTGCGCAGCCCCGCCTCCAGATACCGCTGCAAACCCAGCTCGAACAGCCACAGACTGGTCTGCGCCAGGACCAGGCCGACCACCACCATTACACCAATCAGGCCAAGGCTCAGGCGCCGCTGGATCGATCTCACTGCGCCTGCCCGCCGAACAGGTAACCCTGGCCGCGACGGGTTTCGATCACGCTGCGGCCCAGCTTGCGCCGCAAGTGATTGACATGGACTTCCAGCACATTGGAATCGCGCTCGGTTTCACCGTCATACAGGTGTTCGGCAAGATGACTTTTGGAAAGAATCTGCTCGGGATGAAGCATGAAGTAGCGCAGCAGGCGAAACTCGGCCGCGGTCAGTTGGATTTCGGTGCCGTCGCGGCTCACACACTGGCGACCTTCATCCAGATGCAGCCCGGCCGCCTGGAGCGTCGGCTGGTTGGCCTGGCCATGGGAGCGGCGCAGCAGCGCCTGGATCCGCAGGTGCAGCTCTTCGGGGTGAAAGGGTTTGGTCAGGTAATCGTCGGCCCCGGCCTTGAGGCCCTCGATGCGTTCGGCCCAGGAACCGCGGGCGGTCAGGATCAGCACAGGCGTGCTCAGCCCGCCGGCGCGCCATTGGGCCAACACTTCCAGCCCCGGCACACCCGGCAAACCGAGATCGAGGATGATCAGGTCATAAGGCTCGCTGCTGCCCTGATAAACCGCGTCGCGACCATCGGCGAGCCAGTCGACGGCGTAACCCTGCCGCGTCAGCCCGGCCATCACTTCGTCGGCCAGGGGAACATGATCTTCCACCAGAAGCAGGCGCATCAGTCTTCCTTATCTTTGAGTAAACGGCCGGTCGCGGCCTCCAGGTCCAGTTCGCGCACGACGCCGTCGGTAGCCAGCAACTCGACTTCATAAATATAGACGCCGTGTTTTTCTTCCAGCTCAGCCTCCAGCAGTTTGGCGCCGGGGTGGCGATCCAGCGCCTGTTGCAGCAAGTGCTCCAGAGGCAGGATCACGCCCTGCTGCCGCAATTGCAGGGCCTCATCCTGATCCAGGTCGCGGGCAACGGCCAGCGAACAGAACACCAGCAGCGCCAGCGCCCAACGGCTGCGGGGGCATAAATTAAGCGTCATTACAGATCCTGATGATTCTTGAGCACCTTGCCGTCAACCGCGTCCAATTCAAGTTCCCACTCAACGCCCTGGGCATCGCGCAGCTCCACTTGATAGATGTACTTGCCGTACTCTTGTTCCATCTCGGTATCGGTCAAGGTAGCGCCAGGGTGTTTGGACAAGACGGTGGCATTGAGTTTTTCGACGGACAGGATGGTACCAGCGTCCTGCAGTTTTTTGGCTTCGTCGGTCGTAAGGTCTCGTGCGCTGGCCAGGCCACTGATGGCCATCAGGGTCGCGATGAAAAAGGCAGTCAGGCGGTTCATGGATTGTCTCCTTTTTTGTAATCTTCACCGGGGAACTGTATCGGGGCGAACTTAACTGAAACTGAATTGCCATCATTGAACCACAACCCCTTGCAGGCTCGCTCCCACAGGGGTTGATGTCGTTAAATTATTCGTTGCACCATTCGAGACCGGTATGACCGCCATCCACATCAAGTTCCCCGCCCTGACCCTCAAAGCCGGCCCTCATGCTCTGGCACGCATTCGCCAGGCTGGCCTGAACGCAGCCGATGTCGGCATTCTGCCGGGCGCCGCCGGTGGCCCCAAGGCCTTGGGCATTCAGGGGCTGGACCTGGCGCTGTTCGGCGAGTGGCTGCCCGCCGCGCCCCGGGAGCGCTCGCTGATCGGTGCTTCGGTCGGCTCCTGGCGCTTCGCCAGCGCCTGCCTGCCGGATGCCGCCGAGGGGATCCGGCGCCTGGGCACGCTGTACAACGAGCAAAGCTTTGCCAAAGGCGTGACGATGGCCGGGGTCAGCCAGAGTTCGCAGCGCATGCTCGATGATCTGCTCCAGGGCCGGGACATGTCGATCCTCGACAACCCGCATTACCGGCTCAACATCATGGTGGTCAAAAGTCACGGCTTGCTGGCCCAGGATCATCGCGGGCGCCTCGGCCTGGGATTGTCGTCGGTGATCGCTGACAACCTGCGAGGCCGAGCGCGCCTGTCGCGGCATTTCGAGCGGCTGATCGTCCACGACCCACGCCGGGCGCCGCCGTTGCACCCGTTGAACGACTTTCCGTCACGCTTCGTCCCGCTGGAGGCCGGCAATCTGCGCCAGGCGCTGCTGGCATCGGGCTCGATCCCGATGGTGATGGAGGGCGTGCGTGACCTGCCCGGGGCGGGTGCCGGCACCTACCGCGACGGCGGCCTGTTGGACTACCACCTGGACCTGCCCTACAGCGGCGAGGACATCGTGTTGTATCCACACTTTACCGACCGGGTCATTCCTGGCTGGTTCGACAAGGGCCTGCCATGGCGCCGGGGAAATACCGAGCGTCTGCAGAACGTGCTGTTGCTGGCGCCGTCCCGTGAATACCTGGCGCGCCTGCCCTTCGGCAAACTGCCGGACCGTAACGACTTCAAGCGTTTCATGGGCGATGACACGAGCCGCCGCAAATACTGGCGCACAGCGATGGACGAAAGCCGCCGGCTCGGTGACGAGTTCCTTGAGCTGGCAGCCAACGGTGGGCTGGGCGGGCGTTTGCTGACCCTTTAGTCAGCACGGTCGCGCAACGCCGGAACCAAACTGATAAACTCCGCCGCCTGCCTCGCGACCGCTACCTTAAAGAGCCTGAACCTGTGGAAATTTTCAAAGAATTCACCTTCGAATCCGCCCACCGCCTGCCCCACGTGCCGGACGGTCACAAGTGCGGCCGCCTGCACGGCCACTCATTCAAGGTGGCGATTCACCTGAGCGGCGATATCGACCCGCACACCGGCTGGATTCGGGACTTCTCGGAGATCAAGGCGATCTTCAAGCCGCTCTACGAGCGCCTGGACCACAACTACCTCAACGACATCCCCGGCCTGGAAAACCCCACCAGCGAAGTCCTGGCCAAGTGGATCTGGAATCAGTTGAAGCCATTGTTGCCGGAACTCAGTGCCATTCGCATCCATGAGACCTGCACCAGCGGTTGCATCTACCGCGGCGAGTAACCGGGCCACAGGGACCTGTGGCATTGGCTTTTTTTGTGTCTATGCTTTTTGGCTCGAACATGCCAAGAGGACGCGACCATGAGCCACTGGCCCCTGGATCACGAATACAACTTCAACGGACACCGCATCCGCTACGCCGTCCACGGTGACGGCCCGCCGCTGGTGTTTGTCCACGGCACGCCCTTCTCTTCCTACGTGTGGCACCGTATCGCCCCGCTGTTCTTCGCCACTCACAAAGTGCATTACTTTGACCTGCTGGGTTACGGCCAATCGGCACAACCGGACGCAGATGTTTCCCTTGGCGTGCAAAACCAGTTGCTCGCGCAGTTGCTGGAGCACTGGGGCCTGGATTGCCCGGACGTGGTGGCCCACGATTTTGGCGGCGCAACCGCCTTGCGCACGCACCTGCTCAACGGCAGGCACTACCGCAGCCTGACCCTGATCGATCCGGTGGCGCTGTCGCCCTGGGGTTCACCCTTTGTCCAGCATGTGCGCCAGTATGAAGCGGCGTTCAGCGGCCTGCCCGATTACATTCAGCGGGCCATCGTGCCGACCTATATCCGAGGGGCGATCAACAGGCAGATCCCGGATGAAGAACTGGCGCCGTACGTGCAGCCCTGGCTGGGCGAGACCGGCCAGGCCGCGCTCTATCGGCAGATCGCGCAGATGGACGAACGCTATACCCGCGAGGTCGAGCCACTGTATTCAACCGTGCGCTGCCCGACGCAGATCCTGTGGGGGGAGGACGACCAGTGGATCCCCATCGAACGCGGTCGTGCGCTGCAACGGATGATACCGGGCGCACAGTTTCATCCCGTTCCCAATGCCGGGCATTTGGTCCAGGAAGACGCGCCGGAGGCCATCGTCGCAGCGGTGTTGCGGTATCTAGCGTTGCACTCCCCGACCTGAAGAACGCTGCATTACCCTGTGGGAGCGGGCTTGCTCGCTCCCACAGGGAAACCGCATAGGCAGCGGAACCTGTGTTCCAACTTGAACCACCACCGCACCGCTTTCGTTCTCTTCACTCACCAAATCCCACGGATTGGCTATAAATAACCTCGCGATCACTCGCTTGGCACGGGCGCTGCACGCTTGCGACATCTCCCTCCTGCGCAAGGACCTCCACATGACTCAAAACGATCCGGGCAACGACTATCCCTTGAGCGAAGTCCCGATGCATGCCCGCAAGGGCCTGGCCTCCACGGCCATGGTGCTGCTGGGCTTCACCTTTTTCACCGCCACGATGTTTGCCGGTGGCAAGCTGGGGGTGGCGTTCGGTTTTGCCGAAATGCTCACGGTCATCGTGATTGGCAATCTGCTACTGGGCCTGTACGCCGCCGGCCTGGGTTATATCGCCTTCAAGAGCGGGCTCAATTCGGTGCTGATGGGTCGCTTCTGTTTCGGTGAGGTGGGCAGCAAGCTCAGCGACTTGATCCTGGGCTTCACCCAGATCGGCTGGTACGCCTGGGGCACGGCGACGGCGGCAGTGGTACTGGGCAAGTATTTTGATTTGAACGAAGGCACCGTGCTGGGGCTGATGGTGCTGTTCGGCCTGGGGTTCTGCGTTACCGCCTACATTGGTTATCGCGGACTGGAGATCCTGTCGTACATCGCCGTACCGGCCATGATGTTGCTGCTGATGTTGTCGATGTGGGTCGCGACAGTAAAGGTCGGCGGCCTCGATGGCTTGCTGGCAATAGTGCCAACGGGCAGTCTCGATTGGTCCACCGCCATCACGCTGGTGTTCGGCACGTTCGTCAGCGGCGCCACCCAAGCGACCAACTGGACGCGGTTTTCCCGCTCGGCGAAGATCGCGGTGCTTGCAAGCCTGATCGGCTTCTTCATCGGCAACGGCTTGATGGTATTGATCGGCGCCTACGGAGCCATCGTCTATCAGCAGCCGGACGTGGTGGAAGTGCTGCTGTTGCAAGGCTTCGCCATGGCGGCGATAGCGATGCTGCTGCTCAACATCTGGAGCACCCAGGACAACACCATCTACAACTTCGCCGTGGCCGGCTGCAACCTGCTGCGCACCCGTCGGCGCAAAACCGTGACCCTGGGCGGCGCGGCGATCGGCACGCTGCTGGCCCTGCTGGGCATGTACGATCTGCTGGTGCCTTACCTGATTTTGCTGGGCACGGTGATCCCGCCCATTGGCGGAGTGATCATGGCCGATTTCTTCTTCCGCTGGCGCGGCCGCTATCCGCGTCTGGCCGAAGCGCAGCTACCAGCCTTCAACTGGCCGGGGCTGGTTGCGTATGGCGCAGGCACCCTCGCTGCTTTCAATTCACCTTGGGTTGCGCCACTGGTAGGAATCGCCACCGGCGCGCTAACGTATGTGATATTGATCGGCCTATTGGGAACTCGCGCCGCCGATACCCCCCTACAGGATCTTTGAGAAGGACTCGCTTGATGCACATCATCAACGCCCGCCTGCGCAACCGCGAAGGCTTGCATGAATTGCACCTGGAAAACGGCCTGATCGCCAGCATCGCTCGCCAGACCGAAGCCCCGAGCCTCGGTGCGCAAGACCTCGACGCCGGCGGTAATCTGGTAGTGCCGCCCTTCGTCGAACCGCACATTCATCTGGATGCGACCCTCACCGCCGGCGAACCACGCTGGAACATGAGCGGGACGCTGTTCGAGGGCATCGAGTGCTGGGGCGAACGCAAGGCCACCATCACCCAGGAAGACACCAAGGCCCGCGCCAAAAAAACCATCCAGGCGTTGGCCGCCCACGGCATCCAGCATGTGCGCACCCATGTCGACGTCACCGATCCTGATCTCACCGCCCTCAAAGCGATGCTTGAAGTGCGCGAGGAAAGTCGTCACCTGATCGACCTGCAGATCGTCGCGTTTCCCCAGGAAGGCATCGAGTCCTACCGCAACGGCCGCGAGCTGATGGAAGAAGCGATCCGCATGGGCGCCGATGTGGTGGGCGGCATTCCGCATTTCGAGTACACCCGGGATCAAGGCGTAAGCTCGGTGAAATTCCTGATGGACCTGGCCGAACGCACCGGCTGCCTGGTGGACGTGCATTGCGACGAAACCGACGACCCGCACTCGCGCTTTCTCGAAGTGCTGGCCGAAGAAGCCCGCAGCCGCGACATGGGCGCCCGCGTCACCGCCAGCCACACCACCGCCATGGGTTCCTACGACAACGCCTACTGTGCCAAGCTGTTTCGCCTGCTCGGGCACTCGGGCATCAGCTTTGTTTCCTGTCCCACCGAAAGCATCCACCTGCAAGGGCGTTTCGATAACTTCCCTAAACGCCGCGGCGTCACCCGGGTCAATGAACTGCTCGAAGCAGGGATGAACGTGTGCTTCGGCCAGGACTCCATCGTCGACCCGTGGTACCCCCTGGGCAACGGCAATATCTTGCGGGTGCTGGAAGCCGGCCTGCACATCTGCCACATGCTGGGTTATCGCAACCTGCAAAGCGCCCTGGACCTGGTCACCGACAACAGCGCCAAGGCCATGGCCCTGGGCGAGCGCTACGGCCTGGAACCCGGGCGCCCGGCGAACCTGCTGATCCTCTCGGCCGACAGTGACTACGAAGTGATCCGCAGCCAGGGCCTACCGCTTTACTCCATTCGCCATGGCGAAGTGCTGATGAAGCGGCAGATGCCGGTGGTGGAGTTTGGCGTTCAGCCAGGCTGAGGTCATCGCGATAGCGGTGGTTCAGTTGCATTGATGCTGGATGTGCCTGCGTCATCGCGAGCAGGCTCGCTCCCACAGTGGAGCGGGGCCGTACGCGCATTTTTGTGCCCGCTGAAGATCGAATGTGGGAGCGAGCCTGCTCGCGATGGCGTCATTGACTGCGGCGCAGATCGTCTATGACACAGCCCGTGCTACACCAAACAACCTGACCCTCACCAGCTCACCCGCCTGTTCTTCCAGCAAAATCGGTGCAGTGCCGCCAGGCATCACCACACTCACCGCCCCCGCCGTCACCCAACCCACTTGCCACGCAGCGCAAGCCACCGCACTGGCACTGGTGCCCGAAGAAGCGGTGGGACCTTCGCCCCGCTCAAACACCCGGGCGGCGATTCGCCCTTCGGCCTCGAGCCAGGCCCATTGCAGATTCACCCCCGCCGGACAGGGAACCCCCGACCCACAGGGCGGTGCATAGGCAATGCGCGTCAGGCTGTGCGCCAATGCCGGGGCACGCATCTGCGGGTTGCTTGGCAACGTCTCGGCGCTGTCCACCAGGGTCACGCAGTGCGGATTGCCAATGTTCACGAACTGACTGCTGCCCCAGGCCGGATTCAAAGCATCAAGCGCAGCCACGCGGCTGACTTCGCGCTGGTTGACGAGCACGCTTTCCATGTCTTGAGCACCTACAGCGCCGGGCCCGAAACGTGGTTTACCAAGGTCCAGCCAGAAGCCCGAGAGACCTTCGAACTCAGCCACGCGAACCGCCGTTTGCAGCGGTGACACGCCTTTACGCTTGTCGTGATGAACCTGTAGGACACACTCGCCGTCGCCCGGCATCAAGCCTTGCTCTTTGAGCGCCTGGGAGAAAATCGTCAAGCCATTGCCACTGCGCTCGGCCAGGGTGCCGTCGGTGTTGACGATCAACAGATCGAAAGGTGGCTCACTCTGGAACGGGCCGATCAACAAACCATCGCTGCAATGAGCCTTGGCATCCGGCGGCGCCTGGCCAGGTGCCCAACTACAGAAGGCCTGCACCGCGGCGCGGCTCCAGGTTTGGCGGGCCTGGGCAGCCTGGGCGGCTGACGGCGCCAGGTCAATGCCGCGGGCACGAATCTGCTGCGGTGAAACAACGCCATAGATGTTGCCGCGTGCATCATAAAACTGCGTCATGGATCAAACCCGGAATCAGCCAGCAAGAGCGGTACTTTATGCCGGCCAAGGCTATGACATCAAAGCCTACCCGCAACGCATGCGCATCGGTCGGCACCTTGAGGTCGCGGTGCGGTCAGTGGATGTGCAAGCATAGGCCCGCTCGCACCATCGCATCGCAAGACCAAGGACGTTTCATGACTGCCATTACTCCTCCGCCAACCTTCATTCCCGGACGCCTGGAACAGATGTCCACACGCATCGCCTATCTCATCGCCGGTGTCGGGATCGCGGCCTGGGCGCCGCTGGTGCCTTACGCCAAGGTGCGGGCGAACCTGGACGAAGGCACTCTCGGGTTGCTGTTGTTATGCCTTGGGGTCGGGTCGATTCTGGCGATGCCGATTTCCGGCGCACTGGCGACGCGGTTTGGCTGCCGGCGGGTGCTCAGTGGCGGGACGATTCTGATCTGCCTGGCGTTGCCGCTGCTGGCGACGATGACGTCCCTGCCCTGGCTGGTGGCGGCTTTGTTTTTGTTTGGCGCCGGCCTCGGCACCGTGGACTCGACCGTCAACCTGCAGGCGGTGATCGTCGAGCGGGCCAGTGGCAAGACCATGATGTCAGGCTTTCATGGCATGTTCAGCCTCGGCGGGATCATTGGCGCGGCCGGTGTGAGCGCGCTGCTCGGTCTCGGCCTTTCGCCGCTGGGCGCGACGCTGGTGGTTAACGCATTGCTGCTGGTGGCACTGTTCAAAGCGGCACCGCACCTGCTGCCCTATGGCAGTGAAAGTTCGGGACCGGCGTTTGCCATTCCCCACGGCGTGGTGCTGTTTATCGGCATCCTGTGTTTCATCGTGTTCCTGGCCGAAGGCGCGGTACTGGACTGGAGCGCGGTATTCCTGACCGCCGAGCGCGGCGTGGAAACCGCCTATGCCGGGCTCGGCTATGCCGCGTTCGCGCTGACCATGACCGTCGGCCGGTTGACGGGAGATTCGGTGGTGCATCGCCTGGGCGCCAAACGCGTGATTATCTATGGCGGCGCGACCGCCGCGGCCGGGTTCCTGCTGGCAACGCTGGCGCCAATGTGGCAGGCGGCGCTGTTGGGGTATGCGTTGGTCGGGGCCGGGTGTTCGAACATCGTGCCGGTGTTGTACACCGCGGTCGGCAAACAGACGCTGATGCCGGAAGCGATCGCCGTACCGGCCATCACCACCATCGGCTACGCCGGCATCCTCGCAGGCCCGGCGCTGATCGGATTCGTCGCCCATGGCAGCAGTCTGAGCTTTGCGTTCGGCTTGATTGCGCTGTCGTTGGTGGCGGTGGCGGTCAGTGGGAAAGTGTTGAGGGTTTGAGGCGTTACACCCCTCTCTGTGGAAAGGAGATTTATCTGTGGCGAGGGGATTTATCCCCGTTGGGCTGCGAAGCAGCCCTAAAATCACCAACTCGGTGTGTCAGGCAGATTGAGTCTGCCGCTTTGGGTCTGCTGCGCAGCCCAGCGGGGATAAATCCCCTCGCCACAGGAGTACGCGTCAATCCTGGTTGTTCATCAGAACCCTACACTCGCCTGCACAAAAAACGTACGTGGCGCGCCGACGTAGATACCCGAGTTGTTGTCGCTGGAGCGGGTGTAGTACTGATGGTCGAACAGGTTCTTCACCCCGGCGCCGACCTTCAGGTTCGATAGTTGCGAACCGAAGTCGTAGCCAGCGCGCACATTCCAGAGCACGTAACCCGGCATGTCACCGTAGCGTCCATCGGCGCTGCCGTCGGTGATGTAGTCGTCGCTGAAGCTGCCGTCGGGGTTCACGCTGTTACCGGGTGAACGTTGCTTGGACTGGGCGAAGGCATCGAGGTTGTAAGTCCAGCGATTGATCTCATAACGCAACCCCAGGTTCGCCACCTGACGCGAGTAGAACGGCAGGTCACGGCCCTTGAAGCTCGGAATATCGCCTTCATAAGTGGCACGGGTGTAGGTGAAACCGGCATTGGCGCTCAGGCCTTCCAGGCGCGGGTCCAGCGCGGCCATGTCGTAATGCACCGAAGCTTCCAGGCCCTGGTGTTTGGTGGCGCCCATGTTGGTCCAGCCCACGTCGTTGCTGATGTACTGCAACTCGTCGTCGAAGTCGATGTAGAACAGCGTCACTTCCCCGCCCCACACGTCATCGTTGTAGCGCGTACCGATCTCGTAGGTCTTGGCTTTTTCCGGGTTCAGGCCGTTGGCGGTGTTGTTGCCATCGCCGCCCTGGCCGAGCTGGAAATATTGCAGGCTGCCGAACGACGTTTCGTAGTTGGCGAACAGTTTCCAGGCATCGGACAGGTGATACATCACACTC
Organism: Pseudomonas sp. Q11; assembly: GCF_024494355.1. Classification (GTDB taxonomy): domain Bacteria; phylum Pseudomonadota; class Gammaproteobacteria; order Pseudomonadales; family Pseudomonadaceae; genus Aquipseudomonas; species Aquipseudomonas hefeiensis. The sequence continues at coordinate 79,074 of NZ_JAKNQY010000025.1, read as the reverse complement.
AAGGCTGGCAGCGGTTCGTTGCTGTCGATGCTACGGCGCTTTTCCTGCACCGGATTGCCAGCGGTGCCGAGCACCGGGCGGTCGTGCCATTGGGTGCTGATGCGTTCGAAGCGGATGCCCGGGGTGATGGTCCACTGGCCGACATCAATCTTGTCATCGATATAGACCGCATGGGCTTCGGTGCCGCCAGTGCGGTCCTGATAGACGTGACCATCGGACCCCGGCCGCACCACCGGCTGGTTATCGCGCAGCGCCAGGCGGCTGGCCTCTTCGTGCATGCCTTCCTTGAGGTAGCGATAACCGACGCTGGCCTCCTGGGTGGTCGAGCCCAGATCAAACACATGGGACACCCGCGGTTCGATGCCGAAGGTGTAGTAAGTGCGCGGGTAGGATGCCAGGTTGCGCTGGTCCCGAGAGGCGATGGTGCTGCCACGGTAGCTGTCGGAATAATAGGTCAGCACTTCGGCCTGGGTGCGGTCGCTGATCTCACGGATCCACTTGAACGACACGTCCTTGCGCCGGCCAGCGAAGTTGTCCCAGTCACGGTCGGACTGATACGGGTCCGCGTCGTATTGCGCCTGGGTCAGGCCGCCGGGCATGTCAGCCTTGGCGTCGTAGTAATGGAAGTTCAGGGAGAAGTCGTCCACCTCGGTGGGCGCCCAATGGGTCTTGAGGATGACGTCGTCGATGTCATTGTCGTTGTTGCTGCGGCGATAGCCATTGCCGTTGACCCCCGAATACAGGAGCGCAACGCCCATGCCGTTATCGGCCGTGCCGCCGAGAAAGGCTGTGTCGATGTGCTTCCAGCCACCGCGCTGGGAGGTTTCCAGGGTGGTGCCGATTTCACCGGTGGCTTTTTCCGGAATGGCGCGGGTCACGAAGTTGATCACGCCGCCGACGTTCTGCGGCCCGTAACGCACGGACCCGGCACCGCGCACCACGTCGATGCTGTCCAGGTTGCCCGCAGAAATCGGCGCCATGGACAGTTGCGGCTGACCGTATGGCGCGAACGCCGCCGGCACGCCGTCGATCAGCACTGTGGAGCGGGGCGACAGGCGCGAAGTGAGACCGCGCACACCGACGTTCAGGGAGATGTCGCTGCCGCCGGTGCCATTGGCATCCTGCACTTGCACCCCCGGCACCCGCCGCAGCACATCGCCGACGTTCATCGCCCCCTGCTCCACCATCGCTTCGCGGCGGATTACCGTGCGCGCGCCCGCGTGGTTCTGCACCACTTCGGCATTGGCATCGCCAAGCCAGTCACCGACCACCTGGATGTCGGTGGCCCCCAGTTCCAGCGGGCCGCCAGTGGACGCCGAGGGTGCCGGCAGCACGGTCACCGAACCTTCATCGATCTGGTATTGCAGGCCGCTGCCTTGCAGCAGTTGGCCCAGGGCCGCTTCTGGGGACAGGTTGCCATCCACCGCCGGGGCTTGCTTGCCGGCCACCAACTCCGGGCTGAAGAACACTTGCAAAGCGGTCTGCTGGCCGAGCTGGCTCAAGGCTGGGCCCAGTGGTTGTGCCTGGATGTGAATGGACGTGGCCGTCTGATCGGCGAAGGCCTGGGGCAATGCGGCACTGACGGCCAGGGTCAGGGCCAGCGGCAGCCAGCGGGCGGGGGCGCGGTTGTTGTTTTTGAAGGTGGTTTTCACGTCGAACCTTGTCCTGTTGAATCGCAAGAATACGCGTCTGTTAATGCAAACCAGTTGCAGTTGGACAAGAAGACGAAGAACTCGAAAAAAACCTGAATTTACCGGGCAATTATTTCCTGGCTGCCGTCATCCAGGGTGCGCACGGCCACCGGCAGGATGTTCGGCAAAGCCTTGAGCAGCGCCTCGGGGTTATCGGCGCGAAACACGCTGGTCAGGCGCAGGTTGCCCACCGCCGCGCTGCCGATGCGCAGGGGCGTAGCGCGATAACGGGAAACCTCCCGGGCGACTTCGCTCAAGAGAGCGTTGTTGAACACCAGCTTGCCGTGGCGCCAGGCGGTGAGTTCATCGGCGTTGATGCCATAAGGTGCGGCGACCTTGCCCTGGGCGTCGATACGAGTACCAAGGCCGGCCGTGAGGCTGACGAACTCGGCCTGTGACGCGTCGCGCCCCTGGACCTTGACACTGCCCTGCTCCACCGCCACCCGGGTTGAGTCGGTATCGCGGCGCACATCGAAGCGCGTTCCGGTCACCGTCACCCGGCCGTTGCCCGCCTCCACCGTAAACGGCCGGCCGGCGTCATGCTCGACGCGGAACAACGCCTCGCCTTCGGCCAGTTCCACGCGCCGTTGATGGTGGGCGAACTGAATACGCACGCGGCTGCGGCTGTTGAGGTCGATCACCGAACCGTCCGGCAGCGCGATATGCCGGCGCTCGCCCAGGGCCGTGGCAAATTCACCGCTGTAATCGCTGGAAGCACCCAAGCCGCTGAACAACCCCAGCCCGACCGCCACCGCCAGCAGCCCGGCGGCCACGGCGAAGCGCAGCAGCGGTCGACGCTTGGAACGTTTGGCGGGTGGTTCGCACAACGCTTGCAACCGTTCCTTGGGCAGCAGGTCCGTGGCGCTCCAGATCCCCTGTAGAAGCAGAATTTCGTCGCGGTGATTAGGGTGTTCGTCCAGCCAGGCCTCGTAACGCTGGCGCTCATCGACACTCATGGCGGGGGCTTGCAAACGCACGAACCACTGCGCCGCCTCGTCGCGAACCCGGTTCTGTCCGCACGGGCATTCACGGTTATCCATCATGGAAGGTCCTGTGGCTCAGGTGGAAGATGACGACGGATCATTGGCCAGCCCCGTCCAGACGATCGCGCAGATGCCGCAGGGTGCGGATCATATACTTTTCCACCATGTTTTTTGACAGGCCCAGGCGCTCGGCGATTTCTGCCTGGGTCAGACCTTCGATCTTCTGCCAGACAAACACCGTACGGCAATTGGCCGGCAGCTCGGCAAGCGCCCTTTCGATGGAGTCTGCCAGCTGGATCGCGTGCATGAAGTGCTCCGGGTCGCCCGAAAGCGACTGGCTATGGTCGAGCGCCTCCTCCTCCATGGCGCCTCGCCGATCTTCGCGCCGATAGCCATCCACCGCAATGTTGCGCGCCGTCTGGTGCAAATAGGCCCGTGGTTGCTGGACATCGGCCGAACCGGACTCGAGCACCCGCACGAAAGTATCGTGGGCCAGGTCCTCGGCCTGCTGGCGATTGCGCAGGCGACGGGTCCATGTGCCGATCAACTCTTCGTAATGCTCGAAAAAGCCAGGTCTGCGGGGCGGCTGGGGGGTCATCGCACTGCGCTGTGAGGACGGGGCGTGAATAGTAATGCTTCCTATTAAGCCGAAGCAAACCTATTACGGTGCCTGTCGTCCGAAGCTTCAAAGCTGAGCATTAAATCTATGTGGGAGCAAAGCTTGCTCGCGATGGCGGTGTGTCAGTCAATGGTGCATGGACGGTTGGACCGCTATCGCGAGCAAGCTTTGCTCCCACAGGCTTTACGTTGAATCACAGATTGGTTTCCCGACCTGCGGCACCGTCAAGCACACCGCCAGCGTGCCGCACGCAATCAAGGTCCAGCCCAGCGCCTGCGACCAGGCGGCAAGCATCAACGCGCCGCCGATCAACAGGTAATAGAACAATCCGAACAGTGCGCCAGCCGTACCCAGGCAGTCACGGTAATGAACCAGCGCGGCACCGAGCACGTTGGGTATCGCCATGCCAAAAGCGAGCACGACCAAAAGCATCGCCGCCACAAAACCACCCGTGTCGAGCAGGCCCTGAACGATCACCCCGCCCACCAACAGCAGCATCGCCGCCAAGGTCGATAAGTGACTACCGGCGAAACCCCGCGCAAGCAGCCGCTTGTTCAGCCACGCCCCCAGACCCGAACCCAACGCCAGAATCACCCCGCTGTAGCCGAACAGCTCAGGACTCAACCCGAGCCGTTCGAACTGGAACGGAGCGAGGTTGTAGTAGCTGAACAGGGCGACGTTGAATGCCGCCACCAAAAACGACGAGCGCCAGATGACCGGGTCCTTCAGCATGCGCCACAGAGTCGTCAACAAGGGTTGCGGCGGGACACGGACCGCAAGCGTCTCGGGCAAGGATCGCGCGCTCCACAACAGTAGAATCAGCGACAGCATCAACAGGCCACCGAGTGTGCCTTGATAGCCAAAGAAGCGAACCAGGCTGGCACCGCTGGACAAACCGATCGCCGGGCTGGCCGCGAGGGCGATGCCAATCATCGAAAAAACCTTGCCCAGTTCTGCGCCCTGGTAGCGATCACGCAGAATCGTCTGGGTGACCACCGACCCGACCGCCGCGCCAAACGCAGCCAGCGCCTGGACGGCCAGCAATGCGTCGAAGGTATCGACGTTCAGGCCCAGCACCGTCCCTAGCGCATACAACGCCAACCCACCCATCATGGCGGGCCTACGGCCGATGCGGTCACAGACGCGCCCCCACACCACCACGCCCAAGGCGAATCCCAGGAAAAATACGGACAACATCTGCGCCGCCATTTCGGCGCTGACGGCAAAGGTCAGGCTGATGTCTGCCAATGCAGGGCTATAGAGGGTCTGGGCAATTTGCGGAAACATCACCAAGGCAATCGCCAGGCCGAGGAACGGACGAGAAGTCATGAGCACGCTCGTTAGGAAAACGACGAGCAGTCTACGAAGACAGGACTGTCGTATTATCCAAAGTCTGACAACTGATCCTTGAAATCGGACAACTTATGGCTTGGCTCGGCGCTCACGCCCGGTTCGACCCCGACTGTCATAGCGCGCCGGTCATCGGCATCGCAGCGACGCTGGGGCACCACGATTCCGGCCTGCACCAGCATCAACGCGGGCAACTGCTATTTACGCGACAGGGCTGCGCGCGCATCACACTGGCGCAACAGCTGTGCCTGCTGCCACCGTCGCGAGCTGCCTGGATTCCACCGCTGACGCCCCATCGGGCGGTGATGCAGCAGAGCGTGGATTACCGATCGATCTACCTGACGGCGACGCTGTGCGCGGACCTGCCTTCACGCGTTTGCATCATTGAGGTCTCGCCGCTGCTGCACGCCGTACTCGAGCCGATCACCGACGCGGCGTTCGACAGCGACTGGGCCCAAGGTCGCAACCTGCACTTGCTGGGGTTGTGTCTGAACGAAATCCGTGAGGCGGCAGAACAGCCGATGCTGCTACCGCTGCCTCAGGACAAACGCCTCACGCCTTTGCTCACAACCCTGGACCACCTGCCACCAACATTGGCGGTGCTGGAGCAAAAGATCGGTGCCAGCGGCCGAACCATCGGACGGATCTTTCAACGGGAAACCGGCATGGGTTATCAACAGTGGCGCCAGCAATGGCGCCTGATGCGCGCCATTGAACTGCTCGCCACCGGGCGCAGCCTGAGCTACAGCGCCTTTGACCTGGGCTTCGCCAGCGATAGCGCTTTCATCGCGTTCTTCAAGCACATGACCGGTAGCACACCGCGGGCCTATCTGGGCTGATAACCGCTGGACTCACGCCTCAGGCATCTTGCGAAAGCCCACCGCCAAGCGGTTCCAGCCATTGATGGCGTTGATTGCCACGGTCAGGTCGACCATTTCCTTGGGCGTGAAATGCTGGTTCAGCAATTCGTAGTCGGCGTCTGGTGCATGGGTGTCGCTCAAGCGTGTCAGCGCTTCGGTCCAGGCCAGCGCGGCGCGTTCGCGAGGGGTGAAAAACGGGGCTTCGCGCCAGGCGGTCACGGCATACAGGCGGCGTTCCGTTTCACCGTCCTTGCGGGCATCGGCGGTGTGCATGTCGATGCAGTAGGCGCAACCATTGATTTGCGAGGAGCGCAGCTTGACCAGTTCCACCAGGGATTTTTCCAGGCCCAGTTTCGAAGCAGCGGTTTCGAACGCCAGCATGGCTTTGTAAGCTTCAGGGGAAGCGGTGTAGAAATCGATACGCGGTTGCATGATGAACTCCAGCACAATTGGGTGTGGCGCTACGTTAGCCTCCCGGTGGCGCGGTACAAATAGCCAATTGTTGGGAAGTTCGGGGGGCCAATGGAGGCAGACGTCGGGTTTACCCTATGAAGGAAGGGATTGCCCCCTGTGGCGAGGGAGCTTGCTCCCGCTCGGCTGCGCAGCAGTCGTAAAGCGATGGATTCGGTATGCCTGACACACACCGCATTCAGCAGGTTTTAGGGCCGCTTCACGGCCCAGCGGGAGCAAGCTCCCTCGCCACAGGGGGCAAATGCACACCCTTGATACTTGCTCAGGCCCGGCTGCGCAACCATTGCAGGAAGCGCTTCTTGGCGACCGGTTTGGGGACGTCGCGGGTCAGGTTCTGGGCCAGGTGCGTGCGCACGTCCAGCAGGTTTTTCATCGCGTCGTTGATATCGCGCCGGGCCTCGAGGCAGGGTTTGAGGTAGCTCTTCTCAATGCGATAAAGGGTACAGAAGGTCTTGGCGGAAAAGCTCGCCAACGCGGGCTGGTCGGAAACGATCCCGGCTTCGCCGATCACTTCCCCCGGCCCCATGCGTCCGGCCTCGAACGGCTGGTCGTTACGAAACAGGGTCACGCTGACCACCCCGGATTCGATGATGAACAAATGATCGCTGACCTCCCCGGCCGGCAAGATCATGTCGCCAGCGCGGAAGGTCTGCAGGGTCATGTTCTGACTGAAGGTGTCTTTCTCATCCTGGCGCAAGGTGGAGAAAATACTCGAGCTTTCCAGCAACGCACGGGGCCGCGACACGCCATTGGCGGACGCGCTTTCGCTGGTGGACAACAGGCTCACGCCCGAGGCCTGCAAATGCCGGAACGCCAGGTCGAACAGCTGATTGCGCACTTCGCGCTTCTGGCCCATGGACGCTACGAACCCGCTGATTTCATATTCCGCCCCGGTACTGCCGGTGGTCTTGAGTGTCACGCAGGGTGCCGGGCTGGCAAGCAGCGAACGGCAGCCGATCATCGCCCGCTCCAGCGCATCGATCACGTTTTGTGGCCGCGCATGCGGGCTGACAGGAATGCTGATGGATAACCCGTGGACGTCGCTGGGCCGGCTGAAGTTGATGATCTTGGCCTTGGCCGCCAAGGAGTTGGGAATCACCGCCATGCTGCCCTGGGCGGTCTGCAACCGCGTGGCGCGCCAGTCGATGTCGGTGACCCGGCCTTCGGTGCCGTCGATGGAAATCCAGTCATCGACTTGATAAGGCTTGGTGGTGTTGAGCACGATCCCGGAGAACACGTCACTGAGGGTACTCTGCAAGGCCAGGCCGACGATAATCGCCATCGCCCCCGACGTTGCCAGCACGCCCTTGACCGGCAAATCCAGCACATAAGCCAGGGCCGCGATAATGGCGACCAGAAAGATCAACGCGCCAAGCAGATCCTGCAACAACCGCCCGGTATGGCCGACGCGTTGCGTCATCGCCGCGCCGATCATCACCGTCAGGGTTCGTGCGGCGAACAGCCACCAGGCAATCTGTAAACCGGTGGCCGCCAAGTGGCGTGGTACGTCGTCAACCCACTGGGCCGGTTGCATGGGGTTGAGGCCTTCGTTGAACAACAGCGCGCTGAACAATGAAAAAATCAACAGCCGCCCGCCAATTTTCCAATAGGTCCGATCTGCACTGACCAGCCGCCACAGCAGAATGTCGAGCACCAGCAACACCAGGGCACTCAGCAGTGGGTGATCGGAGATCAGAGGCAGCATCGGGACAGCTCCAGGAAGGTCATGGGGCGAAGATTGGCACAGATTGAACACGCTGTAGAGATCACCCCAAACCAGTGTGGGAGCGGGCTTGCTCGCGAACGCGGTGTATCAGGCACATAGACGTTGACTGACACGCTGCATTCGCGAGCAAGCCCGCTCCCACATTTGCTTTGGGGTGGCTGTGGTTTCGCCTCAGTCGTCCATCGCCCCAAAACGACCGGAGTGGAAATCGTTGAAAGCCTGGTGAATCTCCTGCTCGCTGTTCATCACGAACGGGCCATGGCCAACGATGGGCTCGTCGATGGGCTCGCCACTGAGCAACAACACCACCGAGTCGTGATTGGCTTGCAGGTTCAGTTGCTCGCCGGCCCGGTCGAACAGGGCCAGTTGCCCGGCCTCGACCCGCTCGCGACCGTTGACCTGAACCGTGCCGCGCAGCACCACCAGTGCGGTGTTATGGCCATCGTGTACGTCAAGGGTCAGGTTTTTCCCGGCATTCAAGCGCATGTCCCAGACATCGATGGGCGTAAAGGTTTTCGCCGGACCTTGATGCCCCTCGAAGCGGCCGGCAATCAGGCGCAGGCTGCCGGCGTTGTCCTTCAGCTCGATGTTGGGAATGTCGCCCTTGAGGAGCGTCTGGTAGCCGGCCGGGGCCATTTTGTCCTTGGCGGGCAGGTTGACCCACAACTGGACCATCTCCATGAACCCGCCTTGACGGGCGAAGGCTTCGGAGTGGAACTCCTCGTGAATGATCCCCGAAGCGGCGGTCATCCATTGCACGTCGCCAGGGCCGATCTTGCCGCCGCTGCCGGTGGAATCCCGATGTTCCAGTTCACCCTGGTAGACGATGGTCACGGTTTCGAAACCGCGATGAGGGTGCTGGCCGACACCGCGACGCTCGGTGGTGGGTGAAAACTCCGTCGGCGCCGCATGGTCCAGCAGCAGAAACGGGCTGATGTGCTTGCCCAGATTGTCGTAGGAAAACAGCGTGCGAACCGGGAAGCCGTCACCGACCCAATGGGGTCGTGGGCTGGTGTAGACGCCGATGATGCTTTTCATGCTGTGTCTCCAAAATCAGGTACTGCGATTTGATGGACATAGCTTAAAACCGACCCCCTTGAAGCACTAGACAGCAAAAACCGGCCTTAGCGTTCTATTTGGAGAACAATGAAGAACCTGGGAAAACTGCAAGTCACCACAGTCCCCCACAGGTTCTGGTGTTATTCAAAGGTGATTGCGCTTGGCGAAATCCGACAGCCCCACCAAGGATTGCAAGCCGAGCTTCTCCAACAGACGGGTCTTGTAGGTGCTAACGGTTTTCGGACTCAGGAACAAGGCCTCGGCGATATCCTTGCCGCGCATCCCCATGGCCAGCATTCGCAGAATGGATAGCTCGCGGGTCGAGAGACTTTCCAAGGACTGCTGTTCCGTGCGCTGTTGAAAATCCAGCCTGACCGGCATTTGAGGGAAATAGGCGTAACCGGACTTTAAGGCATGAATGGCCTTGTTCAGTTCTTTCAGGTCGCTTTTCTTGGTCACAAAGCCCCTGGCTCCGGCCGAGATGCAGCGGTTGCAGAAGTGCTGCGCATCCTGGGAAGTGAACACCAGCACAGCGCACCCAGAGAACTGGGCCATGATCCAGACCAACAGGTCCATGCCATCGAATCCGTTCATCACCAGGTCCAGAATCACCAGGTCTGGCGTCCCTTTCTTGATCAACGCCCTGGCGTCGGCTGCGCCGCCAGCGTCCCTGATTCGGGTGAACCCCTCGTTCTGGCAAATGAGCCGCAATGCCCCTCGTATGACAGGGTGATCATCCACGATCAATACGTCTTTCAAGGCAGCTCCCCACGTAAATGCAAACGGTGCCGATGCCATGACTGCTCGGGACTGTTGCACAAGCGACAGGCCCGGCCACCTGTCAGGTCTGACAGTGCCGACCAACGGTGCAGCATCACCCTGCGTGGCCTTGCCTGAGGGGGCGGAACCAGGATCGCGGTAACTCGCTGGCCTGGGGGTCGACCCGTTGCATCAGGCTCGCCAATGAAGCCAGGTCAGGCAGTGGGGCCGGGTTCAAGTGCATGCCCGGTCGACGCGCGACAGTCACCGGGGACAGGCCGCCCCGTGGCGTGTTGTAAATCATCGCGTGACGCAGCTGCGGGTTGTCGAGGATGAAATCGTGCAGGTCCAGCGCCCCATTCGCCAGGCCGGCATTGACGACGACCAGATCGAACGGCTCGCTGCCGTACTCCACCAGCGTCAACAGCTCTTGCAGGCCACTCACAGGGGCAATCCGAAAATAACCCTGTTGATTGAACAGGTGCTCAAGCCTCATTCGATGAGCATGTTGCGTGTCGGCAATCATGATACGTAGTGCTTTGTTCGGCATGACCGGCATCCCAATCGTTAAGGGCCGTCAGGCTAGAGGAAGCTTTTGAGAGGCGCTGTAGGACGAATCCCAAAAAAGGGAGGAAAAAGGCACTTCGCATGTAGCTTCGGGATGACTACGCGGCTCGCTTATCCATGAGAAGACCCGATAGGCCCCCTTCGCGGCCCAGCGGGAGCAAGCTCCCCCGCCACATAAGCCTCCAGTCGTTCAGTCAGGTGTTCCATGGCTTGGCGCATGTCATTCACGGCGGCGGCGAGCAACGACCGGTCGCCCCCACGACAGGCACTTTCCAGGGCTTCGCAGGCGGCAATCAGGCCTGGGGCCCTGATGATCAGCGCGCCGCCCTTGACCCGGTGCGCCAGGTCCGCCAGCCCGGGCAGGTCGTGCCGGGTGAACAGACGCATCAATTTCGCCTGGTCTTCGACATTGCTGTTGACCAGTTCCCCCAGCAGTTTTTTGATTGAGGCAGTGTCACCTGCGCTCAATTGTTCAAGGCTGCTCAAGTCGATGTCGTCGGTGGCCGGCGCAGGCGCCAGTTCATCGGGCACTGCAACGCAATCCTGCGTGACCGAAGCCAGGTGCGCATTCAGCTCCTTGAGGCTGATGGGCTTGAACAGGCAATCGTCCATTCCAGCCTCGACACAGCGGACCTTTTCCTCGGGCTGGGCATTGGCCGTGAAGCCCAGGATCACCCCCGGCGACAAGCCTTCGGCCCGCTCTTCGTCGCGAATGGCGCGGGCCAGTTCGTAGCCGCTCATCACCGGCATGTTGCAGTCGGTGATGACGACATCGAATGGTTCGGCACGCCAGACGCGCAACCCCTGGACACCGTCCTCGGCGTCCCGGACGCGATGTCCCAGATAGCTCAATTGCTGGGCCAGCAGCAGGCGGTTGGCCGGATAGTCGTCCACTACCAGAATGTTCAGCGCCCGCACGGGCACCAGCGCCTCGCTCTCAGACGACGGGGTTTGAGCCAAGGCATCGAGCATGGGCAGGCTCAGCAGGATTTCAATCTGCGTACCCTTACCTGGCACGCTGCTCAACGTCAGGGTGCCCCCCATCATTTCGCAGAGCGTGCGGCTGATCACCAGCCCCAACCCGGACCCGCTACGGGCCGGCTGGGTGTTATTGCTGGCCTGGGTAAAGGGGCTGAACAAGCGGCGCTGATCCTCAGTCGAAATGCCGCAGCCGGTGTCTTCAACGCGCAGGCGAATGTCCAGATGCTCAGCGTCACCGTCTGGTTCGGCTCGCACACTCAAACGTACCTGCCCCTTCTCGGTGAACTTGATGGCGTTGCTCAGCAGGTTCGACACGATCTGCTTAAAGCGCAACGGATCGATCAATACATCACGATTGATGGCGGCATCCAGTTCCAACTGCAGGTGCAAGTGCTTCTGTCGGGCAAGGCCTTCAAAAATCCGCGCCAGCGACTCGATCAGTTCCCGCAGGTTGGCCCGCTCCGGCGCCAGCGACAGCCTCCCTGACTCGATGCGGGCGATGTCGAGGATGTCACCGATCAAATCCAGCAGGCCGCGAGCAGCGCCCGAAGCGACTTCGATGGCGACCCGGTCCATGACACCCTGGTCGGCTTTCTTCAGGGCCAGTTCCAGCATGCCGATCACCGCGTTCATGGGTGTCCGGATTTCATGGCTCATGGTTGCCAAAAAAGTGGTCTTGGCCCGATTGGCATCATCGGCGCTTTGCTTGGCCACGCGCAGCTGTTCCAGCAAACGCCGCAGGTACACGACCCACCCCAATGCCAGCAGCAACAGCAGCGCGGCGATGGCGAACCCCTGGACGATAGTAGTGCGGTTGCGCAGCCAGTAACTGTCGTCGATCACCACTTCACTGCGCCAACGATTGGTCAGCTCGTCCATTTCTTCGGGAGAAATGCTCAGCAGTGCCTTGTCCAGGATCGAATGCAGCTCCGGCGCATCACGGTGAGTCGCCAGGGCCACGCGCGCCGGCAAAGTCCCCACGGTACTGGTGATTTGCAGTTTGCCGCGGTACTGGCGGGAAATCATATAACGGGCGCTGATCAGCGAATTGATCGCGCCGTCCACCGTGCCGGCGGCGACCATGGACATCGCGCCCGCCGCATTTTCAGCCGGCACCAGGTGCACCCGGGGAAATTGCTCCAGCAGGTACTCACGCAGCACGTTGCCACGGATCAGGGCCAGGCGTTTGCCCTCCATCTGGTCCAACGTCAACGGTACCTTGCCCTTGGAGGGCGCCACCAGCACGAATGGATTGCTCAGGTACGGGCGGGTAAAGCGCAACATCCCCTCAAGCTCGGTGCTGGGTGGAGCGGCGGCCAGTACGTCGGCCCGACCGGTCGTGACGCGCTCGATCACATCATGAAGCGAGTGCCCCCGCTGGATATCGAACTTCAGGCCGGTGCGCAGGCTGATCCTGGCCAGCACATCAGCGCTGATACCGCGCAAATGCCCTTGTTCATCAAAAAACGTGAGTGGCGGGAAGTTCTGGTTGATGGCCACCGCGATCCGCGGATGGGCATCCAGCCAACGCTGTTCCTTGACGCTGAAATGCAGGGGCTGCTGACCGGGCATGCTTGCGCCGCCCGCGCTCCAGCGCCGCAGGATGCTCATGCGTTCACTGGCGGGAATGGTTTGCAGCGCAGCGTTGATAATGCGCAGCAGGCGGGCATTCCCACGGCTGACCGCAAAGGCGAACGGCTGCACTTCCAGGCGGGAGAAATCAGCCAGTTGGACGTTGTTCAGGTAGTTCCTGCTGATCAGGTAATTGGAGCTGATTGAATCTCCCAGGTAAACATCGGCTTGCCCAAATGCCACGGCGCCGATAGCACTCAAGGTCGAGGGGTACAACTGCAAGGCCGCATCCGGATAAAACGCCTTGACCGTGTCCGTGGGTAAATAGTGATACAGCATCGCCACCCGCATGCCCGCCAGGTCGGGGGGCAAGTCCTGGCTATCGGCGACGCGGGCCACCAGGGTGGGCAGGTCATCGGCATAGGCCTGGGACATCGCCAACTGCGGGTCGCTGGCTTCGAAGCCGTTGGCCGTGCCGAGCATGTCGATCTCACCGCTGCGCAGCGCCTGGAGCGACGCCTCCCGTGACGCGTATCGCTGCACCCGCACCTCGACGTGCAACAACTGCCCCAGCAACTGGGCATAGTCGGCGGTGATGCCTTCATAGTCGCTGCCATTGCCGGTGATACCGAAAGGCGCGTAGTCCGGCGCCGAGGCGCCCAGTAGCAACGTTCCCTTTCGACGTAGCCAGTTCCAGTCGGCCTCCCCCAGAGACACCGAATAGTCGTTCACACTAGAGCGCCCGAGTATTTGCAACGACTCGGGGGCCGCGCCAACCGGTGGCGCCACACTTGATAAGCCCAGCAACAGCGCCACCAGGCCTGTGCGTAAAAACAGCGTCATTTGGATCAGGTTGTTTCGTTTGGCGTAGTCGGTCCGGAACGCCACCGACTTCACGTCAAGTCAGGGAGACCGGCTGATGGGTTCAGACTGCCAAAGCGAGGGAACAGCGAACCGTCAACGCGCCTGCCTGAAAGACAGGACGCGTGAGGTGAGTGTAGGAAGTTTCTGAAGAATTTCCTGGCGAGATTGCCGATAGCTGTAGGAGCTGTCGAGCGAAGCGAGGCTGCGATCTGTCCGCTCAAGAAAAGATCGCAGCCTCGCTTCGCTCGACAGCTCCTACAGGCTGGGGTTACGCCGTGGCCAGCTTCAGGTCGCGCACCGAACGGCTCTGTCCGCGATGCTTGCTGTGCTCATACAGCGAGCCGGCGATCTCATCGGCGCGCACCGGCAGGATCGACAGCAAGGTATCGCTCAGGCCATGGCTGGCCTGGCAGAAGCCCTGCATGTAGATCGCGGCTTTGCAGCGCTCGTCGGTGATCAACTTGTAGTTGCGGTCTACCTCGAAATCCCCCAGGTATTGCTCGAGTGGCGCCAACAATGTGCGGTGCATCTGCCGTTCGTAACCGGTGGCCAGCACCACCGCGTCATAACGGCGTACGGTCAGCTCACCGGTGGCGTTGTTGCGCACCGCCAGCTCCACGCCGGCATCGGTGGCCGTGGCTTTCTCCACCGTGGTGAGGGTACGGAAGGCATGGCGGGCCACGCCCGAGACTTTCTGACGATAGAAAATCCCGTAGATGCGTTCGATCAGGTCGATGTCCACCACCGAATAGTTGGTGTTGTGGTATTCGTTCACCAAGCGCTCGCGCTCGCTGTGGGGTTGCTGGAACACCAGGTCGGTGAACTCCGGCGAAAACACTTCGTTGACGAAAGGGCTGTCGTCGGCTGGCTTGAGGGCCGAGCCGCGCAGGATCATGTCGACCTGCACCGAAGGGAAGCTGTCGTTGAGGTCGATGAAAGCCTCCGCGGCGCTCTGCCCGCCACCGATGATAGCGATGTTCATCGGCTGGCCGCTCACGCACGACTGGGTCGCCATGCGCTCCAGGTACTGGGAATGGTGGAACACCCGTGTGTCATCCTTGAAGGCAGTGAACGCTTCGGGGATGCGCGGCGTACCGCCAGCACTGACCACCACCGAACGGGTGGTGCGCAGGAACTCTTCGCCCTGGTTGTCACGGGAAATCACCCGCAGGGCTTCGACCTGCTGGTTGTGCACTACCGGCTCGATGCGCAGCACTTCTTCGCCGTAGCGGCTCTGCTCGGCGAACTGCCCGGCCACCCAGCGCAGGTAGTCGTTGTACTCCATGCGGCACGGGTAGAACGTGCCTAGGTTGATGAAGTCCACCAGGCGGCCGTGATGCTTGAGGTAATTGACGAACGAATAAGGGCTGGTGGGATTGCGCAGGGTCACCAGATCCTTGAGGAAGGAAATTTGCAACTCGCTCTGGGTCACCAGGGTATTGCCATGCCAGCGGTAGTCGGCCTGCTTGTCGAGAAACAACACATCCAGTTCGCCCTGAACCGGGCCCCGTTCCTGCAGCGCGATGGCCAGCGCCAGGTTCGAGGGGCCGAAGCCGATACCGATCAAGTCGTGAACGTTGGGCGAAGCAATTGCCTGTGTCATGTCCAGTGTCCTCTGGAGAGGCCCTCAACAGGGCGCGAAAAGCCTGGGTGACCCGACCGATCTTTGGCAAGCCGGCAAGTCGTCTGTTGAGAGGAACGAGGACAGTGAAAAAAAATTTACCGTGATGCGACCGGCGTGGGCGAATTAATGCGCGTCCCACTGCCGCACGCGAATGCGGCAATGCTTCATGGCGTTGACGATGTGCTTTTCCACCAGCGCCCGGGAAATGCCCAGGCGTTCGGCGATTTGCGGGTGGGACAGGCCTTCAAGCTTGCGCAGCAGGAAACTCTCACGGCACAGCGGTGGCAATTCGGCCAGGGCGCGCTGGAGCATGTCCAGGCGCTCACCGTGGTCAAGGCTGGCATGGGGCGATGGCGTGAAGAAACGCTCTTCGCTGTCCAGCACCTCCAGGGATTCGACCTGGCGCAGGGTATTGCGCCGATGCCCGTCGATCACCAGGTTCAGCGCGGTGCGGTACAAGAATGCCCGGGGCTGCTCGATGGGCGTGTCACTGGCGCGCTCAAGCACCCGCACATAGGCGTCATGCACTACATCCTCGGCCGCCTGGCGGTTGCCTAGCCTGGCGTTCAGGAAACACACCAGCTCGCGATAGTAGTTTTCCAACATGACTCCCCTGCGCAATGGCTGCGACAGCTATCCCTGTGCCAGATCGGCGTGCCTGAAATCGGCAATGGCACGATAGTGGCAGATTTCATTGCGTAATTTATAGTAATTCTCATATAGATTTAAAGCCTTGGTTTGTATTAAGGCTGATTCGTTTATTTCTACTGGCACCAGGTATTGCTTTTGTGGCGAGGGAGCTTGCTCCCGCTGGCTCTGTAGGAGCTGTCGAGCGAAGCGAGGCTGCGATCTTTTGATCTTTCGCTTGAGGCTCAAGTGTCCGGGAAAAGATCGCAGCCTCGCTTCGCTCGACAGCGCCTACAAGTGGTTCACACCAGTAAATTCCCGCTCGGCACGCTCGTCTACCAGAACAGCCTCCCGTCCCTGCCCCTCATGGAACGGGCCCGACACCACCGGCCGGAACCCTGCATGAAACGTCCCCGCCCTACCCGACGCGCCTGGCTTTTAACCTTCGCCCTGCTCCCAGCCGTGGCCTTCGCCGCCTGGCAAGCCGTCGCGCCGCACCGCGCCCCCCTGGCCACCGCCCTCGTCACCCGTGGCGACATCGAAAACAGCGTCACCGCCCTGGGCACCCTGCAACCGCGGCGTTACGTGGACGTCGGCGCCCAGGCGTCCGGGCAGATCCGCAAGATTCATGTAGAAGCCGGCGACGAAGTTCGCGAAGGCCAATTGCTGGTTGAGATCGATCCTTCCACGCAGAAGGCCAAGCTGGACGCCGGACGCTTCTCCATTGAAAACCTCAAGGCCCAGCTCCAGGAACAACGAGCCCAGCACGACCTGGCACAGCAGAAATTCCGCCGCCAGCAGCAACTCAAGGCCGGCGGCGCCACCCGCGAGGAAGACGTACAGACCGCCCGGGCCGAGGTGCGGGCGACCCAGGCGCGCATCGACATGTTCCAGGCCCAGATCCGCCAGGCCCAGGCCAACCTGCGCAGCGACGAGGCCGAGTTGGGCTACACGCGCATTTTCGCGCCCATGAGCGGCACCGTAGTCGCCGTTGGCGCCCGGGAAGGCCAGACCCTCAACGCCCAGCAGCAGACTCCGTTGATCCTGCGCATCGCCCGCCTGTCACCAATGACCGTCTGGGCTGAAGTTTCGGAAGCGGACATCGGCCACGTCAAGCCGGGCATGACCGCGTATTTCACCACTCTGGCCGGCGGGGCCCGTCGCTGGAGCAGCACCGTGCGCCAGATCCTGCCGGTGCCGCCGCGCCCGCTGGAAGCGAGCCAGGGCGGCAGCCTCACCGGCGGGCGCAGTGGCAGTGAACGGGTGGTGCTCTACACCGTGTTGCTGGATGTGGACAACGCCGACCGCGCCCTGATGACCGAAATGACCGCCCAGGTGTTTTTTGTGGCCGCCCAGGCACGCGATGTGCTGACCGTTCCCACCGCCGCGTTGCAGGCCAACGCCGGGCAAGTGCAAGTGGTGGCCGACAATGGCGAGGTCCAGCCGCGCACTGTTCGCACCGGCGTCAGCGATCGGCTGCGTACCGAAATTCTCGACGGCCTGCGCGAAGGCGACCGGGTGCTGATCGGCCCGGCCGTCGGCAGCGGAGGTTGAATGGACACGCCCCTGATCGAACTGCGGGACATTCGCAAGGCCTACGGCGGTGGCGACAGCCCGCGGGTGGAGGTGCTGCGCGGCATCGACTTGTCCATTCACGCAGGGGAATTCCTGGCGATTGTCGGGGCGTCCGGCTCCGGAAAATCGACGCTGATGAACATCCTCGGCTGCCTTGATCGCCCCACCAGCGGCGAATACCGGTTTGCCGGCGAAGACGTCGCTCGCCTGGGCAGTGATGAACTGGCCTGGCTGCGGCGCGAAGCGTTCGGGTTTGTATTCCAGGGCTATCACCTGATCCCCTCCGGCACCGCCCAGGAGAACGTCGAAATGCCGGCCATCTACGCCGGTACCTCGGCCGCCGAGCGCCACGCCCGCGCCAGCGCCCTGCTTGAACGCCTGGGTCTGGCCAGCCGCACCGGCAACCGCCCTCATCAACTGTCCGGCGGCCAGCAGCAACGGGTGTCAATTGCCCGGGCCTTGATGAACGGCGGCCACATCATCCTCGCCGACGAACCCACCGGCGCCCTCGACAGTCAGAGCGGCATCGAGGTCATGGCGCTGCTCGACGAACTGGCGAGCCAGGGTCATGTGGTGATCCTGATCACCCACGATCGCGAGGTGGCGGCGCGAGCCAAACGCATTATTGAGATTCGCGACGGGCTGATCATCAGCGACAGCGCCGGCTCTTTGCCGCACGACGTGCCAGCCAACCCTAAGGCGCTGCAAGCCGTGGACCTGCGCCAGCGCCTGAGCGCCGGCAGCGAACACAACGGCGCCTGGAAAGGCGAACTGTTCGACGCCGTGCAAGCGGCGTGGCGGGTGATGTGGATCAATCGCTTCCGCACCGCCCTGACGCTGCTGGGCATTGTCATCGGCGTGGCCTCGGTGGTGGTGATGCTGGCGGTGGGCGAAGGCAGCAAGCGCCAGGTCATGGCCCAGATGGGCGCCTTCGGCTCGAACATCATCTACCTCAACGGTACCGCGCCCACCCCGCGCGCCGCCAAGGGCATCATCAGCGAACACGACCTGACCGCCCTCGCCGCCCTGCCCGAGGTGCAGCGCATCATGCCGGTCAACGGCGCCGACGCCAGCGTGCGCTTCGGCAACCTCGACCACACCAGCTACGTGGGTGGCAACGACACGAACTTCCCGACCATCTTCAATTGGCCGGTGGCCCAGGGCAGCTACTTCAGCGAGGCCGATGAACGCAGCGCGGCGGCAGTGGCGGTGATCGGCCACAGGGTCCGGCAGAAACTGCTCAAGGATGTCGCCGACCCCATTGGTCGCTACATCCTGATCGAGAACGTGCCGTTCCAAGTGGTCGGTGTGCTGGCCGAGAAAGGTGCCAGCTCCGGGGATTCGGACGCCGACAACCGCATCGCCGTGCCCTACTCCGCCGCCAGCGTGCGGCTGTTCGGCACGCGGCATCCCGAGTACGTGGTGATCGCTGCCAAGGACGCCGGCAAGGTCAAGCAGGCCGAGCAAGCCGTCTCGCGGACGCTGTTGCGCCTGCACGACGGCAAGCAGGATTTCGAACTGACCAACAACGCCGCGATGATTCAGGCCGAGGCGCGCACCCAGGGCACACTGTCGCTGATGCTCGGTGCCATTGCCGCGATTTCGCTGCTGGTGGGTGGCATCGGCGTGATGAACATCATGCTCATGACCGTGCGCGAGCGGACTCGCGAGATCGGCATCCGCATGGCCACCGGCGCTCGCCAGCGGGACATCCTGCGCCAGTTCCTCACCGAAGCGGTGATGCTCTCCGTGGTCGGCGGGCTGGCCGGCATCGGCCTGGCCCTGCTGGTGGGCGGTGCGTTGCTGCTGGGCAAGATCGCCGTGGCCTTTGAATGGCTGGCGGTGTTCGGCGCCTTCGGCTGCGCCCTGGTCACCGGCGTTGTCTTCGGTTTCATGCCGGCCCGCAAGGCGGCTCGCCTCGACCCGGTCGCGGCCCTCACCAGTGAATGAACGTCAATCTATGAAAGCGCACCTGACCCTCCTGGCCGCCGGCCTGTTGCTGGCCGCCTGCGGCACCCCCGCGCCGGCACCGGACAGCGGCATCCAGCCGCCACCGGCCTGGCAGAGTTTCGACACCGCCACTGCTCGAACCGATAACCAGCAATGGTGGACGCAATTTGGCAGTGCGCAATTGAACCGCTTGATCGAACAAGCGCGCCTGGACAGCCACGACCTGGCCGCTGCCATGGCCCGGGTACGCCAGGCCCGGGCCGGCGCGGTAATCGCCGGCGCTCCGCTGCTGCCACAGATCACGGCCGGGCTCAATGGCACTCGCCAGGAATTGTTGCGCGGCAAGGGTTACAGCCAACTGGACGTCAATCGGGACAATCGCACCATCGACTATTACGATGCCCACCTCAGCGCCAGCTATGAGCTGGATTTCTGGGGCGGCAAACGGGCGGCCCGGGACAGCGCACTGAGCAGTCTGTCGGCCAGTGAGTTCGACCGGGCGACCGTGGAGCTGACCCTGCTCAGCGCTGTCGCCAACAGCTACACCCAGGCGCTGTCCCTGCGCGAACAGCAACGCATCGCCGAGCTGAACCTGACCAACGCCCAGAGCGTGCTCGATCTGGTACAAACCCGCTACGACGCCGGCAGTGCTACAGCCCTGGAGTTGTCCCAGCAAAAAAGCCTGGTGGCGGCCCAACAGCGCAGATTGCCTCAAGTGCAGCAGCAAGCCCAGGAAGCCCTGATCACCCTGGCGGCGCTGCTGGGGCAACCGGTGCAGTCGGTCACACTCGACGATGAAAGTTTCGACCGTTTGCACTGGCCCGCCATCAACGCCGGGCTGCCCAGCGACCTGCTCAGTCGCCGCCCCGACATCGCCGCCGCCGAAGCCCGCCTCGCCGCCGCCCAGGCCGACATCAGCGTAGCCCGCGCGGCCATGCTGCCCTCCATGACCCTGGGCCTGAGCCTGGCGACCGGCGCCGACATTGCCGACCAGTTGCTGCGCAACAACGTCTACAACCTCACGGCAGGTCTGGCCGCGCCGATCTTCAACAACGGCCGCCTGAGCGCCGAACGCGACCGAGCCACCGCGCGCCAGCAGGAACTGCTGGAGCTCTACCGCGCCGCCATCATCAACGGCTTCGCCGACGTCGAAAAAGCCCTGAACGGCATCCATGGGCTCGACCAACAGCGGCAGTGGCAAAGCGAAGAACTTCACCACGCCCAGAGCGCATTCGACATCGCCCAGAGCCGTTATCAGGCCGGCGCCGAAGACCTGCTCACCGTGCTGGAAACCCAACGCACGCTGTACGCCGCCCAGGACATGAACGTGCAATTGCGATTGGCGCGGGTGCAGGCGAGCGTGGCGTTGTACAAGGCGTTGGGTGGGGGTTGGCGGGTGATGTAGGCCACGCCCGCGTCCTCAAACCCAGTCATACAGTGTGGCCAGGGTTATCCCTGTGGGAGCAAGGCTTGCCCGCGATGCAGGCGACACGGTTTCAGGGGGACCGAGGTGCCTGCATCGCGGGCAAGCCTTGCTCCCACAGATCAATCTTCTAGCCATAAACGGTGTTCGGCTGTGGTTCGTTTATCCGGCCATGTAGGACGTTCGAGCTAGGCTACGTTGCCTTGCGTCATTGCCTACAACTGCGCCAGAATCCGCCGGCTTGTGCGCTTGGCTCATGACTTTTACTGTTCCCTGGTCGCTGATTTCAGCGATCGGGTTTGGTAGCCCGCGAGTCAACTAGGCGCAAGCGCCACCTCCTACAGATGCTGTCTCGGCGTCTGTTTCATGGTGGCCGTGCGCAGGGCGTCTTCGGGCGCGCCGGGTTCCTAGTGCTCCGGTCTACCAACCCGCGTACGGCCGCCACCCAATCGTTTGGTAGCGAGGGTGTCGGCTCCTGAAAATGAATACTAGGAGTTGCACCATGTTCAAGATCACCCCCATTCCCCCCGAAGACGATGCCAAAAAACTCAACGAAGCCGCCGACCGCGCCCTCTCCTACTACCTCGACCCCAAGCCTGAAAAACCCACTCCACCACCGGGCCAGTTGTTCACCGTTGCAGAGAGTGCGGACCTGGAATGCCTGCTGGCCAACCTCAGCGAAACCCTCGCTTCGGCCAATATCATGGCCAACGAACTGGCCTTTGATCTGGACGGCGCGCGCCGGAGTTTTGCCCTGGGAATCCAGCAGATGGTCGAGCTGAGTGAGCTGCTGGCGAACCGTGCGCTGGACATCGCTGTGCCGCGCCAAGTGTTCCCCTCCCTTCAAGCCAAGTGACAAATGATGGAGAGGGAAACTTATCCCCTGTGGGAGCAAGGCTTGCCCGCGATACAGACGACACGGTTTCAGGGACCGAGGTGCCTTCATCGCGGGCAAGCCTTGCTCCCACAAATAAAACTCTCGCCACAATGGTGCCCATCCAGGCAGGAAGAGTTAAACCGGCTTGGATTTAAGATTTCGCGCATACCACGGCCGTTGCGGCACGCGGCGAAACAGCTCGGAGAGTTTTTTGTCATCGCTGCCGAAGGTGATGCGCAGCGCCAGCTTCATGGTTTCCGGGTCCATCTCCACCGAGCGTCCGGCCTGTAGCCCCGGTGTGGTGCTGCAGCCGTGGGTAACCGGGCCCAGCCAGGGGTCGGCGATTTCTACCCAGCGGCCGGGGGCGAACCAGGGCACGCCGTTGACTTCCAGGCGGCCCACTTCTCCCGGATGGAAACGTTCGTGGGCCCGGAACCAGTCTTCGAGGCGGTCGTCGATCCAGCCGTGGAAGGCCCAGAACACCGGGTTCACATGGGAGGAAAACGGGTCGCCCAAAAAGTCATTTTCCGGTTCGTACCAGCGCTTGGCGAAATCGGCCGGGTCGCGGGCGAAGGGCACCGGGTGGCCGTTGGAAGGATCGCGAGGCACCGAAGCCCAGCGCATGTGCAGCCAGTCATGCAGGCCCAGTTCCACTTCCGAACCAAACTGGCCGAGGGTCAGTTTCGACAGGTAGCGCGGGTCGCGGTAGCGCGACTCCCAGACCTGGAAGTTGCTGTGATAGGTCTCGGCAGTCTTGATGTCACTCACCCATTGGGCGTACTGCTCGTCGCCGCTGGCCAGCCAGGTGGGCGGCAACGCCGTGCCATCGTGGTTATCGAAATACCGGGCAAAGCCCAGGCGATCACGCTCCAGCTCCGGTTGCGGCAACGGGAAGCGCGGCCACGACGGCAGCGGCTGGAACGAACGGGCCGTGCCGAGCATGTGCCGGTGCATGAAAAAGAAGTCCACGCCCGAGCCGTTGCGATCCTTGCGCTTGCCGCGAGCGTCACGTTCATGGTCCCGCGGGCCAGGCTGCCAGCCGATGCCACGCAGGGCGTTGCGCTTGTCTTCGTCCAGGCTGTGCCATTTGTCCCGCGAGGCGTGCCAGAGCTGATGGAACAGCCGATGCTCCGGCGACACCAGCCAGGCCAACAACGGCGGGATCAGCGGTGTGCGTTCCCGGGCTTCGGGGAACGGCAGCTTGCGGGCGATGAACTGATGGTCGAGTTCCGGCAGCGCCAGCGGGCGATCCAGGCGCAACACGCGACCGCTGAGGGTCGCGGTGCCGGCATTGCCGAAGCCGGCCCAGACCTCGTCCAGGGTCATGATGAATTCGTAGTCCGGTGCCCCATGCAAGACACCGATCAGTCGCCAGCTCAGTTGCCTCGGGTCGGTGCCGGCCAAATCCCCCAACACCCGATAACGAGGTTCATCCCCCGCACGCAGGCGTTCGGCGGTATCGAGGAAACCCACCAGGCCACGGCCCTTGTGGCCGATGTCGAGGAACACTTGCAGATCGTCCTGGGGCAAGCCATCGAGACCGGCATCGCGCCCGGTGAAACGAATGGTCCAGATCCCCCGCAGCGTATCCGCCCGGCGCTGCCCCTCCACATCCGCCACATCGAACGAGGCCTCGCCGGGGGTGACGGTGGGGTCCGGCCGGGTCAGTTCGCGATGCCCGTAATACACCGCAGGCACGGCGGCACCGGTCAGCGCCAGGCCCGCCAAGAACCATCGTCGAGAAATCGTCATTGCCTTACCTGTGTTCGGCCCTGGGGTGGGCGTTATCCAAGCTAGAACGATGGGGGGGCTGACAAATTTATAGGCGCTGTGAGGGCCTCATCGCGAGCAGGCTCGCTCCCACAATGGTTCCGGGTACATTCGGCAGAGACGGGTCAACTGCACGGTCGCCTTCGCGAGCAAGCCCGCTCCCACATTGGAACTGGGTACATTCGTTAGAGCCTGGTCGGCTGCACGGTCGCCTCGCGAGCAAGCTTTGCTCCCACAGTGCAATTCAACACAGTCACCGCAATTCAACACGGTCACCTGTGGGAGCAAAGCTTGCTCGCGATGGGGCCATCAGGCTCAGCTAAATTTCCCCGCCGATCACTCGTTCTCCCCAGATAGCAAAGCCCCCCGCAGCGAACCTGACTGAGATCGGCAATGACAACACCACGTTCGAAAAAAGCTCTTTTCATCGGCGTGCCCCTGGCCCTTGCACTGGTGGTCGGTGGCGGCCTCGCGGCCTGGGACCATTGGTGGCGAGACAACCCCGGCTACCCGGTCAAGGTAATGAAAGAAGCCAGGGAGTTGCACGAACGCCTGCTGTCCTTCGACAGCCATATCAGCGTGCCGCTGGATTTCGGCACCGCCGGCAACGAAGCGGACAAGGACGGTAGCGGCCAGTTCGACCTGGTGAAAGCCAATCGCGGACACCTGTCCGGCGCGGCGCTGACGATCTTCGGCTGGCCGGAGCTGTGGAACGGCCCCAACGCGCCGCACAAACCCACCGCCGGCTTCGTCGAGGAAGCGCGCAACCAGCAGGAAGTGCGCTTCAAGATCATCACCGGCATGGTCCGCGACTTTCCCAACCAGGTGGCCATCGCCTATACCCCGGATGATATGCGTCGCCTGCATGGCGAAGGCAAGTTCGCGATTTTCATCAGCATGCTCAACGCCTATCCCCTGGGCCATGACCTGAGCCTGCTGGACCTGTGGACGGCGCGCGGCATGCGTATGTTCGGCTTCAGTTACATCGGCAACAACGACTGGGCCGACTCCTCCCGCCCACTGCCGTTCTTCAACGACTCACCCGATGCCCTCGGCGGCCTGTCGGAGATTGGCAAGCAAGCGGTGACGCGCCTGAACGACCTGGGCGTGATCATCGACGTGTCGCAGATGTCGACCCAGGCCCTGGAGCAAGTTGCGCAACTGAGCCGCACGCCCTTGGTGGCCTCGCATTCCGCGCCTCGGGCGATGGTGGATATCCCGCGCAACCTCAGCGACAAGGAAATGCAGCTGATCAAGGCCAGTGGCGGCGTGGTGCAGATCGTCGGTTTCTCCCAATACCTGCGCCCGCTGACGCAAAAGACCCAGGACAAACTCAACGACCTGCGCCAACGTTTCGACCTGCCACCGTTGCCCAACCTGGCCATGGCGCTGATGCCGGGCGATCCGATCATCGCCGCGTGGCCGGAACAGAAATTCGGTGAATACGCCGGCCAGCTCTACGGCATTCTGGAGGAGGAACCCAAGGCCAGCCTCAAGGACCTGGGCGACGCCATCGATTACACCGTGCGCAAGATCGGCATCGACCATGTCGGCATCAGCTCGGACTTCAACGAAGGCGGCGGCGTCAAGGGCTGGGAAGACGTGGGCGATATCCGCAACGTCACCGCCGAGTTGCTGACCCGCGGCTATTCCGAAGCCGACATTGCCAAGCTATGGGGCGGTAACTTCTTGCGAGTCTGGGAGCAGGTCCAGAAGTCGGCCCGACCGGTGGCATCGAACCACAAGGCCGCCCAGCCATGAATGAGCGCCGTACCTTTCTCAAGCAAGCCGGGATCCTCGCCGCCGGCCTGCCGCTGGCCACCCATCTTCCCGCCCCGGCCATTGCCGATCCCCTGCCGCCATTGCCCCGGGACAAATGGGCGCAGTTGCGCTCGCTGTTCAATCAGGATCCGGACTACCTGCACTTCTCCAATTTCCTGATTACCACCCACCCTCGCCCGGTGCATGACGCCATTGAAAAACACCGGGCCGCCCTGGATAAAAACCCCGGCCTGCTGATGGACTGGGACCTGGGCGTCACTGAAAAGCGCGAGGAAAACGTGCGCCTCTGGGCCGGCCGCTACCTGCAAGCAAACCCTGCGCAGATCGCCCTCACCGGCAGCACCACCGAAGGCCTGGCGATGATCTACGGCGGCGTCCATGTGCGGGCCGACCAGGAAATTCTCACCACCGCCCACGAACATTACGCCACCCATACCATCCTTGATTTGCGCAGCCAACGGGACGGCACCCGGGTGCGCAAGATCAAACTGTTCGAGAACGCCCACAACGCCAGCCACGAGGAAATCCTGAGCGCCATTGACCGCAACATCCGCCCGCAAACCCGCGTACTGGGCATGACCTGGGTGCATTCGGGCAGCGGCGTGAAGCTGCCGATCGACAAGATCGGCGCGCTGGTGGACAAGCACAACCAGGGCCGCAGCGATGAGCAGCGCATCGTCTACGTGGTAGACGGCGTGCACGGCTTCGGTGTTGAAGACCTGAGCTTCCCGGCGATGAATTGCGACTTTTTCATCGCCGGCACCCACAAATGGATGTTCGGCCCGCGGGGCACCGGCCTGGTGTGCAGCCGCAGTGAAGAGCTCAAGTACGTCACGCCGATCATCCCGACCTTCTCCGAAGCCACGGCGTTTTCCACCACCATGACGCCCGGCGGCTACCACGCCTTCGAACATCGCTGGGCGGCAGACGAAGCGTTCAAGCTGCACTTGCAACTGGGTAAGGCCGAGGTGCAGGCGCGCATTCACGCGCTCAATACCTACCTGAAAAAACAGCTGCTGGCGCTGCCGCAAATCGAGCTGGTCACGCCCATTAGTCCGGACGTGTCGGCCGGTTTCACCTTCTTCCGGGTCAAGGGTCGCAAGAGCGATGAGATCGCCGCCTACCTGATGCAAAACCGGGTGATCGCCGACGCCGTGCATCGCGATGCCGGGCCTGTCATTCGAACCGCGCCGAGCCTGCTCAACACCGAAGCCGAGATCGATCGCTTCATGGGCTTGCTGGGCAAGACACTCTGAACCTGACTTTATCGAGAGAGATGGATGAACAGTTTTCCGTTGAAGCTATTCCCGACACTGGCCCTCGCCGCCCTGCTGCCCTCTGGCGCCCAGGCGTCGCAACCGGGCCAGGTCTTTCGCGACTGCAAGGACTGCCCGGAAATGGTCGTGCTGCCCACAGGCACCTTTCAGATGGGCACCCCGGAAGATGAAGTGGGACGCGAGCCCGACGAAGGTCCGATGCACCCGGTGACCTTCGCCAAACCGCTGGCGATCAGCCGCTTCCAGGTCTTGAAGGGCGAATGGTTCGCCTACCTGCGCGACACCGGGTACTCGATGCCCGACGGCGATAAACGTCCCGGTCGCGCGTGCAAGGCCGGCATCCCGGACTACCAGGGCAGTGACCCGCGCAAGCAATACACCGACCGGCATCCAGCGGTGTGCATGAATTTCGAAGAGGCCAACGCTTACGTGGCCTGGTTGTCGAAAAAAACCGGCAAGCCATACCGCCTGGTCAGCGAGTCTTTGCGCGAGTACGCCGCACGCGGCGGCACCAACGGGCCGTTCCCCTTCCCGTTCGACGAGGGCAAGGAATACAGCATCGCCCAACACGCCAACACCTATGGCGCGGCCGACGGCTACAACTTCACCGCCCCGGCCGGCAGCTTCGCGCCCAACGCCTTCGGCGTGTACGACATGCACGGTAACGTCTACGAGTGGACGGCCGATTGCTATAACGAAAACTACGTCGGCGCCCCGAGTGACGGCAGCGCCTGGCTGACCGGCAAATGCGAGTTCAAGCGTATCCGCGGCAACGACTGGGGCGAGGCACCGGTGTTCTCCCGCTCCGGCAACCGCAACGCGCTGGTGCCGGGCAATCGCGGTGACTGGATTGGTTTTCGGGTGGCGCGGGATATGTAGGCGCCCCTGTGGGAGCAAGGCTTGCTCGCGATGAGGCCGGCACATCCACCATCTTCAACGACTTTAACCCCGCCTTCGCGAGCAGGCTCGCTCCCACATTGGATCTTCAGCAGACACAATATCCGTGTGCACCCGGAATCCTTCTGTGGGAGCAAAGCTTGCTCGCGATGACGCAGGCACATCCAACCTCCTCGCAAACTGACCCGCCGCTTTCGCGAGCAAGCCCGCTCCCACAATTGGATTGAGTCCCCCCGCAAGAACAGGTCGGCTATAAGGCCGCCTCGCGTCGGACGTTAATCTCGGCGCCCCGTTAACCACGCTGGCCGAACGCAGGCATTGCGCAGTGGGAACCTTGGCAAAGAAAACGGTGCTTTCCCGTCTCGAAAAGCGCCGTTTCCTTAAGTGAACAGCATTACCCACAAAGCAGGTCTATTTCACTCTCGCGAGGATCAGAACTGCGGTTTGTACGTCACGCTGAACATCAGGTTGCGTGGATCACCGAAGTTGTTGTTGCCATTGATCTGGTTGTAGGCGGACGTAATGTACGTCTTGTCGAACAGGTTGTTGGCGTTGACCGCCAAGGCGATTTCCGGCGTCAGTTGGTAGCCGACGCGGGCGTTCCATACGGTGTAACCCGGGACTTCACGATCGTAGTCGTAAACCATCGTGTGGCTCTGGGTGGTGAAGCCCAAGCCGGTGCTGACACGGCTCCAGTCGCCGGTGAACTGGTAGTTGCCCCACACGCGCAGCATGTGTTTCGGCGTCCAGGTGCTGAAAATACTCCCTTCATTGTCCGGGTCCTCCAGGTACTTGGTGGTGTTGTAGGTGTAACCCGCGAACAGCTGCAGGTTGTCTATCACTTCACCACTGATTTCGGCGTCGATACCCTGGCTGCGCACTTTGCCCGAGGCTACCGAGCAACCCGAGCCGCCACACCCCGAACCACCGTCGTTGATGGCACGGTTCTCATGGTCGTAGCGGAAGATTGCCAGGGAGGTATTGACCCGACCGTCCATCAATTCGCCTTTGAGGCCGACTTCGTAGTTGGTGCCGACTATCGGCTTGAGCACCGAACCGTTGGCATCGCGATTGGTCTGCGGCTGGAACACGTCGGTATAACTGGCATACACGGCCCATTCGCGGCTCAGGTCATAGATGATGCCCGCGTAGGGCGTGACCACTCCGGTTTCAGTTCCGGTGCTTGGCGCGTTGCCTGTGATACCGGCTGAGTTTTCGGTTTTCGACTTGTAGCTGTAGTCATACCAGCTGACCCGGGAACCCAGCACCAGCGTCAGATCGTCCACCGGCTTGACGCGCCAGGTACCGTACACGCCCTTCTGGCGGATATCGTATTTGCTGAGGGTGCCTTGGCCGCCCGCGGCGATCAAACTGTCGTAGCTGATGTCCGGACGGTCATTGTCAATGTCGAAGATGGAGTCGCTGGTGTTGTTGAATGTACGGGCGTAGCGGTCATCGGTTTCCAGCTGGGAATAGTTGCCGCCCAGCATGACTTCCTGCTCCATCGACAAGGCTTCGAACTTGCCGGTCAGGTTCATGTCGAGACCGACCTTCGTGGACTGGAAATCGGTCAGGAAGTCGGCATATTGCACGCCGCTGCCATCAGGCAGGAGACCACCACCCCTTTGGACGCGCTGGTTTTTCGCCTGGTTGTCTTCGCTCATGTGCACCGCGCCGACCTTGAACGCCCAGTCCTCATTGAAGCGGTGCTCCAGATCGGCGTAGAGGGTGGTGACGTCGATTTCGGAGCGGTTCCAGCGCGCCCCCGTGTAGGTCGAGCGCGACACGTCCGGCATCCTGCCATCGGCGTAGCGTGGCAGGCCGCGAATGTTGCCCCGCGATTCGCCGTTGGATTGGCTGACCGCGAAACCCAGGGTGGTGTCTTCGCTCAGGTCGACGTCCAGCGCGCCGTATAGCGAATGGGTCTTGCTCCACGCATGGTCGACGAATGAATTGCTCTGGTCTTCGTCGACGACGATGCGACCGCGGATGTTGCCGGCCTGGTTCAGCGGGCCGCCGGCGTCCAGTTGCAGACCGTAGTGATCCCAGGAGCCGGCCTTGCCGGTCAGGGTCACGGTCGGTGCGTTCTGGCCACGCTTGCGCACTAAGTTGACGGCACCACCGGGGCTGCCCGTGCCTTGCAGCAGGCCGGAGGCGCCGCGCATGATTTCCAGGCGATCGAAGAAGATCAGGTCCTGAGTCGCCCAGTTGCCCAGCGAATAGGTGTTACGCGGGATCGGCACACCGTCGTACTGCCAGTCGTCGATCTGGAACCCGCGTGACGACAGGATCATGCCTTGGCCAACGCCCTGCAGGCCGACGATGCCGGTAGTCTGGTTGACGGCGTCCTTGAGGTTGACCAGGTTCTGGTCATCCATCTGCTTGCGTGTCATTACGGTGACCGACTGAGGAATTTCCTTGATGGTATGGGTGCCCTTGCCGATGGTCACGGCGTTACTGGTGTATGACTTGCTGCCTTCGGTCGTCGCCGCCAGCTCCTGTGCTTTGACGGTGGTCGCGCCCAGCTCAAGGGACCCAGTGGCAGAACCGCGCAGCAGCATCAGGGTATTGCCCTCAATGCTGTAGCGCACGCCGGTGCCCTTGAGCAATTCGGTGAGGGCCGCCTGCGGGCTCATCTTGCCGCTGACACGGTTGCTTTTCAGCCCGGCCATATCGCCAGCGTTGTAGATCACTTGTTGGTTGGTCTGCTGACCGAACGCTTGCAGTGCCTGGGGCAGCGATTGCGCAGGAATGTCGATGCTGACGTCTTCAGCCATCACCTGAGCGCTGAGTGGCAGCAGGCAGACCAGCCCCAGACCGGTCAACACCCGGCGCGAACGCAGGCCGCGGGACATGACGAGTGCCTTGAACAGAGGTTTCAACTCATGAATGGATGACATCGTGCTCTCTATTATTGGTAGAAGTAAAAGTCCATGGGGCCGAAGGGCCCGCCGCTCGCCAGCACGAGAGAACCCGCACGGTCGATTGCCCCTGGGTAATGTGTCAGTGCGGGGCCGACCGGCCCCTCCCCGGGCACGGTCATCCGGCTGGACGACGGCGAAATCTTTGCTGAACAAACCCGGTGCCTGAGCGTCCTGCCCGACCCGATTTGTCCACATACCTAAGTAAGACGCAGCACCTGCCAAAACCGGAATGATTTTACTTATCATTCGTGAAGAGGATTCAAAAAAGACCGGCTTTGTTGGGCGCCGGCCTTTTTAATCCTGGATTCCATGAACACAGCCAATACCAGGGCTGCGAACACAACTGTGGCGAGGGAGCTTGCTCCCTCGCCACAGGTATTTTGCTCATCCGGAGCATCGCTAAATTCCCCTCCCATCCAATCGTTCTACAGGTGGGCGGGCCCCAAACCGGCGTGCCGCCGTCCTCCAGCCCATGCGGTGAATGCCCCGCGATGGCCTTCGCTCTTTTCATCTAGCAGGGAAACCTCCATGAGCCAACCAAAACGCGGGGTGATCAATGAATTGTTCACCCTGCTCAAACCCTTCCGGCTGATTGTCATCGGCGCCATCCTGCTGGGCATGGTCGGAGGCCTGAGCGTGACCGTGCTGCTGGCGACCATCAACCAAGTGCTGCACGCCGAAGGCGGGCTGAGCCACACCGTGGTGGGCGTGTTCGCCGGGTTATGCCTGCTGGCCCTGGTCAGCTCCATCTGTTCCGACATCGGCACCAACTACGTCGGCCAGAAGATCATCGCCAAGCTGCGCAAGGAGCTGGGCGAAAAAGTCCTCTCGGCCCCTATCGAGCAGATCGAACGCTACCGCAGCCATCGCCTGATCCCGGTACTGACCCACGACGTCGACACCATCAGCGACTTCGCCTTCGCCTTTGCCCCGCTGGCCATTTCTTTCACGGTCACCCTTGGCTGCATGGGGTATCTGGCAATGCTGTCGTGGCCGATGTTTCTGATGATGGTCGTGGCGATTGTGATCGGCACCGTGGTCCAGTACATCGCGCGGGGCCGCGGGATCAAAGGGTTCATGCAGGCCCGCGACGCCGAAGACGAGCTGCAAAAGCACTACAACGCCATCGCCGCAGGTGCCAAGGAGCTGCGCATCCATCGCCCGCGCCGGCATCGCATGTTCGTCTCGGGCATCGAGCACACCGCCGACAAAATCTGCGACACACAGATCCGCTCGGTAAATACCTTTGTGATCGCCAAGACCTTTGGCTCGATGTTGTTTTTCGTGGTGATCGGCCTGGCCCTGGCCCTGCAATCGCTGTGGCCGAGCGCCGATAAAGCAGTGATGAGCGGCTTCGTGCTGGTGCTGCTGTACATGAAGGGGCCGCTGGAACATCTGATCGGCACGCTGCCGATTGTCAGCCGCGCGCAGATTGCCTTCCGACGCATTGCCGAACTGTCGGAACAGTTTTCCTCCCCCGAACCGCATTTGTTGCTCAGCGACCAGGGCAACGGAACAACGCCAGTGCAGAGCCTTGAACTGAGCAATGTGTCCTACAGTTTCCCGGCGGTGGAAGGCGCCACGCCGTTCCGCCTGGGGCCGGTGAACCTGAAGATCGACCAGGGTGACATTGTGTTCATCGTCGGTGAAAACGGCTGCGGCAAAACCACCCTGATCAAGCTGCTGTTGGGCCTGTACGCGCCGCAGCAGGGCGAAATCCGCCTCAACGACCACGTGGTGACGGCCGTGACCCGCGACGACTATCGCCAGTTGTTCACTACGATTTTTGCCGATTACTACCTGTTCGACGACATCGTGCAGGGCGACACCCATATCCCGGACGACGCCAATAAATACCTGCAACGCCTGGAGATCGCCCACAAGGTCAGCGTGCGCGACGGCGCCTTCACCACCACCGACCTGTCCACCGGCCAGCGCAAGCGCCTGGCGCTGGTCAATGCGTGGCTGGAAGAACGCCCTGTGCTGGTGTTCGACGAATGGGCCGCCGACCAGGACCCGACCTTCCGGCGGATTTTCTACACCGAGCTGCTGCCGGACCTCAAGCGCCTGGGCAAGACCATCATCGTGATTTCTCATGATGACCGGTATTTCGATGTGGCGGATCAGTTGGTGCGGATGGAGGCCGGGGAGGTGATCACCGAGCTCCAACCTGCCTGATTGAGAAAAATTCGTAAAAAACACCGTTGAGCTTTTCTGGTTTTGGAAAAGCTCAACGTCTTACTTACAGCTAATGGAAATAGTTCTCATCACCACTTAAAGAGTAGAAGAACAATGCCCGCACCGCACGGACTTAACCCTCTCGCCAAGGCTCTGCTAATCCGCCGCTCATTTCGACCAAACCTTTCGACCCTCTGCGCGATGGCGCTCACCTTGCCGATGATCGGCCATGCCCACGCACAAGTCGTGGCGATCAACATTCCTGCTCAGGCGCTGGGGAGCGCCTTGCAGGAATTCGGTCGCCAGACCAACCTGCAAGTGCTTTACAGCCCGAACGATGTCAGCGGCGTGCGCAGCACGGCTGTGAGCGGCGACCTGGAACCGGCGGCGGCCATGGCCCAGTTGCTTCAAGGCACCCACATCACCTATAGCGTCCAAGGCAACAGCGTGACGTTGCAGAGCCGCAGCAACGGTGCCGGCCTGGATCTGGCGCCAATCAATATTTCAGGGACCCAGGAGTCGGCGTGGGGGGCGGTCGATGGGATCGTCGCGAAAAGAACCGGTACGGGCAGCAAAACCGATACACCGCTCAATGAAATACCGCAAACCGTAAACGTCATCACCCAGGACGAAGTCAAGCTGCGCGGCTCGCAAAGCGTGACCGAAGCCCTGCGTTACACCGCCGGCATGACCGGTGGTGGCTTCTCCGACCGCGTGACGATCTTCGACGAACCGACCTCCCGTGGCTTCATCCCCACACCGCTGTACCTCGACGGCCTGCACCTGCCCTACGGCGGTGGCAGCACCGGCGGCGCGCTGCAAATCGACCCGTACACCCTGGAGCGCATCGAAGTGCTCAAGGGCCCGGCCTCGGTGCTTTACGGCCAGAACCAGCCGGGCGGTATCGTCAATATGGTCAGCAAGCGCCCCACCGCCATGCCGTTGCATGAAGTGACCTTGGGCGCCGGCGATAACGACCGCAAGAAGCTCGGCTTTGACCTGGGCGGCCCACTGGATGATCAGGGCGAGTTTCTCTACCGCCTGACCGGCATGGTGGAAGACTCCGGTTCGGAAATCGACTACGTCGAAAGCAACCGTATGCTTTTGGCACCCAGCCTGACCTGGAACCCGAGCGACGCTACCAGCATTACAATCTTCGCCCAGTACCAGAAAGACCACGACACCCCGTCCGCCCAGGGCCTGCCCGCCTCCGGCACTGTGTTGCCAAACCCGAACGGCAAGTACAGCCGCTCGACGTTCTTTGGCGAGCCGGATGTGAACAAGTATAACCGCGAGCAATTTGTCGTCGGCTATGAGGCGTCCCACGAACTCAACGACGTCTGGACCCTCAAGCAGACCGCCCGCTATGCCCAGGTTGATGACCAGTATGTGGATACGCTGCACGGTTATGGTTTCATCGCCAACCCCACCACAGGCGTCAATGACCAGCGCTACATGCGTCGCTACGGTGTGGACTGGTCGCAAACCAACAAGGTCTACAACATCGATTCCACCGCCCAGGCCAAATTCAAGACCGGTGAGCTGGACCACACCGTGCTGCTGGGCGTGGACCACTACCATTTCGAATCCAAGTTCCTCGGACTGTATGACCGCAGCGCCGCGGCCATCGACATGTACAACCCGGTGTATGGTGGGCAGATCAACTTCACCTCGCCCCATCGTTGGGATAACACCATCCGCCAGACCGGCCTCTATGTTCAGGACCAACTCAAATGGGACAAATGGTTCTTTACCGTCGGCGGGCGCTACGACTTCGCCGACACCGATAACAAACAGCCCCTGGCGGGCACCAGCAGCAAAACCCGAGATGAGAAATTCAGCGGCCGGGCCGGTTTCGGCTACCTGTTCGACAACGGTCTCACGCCTTATGTGAGCTACTCCGAATCCTTCATGCCCGTCAGTAACACGAATATCTCCGGGCCCGCGTTTGAACCGACCACCGGCAAGCAATACGAAGCGGGTATCAAGTACGAACCCAAGGACATCGACGGTTTTATCCAACTGTCGGTCTATGACATCGTGCAGGAAAACGTCGTCACTAGCGTTTTGGGAGCCGAATACGGGGTCAGTGAGCAGTCCGGCGAAATGCGCTCCCAGGGCATCGAGCTGGAAGGCAAGATCAACCTCAATGAAAACATCCGGATGATCGGTTCGGTGTCGCGCAACGACATCGAGTACACCAAGGACAACGATGGTCGCCAAGGTCGTCACCCGGCCAGCGCCCCGCCACTGACCGCCTCGGCCTGGATCGACTACACCTTCACCGGCGCCAGCCCCCTGGCCGGTTTCGGCGCAGGCATCGGCGCCCGTTATGTGCGCCAGAGCTACGGCACCGATTATGAAGGTGCGTTCCAGATCCCGTCCTACACGGTGTACGACGCCATGATGTCCTATGACTTCGAGAAATCTCCCCTGCGCATCAAGGGCGTGAGTGTGCGGATGAACATGGAAAACCTCGAAGACAAGAAGTACGTCGCCAGCTGCCGTAGCGACTGGGACTGCTACTACGGCCAGGGCCGCACCCTGACCACGGACCTGACCTATAACTGGTAGAGCTTGCTGCCTGTCACGAGGGGTTTGTAGCAGGCACAGAACAACGGGGAGAGCGGGCTCGCGATGGTGGTTTGCCTGAGCTGGTGATGTTGGATGTGCCGCCGCCATCGCGGGCAAGCCTTGCTCCCACACCGGTTTTTTCAGGGTTAACCAATTCGGTATCCACCGAAAATCCCTTGTGGGAGCGAGCCTGCTCGCGAAAGCGCTGGATCAGCTTGCATCCATGCTGAATATGCCGCCACCATCGCAGGCAAGCCTTGCTCCCACACCGGTTTTTCAGGGTTAACCAATTCGGTATCCACCGCAAATCCCTTGTGGGAGCGGGCTTGCTCGCGAAAGCGGTGGGCAGCTTGCAAGTATGTTGGATGTGCCGCCGCCTTCGCCAGCAAGCCCGCTCCACAGGGAGTTTGTGGCAGGAAAAACCCGTGAAGCGCAGCTGCTTTCAGCAAACAAAAAACGCCGACCTTTCTGTCGACGTTTTTTGTTATGCATCATTCACCAGCGTTCACGTCACCCGGCAAACACCGCCACCAACCGCTGGGCAATATGCTGCTGAGCCTCTTCAGCATCGTCGACAATGGCGCCCATGCGGATGAAGTCATGGGTCATACCTGCGTATACCTTGAGCTCTACCGCCACCCCGGCCTGCTGCAAGCGCTCGGCGTAGGCCATGCCTTCGTCGTGCAACGGATCGCACTCGGCGAGGACCAGCAGCGTCGGCGGCATGTGAGCTGGAATGTCGGCCAACAGCGGCGAGAAGCGCGGGTCATGGCGGTCATCCGCAGCGCGCTGGTAATGCTCATAAAACCAACTCAACGAATCCTTTTCCAGCAGATGCCCTTCGCCATACCGCGCGATGGACGCCGTGCTGCGACTGGCGTCGGTGACCGGGTAAATCAGCACTTGCAACAACGGTGGCGTGTCCAGCGGTTGCGCCGCCAGCACCGTAGCGAGGCTGCCTCCAACGCTGTCGCCAGCCACGGCCAGACGCCGCGCATCAATGCCCAACCGCCCCGACTCGGCCACCAACCATGCCCAGGCGTTCAGGGCATCGTCGGCGGCGGTGGGGAAACGAAACTCCGGCGCCAGTCGATAGGCCACAGACACCACCACACAATCGGCCATGGCTGCCAGATTACGGCACAGCGAATCATGGGAGTCGAGGCTGCCGACCACATAGCCGCCACCATGAAAATACAACAGCGCCGGCCGGGCCAAGCCTGCATCCAGCAAAGCGTTGCTGTACAGGCGAGCCGACAGATGTGCGCCGTCGCGGGTCGGAATTCGCAACGCTTGGACCACTTCCAGCGCCTCGCCGCCGGCATCCATCAACAGCGAGGACTGATCAAACTGTTCACGAGCCTCGGCCGGGCTCATCCGGTGCATGGGCACGCGTTTGCCGCTGGCGCGGCCATTGCCGACCAATTCCAGGAACGCGGCGATATCAGGGTTCAACGACATTAGACACACTCTCCAAGCCGGCCAGGCACCAGGCCCGACCGGCTACAGGTTCAGGAAAAGACTTCTGATTCAACGATCTCGGCAAGGATTTCTTCAGCCCCGGCCAGGAAAGTTTCGTCTCGAGGGATCTGGAAATGCCCACAGTCGAGCTGTTCGCCTTGCACCGATTGCTGCAACTGCGCGGCCAGTTCAAGGGCTTCGGCCTCGCGACCCGGTGTCCACCAGCACGTCGGTTCCACCGCCACGGCCGGGCACCGGTCCAGTTGCAGCGAAAGCTGCTTGAGACGGCGGGCGACGCTGAAGACATGAGCCAACTCATCGACCCCCAAGGCGACGTAGGTCGATGCCACGCCTTCGCCCGCCATCGCCGTCGACAACAGCGCACGCAGGTTCGTCGGTGTCTCCTCGCCCTCGATCGACAGCGCCAGCCTGGCCTCGGGCAACGTCACCCGCACGAAGTCCCGCAGGTCAGCGCGCCAATCATCCACGGCGTGGCGGTTGACCGCGACCGAAGGCACGAAGCTGTCCACCAAACCGACAAACTCGACCCGCTGCCCGTCCCGTTCCAGTTGCGCAGCCATCAGCAAAGCCAGAGTGCCCCCCAAGGACCAACCCAGCAGGTAGTACGGCCCTTGAGGCTGGCGCTGACGAATCTGCGCCACATAGGCGCTGGCCATCGCTGGCAGCGACTCATCGCGCCACGTCGGATCCAGCAGCATGGACGACTGCACCGCCAGCACCTGACGAATGCCGCTCAGGCGCCGGGCCAGGGGTTCGTAGTCGAACACCGTGCCGAAGCCGGCGTGAATGCAGAACAGCGGCGCGGTATTGCGGACCTCTGCGCTCATCGCCAGCAACGTCGACGGCACCGATGCCTCGCCCTGCAGGCCGGCCACCAATTGCGCGATGGTCGGCTTTTGCATCAGGTCGCGTAGTTTCAGACTCAAGCCTTGGGCCTTGAGCGGTCGGCTGCGCGCCACCACTTGCAGGCTGAGGATCGAGTCACCGCCCAGTTCGAAGAAGTGGTCGGTCACACCGATGCGCTCGATTTTCAGCACATCCTGCCAGACCTGCACCAAGGCTTTCTCAAGCTCGGTGCGTGGCGCGACGTAGGCCTGCCGTGATTGATCGGTGCCAGGATCCGGCAGGGCCTTACGGTCGAGTTTGCCGTTGGGGGTCAACGGCATGCGTTCAAGCAACATCAGATGCGCCGGCACCATGTAGTCCGGCAGGCTCGCTTTGAGTTGCTCACGCAAACGTTCGCACAGATTCCTGGCCGACGTCTCGTCGCCGGGCAGCACATAGCCGATCAATTGCTTGCCGCTGGCGCCGTCGCGAGCGACCACCGCTGCGTCGCGCACACCGGGTTGCTGCTTGAGACGGGCTTCGATTTCCCCTGGCTCGATGCGGAAACCGCGGATCTTCACTTGCTGATCGATGCGGCCCAGATAGTCGATGGTGCCGTCCTCACGCTGGCGCACCAGATCGCCCGTGCGGTACAGACGGCCGCCATCAGCACTGAACGGGTCGGCGACAAAACGCTCGGCCGTGTTCCCCGTCCGGCCCAGGTAACCCCGGGCCAACGCGCCGCCCAGGTAGAGCTCACCGGCAACACCGGACGGCAGGCGATTGAGGTCGCTGTCCAGCACGTAGCCGCTGCGCTGGCCCACCAGGCTGCCGATGGGCGCATAGGCCGCACCGCATTCATCCTCGGCACCGGCCTTCCAGATCAGCGGCGTGACAACGGTTTCCGTCGGGCCGTAGCCGTTGATGATGTAGCGAGGCTTGAGCGCGCGCCTGGCCAGTTCGAAACTCGCCGCCGGCACCGCATCACCGCCGAAGCAATAGACGCGCACCGCCGGCGGGTTGCCCTGCTGCTCGGCGTGTTCGGCCAACTGCTGCAGGTACACCGGCGGGAACGCCGCCACGGTCACGCAGTGTTCATGCAAGGCGTTGAAGGTCTGTTCGGCGGTCCAGAGGCTGTCATCACGGATCAGCAAGCGCCCGCCGTGGGTCAGGGTGGTCAGCCAACGCTCATGGGCGCCGTCGAAGGCGAAGGACATGAAGTGCAATTCGCAATCGGCCGCGCTCATTTCATAGCGTTGGCCGATGGCCTGGCAATGCATCGCCAGGGCGCCATGGGCCACGCCGACACCCTTGGGCAGGCCGGTGGAACCGGAGGTGTAGATCACGTAAGCGAGGTTATCGGGGTGCACCGTCACCTGGGGCACCGTGCCCGGTTGGGCGTCGAGGTCCAGACGGTCCAGCGCGATGACGTGCACATTGTCCTGTGTCGGCAACACGGTATTCAGGCTCGAATCGCTGAGCAGCAAGGCGATGTCCGAATCACGCATCAGGTAGCTCAACCGTTCACGCGGATAGGTCGCATCCAGCGGCACGTAGGCGCCACCGGCCTTGAGCACCGCCAGCAGCGCGACAATCATCTGCTCGCTGCGAGGCAGGGCGACGCCAACCCGCACATCCGGGCCGACGCCCTCGGCCATCAA
This sequence comes from Pseudomonas sp. Q11, assembly GCF_024494355.1. Taxonomy (GTDB): domain Bacteria; phylum Pseudomonadota; class Gammaproteobacteria; order Pseudomonadales; family Pseudomonadaceae; genus Aquipseudomonas; species Aquipseudomonas hefeiensis. The sequence goes on along the minus strand of NZ_JAKNQY010000025.1, from coordinate 40,126 downwards.
CGCATGGGCCAGGCGATTGGCCTGGGCATCGATCTGCCCGTAGCTGAACCGCCGGCCATCGAAGATAACCGCTGTCTGTTCGCTGCATTGTGCCGCCCATTGGCCGATGCGCTGGTGCACCGGCAACGTCGCTGGCAATTGCTCGCCTGGCACGGAGACCAGCGCCTGGCCGGTGACCAGGCCAATGCCGCCCAAGGGTCGCGCCGCGTCCTCGCACAGGGCCGCCAGCAAACCTTCCAGATTGGTGCGGATACCTTCCACCGTGGCCCGGTCGAAATGCTCGCGCAGGAACATGTATTCGATCACCAGCCCTTCTTCCAGGGTGACCATCAGGTCCATCGGGAAGTTGGTCAGGCCGGCGCTGCTGCTTTCGCCAAAGCTCAGCGAGTCGTCGCGCCATTCACGCAGCGCCTGGTCGATGGGATGGTTTTCGAACACGATGATGCTGTCGAACAGCGACTGTCCGGCACGACCGGCCCAGCGCTGGACATCGGTCAACGGCGTGTATTCGCGTTCGCGCATGTCCAGGTTGTAATCCTGCAAGTCCCGCAGCCATTGGCCAACCGGTTGCTCGCAGCGCACTTCCTGGATCACCGGCAAGGTGTTGATGAACAGGCCCAGAATCGACTCCGACGCCGGCAGACTGGCCGGTCGGCCCGCCACCGTGGCGCCAAACACCACGCAGCGCTGGCCACTGTAGCGACTGAGCAGCACCAGCCACGCGCCTTGCACCAAGGTGTTGAGGGTGACTTGCTGGGAGCGGGCGAAGGCTTTGAGCTGTTCGGTCCGGGCTTGACCCAGGCGACTGTACAGCGCCTCATGTCCGCTGCCCTGCCCCACTTTCCTCGGCACGCTATCGGCCAGGTAGGTCGGCTCGTCAAGGTCGGCCAGGTGCCGGCGCCAGAAACTTTCCCCGGCGGCGGTATCCTGCTGGGCAAGCCAGTTGATGTAGTGGCGGTACGGCACCGCCTCGGGCACATCGCGGCCCGAGTAGTGACTGAGCACTTCACCGATCAGTTGGGAACTGCTCCAGCCGTCGATCAGGATGTGGTGATAGGTCCAGATCAGTTGATGGCTGTCCTCACCGACGCGCACCAACACCAGACGCTGCAACGGTGGGCAATCCAGGTCGAAGCCCTTGGCCCGCTCGCGGTCGGCCAGTTGTTGCAGGGCATAGTCAGGAACGTCCTGGTCGCGCCAGTCCAGCAAGCTGATCGGCAACGCCGCATCGGCCAGCACGAATTGCAACGGCTCGGCCATGTCCTGCCAGAGAAAGCCCGTGCGCATGATGTCATGACGCCGGCTCACCGCTTCCCATGCGGCCTTGAAGCGCGCCGGGTCCAGGCCCTGGACCGGAATGCTCAACTGGTTGATGTACAGGTCTGCTTCCGGCGCATTCAAGCCCAGGAACAACATCCCCTGCTGCATCGGTGACAGTCGATACAGCCCGTCCAGTTGGCCTTGGGGCAGCGGCAGCTCGCGTACCTGCTCGTCCGTCAGCCCGTGCAACGGCATTTCCACCAGCGCGGCGGCGGGCGGCGTGGAGCCTTCACCCGCCAGCACCCGCTCCGCCAGTTGCCGGATGCTGGGTAACTGGAAGATGTCTTTCGGGCTCAGGTCGATGCCTTGTTCACGGGCACGACTGACCACCTGGATCGAAATGATCGAATCGGCGCCCAGGGCAAAGAAGTTGTCGGTGGTGGAAATCAGCTCCAGGCCCAGCACGGCCTGCCAGATATCCACCAGCGCATGCTCCGTGGCGTTGGCTGGCGCGACGTACTGCCCGACCGCCAGGTCCAGTGCCGGCAGGCGCTTGCGGTCAAGCTTACCGTTGGGGCTCAACGGCATCTGTTCAATCCACACGTGGTGGGACGGCACCATGTAGTCCGGCAGGCTTTCAGCCAGCCACGCGCCCAGTTGCTCGTTCAGCGAGTCGTTCGCGCCGGGCTCGGCCGGCACCAGGTAGGCCACCAGTTGCTGACTGCCCGCCACGTTCTGAGCCACAACCACCGCTTCACGCACGGCGGCATGCGCCATCAGGCGCGCCTCGATCTCACCCAACTCGATGCGCAGCCCGCGCAACTTGACTTGATGGTCGATACGGCCCACGTACTCGATCACACCATCGGCGCGATACCGCGCCAGGTCACCGGTGCGGTACAGGCGCTGCCCATCGCCGAACGGGCTAGCCACGAAACGCTCGGCGCTCAAGCCCGGACGACGATGGTAACCACGGGCCAGGCCCACGCCCCCCAGGTACAACTCGCCAGCCACACCAACGGGCAACGGGTTCAGGCCGCTGTCGAGGATGTAGGTGGACAGGTTGGCAATCGGCTGGCCGATGGGCACGCTGTCACGGCCTTCTTCACGACAGGTCCAATGGGTGACGTCGATAGCCGCTTCAGTCGGGCCGTACAAGTTGTACAACCCGGCGCCTGGCAGCTTGGCGAACACCTGCAACTGCGCCTCCACAGGTAGCGCCTCGCCGCTACACACGATGCGCGTCAGGCTGGTGCAGCAGTGGACATTGGCGTCCTGCAAAAATGCCTGGAGCATCGACGGCACAAAGTGCAGCGTGCTGACCTGCTCGCGGTTGATCAGTTCGATCAGCCGGGCCGGATCCCGATGGTCCCCCGGTGCCGCTACCACCAGGCGTGCGCCGACCATCAGCGGCCAGAAGAACTCCCATACCGAGACGTCGAAGCTGAACGGCGTCTTCTGCAAGACCGTGTCCGCTGGCGTCAGCTCATAGGCCTGTTGCATCCACAACAAACGGTTGGTCAAGGCCCGATGGGCGTTACCGGCGCCCTTGGGCTGGCCGGTGGAACCGGAGGTGTAGATCACATAGGCCAGGTTCGCCGGGCTGCAAGCCACCTGCGGGTCAACGCTCGGATACGCGGCAAACGCCGCGCCCGAAGGTTCCAGGCACAGGCGCGGCAGGTCTTCGGGCAGCGGCAGATCGCCCAGCAGACGCTCCTGGGTCAGCAGCAGGCCGATGCCACTGTCGGCAATCATGTAGCTGAGGCGTTCGCGAGGGTATTCCGGGTCCAGTGGCACGTAGGCGCCGCCGGCCTTGAGGATCGCCAGCAGACCGACCACCATTTCCAGGCTGCGCTCCACCGCGATGCCCACCAGCGTGTCCGGCCCGACCTGCCGCTCGATCAGGGCATGGGCCAGTTGATTGGCTCGGGCGTTGAGCTGGCCGTAGCTCAACGATTGCTCGCCGAACACCAATGCCGTGGCGTGGGGGGTGCGTTGGGCCTGGACTTCGATCAGGCTGTGCACGCCCTGTTCCAGGGCGAACGGCACGGCGGTGGCGTTCCACTGCTCGATCACTTGCGCTTGCGAGGCATCCAGCAACACCAGCTCGCCCAGGGTCGTATCGGCCGATTGCGTCATCTGTCCCAGCAGGTTGCCCAACAGGGTGCTCAATTGCTCGACCACGCCATCGGCAAACGCCTCGCGCCGATAACTGTATTGCAACGACAGCGTGTCACCGGCATTGACCACCACGGTCAACGGATAGTTGGTCTGCTCGTGATTATTGATGTGGCTGAAGCGCAGTTGCCCGGGGGCACCCTGCTCCAGCGCCTGGGACACCGGGTAGTTCTCGAACACCAGGATGTTATCGAACAGCGCTTCGCCGTTCTGGCCGGCCCAACGCTGGATATCGAACAGCGGCGTGTGTTCATGCTCGCGCAGCGCCAGGTTCTGCGCCTGGACACTTTGCAGCCACTGGCCGACGGTCTGCGCGGGGGTTGGGCTGGCGATCACCGGCAGCGTGTTGATAAACAGGCCGATCTGCTGTTCGACGCCGACAAGTTCGGTCGGGCGTCCAGCCACCGTGGCACCGAAGACCACCGTCTGCTGGCCGGTCAGGCGTTGCAGCAACAGCAGCCAGGCGGCCTGGATCAAAGTGTTGAGGGTGATTTTCTGCTGCCGGGCGAATTCACCCAGCAGGCGCGTCTGCCCTGCTTCGATCAATTGATAACGCTCGCCATGACCCTCCCGCGCCTGATCGCCGGCCGGTCGCTGGATGGCGTGGGCCAGTCGCGTCGGTTCTTGCAGGTTCGCCAGTTGTGTTGACCACCACGCCTGGCTGACCAGCGTATCCTGGCGCTGCAGCCAGTCGATGTAGTCGCGATAGCGCCCGGCCGTGGCCGGCACCGGCTGGTCAGCGTAGCGCTGGAGCACTTCGCCCAGCAGCTGCGAATTGCTCCAGCCGTCCATCAGGATGTGATGGTTGGTGTAGATCAGGTGGCAGCGCAGGTCGTCCAGTTGCACCACGGTCATGCGCAGCAGTGGCCCTTGGGTCAGGTCGAAGCCCCGGGCCTGTTCGGCCTGGGCCAGCGCGTCGAGGGCCGCACGGGTGTCACCGCGCTCACGCCAGTCGAGCACGGTGAACGGCATGTCGAGCTGTTTATGCACCACTTGCACCGCCCGCTCCAGCCCTTGCCAGACGAAGCCGGTGCGCAGGATATCGTGGCGGTCCACGGCGCCCTGCCAGGCACGCTGGAAGCGTTGCGGGTCCAGGCCTTCGACATCGAGGCGAACCTGGTTGATGTAGTCGCCGGCCGCCTGCTCATAAAGGCTGTGGAACAGTATGCCTTGCTGCATCGCTGACAACGGATAAACATCGATGATCTGCTGCGCCGGCATCGGCAAGCCGTCAATCTGCGCCTGGGTCAGGCCCGCCAGCGGGAAGTCCGACGGTGTCAGACCCAAGCTGTCGGGCTGGACACAATGAGCGATCAACGCAGCCAGCTCGTCAGCATATTCCCGGGCAAGGCGCTCGATGACCTGTGGGTGGAAGCGTTCGCAGCTGAAATTCCAGCCGACACTCAATTCGCCGCCATACACCTGGCCGTTGAGGGTCAGCCAATTGCCCATCGGCGCGTCGGCGCTCTGGTCGAGACCGGCGTTTTCGTGGGCCGGGGTGAACAGCGCCCCGTCGTCACCTTCGAAGCTGCCGTCGAACTGGCCCAAATAGTTGAAGGTGATTCGCGGGGTCGGCAGGCCAGCGAGGGTTTGCCGCACCTGCTCGTCACCGCAGTAGCGCAAGGCGCCAAAACCAATGCCCTTGTTCGGGATCGAGCGCAGCTGTTCCTTGATCCGCTTGATCGAATCGCCTGACCCGAGCAATGGCGTCAGCCGAACCGGGAATACACTCGTGAACCAGCCCACGGTGCGGGTCAGGTCGATGTCATCAAACAGCTCTTCGCGGCCATGGCCTTCCAGCTGGATCAGCACCGAAGGCTGCCCGGTCCAGCGCCCGATGACCCGCGCCAGGGCGGTCAGCAACAGGTCGTTGACCTGGGTCCGATAGGCACTCGGGGCCTCTTGCAGCAATTGTCGGGTCAGGGTCGCATCGAGCCGCGTCATGACCGTGGCTTGCAGATGATTCTGCTGGCCGGCGTCGATCCGCTCGCAGGGCAGATCGGTGCTGATGTCCTTCAGGCAGTCCTGCCAGTACGTCAGCTCCTGCTGCAATACCGGGCTCGCGGCGTAGCGCTGAAGGTGTTCGCTCCAGTCCTTGAAAGCGCTGGTCTTGGCCGGCAGTTTCAACGGCTGTCCGTCGAGTAACTGCTGATAAGCGTTCTGCAAGTCTTCCAGCAGAATGCGCCAGGACACGCCGTCCACTGCCAGGTGATGAATCACCAGCAACAGACGCTGGCTGCCGTCAGCCAGGTTCGCCAGCACCGCCCGCAGCAGCGGGCCGTTTTGCAAATCAAGACTGCGCTGCGCCCGGTTGCCCAGGGCTTCGAGTTCGGCGGTGTCGCTGAGATCGGCCTGCCACAAGCATTCGTGGGACAACCGCTCGACATCTCGATACTCGGCCACCCAGCCGGCGTCCCGGGCGGTGAAGCCCAGGCGCAGCACGTCGTGGTGAGTCACCAGCGCTCGCAGCACCTGCTCAAGTTTGTCCGCCTCGAGGGCCACGCGCGGCTTGAGCAGCACCGATTGGTTCCAGTGGTGACGCTCGGGAATGTCGTCCTCGAAGAACTGCTGCTGGATCGGCAACATCAATGCCTGGCCCTGCACCGGTTGCTGGTCCACCCGGGCCTGGTCATCCTCGAGCTGCGCCACCAGGGCCAGACGCTGGACGGTCTGGTGCTGGAACAGGTCCTTGGGGCTCAGGCGAATACCGGCCTGACGGGCGCGGCTGACCACCTGGATCGAGATGATGGAGTCGCCGCCCAGCTCGAAGAAGTTGTCGTCCAGCCCCACTTGCGGACGTTTCAACACCTCTTGCCAGATAGCCGCCAGGCGCTGTTCCAGCTCGCTTTGGGGGGGCTGATAGGTCTGTTGCACGGCGCTTGCGTCCGGCGCTGGCAAGGCGTTGCGGTTGAGCTTGCCGTTGGCAGTGAGTGGCAGGCGCTCCAGCAGCAACAGGTGCGCCGGCAGCATGTGGTCAGGCAAGGTGGCCTTGAGCTGGGCCCGCACGTCGTCGCGCCATTGGTTTTGCGACGCCGGGTCGCTGAGCAAATCGGCGTCAGTTGGCACCAGGTAGGCGACCAATTGCGGCCCGCTCAGGCCCGGCACCGCCAGCACAGCGGCTGCGCGGATTGACGCCTGTTCCAGCAGCCGGGCTTCGATTTCACCCAACTCGATGCGGAAGCCGCGGATCTTCACTTGATGGTCAATACGACCGACGTATTCGATGATGCCATCGGCCCGATACCGCGCCAGGTCGCCGGTGCGATAGAGCCGGCCACCCTCGCCGCCAAACGGGTCCGGGATAAAGCGCAGGCAGGTCAGGTCGGCACGGTTCAAATACCCCCGCGCAAGACCGGCACGGCCGATGTACAACTCGCCGATGCAACCGGCGGCCACCGGGTTCAGGCCGCCGTCGAGCAAGTACCACGACAGGTCGGCAATCGGTTCGCCAATAGGGCTGCTGACCTCGCCCTGCAAATCGGCCTCGGTCAGCGGACGGTAGGTCACGTGGACCGTGGTCTCGGTAATGCCATACATGTTGATCAACTGCGGCGTGCGCTCGTCGAAACGTTCGAACCATGGCCGCAGACTCTTGACCTCCAGCGCCTCGCCACCGAACACCACGTAGCGCAGCGACAGTTGTGGCGCGTCCGGGGGCGCCACGCAGGCCACTTGCATCAGCGGTTTGAAGGCGGATGGGGTCTGGTTCAGCACCGTGACTTTTTCACGGCAAAGCAAGGCATAAAAATCTTCCGGCGAGCGGCTGGTGTCATACGGCACCACCACCAATCGGCCGCCGTACAGCAGCGCCCCAAAAATTTCCCAGACCGAGAAGTCGAACGCAAAGGAATGGAACAGGCTCCAGACGTCGTCCGCACCAAAGCCGAACCAGCCTTCGGTGGCCTCGAACAGGCGCAGCACGTTGTGATGAGCGAGCAAGGTGCCCTTCGGCTGCCCGGTGGAACCGGAGGTGTAGATCACGTAGGCCAGGTTGTCCGCGCTCATCGCCACGGCCGGATTGGCATCGCTATAGCCGGCCCGGTCTTCATCAATCAACAGGCTTCGCACGGTGTCCGGCACCGGCAGGCGACCGAGCAGATAACGCTGGGTCAACAGCAGCCCGATGCCGCTGTCGGCGATCATGTAGGCCAGGCGATCTTCGGGATAGCTCGGATCCAGCGGCACATAGGCGCCACCGGCCTTGAGAATCGCCAGCAGCCCCACCAGCATCTCCAGGCTGCGCTCCATGCCCAGGCCCACACGTACGTCCGGCCCGACGCCGGCTTCGATCAACTGATGAGCCAGGCGGTTGGCCTGCTCGTTGAGCTGGCCGTAGCTCAGGTGTTGGTCCAGATAACTGACCGCCACCGCTTCGGGCGAATGCAACGCCTGGGCTTCGATCCGCTGATGCAGACACTGCTGACTCGGGAAGTTCGCCACCTGTGGGTTCCAGAGACAGAGCGTGGCTGCCTGTTCGGCGCTGTCCAGCAATGGCACCTGGCTGATGCGCTGCCCGCAATCGGTGATCAGGGCCTGTAGCAGGTTCGTCCAGTGCTGCCCCATACGCTCGATGGTGGCAGCGTCGAATAGATCGGTGGCGTAGGTCATTTCAGCCCAGACCTGATCCGCCGACTCAAAGGTATCCAGGGTCAGGTCGAATTTGGCTGTATCAGTGGCCCAGGTCAGGGCCTGCACATCGACATGCGCGAGTTGTGCCACGCCCTGCCCTTGACGCGGATGACGGGTCTGGTGGTTATGCATCACCTGGAACAGCGGGCTGTGGCTGAGACTGCGCTCCGGTTGCAGGGCGTCCACCAATTGTTCGAATGGCAGATCCTGATGGGCCTGGGCACCGAGCACAGTCTCGCGCACCTGTTGCAACAGGCTGCGCAGGTTTTGCTGGCTGTCGATGTCGGCCTTGAGCACCTGGGTGTTGACGAAGAAACCGATCAGCCCTTCGGTCTCGACCCGATTGCGGTTGGCCACCGGCACGCCGACACGAATGTCGGCCTGCCCGCTGTAGCGGTGCAGCAAGGCCTGGAACGACGCCAGCAACAGCACGAACAGGGTGACGTTTTCACGCTGGGCCAGTTGCTTGAGGCCGTCGGTCAAGGAGGCACTCAAGGGGATTTCATGGCGCGCGCCCCGATAGTTTTGTTCGGACGGACGTGCACGGTCGGTGGGCAGCTCCAGTAATGGTTGGTGGCCACCCAACTGCGCTGTCCAGTAATTCAATTGACGATCACGCTCGCCGGCCTCCATCCATTGCCGCTGCCAGGCGGCATAGTCAGCGTACTGCACCGGCAATGCCGGCCAGATGCGTGGCTGCCCGGCACTGAAGCCCGCGTACGCATCCATCAGCTCATCGATCATCACCTGCATCGACCAGCCATCGGAGACGATGTGGTGTTGGGTCAGCACCAGCACATGGTCATCGGCGGCCAGGCGTAACAGCCGGACCCGCATCAGCGGCCCCTGTTGCAGGTCGAACAGGCGTCGGGTTTGCTCGACGACCAAGGCCTTGAGCGCGTCCTCGTCGAGGTTCGCCGGCACGGCTTGTACGGCGATTTCCAGCGCAGCCGCCGGGTCGATGACCTGCCATGCCTGCCCGTCTTGCTGGACGATGCGCGTGCGCAAGGATTCGTGGCGCGCCACCAGCGCGTCGAAGCTGCGCTGCAACGCCGTCAGGTCCAGCGCGCCGCGCAGGCGCAACGCCGCTGGAATGTGGTACGCGCTGCTGGTCGGTTCCAACTGCCAGAGGAACCATTGGCGTTCCTGGGCGTAGGACAACGGCATCAATCGCTGGCGCGGCAACGCCACCAGCGGCGGCTCCTGATGGGCCTGCTCCACTCCCAGGGCCGCGACGAAATCCTCCAGCACACTGTGTTCGAACAGGGTGCGCAACGGTACCTGGACCTTTAACGCCTGGCGTACCCGGGTCACCACTTGGGTCACCAGCAGTGAATGGCCGCCCAGCTCGAAGAAATGATCGTTCAGGCCCACTTGTTCAAGCTTGAGCACGTCCTGCCAGATCCCCGCCACGATGTGTTGGGTGGCGGTGCGCGCAGCCACGTAGTCGCTTTGCGATTGGCTGGCCTCAGGCGCCGGCAACCCCTTGCGATCGACCTTGCCATTGGGCGTCAGCGGCAGTTGCGCCAGGAACACCAGGTGCGCCGGAACCATGTACTCGGGCAATTGCGCCTTGAGCGCGGCCTTGAGCGAAGCACGTAACGACGCCTCGTCCGCTACTTCACCGGTCGCGGGCACCACGTAACCCACCAGTTGCGCACCGGTAGGCGCTTCATGGGCCACCACCACGGTTTCCCGCACACTGTCCTGGGCCAGCAGCGCGGCTTCGATTTCACCCAGCTCGATGCGCAAGCCGCGAATCTTGACCTGATGGTCGATGCGTCCGATGTACTCGACCACGCCTTCGGCTCGATAGCGGCACAGGTCGCCGGTGCGGTACAGCCGCTCGCCGCTAGTGGAGAACGGGTCCGGCACAAACCGTTCGGCGGTCAGGGCCGGGCGTTGAAAGTAACCGCGGGCCAGGCCGTCGCCACCGATCAACAGTTCACCCGGCGCGCCCGCAGGGTTGAGCGTCAGGTCACTGCCAACGATATACAGGGCGGTGTTGTCCAGCGGCTTGCCCAGGAACGGACGGCTGTTTTCCAGACTCAACGGATGCACCGCCGACCAGATCGTGGTTTCGGTCGGGCCATAGAGATTCCAGACCTTCGGCGAAAGCGCCAGCAGTCGTTGCGCCAACTCCAGGGGCAACGCCTCGCCGCCGCAGAGGAACGTGCGACCGGCCAGCGACGCCGAGTGTTCATGATCCAGCAACATACGCCAGCTCGAAGGCGTGGCTTGCAACACCGTCACATCGTGTTGTTCGATCAGCGCCAGCACCGCTTGCGGATCCTGGTGCACGTTCTGGCCGGTCAGCACCACGCTGGCTCCGGCCGACAGCGGCCCGTAGATTTCCAGGCCAAAAATATCGAAGGAAAACGTCGTCAACGACAGCATGCGATCGCTGGCCGTGATGCCTGGCCGGGCGATCATGCTCGTGACGAAGTTGCTCAGCGCGCCATGGCGGACCATGACGCCCTTGGGTTTGCCGGTGGAACCGGAGGTGTAGATGACGTAGGCCAGGTGCTCGGCGCTCAGTGGCACCGTCGGGCACGTGGGCGGTGCGGCTTGCCAAGCGGCGTCCGGCTGGTCCAGCAACAGGGTACGCAGGCTCGCCGGGATCGGCAGTTCGGCCTGCAAGCGGGTTTGGGTCAGCAGCAACTCGATGCCGCTGTCCTGGATCATGTAGGCCAGACGATCCTCGGGGTATGCCGGGTCCAGCGGCACATAAGCGCCGCCGGCCTTGAGAATCGCCAGCAGGCCGACAATCATCTCGGCGCCGCGCTGCACCGCGATCCCCACTGGCTGGTCCGGCGTCACGCCCAGGCCAATCAAGCGGTGGGCGAGCTGGTTGGCGCGTGCCTCCAGTTGCCCGTAGCTCAAGGCCTGTCCATCAATGGTCAACGCCAGTGCATCAGGCGTTATCCGCGCCTGTTCGGCGATGCGCTGGTGCACGCACAGGGCGTCGCTGCCATGCTCGACCACGCGGTGCCAGTCTTGCTGCGTGAGGCGCTGCTGGGTGGTGTCGAGCAGCGGCAACTCACCGATGCGCTGCTGCGGCGCATCGACGATGCCTTGCAACAGGTTCTGCCAGTGGCGAGCCAGACGTTCGATGGTGTGGGGTTCGAACAGGTCGGTGGCGTAAGTCAGCTCCGCCGCGACACCCTGCCCGGTTTCATAAGTGCCCAGGGTCAGATCGAACTGGGCGGTGCGCCCTTCCCACACCAGGTCTTCGACGCTCAAGTGCGGCAGTTGCAGTTGCCGGTCCTGGGTGTCGCTGGCGGTCTGGTGGTTGAACATGACCTGGAAGATCGGACTGTGGCTGAGGCTGCGCTCAGGTTGCAGGGCCTCGATCAACTGCTCGAACGGCAAGTCCTGATGAGCCTGGGCCGCCATGGCCGACTGCTTGACCTGCGCGAGCAAACGGTCGAACGGCAGTTGTCCATCCACATGGGCGTTGAGCACCTGGGTGTTGACGAAAAAGCCGATCAGGCCCTCGGTCTCGACCCGATTGCGGTTAGCCACCGGCACGCCGACGCGGATCTGCGGCTGACCGCTGTAGCGATGCAGCAAGGCCTGGAACGAGGCCAGCAAGACCATGAACAGACTGGCGCCTTCGCGCTGGGCCAACTGTTTGAGCGCCGCGCCCAGTTCCGCCGGCAGGTTCAGGTCCAGGCGCGTACCGCGAAAGCTCTGTACGGGCGGGCGCGGATGATCGAGGGGCAACTCCAATACCGGTTGTTCGTCGCCCAGGGTCTGCACCCAGTAGGCTAATTGCCGCTCACGCTCACCGGCCTCGAGCCAGTGACGCTGCCAGATCGCATAGTCGGCGTATTGCACGCTCAGCGCTGGCAACGCCAACGGCTGACCGGCGGTGTCGGCCGCGTAGTGACGCACCAGTTCATCCACCAGCACCTGCATCGACCAGCCATCGGCAATGATGTGGTGCTGGATCAGCGCCAGCACGTGGTCGTCCTCGGCGATTTTCAACAGCGAAACCCGCAGCAACGGCCCCCGACGCAAATCGAACGGGCGTGCGGTTTCAGCCTCGACGAACGCCTTGATGTCGTCGTCCTGGCTGGCCGACGGACCGGCGGTCAAGGCCTGGACCGCGATGCCCAGGGGCATATGCCGGTGGATGACCTGCACGGTCTGTTCGCCGTTCTCGCTGAAGGTGGTGCGCAAGCTTTCGTGGCGCTCGAGCAGTGCGTTGAAACTGCGCTCCAGGGCCGGCACGTCCAGTTGCCCTTTGAGGCGCAGGGCACTGGGGATGTGGTAAGCCGAGCTGTGGGGATCCATTTGCCAGAGGAACCATTGACGTTCCTGGGCGTAGGAGAGCGGGATGTGTTCGAACCCGAGACGTACCTGGGGAATCGGCAGATTGGCCGGCGAGACGCCCTCTTCGAGCATCTTCTCCAGGTACAGCTTACGTTTGTCCAGCGGCAGAGTGATAAAGCGCTTGGCAATCGTCAAAGCAACACTCTTGTCCATCAGACTTCCTCCATTTCATCAAGCAGGGCTTGCAGCTTGTTGAGTTTCTGTTCATTGATTGGCGCGTCCCCGCTGTGCAGTTGCGCGACAAAATCCCTCAGGACGGGGTGCTGGAAAATCAGCTGTGGGGTCAGGGTCAACCCCAGTTCGAGTGCCATGCGCGAGACGGCATTGACCGCCAGCAGCGAATGACCGCCCAGCTCGAAAAAGTGATCGTTCAGGCCCACGCGCTGCACCGTGAGCACCTGTGCCCAGATCGCCGCGACCTGCTGCTCAAGCTCGCTGACCGGAGCGACATAACCGGCCTGCAACCAGCCAGCGTCCACAGCCGGCAGGGCCTTGCGGTCGAGCTTGCCGTTGGGGGTCAGCGGCAATTGATCGAGGAACAGCAGATGGGCCGGGATCATGTAGTCGGGCAGGTGGTCCTTGAGCCTGACCTTGAGTTCATCGCGCAGTGCACGTTGCTCCTCGGTGACCTCCAGGTTCAGGGACGGCGCAACCACGTAGGCCACCAGTTGCTGACCGCCCGACACGTCCTGGGCCAGCGCCGCCACTTCACGCACCTGGGGTTGTTGCAGCAGCCGTGCTTCGATTTCTCCCAACTCGATACGGAAACCGCGGATCTTCACCTGATGGTCGATGCGGCCCTGATATTCGAGTACGCCATTGGTGCGATAACGGCTCAAGTCACCCGTGCGATACAAGCGTTCGCCATTTGTGGAAAACGGATTGGGCACGTATTTCTCGGCGGTCATCGCGGCGCGGCCGAGGTAGCCACGGGTGATGCCCGCACCGCTCAGGTACAGCTCGGCCGAGACACCTTGGGGCACCGCTTGCAGGTCGGCATCCAGCAGGTAACTGGCGGTGTGCTTGAGCGGCCGGCCGATGTTCGCCGTGCCGCCGGCAGTGCGGCGGGTCCAGGTGGAATAGGTGGTGTCTTCCGAGGGGCCGTAAAGGTCGTAGACGTGTTGAATCCCATGAGGGAGTGCGCCTGTGGAAGCACAGTCTGAGGAAGCACAGCCTGTGAGTGCTAATTCTGTGGGAGCCAAGTCTGTGCAAGCCAAGTCTGTGAGAGCAAAGTCTGTGGAAGCTGAGCCTGTGCAAGCCAAGTCTGTGGGAGCAAAGTCTGTGGGAGCAAAGCTTGCTCGCGATGGCAGTGGGTCAGCTACACATGGGCCAGCCGATAGGACGCTATCGCGAGCAAGCTTTGCTCCCACAGGCTCTGTTCCCATAGGCTCTGCTTCTACTGGCTCTGTTCCTATTGGCTCTGCTTCTACTGGTTCTGCTCCTACTGGCTTTGCTTCCACAGGTTCGGCTTGCACAGGCTCTCTCCCACCGATGGGCTGTTGATACAGCGCATCCACCAGGCTTTGCTTCAGCGGTTCCCCGGCCAGGTTGATGATGCGCACGCTGGCCGGAATCTCACCGCTGCGCTGCAACGCGGCGATGGCCGACGGCACGCTGTTGATCAGCCGCACCTGGTCGCGGGCCGGCAGTTGCGGCAGCTCCAGGGCGTTGCGGGCGATGATCAGCGAACCGCCGTTGGCCAGGGTCACGAACAGCTCCCACACCGACAGGTCGAAGCACACCGAGGTCGAAGCGAGCACGCCCTGGATGTCGTCACGGCCGTAGACCGATCTGGACCAGTCGATCAGCGCCAGCACGTTGCGATGGGCAATCGCCACGCCCTTGGGTTGGCCGGTAGAACCGGAGGTGTAGATCACGTAGGCGAGGTTGTCGGGCGTCACGGCTGTGGGCGGCGCGCTCAATGGATAGTGCGCCAGGTCGAGCTGATCCAGCATCAGCACAGCGGTTTCGGTCGGCACGGTCAGCGTCGCCGCCACGGATTGTTCAGTCAGCAATACCCGCGCGCGGCTGTCGTCGAGCATGTAGGCCACGCGCTCGGCCGGGTAATCCGGGTCCAGCGGCACGTAGGCGCCGCCAGCCTTGAGCACCGCCAGCAAGGCAATCAACAACTGCTCGGAGCGCGGCATCGCCACGCCCACCCGTACTTCCGGGCCGACGCCCATTTCGATGAGCTTGTGAGCCAGGCGATTGGCGCGGCCATCGAGTTCGCTGTAGCTCAGTCGGGTGTTGGCGAAGGTCACCGCCAGGGCGTCCGGCGTGGCCTCAACTTGCCGAGCAATCATCTGGTGGATGCACAGGTTTTGTTCGAACGGCGCGTCCAGCGGATTCCAGTCGTGGGTCAGGCGCTGATGCTCATCAAACTCCAGCATCGACAGTTCACCCAGGCAGCGTTCGCCATGGGCAGTCATCTGGCCTAACAGTTGCGTCAGATGCGCCGCCAGTCGCGCCACGGTGGCGGGCTCAAAACTAGCCCGTTGGTAGCTCATGTGCACCGACAGCTGCCGATCAAGGCCCACCAACAGCGTCAATGGGTAGTTGGTCTGCTCCTGAGTGGCCACCGCGCCGAAGCGCAAACCGTCCGGCGCACCTTGCTCCAGGGCCTCGGAAATCGGGTAGTTTTCGAACACCAGCAAACTGTCGAACAGCGCTTCACCGCCCTGCCCGGCCCAACGCTGGATATCCAGCAACGCGGTGTGCTCGAACTCGCGCAGCGCCAGGTTTTGCCCTTGCACCGCTTGCAGCCAACTGTCCAGGGACTGCTCGGCCCGGGGGCTGGCGATCACCGGCAGGGTGTTGATGAACAGGCCGATCTGCTGCTCGATACCGGGCAAGTCCGCCGGGCGACCGGCCACCGTCGCACCGAAGGCCACGGTGTCTTTACCGGTGTAGCGCTGCAACAGCAGCAGCCACGCGGCTTGCACCAGCGTGTTGACGGTGACTTTCGAGGCGCGGGCGAAAGCTTCCAGGCGTCGGGTCAACGTCTCGTCCAGGACCTGCACGTGATCGCCATAGCCCGTGTCGGCCTCCCCGGACTTCGCAATGGCATCGGCCAGACGCGTCGGCGTCTCCAGGCGCAGCAGCGCAGGTTTCCAGAACGCTTCGCTGGCGGCACCATCCTGGCGTTGCAGCCAGGCGATGTAATCGCGGTAACGACTGCCGTGCACCGTGACGCTCTGGCCGCTGTAGCGCTGCAACACTTCCCCCAGCAACTGGGAATTGCTCCAGCCGTCCATCAGGATGTGGTGGTGGGTATAGATCAACTGGTAGCGCTGCTCATCGAGCCGCACGATCAGCAGTCGCAACAGGGCCGGCGCGCTCAGGTCCAGCTGCCGGCGCTCGGCTTCGGCCAGGGCCTGCAAGGTTTCATCGCGCTGCGCATCGTCCCGCAAATCATGTAAGCGGTAAGGCAAGTCCAATTGTTTGCTGACGATCTGCACCGGATCGGGCAGGTCACCCTGCCAGACAAACCGCGTGCGCAGGATGTCATGGGCGTCCACCGCCGCCTGCCAGGCTTGACGGAAACGTTGCGGCTCCAGGCCTTCAACATCCAGGCGCAATTGGTTGATGTAGTCGCCCGTGGCGTCGCCGTAGACGCTATGGAACAGCATCCCTTGTTGCATCGGCGACAACGGATACAGGTCGGCGATCTGCGCCGTCGCCACCGGCAATCCATCGAGTTGCTGCTGGTTCAGGTGGGCCAGGGGGAAGTCCGACGGCGTCACGCCGCCATGCTCGCCATGGCAGCAATGTTCGATCAAGCCTTGCAGCTCGCGGGCGTAATCGTCGGCCAGGGCCTGGACCGTGGTTTCGTTGAACTGCTCGCGGCTGAAGGTCCAGCCCAGGTTCAGTTCGCCGCCAAACACTTGGCCGTTAAGCGCCAGGACGTTGGACAGCGGCGCCTGGGCGTTCAATTCATCGCCGGCGCCTTCGCTGGCCGGTACGAACAAGGCACCTTGCGTTTCGCTGAAGCTGGCATCGAACTGCCCGAGGTAATTGAAGGTCAGCTGCGGTACCGGCAGCCGGGCCAGGAGCGCCTGCGTCGGGCTATCCGCCAGATGGGCCAAGGCACCAAAACCCAGGCCTTTGTTGGGGATCGAGCGCAACTGCTCCTTGATCTGCTTGAGGGAGCTCCCCAGGTCCGTCGACGGAGTCAGTCTGGCCGGGTACAGGCTGGTGAACCAACCGACGGTGCGGGTCAGGTCCACGTCATCGAACAACGCTTCGCGGCCATGGCCTTCGAGCTGGATCAACGCGCTGTCGCTGCCGGTCCAGCGCACCATGACCCGGGCCAACGCGGTGAGCAGCAGATCATTGACCTGGGTGCGATAGGCCTTGGGCGCGTCTTGCAGCAGTTGGCGGGTCAATGAAGCATCGAGCCGGGTACGTACCGTCAGCGCGAGGTGGTTCTGCTGGCCGCCTTGGGGATTGTCCAGCGGCAACTGCCCATCGACACCCTCCAGTTGGGCCTGCCAGTAGGCCAGTTCGTCCTGCAACGGCGCGCTACGGGCATAACCTTGCAAACGTTCGGCCCACACCTGTGCCGAGGTGGTTTTCGCTGGCAACTGCAGCATCCCGCCGTCGGCCAGTTGCCGGTAGGCGCTTTGCAGATCGTCGAACAGAATCCGCCACGACACGCCATCCACCACCAGGTGATGGATCACCAGCAACAGCCGCTGACTGCCATCGGCCAACGTCGCCAGCACCGCCCGCAGCAGCGGCCCGTCTTGCAGGTCCAGGCTGCGTTGCGCGCGGTTGGCAATGTTTTCCAGCGCCTGAGTGTCAGGCACGTCCACAGTCCAAAGCAGGTCTGCGCAGTGGCTGGCCGGGGACCGGTAAGCGGCCCGCGAGCCCTCGCTGCGTTCGCTGAAGCTCAAGCGCAGACCATCGTGATGCACCACCAGCGCGCTCAAGGCTTGCGCCAGTACACGGGCATCCAGAGCGTGCGCGGGCTTGAGCATCACCGCCTGGTTCCAGTGCTGACGCTCAGGGATCGCCTGCTCGAAGAACAGCCGTTGCACCGGTAGCAGGGTCAGCTCACCGCTCACCGGCCCTTGATCGATGACATGCGTGGTTTCACCCAGACGCGCCACCGCCGCCAACGCTTCGATGGTCTGGTGCTGGAACAAGTCTTTGGGGGTGAAATGAATACCGGCCTGACGAGCGCGACTGACCACCTGGATCGAGACGATGGAATCGCCCCCCAGTTCGAAGAAGTTATCCCGCAGGCCGACTTGCCCGAGCTTGAGCACGTCCTGCCAGATGGACACCAGTTGCTGCTCCAGGGTGCTGCGCGGTGCCACGTAGCTTTGCTGCAATTGACTGACGTCAGGCTTGGGCAGGTTCCTGCGGTCGAGCTTGCCGTTGGGGGTCAGCGGCAGGCGTTCGAGCAGCAGCAGATAGGCCGGGACCATGTGCGCCGGCAGGGTGGCCTTGAGTTGGTCGCGCAGGTGCTCGGTGAAATCGGCACGCGGGGTCATTGATTCATCGGCCACCACATAGGCCACCAGACGCTTGCCGCTGCCGGCACTGCCTTCCTGGGCGACCACCACCGCTTCACGCACGCCATCAAGGGCTTGCAGGCTGGCTTCGACTTCTCCCAGTTCGATGCGGAAACCTCGAATCTTCACCTGGTTGTCGATGCGGTCCAGGTAATCGAACGTGCCGTCGGCGCGCTGGCGCACCAGGTCGCCGGTGCGGTACAGCAAGCCACCGTCAGCACTGAACGGGTCGGCGATAAACCGCTCGGCCGTCAAACCTGGACGGTTGAGGTAACCCCGGGCCAGACCGCTGCCGCCCAGGTACAGCTCACCGGCCATGCCTTGAGGCAGCAGGTTCAGGTCGGCGTCCAGCACGTAGGCGCTACGGTCGCCGATGCGGCTGCCGATGGGCGCATACGCAGCCCCGCAGACCATGTCACGACCCGCTTTCCAGATCAGCGGCGTGACCACGGTTTCGGTCGGGCCGTAGCCGTTGATGATGAAGTCTGGATTCAGGGCGCGCTTGACCCGTTCGAAACTGGCGTTGGCCACCGCATCGCCGCCAAAGCAATAGATCCGCACCTTCGGCGGGTTGCCTTCGCGCTCGGCGTGTTCGGCCAGTTGTTGCAGGTACACCGGCGGGAACGCCACCACCGTCACAGCGTGCTCGCGCATGGCGTTGCAGGTTTGTTCCGGGGTCCACAGGCTGTCATCGCGAATCAGCAACGAAGCACCGTGGGTCAGGCTGGTGAGCCAGCGTTCATGGGCGCCGTCGAAGGCGAAGGACATGAAATGGAATTCGCAATCGCCGCTGTGCATTTCATAGCGTTCGCCGATGGCCTGGCAGTGCATCGCCAGCGGACCATGGGCCACACTCACACCCTTGGGATGACCGGTGGAACCGGAGGTGTAGATCACGTAGGCGAGGTTCTGCGGGTCGATCTGGACGGACGGTGCGCTCAGCGGTTGCAGACTCAGGTCCAGGCGATCGAGTTCCAGCACCTGGGCGGCGCCTTCCAACGGCAACTGCGCTGACACCCTGGAGTCGGTGAGCAACAACGCCAGCCCTGAATCCTCGATCAGGTACGCCAGGCGTTCACGGGGATAGCCGGTGTCCAGCGGCACATAAGCTCCGCCGGCCTTGAGCACCGCCAGCAACGCGACAATCACCCCTTCGCTGCGCGGCAAGGCCACGCCGACCCGGGTTTCCGGGCCCACACCATGGGCCATCAGTGCGTGGGCCAATTGGTTCGCTCGCCGCTCGATGTCGCCATAGCTGAAACGCTGACCGTCAAAGATCACCGCCGTGCTGTGCGGGTTTAGCGCCGCCAGATGGGCGATGCGCTGGTGTACGGCAATGTCGGTCGGGTATGGCTGCGGGTGGTTGGCCGCCTGTTGCCGGGCCTGCTCCTCGGCGCCGGCCAAGGCGATTTCCCCCAGGTTGCGCAGCGCCGATTCGGCGAAGCGTTCCAGCAGTTGCAACAGATGCTCGCTGATGCCGGCGATGGTCGCCGCGCTGAAATGCGCCCGGTCAAAGCTGTAGTGCAGCGCCAGACTCTGGCCCATGGTCACCGCAACGCTCAACGGGTAATGGGTTTGCTCCTGGTGAGTGACCTCACCGAACACCACGCCATGCCCGGCCCCTTCTTGCAGGGCCTGGGCGACGGGATAGTTCTCAAACACCAGGATGTTGTCGAACAGTGCTTCGCCGCCCTGCCCGGCCCAGCGCTGGATGTCAGCCAGCGGCGTGTGCTCGAAATCGCGCAGGCTCAGGTTCTGCGCCTGCACCGCTTGCAGCCAGGCAGCGACCGATTGATCCGGGCGCGGCGCGGCGATTACCGGCAAGGTGTTGATGAACAGGCCGACCTGTTGCTCGATGCCCGGCAAGTCCGCCGGACGCCCGGCCACGGTGGCGCCAAAGGCGACGCAGTCGTGCCCGGTATAGCGTTGCAACAACAACAGCCACGCCGCTTGCACCAGGGTGTTGAGGGTGACTTTCTGCTGGCGGGCAAACTGTTCCAGGACCTGGGTGCGCGGGACGTCCAGGGTCTGGAAGTGATCGCCATGACCGCTGTGGATTTCGCTGGCGGAGATCACGCGCGCCAAGCGGGTCGGCTCCTGCAAAGTCGCCAGTTGAGCGTTCCAGAACGCCTCGCTCAATTGCCCGTCCTGCCGTTGCAGCCAGGCGATGTAATCGCGATAACGCCCGACGGCGCTGGCCGACGTGCGGCCGCTGTAGCGTTGCATCACCTCACCGAGCAGCTGCGAATTGCTCCAGCCGTCCATCAAGATGTGGTGATAGGTGTAGATCAAATGCCATTGCCCGGCGCCGGTCTGCACCAGCACCAGGCGCAACAGCGGCGCCTGGCTCAGATCGAAACCTTGTGCGCGCTCGGTGTCGGCCAGCGCGGCAAGGGCCTGCGACGGGTCACTACGCTCGCGCCAGTCCAGCACCGTGAACGGCAATTGCACCTTCTTGTGGACGAGCTGCAGCGGCTGCTGCAATTCTCCCTGCCAGACGAAGCCGCTGCGCAAGATGTCCTGCGCATCGACGGTGGCCTGCCAAGCCGCGCGGAAACGCTCGACGTCTAGGCCTTGCACGTCCACCCGCAACTGGTTGACGTACTCGCCGTCGGCCTGCTCGTAGAGGGTGTGGAACAACAGTCCCTGTTGCATCGGCGACAGTGGATAGAGATCGTCGAGCTGGCCGGCCGGCACCGGCAGCCCGTCGAGTTGCGCCTGAGTGACAGGCGCCATCGGGAAATCCGACGGCGTGGCTTGCGGCGTGACCAGGTTAGCGCAATGTTCGATCAGCGCCTTGAGCTCAATGGCGTATCGATCGACCAATTGCTGCACGGTCGCGCGGTCGAACATCTCACGGCTGAAACCCCAGCTCATCGCCAGTTCGCCGCCATAGACCTGACCTTCCACGGTCAGCCAGTTGGCCAGGGGTGCCGTCGGGTCCTGGGCGACGCCACTGCCTTCGCTGGAGGGCACGAACAACGCCGCCTCATCGAACTGCCGGTCGAACTGGCCGAGATAGTTGAACGTGATGCGCGGTGGCGCCAGGTCCGCCAGTTCGGCGCGCACCGAAGGTGCCGCCAAATGACGCAGCACGCCATAACCCAAACCTTTGTCCGGGACACCGCGCAGTTGCTCCTTGATCGCCTTGATCGAACCGTCGAGATCGTCGGTGGCCGTCAGCTTCACCGCGAACAGGCTGGTGAACCAACCCACCGTCCGGGTCAGGTCGACGTCATCGAACAGCGCTTCACGGCCATGACCTTCCAGTTCGATCAGCGTGCCCGGCTGCCCGCTCCAGCGACTGAGGGTGCGGGCCAGCGCGGTCAGCAGCAGATCGTTGACCTGGGTGCGATACGCCGCAGGCGCCCGTTGCAGCAATTGTCGGGTCAGTTCGGCATCCAGACGCCATTCGATCTTCGCGCCGTGGACATTTTCCAGGCTGCCCTGGGGCCGCTCGCACGGCAGGTCCAGCGCGCCCTGGTGCTGGGCTTTCCAGTAGGCCAATTGATCGTCAAAGCGCGACGCTTCGGCGTGCAGGCGCGCGGTCCAGCTCTGGAACGCACTGGTCTTGGCCGGCAAGGTCACGCCGCCACCCGCCGCCAGTTGTTCGTAAGCCCGCTGCAAATCCTCCAGCAACACCCGCCACGACACACCGTCTACCACCAGGTGGTGGATAACCAGCGCCAGCCGCTGGCTGCCGTCGGTCAGATTCACCAGCATGGCACGCAACAGCGGCCCCTCTTGCAGGGAGAGACTGCGCTGCGCCTCGTCGCACAGCGCCTTCAATTGCTCGGCGGATTGGGCAGCGCGCAGCCACAGACCAGCGCTTTGCTGCAACGGTCCGTGGCTCTGCTGCCAGCCGTCCGCACCTGGCACAAAGCGCAGGCGCAAGGCATCGTGATGATTGATCACGCAGGTCAGCGCCGCGTCGAGCCATTGCTCATTCAATGGCTCGCGAGCGGTCAGCAACAGCGACTGGTTCCAGTGCTCACGGGCGTTCATCGGTCGCGAGAAAAACTGCTGCTGGATCGGTCCAAGGAGGGCATCGCCGGTGAGGGGTCCCTGATCCACCGCACTGTGATGGTCAAGGCTGGCAACCAAGGCCAGGCTGCGCACGGTCTGGTACTGGAACAGATCACGCGGATTGATGCCGATACCGACCTGTCGCGCACGGCTCACCACTTGAATGGAGATGATCGAATCACCGCCCAGCTCGAAGAAATTGTCTTCGAGGCCGACCCGCTCCAGCCCGAGGACGTCCTGCCAGATTTCAGCCAGCGCGATCTGCAGCGCATCCTGCGGCGCGACGAATGCTTGCTGCGGCGCGGCGTCCGGTTGCGGCAGGGCCTTGCGGTCCAGTTTGCCGTTGGCGGTGACCGGTAATCTGGCCAATGGCATCAGGTAGGTCGGCACCATGTATTCCGGCAGACTGCCCAGCAGCCAGGCTTTGACGTCCTGCTGCCACTGCTCGTGCGGATGGGTGTTCTCCAGCACCAGATAACCCACCAGATGCTTGCCGTCCTGCACCAACACCACCGCCTCGCGCACCAGCGGGTGCTGCATCAGGCGGGTTTCGATTTCACCCAGTTCGATGCGCAGGCCGCGCAGCTTGACCTGATGGTCGAGGCGGCCAAGGTATTCGATCACCCCGTCGGCACGCTGGCGCACCCGGTCGCCGGTGCGGTACAGGCGCGCGCCGCCATGGAAGGGGCACGGCACAAAACGCTCGGCGGTCAGCGCCGGGCGCTGGTGATAACTGCGCGCCAGCCCCGCCCCGCCCAGGTACAACTCGCCAGACACGCCGTACGGCACCGGCGCCAATTGGGCGTCGAGCACGTGGGTGCGCAGGTTGGCGATCGGCCGACCGATCGGTATGCAATCGGCACCTTCGTCGACGCATGTCCAGTGGGTCACGTCGATGGCCGCTTCGGTCGGCCCGTACAGGTTGTAGAGGCTGGCGTTCGGCAGTTTGGCAAAGACCTGTTTCTGCGCGTCCAGCGGCAAGGCTTCGCCGCTGCAGACGATGCGCCTTAACCCTTCACAGGTTCCCACGCCCGGCTCATGGATAAACGCCTGCAGCATCGACGGCACGAAATGCAGCGTGCTGATGCCGTAACGGTTGATGATATCGATCAGTTGCAGCGGGTCGCGGTGCGCGCCCGGCGCGGCCACCACCAGACACGCACCGGCCATCAGCGGCCAAAAGAACTCCCACACCGACACGTCGAAGCTGAACGGGGTTTTTTGCAACACCGCATCGCTGTCATCCAGGCCGTAAGCCTGCTGCATCCAGCACAAGCGGTTGACCAGTGCCGCATGACTGTTGCCCGCGCCCTTGGGTCTGCCAGTGGAGCCGGAGGTGTAGATCACATAGGCCAGACTCAACGGATCAACCGTCACCTCGGGGCGATGCTCGCTGTAGCCGTCGAGCCAGCCTGCCGGCTGATCGAGCAAAATCACGCTGACACCAGCGGTTGGCAGCCCCGCCGCCAGCGAGCGCTGGGTCAGCAGCAAGGCGATGCCGCTGTCTTCGATCATGTAGGCCAGACGATCCTGCGGGTACTCCGGGTCCAGCGGCACATAGGCGCCGCCGGCCTTGTGAATCGCCAGCAGGCCGACCACCATTTCCACCGAACGCTCGACGCAGATCCCCACCAGACTGTCCGGCCGCACACCGCGCTCACGCAACAGATGGGCCAGGCGGTTGGCGCGGGCATCGAGTTGGGCGTAGCTCAGGCTTTGTTCGCCAAACAACAACGCCGGAGCATCCGGGGTGCGCGCCACTTGGGCTTCAATCAGTTGATGCATGCAGCGATCGGTCGGATAGCGTTGGGCCGTGGCATTGCCACCGTGCACCAGGGTGTTGTGCTCGTCGGCGTCGAGCAGCGGCAATTCGCCGATGCGTTGCGACGGATCGGCGACCATCGCCGCCAGCAAACGCAACCAATGCCGGGCCATGCGCGCGATGGTTGGCGTTTCGAACAGGTCGTTGGCGTACGTCAGCGCGGCGTGCAGCTTGCCGGCCTTTTCGTAGGTGTCCAGGGTCAGGTCGAACTGGGTGGTGCGACCCTGCCAGTCGAGCATGCCGAGTTCCAGCCCGGACGCGGTGCTGACCGTGGTGAGGTCGGCTACGTGTGGCTGATGGTTGTACATCACTTGGAACAGCGGCGTATGGCTGAGGCTGCGTTCCAGCTTCAAGGCTTCGACCAGACGCTCGAATGGCAGGTCCTGATGGGCCTGGGCACCGAGCGCGGTCTCTTTGACTGCGCGCAGCAAATCGGCAACCCGCGTCTGCCCATCCAGTTCGGTGCGCAGCACCTGGGTGTTGACGAAGAAGCCGATCAGGCCTTCGATTTCATCGCGATTGCGGTTGGCGATCGGCACACCGACGCGGATATCGGACTGGCCGCTGTAGCGATGCAACAACACGTTGAACGCGCCGAGCAACAGCATGAACAGCGTGATGCCATGCTGCTGGGCGGTGCTGCGCAGTTGCTCCGCCAAAGCGGCATCGATGGCAAATTCATGACGGCTGCCGCGATAGCTCGGCATCGCCGGGCGCGAGTGATCGGTCGGCAGTTCGAGCACCGGATGCTCGCTGCCCAGTAGCGCCTGCCAATACTCGAGTTGCCGCGCCTGCTCGCCCGCTTCGAGCCAGCGGCGCTGCCACAGGGCGTAGTCGCTGTACTGGATCGGCAGCGGCGCGAGTTGCGGCGACTGCCCCGCTTCATGGGCGTCGTAGCAGCGAATGAACTCGTCGATCAGCACGTTCATCGACCAGCCGTCGGAGACGATGTGGTGCAAGGTCAGCAACAGCACGTGTTCCTGCTCGTCGAGCTTGAGCAGCTTGACCCGCAGCAGCGGCCCGACCGCCAGATCGAACGGCAGCAGAGACTGTTGCTGCGCCGCCTCGGCCACCGCCCGTTCGCGCTCGGCGACCGGCAAGGCACTGAAATCCTGTTGCTCGATCAGCAGCGGCGCGCAGGTCGGCACTTGCAACAGGCTATCGTCCGCCTGACGCTGGAACACCGTACGCAGGGTTTCGTGACGCGCGACGAGGCTGGCGAAGGCCTGCTCCAGCGCCGGCAGACTCAGCGCGCCCTTGAGCCGCACCGCCCCCGGCAGGTTGTAGGCCGCGCTGCCGGGCTCCAGTTGCCAGAGAAACCACATGCGCTGCTGGGCGTAGGACAAGGCCTGGCGATCTTCGGCTTCGACGCCCTGGGGGATGGGGAAACCGCTGAACTCGACGCCCTCCTTGTCCAGCGCCGCCAGGAACATCCGGCGCTTGTCCAGGGGCAACCCGATAAACCGGCGAGCAAGTTTCAAGGCGTCTTCAGCATTCATTTCTGGGTATCCGGAATCAGTGGGCACAAGGCACAAAGGCATGTCGTCCCTATAAAACGAATGCAGACCGGAAAAATTAGCGTTTGGGAACAGAGGTCAGGAAGGAGGGAAATCCATGGCGAGGAAGCTTGCTCCCGCTCGACTCTGTAGGAGCTGGCGTAGCCTGCGATCTTTTGATCTTGATCTTTCGCTTGAGACCTAAACTGTCCGGGACAAGATCGCAGCCTCGTTACACTCGTCAGCTCCTACACGGGGCACAACCCAGCGGGAGCAAGCTCCCTCGCCACAACAGCAGATTGTTTGTGAATCAGTGCATCAGGCGCTGACCGCCAGCCCATGCCGTCGATGATGCACGCTCAACTGATCCTTGATCAGGCGCAGTACCCTGGCCTCGTGCTCATGGATAAAAAAGTGCCCGCCTGCCAGCATGTCCACCGAAAAGCTGCCCGATGTCTCGCGACGCCAGCCGATCAGTTGCTCGGTACTGGCCTTGTCAGTGGTGCCGCCGAGCACGTGCACCGGGCATTCGAGCGGCGATCGGGTTCGCGGCTGGAAGCGTCCGCACAGCAGAAAATCCGCCCGCAGCACAGGCAAGGTCAGGGCCATCAGTTCTTCATTGGCCAGTACTTCTTCGCTGGTGCCATTGAGGGTGCGCAGTTGCTCGATCAATTGGGTGTCGGTTTTCGGCGTGGCAAAATCGCGGTCGTAATCGGCGCGCATCGTCGGCGCCGCGGTGCCCGAGGCAAACAGCGCGACCGGTTCCGGGCAACCCAGCTCGCGCAAGGCATGGGCGATTTCGCAGGCCAGCAATGCGCCCAGGCTGTGGCCGAACAGCGCATAAGGGGCCTGGAGCGTGGGGCGCAGTTCCCGGGCCAGTTGCATCGCCAACGGGCCCATGTCGGTGTGCAGCGGCTCGCCGAAACGCGCCCCGCGTCCCGGCAGCTCAACCGGCTGCACCTGCAGCCATTGCGGCACCTTGCGCCGCCAGCGGCTGTAAACCATGGCGCTGGCGCCGGAATACGGCAGGCATAGCAAGGTCAGTTGGGTCACTGCGGTTTTCTCCGATCCGTTGTGTATGGAAGATAACGAAGTGGCGACAGCCTGAATTAGTCAGCGTCGCCGTACCTGCCCCATGGGCTCTCACGCCCCCTATACTGGCGACGTCTCAGCTCGGCCCATCGCAAAGGAGAACGCCATGACCTGGTCTGCCAAGCAATACGTCACGTTTGAACAGGAACGCACCCGTCCGGCCCGGGACCTGCTTGCCGCCATCCCGCCGGGGCAGGCACGCTCGGTGATCGACCTGGGGTGCGGCCCCGGCAATTCTACAGAACTGTTGGTGGAGCACTTTCCCGGGGCCGCGGTGCGCGGCCTGGACAGTTCCAGCGACATGATCCAGGCCGCCCGCCAGCGCCTGCCCGAAGTGACATTCGACACCGCGGACATCGGCCAATGGGACGAACCCGGCCCCTTCGATGTGATCTTCGCCAACGCGGTGCTGCAATGGCTGCCCGACCACGCGACTCTGCTGCCGTCACTGGTCAGCAAACTGGCCCAGGGTGGCAGCCTGGCCATCCAGATGCCCGACACGCTGCACCAGCCGTCCCACCGCCTGATGCGGGAGATCGCCGCCAATGGGCCCTGGGCCAGCCAGTTGACCGGAGCCGCCGATACGCGCACGGAAGTGGCCGACGCCAGCCTGTACTACTCGATCCTCAAGCCCCATTGCACCCGCGTCGATGTGTGGCGCACCACCTACCATCACCCGCTGGCCGGGGGCGCCGCCGGCGTGGTGGAGTGGTTCAAGGGCAGCGGCTTGCGGCCGTTTCTCGAGCCGCTGGATGAGGTGCAACGCGGGCAGTACCTGGAGCAGTATCTCAACGCCGTCGAACAGGCTTATCCGGCCATGGACGATGGAACGGTGCTACTGCCCTTCCCCCGAGTGTTCATGGTCGCGACCCGCTAGGGTTAAATTTTCGCTCCCGGCCCTCGTTACCTGCTCAGACCAAAACCGACAAGAGTGACCGCCGTGGACCTGCAAACCATCCTGGGCAAACTGTTCGCCAACGCTGGCGCCGTTGGTATCGAAGGTGTTTTCCAATTCGTGTTCGGCCCCCAGCAGGCGTACTGGTCCGAGGTCAAGACCAGCAGCCACACCCAGGCCGGTCGCCACAGCAGCCCCGACGTGACCATCGAAGTGGCGGAGAAGGACTTTCTCGGGATCATGGCCGGCCTGGCCAATGTCGAGGAGCTGTTCGCCAGCGGACGCCTGAAGATCGGCGGCAACATGGGGCTGGCGACGTTGTTGCCGCAGATCATCGAGCATGCCCGCCACGGTGCTGGCGCGGTGGAAAAGGTCGACATGAACAAGCGCTATCCCACCCCGCCGCGCTTCAGCGAAAAACTCACCGCCAGCCTGCCGCCCCAACGCAGCGTGGAGCGTCGGCCGCGTAGCGAGCTGACGGTGCAAGCGTTTCAAGCGCGCTACCTGCCCCATGGCATTCCGGTGGTCATCAGCAATGCCTTGCAGGACTGGCCGTTGTTCAAGCTCAGTCGCGAAGAATCCCTGGTGCATTTTGCCGAGCTGCAAGGCATCACCCGCCACGGCGACTACGTGAAGAAAACCTTCTCCACCGAGCGGGACTTCCGCTCCACGTCCATGGCCGATTTCATTGCTTCGCTGGACAACCCGGCGGTCAAGGGCGCCGATGGCGAACCGCCGGCCTACATGGGCAACAACATTCTGCCGGCGCAGTTGATGGAGCTGATCAACTACCCGTCCTATTTCGACCCGTCGCTGTTCATTCCACCGCGCATCTGGATCGGCCCAAAGGGCACCCTCACCCCGCTGCACCGCGACGACACCGACAACCTGTTCGCCCAGGTCTGGGGCCAGAAAACCTTCACTCTCGCCGCGCCCCATCACCGCGAAGCCCTCGGCACCTGGTCCACGGCACCCCAAGGCGGCCTGGACGGTTGCGATTTCAACCCGGACGCGCCGGACTACCAGCGCTTCCCCCGCGCCCGTGACGTGACCTTCCTGCGGGTGACGCTGGAGGCCGGGGATCTGCTGTTCCTGCCTGAAGGCTGGTTCCATCAGGTGGAGTCGGTGTCCACTTCGTTGTCAGTGAATTTCTGGGTGAATTCGGGGCGGGGTTGGTGAGAGCTGATTTGAGGCGAGCGGCCTTTGTGAAGATCGCTTCACCCAAGTGAACTCCACGCACCTCACACCAGTCAGCAGGTAAAGCCCTCAACTCAAGGTGCTAGACCATGCAGATATCCCTCGCCCGACAGGTTGCCCTGGTCACCGGCGCCAGTTCCGGCATTGGTGCAGGCGCGGCCAGGGCATTGGCGGACGCCGGTGCCGCGGTGGTGCTCAACTACCACTCCAGCGCCGGCCCCGCGCAGGACCTGGCCCGTGAAATCAACGCCAACGGTGGACGCGCCATCGCCGTCGGTGCCGATGTGTCGAAGGAGCCGGATGTCGAGCGACTGTTCGCCCAGACTGTCGAAACCTTTGGCGCGCTGGACATCCTGGTCGCCAACTCCGGCCTGCAAAAAGACGCCGCCGCCGTCGACATGAGCCTGGAGGACTGGAACACCGTGATCGGCGTCAACCTCACCGGCCAGTTCCTCTGCGCCCGCGCCGCCCTGCGGATTTTCAACCGGCAAGGTATTCGCCAGGGCGTGTCCCGGGCCGCCGGTAAAATCA
This sequence comes from Pseudomonas sp. Q11, assembly GCF_024494355.1. GTDB lineage: Bacteria > Pseudomonadota > Gammaproteobacteria > Pseudomonadales > Pseudomonadaceae > Aquipseudomonas > Aquipseudomonas hefeiensis. The sequence continues at coordinate 11,143 of NZ_JAKNQY010000025.1, read as the reverse complement.
TCCACATGAGTTCGGTGCACCAGCGCATCCCCTGGGCCGGTCACGTCAATTACGCTGCGTCCAAGGGCGGCGTCGATCTGCTGATGCAGAGTCTGGCCCAGGAAACCAGCCACCAACGCATCCGCATCAACAGCATCGCGCCCGGTGCGATCCGCACGGCCATCAACCGCGAGGTCACCGAAGGGGAACAGGAGAAAAAATTGCTGGAGCTGATACCTTACGGTCGTGTCGGCGATGTGGAAGATGTCGCCAACGCGGTGGTCTGGCTGGCGTCAGACTTGTCCGATTATGTGGTGGGCACCACATTGTTCATCGATGGCGGGATGAGCCTTTATCCGGGGTTTCGCGGCAATGGCTAACTATCACGAAACACAAAGCCCTATCGAAAACCACGGCATCATCGGCGACATGCGCAGTGCTGCGCTGGTGAATGACCGAGGCAGTGTCGACTTTTTCTGCTGGCCGGAATTCGACAGCCCCTCGATTTTCTGCTCACTGTTGGACACGCCCGACGCGGGGATCTTTCAACTGGCCCCGGACCTGCCCCACGCCCGTCGCCAGCAAATCTACCTGCCTGACACCAACGTACTGCAAACCCGCTGGCTGAGTGATGGCGTGGTGGTGGAGATCACCGACATGCTACCCATCGGCGACAGCGAGGACGACTTGCCGGTGCTGATGCGCAAGGTGCATATGACCGTCGGCCGCGCAACGTTTCGCATGCGCTGCGCGGTACGCCACGACTATGCGCGAGCCGCCACCACGGCGCGTCAGGACGGTGATCACGTCCTCTTCGAAGCAGGGCAACAACCGACCTTGCGCTTGTGTTCGGATCAGGCCATGACCCTGGACGGTCATGCCGCCATGGCTGAATTCACCCTGGAACAAGGCCAGACCGCCGAGTTCCTGCTGGGTGGCATCGACGACCCGCGCCTCACGAACGACGCCAGCGCAATATGCCTGGCACGAACCCTGGGGTTCTGGCGCGGCTGGATTGGCCAGTCCACCTATCGCGGGCGCTGGCGAGAAATGGTCAACCGCTCGGCCTTGGCCCTGAAATTGCTGACCTCACGCAAACACGGCGCCATCCTCGCCGCCGCGACCTTCGGCCTGCCGGAAACCCGTGGCGGCGAGCGCAACTGGGATTACCGCTACACCTGGATCCGCGACGCTTCCTTCACCGTTTACGCGTTCATGCGCCTGGGCTTCGTTGAAGAAGCCAACGCCTACATGCGTTTTCTGCGGGGCCGGGTCAGCGACTGCTGCGATCAGCCGATCAAACTCAACATCCTGTACGGCCTGGACGGTAGGTTGGATCTACCAGAAGTCGAGCTGCCACACCTCAGCGGCTTTGGTCATGCGCAGCCGGTGCACATCGGCAACCTGGCCTACAAACAAGTGCAGCTGGATATCTTCGGCGAATTGATGGACGCGGTGTACCTGGTCAACAAGTACGGGGAAGCCATTTCCCATCAGGGCTGGAAACACGCCGTCAACGTGGTCGATCAGGTATGCGATATCTGGCAGGACAAAGACGTCGGCATCTGGGAAATGCGCGGCGAGAAGCACCACTTTCTGCATTCGCGACTGATGTGCTGGGTCGCCGTCGACCGCGCCATCCGCCTGGCGGTCAAACGCTCCTTGCCCGCGCCTTTCGCCCGCTGGGACCAGACTCGCCAGGCCATCTATGAAGACATCTGGACCAATTTCTGGAACGAGGAACAGCAGCATTTCGTCCAGCGCCTGGGCAGCACCGCTCTCGACGGTTCGATGTTGTTGATGCCGCTTGTGCGCTTCGTCAGCGCCCGCGACCCACGCTGGCTCTCGACCCTCGATGCCATTGAAAAAGACCTGGTGCGCGATGGCATGGTGTACCGCTACCGTAACGACGAAAGCGCCGTCGACGGCCTCAGCGGCATCGAAGGCTCGTTCGCCGCGTGTTCGTTCTGGTACGTCGAATGCCTGGCCCGCGCCGGCCGCGTGGAAAAAGCCCAGCTGGAGTTCGAACAACTGCTGCGCTACGCCAACCCGCTGGGTTTGTACGCCGAGGAGTTCGACAGCCACGGCTACCACCTAGGCAACACCCCCCAGGCCTTGACCCACCTGGCGCTGATCAGCGCCGCCAGTTTCCTGGACCGTAAATTGAGTGGGGACAAAACGCATTGGCAGCCGTGAGCCGGGCTTGCGAGTGAACGCAATTCCCGCTTTTGTGGGAGCAAGGCTTGCCCGCGATGAAGGCGACTCGATTTCAGGACCGCGCCGCCTTCATCGCGGGCAAGCCTTGCTCCCACCCTGCACCACCAAAGCTCAGTGCAACAAGTGGTGGATCTGCTACCGCGTAGGCTCTGCCACTTCGAGATCATCCAGCGCTCGATTGGCCAGCAACGTAGCCAGTTCAATCAACTGCTGAATCCCCAGCGCAACATGCCGCCGGGAACCTTCCAGCTCGAATGCCAGGTCACTGACCATGGCATTGGCCGCTGCCAGGGTTTCGCTGAGACTGGCCAGCACGGACTCGGTGTTAAGGCCCGGGACCACTGAAAATACCTGTCCGTCCTGGGTGTCGGGTTTGGCCGGGGGAGACAAGTGAACATTCAACGCCCGATCGGCTGCTTCGCGGAGTTTTTTGGTGTCGAGGGTGGTGTAGGCAGAGAGGTTTTCGGCTTTTGGGGAGGTGATCTTATCCATCGTGAAACTCCTAGCTTGAAATTGAGCTCACCGACCTCGCGACTTAAAGCGCTGAGGTTGGCGCGTGTGCGCCTGACATTGGACGGGCGACCAAACCCGGTCGCTGATTTTGCAGCGACCGGCAAAGCCTAGCCCCGCCGTTTCCGAACCGGCAACCGCCACGACTCGTCGGAAAATTCCGGTTCACCAGATTTTTTGTAGGAACCCCATCCCCTGTAGGAGCTGCCGAAGGCTGCGATCTCTTCCTTGGCGCTTGAGTCCCAAAATCAAGATCAAAAGATCGCAGCCTTCGGCAGCTCCTACAGGGTGTCATCAGCGGAAATAATCTGCTTGCTACAAAAAAGCATCACAGGCATTCCTCCCATTTATCGCCACGCCCCACTACAGGTTGCCAGCCCCGCAAACCCCTCCTAAGATCGATCCACTCAAGGGTGCAGCGGAGCTGCCCGATAAAACCCGATTCAAGGACCTGACATGACCCATGTAAAACGCTCTATCACCACTGCGCCCCGAACAGGCCTGACCCGGGAAGACCTCTGGGAAGGCCAGGACAAGGGCCTGATCAAGTGCTGGGAAATCGGCCGCGACCGGGCCCTGAAGTTTCCCGAACTGGCGCAGCGTTGCCTGGCCGGTGAATTGCCAGTGCTCGGCTGGAAAGGCGGTGTCAGCCGCAGCCTGAAGAAAAACGAAAAGTTCGGCTGCCTCAAGTACCTCGCCCAATGGCAGGGCCTGCGCGGTGAAGACCTGGACATCGACCTGTCCCAGGACCGCACCCTGACCTGCTCCAGCACGAACATGATCGTGACCTTCACACCGGATCGGGCCAAATACGTGAATCAGGAACCGGCATAACGGCAACCGAGCCGTGCAGGAGGCCGACATGAACCAGGCGCCCAGAATCAACTTCGCGGTGACGCCTCTGCTGCGCATCGCCTACGAAGAGCACGGCCCCGCCAGCGGCGCCCCGGTCATTCTGCTGCACGGTTTCCCTTACGACCCCAGGGCCTTTGATGAAATCGCACCGGCCCTGGCCCAGCGCGGCTATTGGGTCATCGTCCCGTACCTGCGCGGCTACGGCCCGACCCGGTTCAATAACCCGAGCATCCTGCGTTCCGGCCAGCAAGCGGCGCTGGCCCAGGATTTGCTGGACCTGATGCAGGCCCTCGCCATCCCTCAAGCCGCGTTGTGCGGCTACGACTGGGGTGGTCGGGCCGCGTGTATCGTGGCGGCGCTGTGGCCCGAACGGGTTCGCTGTCTGGTGACCGGTGATGGCTATAACGTGCAGGACATTCCCCGCTCGACTCAGCCGCTGGACCCTGAGACCGAGCACAGATTGTGGTACCAGTATTACTTCCACAGCGCCCGCGGCGTCGAGGGCCTGACGCAAAACCGGCGCGAACTGTGCCAGTTGCTCTGGCGCCTGTGGTCACCGACCTGGAAGCGCGGCACGGCGCTGTATTCCCTCAGTGCCCCGTCTTTCGACAACCCGGACTTCGTCGAGGTGGTGATTCATTCCTACCGCCATCGTTTCATGTACGCACCGGGCGACCCGACGCTGGAGTGGATGGAGGAACGACTGACTGCGCAACCGGCGATCAGCGTGCCGAGCCTCTCCCTGTGCGGTGCCGACGACGGCGTTGGGCCTGCACCTGAGTTCGACGAAGACGCCGAACATTTCAGCGGTTTCTATGAGCGCCGGCTGCTCAGCGGCGTCGGCCACAACATTCCCCAGGAAGCCCCCCAGGCCACGCTCAGGGCATTACTGGATCTGCTTGAAGGCTGACCGCGAAACGCTCGCGATACGCCTGGGGCGTCACGCCCATGGCCCGCAGGAAGCAGCGGCGCAGGGTTTCTTCGCTGCCAAAGCCGCATTGCAGCGCTACCCGTTTGATCGGCAGCACTGTGTCGGCCAGCAGCCGGCGCGCGGTTTCCACGCGAATCAGCTCCACCGCCCGTGCCGGCGTCTGGCCGGTGTCGGCGCGGTAGTGACGCACGAAACTGCGCTCGCTCATCCCCGCCTCAGCCGCCAGATTCGGTAAGCCTAAGTCCCGGGTGAGGTTTTCCGCGATCCAGGCGTGCAGATCGTCAAAACGGCTGCCCTGATTCTGCAGTGACAAGGTCACGCTGAACTGTGATTGACCGCCCGGACGCTTGAGGAACACCACCAGTTGCCGGGCGACTTCCAGGGCGATGGCGCGACCTAAATCGTCTTCCACCAGGGCCAACGCCAGGTCGATGCCGGCCGTAACCCCGGCTGAAGTCCAGACCGGGCCGTCGTTGATAAAAATCGGGTTGGGTTCGACCCGCAGTTGCGGATGCTGCCTGGCCAGTTGTTCGCAACGGGTCCAGTGTGTGACCACTCGGCGTCCGTCCAGCCAACCGCTGGCGGCCAGCAGGAACGCCCCGGTGCACACCGACGCCACGCGCCGCGAACGCAGGCCATGGTCCCTGACCCAGGCCACCAGCGCCGCATCCTTCGCCGCCTCGTACACCCCCCAACCGCCGGCAATGAGCAATGTGTCGCTGCCTTCGATCGGCAGCGGCTCGGCCAGTAGCGCCAGCCCCGCCGATGACATCACCGCCCCGCCACCGGCAGCAATCACGGTCGGTGCGTAAGGCAATGGCAAACCTTGCTGGCGTGCCAGGTCGTTGGCCGAAGCAAAGACCTGCAAGGGCCCGGTGACATCCAGCACCTGCACGTTGGCGAAGGCCAATACATGAACGGTTTTCGGTGGATTTTGCATATTGGCGTGATTCGTGGGCTTATTGGCGTATACGCCAGAGCCTACGGGCCTAAAGTCAAACCGTCCACCCTCAGGCATCACTTCAGGAGAAAGCGCCATGGCGTTGCAGATCGGTTTTCTGTTATTCCCTCAGGTTCAACAACTGGACCTCACCGGCCCTTATGACGTGCTGGCCTCGCTGCCAGACGTGAAGGTGCACCTGATCTGGAAAGACCTGGCCCCGGTCACCGCCAGCACCGGGCTGGTGTTACTACCGACCACCACGTTCCAGGACTGTCCGAAGCTCGATGTGATCTGCATCCCAGGCGGTAGCGGCGTCGGGCCGTTAATGGAAGACGAACAAACGTTGGCGTTCATCAAGCAACAGGCGGCCCACGCGCAGTACATCACCTCTGTGTGCACCGGTTCGCTGGTGCTTGGCGCGGCGGGTTTATTGCGGGGTAAACGGGCCACCACCCACTGGGCCTATCACAGTTTGCTGCAACCCCTGGGCGCCATACCGGTCAAGGAGCGCGTGGTACGCGACGGTAACCTGTTCACCGGGGGTGGCATCACCGCCGGGATCGATTTTGCCTTGACCCTGGCGGCCGAACTGTTCGACCAGGACACCGCCGAACTGGTCCAGCTACAGCTTGAATACGCCCCGGCCCCGCCGTTCACCGCTGGTTGCCCGAACACCGCGCCGACCCAGGTGCTGGAAGAAGCCAAACGGCGCGCAGCGGAGTCGTTTCAAGTGCGCTCGCAGATTACTGAACGGGCAGCGGCGCGATTGGCGCTGCAATAACGATTAACGCCAATCAGGCCCAAAAAAACGGTGGGGAGGGGTTTTAGCCCCTCGCCACACGAGACAGGGCGCATCTCCTGCCGCATCGATTCAATTCAGAACGGGCTGGCCGTCGGACGCACCACCAGTTCGCTGACGTCCACATCGGCCGGCTGCTCAATGGCGTAGGCAATCGCCCGGGCAATCGCCTCGGCGGGAATGGCGATCCGGCGAAACTCGCGCATCTCGGCGCGCCCGCCTTCATCGGAAATGCTTTCGGCCAACTCTGACTCGGTTACGCCAGGGGAAATCACCGTCACCCGCACGTCACCACCAACCTCCTGGCGCAAACCCTCGGAAATCGCCCGCACGGCGAACTTGGTGGCGCAATACACCGCCGCCGTCGGGCTGACGGTGTAGGCACCAATGGAAGCGATGTTGATGAACTGGCCACTGCGCTGGCGCTGCATCAAGGGCAAACCGGCGGCGATGCCGTGGAGTACGCCACGAATGTTGACGTCAATCATCCGATCCCACTCGTCAACTTTCAGCGCCTCGAGTTTGGAAAGCGGCATGACCCCGGCGTTGTTGACGATCACATCGACCTTGCCAAATCGCTCGACAGCGAAGTCGATCAGGCTCTGGACATTATCACGACGCGTCACGTCCACGGCTTTGCAAGCAGCCTGCTGGCCCTTGGCTTCGAGTTCCTGCACCAGCGCCTGCAAGCGATCGACGCGCCGTGCACCCAGCACCACTCGGGCGCCCTGGGCAGCCAACAACCGTGCGGCGGCTTCGCCAATACCGCTGCTGGCGCCGGTGATGACCACAACTTTGTTTTGAATAGCGGACATGATGATTTCCTCGTCTGGATGTATTGCTCCCGGTGGGAGCGTTTTGACAGGTCCAGATTAGGGAACCGACCGGGGCCCGGGTTAGCCGGATCCTCCTGCGCCCTTGCACGATCCTGTAGCAATAAAACCGACGCTGGTCGCTGGGCGTACAATCGGTTTTACTAGCGCGGTCCACGTATTTGGCCAGGGAGATAGATCGGCATGTCGGTATCCACGTCCTTACACGTAGCGCCTGACGACGGCGTCAACCAGCGCCGTGCCGAACTGGCGGAACTGATGAAGCGCTTCGCCCCGGGATTCGGCGTTCATCCCACGGCCATCGAGGCCTTGCACCTGATCCGTAGCGACCAGCCAACTGAAGCCCTGCACACGGTCCACAAACCCGGTTTGTGCGTGATCGTCCAGGGGCGCAAAGAGGTTCGGCTGGCGGATGAATGCTACGTCTATGATTCGCTCAACTACCTGGTGGTCTCGGTCACCTTGCCGTTGGCCGGTCAGGTGATCGAAGCCAGCCCCGAGCGCCCCTACCTGTGCATTCGCCTGGATATCGACCCGGCACAGATCTGCCGTCTGATCGCCGACGCCAGCCCCATTGGGGTACCGACCCAACGGACCGGTCGAGGATTATTCCTGGACCGCATCGATGTACCGCTGCTCGATGCAGTGTTGCGTTTGCTGCGGCTGTTGGAGAGTCCGGACGATATCGCCACTCTCGCGCCCTTGGCCCAACAGGAGATTTTCTACCGCCTGCTACGGGGTGCCCAGGGCCAGCGCTTGCACGAAATTGCCATCCCCGACACGCAAACCCACCGCATCAGTCGCGCAATCGAATGGCTCAACACCCATTATGCCGAACCGCTGAGCATCGATAGCCTGGCACAAATGATCAACCTCAGTCCTTCGGCACTGCATCATCGCTTCAAAGCCGTGACCGCCATGAGCCCGCTGCAATACCAGAAACAGCTGCGCCTGCAGGAAGCCCGACGTCTGCTGCTGGCGGAGAACAGCGACGTTTCGTCAATCGGCTACAAAATGGGCTATGAAAGCCCCTCGCAGTTCAGCCGTGAATACAGCCGTCTATTCGGCGCCTCGCCGAGCAAGGACATCGCCCGGCTGCGTGCCCTTGCCTTGCAGGCGAGTCGCACCTGATCCTGTGCACAAACAGGATCAGGCAAATCAGGGGCAGTATCTGTCTAACGGCACCTCCCTTCTCGCCCTTACTCTGAACCCATGCAGCAAGACAACCGTCCGGGCTGCAGCGGGTTCAGCAGATCGCGACATCTGAACGACCCGGCACTCAACCCCTTTGATACGACCGGAGTCATCGCCATGAAAACTTTCAGTTCCTTGATCGCCGTTACCACCTTCGTATTGAGCGTCAGTGCCTTTGCCCTGCCGAGCCAGCAGCAGGACCGTTTCTTTACCCAAACGTTGGGATATCAGCAGCCTGTGGCCGCTGATGGCTCGGACCGCACCATGGCGCGACGCCTGGCTTAGGGAGGCCGGCTTTTCTGCAGACGAAAAAAAACCCGCCGAGGCGGGTTTTTCCAAGACCATTACGACTCCCTGTCGATAGCCATCCTTGCAAGGTCGATCGTCCCTGATCCTGAAGCACTCCCTGTGCTTCAGTGGATGAGTACAGATTACGCATCGGATCCAAACCGCAACAGACGATATAGCAACCATGGCGTGTAAGACATTCGCTATAGCAGCCCTTCCGTAAACCCTTAGATTGCGCGGGCGCTGAGGATCAGGCCTTGGCCAGAAATGCTTCGATATTCGCCATCTGCTCGTCCCAGCCACGGCTGTCCATACGAAAAGCCTTAAGCCGGCGCGCCTCCGGGATACCGTTGAAGCCCGACTCCACCACTTTGAGCAAAGTGCCGCCATCCATGTCTTCAAGTTCGAACTGAACCCTCGTTTCGGGTTCCTGAGAGTAGTCCACCTGCGGCTCAATGGCGTACGGATGCCAGCGAAATGAAAAAACCCGCTCCGGCTCGACCCGTTCTACCGCAACGTCCCAGATGAGGTGTTCATAGCCTGGATAGGTGATCTGCCCCTGGGTACGGTCGCCCGCGACAAATCGCTTGCCCTCAAGCGCGACGCCGAACCACTGACCGAAGGCTTCGGCATTGGCCAAGGCCCGCCAGACCTGAGAGCGCGGCGCCTTGAGCAGAATTTTTCTTTCGATGCGATCGGATGAATGCATGAGTCACCTCCTGTGTTTAACAGTAGGCCTGTAAGACCACCAGGCCAACCAGAAAGTTGTATCGACGCAGCGTTTGGGTACACTCCTTCGGCATTTGTAACCCCATCAAGGAGAGATCGACCATGTCCCCACGCTTGTTTCTTAGCCTGACACCGCTGCTTTTTATCAGCGTCGTCCAAGCCAATGACTGCGCCAATGCGACCACTCAGGGAGCGATGAACCAGTGCGCAGCCCAAGAGAACAAAGCCGCTGACGACGAGCTGAACAGTCTGTACAAGCAGATCACTGCACGCCTGAAAGATGACCCGCAGGCCAAGCAGTTACTGGTCAAGGCACAGCGGGCCTGGATCAGCTTCCGTGACGCCGAATGCAATTTTTCTGCGTCTGGAGTCGAAGGGGGCAGCGTCTATCCGCTGATTCACAGCAATTGCACCACAGCCGTAACCAAGACCCGAGTCGAGGCGTTCAAGACCTACCTCAAGTGCGAAGAAGGCGACCTGAGCTGCCCAGTCCCTGGGGCTTGACCACCTGATGCCTGATGCAAAAAAGGTAAGCGTCTGGAAGCGGAGTTTACTGGGTGTAAATGAGCATTCCGAGCTTGGTTTTAACCCGGCGTGGCCGAGCGCAGCCACCTTTCGTACAGCATCAGGCCGCCCGGCGCGGTCTTTGAATTTCTCCTAGCGCGGGCAGTCATTAGGGTTAGACAAGCCTGCATGGAGAAGTTAAAGATGACCGCGTCCCACAAACGCGCCGTGCTCTACCGCATGGTCATGCCAGAACACCTATGCCCCTTCGGGCTCAAGTCCCGTGACCTACTCAAGCGCGAGGGTTATAGCGTCGATGACCACTGGCTGCGCACGCGCGAACAAACCGATGACTTCAAGCGTCGGGAAGGCGTGGAGACCACCCCGCAGGCCTACATCGACGGCAAGCGCATCGGTGGCTACGACGACGTTCGGCGCTTCTTCGGCAAGCCGGTCGTCGACCCCAAGGCCACTCGATACCGCCCGGTGTTGGCGGTGTTCGCTGTGGCGCTATTGATAGCATTGGCCTGCGCTTATGCCGCCTTCGGCACGCTGTTCAGCGGGCGAATAATCGAATGGTTCCTAGCCATGAGCATGACCCTGCTAGGCATGCTCAAACTGCGCGACGTAGAAGGTTTTTCCAACATGTTCCTGGGCTACGACCTGCTGGCGCAGCGGGTGGTGCCCTATGCCTACACCTACCCTTACGGAGAAACTCTTGCCGGGCTGCTGATGGTCGCCGGCGCCCTCACCTGGCTGGCGGCACCGGTGGCGCTGGTGCTCGGCACGGTGGGCGCGGTGTCGGTATTCAAGGCAGTGTACATCGATAAACGCGAACTCAAATGCGCCTGCGTGGGCGGCGACAGCAACGTGCCGCTGGGCTTCGTTTCTCTGACTGAAAACCTAGTGATGGTGGGGATGGGGGTTTGGATGTTGCTCAAGCCTTGACGTATAAAGGGCTGTAAGCGTCTGCCCACTTACCTTGCGTAACTCAGGTCTGCATCCACTGATGCGGCAGCAATTGATCAATCTCACTGGCACGTTGTGTTGACAGCCGAGTCAGCACATCTTTGAGATAGGCATATGGATCATGCCCATTCATGCGCGCCGACTGGATCAAACTCATGACACCCAACGCAGTACCCAGTGCCTGTCCGGAATGGAAGCGGCCATCCTTCAGAAGTTTTAGCAACGTGAGCATGCGGACTGCGCCTGATAATGAGGCCCGCATGATAGCGATGCGTAAGACAGTTGCATAGAAACACAAAAGGTCTTTCCTGCGGGCAAAACAAAACCCCTACCTGCATCAGCAGATAGGGGTTTCGGAATTTAATCTTGACGATGACCTACTCTCACATGGG
>NZ_JAKNQY010000024.1 GCF_024494355.1 Pseudomonas sp. Q11 | reverse complement strand
CGCTCTCACCTTCAGTCTAAACGCAACGCAAGACACAAGCGGGCTTGCTCGCGAAGGCGGTGTGTCAGTTAACCTACTGTGTCTGACACACCGCCTTCGCGAGCAAGCCCGCTCCCACATTGAGTTTTGGGTGAGCTTGATGCTTATGCGTGCGAACCCGATCCCAGGTGGGAGCGAGCCTGCTCGCGATGAAGGCGCCTCGGTTTGCCAGACTGGACAAAACAAAAGGCCCACTTTGTAAAAGTGATCGTACAACCATGTTGCGCTATCATGATGCGCATTCAGCCGCTTGCCGAGACACAGACACATGGAAAGACCGATCGACGTACCACGCCTTCCCCGCAAGCGCCGCAGCCTGGCGCAGGAGCTGGTGACGGTGCTGTCCGAGCAGATTCGCGACGGCCTGCTCAAGCGTGGCGATAAATTGCCCACCGAGTCGGCGATCATGGAAGCCCATGGTGTCAGCCGCACCGTGGTTCGCGAGGCGATTTCCCGTTTGCAGGCCGCCGGCCAGGTGGAAACCCGCCACGGCATCGGTACCTTCGTGCTGGACACGCCCAGCCCGAGCGGCTTTCGCATCGACCCGGCGACGGTGGTCACCTTGCGTGACGTGCTGGCGATCCTGGAGTTGCGCATCAGCCTGGAAGTGGAGTCGGCAGGCCTTGCAGCCCAGCGCCGCAGCGACGAGCAACTGGCTGCGATGCGCGCAGCCCTGGATGCGCTGAACGAAAGCGCGTCCCACGCCAGCGACGCGGTGGCCTCGGATTTCGCCTTCCACCTGGAAATCGCCCTGTCCACCGGCAACCGCTACTTCACCGACATCATGACCCACCTGGGCACCAGCATCATCCCGCGCACCCGGCTGAACTCGGCGCGCCTGGCCCACGACGACCACCAGCACTACATGGGTCGTTTGAGCCGCGAGCACGAGGAAATCTACGACGCCATCGCCCGCCAGGACTCCGACGCGGCCCGAGCGGCCATGCGCTTGCACCTGACCAACAGCCGCGAACGGCTGCGCCAGGCTCATGAGGAGGCGCAGGCGCAGGCGTGAATGTCGTTTACACTACGACGACTTTCTGGCTTGGAGAATGTTCGGGGTTTCCGCTTGCCGAGTTCCAAATGGTGTAGCGTAGTTCGGCCGAAGCAGGTTTAATTAATTCCAAAAAAATTTCTTTGGGAATTAAAAAAGGCTGCGGAAATATTGTCTCGGACGTCACTATAACCGTTTCTGACCACAGTTCCTTGCCACCTATAGTCACGTTAAATTCGATTTCGTCTCTCTCGCGGATAGCTTCATTTTTGGGGGGGCTCCGCTTTTAAATCTTCGGATAGTTCGGATGCTTTAAGCAATATCTCTCCATAATCGAACGTAGGCTTAGCTAGAACTGGTAATGTTTTCATGTTGGACTTTCCTTAATGGACTAGACGCGTTGATTGATCGGTAAGCAATTTGGCCGATCAATGAGTGCGGCTTCATTAAGACGGGGGCGCATCTGGAAGCCTACTGTCAAACTTTACAGTGACGACGAGCGGTGCATTCGGTAGGTACTTCTGTTTGTTGAGAGGCTGCCCAAATGAACGCCTGAGCCGCGAGCACGAAAATCTACGAAGCCATCGCTCGTCAGGACTCCGATGCGGCTCGTGCGGCCATGCGCCTGCACCTGACCAACAGCCGCGAACGGCTGCGCCAGGGCCATGAGGAGGTGCAGGCGTGAGGACCGTTTACTCTAGTTTGAGTGTCAGCGTCGAGGAGTGGTCGTCGTTTCCCCCTCCACCTTGGTAACGAATGTAGAGAAGTTCGGCCTCAGCAGGTTTGTTTCCTTCCGAGAAAATTTCTTTTGGAATAGAAAAAACCATAGGGAATTTTGTCTCAGATGTCACTTGTGCGGTTTTTTCCCATTTAGAGCTTTTGTCGATCCTCACGTGAAAATCGATTTCGTCACCAGGCACAATGTATACACTTTTCGGCACTTCTGCCTTCACGAAGTCTGGTAACTCGGATGTATCAACCGGTGATTCATATTCGAATGTCGGTGCAGATAGTTGTGGTAATGTTGTCATGGTAAATTTCTCCATCAGCGATGAGGCGCGTCGAATGTGCGGTAAACAACTTGTGCTATTCGATTAACACCGCTTCATCTTGGGTAGGATGCTATTTGGTGCCTACTGTCAAACTTTACAGTCCCGATAAACGGCGCATCAGATCGGCGCCTCTGTCTCCAGCTAGGCTGCTTCGGAAGGCTTGAACCGTCGCGAACGACTGCGCCAGGCTCGCGCTTACCCGACTGGAACGCTTCGAGCTGTCGTGCAGGAGGATCACCTGGGCTGACGAGTTCGGTTCGAAAGCCGTATTTAGGATCATCACGGTTAACGTCTCTATTTTCGAGAAGCTGATCGTGATTTCCCTGTGGCTGGATCGGCTGGCCCTCGGATGGCAAGATTCCTCAGTCTGCCAGCAACCCCCAAAGGCCCGATCTAAAAGGCTTCTCGCCAAACTCCACGCGCCTGCCCCTCCGACAAAAGACGAAATGCAGTTGACGTTCGTATTTTAAGTTGTACGATGACTTACAACTTCTCTTGAAGCTGAACCGTTTCCTACAACACACATCATTTGCGTCCAGGGTGTTCGAATAATGAATCCACAAGAACTGAAGTCCATCCTCTCGTCTGGCCTGCTGTCTTTCCCGGTCACCGATTTCACGGCTCAAGGCGATTTCAATCGCGACAGCTACATCAAGCGCCTCGAGTGGCTGGCCCCGTATGGCGCCTCGGCACTTTTCGCGGCTGGTGGCACCGGTGAGTTTTTCTCCCTGGCCGCCAGCGAGTATTCGCAAGTCATCAAAACGGCCGTTGATACCTGCGCCACCAGCGTGCCAATCCTTGCCGGTGTCGGCGGTGCGACCCGCCAGGCCATCGAATACGCTCAGGAAGCCGAGCGTCTGGGCGCCAAGGGCCTGTTGCTGCTGCCGCACTACCTGACCGAAGCCAGCCAGGACGGCGTTGCCGCCCACGTTGAAGCCGTGTGCAAATCGGTGAAGATCGGCGTGGTGGTGTACAACCGCAACGTCTGCCGCCTGAACGCCACGCACCTGGAGCAACTGGCTGAACGCTGCCCGAACCTGATCGGCTATAAGGATGGCCTGGGCGATATCGAACTGATGGTGTCGATCCGCCGTCGTCTCGGCGATCGTTTCAGCTACCTGGGCGGCCTGCCGACCGCTGAAGTCTATGCCGCGGCCTACAAGGCCCTGGGCGTGCCGGTCTACTCCTCGGCGGTGTTCAACTTCATCCCGAAAACCGCGATGGACTTCTACCACGCCATTGCCCGCGACGATCACGAGACCGTCGGCAAGATCATCGACGACTTCTTCCTGCCTTACCTGGACATCCGTAACCGCAAGGCCGGTTATGCAGTGAGCATCGTCAAGGCTGGCGCGAAGATCGTCGGCTACGACGCAGGTCCTGTGCGTACCCCGCTGACCGACCTGCTGCCGGAAGAATACGAAGCCCTGGCCGCGCTGATCGACAAGCAAGGCAAGCAGTAACAGATCCGACAAGGCCGCTGAGCAATCAGCGGCTTTTTGCGTAAGGCTTGATCGTTCCCACGCTCCACGTGGGCACGCAGCCAGGGACGTTCTGCGTTCCTAGACAGCTATTGTAGAAGGAGTAGCTCCGTGGCAGATTCAAAGCGTTTCGATAACTACATCAACGGTCAGTGGGTGGCCGGTGCCGACTATTGCACCAACATCAACCCGTCTGACTTGTCCGATGTCATTGGTGAATACGCCAAGGCTGATGCAGCTCAAGTCAATGCCGCCATCGAAGCCGCCCGCGCCGCGTTCCCGGCCTGGTCGACCTCGGGTATCCAGGCCCGTCACGATGCGCTGGACAAAGTCGGCAGCGAAATCCTCGCCCGCCGCGAAGAACTCGGCCAACTGTTGGCCCGGGAAGAGGGCAAGACCCTGCCCGAAGCCATTGGCGAAGTGACCCGCGCCGGCAACATTTTCAAATTTTTCGCTGGCGAGTGCCTGCGCCTGTCGGGCGATTACCTGCCGTCGGTGCGTCCGGGCGTCAACGTCGAAGTCACCCGCGAAGCGCTGGGTGTGGTCGGCCTGATCACGCCGTGGAACTTCCCGATCGCGATCCCCGCCTGGAAGATCGCTCCGGCCTTGGCCTACGGCAACTGCGTGGTGATCAAGCCCGCCGAACTGGTGCCAGGTTGTGCCTGGGCCCTGGCGGACATCATTTCCCGCGCCGGTTTCCCGGCCGGTGTGTTCAACCTGGTGATGGGCAGCGGCCGTGTGGTCGGTGAAGTCCTGGTCAACAGCCCGAAAGTCGACGGCATCAGCTTCACCGGTTCCGTGGGCGTGGGGCGGCAGATCGCGGTCAATTGCGTGGCGCGCCAGGCCAAGGTGCAACTGGAGATGGGCGGCAAGAATCCGCAGATCATCCTCGACGACGCCGACCTCAAGCAGGCCGTCGAACTGGCGGTGCAGAGCGCGTTCTACTCCACCGGCCAGCGTTGCACGGCTTCGAGCCGCCTGATCGTGACCGCCGGCATCCATGACAAGTTCGTCGCCGCCATGGCCGAGCGCATGCAGTCGATCAAGGTCGGTCATGCCTTGAAGGCCGGCACCGATATCGGGCCGGTGGTTTCCGAGGCCCAGCTCAACCAGGACTTGAAGTACATCGACATCGGCCAGAGCGAAGGTGCGCGGCTGGTCAGCGGTGGCGGTCTGGTGACGTGCGACACCGAAGGCTACTTCCTGGCGCCGACGCTGTTCGCCGACAGCGAAGCCTCGATGCGTATCAGCCGCGAAGAAATCTTTGGCCCTGTGGCCAACGTCGTGCGCGTGGCCGATTATGAGGCGGCGCTGGCGATGGCCAACGACACCGAGTTCGGTCTGTCCGCCGGTATCGCCACCACTTCGCTCAAATATGCCAACCACTTCAAGCGTCATTCCCAGGCGGGCATGGTGATGGTCAATCTGCCAACCGCCGGCGTGGATTACCATGTACCGTTTGGCGGCCGCAAAGGTTCGTCCTACGGCTCGCGCGAGCAAGGTCGCTATGCGCAAGAGTTCTACACCGTGGTGAAAACTTCTTACATCGGATCGTAATTGCGACACCGGCCGGAGCGGGGCAACCCGCCCGGTCGTACAACCAGATTTCCCGTATAAAAATAAATAGTGGAAGTAGATTTACATGCAAGAAACCAAGCCGACTCGCGTCCGCTATTTGATCCTGCTCATGCTGTTCCTGGTGACGACGATCAATTACGCCGACCGCGCAACCATCGCTATCGCCGGCTCCAGCCTGCAAAAAGACCTCGGCATCGATGCCATTACCCTCGGTTATATCTTCTCCGCTTTCGGTTGGGCCTATGTGGCCGGGCAGATCCCGGGCGGCTGGTTGCTTGACCGGTTCGGGTCGAAAAAAATCTATGCCTTGAGCATTTTTACCTGGTCGCTGTTCACCGTGCTGCAAGGCTATGTCGGTGAATTCGGCGTCTCCACCGCCGTGGTGGCGCTGTTCATGCTGCGTTTTCTGGTCGGGCTGGCCGAGGCGCCGTCCTTCCCGGGCAACGCCCGTATCGTCGCGGCCTGGTTCCCCACCGCTGAACGCGGCACCGCTTCGGCGATTTTCAACTCGGCCCAGTATTTCGCCACGGTGTTGTTTGCGCCGCTGATGGGCTGGATCGTCTACCGCTTCGGCTGGCAGCACGTGTTCATCGTGATGGGCGTGGTCGGTATCGTGTTCTCGCTGGTCTGGCTGAAGGTTATCCACAGCCCGCGTCAGCACCCGATGATCAACGAGGCCGAGTTCAATCACATCGCCGCCAACGGCGCGATGGTCGACATGGACCAGGACAAGGGCAAAGGTAAAAAGACCGACGGTCCGAAGTGGGATTACATCCGCCAACTGCTGACTAACCGCATGATGCTCGGCGTCTACCTGGGCCAATACTGCATCAACGGCATCACCTATTTCTTCCTGACCTGGTTCCCGGTGTACCTGGTGCAGGAGCGCGGCATGACCATCCTCAAGGCTGGTTTCATCGCCTCCTTGCCGGCGATCTGCGGCTTCATCGGTGGCGTGCTCGGTGGGGTGATTTCCGATTACCTGCTGCGCAAGGGCCACTCGCTGACCTTCGCCCGCAAGGCGCCGATCATCGCCGGCTTGCTGGTGTCCAGCAGCATCGTGGCGTGCAACTACGTGGACATCGAATGGATGGTGGTGGGCTTCATGGCCCTGGCCTTCTTCGGTAAAGGCGTAGGTGCACTGGGTTGGGCGGTGGTGTCCGACACTTCGCCAAAACAGATCGCCGGTCTGAGCGGCGGCCTGTTCAACACCTTCGGCAACCTGGCATCGATCACCACGCCGATCGTCATCGGCTACATCATCAGCTCCACCGGTTCGTTCAAGTGGGCGCTGGTGTTCGTGGGCTGCAACGCGCTGATGGCGGTGTTCAGTTACCTGGTGATCGTCGGGCCGATCAAGCGTGTCGTGCTCAAAGAACCCACGGCCAGGGATGACCAATTTTCCAGCCTGTCTGAAGCGAAATCCTGAAGGAGCGATGTCGATGCAACTGATTGAACATGCCGATTCGCCCCGTTACATCCGCCTGAACGAGCGGGACAACGTGGTCATTGTGGTGAACGACCAAGGCGTGCCAGCCGGGACTGAGTTCCCGGACGGCCTGGTCACCGTGGACTTTGTACCGCAGAGCCACAAGGTCACCCTGGAAGATATTCCCGAGGGCGGCGAGGTGATTCGCTACGGCCAGGTCATTGGCTACGCGCTGCAACCGATCCTGCGTGGCAGTTGGGTCAAGGAAGACCAACTGCGCATGCCCACCGCGCCGCCGCTGGACAGCCTGCCGCTGTCCACCGACGTGCCGGCGGCCGATGCGCCATTGGAGGGCTACACCTTCGAGGGCTATCGCAACGCCGACGGTACCGTGGGCACGCGCAACATCCTGGGCATCACCACCACGGTGCAGTGCGTGACCGGGGTGCTGGACCATGCGGTCAAGCGCATCAAGGACGAATTGCTGCCCAAGTACCCGAACGTCGATGACGTGGTGGCGCTGACCCACAGCTACGGCTGCGGCGTGGCGATCACCGCCACCGACGCGTACATTCCGATCCGCACCGTGCGTAACCTGGCGCGCAACCCGAACCTGGGCGGTGAAGCGCTGGTGATCAGCCTGGGCTGCGAGAAATTGCAGGCCGGGCAGGTGATGCACGAGAACGACAGCTCGGTGGACCTCAGCGAGCCGTGGCTGTATCGCTTGCAGGATTCCAGCCACGGTTTCACCGAAATGATCGAGCAGATCATGGCGCTGGCCGAAACCCGGCTGAAAAAACTCGACCAGCGCCGCCGCGAAACCGTGCCGGCCTCGGAGCTGATCCTGGGCATGCAGTGCGGCGGCAGCGATGCATTTTCCGGCATCACCGCCAACCCGGCCCTGGGCTATGCCTCGGACCTGTTGCTGCGGGCCGGGGCGACGGTGATGTTTTCCGAAGTCACCGAAGTGCGCGATGCGATTTACCTGCTGACTTCCCGGGCACAAACCCGGGAAGTCGCTCAGGAGCTGGTACGCGAGATGGACTGGTACGACCGTTACCTGGCCAAGGGCGAGGCCGATCGCAGTGCCAACACCACGCCGGGCAACAAGAAGGGCGGGCTGTCGAACATCGTCGAAAAATCCCTGGGCTCGATCGTCAAGTCCGGGAGCAGCGCAATCAATGGCGTGCTTGGCCCGGGCGAGCGCGTCAAGCAAAAGGGCTTGATCTTCTGCGCCACGCCGGCCAGTGATTTTGTCTGCGGTACGTTGCAACTGGCGGCGGGGATGAACCTGCACGTGTTCACCACTGGCCGTGGCACACCGTACGGCTTGGCCATGGCGCCCGTGGTGAAGGTCTCGACCCGCACCGAACTGGCCCAGCGCTGGCCGGACCTGATCGACATCGACGCCGGACGCATCGCCACCGGACGTGCTTCCATCGAGGAGCTGGGTTGGGAGCTCTTCCATTACTACCTGGACGTGGCCAGCGGCAAGAAACAGACCTGGGCCGAGCGGCACAAACTGTATAACGACATCACCTTGTTCAACCCTGCGCCGATTACTTGATCCGTTGACCACTGAGCTGTGGGAGCGAGCCTGCTCGCGATAGCGGTGGTTCAGCTTGCATTGATGTTGGATGGGCCAACGTCTTCGCGAGCAGGCTCGCTCCCACAGGGGATTTGCGGTGAGTGTGAATTCTGCATCCACCCACGAGCAAAGTGTGGGAGCGAGCCCTGCTCGCGATAGCGGTCTACCAGACGCCAGTGTCGTTAGTGGCTATCATTAGCCACCTAACGACACCCTTCTCAAGGTCCCCGGCATGCTGGCAATTTTCCTCGAAACCCTGAACATCACCGCGCCGGTGTTCGCCATGTTGTTTCTGGGAACGCTGCTCAAGCGCATCTACTGGATCAACGACAATTTCATCCACATGGCCTCGTCCCTGGTGTTCAACGTCACCATGCCGGCGCTGTTGTTTCTCGGCATCCTGCATGCCGATCTCCATGCGGCATTGCAGCCGGACCTGCTGATCTATTTCTCCATTGCCACCCTGGTGTGCTTTGCCGTGGCCTGGGGCTGGGCGATCTGGCGTTGTCCGCGTGAGGACCGTGGCATCTATACCCAGGGCGCCTTTCGCGGCAACAACGGCGTGATCGGCCTGGCACTGGCGGCGAGCATGTATGGCGACTACGGGATTTCCCTGGGGTCGATTCTCGCGGCGCTGGTGATTCTGTTCTACAACACGTTGTCGACCATCGTGCTGGCGGTCTACAGCCCGGTGATCAAATCCGATCCCTGGAGCATCTGCAAAAGCGTGGTCAGCAACCCGCTGGTCATCAGTGTGGTCGTGGCCGCACCGTTGGCCTATTGGCAGGTAGGCCTGCCGAACTGGTTCGAAACCTCGGCCAAATACCTTGCCCAGATGACCTTGCCCCTGGCACTGATCTGCATCGGCGGCACGCTGTCGCTGGCGGCGCTGCGCAAAAGCGGCAAGATGGCCCTGAGTTCGAGCCTGGTGAAAATGGTCGGCTTGCCGCTGCTGGCCACCCTCGGCGCCTGGCTCTGGGGCTTTCGTGGGGCGGAGCTGGGGATTCTGTTCCTGTACTTCGGCAGCCCCACCGCCGCCGCCAGTTACGTCATGGCTCGGGCGGCCGATGGCAACCATGAACTGGCGGCGGCGATCATCGTCATCACCACGCTGATGGCGGCGATTACCACCAACCTGGGGGTTTTTGTGTTGCAGTGGGGCGGCTGGATCTGAAGCCTGGCGGTGTGCTTGAGGCCGCTATCGCGAGCAGGCTCGCTCCCACAGTGGATGGGCGGTGTACACAAGTTTCCAGTACGCCTGCGATCCCTGTGGGAGCGAGCCTGCTCGCGATAGCGGTCTAACAGTTACTCAGATTTCTGATAACTATCGATCACTTCCTGCGCCGCCCTGAATGCATCAATCGCCGCCGGCACCCCGGCATACACCGCGCAATGCAGCAACGCCTCGCGAATCTCTTCAACCGTACAACCATTGTTCAATGCACCGCGCACGTGGCCTTTCAGTTCCTGCGGGCATTTGAGGGCGGTGAGGGCGGCGAGGGTGATCAGGCTGCGGGTCTTGAGTGGCAAGCCTTCGCGGCTCCAGACGCTGCCCCAGGCGTGCTCGTTGACGAAGTCCTGCAACGGCTGAGTGAATTCGGTGGCGTTGCCCAGGGCGCGGTCGACGAACGCATCGCCCATCACCTGGCGGCGCATGTCCAGGCCGGTCTTTGGAGTGTCGGTCATGGCAAATCCCTCTTGTGGTGTTGACGGCGCCAGGCGCGCAGGGAGGTGAACAGCAAAAACGCGAGCAAGGCCGGCAGCACATAGAACAGCATCAGGCGTTCCAGTTGCCCGGCCAGGGGCATACCGGTAGTGAACGACACGACATGCAGCCCATAGGCCAGGTACAAGCCCAAAAACAGCAGACCTTCGGCGCGGGTGACGCGGTAGCCGGAATAGAACACCGGCAGGCACAGCACCGCCACGCCGAGCATCACCGGCAGGTCGAAATCCAAGGCATTGGGGGAAACCGAGAGCGGCGAGGGCGCGGCGAGGGCGGTCACCCCCAGCACGCCCAGCAGGTTGAACAGGTTGCTGCCGATCACGTTGCCCACGGCAATGTCGCGCTGGCCCCGTAGGGCGGCGATCAGCGAGGTGGCGAGTTCCGGCAGCGAGGTGCCGACGGCGACGATGGTCAGGCCGATGATGCGTTCCGACAGCCCCAGGTCCGTCGCCACTTCCACTGCCGCGCCCAACAGCAGGTGTCCGGCGAAAACCAGCATTGCCAGCCCCAGGATCATCATCGACAGACTCTTGAACCAGGATACCTGCGCCACGTCGACCCCCACGGGGTGCGGTCGTGCCGAATGCCGCGACTGGCGTAGCAACAGGCCCAGGTACACCACCAGGGCCATCAACAGCAGCGCGCCGTCCAGTGGCGTCAGTTCCTCGTTCCAGGCCAGTACGAACACCAGCAGGCTGGCGCCGATCATCAACGGGATGTCCAGGCGCACCAGTTGACGCGAGACGCGCAGCGGAATGATCAGGGCCGATAACCCGAGGGTGACGAGGATGTTGAAGATGCTGCTGCCGATCACGCTGCCCACGGCGATGTCGGCGTTCTGCGCCAGGGTCGCTTGCAGGCTGACGGCCATTTGCGGGGCGCTGCTGCCAAAGGCGACCACGGTCAGGCCGATGATCAGCGGCCGCACCTGCAAGCGCGCCGCCAGGCCCACGGCGGCGCGCACCAGCAGTTCGGCACCGGCGATCAGCAACAGCAGGCCACCGAACAGTTCGATCAGGCTCAGCAGCGGTATGGCAGTCAGTAGGGAAATGGGCGGGCTCCGTCTATCAATCGTCGAGGGCTTGCACGCGCACCCGTGCGGTGCCACTGCGTAACATGCCCAGTTGCTCGGCGGCGCCGCGAGACACGTCGATCAGGCGGCCACGGGTGTAGGGGCCGCGGTCGTTGATGCGGACCACGACACTGTCGTTGTTTTTCAGGTTGGTGACTTTCACCCGTGTGCCAAACGGCAACTGGCGATGGGCGGCAGTCAGGCCATGCTGGTTGAAGCGCTCGCCGCTGGCGGTGCGCTTGCCATGGTGCCTGGCACCGTAATAAGAGGCGACGCCAGTCTGGTCATAGCCGTGTGGATCGACTGTCCCGCTCTGGCTGGCACAACCGGCCAGCAGGGACAGCAGGGCGCAGGCGGCGAGGAGACGTTTCATGTTGGGGATTCCCACATCAATGTGGTTGTGGAATGCATTGTGGCGAGGGAGCTTGCTCCCGCTGGGGCGCGAAGCGGCCCCCATTTCCGCTGCCGGATTTAGGGGCTGCTGCGCAGCCCAGCGGGAGCAAGCTCCCTCGCCACAGGGGAATGAGCCAGATACAGGTACTGGCCCCATGGTCATCAGCCTTCGAGCTTGCTTTTAAGCAGTTCGTTGACCTGTTGCGGGTTGGCCTTGCCCTTGGAGGCTTTCATGGCCTGGCCGACGAAGAAGCCGAACATCTTGCCGCGCTTGGCTTCGTCTGCCGCTCGGTATTGCTCGACCTGCTCGGCGTTGGCCGCGAGCATTTCATCGAGTACGGCGCTGATCGCGCCGGTGTCGGTGACTTGCTTCAAGCCGCGCTTCTCAATGATCTCATCGGCGCTGCCTTCACCGTTGGCCATGGCTTCGAAGACCATTTTGGCGATCTTGCCGGAAATGGTGTTGTCCTTGATCCGCAACAGCATGCCGCCCAGTTGCTCGGCCGACACCGGCGATTGGTCGATTTCCAGACCCTGCTTGTTCAGCAGACTGCCCAACTCGACCATCACCCAGTTGGCCGCCAGCTTGGCGTCGCCGCCGATGCTCACGACTTTTTCGAAGTAATCGGCCTGTTCGCGGCTGGTGGCCAGGACGTTGGCGTCATAGCTCGACAGCCCGAACTGCGCCTGGAAGCGCTCGCGCTTCTGCGGTGGCAGCTCTGGCAGGGTGGCGCGTACGTCGTTGAGGAACGAGTCCTCGATGACCACCGGCAGCAGGTCCGGGTCGGGGAAGTAACGGTAGTCGTTGGCCTCCTCTTTACTGCGCATCGGACGGGTCTCGTCCTTGTTCGGGTCGTACAGGCGGGTCTGCTGGATGACCTTGCCGCCGTCCTCGATCAGTTCGATCTGGCGCTGCACTTCGGTGTTGATCGCTTTCTCGATGAAGCGGAACGAGTTGACGTTCTTGATCTCGCAGCGGGTGCCGAACTCAACCTGGCCCTTGGGCCGGATCGACACGTTGCAGTCGCAGCGCAACGAGCCTTCGGCCATGTTGCCGTCGCAAATACCCAGGTAGCGCACCAGCGCGTGGATCGCCTTGACGTAGGCCACGGCCTCCTTGGCGCTGCACATGTCCGGTTCGGAGACGATTTCCAGCAACGGCGTGCCGGCGCGGTTCAGGTCGATGCCGGTGGCGCCGTTGAATTCTTCGTGCAGGCTCTTGCCGGCGTCTTCTTCCAGGTGCGCACGGGTGATACCGACGCGCTTGACCGTACCGTCTTCCAGGGCGATGTCCAGGTGACCCTTGCCGACAATCGGCAACTCCATCTGGCTGATCTGGTAGCCCTTGGGCAGGTCCGGGTAGAAGTAGTTCTTGCGGGCGAATACGTTGTGCTGGCCGATCTCGGCGTCAATCGCCAGGCCAAACATCACCGCCATGCGCACGGCTTCGGCGTTGAGCACCGGCAGCACGCCGGGCATGCCCAGGTCGACCAGGCTGGCCTGGGTGTTGGGCTCGGAACCGAACGTGGTGGAGCTACCGGAAAAGATTTTCGACCGGGTGGTGAGCTGGGTATGAATCTCCAGCCCGATCACGACTTCCCATTGCATGTGTTTCTCCTCAGAAGCCGGTTGGGGTGCGGGTGTGCCAGTCAGTGTTCAACTGATACTGGTGAGCCACATTAAGCAGGCGGCCTTCCTGGAAGTACGGCGCGAGCAACTGCACGCCCACCGGCAGGCCATCGACGAAACCGGCTGGCATGGACAGGCCCGGCAGGCCGGCGAGGTTCGCTGTGATGGTGTAGACGTCTTCCAGGTATTCAGCGACCGGGTCGCTGCTCTTGGCGCCGAGTTTCCAGGCCGGGTTTGGCGTGGTTGGGCCGAGGATGATGTCGACCTCGTTGAAGGCGGCCATGAAGTCGTTCTTCACCAGGCGACGGATTTTCTGCGCCTTGAGGTAGTAGGCATCGTAGTAGCCGGCGGACAGCGCGTAGGCACCGACCATGATCCGGCGTTGCACTTCGGCGCCGAAGCCTTCGCCACGGGAACGTTTGTACAGGTCGATCAGGTTGTCCGGATTTTCGCAGCGATAGCCGAAGCGTACACCGTCGAAACGCGACAGGTTCGAGGAGGCTTCCGCCGGGGCGATCACGTAGTACGCGGGAATCGCGTGCTGCATGTTCGGCAGGCTGATTGGCTTGATCTCCGCGCCGAGCTTCTCCAGCGCCTTGATGCTGTTGTGGGTCAGCTCGGCGATGCGTGGGTCCAGGCCGGCGCTGAAGTATTCCTTCGGCACGCCGATGCGCAGGCCTTGCAGCGAACCATTGAGACTGGCGCTGTAGTCCGGCACCGGTTCATCGATGCTGGTGGAGTCGTTAGGGTCGAAGCCGGCCATGCCCTGCAGCAGGATCGCGCAGTCTTCAGCAGTGCGCGCCAGCGGGCCGCCCTGGTCGAGGCTGGAGGCGTAGGCGATCATGCCCCAGCGCGATACGCGGCCATAAGTCGGCTTGAGACCGGTGAGGTTGGTGAATGCCGCCGGCTGGCGAATCGAGCCGCCGGTGTCGGTGGCAGTGGCGGCCGGCAACAGGCGCGCGGCCACGGCGGCGGCCGAACCGCCGGACGAACCACCCGGTACGTGTTCCAGGTTCCACGGGTTTTTCACTGCGCCGTAGTAACTCGACTCGTTGGCCGAGCCCATGGCGAATTCGTCCATGTTGGTCTTGCCCAGGGTCACGGCGCCGGCGGCGGCCAGTTTGGCGACCACGGTGGCATCGTACGGGGCCTTGAAATTGTCGAGCATCTTCGAGCCGCAACTGGTGCGGATGCCCTGGGTGCAGAACAGATCCTTGTGGGCAATCGGTGCGCCGAGCAGGGCGCCGCTCTCACCGTTGGCGCGACGGGCGTCGGCAGCCTTGGCCTGGCTCAGGGCCAGGTCTTCGGTGAGGCTGATGAAGCTGTTGAGCTGCGGGTCGAGTTGGGCGATGCGCGCCAGCAGGACCTTGGTCAGCTCTTCGGAGGAAAATTTTTTATCGGCGAGTCCGCGGGCGATCTCGGCCAGGGTCATGTGATGCATGAGAGGCTCTTTCCCTTTAGTCGATGACTTTCGGAACCAGGTACAGGCCGTTTTCGACCGCTGGTGCGATGGACTGGTAGGCCTCGCGATGATTGGACTCGGTCACGACGTCGGCGCGCAGGCGCTGGCTGGCTTCCAGTGGGTGGGCCAGGGGTTCGATGCCGTCGGTATTGACCGCCTGCATCTCGTCGACCAGCCCCAGAATGCTGTTCAGGGCAGAAGTGATGTGTGGAAGATCGGCTTCATTGAGGCCCAGACAGGCCAGATGAGCGATTTTTTCCACGTCGGAGCGTTCAAGCGCCATGGGTTTCTCCAGTGGAAAACAAAACGGACGCAGTCTGTCCGTGTGTTAGATTGTCGGAACACTACCGCATTTCTACGGTCCAGTGCCCTGTATCACAAATACTGTTCTTTTTTTGACGGCGTCTATTGTCATCATGCTGCGTTGCCGCTTCTCGCCATAGCGGGCTATGACTCGTCGCGGCGTCTTGCCTGACGACAATAGCCACTCGTCAAAAAAGGAACGTATCTGCGAAACAGGGCATTGGCCGCGATTTCGGGGTTTGGTGCACAGAAAAGCGGCCAATTTAACATATTGGCGCCTTGCCCAAAATCCCTGTCGTTGTTAGAGTTTGCCGCACTTTTTTACCCACGCGTTGCCTAGGGTCCCTTTCCCATGTTCAAGAAACTGCGTGGCATGTTTTCCAGCGATCTTTCCATTGACCTGGGCACTGCCAACACCCTTATTTACGTGCGCGAGCGCGGTATCGTCCTGAATGAACCCTCGGTCGTGGCCATCCGCACCCACGGTAACCAGAAGAGTGTCGTGGCTGTCGGTACCGAAGCCAAGCGCATGCTGGGCCGTACACCGGGCAACATTGCGGCCATTCGTCCCATGAAGGACGGTGTGATCGCCGACTTCAGCGTCTGCGAAAAGATGCTGCAGTACTTCATCAACAAAGTTCACGAAAACAGCTTCCTGCAGCCCAGCCCTCGCGTGCTGATCTGCGTGCCATGCAAGTCCACCCAGGTGGAGCGTCGCGCCATCCGTGAATCGGCCCTTGGCGCCGGTGCCCGTGAAGTGTTCCTGATCGAAGAACCGATGGCCGCTGCCATCGGTGCCGGCCTGCCGGTCGAAGAGGCCCGTGGTTCGATGGTCGTCGACATCGGTGGCGGTACCACTGAAATCGCCTTGATCTCCCTCAACGGTGTGGTTTATGCCGAGTCCGTACGTGTGGGCGGCGACCGTTTCGACGAAGCGATCATCACCTACGTGCGTCGCAACTACGGCAGCCTGATCGGCGAATCCACCGCCGAACGTATCAAACAGGAAATCGGCACGGCCTACCCGGGCGGCGAAGTGCGTGAAGTCGACGTTCGCGGCCGCAACCTGGCTGAAGGCGTTCCACGTGCGTTCACCCTCAACTCCAACGAAGTGCTCGAAGCGCTGCAAGAGTCGCTGGCGACCATCGTCCAAGCGGTCAAGAGCGCCCTGGAACAGTCGCCGCCGGAGTTGGCGTCGGACATCGCCGAGCGCGGCCTGGTGCTGACCGGTGGTGGCGCGTTGCTGCGTGACCTCGACAAACTGCTGGCCCAGGAAACCGGCCTGCCGGTGATCGTTGCCGAAGACCCGCTGACTTGCGTCGCCCGTGGCGGTGGCCGTGCATTGGAAATGATGGACAAGCACACCATGGATCTGCTCTCCAGCGAATAAGTCCGTCTGGATGGTCTATGTTGTTCGCTCCCCGGGCAGCACTTTGCAGTGCTGCCCGTTGACGTTTATCTTCTGTCATTCGTATCCAGGCCGGTTTGATGCCGTATGAATAAAGAAAACATTTGCCTGGGAGGAGCGGCTTATTAAACCGCTTTTTACCAAAGGCCCCTCGCTGGGTGTGCGCCTGCTGGTGCTGACCGTGCTGTCGGTTGCGCTGATGGTGGTCGATGCCCGTTTCACGCTGCTCAAGCCAGTGCGCAGCCAGATGTCGCTGGTATTGATGGAATCCTACTGGATCACCGATTTGCCGCAGCGCTTGTGGCAGGGTGTGGCCAGCCAGTTTGGCAGCCGGACCGAGCTGGTGGCCGAAAACGAAAAACTCAAGACCGAAAACCTGCTGTTGCAGGGGCGCATGCAGAAGCTGGCGGCCCTCACCGAGCAGAACGTGCGGCTGCGCGAGTTGCTCAACTCTTCGGCGCTGGTCAACGAGAAGGTCGAAGTGGCCGAGTTGATCGGCATGGACCCCAACCCCTTTACCCACCGCATCATCATCAACAAGGGTGAGCGCGACGGTGTTGTCCTGGGCCAGCCGGTGCTCGATGCCCGCGGCCTGATGGGGCAAGTAGTGGAGTTGATGCCCTACACATCCCGCGTGCTGCTGCTGACCGATACCACCCACAGCATTCCCGTGCAGGTCAACCGCAACGGCTTGCGGGCGATTGCCAGCGGCACCGGTAATCCGGAGCGCCTGGAACTGCGGCATGTCGCGGACACCGCCGACATCAAGGAAGGGGACCTGCTGGTCAGCTCCGGCCTCGGCCAGCGATTCCCGGCCGGGTATCCGGTGGCGACGGTCAAGGAGGTCATACACGACTCCGGCCAGCCATTCGCCATCGTGCGTGCGGTGCCGACGGCGGCGTTGAATCGCAGCCGATACCTGCTGCTGGTATTCAGCGACCCCCGCACCCCGGAAGAGCGCGCCAACGACGCCGCCGTGGCCCAGGAGGCCGAGGACCGGCAGAGCGGCGAGTCGACCGCGGCCCCGGTTACCCCGGCGACAGTCCCGGGCACGACACCGGCGCCCCACGCACCTGCCCCGGCTACAACGCCGGCTGCCCCGACTGCGACACCGGCCACGCAAGCGCCGGCGACTCAACCCGCAAGGCCCGCGGCCAAACCGCCTGTCTCCACGCCGGCCGCCGCGCCAGCCACCAGGGGAGCACGAGAATAATGAGCAGTACTCAATCGGGTAGCGGCTGGATAGTCTGGCTGACGTTCGCCATCGGCCTGTTGCTCAGCGTTTCACCGCTGCCACAATTCATGGAAATCCTGCGCCCGCTGTGGCTGGCTCTGCTTCTGGCATTCTGGGCGCTGGCGCTGCCGCACAAGGTCGGCATGGTCACCGCCTGGTGCCTGGGGCTGGCCGAGGACGTGCTGTATGGCACGTTGCTGGGGCAGAACGCGCTGATCCTGACGCTGATCACGTTCCTGGTGTTGTCGCTGCAACAACGTTTGCGGATGTTTCCCATGTGGCAGCAGTGCCTGGTGATCCTGGTGATTTTCGGCCTGGCGCAGTTGGTACAGCTGTGGCTCAGCGCGCTGACCGGCAATCGCCAGCCGACCCTGGCGCTGGTGCTGCCGGCGCTGGTCAGTGCCTTGCTCTGGCCGTGGGTCAGCTTCGGTTTGCGTGGTCTGCGCCTGCGTTTCAAAATCAACTGATTCGGTCAGGCATTGGCCCGCACCTTCACCACCAGGATATCTACACTTCTTTTGATGACTTACATCCCTGTGGCGAGGGAGCTTGCTCCCGCTCGGTTGCGTAGCGACCGTAAAAATTGGGGCCGCTGCGCAGCCCAGCGGGAGCAAGCTCCCTCGCCACAAAAGCTGTTTGCGTTTGGAAGTCTGTGCTTTGAGAGGAAGATGTCTTGATGAAACCGCTTTACCTCGCCTCAGGCTCGCCGCGTCGGCGTGAGTTGCTCGCGCAGATCGGTGTGTCATTCACTGCCGTCAGCGCGGACATCGACGAAACACCCCTGGATGACGAAACCCCCTCGGCCTACGTCGAACGCCTGGCGCGCGGCAAGGCCCAGGCCGGGCGACGTGTTTTGGCGGCAGGCGTGGACGGCTGCATGCTGGGCGCCGACACCGCCGTGGTGCTGGACGGGCGGATACTTGGCAAGCCGCTGGATCAGGCCGACGCCATGGCAATGCTCTTGAGCCTGTCCGGTCGTGACCATGAAGTGCTGACCGCCATTGCCGTGCTGGACGGGCAACGTTGTGAAACCCGTGTGGTCCGCAGCCGGGTGAGCTTTCGCGCCATTACCGAACAACAAGCGCTAGCCTATTGGAACAGCGGTGAGCCCCGGGACAAGGCCGGCGGCTATGGCATTCAGGGCTTGGGGGCGGTATTCGTCGCCGGGCTTGAAGGCAGCTATTCAGCCGTGGTCGGCCTGCCGCTGTGCGAAACCTCGGAGCTGTTGGGCCATTTCGGCATACCCTGTTGGCAAACCCTGAGCGCGCGCTGAGCGCCGTCTGACTTGATGCGGCCATTATCGTGAACACGCCTGAACGAGACCCTGCCATGAGTGAAGAGATCCTGATCAACATCACGCCGATGGAATCGCGCGTGGCGGTGGTTGAAAACGGTGTTCTGCAAGAAGTTCACGTCGAGCGCACGCAAAAGCGCGGCATTGTCGGCAATATCTATAAAGGCAAGGTGGTGCGGGTGTTGCCGGGTATGCAGGCGGCGTTCGTCGACATTGGCCTGGACCGCGCGGCATTCATTCATGCCTCGGAAATATCCATGCGTGAAGGCCCTGCCGTGGAGAGCATCAGCGCCCTGGTTCATGAAGGCCAGAGCCTGGTGGTGCAGGTCACCAAGGACCCTATCGGTTCCAAGGGCGCGCGCCTGACCACACAATTGTCGATTCCGTCGCGCTACCTGGTGTACATGCCGCGTACCGCTCACGTTGGCATTTCCTTGAAGATCGAAGACGAGGCCGAGCGTGAACGCCTCAAGCAGGTGGTCAGCGATTGTGTGGAGAAAGAGGGCATCAAGGAGGCTGGCGGCTTCATCCTGCGTACTGCGGCCGAAGGGGCCGGGGCCGATGAGATCCTCATGGACATCCGCTACCTGCGCCGGCTCTGGGACCAGATCGCCGATCAGATCAAGACCATCGCCACCCCCAGCGTGATCTACGAAGACCTCGGTCTGGCGCTGCGGACCCTTCGGGACCTGGTCAGCCCCAAGATCGAGAAAATCCGCATCGATTCCCGGGAAACCTTCCAGAAAACCACGCAGTTTGTGGCAGAACTGATGCCGGAAATCGCCGATCGCCTCGAGCATTACCCCGGCGAGCGGCCGATTTTCGACCTGTACGGTGTCGAAGACGAAATCCAGAAGGCCCTGGAGCGCAAAGTACCGCTCAAGTCCGGCGGCTACCTGGTGGTGGACCCGGCCGAAGCCATGAGCACCATTGACGTCAACACCGGGGCGTTCGTCGGCCATCGCAACCTCGAAGAAACCATTTTCAAGACCAATCTGGAGGCGGCCACCGCCATCGCTCGCCAACTGCGCCTGCGCAACCTGGGCGGGATCATCATCATCGACTTCATCGACATGGAGCATGAAGAGCACCAGCGCCAGGTGCTGCGGACCCTGGAAAAACAACTCGAGCGCGACCACGCCAAGACCAACATCATTGGTATCACCGAGCTGGGCCTGGTGCAGATGACCCGCAAGCGCACCCGCGAGAGCCTTGAGCAGGTTCTGTGCGAACCGTGCAGCAGCTGCCAGGGCCGGGGCAAGCTCAAGACCCCGGAAACCGTGTGTTACGAAATCTTCCGGGAAATCCTCCGGGAGGCACGCGCTTACCAGGCCACAGGTTATAGAGTGTTGGCGAACCAGAAAGTGGTGGACCGCCTGCTCGATGAAGAGTCAGGGAACGTTGCGGAGCTGGAGGCCTTTATCGGTCGTACGATTCGCTTTCAGGTGGAAACCATGTATTCCCAGGAACAATACGACGTGGTGCTGCTCTGAAGTGGCTTAGTGAGCGGCAGACCCGCGGATTTGAATACCTTTGCCAGGGGAGCCCGCTGACATGGAGCGTCTGACACGCATTTTGGCCGTGCTGACCCGTTGGGGCCTGGGCCTGTGCGCGCTGCTGTTGGTGCTGGTGGCACTGTATGTCAGCCTCGGCCGGGAACTGGCTCCGCTGGTGGCCGAATACCGCGCCGAGGTCCAGACCCGCGCCAGCGAAGCATTGGGTATTCCCGTGCATATCGGCGGCCTGGACGGTAGCTGGAGCGCCCTGGCCCCCATCTTGCTGGCCCACGACGTGATGATCGGCGAAGGCGCCAATGCCTTGCACCTGGATCAGGTGCGGGCTGTGCCGGACTTGTGGGGCAGCCTGGTGGCGCGTCAGGTGCGCATTGCTCACCTGGAACTCAGCGGCCTGAAGATCAGCCTCAAGGAAGGCACCGACGGCAAGTGGACCCTGGAGGGCCTGCCGACGCAGGACGATCAGCCCCTGGATCCCCAGCAACTGCTCGAACGCTTGCAGATGGTCTCGAAGCTGTCGGTGCTCGATAGCCAGGTGACCTTGCAGCCGCTGGAGCAACCGCCACTGACCCTGACCTACGTCGGTCTGAGCCTGCGCACCGGGGTCGCCCGTCAGCGTCTGGATGCACGACTGACCCTGCCTGATGGCCAGCCCGTCGCGATCAACCTGCGCACCCGTATCCGCGCCAGCGACTGGAAGAACGGCCAGGCCGATGTCTACCTGAGCCTGCCGCAAAGCGATTGGTCCAAATGGCTGCCGGAACGCCTGACACGGCAATGGCATTTTTCCCGGATCAAGGCCGGCGCTGAGTTCTGGCTGAGCTGGGGGGCGGGCACCGTGCAAAGCGCGGCCATTCGACTGAATGCGCCGGACATCCAGGGCGCCTATGCCGAGCGCAAGCCGGTGCAGATCCATAACCTGGCGCTCAACGGGTATTTCCAGCGCAGTAGCCAGGGATTCACCGCGACCTTCGATTCCCTGGCAATGAGCCTGGGCGAAACCCGTTGGGAATCGCGCCTGCAACTGCAACAGAGCAACGCCAGCGAAAAAACCGAAGAACGCTGGCACGTGCAGGCTGATCGCCTCGACCTCACGCCGCTTACGCCGTTGATCCATGCCCTGGCGCCGTTGCCAGAAGGCGTTGCCACGGCGATCGACCGGCTCAAGTTCACCGGCGGCCTGCGCAACGTGCTGGTGGATTACCGCCCGCAGAACAGCGGTGATCAGAAGGTCAGTTTCGCCACCAACCTGGACACCGTGGGCTTTGATGCGTATCGCGGCGCCCCGGCGGCGCGCAATGTGTCCGGGAGCCTGAGCGGCGACCTCGGCGGCGGCGAGCTGCGCATGGACAGCAAGGATTTTTCCCTGCACCTGGACCCGATCTTCGCCAAGCCCTGGCAATACTTGCAGGCCAACGCCCGGCTGACCTGGAAGCTCGACAAGCAAGGTTTCACGCTGATAGCGCCGTACCTGAAGGTACTGGGGGAAGAGGGCCGGATTGCCGGTGACTTCCTGATTCGCCTGCATTTCGACCACAGCCAGGAAGACTACATGGACTTGCGGGTCGGCCTGGTGGATGGCGACGGACGTTATACCGCCAAGTATTTGCCTGCCGTCCTGAGCCCTGCGCTGGATGAGTGGCTGCGCACGGCAATCGTCAAGGGCGCGGTGGATGAGGGGTTTTTCCAGTATCAAGGCTCCTTGAACAAAGGCGCCGAGGATGCGGATCGCAGCATCAGCCTGTTTTTCAAGGTGCATGATGCCGAGCTGGCCTTCCAGCCGGGCTGGCCTTCGGTGAGCAAGGTCAGCGGTGATGTTTTTGTCGAAGACAGCGGGGTGCGCATCTTTGCAAGCCAGGGGCAGTTGCTGGATACCCAGGTGAGGAATGTTTCGGTGAACATTCCTCATGTGCCCAACGGCCGGAACTCCCATCTCTTGCTGGACGGCGAGTTCGCCGGAGGCTTGGGCGACGGTTTGAAAATCCTGCAGACGGCGCCGATTGGCACGGCCGAGACGTTCGCCGGCTGGGAAGGCGAGGGCGACCTGAAAGGCAGTGTGAAGCTCGATATTCCGTTGGCTAAAGGCGAGCAACCGAAGATCCTGGTGGACTTCAAGACCGACAAGGCCCGGCTCAAGCTCAGCGAGCCGGAGTTGGACCTGACCCAGCTCAAGGGCGATTTCCGTTTCGACAGCAACAAGGGGTTGAGCGGCAAAAATATCGCGGCCCGGGCGTTCGACCGGCCCGTGACCGCGCAGATTTTTGCCGAGGGTCGGGCCGGTGAACTCAATACGCGAGTGGCAGCCGCCGGGCAGGTAGAGGTCAAGAAACTTACCGACTGGCTGAAGATTACTCAGCCATTGCCGGTGTCTGGCGTGGTGCCGTATCAATTGCAGGTGATCCTCGACGGCGCTGACAGCCAGTTGTCGGTCAGCTCGAGCCTCAAGGGTGTGGCGGTGGATCTGCCAGCGCCCTTCGGATTGGCAGCCAATACCGGGCGTGACACGGTGTTTCGCATGACCCTGCAAGGGCCGGAGCGCCGTTACTGGGTCGATTATGGTGATCTGGCCAGCTTCACCTACGCGGCACCGAGCGGGCAGGTGGCTGACGGTCGCGGTGAGCTGTTGCTGGGTGGCGGCGCTGCGGTTTTGCCGGGGGGCAAGGGCCTGCGCCTGCGCGGGACACTGTCGGAGCTGGACGTGAGCCCGTGGCAGGATCTGGCGGGCAAGTATGCAGGGCAGGATCCTGGCGACAGCGCCAAACAACTGCTCAGCAGCGCTGACCTGAAAGTCGGCAAGCTCACCGCCATGGGCACGACCCTGGACCGGGCTTCGGTGCAACTGGACCGTAAACCGGATGCCTGGGCTTTGCGGCTCGACAGCCAGCAGGCCAAGGGCAGTGCCAGTTTGCCAGACGCAGAGGCTACGCCGATCGGGATCAAGCTCGATTATGTTCGGCTGCCGGCTGCCGACCCGACGGTCCAGGCCGACGAAAACGCGCCGGATCCGCTGGCCTCGGTCGACCCCAGCAAGATCCCGGCCATGGATATTGCCATCGACCAGTTGTTCCAGGGGCCAGACCTCATAGGTGCCTGGTCGTTGAAGGTGCGCCCGACAGGCAAGGGGATTACGCTGAACAGCCTGGACATGGGGCTCAAGGGCATGGTCTTGAGCGGCAATGGCGGTTGGGAAGGCGTACCCGGTTCCACCAGCAGTTGGTACAAGGGCCGCATCAGTGGCAAGAACCTGGCCGATGTGCTCAAGGGCTGGGGCTATGCGCCGAGCGTGACCAGCGAGAAATTCCGCCTGGACGTCGATGGTCGCTGGCCTGGCTCACCGGCGTGGGTCGCGACCAAGCGTTTTTCCGGCAACCTCGATGCGTCGCTGAGCAAGGGCCAGTTCGTCGAATTGGAAGGTGGCGCCCAGGCGTTGCGGGTATTTGGCTTGCTGAACTTCAACTCCATCGGCCGCCGCTTGCGCCTGGACTTCTCCGACCTGTTCGGCAAGGGCCTGAGCTACGATAGGGTCAAGGGGCTGCTGGTGGCGAGTAACGGGGTCTACGTGACCCGTGAACCCATCACCCTGACGGGGCCGTCAAGTAACCTTGAGCTCAACGGAACACTGGACATGGTCGCCGACCGGGTCGACGCCAAGCTACAGGTGACGCTGCCGGTGAGCAACAACCTGCCGATTGCAGCACTGATTGTCGGCGCGCCAGCGGTGGGTGGAGCGCTGTTTCTGATCGACAAACTGATTGGCGACCGCGTGGCGCGTTTTGCCAGCGTAAGATACGACGTCAAGGGCCCGTGGAAAGAGCCGAAGATTACCTTCGACAAGCCGTTTTGACAGTTCGACGCCAACGCCCTTGTGGAAGCGGGCCTGTGGGAGCAAAGCGTGCTCGCGATTGCGGTGTATCAGCCAGCCTATAGGTTGGATGTACCTGCCTCATCGCGAGCAAGCTTTGCTCCCACAGCCGCCTTGGGTGAATAAAAAAGAGGGAAGCACCATGCCAGTGGCAGTGATTCAAATGGTCAGCCAAGGCGATGTGCTCGCCAATCTGGCCCGCGCTCGTGTGCTGTTGGAGCAGGCTGCCGCTGGCGGTGCAAGGCTGGCGGTGCTGCCTGAAAACTTCGCGGCCATGGGCCGGCGGGATGTGGCAGACATTGGTCGTGCCGAAGCCTTTGGTCAGGGGCCGATCCTGCCCTGGTTGAAACAGGCCGCCCGTGACCTCAAGTTATGGATTGTGGCCGGCACGTTGCCGTTGCCGCCGGTGGACCAACCGGACGCCAGGGTGCATGCCTGTTCGTTGCTGATCGACGATCAGGGCCAGATTGTCGCGCGCTACGACAAGCTGCACCTGTTTGACGTGGACGTGGCGGACAATCGCGGGCGTTATCGCGAGTCTGATGACTATGCTTATGGCTACAACGTGGTAGTGGCCGATACACCCGTAGGACGGGTTGGCCTGACGGTGTGTTATGACTTGCGTTTCCCGGAGCTCTATAGCGAGCTGCGCGCCGCCGGGGCTGAATTGATCACCGCGCCCTCGGCGTTTACCGCAGTGACCGGCGCCGCCCATTGGGAGGTACTGATTCGCGCCCGGGCCATCGAGACCCAGTGTTATGTGCTGGCGGCCGCCCAGGGCGGGGTGCATCCGGGGCCACGGGAAACCTTTGGTCATGCAGCGATTGTCGACCCCTGGGGGCGTGTACTGGCTCAACAGGATCAAGGCGAAGCGGTACTGCTGGCCGAGCGCGACAGTATTGAACAGGCGTCCATCCGGACGCGCATGCCGGTGGCCAGCCATCGGCGCTTTTTCTCGCAGGGCGCCAGACAGCGGCCTGTCCAAGACGACGAATTCAAGGCGTAGAACATATGAGCGGGTTGTTATCCTCAGTCAGTGAACACCTTTTAGCCCCCGGCGGCGTAACCCTCGAAAGCCTGCAAGGCGTGCTGGGCGACTTGGCCGGCCCGGGCATCGATGCAGCCGATCTGTATTTCCAGGGGCAGATATCCGAGTCCTGGTCGCTGGAAGACGGCATCGTCAAGGAAGGCAGTTTCAATCTTGACCAGGGTGTGGGTGTTCGCGCCCAGTCCGGGGAAAAAACCGGCTTCGCCTACAGCAACGCCATCACCCTTGAAGCTCTGGGCGCCGCAGCCCGCGCTGCTCGTTCGATTTCCCGGGCGGGGCAGAACGGCAAGGTACAGGCTTTCAGCAGCCAGGACGTGGCGCAACTGTATGCGCCGGACAACCCGCTTGAAGTCATGAGTCGCGCCGAAAAGGTCGAGCTGCTCAAGCGCATCGACGTCGCCACTCGCGCCCTCGATCCACGCATCCAGCAAGTATCAGTGAGCATGGCCGGGGTCTGGGAACGGATTCTGGTGGCCTCCACCGACGGTGGTCTGGCGGCGGACGTGCGGCCGCTGGTGCGTTTTAATGTCAGCGTGATCGTTGAGCAGAACGGTCGTCGCGAACGCGGCGGCCATGGCGGCGGCGGACGCACCGATTATCGTTATTTCCTCAGTGAAGACCGCGCCATGGGTTACGCCCGCGAAGCGCTGCGCCAGGCCTTGGTCAATCTTGAGGCGATCCCGGCGCCGGCCGGTACATTGCCGGTGGTGCTGGGCTCCGGCTGGTCCGGTGTGCTGCTGCACGAAGCGGTGGGACACGGTCTGGAAGGCGACTTCAACCGTAAGGGCAGCTCGGCCTACAGCGGGCGCATGGGCGAAATGGTCGCGTCGAAACTCTGCACCATCGTCGATGATGGCACCCTGGCGGGGCGTCGCGGCTCCCTGAGCGTTGACGATGAAGGGACCCCGACCGAGTGCACCACCCTGATCGAGAACGGCGTGCTCAAGGGCTACATGCAAGACAAGCTCAACGCCCGCCTGATGGGCGTGGCCCGCACCGGCAATGGTCGCCGCGAGTCTTACGCGCATCTACCGATGCCGCGCATGACCAACACCTACATGCTGGGCGGCCAGAGCGATCCGGCGGAAATCATCGCGTCGGTGAAAAAGGGTATTTATTGCGCCAACCTCGGTGGCGGCCAGGTGGACATCACCAGCGGCAAGTTCGTGTTTTCCACCAGTGAGGCTTACCTGATCGAAGACGGCAAGATCACTGCACCGGTCAAGGGCGCGACCCTGATCGGTAACGGGCCGGAGGCGATGAGCAAAGTGTCGATGGTCGGTAACGATCTGGCGCTGGACAGTGGCGTGGGGACGTGTGGCAAGGACGGGCAATCGGTGCCGGTGGGTGTCGGTCAGCCGACCTTGAAGATTGATGCGATTACCGTGGGTGGCACGGGCGCTTAAGGATGTACACGATTGATGTAGGAGCCGTGTAGGAGCTGTCGAGTGCAACGAGGCTGCGATCTTTCCTTAACGCTTGAGTCTCAAGCGAAAGATCAAAAGATCAAAAGATCAAAAGATCAAAAGATCGCAGCCTGCGGCAGCTCCTACAGAACGGATGGAACTCAGCGCAGGCCGCGTTGGGTTTCGTCCAGCTCACGAATGTATTTGAAGATTTTACGGCTCGAGGCCGGTGGCTTGTTATGCGCCAGTTCGTGCTGGGCCTGACGGATCAGGGAGCGCAGTTGCTGACGGTCAGCCTCCGGGTAGTCGATGACGAATTTTTCCAGCACACCGTCATCGCCTGCGATCAAGCGATCGCGCCAGCGTTCCAGGCCATGGAAACGTTCGTTGTACTGCCGGGTGGAGGCATCGAGTTGATCGAGCAGAACCAGGATGGCGTCAGTGTCCTGGTCGCGCATCAGTTTGCCGATGAATTGCAGGTGCCGTTTACGCGCGATATTCGCGGTGTGCTTGGGCGCATCGGCCAGGGCCCGGCGCAAGGCGTCGGTCAGGGGCAGTTTGGCCAGCAAGTCAGGCTTGAGTGTTGTCAGGCGCTCGCCGAGGTCAACCAGAGCATGCAGCTCGCGTTTGACCTGGGATTTGCTTTTTTCACCCTCGTAGAGGGAGTCGTCGTAAGAATCAACCATGGTGGCAGTCCGCAAAGAAACGCCGCCATGATAACCAGTCGGGGGCCGCTTGTCCGGCCCGGTCGCTCGAAGGCCTCAGGTTTGTACGCAAAGTCGCGAAGGCACTATTCGTACAAAACCTGACCGAAAGCAGAATTTGAGTGGAGATACACCATGAGTGCAGTTCAGAGCGTCGGCCCGCAAGCATTGCCGGCACTGCAGGAACAAGTCGAGCAGATCCTTGCCGAAGCCAAGCGACAGGGCGCCAGTGCGTGTGAGGTGGCGGTGTCCCTGGAACAGGGTTTGTCGACGTCGGTACGCCAGCGCGAGGTGGAGACCGTTGAGTTCAATCGCGACCAGGGGTTCGGCATCACCTTGTACGCCGGCCAGCGCAAGGGCTCGGCCAGCACGTCAGCCAGTGGTCCTGACGCCATTCGTGAAACCGTCGCCGCTGCACTGGCGATTGCCCAGCACACCTCCGAAGATGAAGCATCGGGCCTGGCCGATGCCGCGCTGATGTGCAAGGAACTGCGAGACTTCGACCTGTTTCACGCCTGGGACATCACCCCGGAACAGGCCATCGAGCAGGCGTTGCGCTGTGAAGCGGCGGCCTTCGACGCCGACGCTCGAATCAAGAACGCCGACGGCACGACCCTCAATACCCACCAGGGCTGCCGCATATACGGTAACAGCCACGGTTTTATCGGCGGTTACGCATCGACCCGCCACAGCCTCAGTTGCGTCATGATCGCCGAAGCCAACGGCCAGATGCAGCGCGATTACTGGTACGACGTGAACCGCCAGGGCACATTGTTGGCGGACCCGGTGAGCATCGGCCAGAAAGCTGCGCAGCGGGCGGCCAGCCGCTTGGGCGCGCGGCCGGTTCCAACCTGTGAAGTGCCGGTGTTGTTTGCCGCCGAGTTGGCCGGCGGGCTGTTCGGCAGCTTCCTGTCAGCGGTGTCCGGCGGCAACCTGTATCGTAAATCATCGTTTCTCGAAGGCGCGCTGGGCCAGAAACTGTTCCCGGAGTGGATGACCATCGATGAGCGTCCGCACCTGATGCAGGCCATGGGCAGCTCGGCCTTCGACGGCGATGGCCTGGCCACCTACGCCAAGCCATTCGTGGAGAATGGCGAACTGGTGTCCTACATCCTCGGCACCTATTCGGGTCGCAAGCTCGGCATGCCCAGCACTGCTAATGCCGGTGGCGTGCATAACCTGTTCGTGACCCATGGCGAAGAGGACCAGGCAGCCTTGCTGCGTCGCATGGGCCGTGGCCTGCTGGTGACGGAACTGATGGGCCATGGCCTGAACATGGTCACCGGGGACTATTCCCGTGGCGCGGCGGGGTTCTGGGTCGAGAACGGGGAAATTCAGTTTCCGGTCCAGGAAGTCACCATCGCCGGTAACATGCGCGATATGTTCAAGCAGATACTGGCGGTGGGCAACGACCTGGAACTGCGCAGCAACATCCGCACCGGCTCGGTGTTGATCGAGCGAATGACGGTGGCGGGCAGCTGACCTCACCGCAGTAAAAAAGGCGCGTCATCCAAGCGGATGGCGCGCCTTTTTATATTTAGAGAAACCCTGTGGCGAGGGAGCTTGCTCCCGCTCGGCTGCGCAGCAGGAGCCGTAGGAGCTGTCGAGTGCAACGAGGCTGCGATCATTCTGTTGCCCATTGAGTCTAGAGCGAAAGATTAAGATCAAAAGATCGCAGCCTTCGGCAGCTCCTACACGCCAACCAGCGGGAGCAAGCTCCCTCGCCACAATGAATCTGCTTCGGACCTTAAGGCTATTCGCCTTCATCGAAGTAGTTGTTGATCAGCGCCACCAGTGCATCCATCGCCTCCTGTTCCTGTTCACCTTCGGTTCGCAGATGGATTTTGGTGCCTTGGCCGGCGGCCAGCATCATCATGGCCATGATGCTTTTGCCGTTGATCATTTTCTCAGGATCACGGCCCACGATGATGTCGCAAGGAAACTGAGCTGCCACACCGACGAACTTGGCTGACGCGCGGGCATGCAAGCCCAGCTTGTTGATGATTTCAATTTCCAGAGCAGGCATCGCGATGTGAATCCTTTAGCTGAGGTCGCGGTGGCGAACCTGGACGTTCTTCAGGGACTGTTGCAGGAGCTGACCCAAACGTTCGGTCAGGTAGACGGAGCGGTGATGGCCACCGGTACAGCCAATGGCTATCGTGACGTAGGCGCGGTTGCTCGCGGCAAAACGCGGCAGCCATTTGAGCAGATAGCTGGAGATATCCTGATACATTTCCTCGACATCCGGCTGGGCGGTCAGGTAGTCGATCACCGGCTGGTCGAGCCCTGATTGCTCGCGCAATTCCGGTTTCCAATAGGGGTTGGGCAAGCAGCGCACGTCAAACACCAGGTCGGCGTCTACTGGCATTCCGCGCTTGAAACCGAACGACTCCACCAGAAACGCCGTACCCGGTTCCGGCTGGTTCAGCAGGCGCAACTTGATGGTGTCGCGCAGTTGATACAGGTTCAGATGGGTGGTGTTGACCTTCAGGTCCGCCAGGTCGGCGATCGGCCCCAGCAGTTGGCTTTCGTCATGGATGGCTTCGGCCAGGGAGCGGCTCGCGTTACTCAGGGGATGGCGCCGGCGGGTTTCGGAAAAGCGCTTGAGCAGCGTCTCCTCATCGGCATCCAGGTACAGCACATCGCACTGGATGTGCCGGCTGCGTACTTCCGCGAGCAGTTCGGGGAAGCGCGACAAGTGGCTCGGCAGATTACGTGCATCGATGGACACTGCCACCAACGGTTGCGCCAGTTCGGTATGGATCAGGGCGCGCTCGGCCAGCTCCGGCAGCAGGCCGGCTGGCAGATTGTCGATGCAGTAGTAGCCGCTGTCCTCAAGCACGTTAAGCGCCGTGCTTTTACCTGAGCCGGAGCGTCCGCTGACAATGATCATACGCATGTTTAATGACCGTTCTGCTCGTCCAGGACAACCTGATACAAGGCTCCGTTGCTCGGTGCGCTGCGCAATTTCTCGCGCACTTCCTTGCGGTCCAGCATGCTGGCGATCTGGCGCAGCAGCTCAAGGTGCGCATCGGTCGCCGCTTCCGGTACCAGCAGTACGAACAGCAGGTCGACCGGTGCGCCGTCGATGGCGTCGAAATCTATGGGGGCTTCAAGGTGCAGCAGTGCACTGATCGGCGCTGTACAGGTCTTGAGGCGACAGTGGGGGATGGCGATACCGTTGCCAAACCCGGTGGAGCCCAGTTTTTCACGGGCAAACAGGGCCTCGAAGACGTCCTGCATTTCCAGATCCGGCACCTCGCGGTGGATCAGGTTGGCAATTTGTTCGAGGGCTTTCTTTTTACTGCCACCCGGCACGTTCACCTGGGAACGGCCGGGGGTCAGGATGGATTCTAGTCGGATCATGGATTAGGGGGGTTAACGACCGGTTGCGCCTTGGAGGACACTCTGGGTCTTTTCCTTATGCTTTTTGAGTTGGCGATCCAGCTTGTCGGTCAGCAGGTCAATCGCGGCATACATGTCTTCATGTGCAGCGTTGGCAACCACTTCTCCGCCGGGGATATGCAGCGTGGCTTCGATTTTCTGCAGCAGCTTCTCGACGTTCATCGTGACTTGCACGTTGGTGATCTTGTCGAAATGCCTTTCCAATCGTTCGAGTTTCTCGCCGATGTATTCGCGCAGAGGCTCGGTCACGTCCAGTTGGTGTCCACTGATGTTGACTTGCATACAGCTTCTCCTTCGTTGCCAGTGCATAAAGCGGCAGGCAGAAATGCCTGCCACTGGAACGCTGTGGCGTGGCCTGTTACATCAACCGCTTGCGTTCGCTCGAAGGCGCGATCCCGAGGGATTCGCGGTATTTGGCGACGGTACGGCGGGCCACCTGAATGCCTTGTGCCTCCAGTAAACCAGCGATCTTGCTGTCACTCAACGGCTTTTTCTGATTTTCCGCTGCCACCAGTTTTTTGATGATCGCGCGGATGGCTGTGGACGAGCATTCGCCGCCTTCGGAGGTGCTGACGTGGCTGGAGAAAAAGTATTTCAGTTCATAGATACCCCGTGGGGTATGCATGAATTTCTGGGTGGTCACCCGTGAAATGGTTGATTCGTGCATGCCCACTGCTTCGGCAATGTCGTGCAGGACCAACGGTTTCATCGCTTCGTCGCCGTATTCCAGGAAACCGCGCTGATGCTCGACGATCTGGGTGGCTACTTTCATCAGGGTTTCGTTGCGGCTTTGCAGGCTCTTGATGAACCAGCGCGCTTCCTGCAACTGGTTGCGCATGAAGGTGTTGTCGGCGCTGGTGTCGGCGCGTTTTACGAAGCCGGCGTACTGGGCGTTGACCCGCAGCTTGGGCATCGACTCCTGGTTCAGTTCCACCAGCCAGCGGTCGTTGTGCTTGCGCACGATCACGTCGGGAACCACGTATTCGGGTTCGGTGGACTCGATTTGCGAGCCGGGGCGCGGGTTGAGGCTCTGGACCAGTTCGATCACCTGGCGCAGTTCATCTTCCTTGAGCTTCATGCGACGCATCAACTGGCTGTAGTCGCGACCGCCCAGCAAGTCGATGTAGTCGGTGACCAGTCGCTTGGCTTCGGCCAGCCAAGGCGTCTTGGCGGGCAACTGGCGCAATTGCAGCATCAGGCACTCGCCCAGGTTGCGGGCACCGATGCCGGCTGGTTCGAACTGCTGAATGCGGTGCAGGACCGCTTCGATCTCGTCCAGCTCAATGTCCAGTTCGGGGTCGAAAGCTTCGAGAATTTCTTCGAGCGTCTCGTCCAGGTAGCCCTGATTGTTAATGCAGTCGATCAGGGTCACGGCGATCAGACGATCGGTGTCGGACATC
This sequence comes from Pseudomonas sp. Q11, assembly GCF_024494355.1. Lineage (GTDB taxonomy): Bacteria > Pseudomonadota > Gammaproteobacteria > Pseudomonadales > Pseudomonadaceae > Aquipseudomonas > Aquipseudomonas hefeiensis. The sequence continues at coordinate 68,103 of NZ_JAKNQY010000024.1, read as the reverse complement.
GGCGCCAGGTTCAGTTGCCACAGCAAGTGGCTCTGCAGGCTTTCGCCGGTGGAGGTGCGAGTGGTGAAGTCCCACTCGTCGTCATCGCTGCTGGGCAGGCTGCTGGCGCTGGTCTGGTAGACGTCTTCCCAGGCCGTGTCCACGGGCAGGTCGTTGGGGATGCGCTCATTCCATTCGCCATCCTCGAGGTTATCCACCGTCGGGGCGGTTTCCTGGTAGGACGGTTCCGGGATTTCGGTGTTGGTCTTTTGCTCGATGTTATCGGCCAGCGGATCGCTGTTTTCGAAGTCGTCGCCTTCTTCCTGGCGTTCGAGCATCGGATTGGACTCCAGGGCCTCCTGGATTTCCTGTTGCAGGTCCAGGGTCGACAATTGGAGCAGGCGGATGGCCTGTTGCAGCTGAGGTGTCATCGTCAGCTGCTGGCCCATTCTCAAGACTAGCGATGGTTTCATGGCTGGGGCTTAACACCTTATTCGCCGGCGCACATGCGCCATCCACTACAGGGCGCCGAAGCGCCAAACTTAAGCAAATTATATGCCTGAAACTGAAGTGTTTGCCTAGGGCGTCGCGTAATAAAAATAGCGACGCCGGGGCGATTGACCAGACACTTTTCGCTTACAGGCGGAACTCATGGCCCAAATACACTTCCTTGACCAGTTCATTGGCCAGGATGGTCGCGGAGTCACCTTCGGCAATCAGCTGGCCGTCATTGACGATATAGGCGGTTTCACAGATATCCAGCGTCTCGCGTACGTTATGGTCGGTGATCAGTACACCGATGCCTTTGGCCTTGAGATGGTGGATGATCTGCTTGATATCGCCCACCGAAATCGGGTCCACGCCGGCAAATGGTTCGTCCAGCAGGATGAATTTCGGTGCGGTGGCCAAGGCGCGAGCGATTTCCACGCGGCGCCGTTCACCACCGGACAGGCTCATGCCCAGGTTGTCGCGGATGTGGCTGATGTGGAATTCCTGCAGCAGGCTTTCCAGCTCCTGGCGGCGGCCGGCCTTGTCAAGTTCCTTGCGGGTTTCCAGGATCGCCATGATGTTGTCGGCAACCGACAGTTTGCGGAAGATCGACGCTTCTTGCGGCAGATAGCCGATACCGGCCTTCGCCCGACCATGCATCGGCTGGTGGCTGACGTCCAGGTCGTCGATCAGCACGCGGCCCTGATCGGCCCGGACCAGGCCGACGATCATGTAGAAGCAGGTGGTCTTGCCCGCGCCGTTGGGGCCGAGCAGGCCGACGATCTGGCCGCTGTCGATGGACAGGCTGACATCGCGCACGACTTGACGGCTCTTGTAGCTCTTGGCCAGGTGCTGAGCTTTCAGAGTTGCCATTACTGGGCCTTCTGCTCGTCGGTTTTCTTTTTCGGCTGGATGACCATGTCGATCCGTGGACGCTGCTCGGTGACCTTGCTGCCAGTGGCACGACCGGCGCTGGCCAGCTTTTTGTTCGTGTCGTAGACGATTTTCTCGCCCTGGGTGGTGTTGCCGTCCTTGTCGATAACCTTGGCGCGATCGATCAGTACGACGCGGTCTTTGGCAGCGTGATACTGGATGGTCACCCCATAGCCCTGCACCGGCTTGGTGTCGCCTGCGGTTTGCATCTGCTCGAAGTAGGCCAGGTTGCCCACCGAAGTCACCACGTCGATATCGCCGGACTGGGTACGGGTGATGGTCACGGTATTGCCGGTGACCTTCATCGAGCCCTGGGTGATGATCACGTCACCCTTGTAGGTGGCCACACCGTTCTTGTCGTCCAGTTGGGCATCGTCGGCCTGGATGCGGATAGGCTGGTCGCGGTCGGTCGGGAGGGCCCAGGCGCTCGCGCTTCCCAGTGCTGCGCCCAGACTGAGCAAAATAGGGAGGGTTTTAGCGAGCTTCATACTGTCCTCTTACGTTCGATAGCAGGTGTATCCTGCTTTCCTTCAGATACGCTTTCATTCCCGTGCCGGTCGATACACCACCGGCACCGTCGATTCTAACGGGTTGCTCGGTCTGCGCATATTCTCGCTGCGGGAAGACTGTCATACGACTGCTGGTGATGATGGTGGTGCGGTTTTTCTCATCGGTTCGCGCGATGCGTACCGAGTCAATCAGCTCTACCTCGGTCCCGTCGGGATTGACTTCGGCGCGCTCGCTCTGCACATGCCACGGAAACTCGGTGCCGCGAAACATGTTCAGGTCTGGCTTGGTGACCAGTGTGATCTCGCTGGCCTTGACGTGGTCGACCTTGTCGGACGTCATTTCATACTGCAGCTTGCCATCGGGCAGGTATTGCAGGGTATGCGTGTTGGTCGCATACCAGTCGATATCGTTTTCCTGGACCTTGACCGCAGGCCGGTCGAGGAAGCGTTCCGGGCTGATGTTCCAATAGCCCACCGCCGCGAAAATCGCTGCGATGCAGCCGAACACCACGACGGTGCGAATTTTCTTGCTCAGCATAAATGGCTCACAGATACGCGGCGTTAGCCGCCTCGAGGCGGCCTTGGGCGCGCAGGATCAGTTCACAGAATTCACGAGCCGCACCTTCACCGCCTCGCGCCGTGGTGATGCCGTGGGCGTGCTCGCGCACAAAGCCGGCCGCGTTTGCCACCGCCATGCCCAGGCCGACCCGGCGGATCACCGGCAAGTCCGGCAGGTCGTCACCAAGGTAGGCGACCTGTTCGTAGCTTAGGTTGAGTTGGCCCAGAAGCTCGTCCAGAACCACCAGTTTATCTTCGCGTCCCTGATAAAGGTGGGGAATGCCGAGATTCTTCGCGCGCCGCTCGACCACCGGGGTCTTGCGTCCGCTGATGATGGCGGTTTGCACTCCAGCGGCCATCAGCATCTTGATGCCCTGGCCATCGAGGGTATTGAAGGTCTTGAATTCGCTGCCGTCTTCGAGGAAATAAAGGCGGCCGTCGGTCAGGACACCATCCACGTCGAACACGGCCAGTTTGATCGCTTTGCCACGTTGCAGCAGGTCTGTGTTCATTTACATGACTCCCGCACGCAGCAAGTCGTGCATGTTCAGGGCGCCCACCGGGCGGTCTTCGTCGTCGACCACCACCAGGGCGCTGATCTTATGGTCTTCCATGATTTTCAAGGCCTCGGCGGCGAGCATTTCGGCGCGGGCAGTCTTGCCGTGTGGCGTCATGACTTGCTCGATGGTCGCGCTGTGAATGTCGATGGAGTGGTCCAGGGTGCGACGCAGGTCACCGTCGGTGAAGATTCCGGCGAGTTTGCCGTCGGCTTCGATAATGACCGTCATACCCAGGCCCTTGCGGGTCATTTCCATGAGTGCATCCTTGAGCAGCGTGCCGCGTTGCACTTGTGGCAACTCCTGGCCTGCGTGCATCACGTTTTCGACTTTCAGCAGCAGACGACGGCCCAAGGCGCCGCCGGGGTGGGAGAAGGCGAAATCTTCAGCGGTAAACCCCCTGGCTTCCAGCAGGGCCACGGCCAGGGCATCGCCCATGACCAGGGTGGCGGTGGTGGAGGAGGTCGGCGCCAGGTTCAACGGGCAGGCTTCGTGCTCGACATGAACATTGAGATTCACCTCGGCGGCTTTGGCCAGGGCCGAATCCGGGTTGCCGGTAACGCTGATCAGTTGGATGCCCAGGCGCTTGATCAGCGGCAGCAATGTAATGATCTCATTGGTGGAGCCGGAGTTGGACAGGGCCAGGATGATGTCTTCCCGGGTGATCATGCCCATGTCACCGTGGCTGGCTTCGGCCGGGTGGACAAAAAACGCCGGAGTGCCCGTGCTGGCCAGGGTGGCGGCGATCTTGTTGCCGATGTGGCCGGACTTACCCATGCCGACCACGACCACCCGACCCTTGCTAGCCAGAATCATCTCGCAGGCGCGTACGAAATCAGCGTCGATATGGGGCAGCAAGCCTTGTACGGCTTCGAGCTCGAGGCGAATGGTACGTTGTGCCGATTGAATCAGGTCGCTGGTTTGGTTCATGTCAGAGATCGTATGGGCCGATGAAAAGGCGGCGATTATAGCGGCAATGAGCAATTCCCTCACGTTTGTTCGTCATGCTTTGTTCGAACGATTCACATGGCTTGACACAAAGTGTCGCCTTTTACCTGTATCCGGACTGAACGGGCACCGGCTTGGGCCTTGGGCGCTTGGCTGTTGCAGTGATATAGTTCGCCGCCGGTTCGGGTGCCCGGCAGTACGGCGTTTGCCGATTGGCCAGGGCATTCGGATGTGAGGCTGCATCGCAAGGAGTTTAGATGAGTGCCGACAACGCCTACGCGGTCGAGCTGAAGGGACTGTCCTTCAAGCGAGGGACGCGCAGCATTTTCAATGACATCGATATCCGCATTCCCCGCGGCAAGGTAACCGGCATCATGGGGCCTTCCGGGTGCGGCAAGACCACGCTGTTGCGGCTGATGGGCGCACAGCTGCGCCCCAGTGCCGGCGAAGTCTGGGTCAATGGGCAGAATCTTCCAAAGCTGTCGCGCAGTGATCTGTTCGATGCGCGCAAACACATGGGCGTGCTGTTCCAGAGTGGCGCGCTGTTCACTGATCTCGATGTGTTCGAGAATGTGGCGTTCCCGTTGCGGGTCCATACCGACCTGCCGGAAGAGATGATTCGCGACATCGTCCTGCTCAAATTGCAGGCGGTCGGGTTGCGTGGCGCCCTCGATTTGATGCCGGACGAGCTGTCCGGTGGCATGAAGCGCCGGGTCGCGCTGGCCCGGGCGATTGCCCTGGACCCGAAGATTCTCATGTATGACGAACCCTTCGTCGGCCAGGACCCGATCGCCATGGGCGTGCTGGTGCGCCTGATCCGCCTGCTCAACGACGCGCTGGGCATCACCAGCATCGTGGTGTCCCACGATCTGGCCGAAACTGCGAGCATTGCGGACTACATCTATGTCCTCGGCGATGGCCAGGTGCTGGGGCAGGGCACGCCCCAAGAGCTGAAGGCTTCGGACAGCCCGCGCATTCGTCAATTCATGAAGGGTGATCCGGACGGACCTGTGGCGTTCCATTTTCCGGCCACGGATTACCGTACTGATCTGCTGGGGAAGCGCTGATGCGCAAGAAGTCACTGATAGAAAAAATTCGCCTGTTCGGTCGTTCCGGCATCGATGTGGTGGCAGTGCTGGGCCGTTCCTCGCTGTTTCTGATGCACGCCCTGTTTGGCCGTAATTCGACAGGCGGCGGTTTTGGTCTGCTGGTGAAGCAGTTGCACTCGGTAGGCGTGATGTCCCTGGTGATCATCGTGGTCTCCGGGATCTTCATCGGCATGGTACTGGCGCTGCAGGGCTTCAGCATCCTGTCCAGCTATGGCTCGGAGCAGGCTGTCGGGCAGATGGTTGCGCTGACCCTGTTGCGCGAGCTCGGCCCCGTGGTGACTGCGCTGCTGTTTGCCGGGCGCGCCGGTTCGGCGCTGACGGCTGAAATCGGCAACATGAAGTCCACCGAGCAATTGTCCAGTCTGGAAATGATCGGTGTCGACCCGCTTAAATACATTATTGCCCCGCGCCTGTGGGCCGGCTTCATTTCCCTGCCGGTGCTGGCGATAATCTTCAGCGTCGTGGGGATCTGGGGCGGCTCTTGGGTGGCCGTCGACTGGCTGGGGGTCTACGAAGGTTCCTACTGGTCCAACATGCAGAACAGCGTCGACTTCCTCGACGACGTGCTCAACGGCGTCATCAAAAGTGCCGTATTCGCTTTCGTGGTGACCTGGATCGCCGTGTTTCAAGGCTATGACTGTGAGCCCACGTCAGAGGGGATCAGCCGAGCCACAACCAAGACCGTGGTGTACGCCTCGCTGGCGGTCCTGGGCCTTGACTTTATTCTGACCGCCTTGATGTTTGGAGATTTCTGATGCAAAACCGCACCCTGGAAATCGGTGTCGGCCTTTTCTTGCTGGCTGGCATCCTGGCTTTGCTGCTCTTGGCCCTGCGGGTCAGTGGCCTGGCGCCGACCGCGAGCACCGATACTTATAAACTTTATGCTTATTTTGACAATATCGCCGGTTTGACGGTCAGAGCCAAGGTGACCATGGCTGGTGTAACCATCGGCAAGGTCACGGCAATCGATCTGGACCGCGACAGTTTCACCGGTCGGGTGACGCTGCAGCTGGAAAAGCGCGTGGATAACCTGCCGACTGACTCCACTGCGTCCATCCTCACGGCTGGGCTGCTGGGCGAGAAGTACATTGGTATCAGCGTCGGCGGGGAAGAAGCCCTGCTCAAGGATGGCGGGACCATCCACGATACGCAGTCGTCCCTGGTGCTTGAGGACCTTATCGGTAAATTCCTGCTCAATACCGTTAGCAAAGACGCCAAATGAGGAGCTTTTGAATGATCTCTATCTTGCGACGTAGCCTGTTGGTGCTGCTCGCGGCGCTGCCGCTGATGGCTAGCGCCGTGGCCGCGCCTTCGGCCCACGAAATCATCCAGGACACTACCACCCGGTTGCTGGCCGACCTGGCCGCCAACAAAGAGCAATACAAGCAGGATCCGGGTGCATTCTATGATGCGCTGAACGGCATCGTCGGCCCCGTGGTGGACGCCGACGGTATCTCCCGAAGCATCATGACCGTCAAGTACTCGCGCAAGGCAACCCCTGCGCAGATGACCCGCTTCCAGGAAAACTTCAAGCGCAGCCTGATGCAGTTCTATGGCAACGCCTTGCTCGAATACAACAACCAGGGCATCACTGTTTCGCCGGCCAAGGACGAAAGCGGTAACCGCACCAGCGTTGACATGCAGGTCAAGGGCAATAACGGCGCGGTCTACCCTGTGTCCTACACACTCGAGAAAATCAACGGCGAGTGGAAGGTACGCAACGTGATCATCAACGGCATCAACATCGGCAAGTTGTTCCGCGATCAGTTCGCCGACGCGATGCAGCGCAATGGCAATGACCTGGACAAGACCATCGACAATTGGGCCGGTGAAGTCGCCAAGGCGAAGGACGTGACCGAAGAAGGCAAAGAGAAGCAGGAGCAATGAGCGAGTCGCACGTTCGTCTGGGCGAATCCGGCGAGCTATTGCTCAGTGGCGTGCTGGATTACCGCACCGGCCCGGCCTTGCGCAAGCAGGGCCAGGCGCTGATCAGGTCCGCCGGTACCGCCGAGTTGGTCATTGATTGCTCGGCGGTGCAGAAATCCAGCAGTGTCGGTCTGTCGCTGCTGCTGTGCTTCATGCGTGACGCCAAGGCTGCCGGAAAAACCTGGAGCATCCGTGGGATGCCCGAAGACATGCGCGAAATAGCCCAGGTCAGCGAACTGACCGAGCTGTTGGTGCACCCCTGACCCACATCCCTGAAAAAGCCCCCCCGTCAGAGTCCTGCTTCGCGGGGTTCGCAGGCGCGGGGCTTTTTTGTATGATGTGCGACCCGTGCGCACAGGGCGCCGATAGAGGTTGAGCATGCAGGCCGTAGAAGTGAAGAGCTTCCTTGAAGGAAAGCTGCCCGGAACTGTCATTGAAGTTGAGGGCGAAGGCTGCAACTTTCAGCTGAACGTGATTAGCGATGAACTGGCGCTGTTAAGCCCAGTCAAGCGTCAGCAGAGCATCTATGCCCATTTGAACCCGTGGATCGCCGATGGCAGCATCCATGCGGTCACTATGAAATTTTTCAGCAGCGCGGCTTGGGCCGAGCGCACCTGAGCCCAAGGGCGTCGAGATTCTTATGGATAAACTGATTATTACCGGCGGCGTTCGTCTTGATGGCGAAATCCGTATCTCCGGGGCAAAGAACTCCGCCCTGCCGATCCTGGCCGCGACGTTGCTGTGCGATGGCCCGGTGACCGTGGCGAACCTGCCGCACCTGCACGACATCACCACGATGATCGAGCTGTTCGGACGCATGGGCATTGAACCGGTAATCGACGAGAAGCTCAGCGTCGAAATCGACCCGCGCACCATCAAGACCCTGATCGCTCCCTACGAGCTGGTGAAAACCATGCGTGCGTCGATCCTGGTACTGGGGCCGATGGTGGCCCGTTTCGGTGAAGCCGAAGTCGCATTGCCTGGCGGTTGTGCCATTGGCTCGCGTCCGGTGGACCTGCACATCCGTGGCCTGGAAGCCATGGGTGCGATCATCGATGTCGAAGGCGGCTACATCAAGGCCAAGGCACCTGAAGGCGGCCTGCGTGGCGCGCACTTCTTCTTCGATACCGTCAGCGTGACCGGCACCGAGAACATCATGATGGCCGCGGCACTGGCCAAGGGTCGTAGCGTGCTGCAAAACGCCGCCCGTGAGCCTGAAGTGGTAGACCTTGCGAACTTCCTGATCGCCATGGGCGCCAAGATCAGCGGTGCCGGCACCGATACCATCACCATCGATGGCGTCGAGCGCCTGCATTCGGCCACTTATAAAGTGATGCCGGACCGGATCGAAACTGGCACCTACCTGGTGGCTGCTGCGGTCACCGGTGGCCGCGTCAAGGTCAAGGACACCGATCCGACCATTCTTGAAGCCGTCCTGGAGAAACTCAAGGAAGCCGGTGCCGAAGTCACCTGCGGCGAAGACTGGATCGAAGTGAACATGCACGGCAAGCGGCCCAAAGCCGTCAACGTGCGTACCGCTCCGTACCCGGCGTTCCCGACCGACATGCAGGCGCAGTTCATCTCCCTCAACGCCATTGCCGAAGGCACCGGTGCGGTGATCGAGACGATCTTCGAAAACCGTTTCATGCACGTCTACGAACTGCACCGCATGGGCGCCAAGATCCAGGTCGAAGGCAACACCGCCATTGTGACCGGTACCGAGAAGCTCAAGGGTGCCCCCGTGATGGCCACCGACCTGCGGGCCTCGGCCAGCCTGGTGATTTCGGCTCTGGTCGCCGAAGGCGACACCCTGATCGATCGCATCTACCACATCGACCGTGGTTATGAGTGCATCGAAGAGAAGCTGCAGATGCTCGGCGCCAAGATCCGCCGCGTACCGGGCTAGGTCCGGCTGCATGGGCGCAGGGACGCGCCTGTTGATTTCGTTTCAGGTCGAGGGTGGTAACACCCTCGATGTGTGTCCGGCGCCGCTTGCGACCGGGCATGAGTACCTTGATAAGGACTGACGTTTCCCATGTTGACCATTGCACTGTCCAAGGGCCGCATCCTTGACGACACCTTGCCGCTTCTGGCTGAAGCGGGCATCGTGCCGACCGAGAATCCGGACAAGAGCCGCAAGCTGATCATCCCCACGACTCAAGCCGATGTACGCTTGCTGATCGTGCGCGCCACCGATGTTCCGACTTACGTTGAGCATGGCGCCGCCGACCTGGGCGTTGCGGGCAAGGACGTGCTGATGGAATACGGCGGCCAGGGCCTGTACGAGCCCCTGGACCTGCGGATCGCCCGCTGCAAACTGATGACCGCCGGTAAAGTCGGCGCGCCAGAGCCCAAGGGGCGTTTGCGGGTGGCGACCAAGTTCGTCAACATTGCCAAGCGTTATTACGCCGAGCAGGGCCGTCAGGTCGATATCATCAAGTTGTACGGTTCGATGGAGCTGGCGCCGTTGATCGGCCTGGCGGACAAGATCATCGACGTGGTCGACACCGGCAACACCCTGCGGGCCAATGGCCTGGAACCCCAGGATTTCATCGCCGACATCACCTCCCGGCTGATCGTCAACAAGGCTTCGATGAAAATGCAGCACGCCCGTATCCAGGCTCTGATCGATACCCTGCGCAAGGCAGTGGAATCGCGACACCGCGGCTGATTCACCTGCGCGACCTTGAGTCGCGCCCGTCTATCCGTGTCATAGCCAATTTTCTCAGGTGCCCACGCGAATGGACTGGTAGCTTAGGGCGCCTGAGCATTTGCCATTAATGAGGCCCTCGCTATGACCGCTCCCACTTCGATTCGCCGACTCAACGCTGCCGACCCGGATTTTGCACATCATCTGGATCATCTGCTGAGCTGGGAAAGTGTGTCTGACGACTCGGTCAACGAGCGGGTGCTGGACATCATCAAGGCCGTGCGCGAGCGTGGTGATGAGGCGCTGGTGGAGTTCACCCAGAAATTCGACGGCCTGCAGGTGGCGTCCATGGCTGATCTGATCCTGCCGCGCGAGCGTCTCGAACTGGCCCTGACCCGGATCACCGTGCCGCAGCGCGAAGCCTTGGAAAAAGCCGCATCCCGGGTGCGCAGCTATCACGAAAAACAGAAACAGGACTCCTGGACCTACACCGAAGCCGATGGCACGGTGCTGGGCCAGAAGGTCACGCCGCTGGACCGCGCCGGCCTGTACGTGCCGGGTGGCAAGGCGTCGTATCCATCCTCGGTGCTGATGAACGCGATTCCGGCCAAGGTCGCCGGCGTGACCGAAGTGGTCATGGTGGTGCCGACCCCGCGCGGCGAAATCAATGAACTGGTGCTGGCTGCCGCCTGCATCGCCGGGGTGGATCGGGTGTTCACCATCGGTGGCGCCCAGGCCGTGGCCGCGTTGGCCTATGGCACCGAGAGCGTGCCGCGGGTCGACAAGGTGGTCGGCCCGGGCAACATCTATGTCGCCACCGCCAAGCGCCACGTGTTCGGCCAGGTCGGTATCGATATGATCGCCGGCCCGTCGGAGATCCTGGTGGTGTGTGACGGCCAGACCGACCCGGACTGGATCGCCATGGACCTGTTTTCCCAGGCCGAGCACGACGAAGACGCCCAGGCGATCCTGGTCAGCCCGGATGCGGAGTTCCTCGACAAGGTTGCCGCCAGCATCGACAAGCTGCTGCCGACCATGGACCGCGCCGAGATCATCACCACCTCGATCAACGGCCGCGGCGCGCTGATCAAGGTCAAAGACATGGATCAGGCCATTGAGGTCGCCAACCGCATCGCGCCTGAGCACCTGGAACTGTCGGTCGCAGATCCGCAGGCCTGGTTGCCGCAGATCCGCCACGCCGGTGCGATCTTCATGGGGCGCCACACCAGCGAAGCCCTGGGTGACTACTGTGCAGGTCCCAACCATGTGTTGCCGACTTCCGGTACGGCGCGTTTCTCATCGCCACTGGGGGTGTATGACTTCCAGAAACGTTCGTCGATCATCTTCTGCTCCGAACAAGGTGCGTCCGAACTGGGCAAGACCGCTTCGGTGCTGGCCCGTGGCGAGTCGCTGAGCGCCCACGCCCGCAGTGCCGAGTACCGCATTGTTGATGAGCGCTCCATTGAAGGGCAGGGAAACTGAAATGAGTAAATTCTGGAGCCCGTTCGTCAAGAACCTGGTGCCTTACGTGCCGGGCGAACAGCCGAAGCTGACCCGACTGGTCAAGCTCAACACCAACGAAAATCCCTACGGCCCGTCGCCCAAGGCCCTGGCGGCGATGCAAACCGAGCTGAACGACAACCTGCGCCTGTACCCGGATCCCAACAGCGATCTGCTGAAGAACGCCGTGGCCCGCTATTACGGTGTGCAGGGCAATCAAGTGTTCTTGGGCAACGGTTCGGACGAAGTGCTGGCGCACATTTTCCACGGGCTGTTGCAACACGATCAGCCGCTGTTGTTCCCGGACATCAGCTATAGCTTTTATCCGGTGTACTGCGGGCTGTACGGCATCAAGTTCGATGCGGTGCCGCTGGACGCGCAGTTCCAGATCGATCCGGCGGACTATGCCAAGCCAAACGGGGGGATCATCTTCCCCAACCCGAACGCTCCCACCGGCTGCCTGCTGGTACTGGAAGCGGTCGAGCAGATCCTCAAGGCCAACCCGGACTCGGTGGTGGTGGTCGATGAAGCCTATATCGACTTCGGTGGCGAGACAGCCATCAGCCTGGTGGACCGCTATCCGAACCTGCTGGTCACCCAGACCTTGTCCAAGTCCCGCTCATTGGCAGGGTTGCGGGTGGGCCTGGCGGTGGGCCATCCGGATCTGATCGAAGCACTGGAGCGGATCAAGAACAGCTTCAACTCCTACCCGCTGGATCGGCTGGCGAATGTCGGCGGCGCGGCGGCGTTCGACGATCGGGAGTATTTCGAGCAGACCTGCCGGTTGGTCATCGAGCACCGTGAATGGGTAGTGGCGCAATTGCAGGCCAAGGGCTTTGAAGTGTTGCCTTCGGCGGCCAACTTCATCTTCGCCCGTCACCCCCGTCACGATGCGGCAGGGCTGGCGGCGAAATTGCGCGAGCAAGGCGTGATTGTGCGGCACTTCAAGCAGGAGCGGATTGCCCAATTCCTGCGGATCAGCATCGGCACGCCGGAGCAGAACCAGGCGCTGATCGAAGCCCTGGGTGAGATCTAAAAGCCCGGTGAAAATCCCTGTGGGAGCAAGGCTTGTCCGCGATGGTGCAGTGCCAGTCAACTTAAATGTTGACTGAACTACCGCTATCGCGGGCAAGCCTTGCTCCCACAGGTCAAACTTTCCCACAGGTCAAACTTTCCCACAGGTCAAACTTTCCCACAGGTCAATCTTTCCGACTGATTAATGTGTCTATTAGTCTGGGTTACTCGTGATGCTCTTCACCAAGGAAGGTCAGCGAAGTAAACACCCCGCGCGTTGCCACGTCCTTGTTGTCCTTGAGCGCGATTTCCATCTGCGCGGCGATCACATTCAACCCTTCGTTACGCACCAGCACCTTGGCCCGGCCTTCGGCGTCGGTTTCTGCTGATACAGTGTCCGGTGCGCTGCGGTAATCACCCACCAGCTTCACCCCGGCCGCCGGTTTACCGTCCAGCAGCACCCGTACCGGCAGTGACTGGCCCGGGCCTACGGTCAGCGGGTCGACTTCCGGCAGGATCAGGAACTTGACCTGATCGAGCTTTGGCAACTTCGCCCCCGGCTCGTAGATCGCCAGGCTGTACTTGAAGGTGTGGGTCGATTCAATCGCCCCGGGCACCTTGCTGCGGCCTTCGTTGATCCATTTCTTGTCAGCGGTCTGGGACCACATGCCGTTGTCCAGTTCCACGGCCATCACGGCGGGTGGCTTGAGAGGTTGCAGGCGAGCATGGTCGGGCAAGCGTTCGACGGTGACCGGGATCATCTTGCCGCCCAGGTCATAGGCCCACGCACCGCTGATTTTCTGCGCCTTAAAGGCATTGTCCTCGGCGCCGTGGCCGTAGATCACTTCGATGTTGCCGCGCCGTTGTTCGGTCCACAGGCCATGGGCCGAGGCTTGTGTGGCCAGGAACAGGCTGAGAAGGGCGAAGGTCTTGGGGTATTTCATTGATTTTCCTTTTTACAGATCAAGGGTGAGGCTGACGGTAAAGTTGCGTGGCTCGCCGGGGCTGACCCAGTAGTTGCTGTACGAGCGCTCGTAGTATTTTTCGTCGAAGACGTTGTTCAGGTTCAGGCCCACGGTGACGTTGTCGCTGGCCTTGTAATGGGCCAGCAGATCCACGGTGTGGTAGGCCGGCAGTTCGAAGTCTTTGCCGGCCTCGCCCGAGCGATCCCCGACGTATGTGAATGCGGCACCCACGTCGGAACCACGCAGGTGCCCGTCCTGGAATTCGTAGACGCCGAGCAGGCTGCCGCTGTGCTTGGCCACGCCAAGGATCCGGCTGCCGGTGGGAATGGTTTCGTCACCCTTGGTCACTTCGGCATCGATGTAGGCGAAGGCGCCGATCACCCGGATGGCGTCAGTTACCTGCCCGGTGACCTGCAGGTCGAACCCCTGGCTGCGGGCCTTGCCCATGGCACGGCTGGAGTCAGTCGCCGGGTCAAGCGCCAGGACGTTTTCCTTCTCTATATGAAACGCCGCCAGGGTGGTGCTCAGACGGTTGTCGAACAGCTCGCTCTTGATCCCCACTTCATAGCCAACGCCTTCCTCCGGATCGAAGGTTTTGCCCCCAGCATCCAGGCCATTGTTGGGCTTGAACGAGGTGGAGGCGTTGGCGAACAGTCCGACCTCGGGTGTCAGTTGGTACAGCAGGCCGGCCCGTTGCGTGAAGGTGTCATGACGCTGGCGGCTGGTAAGCTGCGTGGTGTGGTCGTCAATGCTCTGCTCGAAATGCTCATAACGCACGCCGAGCATGCCCCGCAGTTTGTCGGTGAAGACGATCTGGTCCTGAAGGTTCAGCGCACGGCTTTTCACACGCTCGAAAAAATCGGTGCCGGTACGTTGACCATCAGGTTTCGGCTGGCCGTAGACCGGCTGATAGATGTCGATGGGGTAAGTGCCGCCGTTGATCGTGGTCACGCGCTCGTTCTTGCGATAGTCCTCGTATTCGGTACCGATCAACAGTTCGTGCTGCCAAGGACCGAGGTCGAGCAGCCCGCGTAATTCAAGCTGGGTAATGCTGTCGTGCCAATTGTTGTCGCGCTCGCGGTAGCGACGGTTCACCGTACGGCCGTCGGCGTTCAGGGGCCGTGCTTCTGAGGCGAAACCCCAGAGCTCGCCCTGTTTGTAATGGCTGGCCAGGCGCAGTTGCCAGGCGTCGTTGAGCTGATGTTCGAGGGCGGCCTGGAGCATGTTGTTGTGGTTGTCGATGTCGCCGTCGTTGGGTTCGCCCAAGAAGGTCGAGCGGGAAACGCCGCTCCAGCGATTGTTCGGGGCGACGATGCCACGGTCGAACGTCGAGCTGTGGCGCACGATTTCGCTTTCCACCAGCAACCGCGTGTCGGGGTTCAACTGCCAACTGATGGAAGGCGCGACGAAGACGCGCTTGCTGTCGACGTGATCGCGAAAACTATTGTTGTCCTCGACCGCCAGGTTGACCCGCGACAGCAGGTTGCCCTCAGCGTCCAGAGGCGTGTTGATGTCCAGCGCGGTGCGGTAGCGATCCCAGCTACCGGCGCTGGTTTGCAGGGTGGTGAAGGCTTCGGGCTGGGGTTTCTTGGTGACAATGTTCACGGTGCCGCCGGGGTCTCCGCGCCCGTAAAGGCTGGCCGCCGGGCCTTTGAGCACCTCGATGCGCTCGATGTTGGCCGCGTCCGGCGTGCTCGGATAACCGCGGTTAGCGCTGAAGCCGTCCTTGTAGAACTCCGAAGTCGTGAAGCCGCGCACGCTGTATTCGTAGAGCGTCAGGCCACCGAAGTTGTTTTGCTTGGACACGCCGCCAGCATATTCCAGGGCCCGTTCAACGTTGGTGCTGCCCAGGTCCTTGAGGACGCTGGCGGGAATCACGCTGATCGATTGCGGGATGTCGCGCAGGGCGGTGTCGGTTTTGGTGGCGCTGGCAGAACGGGTGGCGCGATAGCCCGTTACGGGACCGGTAGGGGATTGGTAATCGGCGGAGACGTTGATGGCGTCCAGTTCCATCGGCTGGATTTCCTCGGCGATTACCGGGTCACCCAGCAGACCCAAGGCCAGGCTGGCGAGGGAAATCCGTTTTAGAGATGACATGTTATGTTGTTCCAATTTTTAGTATTGAAACAATATAACACTACTAATGAGAATTTATGCTATTTCTGATTGACTAAAATTACCGAGGCGAACACGGTTTTTTGTGGCGAGGGAGCTTGCTCCCGCTGGGTTGCGCAGCAGCCCCAAAAACTGTCACCTGAAAACATCAGACTGATCGCATTCAATTCTGTTGGGGCCGCTTCGCAGCCCAGCGGGAGCAAGCTCCCTCGCCACAGGGGACTCTTGGCATGCAAGGCCATTCCTATCGCGCAGCTACTCTTCTTCCTTGAGCACCACCGGTGCCGGCGGTGGGCGCAAGCCGATTTCAGCGGTGAGCTTGAGCTCCTTGCCGTTGCGCATCACCTGGATGGTGACTTTGTCGGTAGGCTTGATCCGCGCCACCTGGTTCATCGAGCGGCGACCGTCGCCGGCCGGTTCGCCGTCGATGCTCAGGATCACATCGCCCAGTTGCAGGCCGGCCTTCTGGGCCGGGCCATCGCGGAATATGCCTGCTACCACGATCCCGGGGCGCCCGGACAGGCCGAAGGACTCCGCCAGTTCCTGGGACAGCGGCTGGACTTCAATACCCAGCCAGCCACGAATCACCTGGCCATGTTCGATGATGGACTTCATCACTTCCATCGCCAGTTTTACCGGAATCGCAAAACCGATGCCCTGGCTGCCGCCGGATTTGGAGAAGATTGCGGTGTTGATTCCGGTAAGGTTTCCGTTGGCATCCACCAGCGCGCCGCCGGAGTTACCGGGGTTGATTGCGGCATCGGTCTGGATGAAGTCTTCATAATTGTTCAGGCCCAGCTGATTACGTCCGGTGGCGCTGATGATCCCCATGGTCACGGTCTGGCCGACGCCGAAGGGGTTGCCGATGGCCAGGGCGACATCGCCAATGCGGATGCTGTCCGAACGTCCGATGGTGATGGCCGGCATGTTCTTCAGGTCGATTTTCAGCACCGCGAGGTCGGTTTCCGGGTCGCTGCCGATCACCCGGGCCAGGGTTTCGCGACCATCCTTGAGGGCCACCACGATCTGGTCGGCGCCGCTGGTGACGTGGTTGTTGGTCAGGATATAACCTTCGGGGCTCATGATCACGCCCGACCCCAGGCTCGACTCCATGCGTTTCTGCTTGGGTGAGTTGTCACCGAAGAAGCGCCGGAACTGCGGGTCTTCGAACAGTGGATGGTTGGATTTGTTGACGACCTTGGTGGTGTACAGATTGACCACGGCCGGTGCGGCGATCGTCACGGCGTCAGCATAAGACACCGGGCCCTGCTGCAGCGCCTTGGTTTGTGGCGCTTGCTGCAGGTTGACGTCCAGGCTCGGCAGGCCGACCCACTCCGGATAACGCTGGATAATCAGTAGAGCGACAAGCACGCCGGCCAACAGAGGCCAGCCGGAAAAACGCAGCGCCTTGAGCATTAAGCACGTCCTACAAAGGTTGCAGGCGGAGTGAGACCGCCCATAATGTCGCGCATTATACGAGGCCACGCGCGCCTCTGAACGGGATATTTAGGAGTCTTTTCATGGCCGTAGCCCTGAACACCCTGGTAGAAGAAGCGGATCGTTATCTGGCCGCCGCCAGGATTGCCGATTACTGCCCCAACGGCTTGCAGGTCGAAGGTGCCCCTCAGGTGACGCGCATTGTCAGCGGCGTGACCGCCAGCCAGGCGTTGCTCGATGCTGCAGTGGAGGCTGACGCTGATCTGGTGCTGGTGCATCACGGGTATTTCTGGAAAGGCGAAAATCCGTGCGTCACCGGCATGAAGCAGCGTCGCCTCAAAACCCTGCTCAAGCACGACATCAGCCTGCTGGCCTATCACTTGCCGCTGGATTTGCATGCCGAAGTGGGCAATAACGTGCAATTGGCCCGCCAGTTGGACATTACCGTCGAGGGGCCGCTGGACCCGGACAATCCCAAGGTCGTCGGCTTGGTCGGCTCCTTGTCCGAACCGATGACGCCTCGCGACTTCGCCCGTAAAGTGCAGGAAGTCATGGGCCGCGAGCCCTTGCTGATCGAAGGCGAGCAGATGATCCGCCGGGTCGGCTGGTGCACCGGCGGGGGCCAGGGCTACATCGATCAGGCAGTGCTGGCTGGGGTTGATCTGTACCTCAGCGGCGAAGCATCCGAGCAGACCTTCCACAGCGCCCGGGAAAACGGCATCAGCTTCATCGCCGCCGGGCACCATGCGACCGAACGCTACGGTGTGCAGGCGCTGGGCGATTACCTGGCGCGGCGCTTTGCCTTGGAACACATCTTCATTGATTGCCCGAATCCGATCTGACAAACGCTGAACTGAATGTGGGAAGGGGCCTGTGGGAGCAAAGCTTGCTCGCGATAGCGGTGTTGGATGTGCCGACGTCATCGCGAGCAAGCTTTGCTCCCACAGAGGCTCCCACAGAGGCCAGCGCAAGGCCCGAACCCCCGGGCATATCCATATGCTGTTTCGATCTAGTTGGCGCCCTGATTAGAAGAGGTTGCTGTGCTAGGATTCCCCGCTCGAACACGGCCCGCTGGCCGTTCATAAGAAAGTTTTCGTGAGTAGCCATGGTCGACAAACTGACGCATCTGAAACAGCTGGAGGCGGAAAGCATCCACATCATCCGCGAGGTGGCCGCCGAGTTCGATAACCCGGTGATGCTGTACTCCATCGGTAAAGACTCCGCCGTGATGCTGCACCTGGCACGCAAGGCGTTCTTCCCCGGCAAGCTGCCGTTTCCGGTGATGCATGTCGACACCCGCTGGAAATTCCAGGAAATGTACAAGTTCCGCGACCGCATGGTTGAAGAACTGGGCCTGGACCTGATCACTCACGTGAACCCGGACGGCGTGGCGCAAGGCATCAACCCGTTTACTCACGGTAGCGCCAAGCACACCGACATCATGAAGACCGAAGGCCTGAAACAGGCTTTGGATAAGCACGGTTTCGACGCCGCTTTTGGTGGTGCCCGCCGCGATGAAGAGAAGTCCCGCGCCAAGGAGCGCGTGTACTCGTTCCGCGACAGCAAGCACCGCTGGGATCCGAAGAACCAGCGCCCGGAGCTGTGGAACGTCTATAACGGCAAGGTCAACAAGGGCGAGTCGATCCGGGTATTCCCGCTGTCGAACTGGACCGAATTGGACATCTGGCAATACATCTACCTCGAAGGCATCCCGATCGTGCCGCTGTACTTCGCCGCCGAGCGTGAAGTGATCGAGAAGAACGGCACGCTGATCATGATCGACGACGAGCGCATCCTCGAGCACCTGTCCGATGAAGACAAAGCCCGTATCGTCAAAAAGAAAGTGCGTTTCCGTACCCTCGGCTGCTACCCGTTGACGGGCGCGGTGGAGTCCGAGGCCGAAAGCCTGACGGACATCATTCAGGAAATGCTCCTGACGCGAACTTCCGAGCGCCAGGGCCGGGTCATCGACCACGATGGCGCAGGCTCGATGGAAGATAAGAAACGTCAAGGGTACTTTTAAGCTTCGAGTTACAAGCAGCAAGCTGCAAGTTAAAGGCGGTATGCGTAATTTTGCAGCTTGGTGCTTGCAGCCGGTTGTTGCGAGCCGCGATTGAGTGACTCGTAATGGATTTCGAGAAGTTGGTTGTTTGGCAGAGAAGCAAGTGTCTGGCGGTGGAAATCTACCGGGAGTTTGCCCAATGCAGGGATCTTGGTTTCAAGGACCAAGTCACCCGCTCAGCACTTTCGGTGCCCTCCAATATTGCTGAGGGAATGGAGCGTCGCAGCGCCAAAGAAAAGGTACGTTTTCTTTGGATCGCGAAGGCTTCTTGTGGAGAGTTACGAACACAAATCCTCATCGGCAGCGACATTGCTTACATCGCCCAGCCGCTGGCTGATAACTGGATTGCAGAAACTCGCGAGCTCTCAAAAATGCTCTGCGGCTTGATCAACAAAATTTCTGACTAGCTGTACGCCTACAAGCTTGCCGCTTGAAGCTTACAGCTCGGAGCTTGAATACAATGAGCCACCAATCTGATTTGATCAGCGAGGACATCCTCGCTTACCTGGGCCAGCACGAGCGCAAAGAGCTGCTGCGTTTTTTGACCTGCGGTAACGTCGACGACGGCAAGAGCACCCTGATCGGGCGCTTGCTGCACGACTCCAAGATGATCTACGAAGATCACCTGGAAGCCATCACCCGCGATTCGAAGAAAGTCGGCACCACCGGTGATGACATCGACCTGGCGTTGCTGGTCGACGGCCTGCAGGCCGAGCGCGAGCAAGGCATCACCATCGATGTCGCGTACCGCTATTTCTCCACGGCCAAGCGCAAATTCATCATCGCCGACACCCCCGGCCATGAGCAGTACACCCGCAACATGGCCACCGGTGCTTCCACCTGTGACCTGGCGATCATTCTGGTGGATGCCCGCTACGGCGTGCAGACCCAGACCCGTCGCCACAGCTTCATCGCTTCGTTGCTGGGCATCAAGCATATCGTCGTGGCCATCAACAAGATGGACCTCAAGGACTTCGACCAGGGCGTGTTCGAGTCGATCAAGGCCGACTACCTGAAGTTCGCCGAAGGCTTGAAGATGAAGCCCACCAGCATGCACTTCGTGCCGATGTCGGCCCTCAAGGGCGACAACGTGGTGAACAAGTCCGAGCGCTCGCCGTGGTACACCGGCCAGTCGCTGATGGAAATCCTCGAGACCGTGGAAGTGGCGGGTGACCGTAACTTCACCGACCTGCGTTTCCCGGTGCAGTACGTCAATCGTCCGAACCTGAACTTCCGCGGTTTCGCCGGCACCCTGGCCAGCGGCATCGTGCACAAGGGTGACGAAGTGGTGGTGCTGCCTTCGGGCAAGAGCAGCCGCGTTAAATCCATCGTCACCTTCGAAGGCGAACTGGAACACGCCGGCCCTGGCCAGGCGGTGACGCTGACCATGGAAGACGAGATCGACATTTCCCGTGGCGACCTGCTGGTGCATGCCGACAGCGTGCCGCCGGTCACCGACAGCTTCGAAGCGATGCTGGTGTGGATGGCCGAGGAACCGATGCTGCCGGGCAAGAAATACGACATCAAGCGCGCCACCAGTTACGTGCCGGGCTCGATTGCCAGCATCGTCAACAAGGTCGACGTGAACACTTTGGAAGAAGGGCCGGCCAGCGCGTTGCAACTCAATGAAATCGGCAAGGTGAAGATCGCCCTGGATGCACCGATCGCCCTGGATGGTTACGAGAGCAACCGCACCACCGGCGCGTTCATCATCATCGATCGCCTGACCAATGGCACCGTGGGCGCCGGCATGATCGTGGCCCAGCCTTTGACCCACGGCCACAGTACCCATCATGGCAAACTGGCCCATGTGTCGGTTGAAGAGCGCGCCCAGCGTTTCGGCCAGCAACCGGCCACGGTGCTGTTCAGCGGGTTGTCGGGCGCTGGCAAAAGCACGCTGGCCTATGCGGTGGAACGTAAGCTGTTCGACCTGGGCCGTGCGGTCTTCGTGCTTGATGGCCAGAACCTGCGTCATGACCTGAACAAAGGCTTGCCGCAGGACCGTGCCGGGCGTACCGAAAACTGGCGCCGTGCGGCTCATGTCGCCCGCCAGTTCAACGAAGCCGGGCTGCTGACCCTCGCCGCGTTCGTCGCGCCGAATGCAGAAGGGCGCGAACAGGCCAAAGACCTGATCGGCAAGGAACGTCTGCTGACGGTCTATGTCCAGGCCTCGCCAATCGTCTGCGCCCAGCGTGATCCGCAAGGCCTGTACGCTGCTGCCGGCGACAACATCCCCGGCGAGTCTTTCCCGTATGACGTGCCGCTGGACGCCGATCTGGTGATCGACACCCAGTCGCTGTCGTTGGAAGAGAGCGTCAAGCAGGTGCTGGATCTGCTGCGCAAGCGTGGGGCGATCTAAGGAACGCCGCTGCAAGCTTCTAGCTTCAAGCGACAAGAAAAAGCCCGCAGATGAGTGATCATCTGCGGGCTTTTTGTTGTCTGGAAGGACGCCATCGCGAGCAAACTCGGCTCCCACAGGGATTGTTGGTGAACATGGAAATGCAGTTCGCATCAATCCCTGTGGGAGCCGAGCTTGCTCGCGATGAGGCCAGTACAGACACCTCAAGAATTACAGGGATACTCGCGATGCATCTGCTCAAGCAACGCGTCCTTGTCCTGCCACAGCTGGTTGATCCAGCCCTGGAACTCCAGGCGATACGCGCCGTCCTGATCGTAGTTCCTGCCGATGAACTGCGGCGGGATTTTCAACTCCTGAAAATGCACCACCACTTCGTCAACCTTGCCGCAGAGCAAATCCCAGTACCCCGGTCGGCCGCCCGGATAGTGGATGGTCACGTTGATGATCGACTCCAGCTGTTCGCCCATCGCATCGAGCACAAACGCAATGCCCCCGGCCTTGGGCTTGAGCAGGTAGCGAAACGGTGACTGTTGCTGGGCATGCTTGCCTTCGGTGAAGCGCGTGCCTTCGACGAAGTTGAATATGCCCACGGGGTTGTTGCGAAATTTCGCACAGGTCTTGCGGGTGGTTTCCAGGTCCTTGCCTTTCTTCTCCGGGTATTTCTCCAGGTAAGCCTTGGAGTAGCGCTTCATGAACGGGAACCCCAGGGCCCACCAGGCCAGGCCGATCACCGGCACCCAGATCAGTTCCTGCTTGAGAAAGAACTTCAATGGACGAATGCGCCGGTTCAGCACGTACTGCAATACCATGATGTCGACCCAACTCTGGTGGTTGCTGGTGATCAGGTACGAATGCTGGTAGTCCAGGCCTTCCAGGCCGCTAAGGTGCCAGCGGGTGCGGCGCAGCAGGTTCATCCAGGCCTTGTTGTTGCTGATCCAGGCTTCATGGATGTGGCTCATCAGCCAGTCGGTGAAACGCTGGGCGGCGGGGAAGGGCAGCAACAGCTTGAAGATTGCCACGATGAACAGCGGTGTGCAGCAGGCGATGGTGTTCAACGCCAACAGCAGCGAGGCAATGACGCCGCGCACGGGAGCAGGCAGGAAATCCAGCATTTAAATATCCATGGGTCGGTTGGCGGCCTGGATCGCGGTCAGGGCGATGGTGTACACGATGTCGTCGACCTGAGCGCCGCGGGGCAAGTCGTTCACCGGTTTGCGCAGGCCTTGCAGCATGGGCCCGAGGCTGACGCAATCGGCGCTGCGTTGCACGGCCTTGTGGGTGGTGTTGCCGGTGTTCAGGTCCGGGAAAATGAACACCGTCGCCCGGCCGGCCACCTGGCTATTGGGCGCCAATTGCCGGGCGACGGTTTCGTTGGCAGCGGCGTCGTATTGCAGCGGCCCGTCGATCAACAAGCCGTGTTGCGCTTCGTGGGCCAGCAGGGTGGCTTCGCGGACTTTCTCCACCTCTTCGCCGCTGGCCGACTCGCCGCTGGAATAGCTGAGCATTGCCACCCGCGGTGTGATACCGAACGCGGCAGCCGAGTCGGCGCTTTGCAGGGCAATCTCCGCCAGTTCCGCGGCGCTAGGATGCGGGTTCATCACACAGTCGCCATAGACCAGCACTTCTTCGGGGAACAGCATGAAAAACACCGAAGACACCAGCGAGCAGCCTGGGGCGGTCTTGATCAGTTGCAAGGCCGGGCGGATGGTGTTGGCGGTGGAGTGGATAACACCCGACACCAGTCCGTCGACCTCATCGAGCGCCAGCATCATGGTGCCAATCACCACGGTGTCTTCCAGTTGCTGCTCGGCCATCGGCGCGTTCAGGCTTTTGCTCTTGCGCAGCCGCACCATCGGTTCGACGTAACGCTCGCGAATCGAATCCGGGTCGAGAATCTCCAGCCCCGGCGGCAGTTCGATGCCCTGGGCACGAGCCACTGCCTCGACGTCCGCCGGTTTGGCCAGCAGCACGCAGCGAGCGATGCCACGGGCCTGACAAATGGCAGCGGCCTGGACGGTCAGCGGTTCACTACCCTCGGGCAGCACGATGCGTTTGTCGGCGGCCTGGGCGCGCTGGATCAATTGATAGCGGAACACAGCCGGCGACAACCGCATTTCCCGTGGCGTACCACAACGCTGGTGCAGCCATTTGGCGTCCAGGTGGCTGGCGACAAAATCGGTAATGATCTCCGCACGTTCGCGGTCGTCGATTGGAATTTCCTTGTTCAGGCCATTGAGCAGGTTCGCTGTGTCGTAAGACCCGGTACTGACCGAGAGCACCGGAAGCCCCGCCTGCAAGGCGCCTCGACACAGGTCCATGATGCGCGGGTCAGGCAGGGTGTCGCTGGTCAGCAGCAGGCCGGCCAACGGTACGCCGTTGAGGGCTGCCAGGCTCACGGCCAGGATGATGTCGTCGCGATCGCCGGGGGTCACCACCAGCACGCCGGGCTTGAGCAGCTCCACGGTATTGCGCATGGTGCGGGCGCAAATGATGATGTTGCTCATGCGCCGGGTTTCGTAATCGCCGGCATTGAGCACCTGCGCGCCCATCAGGTCGGCCACGTCGCGGGTGCGTGGGGCGTTGAGTTCGGGGCGGAACGGGATGCAGCCCAGCAGGCGGAAATCGCCGCTGCGCAACAGCGGCGAGTGCTCCTTGAGCCGCGCGGAGAAGGCCTCCATGCTTTCGTCGGTACGGACTTTGTTCAGGATCACGCCGAGGACTTTCGGGTCTTTGGGCCCGCCGAACAGTTGCGCCTGCAGCTCGACGCGACCGGAAAGCTCGGTCAGCACTTCGTTCTCCGGCGCCGACACCAGGATGACCTCGGCGTCCAGGCTCTTGGCCAGGTGCAGGTTGACCCGCGCGGCATAGCTGGCATTGCGGGTCGGGACCATGCCCTCGACGACCAGCACGTCCTTGCCGATGGCGGCCTGCTGGTAGAGGGTGATGATTTCTTCCAGCAGCTCATCGAGCTGGCCGTCGCCCAGCATGCGTTCGACGTGTGCCAGGCCCAGGGGCTGTGGCGGCTTGAGGCCATGGGTGCGGGCCACCAGTTCGGTGGAGCGTTCCGGCCCGGTATCGCCGGGGTGGGGCTGGGCGATGGGTTTGAAAAAGCCGACTTTCAGCCCGGCCCGTTCGAGTGTGCGCACCAGCCCGAGGCTGATGGAGGTCAGACCCACACCAAAATCGGTGGGCGCGATAAAAAAAGTTTGCATGCGGATTCTCTAAAGGAGCATGGCAAAGGCGAGGCTATAACTGCCGTCTACCGTCAATTCAGGCGCCAAGGTTATCGCTAACCGGGGCCTGTGCGCACCAGCCGCAGTCAAAGGGCTGGCCAATTTTTTCAGTACGTTGGACAGGGTCCAGCACCCAGCTACGGGATTGCCACGGTGGCTGGTGGCGCAGGTGCTGGGTATGGCCGCAGGACAGCTCGGCCACCCAGTGCCCGTCCTCGTCCTGATGAAAACCTGTGACCGTTGGTCTGTTCGAGCAGGGCCGTTTGTCCGGGTTCCGTTCGCTTTCGGGCAAATCCTTGTTTAGACTTGTCCGTTCTTCATTCTTATGCAAAAGGTCTCGCCCCATGCTGATCGCCGCCAATAAGGCTGTCTCCATCGACTATACCCTGACCAACGACGCTGGTGAGGTCATCGACAGCTCTGCCGGCGGCGCTCCGCTGGTCTACCTGCATGGCGCAGGCAACATCATCCAGGGGCTGGAAAAAGCCCTGGAAGGCAAAACTTCCGGTGACGAGCTGAACGTTACCGTTGAGCCGGAAGATGCTTATGGCGAATACTCCGCCGAGCTGGTCAGCACCCTGAGCCGCAGCATGTTCGAGGGCGTGGATGAGCTGGAAGTAGGCATGCAGTTCCACGCTTCGGCGCCCGATGGCCAGATGCAGATCGTCACCATCCGCGACCTGGAAGGCGATGACGTCACCGTTGACGGCAACCACCCGTTGGCCGGTCAGCGCTTGAACTTCCAGGTCAAGATTGTCGACATTCGTGAAGCCAGCCAGGAAGAAATCGCTCATGGTCACGTCCATGGCGAAGGTGGTCATCACCACTGATTTCTGCGCTACGCTCAAGTGAACTGGAAAGGCGCCTTACGGCGCCTTTTTAGTCGGTTGCTGCTAGCATCGCCCCATGGCTGTTCGAAAAGATCCGCAAACCTGGAGTTCGTCATGAGTGCTTTTCACGACCTTAAACTTAAAGCCCTGGATGGTCAGGAACTTGATCTGGCGCCGTTCAAGGGGCAAGTCGTGCTGGTGGTCAATGTCGCCTCCAAATGTGGCCTGACACCTCAGTACGCGGCGTTGGAAAACCTCTATCAGCAATACAAGGCCAAGGGTTTCTGTGTGCTGGGCCTGCCTTGCAACCAGTTCGCCGGACAAGAGCCGGGGACGGAACAGGAAATCCAGGATTTCTGCAGCCTCAACTATGGTGTGACGTTCCCGTTGTCCAGCAAGCTGGAGGTGAACGGACCTGACCGTCATCAGTTGTACCGACTGCTGGCGGGCGAGGGGGCCGAGTTTCCCGGGGACATCACTTGGAACTTCGAGAAATTCCTGCTGGGCAAGGACGGTCGGGTGCTGGCGCGTTTCTCGCCGCGCACGACGCCGGATGATCCGGCCGTGATCCAGGCTATCGAAAAAGCCTTGGGCTGAACCTCTGGAGCAACCACCACACCCTGTGGCGAGGGAGCTTGCTCCCGCTCGGTTGCGTAGCGACCGCAAAAAAACGGGGCCGCTACGCAGCCCAGCGGGAGCAAGCTCCCTCGCCACAGGTATTGTGTGTGGACACACTCTTCTGGCCTTCCTTTTGATCCTTAATCATTCAAATCAATAGTGCTATCCATCGTTCTCCACGGTCCATATTATCGCTGTCATATTCGACCAGCGTCCCTGTTTCCGTGGAGTGTCCCATGCCTGTAAAAGCCTTGTTCAAACCCTTCCATCTCGGTGCAATGGAGCTGCCGACCCGGGTAGTGATGGCGCCGATGACTCGCTCCTTTTCCCCAGGCGGCGTGCCGAACGCCAAGGTCGTGGAGTATTACCGCCGTCGCGCGGCGGCCGGCGTCGGTCTGATCATCACCGAAGGCACGACCGTCGGGCACAAGGCCTCCAACGGTTATCCGAACGTGCCACATTTTTACGGCGATGCCGCGCTGGCCGGCTGGAAGCAAGTGGTTGATGCAGTGCATGCCGAAGGCGGCAAGATCGTCCCGCAGCTCTGGCATGTCGGTAACGTGCGGAAATTGGGGACCGAGCCGGACGCCAGCGTGCCGGGCTATGGCCCGTCGGAAAAACTCAAGGATGGCCAGGTCGTGGTTCACGGCATGACCCAAGCGGATATCGACGAAGTCATCGCAGCGTTCGCCCAGGCGGCGAAAGACGCCCAGAGCATCGGCATGGATGGCGTGGAGATCCACGGCGCCCATGGCTACCTGGTGGACCAGTTCTTCTGGGAGGGCAGCAACCCGCGCACCGACGGTTACGGTGGAAGTCTGGCCAACCGTTCGCGCTTCGCCATCGAACTGATCCGCGCCGTGCGTGCCGCGGTGGGCGAAGGGTTCCCGATCATCTTCCGTTTTTCCCAATGGAAGCAGCAGGATTACACCGCGCGCCTGGTGCAAACGCCAGAAGCCCTGGGCGAATTCCTCAAGCCGTTGGCCGAAGCTGGCGTGGATATTTTCCACTGCTCGACACGTCGCTTCTGGGAACCTGAATTCGAAGGTTCCGAGCTGAACCTGGCGGGCTGGACTCGCACCCTCACCGGCAAGCCAACCATCACCGTCGGCAGCGTTGGTCTGGATGGCGAGTTCCTGCAATTTATGGTCAACACCGACAAAGTCGCGCAGCCGGCCAGTCTGGAGAAACTGCTGGAGCGCCTGAATAATGATGAGTTCGACCTGGTGGCGGTGGGGCGTGCGCTGCTGGTGGACCCGGATTGGGCGCAAAAAGTGCGTGAAGGGCGGGAGCAGGAGATCTTGCCGTTCAGCCGTGAGGCGTTGATGACGCTGGTTTAAGCGGCGCTTTGTAGGGCCTCATCGCGGGCAAGCCTTGCTCCCACAGTATCTTCAGTGAGCACACTATTTGTGAGCGACTGATAACTCTGTGGGAGCAAGGCTTGCCCGCGACGCTTTTCAGCGCGGCGACACCACCTGGGGCAACGATGACTCGATCTGACAAACCCCACGCAACTGCGTTTCGAACTGCTCGATCACCGATGCCCAGCCCTGGCGGCTGGCATGTTGGCGCGCATTAAGGCGCACGCAACGCAAGGTTTCACGCTCCTCCAGCAGCCACCGGGCCGCGTCGCAGAACGCCTCTTCATCCCCCGGCATGGCCAGCACGCCGTTATGACCATGACGGATGTGTTGTGCCGCGGCGGCCTGATCGTAGGCCACCACACCTAACCCGGATGCCAGTGCTTCCAGCACGACATTGCCGAAGGTTTCGGTCAGGCTCGGAAAGAGGAATACATCCCCGGACGCATAATGGCTGGCCAACGACTCGCCACGCTGGGCCCCACAAAAAATTGCGTCGGGCAGTTCCTGTTGCAGCGCGGCCCGTTGTGGACCGTCACCGACCACCACCAGTTTCAGCCGCCGCTCCGGGAAAGCGCTACACAGTGTTTTGAAACTGCGTTTGAGCAAGTTCAGGTTCTTTTCCGGCGCCAGACGCCCGACATGGATCAGCGCAATATCGTCGTCGCCCAAGCCCCAGGCCTCACGCAGGGTTGTCGAGCGTTTGATCGGGTGGAACAGTTGGCTGTCCACACCGCGGGACAACAGCGCCACGCGCTCGAAATGCCGGCGTTCCAGCTCCATGCGCTGACTGAGGCTCGGCACCAGGGTCAGGTTGGAACGGTTGTGGAACCAACGCAGGTAATGGGTGAGGGCGCGACTCAATAACTCGAGGCCATACTGCTGGGTGTATTGCTGGAAGTTGGTGTGGAAGCCACTGACCACCGATATGCCCAGGCGCCGCGCCGCCCGCAACGCCGATAAACCCAGCGGCCCTTCCGTGGCGATGTACAGCACGTCCGGACGATGACGTTTCCAGCGCCGCAGCAGCTTGTGCATCGAAGCCTGGCCCCACTGCAGGCCCGGATACCCCGGTAGCGGCCAGCCCCGGCACAGCATCAGTTGCTCGTCACTGGCCTGGCGCTGGTCGCCAGCCTGACGAGGCCGTATCAATTCCACCTGATGCCCGCGGGCGCGCAAGCCGTCGCACAGGCGGCCCAGGGTATTGGCCACGCCATTGATTTCCGGCGGGAAGGTTTCGGTGATGAGGGTGATATGCAGGTGTGTGGTCATGACCCCAGTGTCGACTGGGGCCGTTTCGCCATTGTGACGCTTGGATGATGGATTTGTGACCGGTCAGCCTTGCCGGGCCAACGCGGTCTCGGCGCCTTGCTCGCGGACCCAGAACAAGGTCGCCCCGGCCACGGCCGCCGGCATCATCAGGATGTTG
The DNA here is from genome assembly GCF_024494355.1 of Pseudomonas sp. Q11. Classification (GTDB taxonomy): domain Bacteria; phylum Pseudomonadota; class Gammaproteobacteria; order Pseudomonadales; family Pseudomonadaceae; genus Aquipseudomonas; species Aquipseudomonas hefeiensis. The sequence continues at coordinate 39,522 of NZ_JAKNQY010000024.1, read as the reverse complement.
ACCACCGGGATCAGCAGCACCAGGTACACGCTGCCGCCAAAGCCCAGGCTCTGCCAGCGTTTTTCCCGCAGCCAGGCGAGCATTTCGTTCCAGCCCAGCTTATGGTTGTCCGCCGGGTAGTCGATGTACTGGATCGCCATCATCCAGACCCCGAACAGCAGCCACAACGGCGCGGCCACGATATTGATCACCGGAATGAAGGACAGCACCAACAGTCCCAAGGCGCGAGGCAGGAAATAGCCAAGCTTGCGTGCCTCCCGGGCCAGGGTGCGCGGGATCATGGCGATCAACTCACTCCAACTGAAGGCCGGGAAGTCGTCGCTGCCACGGATGACCACTTCGACTTTCTCCGCGAGAAAACCGTTGAACGGCGCGGCAATGATATTGGCAAGCATGGTGAAGGTGAAAAACACCATCAGCACCACAAGCACTACGAACAGCGGCCACAGGACATAGTTGAGAAAGCTCAGCCAATCCGGTAACGACGGCATCAGCGTGTCGACCCATAGGCTGAACTGATGGCCGGCCAGGTAGATCAATCCGACGAACAGCACCAGGTTGATCATCAATGGCAACAGTACAAACAATCGCAGACCCGGGCTTAAGACCAGTTTGAGGCCTTCTCGCAAATATTGCGGGCCGGACAGGACGGGGGCGGGCATAGGAGGCTCCGAGCGAAGATGAACGCGCCGACCATACCGGCTTTGCCGGGCTCGGGAAAGCATCGACATGGCGTGTAACAACGTTTGCCGAGTTTATTGAGCTGACCGATACGGATAGAGCTCACCTATGAGCTGGATTGTTAAACCGTATTTCCTTAATCTTCGCTCCCTCGATACGCTGCACCCATTCTTTTTCAGGACTGTCGAACCAAAGCCTTCCCCAAGTGCGTCAACAGTCCCTTTTTATTCGCGCCGCTCATCCGGCGTCCCGGTCCGTCAGGTCCGGTCAACAGGAGCAGGTCATGTCTGAAGTGCGTCATTCGCGAGTGATTATTCTCGGTTCCGGCCCTGCCGGTTACAGCGCTGCGGTGTATGCGGCCCGTGCCAACCTCAAGCCACTGCTGATCACCGGCATGCAGGCCGGCGGTCAATTGACCACCACCACTGAAGTCGATAACTGGCCGGGCGATGTCCACGGCCTGACCGGCCCGGTGTTGATGGAGCGCATGAAAGAGCATGCCGAGCGCTTCGAGACCGAGATCGTTTTCGACCACATCAATGCCGTGGACTTCGCCGCCAAGCCGTACACCCTGACCGGCGACAGCGCGACCTACACCTGCGATGCCCTGATCATTGCAACCGGCGCCAGCGCTCGTTACTTGGGCCTGCCGTCGGAAGAAGCGTTCATGGGCAAAGGCGTTTCCGCCTGCGCCACTTGCGACGGTTTCTTCTACCGCAACAAACCAGTGGCCGTAGTCGGTGGCGGCAACACCGCCGTTGAGGAAGCCCTGTACCTGGCCAACATTGCCAGCACGGTCACCCTGATCCATCGTCGCGAAACCTTCCGCGCCGAGAAGATCCTGATCGACAAGCTCAATGCCCGTGTGGCTGAAGGCAAGATCATCCTCAAACTCAACGCGACCCTGGACGAAGTGCTGGGTGACAACATGGGCGTGACCGGTGCCCGTCTGAAGAACAACGACGGCAGCTTTGACGAGATCAAAGTCGACGGCGTATTCATCGCCATCGGCCACACACCGAACACCTCGCTGTTCGAAGGCCAGCTGGAACTCAAGGATGGCTACCTGGTGGTCAAGGGCGGCCGTGAAGGCAACGCCACCGCCACCAGCGTGGAAGGCATTTTCGCGGCCGGCGACGTGGCCGACCACGTCTACCGCCAGGCGATTACCTCGGCGGGTGCCGGTTGCATGGCAGCCTTGGACACCGAGCGTTACCTGGACGGTCTGCAGAACGCTTCGTTCTGATTCAACTGGTATAAAAAACCGGCTTCGGCCGGTTTTTTATGCGCGGGATTTTTCTGTTCAGTGGACAAGATGTTTTGTTCGCCACAAACCCCCTGTGGGAGCGAGCCTGCTCGCGATGGCGCCGGGTCAGCTTGCATCAGTGTTGGATGTGCCACCGAATCGCGAGCAGGCTCGCTCCCACAGATTTTTTGTGTGGTCAGAAGAGCTGCACTTTAAGACAGCTTCGCCAGGCAAGCTCCCAGAATATCCAACCCTTCCTCCAACACCGCCGACTCGGTCGTCAGTGGCGCCAGCAGTCGAATGATGTGTCGGGACTTGCCGCTGGGCATCAGCAACAAACCAGACTCCCGCGCCAAGGCCAGCAATTGCGTCAATTGTGCCGAGGCCGGGCTGCCGTTGGCATGGGCCAGTTCGATGCCGCGCATCGCGCCGACGCCGGTCAGGCGGCCCAGGTAAGGTGACAGCCCGCGGCTGCGCCATGACTCGTAGCGGCTGACAATCGCCTCTTCCTGTTGCGTGCCCCAGGCTTGCAGGTTTGCGTCGGTCATTTCCTCCAGGGTTGCCAATGCGGCGGCGCAGGCGATGGGGTTGCCTGAGTAAGTGCCGCCCAGGCCGCCTTTGGGCAGATTGTCCAGCAGCGACTTGCGCCCCACCACGGCGCCCAGGGGGACGCCGCCGGCAATGCTTTTACCCAGCAGGATCAGGTCCGGCTCGATGCCCAGTCGCGAGAACGCAAAGCGCTGGCCGGTGCGGCCGAAGCCGGACTGGATTTCATCGATGATCAACACAATGCCCTTTTCGTCGCAGAACCTTCGCAGGGCCTGGGCGAACGGAACATCCATCGGCAGGAAACCGGCTTCGCCCTGCACCGGTTCGACGATGAAACACGCGACGTCATTCACGTCGATCTCGACGCTGAACAACCGCTCCATGGCCTTCAACGCCTCTTCGCAGGTGACACCGTTGTCCTTGCTGGGGTAGGGCAGGTGATAGACCGGGCCGGGCAATACGCCGACTTTCTGTTTGTAGGGTGCGACTTTGCCGTTGAGGTTGAGGGTGGCCAGGGTTCTGCCGTGGAAACCGCCGTCAAAGGCGATGACGGCGGTGCGGCCCGTGGCGCCGCGTACGATCTTCAAGGCGTTTTCCGCGGCTTCGGCGCCACTGTTGGTGAGCATGCCGCTGACCGGGTAATCCACCGGAACAAACGCTGCCAGGCGTTCCATTAGTTCGATGTAGGGCGCGTGCGGGGCGGCGTTGAAGGCGTAATGCGTCAGTCGGGTCGCCTGTTCGCGGATGGCTTCGACAATGCGAGGATGGCAGTGACCGAGGTTCAACACGCCGATGCCACCCACGAAATCGATGTAGCGTTTGCCATCGGTGTCCCAGACCTCGGCATTTTTGCCGTGGCTGAGGCTGACGGGATGCACGATGGAAATCGACTGGCTGATGGTTTCGCTGTTCATGGATGACGGCTCGGACGAAGGAAAGATTCCCTTTATCTAAGCCGCGAGCAGAGGTGGCCGGCAAACGAAATAAAGTTGCCGGGTCAATCTTAAAAGTCGGGATGTGAGATCAGTGAGTCTGGCGAGAACTGTTTCTGTGGCGAGGGAGCTTGCTCCCGCTGGACTGCGCAGCAGTCCCAAATCAGCACGCCTGGTGCATCAGTTCACATGCAGGGGCCGTCTGGGGGCTACTTCGTAGCCCAGCGGGAGCAAGCTCCCTCGCCACAGAAAAGCGGACCTCGGCACAGAGGGGAGGCGCGTTGGATCAGCGCCGCCGCAACGGCTGCGCCCCGAACTTCACGCCAGCCAAACCATGGGTCATCAACGCGCGGATATTGCCGTGATCGCTGCCTTCAGGCGTGGCCAGTACCGACCGGTAATGTTCGCCAAACGCCAGCAGGGCTTCTTCATCGCTCAAGCCTTCGAGCAGGGCCAGGCCGAGGGCCTTGCAAGAGCCTTCGTTCTGCCCGGCGGCGTTGTCGACGTCACCGTTTTTAAAAGGCAGAGGCTGGTAGTCGTAGCCGTTGGAGATAAACGCCAGGGTGTCGGCAAAAATATGTTCGCCGCTCTTGAGGCTGGCGCGCAGGGTGTTCAGGTCAGGCATCGGGTTTTCCTTTGGCAAACGCTGCTTGCTGTTCGGCGCTGGCTTCTTGCTGGTATTGGGCTTTCCACTCGGCGTAGGGCATGCCGTAGACCACTTCGCGGGCGTCATCGAGGCTGACCTCGATCTGACGTTCATCGGCTGCTGCCTTGTACCACTTGGACAGGCAGTTGCGGCAGAAGCCGGCGAGGTTCATCAAGTCGATGTTCTGCACATCCTTGCGGCTGTCCAGGTGGGCTACCAGCCGACGGAAAGCGGCGGCTTCAAGTTCGAGGCGTTGTTGGTCGTTCATGGTGGTCTCTGCGAGACAGCTTCAAGGGGCAAGCTTCAAGCTGCAAGAGTGGGTTTGCGGTGGTCAGGCTTGAAGCTTACAGCTTGAGGCTTGTAGCTGCTACGAAGGAGCCCGGCTTGCAGCTAAAGTAATCGACACCGACTCGGCAAATCGCAAGGCGTGGGGCTTGTCGACCTCGACTTCGGCATGCAGCACCGATTCGTTGGCCATGACCAGATCGAGCAGTTCCTGGGTCAGGCGTTCGAGCAGGGCGAAGCGGTTGCCTTCCACGTGGGCGATGATCGCCTTGGTGATGGTGCGGTAGTTCAGTGCGTGGTCGATGTCGTTGTCGCGCACCGCATCCTGGGCCGCGTAGAGGATGGTCAGATTGATCAGCACATCCTGCTTGTTGAGGATTTCGTCCTCGTTGATGCCGATGAAAGTGCGCAAGCGCAGGTCCTTGACCTTGATGCGCGCCATGGCCGGTTGAAGTTGTGACATTTACTTGCTCCGTCGAATCAATTGCAGGAACTCCTGGCGGGTGGTGCTGGACTCGCGAAAAACGCCGAGCATCACCGAGGTGTTCATGGTCGAGTTCTGTTTTTCGACACCGCGCATCATCATGCACATGTGCTGGGCTTCGATCACCACTGCAACGCCGGCGGCCTGGGTAACTTGCTGCACCGCATCGGCAATTTGCCGGGTGAGGTTTTCCTGGATTTGCAGGCGGCGGGCGAACATGTCCACCAGCCGGGCAATCTTCGACAGCCCCAGGACCTTGCCCGTAGGAATATAAGCCACATGAGCCTTGCCGATGAAGGGCAACAGGTGATGTTCGCACAGAGAATAGAGTTCGATGTCGGCGACGATCACCATTTCATCGCTGTCGGAGGCGAACAGGGCGCCGTTGACGATTTGTTCAACGCTCTGTTCATAGCCGTGACAAAGGTACTGCATGGCCTTGGCTGCGCGCACCGGAGTATCCAGCAGGCCTTCGCGTTCCGGGTCTTCGCCCAGGCCGATGAGGATCTCGCGATAATTCTGGGGCGATAGCGCCATGGTGCATCCTCGAAGCAAGACTATTTGACGTGCCGTCCGCCGTTGACGGTCAGGGTCGTGCCGGTGACATAGGGGTTGTCCAGCAGATAACGCAGGCTCTGATAGATCACTTCGCTGCCGGGCTCGATGCCCAGCGCGGACTTGGCCAGGGCCTTGGCGCGGTAAGCCGCGTCGTCTTCGGGATTGAACAGTAGCAGGGCCGGGGCAATTGTGTTGACCTTGATGTGCGGCGCGTACTTCGCCGCGAACGACAGGGTCAGGCTTTCGAGCCCGGCCTTGGTGGCGCAATAGGCGATATGCTTGCTGCTGCCCTTGCGCGTGACGTCATCGCTGATGTGCACGATATCTGCCGGGGTTGAACGCTGCAGCAGTTCGGCACAATGCAGGTTGATCAGATAGGGCGCGAGCATGTGTACGGCGAACATGGCATTGAACGCTGCCGCTTCATTGCCTGGCGCCTCGGCCAGCCACGCTGAGGCGTTGTGCACAATGGCCCGTAATCGGTCGGTGTGCTGCTTGAGCTGCTCAATGAAGGCCAAAATCCCTGTTTCACTGGAAAAGTCAGCGAACAGTACGATCGCCCCCATATCCCGCAACGCCTGCACGCCCGGGCGCTCGGTGCGGTAGGTGGCGATCACCGGGTGACCGTCTTCGAGCAATCGATGGGCGCAATGCAAGCCGACGCGCTGGGCAGCGCCGGTGATCAGGATCGGAGCGGTGGCGCTGGGCATAGGACGGCTCGGTTCACGGCAATCGCAAAACTATAACAGCCACGCGGGGCAGCGACGACTCTGTGGGAGCGGACTTGCCCGCGAAAACGGTGTGTCGGTCAAGCGGATGTCGACTGACAGGCCTCCTTCGCGAGCACGCAAATCACTGCTGAAGCCGAACTTTGCGATCGGCGAAGACTACGCAGCATCACTGATTCTGCGTAGCCGGCTTGGTTGGCAGTGCTTTGGGCGCTGCACCGTTCAACCAACCCGCCAGCAGGTGAGTCGACATCGGGATAAACAGATAGACCATCAGCGGCGTCAGAATCAGTGTGCTGATCAACACGCGGCTCACCATCCCCAGCTCACTGAGCAACGGTCCCAGCAGGAAGTTGAACAGCAGCGACACTGGAAAGAACGCGAGCCAGATGGCCACGGCCTGTTTCCAGCGCGGTGGACGTTGACCACTGGCGCCGAACCAACCATCGATACCCCGCACCCTGTGCTCCGAAGGATGGGCAAACAGATCGCTGCCTCGTCCCAGCCAGGCCGTGCGCGAGGCAGAGTGCTCCCAGGCATGCAGGGTCCGCTCGTCGGCAAAACGGAAAATAATCTGGAATTCATCGTCTTGGGGCGGTGGCGCGAGCACGCCGGAGCCCAGGTAGCCGGGAAAGTCGGTGGCCAATTGTTCGCCTTCGCGCAACCAGGCGATCAGATCCTGATAGCGCCCATTGGCGACACGGCGGGCAACCATCAGGGTGACGGGTGAGGTAGACATTATGTATCTCCGTAAAACAGGTGCGGTACTCCGGGTAGGAGATTCGCGGGAACGCCCCCGGGTGGTGGTAGCGTCCATTCGCCAAAAAAGCAGGCAAGGTTTATTCCATATTGAGCGAAAAGCAACAAAATCGCGCATCGGCTGTGTTTGTTCTTGTCATCCTATGACGCAGAGGGAGTACACTGGGATCCAATTTGCCAGCCGGAATTGTCTGCCAAAATGAGCGTAATCACCGAGGATAACTTCGTTTTCCAGGCATCCACTGCCTTGAAGCAGGAGGAACTGTTCCCGATCCGCGAAGTAGCACGGCTGACCGGCGTGAACCCCGTGACCTTGCGCGCATGGGAGCGTCGCTACGGTCTGATCCAGCCCACTCGCACCGAAAGCGGGCATCGCTTGTACTCCTTGGGCGACATCGAAAAGGTGCGCAGCATCCTCGCCTGGATCGAACGCGGGGTGGCAGTGAGCAAAGTGGGAAAGATTCTAACCAAGACCGCGTCGGTGCAGCCGGTCTCCACGCTTATTTCCCCAGATCTGGTAAAGGCCGATTACGCCCAGTGGCAACAACAAGTGGCGGACGCGGTTGGCAACTTTGACGATATAGAGCTGGACCGTCTCTACGGGCAGATATTTTCCACCTACGCCGTGCCGATCGTATTCCAGGACATCCTGATGCCGATCTGGCGACAGTTGCAGCAACGCCAGCAGGAGTTCGGACAAACCAGCGAATGGGTGTTTTTCGATGGGTTCCTGCGATCACGCATCATCCAGCGACTCTTGCTCAAGCGCGAAGCCCAGTCGCGGCGCGTGTTGGTTGTTGGCATTGTCGGTCAATGTCGAGAGCTGGAGTTGCTGGTCACGGCGCTGTTCGTCTCCAAGGCGGAAGTCGGCGTCAGGGTGTTGACCATTGGGCTGCCATTCGACGAACTGACCCTGGTGTGCCAGAAGATCCAGCCGTTGGCGCTGGTGCTGGTCTCCAATCATGCGCCGCTTCCCGAGCTACCCAAGCGCCTGAGCAAACTGGCTATGGGCCTGGATTGCCCGCTCATGCTGGCCGGTGACGCGTCCGATCTGCTCCAGGACAGCCTGGCGGGGTCGTCGATCGGTTGCCTGGGCAGTGAAGGGACGTTGATGTACCAGAGGTTGCGACAACTGTTGGCGGGTAATCTGGATACCTGACGAGCGGCTGGTGAGGCAGCGCGCTAGATATGCATGGCCGGATGGGTCAGACGGTGTTGCTGAAGGATGTATTGGCGCAGGCGTTCGGTCTCATCCTCGTCATTCTGGCTCAGATGGTAGGCGTACAGTCCCTGATCGGTTTCCCGTTCCAGCGTGCCGCGCAGGGAAATCCTTTCATAACCTGACGGGCTGAACCACAAGGCAAATTGCTTTGGTGGCTTGGTGCGACTGCGGTTTTCCAGCAGGATACCTTTGCAGGACACCTCATGGACCCAGAGCGGACCCGGCTGGCCTCTGGCATTTTCCAGGGCCACCGGCTCGTCAAGGGTCAGACGCCATGGACGAATCTTCGGCCCGTCTTCGTAGATACTGGGCACGCCCAGGCGCAAGTGCATCGCGTGGAATTCGTCTTCCACCAGATGCAACGGAAAAGTCATTTGCTGGTTTTCGAAATTAGCGTGCAGCGTGACCTGCTCGTTAGCCGCCAGGCGCGTCAGCAAATCACGGATCTGTGACCCGCCGTTTACCAGCAAGCTCGACGTTACATCCCGCTCGTTCAACTGCGGGTTGTGCTGCATGGTCCGGATGAAATCCAATTCATCCTGAGTCAGTAGGGCGTCGCGCTGCATGGTGTGCTCGAAATGAATATGTACATTTTCACTGGTGATTGTAGTGACTGACCGCTAATTCGCCGTTTTGTTTTCGCCGTTCGTCGCTTCGAGCCGGGCGATGGTTGCCCTCGCTTCGGCCAATTCCTTTTCCAGCTGGGTGACGCGCTGCTGAGCCTTGACCTGCGCCGTCACGTCTTTTTGCACGCCAATGAAATAAGTGCGTCCGTCAGCCTCGTTTTTTACCGTCGACAGAGACAACTCGTTCCAGAACGCGCTGCCGTCCTTGCGGTAGTTGCGCAGTATCTCCCGGCAGGCACCACTCTGCTTCAGGGCCGCGCGGATCTGGTCCAGGGCCGGCTGGTCGCGATCCCCCGACTGCAGGAAACGGCAATCCTGATAAAGGATCTCGTCGCTGCTGTAGCCAGTCAGCCGTTCGAAAGCCGGGTTTACGTAGATCAGGATATTGTCTTCGTCGCCTTCTTTTTCAGCGATGACGATGCCGTCGTTCGAGGCGTTGATGACCAGTTGCATCAATTGAGCGTTAATCATGGATGACACTCCTTGAGCATCCGGTGTGCGCTGCATTTTAGAAGAACCTGGCGCGATGTCCACTGGCCATTATTGGTTGTTGAGAGTCAATCGCAGCGTTACGTATGAGCCTGTTACTATCGCGGCTCTTTTATTCAGGTTCAGGATCAGATTGATGAAAGTCGCCATCCTTTCGGGCTCCGTCTATGGGACCGCCGAAGAAGTCGCCCGGCACGCCGCCAAACTGCTCGGTGAAGCGGGTTTCGAAACGCTGCACAACCCCCGTGCAAGCCTGGCGGACATTCAGGCGTTCGCCCCGACGGCCTTGCTGGCCGTGACTTCCACGACGGGAATGGGAGAGTTGCCGGACAACTTGATGCCGTTATATTCGACGATTCGCGACCAATTGCCTGCCGCGTTTCGTGACTTGCCCGGCGCCGTAATAGGCCTGGGCGATGCCAGCTATGGCGATACTTTCTGCGGCGGTGGTGAACAGATGCGTGAGTTGTTCGCTGAGCTGGGCGTGCGTGAGGTATTGCCCATGTTGCGTCTGGATGCCAGCGAAAGCGTTACCCCGGAAACCGATGCCGAACCCTGGCTGGAGGAGTTGATCAACGCGTTGCGGGGTTGATGCAATGGTGGGGTACAGGCCACCGCGTTGATGACTCGCTCGGCCAGTAAGCTGGCTGCCAATGCAACTACCGGCCCGGCTGGAGCTGACTAGACTGGTTAGCTTGTTCATGACTGTTTCAGAGCAAGTTCCTATAACTAGAAAGCCAGAGGTCAGAGCCGTGAGCGTAGCGCCCGTCCCATCGACACTCAGCATCAAAGATCAGGTCAGTGCCGCCGAATGGCAAACCCGCGTCGATCTTGCCGCCTGTTACCGGCTTGTCGCCTTGCATGGCTGGGATGACCTGATTTTCACGCATATCTCCGCCAAGGTTCCCGGTACCGATGATTTTTTGATCAACCCGTTCGGGTTGATGTTTCATGAAGTCACCGCGTCGAGCCTGGTCAAGGTCGATCAGGCCGGCAACAAGCTGATGGACAGCCCCTACGAGATCAATCCGGCCGGCTATACCATCCACAGCGCGGTGCATGAGGTGCGGCACGATGTGGTGTGTGTGCTGCATACCCACACGGCGGCCGGGGTCGCCGTGTCGGCACAGAAGCAGGGTGTGTTGCCCATCAGCCAGCAATCGTTGTTTGTATTGTCCAGTCTGGCGTATCACGCCTATGAAGGTGTGGCCCTCAACCACGAAGAGAAGGCTCGCCTGCAAGCGGATCTGGGCGACAGTAATTTCCTGATGCTGCACAACCACGGTCTGCTGACCTGCGGCGGCACCATCGCCGACACCTTCCTGATGATGTTCACCTTCCAGCGAGCCTGTGATATCCAGGTCCTGGCGCACAATGGTGGGGCTGAACTGATCGCCATCGAGCCGCAGATACTGGCTGGCGCCCGGGCGATGATTGCCGGGGTGACCAAAAGCGCCCAAGGCATGGGAGGCGCGCTGGCATGGCCGGCGTTGCTGCGCAAACTCGATCAACAAGATTCGGGTTATAGAAGCTGATGCCTCTCGTCCAGATTCCCCTGCGTATTTGGCGCCAGCGCGGCCAGACAATGATGTTCCGAGGCCACGCTATCCGGTATTGGGTGGCGGGGCACGGCGAGCCGTTGTTGCTGATCCATGGTTTCCCCACCGCCAGTTGGGACTGGCATTACTTGTGGCAGCCGCTGGCGCAGCGTTATCGGGTGATCGCCTGCGACATGCTCGGTTTTGGCGACTCGGCCAAGCCGACGGATCATGTCTACAGCCTGTTGGAGCAGGCTGACCTGCAGCAGGCATTGCTGGCCCATTTGAATGTGAAGCAAGCGGTGCATGTGCTGGCCCATGACTATGGTGACAGCGTGGCTCAGGAACTGATCGCCCGTCACTACGAAGCGCGTATCGAAATCGCCAGTTGTGTCTTTCTCAACGGCGGCCTGTTCCCCGAAACCCATCATCCGGTGCTGATGCAAAAACTGTTGCTCAGTCCCTTGGGCTGGTTACTCGGCCGGGCTTTTTCCCGAGAGGGCCTGGTCAAGAGTTTTCGCCAGATATTTGGCCCCAGGACCGGCCCGAGCGAAAGCGAACTGGACGATTACTGGAGCTTGGTCGAAACCCATAACGGACCGCGGATCATGCACAAACTCATCGCCTATATTCCCGAGCGGCGTGTGCAGCGAGACCGCTGGGTGCAGGCCATGCAGCGCGACGAGGTGCCGTTGCGGGTGATCGATGGCGCGGTCGATCCGATTTCCGGTGAGCACATGGTGGCGCGCTATGAGGCGCTGGTCCCCAACCCTGACACCGTACTGCTGCCCGACATCGGCCACTACCCACACACCGAAGCCCCGGTGCAGGTACTCAAGCATTACCTGGAGTTTCGCGAAAACATGGCCGCGCCGGTCAGGCAGGTGGTCTGCTCATAAAGCCCTGCAGACCCGTGTGGGAGCGAGCCTGCTCGCGATAGCAGCGACTCGGTCCCGCCCCCTGATGAGGACCGTTGTTCCCCCAAGCTGGTCCAGTTCGCATCATCCCCCCACCTTATTGCCCACCATTCACTCTCAACCCTGTTGATTGTGACCGGCCGCCCTGTGCCCGACACTCGGGGCATTGTCCTATTGCCTGCTGGAGTTCTGCCCATGAGTGAATCTGTGCGCTTCGAAGATAAAGTCGTGATCGTCACGGGAGCCGGCGGTGGTCTGGGGCGTGCCCATGCCCTGTTGTTCGCCAGGCAAGGGGCCAAAGTGCTGGTCAACGACCTCGGCGGCTCTGCCCAGGGAGAAGGGGCCAACGCCTCGGCGGCGGATCGGGTGGTCGCTGAAATTCGCCAAGCCGGCGGCATTGCCGAGGCGAGCCACGACTCCGTCACCGATGGCGACAAACTGGTACAGAATGCCCTTGATGCGTTCGGTAGGGTCGATGTAGTGGTCAACAACGCCGGTATCCTGCGCGACAAGACCTTCCACAAAATGGATGACGCCGACTGGGACCTGGTCTACCGCGTCCATGTCGAGGGTGCCTACAAAGTCACCCGCGCCGCCTGGCCTCATTTGCGTGAGCAAAACTACGGGCGGGTGATTTTTACGGCCTCTACGTCCGGCATCTACGGCAACTTCGGCCAATCCAACTACGGCATGGCCAAGCTTGGCCTTTATGGCCTGACGCGTACCCTGGCCATCGAAGGCCGCAAGAACAATATTCTGGTCAATGCCATCGCCCCCACCGGCGGTACCCGCATGACCGAAGGCCTGATCCCGCCACAGGTGTTCGAACAGCTCAAGCCTGAACTCGTCAGCCCGTTGGTGGTGTACCTGGCCAGCGAGACCTGCCAGGAAACCTCCGGGTTGTTCGAAGTGGGCGGCGGCTGGATGGGCAAAGTGCGTTGGGAGCGCAGCCTGGGTGCCGGCTTCGATCCAAGCAAAGGCTTCTCGCCCGAAGACGTCGCGGCCCACTGGCAGCAGATCTGTGATTTCGAGGGTGCGGTACACCCGAATGACAACCTTGAGACCTTGAAGGAAATGATGGCGAATTTGCAACGCTACACCGTTTGACCTTGCGGCCCCGACCCGTTGCCGTCACACGCGACAACGGTGGTCAGGGGACGTATTTCTTCACCAGCGCCGCCAGGTTCGCGGCGGTCTCGATGTCCATCACACCGTCATATGTCGCCGGACGAAAGTGCAGTTGAAAGGCCCGCACCAAACGCTGAAAACCCGCACTTGTGGCGGCCGCCGACGTGTCATAGCCATATTTGCGGAACAAGCAGAGCAGTTGCTCGCGAGTCGGCAGGCCGTTGCATTGGTAGGCGCGGGTGTACGCCTTCTGCGTGGGTTCATCGAACCAGGCGCCGATGCCCTTCAGATACAGCGCGTGCCAGGGGAACATCGGGCCGGGATCGCTTTTTCTGCCAGCAGCAATGTCCGAATGCCCCACGACGTTGACCGGGTTGATTTCTGGATAGCGCTTGAGGATGTTCAACGCCAGGTATTCGATCGCCTCGACTTGCTGGGGCTGATAAGGCGGGAAGGTAAATTGCCCGTGGTTATCGCTGGCCAGGTTGACGATTTCAACACCGATTGAGGTGTCGTTCAGATTCGTGCGGCCACCCCAACTGCTCATACCCGCGTGCCAGGCACGTTGGTTCTCGTCGACCAGATTGAAAATCTGCGGTTCCTGGAAACCTGCTTTCAAGTAACTCGGGTCGGTGAAGTCCGGGATGAGGTAGTGGGCGCTGACGGAAGGGCCGGTCAGTGCGTTGATGGAGGATGAAAAGTTCGTGGCGGTGTAATGAAAGACTAGAAAGCGAACTCGGTTATTAAAACTTTTTTTTGAGCGATAACTGTTGTAGTTAATAAGTGTCATGGAAGACTCACTGAGGTTTTAATCGGAGCAGAATGCCGCAACTGAGTTTCAGCCTAACAGTGAATTTTTTATGGGCGCGTAGTTGGCTTCCTGCTTTGTTGTAGGAACAGGCTTTAGAAAGTTTGGGAATTGGTGGGTGGCAGTGATAAGTAGTCTTTTTGATGTTCAATAAAAACCGCTGTCAAAAAAAGGCAGCGACGGGTGTTGTGAATGAGTTAATGAAATCAGGCATATCTTTTTCCAACCTATCCCGCACGGCTCAACATCCGGGCAAAGCGTTCGGCGGACCATTCCTTGCGGTCTGACACCTGACCGTCACCCAGTTCGACCACTCGCAGTACACCGTCTGACCTGAGCACTACGTCGATCGAGAAAAACGGACTGTCGATCAGCCCTGCGCATTCGGTCACCAATTCAGGCACCTCACCGGTGGCGCCATAGGCCTGTCCGTGGAGTACAAAGTAGCGACGCTCGGTTTCGTCGAGGTAGTCTTCTCGTCGTCTGACGCAGATACCGCCTTCAATCTGACCTCGATACTGGCGCATCTTTTTAACAAGCGGTGCTATGCCTTCGGGAGTGTCCACCAGGCTGCCACCACCGGTGTTAAGTGACTTTACGTAGTCCTTGACGAAGTAGCCTGGCCATTGCAGGCCTTCGAGTGCCTGAGTGAAATTTGCATCGCTGTCCAGCATCACCGTTTCGCTTGTGTAAGCAACCAACAACGGATACCACTGCGGCAAGTGATGACAGTGTCGGTATTGCGTAGCGTTGGTCACTTCAATGACGCCCTTGTTGCGTAGCTGGTTAACCAAAGCAGCATACGCGTCGGGTGTCAGCATCCACCCGCGATACAAAACCGAGTCTCCGGGCGTGAGGGGCGCGGAAGTCCTGAAAAGGTCTGTTTCGAAATCTTCAAAAGAGAACAGCACAGTCCTCAATCCGGCAGTCATTGCCGCTTCGTACTCTTCAGCGTACTGCTCATCAGGACGTTTTTTATCAAATGGGTCGCTAGGGTAGAGAAGATACATATCGCTTTCTCGATTTGCTCAGTGTTTGCGTTTTCGGTGGTTTTTGATGTGTCGCCTAGACGTCATTGCGGTGATGTTGTCGATATTGTAAATCTCACTGCCCAGATGTATGCGTTGTTTGTGGTGTGTTGATTTTCTTTTTGATACGTGTGTTCTAAACGCCCCTGCCGACATTCACTGTTTGCAGCCGTGCATGTACATTTATTTCGTCACCATCAAGGCGACGAAAAAGACTATAAGTTCGATTGCATAGACTGGGCAGGTGAGAGATTCCGACCATGTTGTAGGAATCGAGAAGTTTCACGCAGGAAATCAACCGACATAAAAAAGGCCGCTGCAAAAAGCAGCGGCCTGAAAATGACGTTGCAAAGGAGCAAAAAACCAACGTCAGTGAACACGGGAGGTGATGGACCGATGCGCCAATCCATCCGAATGACGGTGCGCCGGTCGCGAGGGACGCGATGGCGGCTTGTACCTGCAGGCCCGTTGCCCTGAAAGCCCGGTCAGCATAGGGATTGGGCATCCGGGGAAACAGCCCGGATCCGAACATGCACCGTTGCAGGGCGCGCAACAGTTTAAAGGTCCCGATGACCATGCGCGGCGCTGATAACCCATCATCCAGTGCGTCCATGCCCGGCGCAAAGCCCCGTATCCCATGGCCTGTAATCCTTTCGGGGTACGGCGCGAATACCTCCTTGGTGCGCTTATCGCCCATGTCGTGCGGCAGTAGGGTGAAGGCTCTGTCACTCACCGGGGAAGACGCATGACAACAATAACAATGCGCGCCATCTTCAAGCCGCAGGCGCTGGCCGTCGCGGTGGCCTTGGGTTGCTCTGCCCAGGCGCAGGCCGTTTCATTCAATATTGGCGAGATCGAGGGGCAGTTCGACTCCTCGTTGTCCGTGGGCGCGAGCTGGGGCATGCGCGATGCCGACAAGGATTTGGTCGGCAGCGTCAACGGCGGTACGGGGCAGTCTTCCACCGGTGACGATGGGCGGCTGAACTTCAAGAAGGGCGAGACCTTCTCCAAGATATTCAAAGGCCTGCACGATCTCGAACTCAAGTATGGTGATACTGGCGTGTTCGTGCGCGGCAAGTATTGGTATGACTTCGAACTCAAGGACGAAAGCCGCCCGTTCAAGGACATCAGCGACAGCAACCGCAAGGAAGGCTCCAAGTCGTCAGGGGCGCAGCTTCTCGATGCGTTTGTCTATCACAATTATTCCATCGCCGACTTGCCGGGTACGGTGCGTGCGGGCAAGCAGGTGGTCAGTTGGGGTGAAAGTACCTTCATCGGCAACTCCATCAACAGCATCAACCCGGTGGATGTCTCCGCGTTCCGCCGTCCGGGTGCCGAGATCAAGGAAGGCCTGATCCCGGTGAACATGCTGTTCGCCTCCCAGGGCTTGACCGACAAGCTCACCATCGAAGGTTTCTACCAACTGGAGTGGGACCAGACGGTCGTCGATAACTGCGGCACTTTCTTCGGCAACGACGTGGTAGCCGATGGCTGCACCAGCGGCTACACCGTGGGCAGCCCGGCGATTGCGCCGTTCCAGCCGTTGACGGAGGCGTTCGGCCAGGGCATTGAGGTCTCCAGTGAAGGGGTGATCATTTCCCGTGGCGGCGACCGCGACGCCCGTGACTCCGGGCAGTGGGGCACCGCACTGCGCTGGCTCGGCGATGACACCGAGTACGGCCTGTACTTCATGAATTACCACAGCCGCACGCCAACCGTGGGCACCACCACCGCCGGCCTGTCTACGTTGTCGGCGCTGCCGGGAATGGTCGCGATTGCAGAAGGACTGGCCCCTGGCAGCGGTGCCGGCCTGGCGCAAAGCGTGATGTTGGGGCGTGGTCAGTATTACCTTGAGTACCCCGAGGACATCCGTCTGTACGGTGCCAGCTTCGCCACCACGCTGCCTACCGGCACCGCGTGGACCGGGGAAATCAGCTACCGTCCCAACGCGCCGGTGCAACTCAACACCAATGACCTGACCCTGGCGCTGGTCAACCCGATTGCCGGTGGCGCGGCGTCGCCCATCGCGACCTCGCCCGGGGCCGACAACACCGGTTACCGTCGTAAGGAATTGACCCAGATCCAGAGCACCCTGACGCACTTCGTTGATCAGGTCATGGGCGCCGATCGCCTGACCCTGGTAGGCGAGGCTGCGGTGGTGCATGTGGGTGGGCTGGAATCCAAGGACAAGCTGCGTTATGGCCGTGACTCGGTGTACGGCCAGTACGGGTTTGGCGGTGACACCGACGGTTTCGTTACCTCGACCTCCTGGGGCTATCGCGCCCGGGCGATTCTTGACTACTCAAACGTCGTTGCCGGTATCAACTTCAAGCCCAACGTCTCCTGGTCCCATGACGTCGCCGGCTACGGCCCCAACGGCCTGTTCAACGAAGGCGCCAAGGCCATCAGCGTCGGTGTCGATGCCGACTACCGCAACACCTACACCGCCAGCCTGAGTTACACCGACTTTTTCGGCGGCGACTACAACGTTCTCGAAGACCGCGACTTCCTCGCGTTGAGCTTTGGCGTGAACTTCTGATCTGGCTGACAAGGAAAAACCAATGCGCAAGATGATTCTGCAATGCGGCGCCCTGGCCCTGAGCCTGCTGGCCGCGAACGTGATGGCGGCGGTTTCGCCGGATGAAGCGAACAAACTGGGCACCAGCCTCACGCCGCTGGGCGCGGAAATGGCAGGCAATGCCGATGGCTCGATTCCGGCCTGGACCGGTGGCATCGCCAAAGACGCCGGGGCGGTGGACAGCAAAGGCTTTTTGGCCGATCCCTTTGCCGGTGAAAAACCGCTGTTCACCATCACCGCCGAGACCGTGGACAAGTACAAGGACAAGCTTTCCGAAGGTCAGATCGCGATGTTCAAGCGCTATCCGCAAACCTACAAGATTCCGGTCTATCCGACCCATCGTAGCGTCTCGCTACCGCCCGAGATCTACGAGTCGGCCAAGCGCAGCGCCCTCAACGTAACCACCATCAATGACGGCAACGGCCTGGCCAATTTCACCGGTAACCGTTATTACGCATTCCCGATCCCCAAGAGCGGTGTGGAAGTGCTGTGGAACCACGTCACCCGCTATCACGGCGGCAACGTGCGGCGCATCATCACCCAGGCTACCCCGCAAACCAACGGCAGCTTCACACCGATCCGCTTTGAAGAAGAGATTGCCGTGCCGTTTCTGATCAAAGACGCCGATCCGGAAAAGGCCAGCAACGTGCTGACCTATTTCAAACAGTCGGTCACCGCGCCGGCGCGTCTGGCCGGTAACGTGCTGCTGGTGCATGAAACGCTTGACCAGGTGAAGGAGCCGCGCCTGGCCTGGATCTACAACGCCGGCCAGCGCCGTGTGCGTCGCGCCCCGCAAGTGGCTTACGACGGTCCGGGCACCGCCGCCGACGGGTTACGTACTTCCGATAACTTCGACCTGTTCTCGGGGGCGCCGGACCGCTACGACTGGAAGTTGGTGGGGAAGAAGGAAATGTACATCCCCTACAACAGCTACAAACTTGATTCCCCCAGCCTCAAGTACGACGACGTGATCAAGGCCGGCCACATCAACCAGGATCTGACCCGCTATGAGTTGCATCGGGTCTGGGAAGTGGTCGGTACGGTCAAGCCAAACGAACGTCACATCTACGCCAAGCGCCACATGTATTTCGATGAGGATAGCTGGCAGGCGGCGCTGGTGGACCACTACGACGGTCGTGGTCAACTGTGGCGGGTGGCCGAAGGTCATGCCCAGTTCTACTACGCCAACCAGAACCCGGGCTACACCCTTGAGGCACTCTACGACATCATCGCCGGCCGCTACATTGCGTTGGGGATGAAGAACGAAGAGAAGCGCAGCTACGAGTACGGTTTCCAAGCCAGGGCTGCGGACTTCACGCCAGCGGCGCTGCGCTCGAGTGGGGTTCGTTAGTTCTGGCAGCTTTGTCACTGTGGCGAGAGGTTTTATCTGTGGGAGCATGGCTTGCCCGCGATGAACGATAACGCGGTTCAATTGTTGAACCGCGGCGCGGCCATCGCGGGCAAGCCATGCTCCCACTGAATTGAGCCTGACTTTAGATAATCGTGATGACCGGCAATCGATTTGCCGGTCTTTTTTTATGGGCGCCAATCAGCGCGCTGAATACTTCTCCAAAGGTGAGCGCCACAGGACTAGGGTGATGAAACAATAATAAACAGGACTTCGCACATGACCGCCATGACCCCGTGCCCGGACCGTCCTGGATTACTGCCCCGGCTGTCTTCGACCCATGTGCCGCGCAAGGTCTTGAGCGAGCCCTTGCTGGCCTCCGAGGCGCGGGTAAAACTGCTTTGCGCACCGGCGGGCAGTGGCAAGAGTGCGTTGTTCGCTGAATGTTTCCTGCAGGCGCCCGCCGGGTGCCGGTTGCATTGGCTGCCGTTGGGGGGCGCGACGCTGGACGCGGCGCAAATGTGCGAGCGTCTGGCGCAGACCCTCGGGCTGCCGCTGCTGGATGAAGAGGGGCTGTTGGCTCACCTGGCGGGCTTGCAAGCGCCGACCTGGCTGTTCCTGGATGATTATTGCCGAGTACCCAATCCCGAGCTGGACCAGTTTCTCGATCGTCTGTTGAGCATCAGCAGTCCGGCGCTGCACCTTTGGTTGAATGGTCGCCGCCGTCCTCACTGTAACTGGCCGCGCCTGCTACTGGATGATGAACTGCATGAATTCGATGCCCAGGCACTGGTCTTCACCCATGACGATGTCCAGCAGTTGCTCAAACATCTGCCCGGTCCCCAGGGTGCTCGTACCGCTCGCGAGGTGATACAGCGCAGTGGCGGTTGGTGTGCCGGGGTGCGCATCGCCCTGCTTGAACGTTGTGAATGGGCGCGCAGCCACGCGTCGCCGGGGCGGCCCGGGACCCTGCATGATTACCTTGAGTATGAGTTGTTCAGTACGCTGACCCCGGACCTGGCGCAGGCCTGGCGCGTGCTGGCGCATCTGCCCCGCTTCAATGCCCGGCTCTGCGAGCATCTGTTTGGTGACACGGTGGGCGCCGAATGCCTGCCCTTGTTGCTGGACCTGGGCTGTTTCATCGAACCGTGGGAGCAATCTTCGGATTGGTTGCAGATTTTCCCGGCCCTGGCCCGACTGGTGCGTGACGAGCCCTGGCCGCAGGGACGTTCCTGGCATCGCCGGGCTTGCCAGTGGTTTGCCGCCGAGCAGGATTGGCAAATGGCATTCGAGCAGGCCATGCAAGCGCAAGAGTTCGAGGCTGCCGTCAGTTTCCTGCAACATCTGAATTTTGAACACGTATTGCAGCGCAGCAACGTGACGCTATTGCTCAAGTTGCATGATCAACAAGGTGAAGCGCTGACACTCGGCACACCGCAATCGGTGGGGTTGGTCACGGCGTCGTTGCTGTTCGCCGGACGCTTCGATCAGGCATCGGCGTGCATCGAACAACTGGCCCGGTTCATGCCGCAACCTTCGGCCTGCCTGCAGCGACAACTGCTGGCCCGGTGGCAGGTTCTGCGGGGCTGGCTGTTGCACCTTTCGGGAGATGGCGAACAGGCGCGCGAGCACTTGCTCCAGGCCCAGGCGAGCCTGGACCCAGAGGCCTGGGCCTTACAACTGTTGTGCCTGTTGGGGCTGACACAGCAGGCGCTGCTCAAAGGTGAACTGGCGTCTGCCCAATGGATCAACCGTCAGGCGCTATGCCTGGCGCGTGCCCAAGGATCGCTGGTCTTCGAGGGGTTGCTGGAACTGGATCACGCTCAAATACTGGAGCAACGCGGCGCTCCTCACCGGGCCGACCATCTGTTGTGCGCGGTTCAGGCGTTGCTCGATAAGCCGGGGCAGGACTTTTCTGCGTTGCTGGGGCGTATTGCCCTGCGCCGTGGTCGCCTGGCATTGCGCATGGGGTTTGCCGAGCGGGCTGCCGAGCAGTTTCAAGCAGGCCTGGAAACGGGGCTGCTTTGCCAGGACAAACAAGTGCTTTATGGCTTTCTCGGCAAGGCCATCCTGGCGGCCAATAGCGGCGACTATGGCGAGGCTTTCCTGCAACTGCGCGATGCCGAGCGGATCATGCAACAGCGGCACATCCCCGACACGGTGTACCGTGGCGTGCTGTTGCAAACCAGTTGCCAGTTCTGGCTGCAACAAGGCCGTCCGGAGCTGGCCCATGAAGCCTTGACCCGGGTCTTGCGTCACTTTCGCGGGCCGCAGGCCAAGCATGCGCCTCCTGCGACCCTTGAGTTGATTCCGAGACTTGAGTACCTGCTGGTGCTTACCGAGGTCTACCTGCATCGGGCACAAGATCCGCAAGCTCAACTCAAGACAATGATCGCCCGGGCACAGCACTGTGAAATGCATGGCCTGGAGACCGAGTTGTATCTGGCATTGGCTGAAGTCGTCTGGCTGTCCGCTGATCGCTCCCAGGCGCGCTCGCTCGTGCAAGAGGGACTCAAGCGAGTTGCCTGTTGGCGGGCCGAGCAAGCCTTGTGCGAGTTACGCTCGCGCCGGTCTGATCTGTTGTGCTGGGCGCAATCGGCTGAGCACATCGAGCAGCCGGTGGTGGCAGGCGAAGACACGTTGTTGAGTCATCGGGAACTGGAAGTGCTGGAGCTCATTGCGCAGGGCTATTCAAATCAGCAGATTGCCGAACGGTTGTTCATATCCTTGCACACGGTAAAAACCCATTCGCGGCGGATACACAGCAAGTTAGGCGTCCAACGGCGCACGCAGGCGGTCGCCAAGGCCAAAGTCATGGGCGTTATGCGATAAAGAATTCCCAGCGGGCAAGATGATTACCTGCCCCCGCAACGTACCACCGCTCACATCAATGATGGCGTGATCAGGATTGTCCCGTTTGCTGATCTGAGCCTGCTTCATACCCCATCCGCCAGCTCACGGCCCGGGTCGCCGCCAGCAGTCGTTGCGCCGCCGGGCCGCTCTCATCGGCATGGAACAGGGAGGTCGGGCCGACAATGGTCATCACCGCCGTCACTTGGCCGACGGCATTGAATACCGGGGCTGACAAGGCATCCACTCCGGGCATCAGCAAGCCATGCACATGATGCAAGCCGCGACTGCGGATCTGCTGACACAGGGCGGCATAGGCCTGGTCATCGGCCAGGGCGTGGGCGGTGGAAGCGCTCACCTCCTGTTCGCGCAAGCCGATCGTTTCGCGCGTCGGTAGGTAGGCGCTGAACACCAGCCCCGTGGACGAGCTGAGCAGCGGCAATACCGACCCCAGTTGCGTCACCACGGTCACTGCCCGTACGGCGGGTTCGATCCGTACGACGGTGGCGCCGTGATTGCCCCACACCGCCAGGAAACAGGTTTCGTTCAAGTCATCGCGCAGTTCGGCCAAGGGCAGGGCGGCCACTTGCAACACGTCCATGCCGTTCAACGCCGCCAGGCCCACGCGCAAGGCTTCGCGCCCGAGGCCGTAGTGGTTGGTGGAGGTGTTCTGTTCAGCGAAGCCGCTGGCGATCAAGGCCTGCAGGTATCGATGAACCTTGCTCGCCGGCATCTGCACGTGTTCGGCCAGGCGCGACAGCGACGTGGAGGGCGACAGCTCGGCCAGGGCCTTGAGGATGTCGGTGCCGACTTCGGCCGAGCGGACTTTCTGTTTACCGTTGCTGAGCGGGGTTTCCATGGAGGCGCAGAGTCCAGAGGCGAATGGGCGTCTTTATAGCTTGACGGTCGCTGTCGAGCAAATTACGTTATGCGTAATTGAATTACGATAAAAATAACTTGTGCGCCTGACGTTTCTTCGTGAAACGACGAGGCCGTACCCAGTCCTGTGTTCAGGAGGCTCCATGACCCTCGATTCCACAGTGTCGGACCTGGCTTATCAGTCAGGCTTTGGCAATGAATTTGCCAGTGAGGCGCTGCCCGGCGCCTTGCCCGTTGGCCAGAACTCCCCGCAGAAAGCCCCTTACGGTCTCTATGCCGAATTATTCTCCGGCACTGCCTTCACCATGGTTCGCAGCGAAGCGCGGCGTACCTGGATGTATCGCATCCGGCCGTCGGCCAATCATCCGGCCTTCATCAAGCTTGAACATCAGATAGCGGGCGGTCCTCTGGGCGAGGTCACGCCCAATCGGCTGCGCTGGAACCCGTTGGATATCCCCGTCGAGCCGACCGATTTCATCGATGGGCTGGTGCGCATGGCGGCCAATGCCGGCTCGGACAAACCGGCCGGCATCAGCCTCTACCATTACCGCGCCAACCGTTCCATGGAACGAGTGTTCTTCAATGCTGACGGGGAATGGCTGATCGTGCCGCAACTGGGACGGCTGCGCATCGTCACCGAACTGGGCATGCTGGAACTGGCGCCACTGGAAATTGCCGTAATCCCCCGGGGCTTGAAATTTCGCGTCGAGCTGCTTGATCCACAAGCCCGCGGCTATATTGCCGAAAATCATGGCGCGCCGTTGCGCCTGCCGGACCTCGGGCCGATCGGCAGCAACGGCCTGGCCAACCCACGGGATTTTCTGGCGCCGGTCGCTCATTACGAGAACCTTGCCCGCCCGACCACGCTGGTGCAGAAATTCCTCGGTGAGTTGTGGGGGTGTGAACTGGATCATTCGCCCTTCGATGTGGTGGCCTGGCATGGCAACAACGTGCCATACAAATATGACCTGCGCCGTTTCAACACCATCGGCACGGTCAGCTTCGACCATCCGGACCCCTCGATTTTCACCGTATTGACGTCACCCACCAGCGTCCACGGATTGGCCAATCTCGACTTCGTGATCTTCCCGCCGCGCTGGATGGTGGCTGAAAACACCTTCCGTCCGCCGTGGTTTCACCGCAACCTGATGAACGAGTTCATGGGGTTGATCCAGGGCGCCTATGATGCCAAGGCCGAAGGTTTCCTGCCGGGCGGTGCGTCCTTGCACAGCTGCATGAGTGCCCATGGCCCGGACGGCGAAACCTGCACCAAGGCCATCAATGCTGCGCTTGAACCCGTGAAAATCGACAACACCATGGCCTTCATGTTCGAGACCAGCCAAGTGCTGCGACCGAGCCGTTTCGCCCTGGATTGCCCACAATTGCAAACTGACTACGACGCCTGCTGGGCCTCGCTGCCGGTCACCTTCGACCCGACCCGGAGATAACCCATGACTCACGTTTCCCCTACCCGTAGCTGGGTTGCCTCCGCCAACGGCCATGCCGACTTCCCGTTGCAAAACCTGCCGCTGGGTGTATTCAGCGTGCAAGGCGACAGCCCCCGTAGCGGCGTGGCCATAGGCGAACAGATTTTCGATTTGCAGGCCGCGCTGCAGGCGGGCCTGTTTGACGGCGCCGCGCGCACCGCTGTTGAAGCCATGAGTGGCGGGCAGTTGAATGCGTTCTTCGAGCTGGGGCGCGATGCTCGGGTGGCCTTGCGCCAACGGCTGCTGGACCTGCTGCGCGAAGACAGCCCGTTGCGGGACCAGATCCAGGCCCAGGGTGCGAAGCTGCTGGTTCTCGCCGCCGACTGCCAGATGCACCTGCCGGCAAAAATCAACGACTACACCGACTTCTACGTAGGTATCGAACACGCGCAAAACGTCGGCAAGTTGTTCCGTCCCGACAATCCGCTGTTGCCCAACTACAAGTACGTGCCCATCGGTTATCACGGGCGTGCCTCGACCATTCGCCCGTCCGGCACCGACGTGCGCCGCCCCAAGGGCCAGACGCTGCCTGCCGGCCAGAGCGAGCCGACCTTTGGCCCGTGCGCGCGGCTGGACTATGAACTGGAACTGGGCATCTGGATCGGCAAGGGCAACGCACTGGGCGACGCCATCGCCATCGGTGATGCCGCCGAGCACATCGGCGGTTTCTGCCTGCTCAACGACTGGTCGGCCCGGGATATCCAGGCCTGGGAATACCAGCCGCTGGGGCCCTTTCTGTCCAAAAGCTTCCTGACCAGTATTTCGCCGTGGGTGGTGACAGCCGAAGCCCTCGAACCCTTCCGTCGCCCGCAACCGGCGCGCCCGGCAGGCGATCCGCAGCCATTGCCGTATCTGCTGGACGAGCGTGACCAGGCCGGTGGGGCGTTCGACATCGAACTGGAAGTCCTGCTGCTGACCGAAGCCATGCGCGAGCAGAACCTGCCGGCCCACCGCCTGACGTTGAGCAACACCCGGTACATGTACTGGACCGTGGCGCAGATGGTCGCCCACCACAGCGTCAATGGTTGCCAGTTGCAGGCCGGTGACCTGTTCGGCTCGGGGACCTTGTCGGGGCCTGAGAGCGGTCAGTTCGGCAGCCTGCTGGAAATCACCGAGGGTGGTAAAAAACCAATCGAACTGGCTTCTGGCGAAGTACGCAAATTCCTGGAGGACGGTGACGAGATCATCCTGCGGGCCCGTTGCAGCCGCGAAGGTGTTGCGTCCATCGGCTTCGGCGAATGCCGGGGCAAGATCCTGCCGGCGCGGTGAGGGACAAGGCATGGAACTCTACACTTACTACCGCTCCACTTCTTCCTACCGGGTGCGCATTGCCCTGGCGCTAAAATGTCTGGATTACCAGGCCTTGCCGGTCAACCTGATCGCTGTGCCTGGGGGCGAGCATCGTCAGCCGGCTTACCTGGCGCTCAACCCTCAAGGCCGGGTTCCAGCGCTGCGTACCGATGAAGGCACGTTGCTGGTGCAGTCACCCGCGATCATCGAGTACCTGGAGGAACGTTATCCACAGGTGCCGCTGCTCAACGCGGACCTGGCGCTTCGTGCCCGGGAGCGGGGCGTCGCGGCGTTGATCGGTTGTGATATTCATCCGCTGCACAACGTCAGCGTGCTCAACATGCTGCGGCAGTGGGGCCACGATGAAAGGCAGGTGGCACAGTGGATCGGGCATTGGATCAGCCAGGGGCTGGCGGCGGTGGAGCAGTTGATTGGGGATGACGGTTTCTGCTTCGGCACGACACCCGGGGTCGCGGACGTGTATCTGATCCCGCAGTTGTACGCGGCCGAGCGGTTCAATGTTTCCCTGGAGGCGTATCCACGGATCCGTCGCGTTGCGGCGCTGGCGGCCGCGCATCCAGCGTTCCAGCAAGCCCACCCGGCCAGTCAACCTGACACACCCTGAAACCCCTGTGGGAGCGAGCCTGCTCGCGATAGCGGTGGATCAGCTCCCAAACATGTTACCTGACACACCACCATCGCGAGCAGGCTCGCTCCCACAGGATGTGTGGTGAACAGCTGGATCTGCATTCTGCAATCCACCACCACCCCGCTCAATGCACAATCGAATTGGGCGGCAGATGCCCCAGCCGTTCCGTCAGCCGAATTCTCTGGATCGGGTCCTCGCTGAGCATCAGCGCGTGCTCCAAGTCGAATCGTTCGGCGTTGGGGCAGTCGAGTCGCTGGTACAGGCTGGCGCGGGCCAGGTAATCGGCGGCGCTGGCGTTGCCCAGTTCCAGCACCCGTTCGGCGTCGATCAGTGCAGCTATGTAATCATCGTTAGTCAGATGCAATTGGCGAAGATTGCGCGACAGGCGCTGGAGCATCTGCATGGGCTCGGCACTGACCAGGTGCTCGGCTTTGAGTGGCATGTTGGCGCCGTATTGGCGTTGCAGCAATTCCCGACAGTCGTTGGGGTACAACCGGCGCCCGCCACACGGGTCGAGCAGGTGATCGGCACCGGGGACCCGCAACAGGAAGTGACCGGGGAAATTGACACCGACCATCGGAATTTCCAGGCCACGAGCCAGTTCCAGGGCGATCAGGCCGAGGGCGAGGGGCTGTCCACGTTTACGCGTCAACACCTTGTCGAGCAAAGCGGCCCTCGGGCGCAGGGGCGTGAAATCGTCCTGGGCGAATCCAAGGTCATTGAGGCGTCGCAGCAAGGGCTGGCCCAGTTCACTGACGGGCAGCATCGGCAGGTCGTGGCTGACACGCTGTTGCAGATCCTTGAAATCCTTCAGCAAGGCCGTTACGTCCACTTCGCGATCATGTTCGGCAGCAATCCACAACGCCGCTTCGAACAGCGCCGGTGGGGAACGATGCAGGCAATCAAAAAAGGCTTGGCGCGGTTTCATCACACTCTCCGGGCTATGCCTCGTTTTTAGCTCTGCTACGGGCTTTCGTCCAGTCTCGTCCAGGGAAGGAATCAGGTTATGCCCAAAAGACTGGCCGCCGTGGCGACTTATTCCGGCGCGCTCCAGCAAATTCTGACCGCACGCCTATACTGGCGGAACAAACAAAAGTGATTCGGGAGCCTGTCGATGTTTGCTCTCATGCAAAGCTCCCGCCTTGAATCGCTGCACCTGAGCGTAGACCCGGCCACCGGGTTGAAGGCGGTGATTGCCATTCATTGCAGCCGTCCTGGGCCTGCTCTGGGTGGATGTCGTTATCTTTCCTACCCCGACGATGAAAGTGCCGTGGTCGACGCCGTGCGCCTGGCTCAGGGCATGAGCTATAAGGCCGCATTGGCCGGCTTGCCGGTGGGCGGCGGCGTGGCAGTGATCATGCGTCCGGCCCATGTCGAAAGCCGCGCTGCGCTGTTTGAGGCATTTGGGCGCTGCATCGAGCAACTGGATGGACGGTATATCACCGCCATCGACAGCGGCACGTCGGTGGCGGACATGGACTGCATCGCCCAACAGACCCGCCATGTAACCAGCACCACGGCGTCGGGAGACCCTGCGCCCCACGCGGCGATGGGGGTATTCGCTGGCATCCGTGCCACGGCCATGGCCCGCCTGGGCAGCGATAACCTGGAAAGCCTGCGGGTAGCGATCCAGGGCCTGGGCAATGTCGGTTACGCCCTGGCCGAACAGCTACACGCAGCGGGTGCCGAACTGTTGGTCAGCGACATTGATCCCGGCAAGGTACAACTGGCGATGGAGCAACTGGGCGCGCATCCGATCGCCAACGACGCGCTGCTCAGTACCCCGTGCGACATCCTCGCCCCTTGTGGCCTGGGTGGTGTGCTCAACAGTCACAGCGTGGCTCAGCTACGCTGCTCGGCGGTCGCCGGGTCGGCCCATAACCAGTTGAGCAACCTGCAAGTGGCCGATCAATTGGAACGGCGCGGGATTCTCTATGCACCGGACTACGTGATCAACTCCGGTGGCCTGATCTATGTCGCCTTGAAGCATCGCGGCGAAGAGCTGTCGACGATCACCGCGCATTTGTCGAAAATCGGCGCCAGGCTTACGGAAGTCTTTGCTCACGCCCAGGCAGAAAAACGCTCACCGGCCAGGGTGGCCGATGAACTGGCAGAGCGTTTGTTGTACCGATAAAAAAAGATCGCGGCCTTCGGCAGCTCCAGGGGTATCCATGGAGCTGCCGAAGGCTGCGATCTTTTCAAGGCTTATTCAGCAGGGGCATTGAGCAGTTCGGACAAGGCGTCCGGCTGACTCTTGAACGCCTTGGCGAATACATCGCGATTCTTCGCCATGTAGATGCCGGCTTCCTCAACCTGTTTCTCGCTCAGCGATGGAACGGCTTTTTGCAACACTTCGGCCAGCAATTCGGCGAGTTCCAGCATTTTGTCATGACGGTCAGCTTCGGCTTTATCCATGAACAAGCGCTCCAGATCTCGGCTGCTGCGGTATACCACTTCGACGGCCATTCACCACCTCACATGCCTTCACATTGGTTATCTTTGTGACTACTGTATTTATATACAGCCAAAAGGATAAGCGAATCCCTTCCCTTTGGATAGTGGCTTTTTAATGTAGACCGGTTTCCGTATTTGTCGCGAGGCAGCAGCGCTTGTGCGGGAGCGAGCCTGCTCGCGATAGGGCCCGCATCAACCTCACAAAAGTGTCCGGTTGCGGCCCATTGCCATCTCACCCTCAACCGCTGGCCTTTTTTCTGCATGCAGAACAACCGTCACGTCCAACCTGCATCATCCGGTCGAGTCGACCTAAGGAAACTACATCGTGAAAATCAACTGGGCCGAGAACCTGCGCCAGAACGTACATCAGTTGGCCGAGTCCCTGGGCAACCTGTTCGTCGAGACCTTCCATTACCTGGCACTGTTCGCCATTGGCGCGGTGACCGCGTGGGCGGCAGTGATGGAGTTTTTGCAGATGCTCGAGCAGGGGCACATCAAGATCGATGACATCCTGCTGCTGTTTATCTATCTGGAATTGGGGGCGATGGTCGGGATCTACTTCAAGACCAACCACATGCCGGTGCGGTTTCTGATCTACGTGGCGATCACCGCGCTGACGCGCCTGCTGATTTCCAACGTCTCTCACCACAGCCCGCCTGACCTGGGCATCATCTACCTGTGCGGCGGCATCTTGCTGCTGGCGTTCGCGATCCTGGTGGTGCGTTACGCCTCGTCGCAGTTCCCCTCGGTGAAAATCGAGCACCCGCACCGCAAGGGTGGCGCGGGTTCCAGCGAGCATGCCGAAGTGGAGAAGGGCGAGATCTAGAGGCCGGCGGGGGCGGATGTCGCGCCCTGCGTCTGCGGTGGTGGCAGCTTGACAGTGTCACCGCCGGTCATGGCTTCGAGGATCGCCACAGCGCTGTGACCTTGCTCGATGGCGATGCCGAACTGAATGCTCTGGACCAAGCGCCGCAGGCGTTCCGGGTCGTTGCGTTGCTGGGCGCTGATCATACGCTTGGCGACGATGCGCCCGGCTTTGGACAGGGTCAGCATGATGCTGCCGTCCAGGCCCTGGATGCTCAGGTTGATTTGATACTGCGGCGCAAAAGCGTCGGTAATGAGCTGAAAAGGGTTGTCCATGATGCGTCACCGCCTGATTGAACGTGCAGTTGTTGACCGGTCGTGATCGGGATTAGTTCGCAATACCGGACCACCGGCCATTCCATGATCATGCTTCATCCAGAAGCCATGCTGGTGCTTGATCGGAAGATCCCAACCTGCAACAGCTCCTGCAGAGAAGTAGCAAGGGGCATGCCGGAAAAACTGTCGGATAATGATCACGGCGCATAGGCGCTGAAGGCTTTGGCATGCGGCCCGGCAGGATGCCCGTTTCGGGGCAGGAATGGGCGAGTGGTCGCTGACGGTGCAGGGTAAGCGCGGATTTTTCGCGGGGTAAGCAAGGCGAGGTAACTCCCGACATTAACAGCGCTTTTGCCCGTTGTCTGGCTTTATTTGCATATGAATATTTATCTTTTCGAAGGGGTTGAATTGTTCTGTCGCCAGCCCGACTCTGTATTCAAGGGGTTGTCGCGCTAACGTCGATTGGCCCCTGGCGAGCTAGCCGAAATAAGGGATGAACTATGCAAATCCAAGTCAACAGCGATAACCATATTCAAAGCAGCATCCGACTGGAGGAGTGGGTACGTACTACCATCGAAAGCACGCTCGAACGTTATGAAGAAG
This sequence comes from Pseudomonas sp. Q11, assembly GCF_024494355.1. Lineage (GTDB taxonomy): Bacteria > Pseudomonadota > Gammaproteobacteria > Pseudomonadales > Pseudomonadaceae > Aquipseudomonas > Aquipseudomonas hefeiensis. Next base: position 9,620 of record NZ_JAKNQY010000024.1, on the reverse strand, counting down.
ACCTGACACGGGTTGAGGTTCATTTGCGGGACGAGAACGGCGACAAGCCCGGTCCCCATGACTTGCGTTGTCAGCTGGAAGCGCGGCCAAAGGGCCTGCAACCGGTATCGGTGACACACAAGGCCGATACGCTGGAACTGGCCATCGAAGGTGCGGCCACCAAGCTTGAACATGCCCTGGAGCATCTGTTCGGCAAACTTCGCGTCAAGCGCGCGACCGTTGAGACACCGACCGAATCCGTGGCCTTGGCCGATGCGATGCTGGAGGAAGAATTCCTGGAGAACGAACGGGCTGCCCTCAACGGCTGAGCCTAATTCTTTTTACTGACCTACCGAAAACGGGCCTGCCATCGCAGGCCCGTTTTGCTTTGATAGGCCACCCAAACATGCGATCAATGTGGGAGCGAGCCTGCTCGCGATGGCGCCCGTTCAGCTTGCATCCATGTTGAATGCGCTACCGTCTCGCGAGCAGGCTCGCTCCCACACTGGATCTTCAGTGGACTTGAGTTTTACGTTCGGCATAGCGCTCCTGTGGGAGCGAGCCTGCTCGCGATGGCGATCGCCCCGCTGGCACTTTGTTCGCTAGCGCAAAAACGCCTGCCGATATTCGCCGGGCGTCGCCCCCAGGGCCTGGCGGAAGCGATTCGTAAAGTGGCTGGCGCTCGCGAACCCGCAGGCCAACGCCACCTCGCCCAGCGGTTTTGACGTGCTGCGCAGCCAGTGCCGCGCGTGTGCGAGGCGTCGAGCCAGCACGTATTGGTGGGGCGGCAAGCCGAAGCTTTCGCGGAACATCCGGGCAAAGTGGTATTCGGACAGCGCACACAGGGCCGCCAGTTGGCCGAGGCTGATGGCGTCGGCCAGATGGCTGTCGATGTAGTCCACCAGCATTCGCCGCTGGTGAGCGGCCAGCCCACCCTTGAGGCGAAGCCCCTGGCGCTGGCCGACCTGACTCAATAGCAGATGGTTGAGCAGGTCATGGGCCAGGCTGGTGGTCAGCAGGCGTTCACCGGGCTCCTGCCAGTTCAGGGCGATCAACTGGCGAAAGCGCTGTGCCTGTTGCGGGTCGTCGAGAAAGGTGGCCTCGCGCAACTGCACTTGCCGCGGCTCGCGATCCAGTAGCGTGACGCAACCGAGGGCGAATTGTTCAGGGCTGAAGTACAGGTGGGCGAGGCGAATGTCGCCATTGATGACCCAGGCCGATTCATGCCCGGCCGGCAGGACGCAGAGTTTGTTGGGTGCCCCCGTGGTGTCGGGCCGTTCGCGGCGAAACGTGCCGGTGCCACCGGCGATGTAGCACGACAGTGTGTGGTGAGTCGGCGCCTCATAGTCCTGGGCGTCGTGATGGTTGCTCCACAAAGCGGCCGCCATACCGTCTCCCAGCTCGGCACTGTGCTCAAGGCGAGCATTGGGCGAACTGTTGAGGGCTTGAAAGACTTGCAGGGTTTGCAGTGTGGGCATGATCGGTTCTCTCCAACGCCTTGCATCCTACTCCGTCGAACGGCCCATGCCAGCCTGCCAGCCGACAAAACCGCAAGTTTACGCAAGCGCCCGATGGTTGGCGGCGCAACACTGGCGGTCATTGTCAGGAGTCGCCGTCATGAACCTCTCGTTGTATCTGCTTACCGTGCTCATCTGGGGCACCACCTGGATTGCGCTGAAATTGCAGTTGGGCGATGTCGCCATCCCCGTGTCGATTGTCTATCGCTTCGGCCTGGCGGCGCTGATTCTGTTTGTGATGCTCTTGCTCAGCCGGCGTCTGCAAGTGATGAACCGGCGCGGTCATTTGATTTGTGTGGCCCAGGGCCTGTGCCTGTTCTGCATCAACTTCATGTGTTTCCTCTCCGCCAGCCAGTGGATTCCCAGCGGGTTGGTCGCGGTGGTGTTCTCTACCGCCACGCTCTGGAATGCCCTCAATGCCCGAGTGTTCTTTGGGCAAAGGATCGCCCGCAACGTCATGCTGGGCGGCGCCTTGGGGCTGCTGGGGCTGGCGCTGCTGTTCTGGCCGGAGCTCGCAGGCCATAGCGCGAGCCCGCAAACGCTGTTCGGATTGGCATTGGCGCTGCTGGGCACCTTGTGTTTCTCGGCGGGTAACATACTCTCGAGCCTGCAACAGAAGGCCGGTCTCAAACCGTTGACCACCAACGCCTGGGGCATGGCCTATGGCGCGGCGATGCTGGCGGTGTGGTGCCTTTTCAAAGGCATCCCGTTTGATATGGAATGGAACGCGCGTTATGTCGGCTCGCTGCTGTACCTGGTGATTCCAGGCTCGGTGATCGGCTTTACCGCCTACCTGACGCTGGTGGGGCGCATGGGCCCGGAAAAGGCGGCGTACTGCACGGTGCTGTTTCCGGTGGTGGCGTTGAACGTTTCGGCGTTGGTCGAGGGCTACCAATGGACGGCGCCGGCACTGCTCGGGTTAGTCCTGGTGATGCTGGGGAATGTGCTGGTGTTTCGCAAACCCCGGCCCGTGGCGACGGAAGTCGCCTTGGGCGCGCGCTGAACCAGGAAATGGCAGGCCCGTACAAGGGGCCTGCCGGTTGGTTTACTTCCAGACTTGCGGGTTCACCAGATTCGGCGGGCGCCGGCCCTGCAGCGCACTTCGCAAGTTCTCCACCGCAAGGTTGGCCATGGCTTCACGGGTTTCGTGGGTGGCCGAGCCGATATGGGGCAGGGTTACGGCGTTTTTCAGCTGGAACAGCGGCGACTCGGCCAATGGCTCTTTCTCGTAAACGTCCAGCCCGGCGCCGCGGATGCGGTTGTTTTGCAAGGCTTCGATCAGCGCCGGTTCATCCACCACCGGGCCGCGGGAAATATTGACCAGAATGGCACTTGGTTTCATCAGGGCCAGTTCACGCTGGCCAATCAGGTGGCGGGTCTTCTCGCTCAATGGCACCACGAGGCAAACAAAGTCCGCTTCGGCCAGCAACTGATCCAGCTCACGAAATTGTGCGCCCAACTGATCTTCCAGTTCGGTCTTGCGGCTGTTGCCGCTGTAGAGGATCGGCATGTTGAACCCCAGCCGGCCACGCCGGGCAATGGCTGCTCCGATGTTGCCCATACCGACGATGCCCAACGTCTTGCCGTGCACGTCACTGCCGAACAGTTGCGGGCCGACCGTCGCTTGCCATTGGCCGGCCTTGGTCCAGGCGTCCAGTTCCGCGACGCGACGGGCACTGCTCATCAGCAGGGAGAAGGCCAGGTCGGCGGTGCTTTCAGTGAGCACGTCGGGGGTGTTGGTGAGCATGATTCCACGCTCATTGAAGTAGGCCAGGTCATAGTTGTCGTAACCCACCGACACACTGGACACCACTTGCAGGTTCGTGGCGTTCTGCAGTTGCTCGCGGCCGAGCTTGCGACCGACACCGATCAGGCCATGCACGTGGGGCAGGGCTTCGTTGAACTGTGCGTTGATGTCGCCGTTCGACGGGTTTGGCACGATCACGTCGAAATCCTGTTGCAGGCGTTCGACCATCTTGGGCGTGATACGGCTGAAGGCAAGTACGGTTTTTTTCATCGCAGAAGGCTCATCGGGCAAGGAATACCAAGCACGCTAACATTCTGCATGTGGGTTAGGCGAGAGGGGGAGCGTCGATTGAGACGAGTCAGTGGCAGGAATGGAGTACTCATGGGCAGTACCTATGTGGGAGCGAGCCTGCTCGCGATGACGGCGGCACATCCACCATCACTGCAAACTGATCCACCGCTATCGCGAGCAGGCTCGCTCCCACAAGGGATCTTTATTTCATCCCTGGGGTGTTTACGCCGCCCGTAGCGAAATAAACGCGTAGTTGACCGGTGCCTCAGTGACGACCCGGGCTCCGCTGGCCAGGACCTGGCAGGCCACGTCATCGCCGGACGGATGGAACAGCCATTCACTGGTTTCCTGCTCCAGCGGCTGCAAGCGCACTTGATCGAGGGCCGCGGCGAATGCGCTCATGTCCGGCAGGTACGCGGTAAACCCATCACCCTTCAACGCTGTGGTGCGAATGCCCAACGACGCACAGATTTGATCCTTGATCCGGATTTCCTCGCGATCGGCCTGACGTGAGCGCTCGATCAACTGCGCCAGTTCCCTGTCGACCAGTTCACCGCCGAGTATCAGTTGCGGTCCGGTCTCCCACGACTCCGGCGGGCACTCCTTTACGGAGGTATTGAGGGGGATGTGCGGGTTGATTTCCATCGGATAGATGCGGCACACCAAGGGGCGGCGCTCGTAGATGCGGCAGAGGTTTTGTTCGTCAAGATTGCGGCAGCGACCCGCGTTATAGGCGGCGAAGGTGATCGCCACGAGGGCTTCGGTGGTGCCGCTGTGGACCCGCGCCGAACGGCGTTCAGCGTGCTCGCGTTGCCCTGTCGGCAGGCCCAGGCCATCGGCCAGGAAGGCTTCCACCAGGACAATCACCTGGCCGCCGTCGTCAGCCCACATCCGAGCCTCATCGAGGGTCAGGGGGACATGGTGATCGGTGCAGCATTTGCCGCACCCTACGCAGGAAAACGTTGTGTTCATTGAGCGACCGGTAAAAAGCTGGAAAGCGGCGACAGAAAAACGCCGCGATTAGCCGTTGCAAAGCAAGTTATGCGCCATCACCGGGCAGTGTCGGCGGGCGGATGGAGTCCCACTCGGTCACGTAGGCGGTTTTGGATTTCTTGCGGTAGAGGCACAGCTCGGTGCCCGTCGCGCCTTTCATGTGTTCCTGCGGGTACTGGCCTTGCAGCAACAGCGCGGTGTAACCCACTCGGTCATCGAACTGCGCAGCAGTGCCCACAGGTTCGGCGTTCTTCAGGCCGCTGGCCTTGATGCAACTGGCAAGCACGGCTTTGTCATGGATGGCCCAGGCTTCTGGGCTGGAGGCGTGAGCCTGGACGGCGAGGGCCGTGAAGCCCAAGAACATGAGTGTGTGGGTTTTCATCAGCAAGATCCTTTCTGGGAAGCCAGGACCGGAGTATGCCTGAGGTTGGATTGGCGTTTTGGGCGTTATCGCGGGCAAGGCCTGCCCGCGACGGGCAGCGTCGGATCTCAGTGACCTTGCTCGGCAACGGCCTTGGCGGCCGTGATCAGGCACTTGGTCAGCTCCGGTGAGGAGAACTTGGTCAGCACTCCATTGGCGCCGGATAGTCGAGCCTTTTCACTGTTCATGGCGCTGTCCAGCGAGGTGTGCAGCAACACGTAGAGGTGGGCGAAATCCGGTGTTTCCCGCAAGGTCCGGGTGAGGGCATAGCCGTCCATCTCCGACATTTCGATGTCCGAGACGATCAGGTTGATCTGTTGCGCAGTGCCTTGCAGGTCCAGCAGGCATTCGATGGCTTCCTTGGCGCTGCGAGCGGTGTGGCATTGCAGGCCGAGGTTACGCAAGGTGTGTACCGATTGTTGCAACGCTACCTGACTGTCATCGACCACCAGGATCCGCGCGTTGCCCAGGACTTCGGCGTCTTCCATGCTCAGTTCGGTGGGCGCGGTTTCAATTTGCGCCGGGGCGATGCCGTGGATGACTTTTTCGATGTCCAGCACCTGCACCAGCGTGCCATCCACTGAAGTCACACCGGTGATGAAGGCGCGGACGCCGCCTGAGCCGAAAGGCGGTGGTTTGATGTCGGTGGTCAGGCAATGCACGATCTTGCTCACCGCCTGCACATGCAAGCCCTGCTTGGAGCGACTCACATCAGTGACGATCAGGCATCCGCCGTCGGGATCTTCCAGGGGCCGTTCGCCAATGGCGCGGCTCAGGTCAATCACCGACAACGAGGCCCCGCGCAGGGTCGCGATGCCTTTGACGTGCGGGTGCGACTCCGGCAGCTTGGTCAGCGGTGGGCAGGGAATGATTTCGCTGACCTTGAGCAGGTTGATTGCCATCAGCTTGCCGCTGCGCAAGGTAAACAGCAGAAGCGAAAGTGAATCTGCGCGGCCTTTGTTGGAAGACATAAAAACCTTCTGTGGAAAAAGGTGGGGCGAGCGTGAAGAACGCCAAAACAGCTTTTGATATTGGGTTATCGACTCGTTGGGGGCTGGCTTTAGGGCCAAACCCACAGACAATCGATTTCAAGTCAGCGGCCTGTGAATACACACGCTGTGGCCAGGAGATAAATCCCCTCGCCACAAGGGCCGCAGCGGCAGAAAAGGTTCTATTTTAACCCCAGCCGCCTGGCCATCCGCCCCAGGTTAGCCCGATCCAGGCCCAGTTCCCGGGCGGCGCTGGCCCAGTTGTGCTGGTGTCGTTCCAGGCTGGCGACGATCAGCTTGCGCTGAAAGTCGTCCACGGCTTCGCGCAAGTCCCCCGCGACCCCCTCCATGGCAGGCGCAGGGCCAGCGGATAAAGGTGCCGAACTTTGCTCCGGGCTTTGGGGCAAGTCCAGATCCTGGGCGCTGAGGCTGAGAATCTTTGGCCGCACCGCGCACCTGCCCAAGGCTTTCAAGGCGCTGCGCCCGATCAAGTGCTCCAGTTCACGCACATTCCCCGGCCAGTCATACGCCAGCAATGAAGCCTGGGCATCACTGGTCAGACGCAGGCTGCCCAATCCCATGCGCGAACGGTTCTGTTCCAGGAAGAAACCGCTGAGCAGCAGCACATCGCGCCCGCGATCCCGTAGCGCCGGCACCAGCAACGGGTACACGCTCAGGCGATGATAGAAGTCGGCCCGATATCGCCCGTTGCGCACCTCTTCGGCCAGGTCGCGATTGGTGGCCGCGATCAGGCGCACATCGACCCGGTGCTCCTTGTCCGAGCCCAGGCGTTGCAACTGGCCGCTCTGCAACACTCGCAGCAGCTTGGCCTGCACGGTCAAGGACAACTCGCCCACTTCATCGAGGAACAACGTGCCGCCATCGGCCAGTTCGAACTTGCCGCTCCGGTCGTTCGTGGCGCCGGTGAAGGCGCCGCGTACATGGCCGAACAGTTCGCTTTCCACCAGGGTATCCGGCAAGGCGGCGCAGTTGAGGCTGATAAGCGGTTGCTCGGCGCGCTTGGAAGCCGCGTGTATGGCTTGGGCGACCAGCTCCTTGCCGACCCCGGTTTCGCCGGTGATCAGTACCGTCAGGTCGCTGCCACCCACCAGGTTGATTTCTTCGACTAATCGCTTGTGGGCCTTGCTCTGGCCGACCATGTCGCGGTGTTGCTGGCCGCTGGCCTGGCGGTAGACCTCGGCGCGGCGATGTTCGTCTTCGGCTTTCAAGGCCAGGCGATCGATGCGTTCGGCGGCGCTGACCGTGGCCGCGGCAAGGCTGGCAAAGGCCTGCAAGGCGCTCAGGTCGATGGGCTCGAAGCGTTCCGGGTTCAGGGCGTCGAGGGTCAACAGGCCCCACGGTCGTTCGTCGACAAACAGTGGGCAGCCCATGCAGTCGTGGACTTCCAGATGCTCATCAAGACCCTCGACCAACCCGTCGTATGGATCGGGCAGGTCACTGTCGGCGGCGAAGCGGGTGGGTTGCGGGTTGGCCAGCAGTGCCTGGAAACGTGGGTGTTCGCTGATCCGGAATCGCCGGCCCAGTGTGTCTGTACTCAAGCCGTCGACCGCCAGAGGGATCAGGCAGTCCCCGTCCAGGCGTAACAGCGCGGCGGCGTCGCAAGGCAGCAGCGCTCGCAAAGCGCCCAGCAGGCGACGATAACGCTCGCCTTCAGGCAATTCGCGAGACAGGTCGGCGACCAGTGGAAGCAGCGAGGTTAGCAGGGAGGTTGCGGTCATAATGACTCCATGTGGTCTTTAAGACTATACGGCGTACCGTGTCTTTATGACTATCTTGTTTGTAATTATTTGAAAAATATCAATAAATTTTATGGCATGGAATCTGATAAGGCATAGGTATCCATTTCTGTAGCCTGCGAGGAATCACCCTATGCTCAGCCGAGAAGAACGCGCCATCATCCGCTCCACCGTGCCATTGCTTGAAAGCGGTGGTGAAGCGCTCATCACTCACTTCTATCGCATGATGCTGTCCGAATATCCGCAGGTGCGCCCGCTGTTCAACCAGGCTCACCAGGCCAGCGGTGATCAGCCCCGTGCCCTGGCCAACGGCGTGTTGATGTATGCCCGGCACATTGACCAACTCGATCAGTTGGGTGATCTGGTGGCGAAAATCGTCAACAAACACGTCGCCCTGCAGATCGAGCCCCAACATTACCCCATTGTCGGTTCCTGCTTGCTGCGTGCGATCGCCGAGGTATTGGGTCAAGAGATTGCCACCCCCCAAGTGATTGCCGCATGGGGCGCTGCCTATAACCAGTTGGCCGATATCCTGATCGGTGCCGAAGCTGGCATGTATGACCAGAAAGCCGCAGCACCGGGCGGCTGGCGGGGTGAGCGTGAGTTCATCCTGACGGCCAGGGTGCAGGAAAGCTCGGAAATCACGTCTTTCTACTTCGAGCCGGCGGACAAAGGAGCGATCCTGGTAGCCGAACCAGGCCAGTACATCGGCATGAAACTGATGTTGGATGGCGAGGAGGTACGCCGCAATTATTCCCTGTCGGCCCTGGCGGACAACGGTCAGTATCGCATCAGCGTCAAGCGTGAGCCCGGTGGGCGCGTGTCCAACTACCTGCACCATCATTTCCCGATTGGCAGCAGCATCCAGTTGTTTCCGCCGTCAGGGGAGTTCTTCCTGACCCAGAGCGACAAGCCACTGGTACTGATCAGCGGCGGCGTCGGCATCACCCCGACCCTGGCGATGTTGCAGGCGGCGTTGCAAACCGAACGCCCTGTGCATTTTATCCATTGCGCGCGCAATGGCGGCGCGCATGCCTTTCGCGACTGGATCGATGACCTGGCCCAGCGGCATCCACAACTCAAGCGCTTCTATTGCTACGACGAAGATGACGGCTTGAGCCCGGCGGCTGACAAGGTCGGGTTGTTGAGCCAGGAGCAACTGGCGAAATGGTTGCCAGAGCAGCGTGACCTGGATGCCTACTTCCTGGGGCCCAAAGGCTTCATGGCCGCTGTGAAGCGCCACCTCAAGGCACTGGGCGTGCCGGACGGGCAGAGCCGCTACGAATTCTTCGGCCCGGCGGCGGCGCTGGAATAACGTCGGGACCAGCCTGGGAGACAGGTTCGCCTGCATCGCGAGCAGGCTCGCTCCCACAAGGGGCTCTGGTGGTGAACACGATGGGTGAACACCGCAGAGAACTGTGGGAGCAACTGTCTTGGATGATTTATTTAGCCATCGTTTCCAGGGACAGCAAGCCTCCCACAGCTCCAGGCCATGCAAAATCTGAGGGTGTCTCCGTGATCGCACTTTAGGCGACGCGGCCCTTCCACTCAGAACCATCCCGGATCATTGCGTTTAGACGTACCAGCAAGACACGCATGCATGCGATGAGCGCAACCTTGGCGCATTTACCTTTCTCGCGAAGCGCCTTATACCGCGCATTAAAGTCAGGCTGATACCTGATCACTGACCAGCAGGCCATGTACAGAGCACGCCTAGCGGCGAACCTACCTCCGCTGATGTAGCGCTTGCCTTTGTGCGTGCCGCTATCGTCGTTATAGGGGGCGATGCCTGCCAATGCAGCGATCTGATGCCGGCCAACCTCGCCAAGCTCAGGAAGATAGGCCATTACACTGGCCGCCGTAACCAGACCGATCCCCTTGACCGAACGCAGATGAGTAACTTTTTCACGGTCCAGGCTTTCAGCG